>NZ_CALSAN010000025.1:0-32500 GCF_943372915.1 Ferrovibrio terrae | reverse complement strand
TCCTCGAAGCGGGTGAGCGGCGCGCCGCCATGCAGCAGCGCCGGACTCGCCACCGGGAACAGCTCCTCCTCCAGCAGCGGCACGGCCTGCAGGCCCTTGAACGGTCCGGCACCGAAGCGGATCGCGAGATCAATATCCTCGCGCACGAAATCGACCAGACGCCGCGTGGTGTCGATGCGCAGGTCGATGCCGGGATACTGGCGCCGGAAGTTGCCGAGCCGCGGCACCAGCCAGCCGGCGGCAAACGACGCCAGCATGGTGATGGTGAGCACGCCGGTGGCCTGGCCCTCGCGCAGATGCGCAGTGGCGGCGGCGAGGCGATCGAGCCCCTCGCTCAGGCCCGGCAGATAGGCGCGGCCGGCATTGGTCAGCGCCAGCCCGCGCGCCTGGCGGCGGAACAGCGGCACCTGCAGCTGCTGCTCCAGCGCCTTGACCTGCTGGCTGACCGCGGCCGGCGTGACGCCCAGCTCGGCGGCGGCCAGCGCGAAACTGGCATGGCGGGCGGCGGCCTCGAAGGCACGCAGGGCATTGAGGGGCGGCAGGCGGCGGCGCATGCCCCATCATGCATCAGCTTTCCTAAGCCTTCCAGCCAGAAACTCTCGGTTGTCGATTAGCCGAACTTACGCGAGGCTGTGGCATCACTGCCGCCCCAAGGATTGAAGCCATGCCCAGCACCGTCGCCGCCATCCCCGCCGCCCCGCCGCCGGAGGCCATGCGGCATTACGCCGCCAAACTGACCTTCGAGGCCGACTGCTGGGACGTGCATCACGCGCTCAGCCATGGCCAGCAGGATTTCGTGCTGCTCGATGTGCGCGGCCGCAACGCCTATACGCAGGCGCATGTGCCCGGCGCGCTGAGCCTGCCGCATGCCGACATCACGGCGGAGCGCATGGCGCGCAGCTGGCCGGCCGACACGCTGTTCGTGGTCTACTGCGCCGGCCCGCATTGCAACGGCGCCGATCGTGCCGCGCTAAAACTCGCCACGCTCGGCTATGCCGTCAAGATCATGATCGGCGGCATGACCGGCTGGGCCGACGAGGGCTTCGCCTATGCCCATGGCCGCGAAGCGGGTGAAGTGGAGCGCGCTGCCTGATGCTGACGCTGTATGACTATCTCGACTCCGGCAACGGCTATAAATGCCGCCTGATCCTGGCACTGCTGAACATCCCCTATGCCCGCGTCGAACTCGATCTCGACAGGGGTGAGACGCGCACCCATGCGTTCCTGGCCAAGAATCCGAACGGCCGCATCCCCGCGCTGGAGATGGAGGACGGCTTCGTGCTGCCAGAATCGAATGCCATCCTCTATTACCTCGCCGACGGTACCGCCTACCTGCCAGATAGCCGCCTGGCGCGCGCCCAGGTGCTGCAATGGCTGTTCTTCGAGCAGTACAGCCATGAGCCTTACGTGGCGACGCCGCGCTGGATCCTGCGCCATCTCGGCCGCACGCATCCGCGCATGGCGGAGATGCCCGAGCGGCTGGAAAAGGGCCGCGCCGCGCTCGGCGTGATGGAGCAGCATCTGAGCAAGACCGACTTCTTCGTCGGCAACCGCTACACCATCGCCGACATCGCGCTCTACGCCTATACGCACCGCGCCGACGAAGCCGATCACGACCTGGCGCCCTATCCGGCCCTGCGCGCCTGGCTCGCCCGCGTGGCAAGCCAGCCCGGCCATATCAAAATGCTGCCGGGCGATTGAGGCGGCAGCGAAACACAAAAACCTCATCGTCATGCCCGGGCCACCGGGTCCGACCAAAGGTCGGCCCGGCGGTAAACTTCACGACCCGGGCATCCATCTGCGCGTCCCGATGCGCCGATGGTTGGGATGGACCCTCGGGCCAAGCCCGAGGGTGACGATCTTTATGAATGAAGCCTCTTGGGAGAGGCTTCATTCATACCTTGCTACTCCGCCGCTTCGACCAGGCGGCCGAGAATGGTGAGGCCCTTCGGGCCGGCACTCACGGTCACCGTGGTGCCGTCGGCGATCTCGCCCTCCAGGATCATGCTGGCGAGCGGGTTCTGCAGCGAGCGCTGGATCACCCGCTTGAGCGGCCGCGCGCCATAGACCGGATCGTAACCGGCATCGGCCAGCCACTTCTTCGCCGCCTCGTCCAGCTTGATCTCGATCTTGCGATCGGCCAGCAGCTTGCGCAGCCGCATCAGCTGGATGTCGACGATGCCGGTCATGTTCTCGCGGCTCAGGCGACGGAACAGGATCACCTCATCCAGCCGGTTGAGGAATTCCGGCCGGAAGCTGGAGCGCACCACTTCCATCACCTGGTGCCGCGTCGCCTCGTCGATCTGGTCGCCTTCGGCACGCGCCAGATATTCGCTGCCCAGATTCGAGGTCAGGATGATGACGGTGTTCTTGAAGTCCACCGTGCGGCCCTGGCCATCGGTGAGGCGGCCGTCGTCCAGCACCTGCAGCAGCACGTTGAACACATCGGGATGCGCCTTTTCGACCTCGTCGAACAGGATCACCTGATAGGGGCGACGGCGCACGGCTTCGGTGAGCGCACCGCCCTCGTCATAGCCGACATAGCCCGGCGGCGCGCCGATCAGGCGGCTGACCGAATGCTTTTCCATGTATTCCGACATGTCCATGCGCACCATGGCGCTGTCGTCGTCGAACAGGAATTCGGCCAGCGCCTTGGTCAGTTCGGTCTTGCCCACGCCCGTCGGGCCGAGGAACAGGAAGCTGCCGATCGGGCGGTTGGGATCCTGCAGGCCGGCCCGGGCACGACGCACCGCATTGGCCACGGCCACCAGCGCCTCGTCCTGGCCCACCACGCGGGTGCCCAGCTTGTTTTCCATCGTCAGCAGCTTTTCACGCTCGCCCGACAGCATCTTGTCGACCGGGATGCCGGTCCAGCGCGAGACCACACCGGCGATGTCGCTCTCGGTGACCGACTCGCGCACGATGCTCTTGGCGTCGTTGCCGCCGCCCTTCTCGGCCTCCTGCAGCTTGCGCTCCAGATCCGGGATCACGCCGTAGGAAAGCTCAGACGCGCGGTTCCAGTCCGACTTGGCCTTGGCCTGGTCGAGATCGAGGCGCGCCTGGTCGAGACGTTCCTTCAGCTTCTTGGCATCGCCCAGCTTGTCCTTCTCGCCCTGCCAGGCCGCGGTGAGGCGCGCCGATTCTTCCTCGATATCGGCGAGTTCCTTTTCCAGCTTGCCCAGCCGGTCCTTGGAAGCCGGATCGGTTTCCTTCTTGAGCGCCTCGCGCTCGATCTTGAGCTGCATGATGCGGCGGTCGAGTTCGTCCAGCGCTTCCGGCTTGGAATCGACTTCCATGCGCAGGCGCGAGGCTGCCTCGTCGACCAGATCGATGGCTTTATCCGGCAGGAAGCGGTCGGTGATATAGCGGTTCGACAGCGTGGCGGCCGAGACGATGGCGCCATCGGTGATGCGCACGCCGTGATGCACCTCATACTTCTCTTTCAGGCCGCGCAGGATCGAGATGGTGTCTTCCACCGTCGGCTCGCCGACGAAGACCGACTGGAAGCGCCGCGCCAGCGCCGCATCCTTCTCGATATACTTGCGGTATTCATCCAGCGTGGTGGCGCCGACGCAATGCAGCTCGCCGCGCGCCAGGGCAGGCTTGAGCAGGTTGGACGCATCCATGGCGCCGTCTGCCTTGCCCGCACCGACCAGCGTGTGCAGTTCGTCGATGAACAGGATGATCTGGCCCTCGGCCGAGGTGACCTCGGCCAGCACGGCCTTCAGCCGCTCCTCGAACTCGCCGCGGAATTTGGCGCCGGCGATCATGGCGCCGAGATCCAACGCCATCAGGCGCTTCTGCTTCAGGCTTTCCGGCACGTCACCCTTGGAGATGCGCAGCGCCAGGCCCTCGACGATGGCGGTCTTGCCGACGCCGGGTTCGCCGATCAGCACGGGATTGTTCTTGGTGCGCCGCGACAGCACCTGGATGGTGCGGCGAATCTCTTCGTCGCGGCCGATCACCGGATCGAGCTTGCCCTGTTCGGCCGCCTCGGTCAGGTCGCGGGCATATTTCTTCAGCGCGTCATAGGCCTGTTCGGCCGAGGCGGAATCCGCCTTGCGGCCTTTGCGCATGTCCTGGATGGCTTTTTCCAGCGACTGCGGCGTGACACTCGCGGCCTTCAGCGCATCGGCCGCCGGCGTGCCGGCCTGCAGCGCAATCGCCTGCAGCAGGCGTTCGGCAGCGACGAAACTGTCGCCGGCCTTTTCGCGCAGCTTTTCCGCCGCCTCGAACAGGCGCGCCATCTCGGGCGCCAGATAAAGCTGGCCGGCACCGCCGCCTTCCACCTTGGGCATCTTGGCGAGCGCGTCTTCATTCTGCGCCTTGGCGACGTCCGGTTTGCCGCCGGCCGCCTTGATCAGGCCGGCTGCCATGCCTTCGGGATCGTCGATCAGAACCTTCAGCAGATGTTCGGGCGCGAAACGCTGATGTCCGCGCGCCAGCGCCATATTCTGCGCCGCCTGCAAAAAGCCGCGGCTGCGCTCGGTGTATTTCTCGAAGTCCATGTGGTCACTCCTGGTTGGCGGCCCCGCTTTTGCTGGCAACCCCCGACAGGCGGCAGGTTGCGGGTGGGCCCCGCGTCTCTCTTGCAGGAGATGTGGGAAGCGGCCGTCGCGGTACAAGAGGCCAAATGGCCGATTTTCGCCTTGATCGGAGTCAATCGCCGGACGGGCCGCCGGGCGACAGGGCACCACTGGCGCGCAGCCGCGCCAGATCGGGACCATCGAGATCGACAATGGCCGGTGCATGCGTGACCCGCGACGATGACGGGCGCGCCGGGCGGGCGGAAACCGCACCGGGCGTGTTCGGGCTTGCCGATGCTTCGCCGGTGTTCGCTGTGCTTCGCTGGGCTTCGCCAGCATTCGTGGCGCTTCGCTGGTGTTCGCCAGCATTCGTGGTGCTTCGTGGCGTTTCGTCGGACTTCTCCATGCTGCCGGCCGCTTCGGCGGCGCATTCGGCGCGGATCGCCGCCACCTGGGCATCCATCTGCCGGCGCTCGGCAGCGATGCGGCGGCGGAACGCCATATTGGGTGGGCGCTGGCCGGTGGCGCCCAGCTGCTCGACCTGCTGGGCGATGCCGTCCGGCTGGCTTTCCGCAAGCAGGCATCTGAGCAGGTCGCTGTCGAGGCTTTCAGGATTCAGGCTGCGGCTCAGCGCCGCGCTCCGCCCTGCCGCGCCCAGCTGGAGGCCGGCCAGCAGGCGCTGCCGCTCCAGCGCCTGGGCCAGATAGAAGCGAAAGCGCAGGCTGGCGCGCAGATGACGCCAGAGCCGGTCTTCCTCGATGCCGGCCGCTGCCGCCACGGTGGTGGGCCGGGCGCCTTCGGCCAGCTGGCGGGCAATGCCCTTCCAGTCGATCCGGGTGGGGGATTTGCGTTTCGGGCGCGGGGCGGCGACGGATACGGACATGGCGGGCCTCCAGGCTTGACCTTATAGAACAAATAGAGTATATAGGAATAAATGTCAATGACCGCGGTGAGAGCCAGAGGAATCATTTACCTGTCCGTCCGACTCCCCTAAACACAGGGCAGCCCTCCCCGGCCGATAGGACTCTCTATATGTGCGGCATTGCCGGCTTCCTGACCTGGCGCGAGACCCCGCCCGACCTGCTCAGCAGCCGGGTAAAGGCGATGACCGATGCCATCGCCTATCGCGGCCCCGATGCCGATACCCGCTGGGTTGATGCCGGCGCCGGGCTGGCGCTGGGCCACCGCCGCCTCGCCATCGTCGACCTGACGCCGACCGGCGCCCAGCCGATGCTGAGCGCCAGCGAGCGCTTCGTCATTTGCTACAACGGCGAGATCTTCAACTCCGCCGAGGTGGCGCGCGATCTGCCGGGGATAAACTGGCGCGGCACATCGGATACCGAAGTGCTGCTGGAAGCCTGCGCCGCCTGGGGCGTGGAAAAAGCCATCCCGCGCTTCATCGGCATGTTCGCCTTCGCCCTGTGGGACCGCAAAGACCGCGTGATCTGGCTGGTGCGCGACCGGCTGGGCATCAAGCCGGTCTACTGGAGCAGGCAGAACACTGATGAAGGCCCGGCCTTGCTGTTCGGGTCGGAGCTAAAGGCGCTGACCGCCTATCCGGGCTGGGTACCGCAGCTGGACCCGACGGCACTGGCCGGCTATCTGCGCTACGGTTATGTGCCGGCACCGCGCTCGATCCACAGCAATGTGCAGAAGCTGCAGCCCGGCCATATCCTGCGCCTCGATCCCGATGGCACCGAAACCCTGACCTGCTTCTGGGATCTGCGCCAGATCGCCCGCGACGGCATGCGCAACCGCGATACGCGCAGCGAAGCCGAGCAGCTGGAGGTGCTGCACGACCTGCTGAAGGATGCGGTGAAGCGCCGCATGATGGCCGATGTGCCGCTGGGCGCGTTCCTCTCGGGCGGTATCGATTCATCAACCGTCGTGGCGCTGATGCAGGCGCAGTCGACGCAAGCCGTGAAGACCTTTTCCATCGGCTTCCAGGACAAGGATTTCAACGAGGCCAACCATGCCCGCGCGGTGGCCAAGCATCTGGGCACCGACCATACCGAGCTGGTGATCGACCCGCAGCATGCGCGCGATGTGATCCCCGACCTGCCCTTCATGTATGACGAGCCGTTTTCCGACAGCTCGCAGATTCCCACCTACCTCGTCTCCAAACTGGCGCGCGAGAAGGTCACCGTGTCGCTGTCGGGCGATGGCGGCGACGAGATCTTCGCCGGCTATGTGCGCTATCTCGGCATCGACCGGGTGTGGAACGGCGTCGGACCGCTGCCGCTGCCGCTGCGCCGCGCCGGTGCCGGCATGCTGCAGATGCTGTCGCCCGATGCCTGGGATACGCTGTTCTCGCCGGTGCCGGCGCGCCACAAGCCGAAATTCCTCGGCGACAAGATTCACAAGGGCGCCGCCATCCTGGCCGAGGCCGATGCAGATGCCATGTATGGCGCGCTGGTGTCGCAATGGGATGGCGAGGCCATGGTGGCCGGCAGCGGCCCGCGCGCCGCGCAGGACACGACGCTGGCCGACGACCTGCCGGAAACCATCGCCCGCCTGCGCTATCGCGACATGACCACCTATCTGCCCGACGACATCCTGACCAAGGTGGATCGCGCCAGCATGGCGGTGGCGCTGGAAGCGCGCGTGCCGTTGCTGGATCACCGCGTGGTCGAATATGCCTGGACCCTGCCGCCCGACCGGCTGCTGGATGGCAACCAGGGCAAGAAGCTGCTGCGGCAGGTGCTCTACAAGTATGTGCCGCGCGCCATGGTGGAACGGCCGAAAACCGGCTTCGGCATGCCGGTGGGCGACTGGCTGCGCGGACCGCTGAAGGACTGGGCCGGCGACCTGCTGTCGGAGACCAGCCTGCGGCGCGACGGCCTGATCGATCCGGGCCCGGTGCAACAGCGCTGGCAGGAGCATTTAAGCGGCCGGCGCAACTGGCAGCATGCCCTGTGGACGGTGCTGATGTTCCAGGCCTGGCGCGCGCGCTGGGGCAACGCGGCAGCGGGCTGAAACTTCCTCCCGCCCCGGGCGAATTTCCCCAGCGGCAGAGGCACTTGACTGCTGCATCAGCCCCCTGAAGACAGCATGGCGGTTCGTTGACAGCCCCAAACACGGGTTATAGTGTGCAGCGCGAAAAACGCGTGTGGCCGCTGATGACAAGGCCGCGCGCCGTATCGCCGAATGCCGTTTTTCTCGCAGCTGTTGCACTAACAATCAGGGTTGCTGTCCATGAAGGTTCTGGTCGCGGTCAAGCGCGTGGTGGACTACAACGTCAAAATCCGCGTCAAGGCGGACAAGACGGGTGTGGATCTCGCCAACGTCAAGATGTCGATGAATCCCTTTGACGAAATCGCCGTCGAAGAAGCCGTGCGCCTGAAAGAGGCCGGCACCGCCACCGAAGTGATCGCCGTCTCGATCGGCCCGGCCCAGGCGCAGGAAACCATCCGCACCGCGCTGGCCATGGGCGCCGACCGCGGCATCCTGGTGAAGACCGACTCGGAAGTGCAGCCGCTGGCCGTTGCCAAGATTCTCGCCAAGATCGCCGAAGCCGAACAGCCGCAGCTGGTGATCGTCGGCAAGCAGGCGATCGACGATGACAGCAACCAGACCGGCCAGATGCTGGCCGCGCTGATGAACTGGCCGCAGGGCACGTTTGCGAACAAGGTGGCGCTGGCCGATGGCAAGACCACGGTGGTGCGCGAAGTGGACGGCGGCCTGGAGACCGTGGAACTCAAGCTGCCGGCGGTGGTGACCACCGACCTGCGCCTGAACGAGCCGCGCTATGCCTCGCTGCCCAACATCATGAAGGCGAAGAAGAAGCCGATCGAGGAGAAGACCCCGGAAGATTTCGGCGTCGATATCGCCCCGCGGCTGAAGACCCTGTCGGTCGAGGAACCGCCCAAGCGCAAGGCCGGCATCAAGGTGCCGGACGTTGCCACCCTGGTGCAGAAGCTGAAGACCGAAGCGGGAGTGATCTGAGATGAGCGTCCTGGTTATTGCCGAACACGATAACGCCTCGCTGAAGGGCGCGACGCTCAATGCCGTGACCGCTGCCACCAAGATCGGCGGTGATGTGCATGTGCTGGTCGCCGGCGAGAATGCCGGTGCCGCCGCCGCCGCTGCCGCCAAGGTGGCCGGTGTCGCCAAGGTGATCCATGTCGAGGGTGCGCAGTATGGCCACGGCCTGGCCGAGGCGCTGTCCGTGCTGGTCGCCGGCCTGGGCAAGAGCTATGGCGCCATCGTCGCGCCGGAGACCACCGCGGGCAAGAACGTGCTGCCGCGCGTCGCAGCCTTGCTCGATGTGATGCAGATTTCCGGCATCGTTGAAGTGAAGTCGGCGGATACCTTTGTCCGCCCGATCTATGCCGGCAACGCCATGGCCACCGTGCAGTCGTCCGATCCCATCAAGGTGATCACCGTGCGCACGACTGGCTTTGCCGCTGCCGCGGCAGAGGGCGGTTCCGCCACTGTTGAAACCGCGCCGGCCGCCAGCGATCCGGGCCTGTCCAAGTTCATCGGCCAGGAGCTGCAGAAGTCGGACCGCCCGGAGCTGACGGCGGCCAAGATCGTCGTCTCCGGCGGCCGCGGCATGGGCTCGGGCGAGAATTTCAAGCTGATCGAGGCCGTCGCCGACAAGCTCGGTGCCGCCGTCGGTGCCAGCCGCGCTGCGGTCGATGCCGGCTTCGTGCCGAACGACTACCAGGTCGGCCAGACCGGCAAGATCGTCGCGCCGCAGCTCTATATCGCCGTCGGCATTTCCGGTGCGATCCAGCATCTCGCCGGCATGAAGGATTCGAAGGTGATCGTCGCCATCAACAAGGACGAGGAGGCGCCGATCTTCCAGGTGGCCGATTACGGCCTGGTCGGCGACCTGTTCAAGATCCTGCCCGAGCTCGAAGCCGAGCTTGCCAAGTAACCGGAGCCAGAGAACCGCATGATCAAGACCATTGGGGTGATCGGCGCCGGCCAGATGGGCAATGGTATCGCCCATGTCTGCGCGCTGGCCGGCTATGAGGTCGTCCTGCAGGACATCAATGCCGTCCAGCTCGACAAGGCGCTGGAGACCATCGGCGGCAACATGAACCGCCAGGTCGCCCGCGGCAAGATCACCGAGGCCGAGAAGGCCACGGCGCTCAGCCTGATCCGCACATCGAACGACATCCGCGCGTTTGCCGAGACCGACTTCATCGTCGAGGCGGCGACCGAGAACGAGGGCCTGAAGAAGAAGATCTTCGCCGATCTCTGCCCGGTGCTGAAGCCGAGCGCGCTGCTCGCCACCAACACCTCGTCGATCTCGGTGACGCGTCTGGCCTCCAGCACCGACCGGCCGGAAAAGTTCATGGGCATGCATTTCATGAACCCGGTGCCGGTGATGGCGCTGGTCGAGCTGATCCGCGGCATCGCCACCGACGAAGACACCTTCAAGCAGGTGCGCGAACTGACCATCCGGCTGGGCAAGCAGCCGGCCAATTCGGAAGATTTCCCCGCCTTCATCGTCAACCGCATCCTGCTGCCGATGATTAACGAGGCGATCTACACGCTGTATGAGGGCGTTGGTTCGGTGGAAGCCATCGACACCGCCATGCGGCTCGGCGCCAACCATCCGATGGGGCCGCTGCAGCTCGCCGACTTCATCGGCCTCGATACCTGCCTGTCGATCATGCAGGTGCTCTATGAGGGCCTGGCCGACAGCAAGTATCGCCCCTGCCCGCTGCTGGTGAAGTATGTCGAGGCCGGCTGGCTGGGTCGCAAGACCAACCGCGGCTTCTACGACTATCGCGGCGAGCATCCGACGCCAACGCGGTAAAGCGTCAGACCGGGAATCAAAAAAGGGGCCTTGCGGCCCCTTTTTCTTTTTGTGCCTCAGAAATCGAAGCTGGTGGACAGCAGCATGGTGCGCGCCTCGCCCTGGCCGAGGCCGCCGAAGCTGGAGACTCCCGACCAGTAGTTGGTGTCGAGGATGTTGCGCACCACCAGGCGCACGGTGGTGGGCGTCTGGCCCAGCGTGGTGGTGTAGCGGGCGCCGAGATCGTAGCGCACCCAGCTGGGGATGATCTGCGAGTTCTGCGTGTTCACATACTGGCTGCCGGTGTAGATGGCATTGCCGGTCAGGGTCAGGCCCTGCAGGAAGGACGCATCCCATTCCAGGCCCAGATTGCCGAGCAGCTCCGGCACGCCGATCGGGCGGTTGCCGACCGTGGCGGCTGAGTTGGTGCGCGTCAGTTCGGCATCGATCAGGGTGACGCCGCCAAGCAGGCGCAGGCTGGGCAGCAGTTCGCCGAAGCCATTCAGCTCCAGCCCGCGATTGCGCTGCTCGCCATCGGCGGAATACACGCTGTTGACCAGCTGGCCGGACGGCTTGGTCAGCTGGAACAGCGCTGCGGTGGCGGCGACGCGGCCGAAATCGACCTTCACGCCGGCCTCATACTGCTTCGAGACATAGGGCGCCATCGCCTCGCCGGCATTCACCGCGTTGCTGGGCGCCACATCGCCCTTGCTGAGGCCTTCGATATAGCTGCTGTAGAGCGAGACATGCTGCCACGGCTTGACCACCACGCCGGCCATCGGCGTGTTGGCGTCTTCGCTGTAGCTGGAGGTGACCGCGCCGGCCGTGCTGAAATTGCGCGAGTCCACCATCTGGTGACGAAGACCCAGCGTCAGCTGGATGCGTTCATCCAGCAGCGCCAGGGTATCGGCCAGTGCCACGCCGGTGAGGTCGGTTTCCGACACCTTGGGCAGCGAACTGGGCTCGGCCACGCTCTGCGCCGGCCGCGCCACCGGATTGTAGATATTGGACAGCACCGCCTGCCCGGCATTGACCGTGCCGCGCGAGATCTCGTCGTGATAGCGCGTCGCCTGCAGCGTGGCGGTGTGGCTCACCGCGCCGGTCTCGAATTTGCCGCGCAGGCCGCCATCGCCGACGATGCGGTCGGTTTCCTGCGCCCAGCGCGCCGGCGTCACCGAGGTGTTGCCGGCTGCATTGAGTATGGTCGGCGCGCCGAACAGGCGGTCGACGCGGGTCTGGCCGCCGCCGAAATTGGCGAACAGCGTGATCTGGTCGTTGAGATCGAGTTCGCCCTTCAGCAGGCCGGCCTGATCGGTGATTTCCGACCATTCCCAGGACTGCGTGATGTTGCGCCGGTTATTCGGCGCATCCGGCGTCGCCAGACCGGTGGTGAGGAACAGCGGACGCGCGGGCGCGTTGAAATCCTCGGCCTGGTGGATCAGGTCGACCGAGCCGCGGAAACGCTCGGTGCGGTAATCCATCGCCAGCGCGCCGACCGCAGCGGTGCGCGACTGGTTGTCGGCCTGGGTGTCGCCATCATGGTAGCTGCCGTTGAAGCGGATGCCGAATTCGCGGTTCTCGCCATAGCGCCGGCTGACATCGACACGGGTGCCGAACTGCGATTCCTCGCTGTAATCCAGCGTGACGCGGTTGAGATCGGTTTCCAGCGCGCGCTTGGGCACGATGTTGATGCCGCCGCCGACCGCGCTGTTCGGCGCCATGCCGTAGAGCAGCGCGGTGGCGCCCTTGATCACCTCGATCCGCTCGGCATATTCGGTCAGCACCCGGAAGCTGGGCGCGACGCCATAGACGCCATCGAAGGCGGTCTCGCCGACATTGCCTTCGTTGACCGGAAAGCCGCGGATGAAAAACGCATCCAGGATGCCACCGGCATGGCCGGTGACCCGCACCGACGGATCGTTGCTGACCACCTCGGCCATGCTGACGGCCTGCTGGTCCTCGATCTTGGCGGCGGTGTAGCTGGTGGTGCTGAGCGGCGTATCCATGAAATCACGATTGCCGAGCATGCCGAGCCGGCTGCCGCGCGCCACCTGCCCGCCGGCATAGGGATCGGGCAGCTCGCTGAGCGCCGCGGTGCTGTTGCTCTTGCGGCCCTCGACAGCGATGGTGGGCAGCACCGCCGCGGCCCCGGTCTTCGGTGCCTCCACCAGCGTCACCGTGGTTGGGTTGGTGAAGCGATAGGTGAGGCCGGTGCCGGCCAGCAGGCCCTGCAGGGCGGCCTCGGGCGTCAGGCTGCCGGTCACGCCCGGCGACTGCGCGTTGCGCGCCATCCCGGCATCGAAAAAGAACTGCACACCGGAGATTTCGGTGAAGCGCGCCAGGGCCGTGACCAGCGGCTGGGCCGGAATGGCGAAGGCATGGGTCTGGGCCGTCTGGGCCGCCGCCGGGCTGCTGGCGAGCAGCGGACCCGCGAGCGCGACGGCCATGGGGGCCGCCAGGGCCGCAAGGCTGCAGAGCGCCGCCGCTGCGGCCTGGGCGATGCCGCCCCGTGTATCCTGAGTCATCCCCGAACCCCTTGAAAGAACAGTGCGAATCTTGTGAAGACCGCAAGTATTGCAACTGAAACGCGATAGCATGTGAAACTGAGACGGATGGGCGGGGCCGGAACAATTAGTCGGGTATGCAGATTTTTTGCCCGCAGGATCAGCGGGGCGGCCGGTCAGCGCGCGCGGATGATCACCAGACGGTCGGTCAGCCGGGTCAGGCGCACCGGCAGGGTGGCGGCGATGGTCTGCAGCGC
This sequence comes from Ferrovibrio terrae, assembly GCF_943372915.1. GTDB lineage: Bacteria > Pseudomonadota > Alphaproteobacteria > Ferrovibrionales > Ferrovibrionaceae > Ferrovibrio > Ferrovibrio terrae_A. The sequence continues at coordinate 19,461 of NZ_CALSAN010000025.1, read as the reverse complement.
CGCTTCGGCCTGGGCGGTGTGGAAAAAGCCGGTCACCGGCAGGGCGGCGACGGCGGCATCGGCGATCACGATGCGGCCCGGCCGGTAGCGGTCGAGATCGGCCACCACCTCGCCCAGCGGCGCCTCCTGGAAGAACAGCCGGTCCTGGCGCCAGGACAGCAGCGCGGCGATATCGGCCGCCGTCGTCGGCCCGATGCCGTCGGCGCCATATTGCAGGGCACGGCCCTCATCCAGACGCACGGCTTCGAGACGGCGGCCATCCAGCGTGACGGCGACGGCATGCTCGCTTACTGCCACGCGCACGCTGTCCTGCCCGCGCCGGACATCGAAGGCGGTGCCCAGTGCGCGAATCTCGCCATTGCCGGCCGCCACCACGAAGGGCCGCGCCGCATCGGGCGCCACCTGGAAATAGGCCTGGCCATGATGCAGCGTAACGCGGCGCAGGCCGGACTCCATCGCCACCGAAACCGCACTGTCGCCTGCGAGATCGACCACCGAGCCATCGGACAGCGCAATCACCCGGCGCTCGCCCACGGCGGTGCGATGATCAGCCATGAAGGCAGGCGCCGTTGCCAGATACGTACCGCCGCCCAGCACCAGGGCTGCGGCGGCGGCCTGTTTGAGCCAGCCGCGCCGTGACACCAGCGGCGCCGACACAGCATCGCGCAGCGGTTCACGGGCGCGCAGCACCGGCACCACGGCATCCATGCGGCGCCAGAGCTGCTCGGTTTCGGTCCAGGCCTGCCGATGCAGCGGATCGGCCGCCAGCCAGGCGGCAAAGGCCGCGCGATCCGCGGCGCTGGCGGCATCGTCACGCAGCAGCACAAACCAGTGCCGTGCGTCGTGCAGGGCCGATGTGTGGTCTTTCAGTTCCATCATTCCTCGCGCCATCATGGGGCGATGGCCTTGGTAAAACACAGACCGGAAACCGGCCTACTGGGTGAGACGTTTCGCGGGGCCCGTCACCATTAGTCGGCATCGCGCTGGAAGTGCATGTGCAGGTATTCCAGCGCATTCGCCATGTGCACCATCACGGTGTTTTTGGCGATGCCGAGGCGCAGGGCGATCTCGGCATGGCTCAGCTCATGCACCTTGGCCAGAATGAACACCTCGCGCGCCCGCGGGCTGAGGCCATCGACCGCGCGCAGCAGGCGCTGCAATTCACTGCGCCCGGCGGCCTGCTGTTCAGGCGAGGGCCGCGGATCGGCATAGAACGGCACCACGCTCTCCTGCCCCTGCAGCTCGATGCCGTGGCGGGCGCGGCGCAGGTGGTCGTTGGCCAGATTGGCGGCGACGCGGAACAGATAGCTTTTCGGATTCTCGATCGGCGCGGCATTGGCCGCCGCCGCCCGCAGCCAGGTTTCCTGGGTCAGGTCCTCGGCCAGCGCCGCATTGCCCAGCCGACGCCGCAGGAAGCGCTTCAGGCCATCCTGATGATCGAAAAAAGCGGCAAAAAGGCCATCGCGGAAAGTGGTCATCGTCCCCCGTTTCGGGCGGACGTTAGCTTATTTGAGAATTACTCGCAACTGAGACAGGTTAACACCCACCATCGTCATGCCCGCGAAGGCGGGCAATCCAGCCCGGGGGAGAGACTGGGTTCCCGCTTTCGCGGGAACGACGCGTTACGAGCTATTTCTCCGCGATCCCTATTTTTCAGCTATGACCGCGTCGATCAGCTTGAGCGCATCGGCGTGGTCCCATTCGGCACCGCCGATCAGGCGGCCGACCTCGCGGCCCTGGCGGTCGATCAGGATGGTGGTGGGCAGGCCGACCGTGCCCCAGGCACGACCCGACTTCATGCTGGTATCCAGCGCCGCCGGCAGGCGCCGGGCGCCGATCTCGCCGAGGAATTTCTCCACCTTGGCCCGGCCGGCGCGATCCTGCGCCACGGTGAGCACGGTGAAGTCGCGGCCGCCGCGCAGGCCCTGCAGGCGGTCAAGCGCCGGCATCTCCTCGCGGCAGGGCAGACACCAGGTGGCCCAGAGATTGACCAGCACCACCTGGCCCTTATAGGCGTCCAGGCTGGTCGGTTTGTCTTCGGGATCATGGAATTCGGCCGGCGCGACTGGTTTCCGTTCCGCCGAGACGCTAAATTTCCGCATCTCTCCGACACGCGGGAGTTCAGCTGCCATAGCGGTATTCGCCAGGCCGAGAACCACTGCCGTCATCACCAGAAACCGCTTCATACCCGTATTCATCCCGATCATGGCCGCACGCAAAACACCAAATAAGAGCAAGACACCCCGGAAACAAGCCAACAGCATGTGGGGCGGGCGCTTTGCCGCAGGGCCGGCGGCGATCATGACCGAGATCAACGCCTCGATCCGCTTCGACCGGAGGCTGTACCGCCAGGACATCCGCGGCTCGATGGCGCATTGCCGCATGCTGGTGCGACAGGGTCTCATTTCCGCCGCCGAGGGCAAGACAATCCTGCGCGGGCTGGAGACAATTCTGCGTGAAATCGAGGCCGGCAAGTTCAAGATCGATCTGGCCCTGGAAGACATCCACATGCATGTGGAGGCGCGACTCAGCGAGCTGATCGGCAAGCCGGCCGGCCGCCTGCACACCGCGCGCTCGCGCAACGACCAGGTGGCGACCGATTTCCGCCTCTGGGTGCGCGATGCCATCGACCGCATCGATGCCGGGCTGCTGGACCTGCAGACCACCCTGCTGCGCCGCGCCGAGGAGTATGCCGCAACCGTGATGCCGGGCTTCACCCATCTGCAGGCCGCGCAGCCGGTCACCTTCGGCCATCATATGATGGCCTATGTCGAGATGGTGGGCCGTGATCGCAGCCGCCTGAAAGATGCGCGTGAACGCCTGAACGAAAGCCCGCTGGGTGCGGCGGCGCTCGCCGGCACATCGCTGCCGATCGACCGCGCCAGCACGGCCAAGGAGCTGGGCTTTGCGCGGCCGATGGCGAATTCGCTGGATGCGGTGGCCGACCGCGACTACGCGCTGGAATTCCTGTCTGCTGCCGCGATCTGCGCCGTGCATCTGTCGCGCCTTGCCGAGGAGATCGTGCTGTGGACATCCGCGCAGTTCCGCTTCGTCACGCTCAGCGACGCCTTCACCACCGGCTCATCCATCATGCCGCAGAAGCGCAATCCCGATGCCGCTGAACTGGTCCGCGGCAAGGTGGGGCGCATCGTCGGCAGCCTGAACGCCCTTCTCATCACCATGAAGGGCCTGCCGATGACCTATGGCAAGGACATGCAGGAAGACAAGGAGCCGACCTTCGACGCGGTCGACAGCCTGGAACTCTGCATCGCCGCCACGGCCGGCATGATCGCCGACCTGAAGGCCAATGCGCCGCGCATGCAGGATGCCGCCGGCGAAGGCTACACCACCGCCACCGATCTGGCCGACTGGTGCGTGCGCAAGATCGACATGCCGTTCCGCCAGGCCCATCACGTGGCCGGCAGCCTGGTGCGCATGGCCGAGTTGCAGAACAAGCCGCTGGAGGCACTGACGCTGGCCGAGATGCAGAGCGTGGAGAAGCGTATCACCAAGGACATCTTCGCCGTGCTGGGCGTGCAGAACTCGGTGAAGAGCCGCGTTTCCTACGGCGGCACCGCGCCAGCCAATGTAAAGGCGCAGGTGGCGCGCTGGCGCAAGCAGCTGGCCAAGGAAGCCCTTGCCCGCGGAGCCAAAAAGCGGGACAAAGCCTGATGCGTATCAAGCCTGCCATCCTGCTGCTGATTCTCGCTGCATCCGGCCTGGCCGCCTGCGGTCGCAAGGATGTGCCGGATTATCCGCCCGATGCCATCGACCGCCCGGGCGTGACGCAGCCGCGCCGCGACCCCATCCGTTATTACTGAGATTTCCGTCATGACTGGACTGCCCTGGTTTGCCTATCGCAACGGCGTGCTGCATGCCGAAGGCGTGCCGCTGGATCACATCGCCGCCGAGGTTGGCACGCCGGCCTATGTCTACAGCACGGCGGCGCTGACCGACCGCTACACCAGCCTGGCCGAGGCCTTTGCCGGCCTGCCGGTGCTGATCGCCTATGCGATGAAGGCCAATGCCAACCTGGCCGTGCTGCGGCATTTCGGTTCGCTGGGCGCCGGCGCCGACGTGGTCTCGTCGGGCGAGCTGCAGCTGGCGATGAAGGCCGGCATCGCGCCGGGCAAGATCATCTTCGCCGGCGTGGGCAAGACGAAAGCCGAGATGGCGCTGGCGCTGAAGGCCGGCAACACCGGCATCGCGCAGTTCAATGTCGAGTCGGAACCCGAGCTGCAGGCGCTGTCGGATGTCGCCAGCGGCATGGGCGTGAAGGCGCCGGTCGCCATCCGCATCAATCCCGATGTCGATGCCAAGACGCATAAGAAGATCACCACCGGCAAGGCCGAGAACAAGTTTGGCATTTCCTATCGCCGCGCCCGCGAGGTCTATGCGATGGCGGCCAAGCTGCCCGGCATCAGCATCACCGGCGTGCATGTGCATATCGGCAGCCAGCTGACCGACCTGACGCCCTATGAAGACACCTTCATCCGTGTCGCCGAGCTGGTGGCCGAACTGCGCGCCGATGGCCATGACATCCGCCGCATCGATCTGGGCGGCGGCATCGGCATCACCTATGACGACGAGACGCCGCCGGACCCGACGGCCTATGCCGCCCTGGTGCGCAAATACATCGCCCCGCTGGGCTGCGAGATCGCGCTGGAGCCCGGCCGTTACCTGGTCGGCAATGCCGGCCTGCTGCTGACCGGTGTGACCTTTGTGAAGCCGGCCGAAGGCAAGACCTTCCTGATCCTCGATGCCGGCATGAACGACCTGATCCGGCCGGCGATGTATGAGGCGTTCCACCGCATCGTGCCTGTAAAAGCGCCAAATCCCGACGCGGAGGTGGTGCCGGTGGATATCGTCGGCCCGGTCTGCGAGAGCGGCGACACCTTTGCCGAAGACCGGCCGATGCCGCCGGTCGATGACGGAGATTTGCTCGCCATCCTGTCGGCGGGTGCGTATAGTTCGTCCATGGCCTCCACCTACAACGCGCGGCCGTTGGCCCCGGAGGTTCTGGTGCATGGCGACAGGTTTGCCATTGTTCGGCGTCGCCCTAGCATCGATGAGATGACGGCCCTGGAGATCCAGCCGGTATGGCGCAGCGAGGCGAAGGCGTAACTTCCACCGAGACGGCCCCGGCCCAGACCCTGGCGCCGGTGCTGGAACGTCGCCTTGCCTTTGCCCGTGGCGCCCTGTTCTGGGAGCGCTTCTGGCCCGCCCTGATGCCGGCCGGCGCCGTGATCGCCGTTTTCTTCATTCTCGCCGGCTTCGATGTCTGGCGCTTCATCCCGGTCTGGCTGCACTGGCTGGCACTGGCTGGTTTCGCCGGTGCCCTGGCTGTCACGCTGTGGCGCGAGCTGCGCCTGGTGGGCTGGCCCAGCCGGGCCGATGCCATGCGCCGGCTCGAACGCGTCAACCTGCTGCAGCATCGCCCGCTGGAAGCCGCCGCCGACAGTCTCGCCGCCGAACAGCAGGATCCGATCGCCCGCGCGCTGTGGGCGCTGCATCGCCGTCGCGCCCTGGAACAGCTCGCCACCGTCAAGGTCGGCACGCCGGAAGCCGGCTGGTGGCGCAAGGATGTCTGGGGCTTCCGCGCCGCCCTTGGCCTGCTGCTGGTTGTCGCCTGGGCCAGCCCCGGCGAGGACCGCCAGCAGCGACTGGCCGATACGCTCAATCCCGGCACGGCGCTGGCGCCCGGCGCCCTGCTGGCCGTGGAAGCCTGGATCACCCCGCCGCCCTATACCGGCAAGGCGCCGCTGTTCCTGACCCGCGACGGCAAGCCGGTGCCGGTGACCGCGCAGCCGAACCAGATCCAGATCGGCACGGCGCAGCTGAACGTGCCGACCGGCAGCCTGCTCAAGCTGCGGCTGGCCGCGCCGCCGGCCGGCTTCACGCTGAAGCTGGGCAAGAGCGAGCAGCCGCTGAACGCGATCGACGAGCGCAATGGCGAGATCGATCTCGCCATCGACCTGACGCAGGGCGCCACCCCGGTGCTGAGCCTGATGCGGCGCGACAAGATGTTTGCCGAATGGCCGCTGCGCGTGGTGCCCGACCTGCCGCCGCAGATCAGCATTTCGGAAGAGCCCAAGGCCAGCAAACGCACCGAACTGGAGATCGCCTTCAATGCCGAGGACGATTACGGCATCCAGCAGGTGCGCATCGAGATGACCCGCGATGGCGCCGAGCAGCCGGTATCGGTCGACTGGCCGACGCCGCCGGCCGGCGCCGGTGCGGTCAGCGACAAGCAGAGCTTCGATTTCACCGCGCATCCCTGGGCCGGGCTGCAGGTGGCGATGACCCTGGTGGCCGTCGATGCGCTGGGCCAGACCGGGCGCAGCGATCCGGTCACCGTCACCCTGCCGGCGCGCCGCTTCACCCATCCGGTGGCCAAAGCCATCGTCGAGCAGCGCCGCGACCTGGCGCTGAAGCCGGCGCAATACCAGCGCGTGGTGACCGCCCTGCGCGGCTTGAGCCTGGCGCCGGAACGCTATCGCGAGGATTACACCGCGCATCTGGGCCTGCGCATGTCGGCGGCGCGGCTCAACCTCAATCGCAGCGCGCCCTCGATCAGCGCCGTGCAGGATCTGATGTGGCAGACCGCGCTGCATATCGAGGAAGGCCGCAAGAGCCAGGCCGACAAGGATTTCCAGGCGCTGATGGACAAGCTGCAGGATGCCATCGACCGCAATGCGGATGATGCGGAAATCCAGAAGCTGATGCAGGAAATGCGCGAGGCGATGAATCGCATGCTCGAGCAGATGATGCAGGATGCGATGGAGCGCATGGCGCGCGGCGAGGAGCCCGAGGAGCTGGGCGAAGACGAAGAAGCCATGAGCGGCGAAGACATGCAGGAGATGATGGACCGCGCGCAGGACATGGCCCAGATGGGCGACCGCGATGCGGCGAAAGAGATGCTGCAGCAGATGCAGCGCATGATGGAAGCGATGAAGAACGGCAAGCTGGCCCGCATGCCCGAGGGGCGCCAGCGGCAGCAGGGCCAGCGCGGGCAGCGCGGCCAGGGTCAGAACGGCCAGATGATGCAGGAATTCGGCGAGATGCTGCGCCAGCAGCAGCAACTGCTCGACCGCAGCTTCCGCCGCAGCCAGCAATATGGCCGTGGCGATGGCCAGCAGCGCGGCGAGAACGAAGCCGATGCGCGCCAGCAGGAAGAGCTGCGCCGCAAGCTGGGCGAGATGATGGGCCGGCTGGCCGAACGCGGCATGCCGCTGCCCGACCAGCTGGGTAAGGCCGACCGTTCGATGCGCGATGCGCGCGAATCCCTGCGCCGTGGCGAACCCGGCGAGGCGATGCAGGGCCAGACCGATGCGCTGGACCAGATGCGCCAGGGCCTGAACCAGATGCAGCAGGCCCAGCGCGGCAATCCCGATGGCCAGGCGCCCTCGGCCGATGCGCGGCAGAACCAGCGCAACCCGGTGCGCGACCCGCTCGGCCGCAACACCACCGGCTACGAGAATGCCGGCGAGGCCACCAAGGTGCCCGACCTGGCGCCGGTGGAACGCGCGCGGCGCATCCTGGAAGAGCTGCAGCGCCGCGCCGGCAACCGCGAACGCGCGCCGCAGGAGCTGGAATATCTCGACCGCCTGCTGCGGCGGTTCTGAGCGGACACCCGCTGCGGGCTTTGCGCCATCGCACCCGACCCCGCCCAGACCTCATCCATGATCGACAGCCTCGACCACCTGGTGCTGACCGTGCGCGACATCGATGCCACGGTGCGCTTCTATGAATCGGTGCTGGGCATGCAGGCCGTGCGCTTCACCGCGAAAGACGGCAGCGCGCGCGTGGCGCTGGGTTTCGGCCGGCAGAAGATCAACCTGCACCAGCAGGGCCGCGAATTCGAACCCAAGGCGAAAACTGCGATGCCGGGCAGTGCGGATCTGTGCTTCCTGACTGCAAAGCCAGTGGCCGACGTGGCGGCGCATCTGCAGCAGCTCGGCATCGCTGTCATCGAAGGGCCGGTGCCGCGCACCGGTGCGACCGGGCCGATCCTGTCGATCTACCTGCGCGACCCTGACGGCAATCTGCTGGAAGTCTCGAACCCGCTCTAATCCGCCGGCTGGCTAATCCGCCGGCTGGCGCTCGGCCAGCATGCGCTCGACCGCCTCATTGAGGTCGACCATGCTAAAGGGCTTCTGCAGCACCATGCTGGCGAGACTGCCGATATCGTCGGCGCGGCGGCGCGGCGGCAGGGCATAGCCCGACATCAGCAGCACCGAGAGATTGGGATAATCGCGCCCCACTTTCAGCGACAGTTCGACGCCATCCATGTTCGGCATCGCCACATCGGTGATCAGCAGATCGAAGGGCATGCGGGCCAGCTTGACCACCGCTTCGGCGCCATCGCCGACCACGACAACCTCATGGCCGCGAAGCTCGAGCACCCGCCGGATAAATTCGCGAACCGCCACTTCGTCTTCTGCGACCAGTATCCGCGCCATTCACCCTCGCCGACGGCTACCGCGACGCGGGCAGTTTTCTGCCCCTCGACAGCCACCTGTTCTGGAATCAGCTTTGGTACGAACCGGGCGGCCCCATGCACCGGCTGTCATGAATCCTACCCCAACGAATCATGAAAAGGAACGTGCATTATCGACGTTCCGATCAACCGGGAAGTGCGGCCGGTTCAGGGGGCGGCGGGCTGGCTGGCGAAGGCGACCTCGAGGTCGGTCACCTCGTCCTTGGGGGCGGGCAGCTGGACATTGAAGCTGAGGCGCTCGCCGGCGGCGATGCTGTTCTGCTCCATCTTGATGGTGAAGGCGCCCAGATCCTGGCCGCCGGCGCCGCGCATGGCGATGCGGATGGCCGGCAGTACCCGCTCCGTCTCGCTGACATTCAGCACCTCGCCCGAGACGGTCACCCGGGTGGTGCCGCTGTCGAGCACGGTGGAGGATTTCAGGTTATGCAGCTCCAGGCCGAGCCACTGCGCCGCCTCGACCGGAATGCCGAGCTGTTCATACAGCTTGGCCAGGGGCGGGTAGAAGGCGACCAGTTCGACCCGTTTCTCGTAGCCGCCGCCGATCATGCCGCCCAGCAGGCCGAACAGCAGCATCCAGCCGAGCCAGGCCCAGGAGCGCGGCTTTTTCGGCTTGGTCGGCGGGCGCTGCACCCCGGCCTCGGCCAGCCGGGCCCGGCGGCGATTCAGCGCCTCGTCGGGGTCTTCATCGCCCATGCCGGCCAGCGGCTCGTCCAGCGGCGGATGCAGCGGCGGGCGGTCGCGCTCGCGATCCAGCAGCTCGTCATCGTCAAAACCGGTGATTCGCGGCGGCGGCGGTGACAGATCAGCCGGCCCCAGATCGAGCGCTGGCGGGGGTGGAGGCGCCAAGCTTGACTGAGAGGGCGGCTTGCCGCCCGGCGGCGGCGGCGGCACCCATTCTTCTTCAGCGGCGGCGGCGGCCTCGGCCATCTGCTCCAGCACCGAGGGTACAGGCTTGGCCGCTGGCGGCGCAGGCGGCGGCGGGGGCGCGGGTTCGGGCAGCGGTTCCTGCTGCCAGGTGTTCCGGCAGACGGAACAGCGGACCTTGCGCGGGGCGGCGCCGAATGCGGTGGGGTCGACCTGGAAACGGGTCGCGCAGGCTGGGCAGGTGAGGATCATGCCTGAAATCTGCCTGGAGCCAGTCCTTTTGCGTTTCCGGATGCTTTCCCTTATAGGACGGACAGGGCCGCGGAGGCAACCCTACTGCCCCGCAAGATATTGGCGCGCAAGGCGTTAAGAGAATCGGAGGGACTCGGGCTTGGTGCGGTTCCAGAACGTCGGGATGCGATACGGACCTGGGCCGGAGGTGCTGCGCGACGTCAGTTTCGAGCTGGGCACCGGTTCCTTCCATTTCCTGGCCGGCCCCAGCGGCGCCGGCAAGACCTCCCTGCTCAAACTGCTGTACCTGGCGCTGCGCCCGAGTCGCGGCCTGATCAGCATGTTCGGCCAGGATGTTTCCACCGCCAGCCGCGCCGCCCTGCCGATGCTGCGGCGCCGGATCGGCGTGGTGTTCCAGGATTTCCGCCTGCTGGACCATCTGAGTGCGCTGGACAATGTGGCGCTGCCGCTGCGCATTGCCGGCGCCGATGAAAAACGCGCGCGCGAGCATGTGATCGAGCTGCTGACCTGGGTGGGCCTGGGCGACCGGCTGGATGCGCGGCCGGCAACGCTCTCTGGCGGCGAGAAACAGCGCGTGGCGATTGCGCGCGCCGTCATCGCCAGGCCCAGCCTGCTGCTGGCCGACGAGCCGACCGGCAACGTCGACCCCGACATGGCGCAGCGCCTGATGTATCTGTTCGTCGAGCTGAACAAGCTGGGCACCGCCGTCGTGCTGGCGACCCATGACACGCATCTGCTCGACCAGTTCCGCTTTCCGGTGATGCGCCTGCGCGCCGGCCAGCTGGTGATCGACCGGCCGGCCGCGGGGTCCGCCCGATGAGCCGGCCGCGCAAGAAAGCCGCGATCTCCGACCTGCAGCTGGAGGCGGATTCGACCGCGCGTTTCCTGCCCTGGGCGCTGGCAGTGATGGTGTTCCTCGCCGCCCTGGCACTGGTGGGCGCGCTGGCGCTGGATGGCACCATCGATGGCTGGCGCCGTGGCGTGTCGGCCAAGCTGACCGTGCAGATCGCCGACCGGCCGGGCCAGCCGATGCAGCCGCGGCTGGATGCCGCCGTCAATCTGCTGCGCAGCGTGCCCGGCATCACCGACGTGCAGATCATCGACCGCCGCGCGGTGGAGGCCCTGCTGCAGCCCTGGCTGGGCGCCGAGGCGCTGCAGGCCGACCTGCCGCTGCCCGGCATGATCGACGTGACCCTGGGCGACAATGCCGCGCTGTCGATCGAAGCCTTGAGCGCACGCCTGCAAGGCGCGGTGCCCGGCGCGCGGCTGGACGATCCCAAGCCCTGGCTTGATCGCCTGGTGCAGCTGGGCCGCCTGCTGCAATCGCTCGGCGGCGGCATCGTGCTGCTGGTCGGGCTGGCGGCCGCCGCCATGGTGATCTTTGCGACGCGGGCCGGCCTTGCGGCACGGCGCGACACCATCGAGCTGCTGCATCTGATCGGCGCCGAGGACGGCTATATCGCCCGGCAGTTCCAGCGCCATGTGGCATCGCAAGCCATCCGTGGCGGCATCATCGGCGCCGGCCTTGCCGCCGCCGTGCTGGTCGCCATCCAGCTGCTGGCCGGCGGTGTCGGCACCGGATTGCTGCCCGGCCTGGCCATGATGTGGTGGCACTGGCTGGCTTTGCCGCTGCTGCCATTCGGGGCCGCCGGGCTGGCCATCATCACCGCGCGCCTGACGGTACTCGGCGAATTGCGCTCCATGCTGTAGAAAAGCCAGATGCTGATCCTGCTTGACCGTGATGGTGTTCTGAACCGGGATTATCCCGACGACTATGTGAAGTCGCCGGCGGAACTGATCATGCTGCCCGGTGTTGGGGCTGCGGTGGCGAAGCTGAATGCGCGCGGCTGGCCGGTGGCGCTGTGCACGAACCAGGCCTGTGTGGGCAAGGGCATCATCGACGCCGCCATGCTGGGCCGCATCCATGATGACATGCGCGCGCATCTGGCCCGTGACGGCGCGAAGATCGATGCGATCTTTTTCGCACCCGATCCGCCCTGGGCGCAGACCGACCGGCGCAAGCCCGGCCCGGGCATGCTGCGCGAGGCGATGGCACAGTTCCGCAAGACGCCGGCCGAAACCGTGTTCATCGGCGACAGCGTCACCGACCTGCAGGCCGCAGCGGCGGCCGGCTGCCGCCGCATCCTGGTGCGCAGCGGCAAGGGCGCCGCCACGCAGGCCAAGGGCCTGCCGGCCGATCTGCTGCCGGTGACCGTGACCGAACATCTGCCCGATGCGGTCGACCGCCTGCTTGCCGAAACCTCTCAGTCCACCGACCAGCCCCCCGAATCCTGATGCCGCGTAACGACGACGAGACTGCACCCTCCTTCTTCACCCGCATCTGGCGCTGGCTGGTGCTGCTGGCCGTGCTGTGCCTGCTGTGGCTCGGCGGTTCGATCGCCTATGTCGAGCGCGTCGAGCTGCTGGCACCGCCCACGGAGGCACCGACCGATGCCATCGTGGTGCTGACCGGCGGCGCCGCGCGCATGGGCACGGCACTGCGGCTGCTGCATGACGGCAAGGCCGAGCGCCTGCTGGTGTCGGGCGTGGCGCAGACCACCACCAAGGCCTCGCTGCAGCAGGCCGCGCTGCCGACCATGCCCGATGCGGCGCAGGCGAGCAGCAACTGGCAGGGCATCGATCTGCAGCTGCTGTTCGAATGCTGCGTCGATCTCGGCTTTGAGGCCGACGACACGGCGGGCAATGCCGCCGAGACGGTGAGCTGGGCGACAGCGCGCGGCTACAAGACCATCCGGCTGGTGACGGCGAATTACCACATGCCGCGCGCGCTGGTCGAATTCGGCCGCATTCCTTCAGGCATCACCATCCTGCCGCATCCGGTGCGCTCCGATGCCATGCGGGTGGAAGACTGGTGGCAGCGCCGCACCGCCACCGTGTTCCTGCTCGGCGAATACAGCAAATACATCGCCGCATTGCTGCGCGCCCATCTGGGCAGCCAGCTGGCCGCCACGGTTGCTGAGAAGCCTGCTGCAGAGAAGCCCGCTGCGGAAAAGCAGGAGAAGCCGCAGTGACCGGACTGCGCTCGCTGCTGTTCCAGATCGCTTTCTTAAGCTGGAGCACGCTGGTTGCGCTCTATGCCCTGATCCCGCTGGGTCTGGGCCGCCGCGCGCATATCGTCAGCATCGGCGCCGTGTGGTCGGACGGCATCAACTGGCTGCTGCGCGCGATCTGCGACATCCAGGTGCGCATCGAGGGGCAGGAGCATATCCCTGCCGGCCCGGCGATGATCGCGGCCAAGCACCAGTCGCTGTGGGACACCGCCATCGTGCTGCGGCTGTTTCGCGCGCCCGCCATCGTGATGAAGCAGGAGCTGCTCAACATCCCGATCTACGGCTCGCTCTGCCTGGCGCAGGGCATGATCGCGGTCGACCGCGATGGCGGCGCCAAGGCGCTGAAGCAGATGCTGAAGGATGCGCGCGCCGCTGTGGCCGATGGCCGCAAGATCCTGATCTTTCCCCAGGGCACCCGCACCCTGCCGGGCGAGCATGTGCCGTATCAGCCCGGCGTGGCCGCGCTGTATCGCGACCTGAAAATCCCGGTGGTGCCGGTGGCGCTGAATTCCGGCTTCTTCTGGCCCAAGCGCGGCCTGCTGCGCCGGCCCGGCACCATCGTGCTGCGCTTCCTTCCCGCGATTCCGGCCGGGCTGGACCGCGACACCTTCATGAAAGAGCTGGAAACCCGCATCGAAAGCGCCAATGCGGTGCTGGAGGCTGAAACGAAAGCCGCACTGCAATGACTGCAGCACCGACCTATGCCTTTGCCATCCAGTATGGTCTCGGCGAGATGCAGTTCAAGATGCCGTTGGCCCAGGCGCTCATCTTCTCCAACATGGCCAACCGGATGATGGCAAGCTCCGGCCTCGCCTTTGCGGCGTTCCGCCTGCAGATGTGGGACATGCTGGCGAACAGCATCGAGGCCGGCGATCACCTGAAAGGCGGCGCCGAGGCCAACGCGCTGGCGATGGGTGCCGCCTGGCTGGCGCTGACCGCGGCGATGCACCGGGATCACCCCGAGCGCGACTGTTACGTGCTGAAGATGGGGGCAAAGCCCGGCGATATCGGCGTCGAGATTGCCGCCGACAACCCTTATGCCGAAGCGCATGAGGAGCGCGGCCAGATTTTCGCCGTGGCGAATGTCACCCGCGCGATGTTCGACGAAGACACGGCTCTGTTCCGCGACTGGGCGACCGGCGTTCAGGCCGCGTTGGCGCAGGCCGCCAACGATCCCGGGGCGTGACCAGGTCCGGGCGCTCCGCCCCTGTGGAAAACCCGGGATAACTCGCCGGGGCTCGCTTGTGGATCGCCGGGATAACCCCAATTTATCAGGCATTACAAGATATTGTTGCCCACACCCCTGCGGATCAATCTGTAGAAACATTCAGAGAACAATTGACTCGACTCTGTCCGCCCGGGCGATAGAGTCAGCCTGAGCTTGTGTGCGGCGCGGATCTCCATCCGGCGCCGTTTCCGTCTTTGAGGGTTGCTTACCGATGTCGCCGATTGCACCGATTTCCCAGCAGATCTGGGACATGAAATATCGCCTGAAGGGGCCCGACGGCGCGCCGGTGGATCAGACCATCCCCGACACCTGGCATCGCATCGCGCAGGCCCTGGCCCAGGCCGAGACCGATCCGGCCGCGCACACGCCTGGCTTCTTCGAGGCGCTGCAGGATTTCCGCTTCCTGCCGGCCGGCCGCATCGTGGCCGGCGCCGGCACCGCGCGCAAGGTGACGCTGTTCAACTGCTTCGTCATGGGCACGGTGCCCGACGACATGGGCGGCATCTTCGAGCATCTGAAGGAAGCCGCGCTGACCATGCAGCAGGGCGGTGGCATCGGCTATGACTTCTCCACCCTGCGCCCGCGCGGCGCGCCGGTAAAAGGCGTGGGCGCCGATGCCTCGGGGCCGCTGTCGTTCATGGATGTGTGGGACGCGATGTGCCGCACCATCATGTCGGCCGGCAGCCGGCGCGGCGCCATGATGGCGACGCTGCGCTGCGACCATCCCGATATCGAGGCCTTCATCGAGGCCAAGCGCGAGGCCAACCGGCTGCGCATGTTCAATCTGTCAGTTCTGGTGACCGATGCCTTCATGGCGGCCGTGAAGCAGAACCTGCCTTGGGAGCTGAAATTCAACGGCACCGCCTATCGCACCGTGCAGGCGCGCGAGCTGTGGGACAAGATCATGCGGGCGACCTATGCCTATGCCGAGCCCGGCGTGATCTTCATCGACCGCATCAACACCCGCAACAACCTGCATTACTGCGAGACCATCAGCGCCACCAACCCCTGCGGCGAGCAGCCGCTGCCGCCCTACGGTGCCTGCCTGCTCGGCTCGATCAACCTGGCCCGGCTGGTGAAGAATCCCTTCGAGGCGGATGCAGCCCTTGATCTCGACCTGCTGGACGACCTGACGCGCCGCGCCGTGCGCATGATGGACAACACCATCGATGTCTCGAACTTCCCGCTGCCGCAGCAGGAGACCGAGGCGCGCAACAAGCGCCGCATCGGGCTGGGCATCACCGGCCTCGCCGATGCGCTGATCATGGTCGGCGCCCGCTATGGCTCGGCGGCGTCCATTCAGCTGATCGAGACCTGGATGAAGCGGCTGCAGCGCGCCGCCTATCTCGCTTCGGTCGATCTGGCGAAGGAGAAAGGCGCCTTCCCGCTGTTCGACCGCGACGCCTACATGGCCGGGGAGAGCATCAAGGAACTCGATGCCGATGTGCGCGCCGCCATTGCCCAGCATGGCATCCGCAACGCCCTGCTCACCTCGATCGCACCCACCGGCACCATCTCGCTGTTCGCCGACAATATCTCGTCGGGCCTCGAGCCGGTGTTCAGCTTCACCTATGTCCGCACCGTGCTGATGCCCGATGGCACCCGCCGGCAGGAGGAAGTCAGCGACTACGCCTATCGCCTCTATCGCCAGATCCGCGGCGACAATGCGCCGCTGACCGAAGCTTTTGTGGATGCGCAGAGTCTCGCGCCGGCCGACCATGTGCGCGTGCAGGCCGCGGTGCAGAAATACATCGACAGCTCGATCTCCAAGACCATCAACGTGCCGGAAGAGATCGATTTCGAGAGCTTCAAGGACATCTACCTGATGGCCTATGAGCAGGGCTGCAAGGGCTGCACCACCTATCGTCCGAACGACATCACCGGTTCGGTGCTGACCATCAAGAAGGACGAGAAGAAAGCCACGGCTGCCGAGGCCTCGCAGGCCGAGCTGCCGCTGGTGCCGGTGGCCAAGCCGGTGCAGACGATCAAGCCGCGCGACCCGCTGGCCGCCGGCGGCGTGATCTACATGACCAAGCCGCTGGACCGCCCGGAAGCCCTGCCCGGCCGCACCTACAAGATCACCTGGCCGGATTCCGAGCATGCGATGTACATCACGCTGAACGACATCCTGCAGGATGGCCGCCTGCGGCCATTCGAGGTGTTCGTCAATTCGAAGAATACCGAGCACTATGCCTGGACCGTGGCGCTGACCCGCATGATCTCGGCGGTGTTCCGTCGCGGCGGCGATGTCAGCTTCGTGGTGGACGAGCTGAAGGCGGTGTTCGATCCGCGCGGCGGCCACTGGATGGGCGGCAAGTATGTGCCCTCGCTGCTGGCCGCCATCGGTGGCGTGATCGAGCAGCATCTGATCGAGATCGGCTTCATGGCCGATCCGGACAACCAGCGCGAGGAAAAGGCCGTGCTGGCGCTGGCCGCCAATGCGGAGAGTCCGAAGCCGCTGTCCGGCCTGCGGCAATGCCCGAAATGCGGCCAGCCCGGCCTGATCAAGTCGGAGGGTTGCGACACCTGCACCTCCTGCGGCTATAGTAAGTGCGGATAAGGCAGCGCTTGACGCAAACGTAAGGCGCTTCCGTTAGGGAAACGCCGCACAGATGAAGAAGCTGTTTTTCGGTATAGCCGGATTGATGCTTGTTTTAATCCTGGCTAAGCAAACCGGCATTTACATAAGCAACAACGGCTTCAAAATCCCGAGATTCGAAATTACTCTCGAAGCTTGGGGAATACTTATTGCTGGCCTCGGCGGAGCGGCCCTTGCCATTGATACAATCAGTTCTCAAAAATTTTCATCAGTGGTCGAAAACGAAATAAAGAAAATTGAGGCGCCCGCACCAGCACTTTGGCACGCATACACGACCGCATGGACTTTCATTTTGTCAGCATTCTTTGCGCTTGCTACAATTGCCGTCGCCTTTGGTACTCTCCATCAGGGCTATGAGGTCTTTGTCAAAAAGCAGTATGACTTTTTGAATGTCCTAGACTTAATTTTAAAGCTGACAGCTTTGGTCGCCGTCCCGACCATGAAAGTCGCCATACTAACCGTGATATGGCACTTACCTGACAGATTCGACGCCATTCTTCTGCAATACAAAGAAAAGGCAGAGGATCTCAGGATAAAAATTAAAAGCGTAGGCTGGAAGCTGTTTGTAATAGGGTCCGTTATGCAGTTCATGGCCAATATAGATATCGGCTAAGCCATGCATCCCCACGATATCAAAGCTGTTTTATGGGATTTCGGCGGGGTGATCATGACCTCGCCCTTCGATGCCTTCCGCCGCTATGAGGACGAGCGCGGCCTGCCGCGCGATTTCCTGCGCCGGGTCAACAGCACCAATCCGCATGGCAATGCCTGGGCGCGCTTCGAGCGCGGCGAGGTGGATGCCGCCGCCTTTGGCGATCTGTTCCTGGCCGAAAGCACGGCTTTGGGCCATGCCGTGCATGGAAGCGCGGTGCTGGCGCTGATCTCGGGCGAGGTGCGGCCGCGCATGGTGGCGGCGCTGAAAGCCGTGAAGACGCGCTATCGCATTGCCTGCCTGACCAACAACATGCCGCATGGCCATGGCCCGGCGATGACCGGCTCGCCCGAGCGGGCAAAACAGGTCGCAGACGTGATCGCGCTGTTCGAGCTGGTGGTGGAGTCGAGCAAGGCCGGCGTGCGCAAGCCCGAACCGGCCTTTTACGAACGCGCCTGCAGCCTGCTGGGCATCCGGCCGACGGAAGCCGTGTTCCTCGATGATCTCGGCATCAACCTGAAACCGGCCGCCGCCATGGGCATGCAGACGATCAAGGTGACCGACCCGGACCAGGCGCTGCGCGACCTGGGCGCCATTATCGGTATGGAGCTGTAGGATGAGTAAGGCTGACGACCTGTTTGCCGGCGACTTCGCCACCCTGTCCGACTTCGTGCGCGCCCATGCCGCCGAACGGCCGGATCATCCGGCCGTGATCGATGCGGAGGGAACACTGACCTACGGTCAGCTGGATGCCCGCGCCGATCGTGTGGCGGCGGCGCTGCAGCGCGACGGCGCCCGCAAGGCCATCAGCATCGTCAGTTATTCCCGCAACGATTATGTGACGGTCTATCTGGGTGCCTTGCGCGCCGGCCTGGCGGTGGCGCCGCTGGCGCCGTCATCACTGCCCGAGCAGATCGTGGCGATGGCGCAGGATGCCGATGCGCAGCATCTGTTCCTCGATGGCGACAACGAACAGGCCCTGCGTGCCGTGCTGGCCGACCTGCCGCCGCATCGCATCCGACTGGACACGCCGCAATTCGAGCAGTGGCTGGCACCCGCCGGTGCGAAACCGGCACCGGCCGCGGTGACGCCGCAGATGCCGTTCAACATCATCTACTCTTCCGGCACGACGGGCACGCCGAAAGGCATCGTGCAGTCGCATGGCATGCGCTGGCTGCACATGCAGCGCGCCAATCTGTATGGCTATGACCGCGACGCCGTCACCCTGCTCTCCACGCCGCTCTATTCCAACACCACGCTGGTCAGCCTGTTTCCCACCATGGCCGGCGGCGGCACCGCCGTGCTGATGGCGAAATTCGACGTGGCAAAATACCTCGAGCTGGCGCAGCAGCATCGCGTGACCCACACCATGCTGGTGCCGGTGCAGTATCGCCGCCTGATGGGGCATCCGGATTTCGACCGCTACGACCTCAGCGCCTTCCGCGCCAAATTCTGCACCAGCGCGCCGTTTGCCGCCGAACTGAAGGCCGATATCCTGAAACGCTGGCCCGGCAAGCTGATCGAGTATTACGGCATGACCGAGGGCGGCGGCACCTGCATCCTGGTGGCGGATGAATTCCCCGACAAGCTGCACACCGTCGGTCGCCCCGCCGAGGGCCATGACATCCGCCTGATCGGCGAAGACGGCAAGCCGGTGAAGCCCGGCGAGATCGGCGAGATCGTCGGCCATTCCGGCGCGATCATGACGCATTACCACAAACAGCCGGGCAAGACCGCGGAAGCCGAATGGTTCGACGACAGCGGCAAGCGCTTCATCCGCACCGGCGACATGGGGCGTTTCGACGCGGACGGCTTCATGCAACTGATGGACCGCCGCAAGGACATGATCATTTCCGGCGGCTTCAACATCTATCCCAGCGACCTGGAAGCCATCGTCAAGCAGCATGAGGCGGTGTTCGACGTTGCCGTGGTGGGCGTGGCGTCTGATGCCTGGGGCGAAACCCCGGTGGCCTTCGTGGTGCTCAAGCCGGGCAGCAAGGCCACGGCCGCGGACCTGCTGCTCTGGGCCAATGGCAAGCTGGGCAAGATGCAGCGCATCTCAGGCATCGAATTCCGCGACGCGCTGCCGCGCAGCGCGATCGGCAAGGTGCTGAAGCGCGAACTCAGGGATGAATACGCGAAGGCTGCTTCAAATTGAAATAACGTCATGCTCGGGCTTGTCCCGAGCATCCATCTGCGCGCTCCGCTGCGCGGATGGTTGGGATGGACCCTAGGGACAAGCCCTAGGGTGACGACCTATCTTACGAATGCCCCAGCACCGGATGCGGCGGGTAG
>NZ_CALSAN010000024.1:0-67071 GCF_943372915.1 Ferrovibrio terrae | reverse complement strand
CGGCGTTGAGATGGTGATGCCGGGCGACAACGTTTCGATGGAAGTCGAGCTGATTGCGCCGATCGCCATGGACGAAGGCCTGCGTTTCGCGATCCGCGAAGGCGGCCGCACCGTCGGCGCCGGCGTCGTCGCCAAGGTCATCGCGTAAGCGACGGCCTCGGTCTGACGCGCATGCAGGGGTGTAGCTCAACTGGCTAGAGCACCGGTCTCCAAAACCGGGGGTTGGGGGTTCGACTCCCTCCGCCCCTGCCAGCGTGGCAGACGTAAACGAGTTTGAGTTTAGGATAACAAGGCGATGGCGAAAGTCAGTCCGATCGAGTTTTTCCGGCAAGTCCGGCAGGAGACCACAAAGGTCACCTGGCCGAGCCGTAAGGAAACCCTGATCACCACGGCCATGGTGTTTCTGATGGGCCTGGTCGCCGCGCTGTTCTTTTTTGTGGTCGACACGATCCTGCGCTTCGGTGTGCAGATGATCCTCGGCCTGGGGAGTTAAAGACGATGGCGGCGCGCTGGTACATCGTCCATGTCTACGCGAACTTCGAGAAGAAGGTCGCGCAGGCGATCCGCGATGGCGCGGCACAGAAGGGCATGGCCGATCACTTCGAGGAAGTGCTCGTCCCGACCGAGGAAGTGGTGGAAGTCCGCCGCGGCCAGAAGGTCAATGCCGAACGCAAGTTCTTCCCTGGCTATGTGCTGGTGAAGATGGAAATGACCGACGAGACCTATCATCTCGTCAAGAATACGCCGAAGGTCACCGGCTTCCTGAGTTCGGGCGGCAAGCCGTCGCCGATCACGGAGGCCGAGGCGCAGCGTATCGCCAATCAGGTGAAGGAAGGCGTGGAGCATCCCAAGCCTTCGGTCACCTTCGAGGTGGGCGAGCAGGTGCGTGTGGCCGATGGCCCGTTCACGTCGTTCTCCGGCGTGGTGGAGGAAGTGGACGAAGAGCGCGCCCGCCTCAAGGTGGCAGTGTCGATCTTCGGTCGCGCCACCCCGGTGGAGTTGGAATACAGCCAGGTCGAGAAGCTCTGACCTGACTGCTTGAGTACCCGGACACAGTATCGTCCGGTTCACCGCGTGGGAGACAGCTAAGGTCCAGATTCGCCGGACCGACCCTGTCGCACCGCGCATCCGCTCGCAGAAGCGCCCTCCTGGACAGAGGCCGTTTCTAAGCAGGAAAGGAAGTCAGTATGGCGAAGAAGATTGACGGCTATATCAAGCTGCAGGTTCCGGCCGGCAAGGCCAACCCGTCGCCGCCGATTGGCCCCGCGCTCGGCCAGCGTGGCGTCAACATCATGGAATTCTGCAAGGCCTTTAACGCGCAGACCAAGGATCTCGAGCAGGATATGCCGATTCCGGTGGTGATCACCGTGTATTCGGACCGTTCGTTCACCTTCATCACCAAGACCCCGCCGGTGACCTACTTCCTCAAGAAGGCCGCCAACATCAAGTCCGGTGCGAAGACCACCGGCCGTGGCGACAAGGTCGGTTCGGTGACGATGGATCAGGTGCGCGAGATCGCCAAGGCCAAGATGAAGGATCTCAACGCTCACGACGTTGATGCGGCTGCCCGCATGATCGTTGGTTCGGCCCGCTCGATGGGCCTGGACGTTCGTGGCGAATAAGGGGAGATCCGGATCATGACTCAAGGTAAGCGTTACACTGCCGCCGCCAAGACGGTGAACCCCGACCATCGCTACGGCCTCGAAGAAGCCGTGAAGATGGTGAAGGCCAATGCCAAGGCGAAGTTCGATGAGACCATCGAAATCGCCATGAACCTCGGCGTCGACCCGCGCCATGCCGACCAGATGGTCCGCGGCGTGGTCACCATGCCGTCGGGCACCGGCAAGACCGTGCGCGTCGCTGTCTTCGCCAAGGGCGCGAAGGCTGAGGAAGCCAAGAAGGCCGGTGCCGACCTGGTTGGCGCCGACGATCTGGCCGAGATCATCAACACCGGCAAGATCGAGTTCGACCGCTGCATCGCCACGCCTGACATGATGGCTGTGGTCGGCAAGCTGGGTAAGGTGCTGGGCCCGCGCGGCCTGATGCCGAACCCCAAGCTCGGCTCGGTCACCATGGATGTCGCCGGCGCGGTGAAGGCCGCGAAGGGCGGCCAGGTTGAGTTCCGCGTCGAGAAGGCGGGCCTGCTGCATGCCGGTATCGCCAAGGCGTCGTTCACCGAGGCCCAGATCCTCGCGAACGTGCGCGCCTTCCTCGATGCCGTGAACAAGGCCAAGCCGACCGGCGTGAAGGGTCATTACGTGAAGAAGATCGCGCTCTCCTCGACCATGGGTCCGGGTGTGCGCCTTGAACTGAGCGATGCCATGGGCGGCGACAAGGCTGCCGCCTAAGCATTGAAGAGTTTCGCCGGGCCTTCCGCAGGGAAGGGCCGGCGAAGCGGTATTTCGGGTAACCGCAATACCGCAACCTGTCCGAGACTGCAGGCCCCCGGAAGCTTTTTAGCCGAAGGGTTTAATGGACATGGCCACCTGCATAGACGGGGAACAGGATTTTCTAGGCTCCGGTCACGACCGGAGCCGTGAAGGTTCGAGCCCTGGGACAGGCGAACCGGGTGATCGGTTTGCCGCATTTCGACAAGGCTGGAAACAGCTGCGTCGGGGCGACCAAGTCGATCGCTCAAGTGCCAACCAGGATCAGGGCAACCTGATTCCTTGTTTAGGAGACGAGCAGTGGATCGTGCTCAAAAACAGGAGATGGTGACCGTCCTCAACCAGGTCTTTAAACAGGCCGAAGTTGTGGTGGTAACCCAGAATGCCGGTCTGACCGTCGCTCAGGTAACTGAGCTGCGTCGTCAGATGAAGGCTGCTGGCGCCAGCTTCAAGGTCGCGAAAAACCGTCTTGTCTGTCTTGCCCTCGAGGGCACGCCCTACGCATCCCTGAAGAACCTCTTCAAGGGTCCGACCGGCATTGCATATGCCAATGATCCGGTCGCAGCAGCGAAGGTCGCCGTGGAGTTCGCCAAGAAGAACGAGAAGTTCCTCGTTGTTGGCGGCGCCATGGGCGAAACCGTCCTGAATGCTGAGGGTGTGAAAGCCTTGGCGACCTTGCCGTCGCTCGACGAACTGCGCGGCAAGATCATCGGCCTGCTCAACGCGCCTGCGACCAAGGTCGCCGGCGTCGTGCAGGCGCCGGCTGGCCAGTTGGCCCGCCTGCTCAATGCGTATGCCACCAAGGGTTAAGGCCGCAAGCCGAACCGTAACTGTCTAACCAGGTATCGAACCTACCAACTAGGAGTCACTAAAATGGCTGATTTGAACAAGATCGTCGACGAGCTGTCGACTCTGACCGTCCTCGAGGCTGCTGAGCTCGCGAAGCTGCTCGAAGAGAAGTGGGGCGTCTCCGCCGCTGCTCCGGTTGCCGTTGCCGCTGCTGGCGGTGGCGCTGCTGCCCCGGCCGCTGAAGAGAAGACCGAGTTCAACGTGATCCTCGCCGATGCCGGCGCGAACAAGATCAACGTGATCAAGGAAGTGCGTGCCATCACCGGCCTGGGCCTCAAGGAAGCCAAGGATTTGGTCGAAGGCGCGCCGAAGGCCGTCAAGGAAGGCGTCAACAAGGACGACGCCGCCAAGATCAAGGCCCAGCTGGAAGCCGCTGGCGCCAAGGTCGAAGTCAAGTAATACGCCTAAAGGTGGCGGGGCGGGTCCGGTGTGGACCTGCCCCGTCATTTCCCTTGTACAGGGGCTGCCCTATATCCGGGGCATATTTGATCGATACACACCCCGGCCGCCGCGGGTTTTTGGCGGGTCAGTGCAGTACCGGATCTTTGGGCGCGGCGATCGCCCGGCGGGATAATGGGCCCGTGAAATTCATCGCTGGTCCGGAACTGCGCGGCGTGACAGACGCCGCATCATGAGAGATTTGGAACAGACATGACCTTGTCGTTCACCGGCCGCAAGCGCGTTCGCAAAAGCTTCGGGCGCATCCCGAGCGTGACCTCGATGCCGAACCTCATCGAGGTTCAGAAGAGCTCCTACGACAGCTTCCTGATGATGACCGATGCTGCCGACAAGCGCCCCGATGCGGGCCTGCAGGCGGTGTTCAAGTCGGTGTTCCCGATCAAGGATTTCAGCGACAGCTCGTCGCTCGAATTCGTCAAGTACGAGTTTGAGGCGCCGAAGTACGATGTCGACGAGTGCATGCAGCGCGGCATGACCTTTGCCGCGCCGCTGAAGGTGACGCTCCGCCTGATCGTCTTCGAAGTTGATCCCGACACCCAGGCCAAGTCGGTCAAGGGCATCAAGGAGCAGGACGTGTACATGGGCGACATGCCGCTCATGACCGACAAGGGCACCTTCATCATCAATGGCACCGAGCGCGTCATTGTCTCGCAGATGCATCGCAGCCCGGGCGTGTTCTTCGATCACGACAAGGGCAAGACCCATTCCTCGGGCAAGTATCTCTACACCGCCCGCGTGATTCCCTATCGCGGTTCGTGGCTCGATTTCGAGTTCGATGCCAAGGACATCGTGCATGTCCGCATCGACCGTCGCCGCAAGCTGCCGGTCACCACGCTGTTCTTCGCGCTCGGCCTGACCCAGGAAGAGATTCTGGATGCCTTCTACAAGAAGGTGATCTACAAGCGCGACAAGAAGGGCTGGCGCACCGACTATAATGCCGAGCGCATGCGTGGCGTGCGCCTTAACAACGACCTGATCAATGCCAAGACCGGCAAGGTGATGGTCGAGGCCGGCACCAAGGTGACCCCGCGCCTGGCCAAGAAGCTGGCGGAAGAGGGGCTTAAGGAGCTGATCGTCTCGCCGCAGGACATGGTCGGCAAGTACAACTCGCTCGACATCGTCAACGAAGAGAGCGGCGAGATCTATCTCGAGGCGGGCGAGGAGCTCGACGTCAAGAAGATCGAGCTGCTGGAAGCCGCCGGCATCGAGCAGATCTCGGTGCTCGACGTCGACCACGTCACCATCGGTTCCTACATCCGCAACACCATGGTTGCCGACAAGCACCAGGGCCGCGAGCAGGCGCTGTTTGAAATCTATCGCGTCATGCGTCCGGGCGAGCCGCCG
Source organism: Ferrovibrio terrae (assembly GCF_943372915.1). GTDB lineage: Bacteria > Pseudomonadota > Alphaproteobacteria > Ferrovibrionales > Ferrovibrionaceae > Ferrovibrio > Ferrovibrio terrae_A. The sequence continues at coordinate 62,032 of NZ_CALSAN010000024.1, read as the reverse complement.
ACGATGGACACCGCCGAGGCACTGTTCCACGGCCTGTTCTTCGATCCGGAGCGCTACGACCTCTCGGCCGTCGGCCGCGTCAAGATGAACGCGCGCCTCAGCCTGGAAGCCGACGACACCGTGCGCGTGCTGCGCACCGAGGACATCCTGGCCTGCGTGCGTACGCTGACCGAACTGAAGGATGGCCGCGGCGAAATCGACGACATCGACCATCTCGGAAACCGTCGTGTGCGCTCGGTCGGCGAGCTGATGGAAAACCAGTACCGCATCGGCCTGGTCCGCATGGAACGTGCGATCCGCGAGCGCATGAGCTCGGTCGAGATCGACACGGTCATGCCGCATGACCTGATCAATGCCAAGCCGGCTGCCGCTGCCGTGCGCGAGTTCTTCGGCTCGAGCCAGCTGTCGCAGTTCATGGATCAGACCAACCCGCTGTCGGAGATCACCCACAAGCGCCGCCTCTCGGCGCTTGGCCCGGGCGGTCTGACCCGCGAGCGCGCCGGCTTCGAGGTGCGCGACGTGCATCCGACGCATTACGGCCGCATCTGCCCGATTGAGACGCCGGAAGGCCCGAATATCGGTCTGATCAACTCGCTGGCCACCTATGCCCGCGTCAACCAGTACGGCTTCATCGAGAGCCCGTACCGCCGCGTGCGCGACGGCAAGGTCACCGACGAGGTGATCTATCTGACCGCGATGGAAGAGGGCAAGTACACCATTGCCCAGGCCAATGCGGAAGTGGATGCCAAGGGCAAACTGGCCGGCGACCTGGTCTCCTGCCGCCGCAACGGCGACTTTGTCATGGTCCGCCCTGAAGGCATCGACTTCATGGACGTGTCGCCGAAGCAGCTGGTTTCGGTTGCCGCGGCGCTGATCCCGTTCCTTGAGAACGACGACGCCAACCGCGCGCTGATGGGCTCGAACATGCAGCGTCAGGCCGTGCCGCTGGTGCGCGCCGAGGCGCCGCTGGTCGGTACCGGCATGGAAGAGGTTGTGGCCCGCGATTCCGGCGCCACCATCGTCGCCAAGCGTAGCGGCGTGGTCGACCAGATCGACGGTACCCGTATCGTCGTGCGCGTCTCGGAAGAGACCGACATGTCGAAGTCGAACGTCGACATCTACAAGCTGCTGAAGTTCCAGCGCTCGAACCAGAACACCTGCATCACCCAGCGTCCGCTGGTTAAGGTGGGCGATCAGGTGCAGGCCGGCGACATCATCGGCGACGGTCCCTCCACCGAGCTGGGCGAGCTGGCACTGGGCCGTAACGTGCTCGTCGCCTTCATGCCGTGGAATGGCTACAACTTCGAAGATTCGATCCTGATCTCGGAGCGCATCGCCAAGGACGACGTCTTCACCTCGATCCATATCGAGGAATTCGAAGTCATGGCCCGCGACACCAAGCTCGGGCCTGAGGAAATCACCCGCGACATCCCGAACGTCGGCGAGGAAGGCCTCAAGAATCTCGATGAGGCCGGCATCGTATATATCGGCGCCGAGGTGCATCCGGGCGACATCATGGTCGGCAAGATCACGCCGAAGGGCGAAAGCCCGATGACGCCGGAAGAGAAGCTGCTGCGCGCCATCTTCGGCGAAAAGGCTTCGGATGTGCGCGACAGCTCGCTGCGCGTGCCGCCGGGCGTTTCCGGTACGGTCGTGGAAGTACGCGTCTTCTCCCGCCATGGCGTGGAGAAGGACGAACGCGCGCTCGCCATCGAGCGCGCCGAAATCGAGCGCCTGGCCAAGGACCGTGACGACGAGAAGGCGATCATCGAACGCTCCATCTATGCCCGTCTGCACGAGCTGCTGCTCGGCAAGCAGGCCGACAAGGGCCCGAAGGGCTTCAAGGATGGCGGCAAGATCACCGAGGAAGTTCTGCATGAGCTGACCCCCGGCCAGTGGTGGCAGATCAGCGTCAAGAACGAAAAGAACATGGCCGACATCGAGGCCTTGAAGAAGCAGTATGACGCGGCGACCAACCGCATCCAGAAGCGCTTCGAGGACAAGGTGGAGAAGCTGCAGCGCGGCGACGAGCTGCCTCCTGGCGTGATGAAGATGGTCAAGGTCTTCGTGGCGGTGAAGCGCAAGCTGCAGCCCGGCGACAAGATGGCCGGTCGTCACGGCAACAAGGGCGTCGTCTCGCGCATCGTGCCCGAGGAAGATATCCCCTACCTCGAGGACGGCCAGCCGGTCGATATCGTGCTGAACCCGCTCGGCGTGCCCTCGCGCATGAATGTCGGTCAGATTCTCGAAACCCATCTCGGTTGGGCTTCGGCGGGTCTCGGCCGCCAGATCGGCGAGATGCTCGACAAGGTCAACCGCAATGCGGCCAAGGCTGAAGAGCTGCGCCGCGTGCTGAAGGGCATCTATTCCAAGCAGGAATATGCCGACCGTATCGCCGACCTCTCGGACGATCAGCTGCTCGAGCTGAGCGCCAACCTGCGTCGCGGTGTGCCGATGGCCACCCCGGTGTTCGATGGTGCGCATGAGCCCGACATCGTGGAGATGCTGGAGAAGGCCAATTTCGACAAGTCGGGTCAGGTCACCCTGATCGACGGCCGCACCGGCGAGCCCTTCGACCGCAAGGTCACCGTGGGCTACATCTACATGCTGAAGCTGCATCACCTTGTCGACGACAAGATCCATGCCCGTTCGATCGGCCCCTACAGCCTCGTCACCCAGCAGCCGCTGGGCGGTAAGGCGCAGTTCGGCGGCCAGCGCTTCGGTGAAATGGAGGTCTGGGCACTCCAGGCCTACGGCGCGGCTTACACCCTGCAGGAAATGCTGACTGTGAAGTCGGACGACGTTGCCGGCCGCTCGAAGGTTTACGAGTCGATCGTGCGCGGCGACACCAACTTCGAGGCCGGTATTCCGGAATCGTTCAACGTGCTGGTCAAGGAGATGCGGTCGCTCGGCCTGAATGTCGAGCTGTCGCAGCGCTCCTACTGATCGCCACGCACCCTTTCCTCCGATAGGAGACGATAGACATGAACGAACTTAGCAACGTTTTCGGCCAGCCGCAGAACGCCCAGGCTTTCGACCAGATCCAGATCTCGATCGCATCGCCGGAGCGCATCCGCTCCTGGTCCTACGGCGAGATCAAGAAGCCTGAGACCATCAACTACCGCACCTTCAAGCCGGAGCGGGATGGCCTGTTCTGCGCCCGCATCTTTGGCCCGATCAAGGATTACGAGTGCCTGTGCGGCAAGTACAAGCGCATGAAGTATCGCGGCGTGATCTGCGAGAAGTGCGGCGTCGAAGTCACGCTGTCGAAGGTCCGGCGCGAGCGCATGGGCCATATCGAGCTGGCCTCGCCGGTGGCGCATATCTGGTTCCTCAAGTCGCTGCCCTCGCGCATCGGCCTGATGCTGGACATGACGCTGAAAGACCTTGAGCGCATCCTGTATTTCGAAAACTACGTCGTGGTCGAGCCGGGCCTGAGCCCGCTCAAGCAGTTCGATCTGCTGACCGAGGAACAGCTGTTCCGCGCCCAGGAAGAGTATGGCGATGATGCCTTCGTCGCCAAGATCGGCGCCGAGGCCATCCGCGACCTGCTGATCGCGCTCGACCTGGAAAAGGAGCGCGAGAAGATCCGCGAGGAGCTGGCCGAGACCACGTCTGAGCTGAAGCCGAAGAAGCTGGTCAAGCGCCTGAAGCTGGTGGAAGCCTTCATCGACTCCGGCAACAAGCCGGAATGGATGGTGCTGACCGTGGTGCCGGTGATTCCGCCGGAGCTGCGTCCGCTGGTGCCGCTGGACGGCGGCCGCTTCGCCACCTCGGATCTGAATGATCTGTATCGTCGCGTCATCAACCGCAACAACCGCCTCAAGCGGCTGATCGAGCTGCGTGCGCCCGACATCATCGTGCGCAACGAAAAGCGCATGCTGCAGGAAGCCGTCGACGCCCTGTTCGATAACGGCCGTCGCGGCCGCGTCATCACCGGCGCCAACAAGCGTCCGCTGAAGTCGCTCAGCGACATGCTGAAGGGCAAGCAGGGCCGCTTCCGTCAGAACCTGCTCGGCAAGCGCGTCGACTATTCTGGCCGTTCGGTCATCGTCGTCGGTCCGGAGCTGAAGCTGCACCAGTGCGGCCTGCCGAAGAAGATGGCGCTCGAACTGTTCAAGCCCTTCATCTACTCCAAGCTTGAGCTGCGCGGCCTGGCCGCCACCGTCAAGATGGCGAAGAAGATGGTGGAGAAGGAGCGTCCGGAAGTCTGGGATATCCTCGAAGAGGTCATCCGCGAACATCCGGTGCTGCTGAACCGCGCGCCGACCCTGCATCGTCTGGGCATCCAGGCTTTCGAGCCGACCCTGATCGAAGGCAAGGCGATCCAGCTGCATCCGCTGGTCTGCGCCGCCTTCAACGCCGACTTCGACGGTGACCAGATGGCGGTGCACGTGCCGCTGTCGCTTGAAGCCCAGCTCGAAGCCCGCGTGCTGATGATGTCGACCAACAACATCCTCAGCCCCGCCAACGGCAAGCCGATCATCGTGCCGTCGCAGGATATCGTGCTCGGCCTCTATTACACCACGATGGAGCGCAACAGCCCGCTGGGCGATGTCCTCAAGATGAAGGACATGAACGCGCTGCTGAAGGCCTGGGCCGAAGATGACGTCGTCATCTACGATGCCAAGACCAAGGTGGAAGTGCCGAAGACTGCGGTGAAGGCCGAGCTGGAGCGTATCCTCCAGGGCGGCGCCATTGTTGAGAAGACCCCGGTCTTCTCGACCATCGCGGAAATCCAGCAGGCGCTGGATGCCAAGGCCATTACCCTGCATCACCGCATCAAGGCCCGCCTCAACACGGTGGATGCCGATGGCAACCCGATTGTTGCCCGCGTCACCACCACGCCCGGCCGCATGCTGCTGAGCGAGATCCTGCCGCGTCACAAGAACGTGCCGTTCCGGGTCATCAACCAGCAGCTGACCAAGAAGGAGATCACCAACGTCATCGACGTGGTGTATCGCCATTGCGGCCAGAAAGAGACCGTCATCTTCTGCGATCGCATGATGGCGCTCGGCTTCACCCGCGCCTTCAAGGCCGGCATTTCGTTCGGCAAGGACGACATGGTCGTGCCGCTGACGAAGGAGAAGCATATCGACGACACGCGCAAGCTGGTCGGCGAATACGAGCAGCAGTACCAGGATGGTCTGATCACCCAGGGCGAGAAGTACAACAAGGTGGTCGATGCCTGGTCGCAGTGCACCGACCGCGTCGCCGACGAGATGATGAAGGTCATTCAGACCGACATCGACCAGGTCACCGGTCAGCGCAAGCCGATCAACTCGATCTGGATGATGGCCCATTCCGGCGCCCGTGGTTCGGCCGCCCAGATGAAGCAGCTCGCCGGCATGCGCGGCCTGATGGCCAAGCCGTCGGGCGAGATCATCGAAACGCCGATCATCTCGAACTTCAAGGAAGGCCTCACCGTGCTCGAGTATTTCAACTCGACCCACGGCGCCCGTAAGGGTCTGGCCGACACCGCCTTGAAGACCGCCAACTCGGGTTACCTGACCCGTCGCCTCGTCGACGTGGCGCAGGACTGCATCATCACCGAGGAAGATTGCGGCACCGAGCGCGGCCTGACCGTGCGCGAGGTCGTCGAGGGCGCCGAAGTTATCGCCACCCTGGGCGAACGCATCCTCGGCCGCACCCCCAGCACGGATGTGAAGCATCCGCTGACCGGTGAGGTGCTGATGAAGGCTGGCGAACTGATCGAGGAAAAGGACGTCGACATCATCGAGACGGCTGGCGTGGAATCCATGCTGATCCGTTCGGTGCTGACCTGCGACTCCGAGACCGGCGTCTGCGGCAAGTGCTACGGCCGCGATCTGGCCCGCGGTACCAAGGTCAACATCGGTGAGGCTGTCGGCGTGATCGCCGCGCAGTCGATCGGCGAGCCGGGCACCCAGCTGACCATGCGTACCTTCCACATCGGCGGCACCGCCCAGGTGGCGGAGCAGTCGAGCCTGGAAGCCGCCTATGATGCGACCATCAAGGTTGCGAACCGCAACCTGGTGACCGACAGCCAGGGCCGCTTCGTGGTCATGGGCCGCAACTGTGAAGTCATCCTGGTCGACCAGAACGGCCGCGAGCGCGCCCGCCACAAGGTGCCTTACGGTGCCCGTCTGGTGGCCGACGAAGGCGGCAAGGTCAAGAAGGGCCAGCGCATCGCCGAATGGGATCCTTACACCCGTCCGGTCATCACCGAGCGCGAGGGCGTCGTGAACTATCGCGACCTCGTCGAAGGTGTGTCGATGCGTGAAGCGACCGACGAGTCGACCGGTATTTCCTACAAGGTCGTCTCCGACTGGAAGCAGAACCCGAAGGGCAGCGAGCTGCGTCCGCGCATCACGCTGCGCAACGACAAGGGCGAGATCCTCATGCTCGTCAGCGGTTCCGAGGCCCGGTACTACCTCTCGGCCGACGCCATTCTGTCGGTTGAGGACGGCGCCCAGGTGCATGCCGGTGACGTGCTGGCGCGTATCCCGGTGGAAGGCACCAAGACCCGCGACATCACGGGCGGTCTGCCGCGCGTGGCGGAGCTGTTCGAGGCCCGCCGTCCGAAGGATCACGCGGTCATCGCGGAGATCGATGGTCGCGTCGAGTTCGGCAAGGATTACAAGGCCAAGCGCCGCCTGATCCTGAAGCCGGCCGAAGAGGGCGTCGATCCGGTCGAATACCTGATCCCGAAGGGCAAGCATATTGCCGTTCAGGAAGGCGACTTCGTGCGTGTCGGCGACCATCTGCTCGATGGCAACCCGGCCCCGCATGACATCCTGAAGGTGCTCGGCATCGAGGCGCTGGCCAACTATCTCGTCAACGAGATCCAGGAGGTCTACCGTCTGCAGGGCGTGAAGATCAACGACAAGCACATTGAGGTGATTTGCCGCCAGATGCTGCAGAAGATCGAGATCACCGACCCGGCCGAGACCACCTTCCTGATCGGCGAGCAGGTCGACCGCAGCGAGTTCGAAGAGGTGAATGCCAAGACCGAAGCCGAAGGCCGCAAGGTGGCCAAGGGCATGCCGGTTCTGCTCGGCATCACCAAGGCGAGCCTGCAGACCCGGTCGTTCTTCTCGGCGGCCTCGTTCCAGGAGACCACCCGCGTGCTCACCGAAGCTGCCGTTGGCGGCAAGGTCGACAAGCTGATCGGTCTGAAGGAAAACGTGATCGTCGGTCGCCTGATCCCGGTCGGCACCGGCGCCATCATGAACCGCATGAAGGGCTTGGCTGCCCAGCGCGATCGCGATTTCGCCGATGCGCTGGAAAGCGAACTGCAGGCTGCTGTCGGCGACGCCGCCGAGTAAGTCTTCGGGTTCATAGCGAATAGAGAAGGGCGGTCCTTTGGGCCGCCCTTTTTTTGTCGTTTTTCCAGGTGCAGGATGCTGGCAGGCAAGGGGGCTGCGATGATCCGTCTTTTCCTGGTTCTGGCATTACTGCTGAGCGGCATTCAGCAGGCATTGGCTTGCTCGCGCGCGCCCGGCATGCCCGAGCCGACCGATGAAGATCTTTTCAGAGAGGCATCGGCCGTCTTTGTCGCCAGAGTCTATAAAACTGAAGAAGCGATCGACAATGTCGGTCCTCGAAATAGTCCGGTACCGATCGTGATTGGAACATTCCGGCCAGGTGAGATTTTTAAGGGTCGGCCTCCGGCTGACAATACAGTGCGGGACTTTACGCCCGGACCAGGTAATTGTGGCCTGATGCTGATGGCTGGTGTTGATTACCTCTTCTTTCTACAAGAACAGACACGCAATTATGTTCCTTGGCCGCACGGCTCCCGAGGGTTCTTCAACATAAATGCGACAGAACCGCAGAAGCTGTTCGAGAAACTGCGAACCCTTAAATAGGTCGGCTTGCCGCTTCGGCCGAATCACCCTAAGCCATTCACATGGACTGGCAGGATGAAGGCGTTGTCTTAAGCGTTCGCCATCACGGCGAAAGCGCCCGGATCGTGACATTGCTGACCGAGGCGCATGGGCGCCATGCCGGACTGCTGCGCGGCAGCGGCGCCAGCCGTGGCGGCAGCATCCAGGTCGGCCAGATCGTGCGGGCCGACTGGCGCGCGCGGCTGTCGGAACAGCTTGGCTATTACACGCTGGAATCGCTCGGCCATCCCGGCGCCATGATGCTGGACGATCCGGCGCGCCTGGCCGCCTTGCGCGCCAGTTGCGCCCTGATCGATGCCGCCGTGTCGGAACGCGAGCCGCATCCGAATCTCTTTGCCGCCACCCGCACGCTGTTCACCCTGATGGCCGAGATGGATGATCCGGGCGACTGGGGTGCGCTCTATGTGCGCTGGGAAACCGGCCTGCTGGCCGAGATGGGCTATGGCATCGACCTGCAGAGCTGTGCCGCCACCGGCGCCACAACCGACCTGACGCATGTGTCGCCGCGCACCGGCCGTGCGGTCTCGGCCGGTGCGGCGGCGCCCTATGCCGGTCGCCTGCTGGCGCTGCCGGGCTTTCTGGTGCCGGGGCGAGGCGGCGAATCGTCTGCCGATTCGCTGCCGCCGGATTCTGCGATCAGGGCCGTGCAGGATGGCCTCGCGCTCACCGGGCATTTCCTGGAAAACCGCCTGTTCGCCCAGTTGCATGCCGCGGTTCCGCAGGCCCGGGCGCGCCTGCTGGAGGTCCTGCGCGGCCAGGCGCAGACCCCGGCCCAAAAGTAGAAAGCCTGCGCCGTCTGGTGTAGAAAGCGCGTCATGAGCAAGCACCTGCCTCCCAAAGACGTTCCCGAAGATATCCGCAATGTGCCGCTGCCCGATGCGCTGTCCGAGCGCTACCTGGCCTATGCGCTCAGCACGATCACTTCTCGCTCGCTGCCCGATGCCCGCGACGGGCTGAAGCCGGTGCAGCGCCGCGTGCTGTTCGCCATGCGGCTGCTCAAGCTCGACCCCAGCGCCGGCTACAAGAAATGCGCCCGCGTCGTCGGCGACGTGATCGGTAAATACCACCCGCATGGCGACCAGTCGGTCTACGACGCCCTGGTGCGCCTGGCGCAGGATTTCGCCCAGCGCTATCCGCTGGTCGATGGCCAGGGCAATTTCGGCAATATCGACGGCGATAACGCGGCCGCCATGCGATACACCGAGGCGCGGCTGACCGAAGTCGCCAATGTGCTGCTCACCAACCTGGATGACGACACCGTCGATTTCCGCCCCAATTACGATGGCGAGAATGACGAACCGGTGGTGCTGCCGGCCGGCCTGCCGAATCTGCTGGCCAATGGCGCCAGCGGCATTGCCGTCGGCATGGCGACATCCATTCCGCCGCACAATCTGCCCGAGCTGTGCGATGCGCTGCTGCATCTCATCAAGCATCCCAATTCCAGCATCGAGAAGCTGGTCGACTTCGTGCAGGGCCCGGATTTCCCCACCGGCGGCATCCTGGTCGAGCCGCTGAGTGCCCGCATCGAGGCCTATAAGACCGGTCGCGGCAGTTTCCGCCACCGCGCCAAATGGCAGCAGGAAGAGCTACCGCGCGGCATGTGGCAGATCGTCGTCACCGAAATTCCCTATCAGGTGCAGAAGTCCAAGCTGATCGAGCGCATCGCCGAGCTGATCACCGAGCGCAAGGCGCCGCTGCTGGACGACGTGCGCGATGAGTCTACCGAAGACGTCCGCCTGGTCATCATCCCCAAGAGCAAGACCGTCGATCCGGCCGTGCTGATGGAAAGCCTGTTCCGCAGCACCGATCTGGAAACGCGCTTCCCGCTCAACCTGAATGTGCTGGATGGCGGCAAGCTGCCGCGCGTGATGAACCTGCGCGAGGCGCTGCAGGCCTATCTCGACCACCGCCATGAGGTGCTGGAGCGCAAGAGCAAGTATCGCCAGGGCAAGATCGAGCATCGCCTCGAAGTGCTCGACGGCTACCTGATCGCCTATCTCAATCTCGACGAGCTGATCGAGATCATCCGCCGGGAAGACGAGCCCAAGCCGGTGATGATGAAGCGCTTCAAGCTCACCGACGTGCAGGCTGAGGCCATCCTCAACATGCGGCTGCGCAGCTTGCGCAAGCTGGAGGAGATGGAGCTGCGCGGCGAGCATAAGGAACTCTCCAAGGAGCTGGCCGAGCTGAAGAGCCTGCTCAGCGACGAGGCCCTGCGCTGGGCTGCGATTGCGGGCGAAATCCAGGAGCTGAAAAAGCAGTTCGGACCGAAATCGGCACTGGGCAAGCGCCGCACCAAGATCGGCGATGCGCCGGTGATCTCGGAAGAGGCCTTCGAGGTACTGGTCGAGCGCGAGCCGATCACCGTGATCTGCTCCGCCAAGGGCTGGATCCGCGCCATCAAGGGGCATGTCGCCGATGACGGCACGGCGGCGTTCAAGGAAGGCGACAAGGGCCGCTTCTGGCTGCATGCCGAGACCACCGACAAGCTGCTGCTGTTCGGCACCAATGGCCGCGCCTATACGATCGCTTGCGACAAGCTGCCGCGCGGCCGCGGCCATGGCGAACCGGTGCGCCTGATGATCGACCTGGGCAATGACCAGGAAATCGTCGAGCTGATGAAATACCAGGGCGAGCGCAAATTCCTGGTTGCCAGCAGTGACGGGCGCGGCTTCATCTGCCCCGAGGCCGAGATGCAGGCGGCCACCCGCACCGGCAAGCAGATCCTCAACGTGCAGGCGCCGGCCGAGGCCTGTGTCTGCAGGGTGGTCGAAGGCGATACGGTTGCTGTCGTCGGCGACAACCGCAAGCTTTTGCTGTTCCCGCTGGCGGAACTGCCGGAGATGACCAAGGGTCGCGGCATCACCTTGCAGAAATACAAGGATGGCGGTCTCGCCGATGCCAAGACCTTCACGCTGAAGCAGGGCCTCAGCTGGGTGGATTCATCGGGCCGCACCAAGACCGAAAGCGACATCAAGGAGTATCGCGGCGAGCGCGCCCAGGCCGGCCGCATCGTGCCGCGCGGCTTCAACAAGAATAACCGGTTCAGTTGACGGTTAACGCTGCAACAGGCGGTGCAGTGTGGCGAAATAGGCCTCGGCTCGCTGTGCCGCTGCATGGTTAATGTAGGTTATCCGGATCTGGTCATTGCCTGCAAAGGCGAGACGATATTCGAATTTTCCGGACTCATAAACGAGGTGGCCGTCTCGTTGTGCCAACACCCATTTCGCAGTGGTCGGCTTTTCCCCGTCGATGCCAGTACCGATCTGATAGTAAGCCTCGGTGCGTCCATCGGCTAAAGCCGGGATGATAAGCCGTGCAAATCGTCCGGTTGCGATGGTGCCCTGCCAGAAACCGGTATAGCCAGTGCCCTTGCGGGGAAGAGTCGGAAGGGCAGGGAGTATCTGAAAAGTAGCGGCTGTTGCCGGATCGTCATCATTGCAGGCAGGCGTTTTGCCGGTTTCGAAGAAGGCATCCAGGCATGGCCCGTAGCGGCGGGCAAATTCCCAGCCGACGCCGCCGAAATGCGTGCTCATGCCCGAATAATCAGGCTGGCTGATGATGAAGTTTGGAATCCCCAGTTCGGTCAGGCGCTGGCGCGCGAAAGGGCCACGGATATTGGGTTGCTTGGTTTCGTACCAGTCGTCGTTGGTGAAGAACCCGGCGCCGACACGGATGGTCGAGCCCTTGTAGGAGTCCCACTTGGTGCGCATCTCGAAATCGTTCTGGCGCCAGCGGCCGTCGTGGCTGTAGTCGCCATAGCCCGCTGGGGCCAGCGGCAGAATGCCGAGAATGTCGGTACGATAGGTGCCGAGTTCGATGCTGCCCCAGGCGCCGCCGGACTGGCCCATCAGCACGATGCGCTGGTAGCCTTTCTCCTTGATCTTCTCGACCCCCACCATCATCACCAGCGCAATGCGTTGCGCGTAGAATTCGGAATGGCGCCGCAGGTTATAGGCGTCCCAGCCGGCTTCGGCAAAGTACTGCACGATGGGCGGAACCTTGCCCGGTGCGATCTTGTCACCGCTGTAGCCATCATTCCAGATCACCACCCCCTTGGCCTTGGCCGGCCCCTGTGGGTGTGCCTGCAGGATGGTCTTGCCGGGAAACACCGCCGGCTCCAACCAGAAATGCGTACCTTCGATAAATGGCTGTGCGCCGGCTGGCTGTACGACTGTAATCAGCAGTAGCAGCATGGCGCAGAGCTGGAGCAACCGGCTGCCTTCACCAGTCATACGCATGTATTCCCCCCCACAGAGCAGTGCGGGGATTATGGCAGATTCCGGTCTGGAATGGTCAAGCTGAAGACGCGGCTGACCGAGAAATGGCCCTTATCCCGCCGCCTTCAGCTTCTCGCGGTCGTAGCCGGCAACCTTCTTGTAGCGGTCGGTAATCGCGGTCAGCTCTGCCGGGCTGATCACATCCTCGATGCGCGCAAACGGCCTGTCGCCGGTGCGCTCGAACACCTCGCGCAGGATCGCATCCGGCGGATTGGTGCGGTTGGTCAGCACCACCTGCGCCGTCGCCGGCAGGCGCAGGGCCTCATAGGCCTTCAGCGCGTCGACCGGATCTTTCGTTTCTGCCAGCAGATCGGCCAGCACGGCGCAGTCGATGATGGCCTGGCCGGCGCCGTTCGAGCCGCGGGGCACCATTGGATGCGCCGCATCGCCCAGCAGGGTGACGCGGCCCTCGGTCCAGTGGTCCAGCGGGTCCTGGTCGACCATGGGAAATTCCAGTGCCATGTCGGCATCGCGGATCATCTTGGGCACATCCAGCCAGTCGAACTGCCAGTCGGCGAAGGCGGGCAGGAAGTCGTCGAGATTGCCCGGCCGGCTCCAGTCGCGCTTGCGATAGACCGGCGTTTCGATCTCGGCCACCCAGTTCATCAGCTGGTTGCCGGCGGCATCGATGTCGTTGCGGATCGGATAGATCACCATCTTGCCATGGCTGAGCCAGCCGGCGCGCACCATGCAGGCGCCCGACAGGATCGGCTGCATGCGCGTCACGCCGCGCCACATGTTGACGCCGGAATAGCGCGGTTCGCCTTCTTGCGGATGCATCTGCTTGCGGATGGCGGAATGGATGCCGTCGCAGGCCACGATCACCGCGGCGCTCTGGTCGGGCAGGGCAGCGCCGGTCACCGTATCGCGGAACTGCGCGGTGGCCTGTTGCGCATCCTGGCTGAAGCCGGTGCACTGCCAGCCGGTATGGATGCGGTCCTTGCCGAGACGCTGCTCGACAGCGGCCAGCAGGATCATCTGAAGGTCGCCGCGATGGATCGAGAATTGCGGCCAGTCATAGCCGGCCGCGCGGCCGAGCGGTTCGCGATGGATCAACTGGCCGAAGCGATTGAAGAAGGCCGCGTCCTTGGTCGCCACCGCCGCTTTCGCCAGCTCGCTTTCCAGGCCCAGCCGGATCAGCTCTTTCGTGCTGTGCGGCAGCAGGTTGACGCCGACACCGACGGCCTTGATCTGCGGCGCCATCTCGAAGACGCGGCAGGGAATGCCGCGTTCATGCAGGGTCAGCGCCAGCGTCAGGCCGCCGATGCCGCCGCCGATAATCAGCACATCCATACGCAGGTATCCTTACTCGGGCTGAATCTTCGCGTCGTTGATTACCTTGGTCCAGTGCGCCAGGTCTTTCGCCGTCAGTTGCGCCAGCGCATCCGGCGTACCGCTGCGCACCACCATGCCCTGTTTCTGGATGGTTTCGCGCACGGCGGGATCGGCCAGGATCTGGTTTAGCTCGGCATTCAGGTGCTTCACCATGTCCGGCGGGGTCTTGGCCGGCGCATACATGCCGTACCACAGATCGACGGCGAAACCGCTGACGCCCTGTTCGGCGAGCGTGGCGATCTGTGGTGCCATGGCCGAGCGCTCGGCGCCGGTCAGGCCCAAGACACGGATGCGATTATCCGCCAGGTAGGGCAGCGCTGTATGCACCGGCATGATCATGGCGCCGACGGTGCCGCCCAGCAGATCCTGCACCGCGCCGCCCGAACCCTTGTAGGGAATGTGGTTGAGGTTGATGCCGGCGGCGAGCTTGAAGGATTCCATCGCCAGATGCTGCGGCGTGCCGTTGCCGGGCGAGGCATAGTCGATCTTGCCGGGCTGCGCCTTCGCCAGCGCGATGAACTCCGGCAGGGTTGTCGCCTTCACCGAGGGATGAATGACCAGCACCATCTGCCCCAGCGCAATCATGCCGATCGGTGCGAAATCCTTCACCACATCGTAAGGCACGTTCTTGTACAGCGGCGGCGTCATCACGAAGGTGTTCGCCGTCACCATCAGCGTGTAGCCGTCCGGTGCCGCGGTGGCCACCACCTGGCTGCCGATATTGCCCGAGGCGCCGACGCGGTTTTCGACCACCGCCGGCTGGCCCGAGCGCTGCTGCAGCTGCTGGCCCACGATGCGCGCCAGCGAGTCCATGCCGGTGCCGGGCGAGAAGGGCACAATGATCTTCACCGGCCGCTGGATCAGCGATTGCGCCCGCGCCGACATCACACCGGCCGGCAGGGCGGCGAGGGCGAGAGATGCAGCGGTGGCGCCCAGCAGGCTGCGGCGCGACAGGATGATGGAGCGGGATGCTGCGATGGATGACGTCATGTTTCCTCCTCAGGCCCGCTTCATTGTCGGGTCGCTAAAATCATCATACGTATGACGAATAGGCCGGGCGGCCGGTTCTGTCAATTCACGAAATCAGGCGCCGGTGCAGTCTGCGCTTGCACTGCGCGCGGTGATCGGGCAGGGACGGGGGATGGCGAAATCCAACCGCAACGCGCATCCGCTGCCCGAGATTTACGACCGCCCCGGTTTCCAGATCCGGCGCGCGCACCAGAATTCCGTGTCCGTCTTTCTCGAAACCCTGAAGCCCTTCGACCTGACCCCGACCCAGTTTGGTGCGCTGACCATGGTCAGTCGCTGGGGCCCGGTCAGCCAGATCGACCTGGCGCGCAGCCTGGGCTTCGACCGGTCGACCACCGCGCTGGTGGTGCGCCTGCTGGTCGGCCGCCGCCTGATTGCCCGCATGGCTGATCCCAAGGACCGACGCAAATTCGCCCTGACGCTGACGCCTGCGGGTCGCAAGCTGCTGGACGGCTGTCGCACCGCGGCGGAAGAGGCCCGGCTGGCCTTGCTGGCGCCGTTCAGCAAGGCCGAGGCAGCGGAATTCCTGCGCCTGTTGCGTCGCTTCAATGCGGCTTTCGATGGGGTGTCGCGGGCGCCGCCGGTGGTGCAGGCAACGACCAGCGAGCCCATCAGCAGGAGCAAGAATCAATCTGCCGGAAAAGCAATTAAAACGCGTCTTGTAAAGGCGAAAACTAGCCTTTAAGTGTGTCTTCACACGGAATATGATTATTAAAAGTAGAGCAGGGTGGATGCTTTCGTGGGTGGCGATGTAGCCGGTCAGAAAGACCGGATACCGCAGCTGACTGGCTGGATTTACGCGCTCGTCGATCCGCGCGATCACAACATTTTCTACGTTGGCCAGACCCGCGACCTCGACAGCCGCAAACGCACCCATTTCGCCGGCGGCCATTCGGTCTCAGGTGGCATGATCAAGGTGATCCGCAGCAATGGCCTGCTGCCGCTGGTGGTGGTGCTGGAGGCCGATGTGCCGCTGCGCCGGCTCAGCATCGCCGAGGCCTTCTGGATCGCCCTGCTGCGTCGGCGCGGCTGCGCGTTGCTGAATGTGCCGCCACAGGCCGATGCGCGCCAGGAGCTGCAGCAGGCGTCGCGCAGCGCCGGCTTTGGTGCGCCGCGCATTGCCGGGCCGGGTCCGCATGACCGGCTCGATCGCGAACCTTGCCTGCAGGAACGCGAACAGCGCCGGCAGCAGCGCGTGCGGGCGCTGAACCTGCCGCTCAACACCGGCAAGCCCTGGACCTCGGGTGAGGATGCCGCTCTGCAGGCGCTGGTCCGCCATGGGTTGCGGGCCGAGGATATCGCCCGCCGCTTCGGCCGTTCGCGTGATGCAGTGGCGGCACGCCTCGTGCGGCTGGGGCTGGTGGCTGAAGAGGGGCGTGGCAAACCGCCGTGAGGCCCGGAAAATGAAAAGGGCCGGCGGGTGTTTGCCCGGCCGGCCCGTCTCGGTCTGGTGTCGCGATCAGAACACACCGAAAATGTAGAGCAGGATGATAATCGGGATCGGGATGCCCAATAACCAGAGCAGAATGCCACGCATGTTGAAACTCCATGTTGTCATAACCGCTCCATAAACGCTTGATGCGTCATTTCGTTTCACCCGCCATGGGACTCTTTGCGGTGCCGCCGGAAGCCTGTTTGATACGGACAGGTCGATTGCGGAGTCGGTCATTTTGTACTATATTTGTTCTTTGCGGCGGGTCACGGGAAGCTGACATGACATTGTATGCAGACGGCATGAACCGCGGCGAAGCGCCGGGAATGCCAGCGAACACCCGCGAAGCCCGGCGAAGCGTCAGGAATGCCAGCGAAGCGCCACGAATACCAGCGAAGCGCCCCGAAGCCGGCCGAAGCGGAGCAATGGCATGCTGATCGACTACCTCCAGGCGGCCTTTCTGGGCGTCGTCGAAGGCCTGACCGAGTTCATCCCGGTCTCCTCCACCGGCCATCTGATCCTGCTGGTCGACCTGCTCGGCTTCGAGGGCCCACCGGGCAAGGTGTTCGAGATCGCCATTCAGCTCGGCGCCATCCTCGCCATCTGCGTGGTCTACTGGCCGCGCCTGTGGGGCACGCTGTCGGGGCTGGGCCGCAGCGACACCGCCAACCGCTTCACCGTCAATGTGCTGTTCGGCTTTTTGCCGGCGCTGGTGATCGGCTTTTTCGCCCATGGCTTCATCAAGGGCGTGCTGTTCAATCCCTGGGTCGTGTCGGTGGCGCTGATCGTCGGCGGCCTTGCCATCCTGGCGATCGAGCGTTTCACCGGCGAAGGCGAGGTCAAAAGCGTCGATGATTTCAAATTCCGTCTCAGCCTGAAAATCGGCCTGTTGCAATGCCTGGCGATGATCCCTGGTGTGTCGCGCTCGGGCGCCACCATCATGGGGGCGCGCCTGCTCGGCGTGCAGCGCGCGGCGGCGGCGGAATTCTCCTTCTTCCTCGCCGTGCCCACCATGGCGGCCGCCACCGCCTATGACCTGTTCAAGAACCGCGACGGCCTGACGCTGGATGGCGCCGGGCTGATCGCCGTCGGATTCATCGTGGCTTTCCTCTGTGCCATGCTGGTGGTGCGCACGGTGATCGGCTTCATCAACCGTTATGGCTTCGTACCCTTTGCCTGGTATCGCATCGTCATCGGCGCCGCGATGCTTGCACTGCTCAGCCTGCGCTAGAAGAATGAAAAAAAGTCCGGAGGATATCGTTGATGGGAGAGGGGCTGCCGCCATCGGTCTACGCGGCGTTTAAGCACAGCGCCACAGCGCATCCGCAGAACAGTTTCCTCTGCGTGCCGGTCCGCCCTGATCGCGCCTATGCGCCGGAGGGTCTGGAACTGAGCTACGGTGCCGCTGCCGCTATCGTAGACGACCTGCGCGCGCGCTATGCCGCCGCCGGCTATGGCATCGGCCATCGCGTCGGTCTGCTGCTGGAAATGCGGCCGGAGTTTTTCTTCCATGCCCTGGCGCTGAATGCGCTGGGCTGTGCCGTGGTGCCGATCAACCCGGATTACCGCCACGACGAGATGCTGTACCAGATGCAGCATTCCGAGGCCGATCTGATCGTGGGCGTGCCCCATCGCGTCGATGATCTGAAAGCCGTGGCCCGCGACCGCAGCGAAAAACCGCTGCCGGTGCTGGATTGCACGGCGGTTCCCACTGTCATCCCCGCGCCGCAGCAGAAGACGGCGGGCGGCCGCATCGGTCACGATACCGAATGCACTCTGCTCTACACCTCCGGCACCACCGGCCGGCCCAAGGGCTGCATCCTCAGCAATTTCTATGTGTTGAATGCCGGCGACTGGTATCGCCATCTCGGCGGCATGCTCGCCATCCGGCCGGGGCAGGATCGCTTCTACAATCCGCTGCCGCTGTTCCACATGAACCATGGCGCCGTCACGGCCGCCTGCGCCATGCTGACCGCCAACTGCCTGATCCTCACCGAACGCTTCAGCCCGAACCGCTGGTGGCAGGAGGTGGTGCAGACCCGCGCCACCATCATCCATTATCTCGGCGTGGTGCCGCCGCTGCTGCTCAACCAGCCGGAAACGGCGGAGGAGAAACAGCATGCCGTGCGCTTCGGTCTGGGGGCCGGGGTGGAACCGCAATTACACGGCGTGTTCGAGCAGCGCTACGGCTTCCCGCTGATCGAGGTCTGGGGCATGACCGAGACCGGCCGCATCTTTGCCGACTGCCACCCGCCGCGCCAGATCGACACCCGCGCCTTCGGCCGGCCGTTGCCGGGCCTGGAGGCCAGGGTGGCCGGTCCTGATGATCACGAGGTGCCGCGCGGTCAGGAGGGCGAGTTGCTGGTGCGCCACTCGGCGGCCGATCCGCGCCGCGGGTTTTTCTCCGGCTATCTGAAGAACGACAAGGCCACGGAAGACGCCTGGGCCAATGGCTGGTTCCACACCGGCGACGTGGTGCGGCAGTCGGATGACGGCATGCTGTATTTCGTCGATCGCATGAAAAACATCATCCGTCGCGCCGGCGAGAATATCGCCGCTGCCGAGATCGAGGCCTGCCTGCAGGCGCATGATGCCGTGGCGCAGGTGGCGGTGATGGCCGCGCCGGATGAGATCCGCGAAGAGGAAGTGATGGCCTGCATCGTGCCGATGGAGGGCCATGCGCCGACGCCGGCGCTGGCCGAGGCGCTGTTCGCCTGGTGCTTCGACCGGCTGGCCTACTTCAAGGCCCCGGGCTGGCTGCTGTTTGTCGACAGCCTGCCCACCACCGGGACCCAGAAGGTGCAGAAGACCCAGATTTTCAAAGCTGGCGAAGACCCGCGCCAGCGGCCCGGCATTCACGACTTCCGGGCGCGCAAAAAACGGTAAAATGTCGCAGCCGGCCACCCTTGACCCGGGCGGGGGTGCGGTCTTTGTTTCAGGGCATTCGACCGGTGGTGTTCAGGGATTCAAGATGCAGACGATGACGGCTTTGAAGGCGGTGGCGGAACGGCGCGAGGGCGATGCGCGGGCCGTGGCGCTGTGGCTGTTTGCCGTCGCCGGCCTGGTGGCGCTGATGGTGGTGATCGGCGGCCTGACGCGGCTGACCGAGTCCGGCCTCTCCATGGTGGAATGGAAACCGATCACCGGCTGGCTGCCGCCGCTGTCAGACACCGCCTGGGCGGCCGAGTTCGAGAAATACAAGCAGTTCCCCGAATACCAGAAGGTCAATATCGGCATGACGCTGGAAGGCTTCAAAAGCATCTTCTGGCTCGAATACATCCATCGCCTGCTCGGTCGCCTGATCGGCGTCGCCTTCGCGTTGCCGATGATCCTGTTCTGGATCGCCGGGCGCATCCCCGCCGGCATGAAGCCGCATCTGCTGCTGATGTTTGTGCTGGGCGGCAGCCAGGGCGCGCTCGGCTGGTTCATGGTCGCCAGCGGCCTGGTCGATCATCCCGACGTCAGCCACTACCGGCTCACCGCGCATCTGGGCCTTGCCTTCCTGATCTTTGCCTATCTGCTCTGGGGGGCGCTCTCGCTGCTGCGCCATGGCCGCATGGTATCTGCGCGTGACGGCGGCATCGCGGCGCTGCTCACCGTCGTGGTTTTCCTGCAGGTGCTGTCGGGCGGGCTGGTCGCCGGCATGAATGCCGGTCTGGCGCATAACACCTGGCCGCTGATGGATGGCGCCTTCATCCCTGACGGCCTGCTGATCGCCAGTCCGTGGTGGATCAATTTTTTCGAGAATGCGATGACCGTGCAGTTCCAGCATCGCATGCTGGCCTATCTCGTCTTCGCGCTGGCGCTGCTCACTTCGGTGCTGCTGAAGGGCCGCGCGCCGGTCGGTCTGCGCCATGGCCTGCTCAGCGCCGTGCTGCTGCAGGTCGGGTTGGGCATCGCCACGCTGCTCCACCATGTGCCGGTCGCGCTCGGCACCCTGCATCAGGCCGGCGCCGTGGTGGTGCTCGGTATTGCGGTCACGCTGTGGCATGACCGGTCGCTGCAGCGGTATGACTGAGATCGTCCTGCTCTATTGCACGGCGGCCAGCACCGCCGAGGCCGAGGCGATTGCCGAAGCCGTGGTGGGCCAGCGGCTCGCCGCCTGCGCCAACATCCTTCCCGGCATGCGGTCCCTGTATTGGTGGCAGGGAAAACTGGAAAAAGCCGAGGAGGCCGTGCTGATCCTCAAGACCCGGCCCGATCTGGTCGAAGCCGCCACGGCGGCGGTGAAGGCCGCCCATAGCTACAGCGTGCCCTGCGTGCTGCCGCTCAGCGTGGGCGCGGGCGGCAATCCGGACTATATCGCCTGGCTGTTGGGCGAAACGAAGCCGGGTTGATTGCAGCGATACATTTTTCGGGTTTGCCGCGCGCCCTGGTCGGCGTAGGCTGAGGGCGTCCCCAGGAGCGTTTCGATGTCCCGTTTTGCCGGTTTCCTGACGCTGGTGTTTTCCAGCCTCGCTCATACCTATTCCCATCTGTTCACGCTGCTCTATGCCACCGTGGTGCTGGTGCTCGAGCGCGAATGGGGGCTCGGCTACGACACGCTGTTCGCGCTGTCGATCCCAATGAGCGTGCTGTTCGGCGCCGCCGCTTTGCCGGCCGGCTGGCTGGGCGACAAGTGGAGCGCGTCGGGGATGATGGCGCTGTTCTTCCTGGGCGTCGGCGCCTGTTCGATCCTCACCGGCCTGGCCGATACCCCGCTCACCATCGGCATCGGGCTCGCCGGCATCGGGCTGTTCGGCGCGATCTATCATCCGGTCGGGATTCCCTGGCTGGTGCGCAACGCGGTCAATCGCGGTCGTGCGCTCGGCATCAACGGCGTGTTCGGTTCGGTCGGCACGGCAGCTGCCGCGCTGGTCGCCGGTTTCCTCGCCGATCTCTATGGCTGGCGCGCCGCTTTCATCATCCCGGGCATCATCTGCCTGGTCACCGGCGCGGCTTTCGTCTGGACGCGGCAATCCAACCTCCTGCTCGATCGCGGCGAGGATGCCGTGCCGACGCCGGCACCCGGCAAGAGCGACATCTGGCGCGTCTTCTGGGTGATGTCGGCCACCATGCTGTGCACCGGGCTGATCTTCCAGGCGACCGCCTTCGCGCTGCCCAAGGTGTTCGACACGCGGCTGTCGGGCCTGTTCAACGACAGCATGCTCGGCATCGGCGGCATGGTCACGCTGGTCTATACCGCGTCAGCATTCTCGCAGATCGTCGGCGGTGAACTGGCCGACCGCTACGCGCTGCGCAGCGTCTATGCCGTCGTGCAGTGGTTGCAGATTCCGGTGATCATCACCGCCATGATGCTGATCCATCCGGCGCTGGTGCCGGTGGCGGCGCTGATGGTCAGCCTCAATGTGGCAGGGCAGGCGGCCGAAAACTCGCTGCTGGCGAAATACACCCCGCCGCAATGGCGCGGCCGGGCATTTGGCGCCAAGTTCGTGCTGACGCTGGGCGTGTCTTCGCTCGGCGTTGCCGTGATCCCGGTGATCTACCGCGTCACTGGCACGCTCGACATGCTGTTCATCCTGCTGGCCGTAGCCGCCGCCGGTGCCGGCATTTTCGCGCTGTTGCTGCCGCGCGACCGGGCGGCGGAATCGTCAGCTGTGGCGCAAGCCGCGGAATAATCACACCGCGTTCAAGGCGCGATCCAGATCCTTCATCAGGTCCGCCACATCCTCGATGCCGATGGAGAGCCGGATCACGTCGTCGCCGGAGCCGGCCGCCGCGCGCTGCTCAGGCGAGAGTTGGCGATGGGTGGTCGAGGCCGGATGGATCACCAGGCTGCGGGTGTCGCCCACATTGGCCAGATGCGAGAAGATCTGCACGGTGTCGACGAATTTCAGCCCGGCCGCATAGCCGCCCTTCAGGCCGAAGGTGAAGACCGAGCCGGCGCCGAGGGGCAGATAGCGCTGCGCGAGCGTGTGGTACCGGTCGCCCTTCAGGCCGGCATAGGACACCCAGGCGACCTTCGGATGTTTCGACAGGAACTCCGCCACCGCCAGCGCATTGTCGCAATGCTTGCGCATGCGAAGGCTCAGCGTCTCCATGCCGGTCAGGATCATGAAGGCATTGAAGGGCGAGATCGCGGGGCCGAGATCGCGCAACGAGATCACGCGGCAGGCGACAGCCAGCGCCATGTCGCCGAAGGTCTCCCAGAAGGTGAGGCCGTGATAGGCCGGCGAGGGCTTGGACAGATGCGGGAACTTGTCGTTCTGGCCCCAGTCGAACTTGCCGGAATCGACAATCACGCCGCCCATGGAATTGCCATGACCGCCGAGGAACTTGGTGGCCGAATGCAGCACGATATCGGCGCCATGCTCGATCGGGCGGCACAGATACGGCGAGGCCATGGTGTTGTCGATGATCAGCGGAATGCCGTTGCGATGGGCGATCTCGGCCAGGGCCGCGATATCGGCAATCACGCCGCCGGGGTTGGACAGGCTCTCGGCATAGATCGCCTTGGTTTTCGGCGTGATGGCCGCCTCAAAACCGGCAAGATCGTCGGGATCGACAAAGGTGGTATGCCAGTCGAAGCGCTGGAAGCTGACGCCGAGCTGGGTGATCGAGCCGCCATAGAGCTTGCTGGAGGCCACGATATGGTCGCCCGGGCTCATCAGCATGTGGAAGGCGACCAGCTGCGAGGCATGGCCGGTGGCGACCGCCGTCGCCGCGCGGCCGTTTTCCAGTGCGGCCACCTTCTGCTCCAGCACCGCCGTGGTCGGGTTGGTCAGGCGGGTATAGATGTTGCCGAAGCTCTGCAGGTTGAACAGCGATGCGGCCTGGTCGGCATCCTCGAAGACAAAGGCCGTGGTCTGGTAGATCGGCGTCGAGCGCGCGCCGGTGACCGGATCGGGCGCCGTGCCGGCATGCACCTGCAGGGTGTCGAAACCGTAAGGCGAGGTATTCTCTGCCGCGCGGTTGGCAGCGGCGGGCTTCTTCGTATCGGTCATAATCTTATATCCGACGCTGGCGTTTGGAATTGATGACGCGGGTATTGACGCCCATCCAGCCGATCTCCTGGCTGAGGCGGCCGTATTCGATCTTGGGACAGCGGTTCATCACCACTTTCAGTCCGGCAGCCTCGGCCTTCTGTGCCGCCGCATCATTGCGCACGCCGAGCTGCAGCCACAGTACCCTGGCGCCGATCCTGATCGCTTCATCGGCAATCGGCGGGATGGCGTCGGAATTGCGGAAGCAGTCGACCATGTCGACCTTCACCGGAATCTCGCCCAGCGACGCATAGATCTTCTCGCCGAGGATTTCCGAGCCGGCATCCTTGGGGTTGACCGGGATGACGCGGTAACCCTTCTGCTGCAGGTATTTCATCGCAAAATACGATGGGCGGTTCCAGTTCGAGCTGGCGCCCACCATGGCGATCACATTCACCTGCCGCAGGATGCCGCGGATGTAGTCATCGTCGTAGGCGTCGTGATCGATCTTTTCCAACACGGCACTCATAACTCAACGCCCTTCCCATTTCGGATCGCGCTTCTCGATAAAGGCATCGATGCCTTCCTCGGCATCGCGGGCCAGCATGTTTTCCGTCATCACCCGACTGGCATAGTCATAGGCCTGCGCCAGCGGCATATCGAGCTGGCGGTAGAAGGCTTCCTTGCCGATCTTCACGGTCAGCGGCGACTTGGCGGCGATCTGCCCGGCCAGCGCCAGGGCGGTTTCTGACAGGGCGCTTTCGGGGACCACGCGGTTGACCAGGCCGATCTCGGCGGCGCGCGCGGCCGGCAGCAGGTCGCCGGTCAGCAGCATTTCCATGGCATGCTTGCGCGACACGTTGCGTGACAGCGCCACCATCGGCGTCGAGCAGAACAGCCCGATATTGACGCCCGGCGTGGCGAAGCGCGCGGTGTCGGCGGCCACGGCCAGGTCGCAGCTCGCGACCAGCTGGCAGCCGGCGGCCGAGGCCACGCCATGCACCTGGGCAATCACCGGCTGGGGCAGGGCGACAATGGACTGCATCAGCATCGAGCACTGGCGGAACAGGGCTTCGTAATTCTGTCGTCCGGGATTGGCGCGCACTTCCTTCAGGTCATGGCCGGCGCAGAAGCCGGGGCCGTTGGCGGCAATGATCACCGCTTTGACACTGCGGTCGGCCTTTGCCGCATCCAGCTCGGCCTGCAGGGCGGCCATCATCCCGGTGGAGAGGCTGTTATAGGCCTTGGGCCGGTTCAGGGTCAGGCGGAGGATGCCGACCTCGGGCTGGGCGCGGAGGACAGGACCATCGGCGGGTTTGAGATCGGCTGCGGCTGACACGGGCGTCTCCGGGGCATTTTTTTAACAGGTTGGCGGCCATGATAGGGTGCGTGGCCGTGCAGGGAAAGGTCGCCCGGACAATGCCGGTTCCGGGCCGCATTTCCGCCCCATTACCGGGCGATGAAAGGCGACCCGGGCCGGGTCGCCCCAGTTGCATGAAGGTGGGGCGGCAGCGTAAAACCGCGAAGTGGCCCGGGCCCGAATCGCCCACCGCCCAACAACAAGAAAGTCCCTGCCGCATGATTCGCCCGATCCGCAAGGCCGTATTTCCCGTCGGTGGCCTCGGCACCCGTTTCCTGCCCGCCACCAAGGCGATGCCGAAGGAAATGCTGCCGGTCGTCGACAAGCCGCTGATCCAGTATGCCGTGGAAGAGGCGCAGGCCGCCGGCATCGAGGAATTCATCTTCGTCACCGGTCGTGGCAAGCAGGCGATCGAAGACCATTTTGACCGGTCCTACGAGCTGGAAGACGTGCTCAAGGAGCGCAGCAAGACCGACATGCTCGAGCTGATCAACAGCTGGATGCCCAAGGCCGGTGCGGTGTCCTACACGCGCCAGATGGAGCCGCTGGGTCTGGGCCATGCCGTACGCTGTGCCAAGTCGCTGGTGGGCGACGAACCCTTTGCCGTGCTGCTGGCCGACGACCTGATCCTGTCGGACCAGGGCTGCCTGGCCGAAATGGTCGAGGCCTATAACAAGGTCGGCGGCAACATGATCGCCGCCATGGATGTGCCGCATGAGCACACCAAGCGCTATGGCGTGATCAATCCCGGCAAGGATGCCGACAAGCTGGTGGAGGTGAAGGGCCTGGTGGAAAAGCCGAGCCCGGACAAGGCCCCCAGCCGTACCGCCGTGATCGGCCGCTATATCGTGCAGCCCTCGGTGTTCGACCATCTCGACAAGGTGCAGCGCGGTGCCGGCGGCGAAATCCAGCTGACCGATGCGCTGGCCCGCATGATCGGCGAGGTGCCGTTCCATGGCCTGCGCTTCAGTGGCACCCGTTATGACTGCGGCGACAAGATCGGCTTCCTGCATGCCAACATCGCCTTCGCGCTCGATCGCGAGGAGATGCGCCAGGATGCGGCCGAGATCGTCCGCGAGGTTTACAAAACGCTTTAAGTCTGTTGCAGACGGCCATGGTGCCGGGGGGTAGAGAATGCGCGTAGCCATGATCGGCACCGGCTATGTTGGCCTGGTGTCCGGAACCTGTTTCTCCGAATTCGGCCACAGCGTCGTCTGCGTCGACAAGAACCCCGAGCGCATCAACAGCCTGCTGCGTGGCGAAAGCCCGATCTTCGAGCCCGGGCTGGAAGATCTGGTGGCGCGCAACGTCAAGGCCGGCCGCTTGTCGTTCACCCAGGATATCAAGGCCGCGGTCGGCAATGCCGATGCGGTCTTTATCGCCGTCGGCACGCCCTCGCGCCGCGGCGATGGCGAAGCCGACCTGTCCTACGTCTATGCCGCCGCCAAGGAAATCGCCGAGGCGATGACCCACTATACGCTGGTGGTGACCAAGTCGACCGTGCCGGTGGGCACCGGCCGCGAGGTCGAACGCATTATCCGCGAAACCCGCCCCGATGCCGAGTTCGAGGTAGCCTCCAATCCGGAATTCCTGCGCGAGGGTGCCGCCATCGAGGACTTCATGCGGCCCGACCGCGTGGTCTGCGGCGCCGGCAGCGACCGCGCCAAGGAGCTGCTGCGGGCCCTGTACCGGCCGCTTTATATCAACGAAACGCCGATCCTGTTCACCGCGCTGGAAACCGCCGAGCTGATCAAGTATGCGGCGAACGCCTTCCTGGCGACCAAGATCACCTTCATCAACGAGATCGCCGATCTGTGCGAGAAGGTGAATGTGAACGTGCAGGATGTGGCACGCGGCATCGGCCTGGACGGCCGCATCGGCGGCAAGTTCCTGCATGCCGGCCCCGGCTATGGCGGCTCATGCTTCCCGAAGGACACCAATGCCCTGGCAGCGACCGGCCGCAAGTTTGCGGCGCCGCTGCGCATTGTCGAGACCGTCATCGAGGTCAACGACAAGCGCAAGAGCCATATGGCCGACAAGGTGATCGCGGCCTGCGGTGGTTCCGTGAAGGGCAAGACGATTGCCGTGCTCGGTCTGACCTTCAAGCCGGAAACCGACGACATGCGCGACAGCCCCAGCCTGGAGATCCTGCCGGCGCTGCAGGCGGCCGGCGCCACCATCCGCGCCTTCGATCCCGAAGGCATGCATGAGGCGAAGAAGCTGCTGAAGGACGTGGTCTGGTGCGGCGACGGCTATGAGGCGGCCACCGGCGCCGACGCCCTGGTGATCATCACCGAATGGAACCAGTTCCGCGCGCTGGATCTCGACCGGCTCAAGACCCTGCTGCGCCAGCCGGTGCTGGTCGATCTGCGCAACATCTACAAGCCGGCCGAGATGAAGCAGGCGGGCTTC
Source organism: Ferrovibrio terrae (assembly GCF_943372915.1). Taxonomy (GTDB): domain Bacteria; phylum Pseudomonadota; class Alphaproteobacteria; order Ferrovibrionales; family Ferrovibrionaceae; genus Ferrovibrio; species Ferrovibrio terrae_A. The sequence continues at coordinate 35,372 of NZ_CALSAN010000024.1, read as the reverse complement.
CGCTATTACTCGGTCGGCCGCCCGCCGGTCGCGTAAGGTCAGGTTTTGCGGCGCGGTGCCAGATACCAGCCCAGCGCCAGCAGCAGCAGCACCATCGCCAGTCCGAAAGTCCACTGATAGGCCTGCAGCGGATAGTTGCCGTTGTCGCCGCGCGGCCACAGCGCGATCAGCCAGCCCATGCCGGCCTGGGCGAAGAAGGTGAAGCCGAACACCACGCCGTTCAGCAGCGTATTGACCCGTCCGGCCTGTTCAGGCGTGAACTGCCCGCTCAGGATCGGATAGGCCAGCACGGTGGTGTTGCTCAGGATTCCGAAGGCGATCCACAGCAGCGGGTTGGTCGGCGTCCAGCCACCGGCCAGCACGGCGAGCACGCCGGCATAGAACACCACGCCCCACACCATAGTGCGGCCCAGCGGGATCCCGCGGCGCTGCAGCCGGTCGGCGGCGATGCCGGTGAGCGTGAAGCCGGCCGTGAGTGCGGCAGCGACAATGAACAGCACCTGGGCGGTGGCGGCACGGTCCAGCCCGCCGACATCGCGCAGATAGGGCCCGGCCCACAGGCCCTGGATCGACATGCCGCTGGCCATGCCCATCATCGACACCGGCGCAATGCGCCAGAACCGCGCATCCATCAGGAACTGGCCGCATTCGCGCAGTTGCTGGCCCAGGCTGGTGGTCGCGGTCGGTGCCGCTTCCCGTTCGGGCACGACGAAGAAGATCAGGGTGGACGCGATGAGGGTCAGGGTCGCCAGGCCCCAGAACAGCGCCGTCCAGTGATAGTGCTCCAGCGCCAGCTCGACCGGCAGGGTGGCGGCCAGTGCGCCGAGGCCCCCGGCCGTCATGAACACGCCATTGGCCAGCGCCCAGCGTTCTTTCGGCAGCCAGAGGGCGATGGCCTTCATCGCCGACATCAGGCCGCCGGCGACGCCCAGGCCAACCAGGGCGCGGCCGATCACCAGATGGGTCAGGCCACTGCCGATGGCAAACACCACGGCGCCCAGGGCCGCCGAGAGCAGCAGGCAGGCCTGTACCCGGCGTGGGCCGAAGCGGTCGAGCAGGATGCCGAGCGGCAGCTGGAACAGCGAGAAGGTGACGAAGTAGGCCGCCGTCAGGGTACCGAGATCGGCGGCGCCGATGCCGAGGTCGCGCTGCAGGTTCGGCGCGATTACCGCATTCACGCTGCGGAACAGGTAAGACATGAAATAGCCGCAGGCGAACGGCAGCAGGACACGGAAGGCCACAAAAGCCATGCTTGGATTAGATAGGGGCATCACCCTCGATCCTCTTTTGGTTATGCCGTCCTGTCGGTCTGGGCGACCAGACAGAGGGAAGCAACCAAGGGGCGGGATGCCATGCCATCCGCAGTGCGGGACGGCAAATCAGGGCTTCGGGCGGAGGCAAAAATAGCCAACCGACAGCAGCTTGTCAGCAGCGCAAAGACGGGCATTTCCTCAAACTTTTTTGTTGCCTGGAAGATGGCAAATTAGGAGACGGCGAACAGGTTTATAGCAGTGCTTTTGCCCGGGAGCGAGAACTGCCCCAGCGGGGCTGCGGTAAGACCCGGCGGCAGCGGGGTGGCCGCAATCGCTTCGGCCGAGGCGATGGTGGCGTGTTCGGGCAGGCTTTTGGCGAGCTGTTCGATGCGGGACGTGGTGTTGATCGTATCGCCCAGCAGGACGATTTCCCGCTTCACTTCACCCATTTCGCCGGTCACCACCTCGCCGGCATGCAGCACGGCGCGGAATTGCGGGGCAACGCCGAATTCGTGCAGATAGTCCTCACGCAGGCTGTCCAGCCGGGCATGGGCCTCGGCTACGGCGGCAAAGGCGCCCGAGGAGTCCCGGCTGCCGTCCAGCGGCCAGGTCACGATCATCTCGTCGCCGACATATTTGTGGATCACGCCGCGCCAGCTCAGCACCGGTTCGGTAAGATCGGAAAAGAACCGGTTGAGCAGGCGGTGAAAGGCCAGGTCCCCGATCCGCTCGGCGATGGCGGTCGAGCCGCGCATGTCGAAGAAGACGAACAGGCGTTTTTCCCGGCGCGGGTGGTGATAACGGCCGCGCAGCACGTCGCGCAGCACGCCCGGCCCGAGCAGCTGCGACATCTCCATCATGAACGAGAAGATCGTGCTGAAGATCAGGGCGAAGATGACCGTGATGATGGTTGTGCGGTTGAAGCCGGTGCCCGGGTCGCCGTCGATCCTGAACAATTGTCCGCCCAGCCAGATGCTGCCCAGGATGGCGCCGCTGTAATAGATCCCCTTGAGCAGGATCAGCCACAGGAAGGGCAGCCGGCGCAGCCGTGCCCGGCCGGTGTTGACCAGGAAGATGTCGAACCAGCCGATCAGGCCGCCGATCATCAGGCCGGTGAATATGCCACGGAGTATGCCGCGGATGATGTCTTCCAGCAGTTCATGCGGCTCGGCATAAGCGAGAATGTAGGTGATGACACCGCCATAAATCGCCCCGGCGAAGGCCGAAACCGCCAGAACATAAGCCAGGGTTTTCCGATGACGGCGCTGGAGGTTGGGAGAGGTCATAGGATTGGGATTCGCTGTGGCACGGCACTGCTGGCCGCCGGGGAAGTGCCGGGAAACTGTAGGGATTCTGGGTCGAAAATGAAATCGCCGCGGTGATGGCGGTCACCGCGGCGTTGGAAGACTGGAAAGCGGATATCGCTCAGGCGTCGGGCGAAACCACCGAGCAGGTCATCTTCTCGCGCTTGAGCTGCTCGCAGGTCTGGCGGGCGGCGGTCTGGGTCAGGCCGGTGAGGCGGGCGCGATAGAGCGTGACCTTGCCGGCATCGACGGCATCGACCAGCGGCTCGGCTTCCGGTGCCTTGTTGCGCACCCGGTCGAGCAGCTTCTCGGCGGCGGCGGCCTGCTTGAAGGCGCCCAGCTGGACGGCCCATTCGCCGGCCGGCGGATTGGCGGCCGGAGCGGCGGCCTTGGTGGCTTTCTTGATCTGCCTGGCCTTGGCCGAGGTCGGTGCCGGGGTGGCGGCTTCGGCGCTGGAGATCAAGCCCAGGCCGTGGTTCGGCTTCGGGCCCTCGACCATCAGCGGGGCATTGCTGTCGGCACCGTTCTCGATCTTCTCGAAGCCGATATCCAGCAACTGGATCATGCGGTTGTCGCGGGCGACCACACTGGTGCCGCCATAGACCACGGCCACGATGCGGCGGCCGTCGCGCTTGGCCGAGGCCACCAGGTTGAAGCCCGAGGCGGCGATGAAGCCGGTCTTGATGCCGTCGGCGCCTTCATAGCGCGTCAGCATGTGGTTGTGGTTGCGAATGGGCTGGTCCTGCCACTCGAACTGGGCTGTCGAGAAATAGGTGTAGTAGGGCTTGTGGTTCTTGATCAGCGCGATGCCCAGGGTGGCCATGTCGCGGGCCGTGCTCTTCTGCTTGGTGTTGGGCAGGCCAGAGGCATTCTGGAACACGGTGTTGTGCATGCCGAGCTGCTGGGCCCGGCGGGTCATCATGGCGGCGAACTGCTTTTCGCTGCCGCCGATGGCTTCACCCAGCACGGTGGCGGCATTGTTCGCCGACTTTGTGATGGAAGCCAGAATCGCGTCGCGCACGGTTATGGTCTGGCCGGCCCGCAGTGCGATACCATAGGGCTGGGCGGCGGCGTGCTGGGAGACGGTCAGGCGCTGGTCCATCTTCAGACGGCCCTCTTTCAGGGCGTCGAAGGCCATGTACAGGGTCATCATCTTGGTCAGCGACGCCGGATAGCGCGGGGCATCGGCATCCTGGGCGTGCAGCACGCGGCCGGTATCGGCATCGACCACGATGGCAGAATAGGGACCGGCTTCCGCCGGGGCAGCGGCAAAGACCAGGAACAGAAGGGTGAAACAGATTGTTACAATGGCCGACAGAGTCCGCCCCTTGGCCATATCAGTTCGCTTCATTATGCCTTACCTCGGATGCCCTGACTGCGGGTGACGACCGGGTGCCCCCCAGGCCGCGAATCGGGAGAAGGATATTAACCAGACGCCCCACTTGTCCAGCGTATTGTTCACTAACAAGTTGAATCTCCATGGATTCACCGTGCCGTTCAGCCGAAACGCAGGAAATCGCAGACTATGACGAACAGCTTTAACAAAGTCTTGGCGTTTACACTTGTCCTCGGAGTCGGGGCCGGGCTGGCCGCCTGCGCTTCCCAGGGGCCGACCGACAACCCGGTTCAGCGCAATCTGACCTGGGACCGCTATGTCGGCGGCGACGACATGGTGCGCAGCTGCGCCGCCGGGCAGCCCGCGCGCTATCGCCTGGTGTACAACGCCCGCCAGGAGGACCAGCAGCGCAGCTATGACATCTCGGCCCAGCCCGATGGCGGTGCCATGCTGGAGGCCCGGGTGATGGGCCGGGGCTACCTCAACAAGGTGCTCCTGACCGATCCGCTGGCGCCATGGCGCGGCGAGCAGGCGCTCTACCGGCTGACCCCGGCGGAATTCGACCAGTTGAAGGCGGCCGTCACCGCCACCGGTTTCGAGGCGCCGGCGCCCGAAGGGCTGTTCCTCCGGGGAGACACTTTCTACTGGACCGCCAGTGCCTGCCGGGACGGGCAGTTCCATTTCCACGCCTGGGCCTGGCCCTCGCCGGAGTTCGACCGCATGGCCGTGCCACTGCTGAAGGCGCTGGCGCCGTTTGACCGGACCGCCGAGAAGCCGATTGAGCCCTATGAGGTGCCGCTGCCGCCCTACAGCCTGCTGCTTGAGCGGCGGGGCGGCCAGCCGTTCAGCCCGCCGCATCGCTACATTGTCGCCAAGAACGGGCTGCGCTACAGCCAGGGCATCCTGTTCAATTAAGCTGATTTGCTCTGATTTTCCGCCGATTCTGGTGCGCTGCACAAAATTATTGTGCAGCGCACCATTTTTCTATTGACGAAGCGAGTGCTCGCTCTTAAGTTTAGGGTGTTGCAGCGCACCATTTGCGCAAAGTTTCGCCGTCCCATGCAGGCGGCTCTGGCACCGTTACAAACCCGGACACAGCAAGGACAGCACCCATGGCTACCAAGAAGAAGATCGACGGAACCGAAACCGAAGCCCTCACCGGCAACCCCTTTGAGGCCGCGATCTATGCGTCCAAGGAGCAGGTCGAGAAGGCTATCGCCACCGGCACCGAAGCGCTCGAGAAGGCTTTCTCGATGAGCAAGGATCGTTTTGAAGACATCGCCAAGATGGGCAAGGAGCAGGTCGATGCCTGCGTGACTGCCGGCAATGTCGCCACCAAGGGTATGGAGACCATCAACGCGGAAGCGATGGCCTTCACCAAGACCCAGATCGAAGACCAGATTTCTGCCGCCAAGGCGATGATGGGTGCCAAGACCCTTCAGGAGCTGATCGAGCTGCAGAATGGCTTCGCCAAGAACGCCTTCGAGGCCTATTCGGCCTACACCACCAAGATGAGCGAAGTTGCCACCAAGGTGGCGCAGGATGCCTTCGCCCCGATCAATGCCCAGGTCCAGGCCTCGGTTGAGAAGTTCGTCAAGCCGCTGGCCGCGTAAACAGCGGATTGCCGCTACAGTTTCCTCCCCAGCAGAGTGCGTTCTGGAGCCCGGTTGCAAAACCGGGCTCTTTTTTTGTCCGAAGCCTACTGGTAATTTTAACCGGTGAAGCCATATCATCGTTCCGTGCACCAATTGTTTTCCGGTGCCGCAGTCAGTGACTGGGTCTGAGGCATGAGCGAACGGGATGGACGTGACGGGCGCGGGCGCACCGAGGTCGGCGTGGTCACCAAGACCCGGCCGAAGACGCAGAAGCCGCCCATGTACAAAGTGCTGTTGTTGAACGACGACTACACGCCGATGGAGTTCGTCGTGCATGTGCTTGAGCGTTTTTTCAACAAGGCGCGCGAGGATGCCACCCGCATCATGCTGCATGTCCACCAGAAGGGCGTCGGCATCTGTGGTGTCTTTACCTACGAAGTGGCTGAGACCAAAGTAACCCAGGTGATCGATTTCGCGCGCCAGCATCAGCACCCGCTGCAATGCACTATGGAACGCGACTGAGGGAGGCTTTCTACGAATGGCATCTTTCTCCCGCACGCTTGAACAGACCCTGCACCGCGCCCTGTCGCTCGCCGGTGCCAAGAAACACGAATTCGCCACGCTGGAACATCTGCTCTTCGCCCTGACCGAAGACCAGGATGCCATCGCCGTGCTGCGCGCCTGCAATGTCGATGTCGAGAAGCTGCGCCAGCGCGTCGGCACCTTCATCGACGAGGAACTGCGTGGCCTGGTGGTCAGCATCCCGCAGGATGCCAAGCCGACCCTGAGTTTCCAGCGCGCCGTGCAGCGCGCCCTGTTCCATGTGCAGTCCTCGGGCCGCGAGGAAGTGACCGGCGCCAATGTGCTGGTGGCGATCTTCTCCGAGCGCGAAAGCCATGCCGTGCATTTCCTGCAGGAGCAGGACATGACCCGCCTGGATGCGGTCAGCTATATCAGCCATGGCGTGGCCAAGGCCCCGGGCCGCGGCGACCGCCGCCCCGTGCGTGGTGCCGACAGCGATGTGGAGCAGCGCGCCGAACGGGCCGACCGCGGCGAGCGCGAGCGCACCGACCGCAATGCCGGCAAGGACAAGGAGGCGCTCAGCGCCTACTGCGTCAACCTCAACGAGAAGGCCAAGGCCGGCAAGATCGACGCCCTGATCGGCCGCGAGGCCGAGATCGAGCGCACCATCCAGATCCTGTGCCGTCGCACCAAGAACAACCCGCTCTATGTCGGCGATCCCGGCGTGGGCAAGACGGCGATTGCCGAGGGCCTGGCGCGCCGCATCGTGCGCGGCGAAGTGCCGGAGATCCTGAAAGACTCCACCATCTTTGCGCTCGACATGGGCAGCCTGCTGGCTGGTACCCGCTATCGCGGCGATTTCGAGGAGCGCCTCAAGCAGGTGATGCAGGAGCTGGAGGGTCAGCCCGGTTCGATCCTGTTCATTGACGAGATGCATACCGTGATCGGTGCCGGTGCCACCTCGGGCGGCGCCATGGATGCCTCCAACCTGCTCAAGCCGGCGCTGGCTTCGGGCGCGCTGCGCTGCATCGGTTCAACGACTTACAAAGAGTTCAGGTCCTACATCGAGAAGGATCGCGCCCTGCTGCGCCGCTTCCAGAAGATCGATGTGAACGAGCCGTCGATCCCCGATGCGATCAAGATCATCAAGGGCATCAAGGGCTATTACGAGCAGCATCACGGCGTGCGCTACACCGAGGATGCGATCAAGGCCGCGGTCGAACTGGCCGCCAAGTACATCAACGACCGCAAGCTGCCCGACAAGGCGATCGACGTGATCGACGAGGTGGGTGCTGCCGAACTGATGAAGCCGGAAAGCAAGCGTCGCAAGACCATCGGCGTGAAGGAGATCGAGGCCATCGTCGCCAAGATCGCCCGCATTCCGCCCAAGTCGGTGTCGCGCGAGGACAAGGAGTCGCTCCGCAATCTCGAGGGTGACCTGCAGCGGGTGGTCTATGGCCAGGACAAGGCCATAGAAGCCCTGTCCAGCGCGATCAAGCTGGCCCGCGCCGGCCTGCGCGAGCCGGAAAAGCCGATCGGCAATTACCTGTTCTCGGGCCCCACCGGCGTCGGCAAGACCGAGGTCGCGCGTCAGCTCGCCACCATCATGGGCGTCGAGCTGATCCGCTTCGACATGTCGGAATACATGGAACGCCACAGCGTCAGCCGCCTGATCGGCGCGCCGCCGGGCTATGTCGGGTTCGACCAGGGTGGCCTGCTGACCGATGCGGTCGACCAGCATCCGCATTGCGTGCTGCTGCTCGACGAGATCGAGAAGGCCCATGGCGACCTGTTCAACATCCTGTTGCAGGTGATGGACCACGGCAAGCTGACCGACAACAACGGCAAGCATGTCGATTTCCGCAACGTCGTGCTGATCATGACCACCAATGCCGGCGCGTCTGAAATGTCGAAGAATGCCATCGGGTTTGGCCGCGACATGAAGGAAGGCGAGGACGAGGAGGCGATCAAGAAGATGTTCACGCCGGAATTCCGCAACCGTCTGGATGCGGTGATCCCGTTTGCGTCCCTGTCGCCCGATGTCATCTACAAGGTGGTCGACAAGTTCGTCGCCCAGCTGGAAGGCCAGCTGGCCGACCGCAATGTGACCGTGGCCCTGACCGACGAGGCTCGTGCCTGGCTGGCCGAGCGCGGTTACGACAAGCTCTATGGCGCGCGTCCGCTCGGCCGGGTGATCCAGGAGCACATCAAGAAACCGCTGGCCGACGAGCTGCTGTTCGGGGCGCTGGTGAAGGGCGGTCACGTGCTTGTGAAGGTCGAGGACGACAAGCTGGCCTTCGAGTTCACTGCCGAAAAGGGCGCCAAGGGTGGCCCTGCCGACGGTGCCCCGGATGGCAAGGTACCTGAATACGCGCATTAGCCTTTGACGCTACGTCACTGGCCGCGAGTCCGTAGACATAAAATTCCCATAAAACTACAGTGTTCGCATGCGGATGCGGGTTGGACCTCCAGCCCGCATCCCGGCGAACCGGCACGTTCTGTGCCCGATTGAAAAAACGATAAACAGGAGGCTTTCAATGGCCGCATTCCGTTTGAAGACCGCTTTGCTGGCTGGCGCGCTCGCCCTGGCACTGCCGCTGGCTGCCGCGCCGGCGCTGGCACAGGGCAAGGTGCTGCGCTGGGCCAGCCAGGGCGACTACCTCACCATGGACCCGCATAGCCAGAACGAGGGCCTGACCCGCACCGGCAGCTTCCAGACCTATGAAGGCCTGGTCGGCTACAGCGCCGATCTGAAATTCGTCCCCGCACTGGCCACCTCGTGGAAGGCCGTCAACGACACCACCTGGGAATTCAAGCTGCGCCAGGGCGTGAAGTTCCATGACGGCGCCGACTTCACCGCCGATGACGTGGTCTTCTCGGTCAAGCGCGCGCAGCATCCCGCGTCCGACTTCAAGACCTACATCGCCTCGGTGAAGGACGTGAAGAAGGTCGACTCGCATACCGTGCATGTCGAGACCAACGGCGCCAATCCGATCCTGCCGAACCAGATCGCCAATATCTTCATCCTGTCCAAGGCCTGGGCGGAAAAGAACAACGTGGTCAATCCGCAGTCCTACAAGGACAAGGAAGAGACCTTCGCGGTGCGCAACACCAACGGCACCGGCCCGTTCATGCTGAAGCAGCGCGAGCAGGATGTGCGCACGGTGATGGTGCGCAATCCGACCTGGTGGGGCCTCAAGGACAACCCGCATAACATCGACGAGATCGTCTATACCCCGGTCACCACGCCGGCCACCCGCGTCGCCGCGCTGCTCTCGGGCCAGCTCGACTTCGTGCTCGACGTGCCGGTGCAGGACGTGGAGCGCGTCAAGCGCTCGCCGGGCCTGCAGGTGAAGAAGACCAACGAGATCCGCTCGATCTTCCTCGGTCTCGATGTCGGCAGCGCTGAACTGAAGTATTCCGACGTCAAGGGCAAGAATCCCTTCGCCGACAAGCGCGTGCGGCAGGCGATGTATCATGCCATCGACATGCAGGCGATCGCCCAGAAGGTGATGCGCGGCGATGCCGTGGTGGCCGGCATGATCACCTCGCCGGGTGTGCATGGCTACAACACCGCCATCGACAAGCGCCTGCCGTATGACGTCAACAAGGCCAAGGCCCTGCTGAAGGATGCGGGTTATCCGAATGGCTTCGGCGTCAAGCTGGACTGCTCGAACGACCGCTATGTGAACGACGAGGGCGTCTGCCAGGCCGTGGTCGGCATGCTGGCCCAGGCCGGCATCAAGGTCGATCTGGCCGCCCAGTCGAAGACCCTGCATTTCCCCAAGCTGCAGAAGAAGGATACCAGCTTCTTCCTGCTCGGCTGGGGCGTGCCCACCTTCGACAGCCACTATGTCTTCTCGTATCTGGTGCAGACCCCGGATGGCAAGAACGGCAGCTGGAACTTCACCAACTACTCGAACCCCAAGCTGGATGCCATGTTCAACGGCATGCTCAGCGAGCTGGACCAGGCCAAGCGTGACAAGCTGATCGCCGACTCCTGGAACATCATCAACGACGAGGTGATCTACCTGCCGCTGCATCACCAGGTGCTGAACTGGGCGATGAGCGAAAAGCTGGATATGCCGATCATCGCGGACAACGTGCCGCGCTTCCACTTCGCCAAGATGAAGTAACACGCGCCGCCGCCCCGGATCACACCGGGGCGGCGGAGTCTTATTGCAAGTACAGGCCCCATGCTCGGTTACATTGTCGGACGACTGGCGCAGGCGCTGGCGGTCATGCTGGCTGTCGCTCTGGTCGCTTTCCTTTTGTTCAATTACGTCGGCGACCCGATCAACAACATGGTCGGGCAGGAAGCCACGACCACGGACCGCCAGGAGCTGCGCGACCAGCTGGGTCTCGACGATCCCGCGCCGGTACAGTTCGCCCGTTTCCTCGGCAATGCGGTGCAGGGCAATTTCGGTCTGTCCTACCGCATGAAGCGTCCGGTGGCGGCGCTGATCCAGGAACGCCTGCCGGCCACCCTGGAACTGGTTTTCCTTTCGGCGCTGGCCTCGCTGGTCATTGGCCTGCCGCTGGGTGTCTATACGGCGCTGCGGCGTGACAGCTGGTTCAGCCGCGTGGTGCTGACCACCAGCCTCGTCGGCGTGTCGTTGCCCACCTTCGTCATCGGCATCGGCCTGATCTACCTGCTGTCGGTACAGTTCGACTTGCTGCCCAGCTTCGGGCGCGGGCAGGTGGTGTCGCTCGGCTGGTGGACCACCGGTTTCCTGACCAAATCGGGCTGGGCCGCCATCATCATGCCGGCGATCACGCTCAGCCTGTACCAGCTTACCCTGGTGCTGCGCCTGGTGCGCACCGAGATGATGGAAGTGCTGCGCACCGATTATATCAAATTCGCCCGTGCCCGCGGCCTCAGCAACCGCGTCGTGCATTTCCGCCACGCGCTGAAGAACACCATGATGCCGGTTGTCACCATCGTTGGCCTGCAGATCGGCGGCCTGATTGCCTTTTCCATCGTCACCGAAACGGTGTTCCAGTGGCCGGGGATGGGGCTGTTGTTCATCCAGGCGGTCGGCTTTGCCGATATCCCGGTGATGGCGGCCTATCTGGTGCTGGTGGGTGCGATGTTCGTGGTGCTCAACCTGATGGTCGATCTGGCCTATTTCGTGATCGATCCACGCCTGAGGGTGGATCGTGCCAAGGCGGCGGGGAAGGCAACATGAGCACGCCCCCCATGAATACACCCCTTGCCATGCTGCGCCGCTGGTATGACAGCGACCTGGCCTTCAGCTTCCGCAGCTCGCCATCGGTGGTGATCGCCGCCGTGGTGGCCGTGGTTATCATCCTGGCGGCGGTGTTTGCCCCGCTGGTGGCGCCGTTCAATCCCTTCGATCCGGGTGCCCTGAAACTGATGGATGCCTTCACCGCGCCGGCCTGGACCGACGAGGGCAAGATGCCCTATCTGCTCGGCACCGACGACCAGGGCCGCGACCTGCTGTCCACCATCCTGTATGGCAGCCGTATCTCACTGCTGGTCGGCTTCGCCGCGATTGCCTTCGCCGCCGTGTTCGGCACCCTGATCGGCGTGCTCTGCGGCTATCGCGGCGGCTGGCTGGATGTGGCCGTGATGCGCACCGCCGATGTGCAGCTCACCATCCCCAGCATCCTGATCGCGCTGACCATCGATGGCGTCACCCGCACGGCGCTGCCGCGCGAGCTGCACAATGAAATCGCCATTTTCGTGCTGATCTTCGCAATCGGCATCGCCGACTGGCCGCAATTTGCCCGCGTCGCCCGTTCGGCGGCGCTGGTGGAGCGGCACAAGGATTATGTCTCGGCGGCCCGCGTGATCGGCCAGCCTTCCTGGGTTATCGTGCTGCGCCATGTGCTGCCGAATACGCTGGGGCCGGTGCTGGTGCTGGCCACCGTCGGCCTGGCGCTGGCGGTGCTGTCGGAGGCGACGCTCAGCTTCCTCGGCGTTGGCGTGCCGCCGACGCAGCCGTCGCTGGGCACCCTGATCCGTGTCGGCCAGAGCTTCCTGTTCAGCGGCGAATGGTGGATCACCTTCTTCCCGGCGATGACCCTGGTGCTGCTGGTGCTGGCGGTGAATGTGCTGGGCGACTGGCTGCGCGATGCGCTGAATCCCAAGCTGCGCTGAGCGCTAGTTGAGTTTGCTGCGCACCTTGTCTTTCCAGTATTTGCGCTTTGCCGGATCGGCGGGAATGCCGGGGCGGCCATCGGCATAGAGCTGCGCCAGGTCCAGCATGGCGGCGACGTAGCCGGCCTTGGCCGACCGCTCCAGCCAGCGCAGTTCCTCCTCCGGGTCGACGGCCACGCCGTCGCCGCTGTTGTAGCGCGAGGCGAGGATATAGGCTTCGGCCGGATCGCCCAGTTCGGCGGCCTGCCGGCCGGCACGCAGGGCCTGCTTCGCGTTCTTCATATAGCGGTAGCAGTCGGCCAGCAGGGTCCAGATCTTCACATCATTGGGTGCGGTCATGACGGCCAGTTCCAGTTCTTCGGCTGCCTGGGCGTATTCGTTGATCAGTGCGGCAAAACCGGCAAAGCGGTAGCGATAGGCGGCGGCTCCGCCCGAGACAGTGACAGCAGCCCGCAGGGCCTGCAGCCCCTCGGCATAGGCGCCGCTGGCGAAATGCGCATGGCCGAGCAGGGCGCGCAACTCGGCATCCTGCGGATTGGCGGCAATCGCCTGTTCACAGGCGCTGGTCAGGCCGCGCTGCGCCTGTTCCTGGCATTGCGCGGCATAATCCTCGGCCGCCATGGCCGGCAGACTCGCCAGCAGCAGCAGCGGCAGGACCAGCAGATACCTGGATTTCACGATCTGACTCGCATGGTCAGAGCTTACAGTCTTGCCTTGATATCGGCAGCCAGTTTCGCGATGGCTTCATGGTCGCCCGGCGACAGGCTCCAGTTCAGCTTGGCATTGTCGCCCAGACGGCGCGGCAGCACATGCACGTGGTAATGCAGCACCGACTGGGCCGCACCCGGCCCGTTGGCCTGCACGATATTGATGCCATCGTTGGTCACGGCATCGGCGACAGCCACCGCGATCTTCTTGGCGGTGCGGGCCACCGCGGCGATGCTGTCATCGCTCGCCTCGAACAGGTTGGGGAAATGGCCCTTGCTCAGCACCAGCGCATGGCCGTGGTTGAACGGATTGATATCCATGATGGCAAAGGTGTGGTCGTCCTCGTAGAGCTTGAAGCTCGGCGCTTCGCCCTTCACGATCTTGCAGAAAATGCAGCCGCCGTCATGCGGTGTGCCCGCCATGTCATCGTCCTCCCTGCCTGTGCCCCGATGTTATCCCGGGTCTGGCACACAGACTATTCGCTTTCCTCGGGCGCCGTCACCTGACGAAAGGGTGAGTGCTGGTCCATGGCGGCGATCATGCCGGTCATATAGGCGCGTTCCTCCTTGAGGAAGCGGGCCACGGCAGTCTGGAAGGCCGGTTCGGCCATCCAGTGCACCGAATGGATCGGCACCGGCAGGTAGCCGCGGGCCAGCTTGTGCTCACCCTGGGCGCCGGCCTCGACGCGGCTGAGGCCATGCCGGATGGCATAGTCGATGGCCTGGTAATAGCAGCATTCGAAATGCAGGCAGGGATGATACTCGATGCAGCCCCAGTTGCGGCCATAGAGCGTGTCGCGGCCCAGCATGTTCCAGGCACCGGCGATCCAGCGGCCCGCGCGCTGCGCCATCACCAGCACGATACGGTCGGCCATGCTGGCCTGCAGGCGGCGGAAGAAATCGCGGTTTAGATACGGCCGGCCCCATTTGCGGCTGCCGGTATCCATGTAGAAGTCGAAAAACGCATCCCAGTGTTCATCGGTCAGGGCGGAGCCCTGCAGCGTCTGGATCTCGATGCCGACCTCGACAGCATCGCGGCGCTCCTTGCGGATCGCCTTGCGCTTGCGCGAGGCCAGCTGCGCCAGGAAGGCATCGAAATCGGCGTAGCCGTCATTTTGCCAATGGAACTGCTCACCGATGCGCAGCAGCAGGCCGTTGCCCTCGGCCCAGCCGGCCTCGGACTCGGTGAGGAAATTCACATGCAGGGACGAGAGGCCGTAGCGTTTCACGATCTCGCGGGCGCCCTGCAGCAGCGCGCCGGCCACGCTGGGGAAATCCTGGCCCGGCGCCACCAGGAAGCGCGGCCCGGTGACCGGCGAGAAGGGCACGGCAGCCAGCAGCTTGGGATAATACTGTCCGCCGGCACGCGCATAGCCCTCGGCCCAGCCGTGATCGAAGATGTATTCGCCCTGGCTGTGCCCCTTGATGTAGAGCGGCAGGGCGCCGATCACCGCGCCGGATTCATCCTCGGCCACCAGATGGGTCGGTTGCCAGCCGGTGCGTGGCGTGACGCAGCCCGATTGCTCCAGGGCATCGAGAAAGGCATAGCAGACGAAAGGGTTTTCGTCGCCTGCACAGGCGTCCCAGGCCGCGGCCGGCAGCTCGGCGATCCGCGCCAGCGCGCGGATGGTGATTTTGCTTGCTGCCCCGGCGGTGCGGCCTGTCATGCCAATACAATCATGCCTGGGTCGACAGGTCCTCGAAGATCACATTGTCGGCATGGGCGGCCGCGCGCGCCCGTTCCGACGGCGTGCGCACGGTCCAGCTGAGCAGCGGCAGGCCGCGCCGCCGTGCCGCCGCGGTGATTTCCGATGGCAGGTCGCGCACGTCATAGGCGAGGAAATCGGGGTTGCCGTAACCATTCATCAGGGCGCGTTTCAGCTGCAGCTTGGTAAACCAGCTCAGGCCCTTGGTCATATTGGCAAGGTCGGTCGAGATCTGGCCGCGCACGATCTGCGGCGCGTTCTTCTCGAACCATTTCACGGTACGCGGATTGAACGACTGCACCACGAACGGGCCGGGATAATGCTGCAACATGCGGGCCACGCTGGTTTCCAGCGTGCCGACCGGCTCGCCCTTGTCCTTCTTGATCTCGACCACCAGCGGCACGGCGCCCTGCACCAGATCGAGCAGGTCGCGGAAGCTCGGCACGGTTTCCTCGGTGCCCAGCAGTTTCAGCGTCTTCAGCTCGGCCAGCGGCATCCGGTTGACGATGCCCTCACGGCCACAGAGCCGCGTGAGGTCGGGATCGTGGAACACCACCACCTGCTGGTCACCGGTGATGCGCACGTCGGTCTCGATGGCATAGCCGGCTTCCATCGCCTTGCGGAAGGCAAGCAGGGAGTTTTCCGGCACGCCCTTGGCGATGTCATGCAGGCCGCGATGCGCCACCGGGGTCTTGGTCAGCCATTTCGGAATGTCGGTGCGGGCCATGCGGAACTCTCAGTGCAGCAGAAACACGGCATCGGCCTCGAAGGCGATGTCGAAGGGAAGCGAAGGCGACGCCGTCGTGGTGCGGGCCGGCCGGTTCTCGACGCCGAACAGATCGGTCAGCAGGTCGGTGGCGCCATTGGCGACCTTCTGTGCATCCATGAAATCGGGCACCGCATTGACCAGGCACAGCAGTTTGACGCAGCAGGCAATGCGGTCAAGGTCGCCACCGCAGGCGACTTCCATATGCGCCAGCAGGTTCAGTGCGGTGAGGGCGGCGGCGGCATAGCCATCCTCGAAGCTCAGCGTGCCGCCGACCTTGCCGCGATAGCGGATCTCGGGGCCCCAGGTGGGGCCGACACCGGCGACATGCACCAGTTTGCCGACGGTGACGAAGCCGACATAGCTGGCCACCGGCGTTGGCGCTGGAGGCAGGTGCAGCCCGCTGGCATGCAGGCGGGCGGCGACCATGCCGGCCATCGGGCCGCTCATCGGCTCAGGCGATTTCGAAGATGGCGTCGACTTCGACAGCAACGCCGCGCGGCAGCGATACGGCGCCGACAGCGAAACGGGCATGTTTGCCGGCCTCGCCGAACACATCCACCATCAGGTCGGAGGCGCCGTTGATCACCTGCGGATGATCGATGAAATCGGGCGTGCAGTTGACGAAGCCGCCAACCTTGGCGCAGCGCTTGATGCGGTCGAGGCTGCCGCCCAGGGCATTGCGGGCCTGCGAGATGATGTTGAGGCCGCACAGGCGCGCCGCCTGCTTGCCGGTCTCGATGTCGATGCCAGCGCCCAGCTTGCCGAGATAGCGCACTTCACCGTTGAAGATGGTGATCTGGCCGGCGACGAACAGCAGGTTGCCAGCGATCACGGTGGGGACGTAGTTGGCGGCCGGCGCGGCGGGGGCGGGCAGCTCGATCTTGAGGGCGGCTAGGCGGGCGTCGTGGCTCATGGTTGCAGTCCTTGGCGCTATCCTGGGGGCGGGCAGTATCGAGGGATACTGTCTAGCCCGGATAGCGCGCGGCTGGCAACGCGCGGCGGTCTGTGAAGGGCGGGCGGTCAGCTGCCGCGGCGGTCCTGCTTGCGGATATACATGGCGCGGTCGCCCTCGCGCAGCAGGCCCTGCAGGTCGGCCTGGCCATCGTACCCGGCCAGACCATAGCTGATGCCGACCGGGATCAGGCTGTCGCCAAAACGCAGGGGCTGGCGCTCGATGCGCACCGCCAGTTCGGTCAGGCGGGTTTCCGCCTGGTCGCGGGTGGCGCCGGGCATCGCCAGCACGAATTCGTCGCCATGCAGGCGGGCGAGGCAGTCGGTGGCACGTGCGATCGGGCGCAGGCGCAGGGCGATCTGGCACAGCACGGCGTCGCCGGCGGCATGGCCGTAGCGGTCGTTGATGGCCTTGAACCGGTCGAGGTCGAGGAAGGCGAGCGTGCCGCCATGACCATCGCGGCGTGCACGGGCCAGATCGTTGGCCATGAAGCTTTCGAAGGCACGGCGGTTGGGCAGGCCGGTCAGTTCGTCGGTGGTGGAGAGAGCCTCCAGCTCGGCGATGCGGCCGGCCTGGTCGATCAGCTGCTGCTCGCTTTCGGCCGCCGCCGTCAGAATCTGCTCGACCAGGTTTCGCTTGATCGGGTCGGGATCGCGGCGCAGCGCCAGCCGCAGCCGCAGCACCAGGCTGGCAAAGCCGGCGGATGTGGGCGCGCCGGTCTCGCCAGGGGTGGCGAGGGTCCAGGTGGGCAGCGGTGAATCGTTTGCGGGCATCATGGCAATCATTCCTCGCTTTTAACAAAGCAAGGCATATGCCAGAGGGAAAATTGCAGAAAACTCACAATATTTCCAAAAGCCTCAAGGCAGAATTTGCCGGTCTCCCGGGATCGACAGGATTACCAGGATGGCCGAATCGTGGCGGCGGGGTCTAAAGCGGATGCGGCGCCGGCCGACCGGCCAGTACGGCATCGATGTTGTCCAGCGCCATGAAGCCCATGCGGTCGCGGGTTTCGATGGTGGCGCTGCCCAGATGCGGCAGCAGATAAGCATTGGGCAAGGCCAGATAGGCCGGGTCGAGGTTCGGTTCGCCGGCAAACACATCCAGTCCGGCGGCACGCAGTTTTCCGCAGGTCAGCGCCGCAATCAGGGCGGCATCCTCCACCATGTCGCCGCGGGCCGTGTTCACCACGATGGCGCCATCGGGCAGCCGGGCGATGGCGGCGGCATTCAGGATATGGCGGGTCTCCGGCGAGGATGGTGCATTGATCGACAGGATGTCGCTCACTGCCAGCAGGCTGTCCAGGTTGTCATGGAATATCGCGCCCTGCTCCTCGCCGGCGGGCAGGCGGCGGCGGTTATGGTAGTGGATGGTCAGGCCGAAGCCGCGGGCACGCTGTGCCACCGCCTGGCCGATCCGGCCCATGCCGAAGATGCCGAGCCGTTTGCCGCTGAAATCGACACCCAGCAGCATGGTCGAGGTCCAGCCTTTCCATTCGCCCCGGCGCACCATCTGCTGTGCCTCGTAACCCCGGCGGGCGGCGCCCAGCATCAGCAGCATGGCGATATTGGCGGTGGCCTCGGTCATTGCGCCGGGAGTGTTGGCGGCGACGATGTCGCGCGCCCGGCAGGCGGCGATATCGATATGCTCGTAGCCGACCGAGAAGGTCGAGATAACCTTGATGCTGGCGGGCAGGCGGCCGACCAGATCGGCGGTGATTTTCTCCGAGGTGCAGATCAGCATGGCATCGGCGCCGGCGGCAGCCGCCAGCAACGCGTCTGCCGTGTAAATCCGGTCATCCGGATTAAGCCGTGCGTCGTAATCGCGGGTTGCGCGCGCTTCCACCGCCGGCGGCAGCTTGCGGGTGACGAGAACAACAGGCCGGGCCATTCAAACCTCCAGCAGAAGCCGATTCCATCTTATATGGCATGGCCGGTTCCTTTCCATTCCGGCTAAGGCTATTCTGGGGCACGATTTTCGCCCCACCCCAAGGGTGTGACAGGTATGGCCGCAGGATGATGGCCCGGATTGCAGTTCTGCCCCCGATGACAGTTGCGCTGTATCGCACGGTGCTGGTTGTTTGCCTCCTGCTTGGCCTGATGGCCGTGCCGGCGACCGCTACCCATGCGCAGGATAGTGCCGAGATGCAGGCCATCGCCCGCAACCTGGTCAGCCATCGCGCGCTGTACACGCTGTCGGTCGCCCGCCTCGATCCGCGCAACTATCGCAGCGGCATTGCCGGAGGCCTCAGTCTTGAATTCGTGCATGCCTGCGATGGCTATGTGCTGAACCAGCGGTTTGTCATCGAGACCACCACCGATGACGGCACCATCCTCAACAACATGGTGCTGAATTCGTGGGAGGCGCTGGATGGTCAGAGCTTCCGTTTCAAGATGAAGGACGAGGTCAACGGCGACATTGAGCAGGAGCTGAACGGCGAGGCCCGGGTCAATAACCGCAGCGGCGGCAGCGTGCGCTTCACCCTGCCGGAGGACACCGCGCTGGCTCTGCCGCCGATGACGCTGTTTCCCACCGATCATACGGTGCGCCTGCTGGCCCTGGCGCGCAGTGGCGGCAACTGGCTGCAGGCCAGCGTCTACGACGGCGCATCCTCGGACGCCTACAGCGAAGTGGGCGGATTCATCGGCAGCGAACTGCCGGTTGAAAGCGGCGCAAATCCGGTGCTGGAGCCGCTGAAAGGCCAGCGGTCTTGGCGCATCCGGCTGGCCTATTTCACATCGGACAAGGCGCAGGACACGCCCGATTATGAAATCGCCTATCGGCTTTACGAGAATGGCGTGGCCGATGACATCGTGTTTGATTACGGCGATTACGCGATCCGCGCTTCGCTGAAACTGCTTGAACTGAAGCCGCGCGACGCCTGCTGAAATCTAGGCCGGCGGCCACAGCCAGGCAGCACCACGCACGCCGGAACTGTCACCATGGCGGTTCTTCACCAGCGGTGTGCTCACCGTGTCGGAGAAGACGAAGGCGCCCCAGAGCTTCGGCACATTGCGATAGAGCCGGTCGAGATTCGACAGGCCGCCGCCCAGCACCACGATATCGGGATCGACCACGTTGAGGATGGCGGCAAGGCCGCGTGCGAGCCGGTGCTCGTAGCGCTGCAAGGCCGCTTCGGCCTGCGCATCGCCGGCCTCGGCAGCCGTGGCGATGGCGGCCGCCTTCAGGTCGCGCCCTGTCTGCTCCAGGAAATCGCGTTCCAGTCCGGTGCCGGCGAGGAAGGTTTCCTGGCAGCCGCGCTTGCCGCAATAGCATTGCGGTCCGGGCAGTTCATCGGGCTGCGGCCAGGGCAGGGGATTGTGGCCCCATTCCCCGGCAATGGCATTGGGGCCGGTCAGCACGCGGCCATCGACAACGATGCCGGAGCCGCAGCCGGTGCCGAGAATGACGCCGAACACCACGCCATGGCCGGCGCCGGCGCCATCACTGGCTTCTGACAGGGCAAAACAGTTGGCATCGTTGGCCAGGCGCACCGGGCGGCCGGTGGCCGCGGCCAGATCGCGGTCGAGCGGGTGTCCGATCAGCCAGACCGAGTTGGCATTCTTGATCAGGCCGGTGGCCGGCGAGATGGTGCCGGGAATACCGACGCCGATCGGCCCGGTGGCGCCGGCTTCACTGGCCACCGCCTGTGCCAGATCGCGCAGTGCCGTGACGGTGGCCGCATAGTCGCCGCGCGGCGCCGGCACGCGGCGGCGCGCCCGGATGCTGCCATCGCCCGCCAGGGCAATGGCCTCGATTTTGGTGCCGCCGAGATCGATCCCGATTCGCATGTCCGTCACGGTTTCGCGGTCACGTTTGCGTCAGCAGGCTGTGGATATGCGCCTGCAGATCCGGCCAGGTCTCGGCGCGATGATGGCAGTCCGGCGCCGGGCCGAGCAGGGCGGCCAGCCGCTGGTCGGCGATGTAATGCAGGCGATGGGTCGCGGGCGCCATCTCGGCCACGGACGTATGATTATGAGGTATATCGTCCACGAAGGCGGCCGGTGCCATCACTTGCCGCAGCAGGGTGGCAACCGCAGGCCCCTTGGGACCGGTATTTGCGATCAGCGGATAGGCCATGCCGTGGCGGGCCAGGGCGCGGATGCGGGCCTCGCGCGCCGGCATCGGCACATTGCTCAGCACGACGATTTGTGCCGTTTCGCTTAAGGCAGCCAGCGCCTCGGCAGCACCATCCACGGGTTCCAGTTCCTCCGTGGCCTCGGCAAAGAACCGCTGCAGCAGCGGATGCAGGATTTCCGCCGCAACCGGGGCATTGTCCCGGCGCTGGCGGATGTTGCCGTGCAATGCATAGGAGGCCCAGTCGAAATAGAGATCGCGGCCGTCCAGGAAGCGCTCCAGGCCGCGCATGAAATAGAACAGCACCTCGTCGGCATCGACGATCAGCAGCGGCCTGCCCCGCGTCAGGGCAAGGGTGGCCAGTTGCTCGGCTACCGGGGCGGGAAGCGCAGTCGGATCAGGGGATTTGTGGCTCATCTGGGGCTGGAATGTCACGGTAAACGGCTTGGCCCGGCCGGTGGGGAATGCTACAAAATACTGGATACGCAGGGAAAACGGCGCGTGCGGCAGTAGATACTATCCGGGGATGGGGCCTGATGAGCAAGACTGTATTGATCGTCGAGGACAACGAACTCAACATGAAGTTGTTCCACGACCTGCTGGACGCCCATGGCTACCAGACCCTGCAGACCAAGGATGGCATGGAAGCCCTCGCCATGGTGCGCAAGCACCGGCCTGACCTGATCCTGATGGACATCCAGCTGCCGGAGGTTTCTGGCCTGGAAGTGATCAAGTGGATCAAGGAAGACGACAACCTGCGCAGCATCCCGGTGGTCGCCGTGACCGCGTTTGCCATGAAGGGCGACGAGGAAAAGATGCGCGAAGGCGGCTGCGACGCCTATATCGCCAAGCCTATCTCGGTCGGCAAGTTCATCGAGACGGTGAAGCAATTCCTTGACCCCAAGGCTTAAGCTCTAGCGCCCGAGTGATGCGATGACCGCGCGCATTCTGGTCGTCGACGACATCCGCACCAACGTAAAGGTGCTGGAAGCCAAGCTGACCAGTGAATACTACGAAGTGATCGCCGCGAGCAGCGGGCCGGAAGCGCTGGAAGCAGCGGCTGGCCTGAAGCCCGACCTGATCCTGCTCGACGTGATGATGCCGGGCATGGACGGCTTCGAGGTCTGCCGGCGGCTGAAGGGCGATCCCGACACGGCTCATATCCCGGTGATCATGGTCACCGCGCTGGGCGATCCGGAAGACCGCGTGCAGGGCCTGAGTGCCGGCGCCGACGATTTCCTCACCAAGCCGGTCGACGACATCGCGATGTTCGCGCGCGTGCGCTCGCTCTTGCGCGTCAAGCTGATGCTCGATGAACTGCGCATGCGCGAGCGCACCTCGGCCTCGCTGGGCGTGATCTCGCCGCCGGTGCCGAGCCTGGACGAGGATTACGCGGCGGCGCAGATCCTGCTGGTGGAAGACAATCCGCGCGACCAGGTGCGCCTGCAGCGCATGATCGAAGGCCAGTTCCGCACCGAAATGACCGCCGATGGCCTGGATGCCCTGCATCGCGCCCGTCAGGTCGAATACGATTCCGTTGTGGTCAGCCTCAGCCTGCAGAATCCCGATGGCCTGCGGCTCTGCTCGCAGTTCCGCACCACCGAGGAAACCCGCAATGTGCCTATCCTGCTGCTGGTGGGGCCGGACGACCAGAAGCAGCTGGTGAAGGGCCTGGAGATCGGCGTCACCGACTATGTGGTGCGCCCGATCGACCGCAACGAATTCATCGCCCGCCTGCGCGCCCAGGTGCGCCGCAAGCGCTATCAGGACCGCCTGCGCCTGCATTACCAGCAGAGCATGGAAATGGCGGTCACCGATCCGCTCACCGGCCTCTACAATCGCCGCTACATGGCCTCGCATCTGGCCACCCTGCTGGCGCAGAGCGCGAGCCAGCATGGCACCGCCGTCGCCATCCTCGATCTCGATCACTTCAAGCAGGTGAACGACACCCACGGCCATCCGGTGGGCGATGAGGTGCTGCGCGAAATCGGCAACCGCATCGTGCGCAACATCCGCGGCATCGACATGGCCTGCCGCTATGGCGGCGAGGAATTCGTCGTGCTGATGCCCGATACCGATCTGGAATCATCCGAGGTGGTGGCCAACCGCCTGCTGCAGGCGATCGGCGGCAAGCCGGTGACCACGCGCGCCGGCGAGCTGACGGTGACCTGCTCGATCGGCTGCACCTCCTCGCAGCAGGGGGGCGACACCGCCGACAGCCTGCTCAAGCGCGCCGACGATGCGCTGTATGAGGCCAAGAATGGCGGCCGCAACCGGATCATCTACCGGACTGCATCCTGATCCTGATCTGAGACCCAAAACGAAAAGCCCCGCCGGAAGGCAGGGCTTTTTAGTTCAGGCAGCCTGGCGTCGGAACGCCGGCGCGGGAAACCTTACTTGATCTTGGTTTCCTTGAATTCGACATGCTTGCGGGCCACCGGGTCGTACTTCTTGAACGACAGCTTCTCGGTCTTGGTCCGCGGGTTCTTCTTGGTCACGTAGAAGAAGCCGGTATCGGCGGTGCTCAGAAGCTTGATCTTGAGGGTAGTCGGCTTTGCCATGACTCGGTTCCAAAAATGCGTGCGGCTGGGATTGGCGGCGCAGCATAGGGATTCGCGCCCCGATGTCAACGCTTAAGGATTATGCCAGCTAATCATGGGTTTACCCCGACGGTAGCGCCAGAATGCCGCCTGATGCGGGGTCAGGTCGGGACCGAGCTGCCCGACCAGCCGCAGCACGAACTCGGTGATGTCGGCCAGTGGCAGCCGCAGGGCCTCGTCCACGGGCCGGAAAGCCAGGTCCAGCAGCTCGCCCGAGCCGCCGAGCGTCAGCGGCAGGCCGCTGACATCCTGTAGGAAAAACCGGGCATGGAAGCGGATCGGGCTTTCCGATGGCGTGATCGCCCGGCACAGGTAGCGCAGGCCCGACAGGTCGGGCCGCAGCTGGCCGTTTTCGACCGCCCCGAGCAGGATGCCGGTTTCCTCCCAGGTCTCGCGCACGGCCGCGACAGCAAGGGGTTCAAAGTTCTCTTTCCCGATGAAATTTAATGGCTTGAGGGGAGTTTCTGCCTTATCGGATACATCCACCCGGCCACCCGGAAAGGCATAGACATTGGGCAGGAACCGGTGCTTACCGGCCCGGCGGCCGAGCAGCACTTCCGGCCCCGCTGCCGCCTGCCGCACCAGCACCAGGCTGGCGGCATCCCGGGGTTTGACAGGGGGCGTCACCGGCCGGGTCACTCCCAGTCCACCTGCCGCTCGCCGCGCAGCATGTGGTGGAAGGGCACCCGCTGGGCCGGGTCGGCGGCCTGGGCCGGGCTGAGCCAGTGTTCCAGATTGGCGATCACATACTGGGTGATGCCGGGCAGCGGCAGGCCCTCGGTATCGGCCCTGGTGACCCAGCTCAGCTTGTCCAGTTCGGCCGAGGGCACCAGCTCGCCGGTCGCCAGCTCGGCCGGGGCGGCAAAGAAACGCGCATCGAAGCGGCGCGGCCGGCCCGGCGGGGTGATGGCGCGGCAGATGTAGAGCAGCGCCGCGGGATCGGGGGCGAGGCCGCCGGTGCAGAAGGTGCGCCAGCCCGCCGGGGCTGGCTTTGCCGCCGGCATGGCCGGTCCGGCAATGCGTAGGCCGCTTTCCTCAAACGTTTCGCGGATCGCCGCCAGGGCCAGCGCCAGGCCCTTGCGCGGCCCGGTGCCCTTGCAGCGTGCGAGCCGCGCGGTGCTGACCGGGTTGAGGGCAGCCGCGGGGTGGATGCGGTAATCGTTGAGATCGAGGCGGCCGCCGGGAAACACATAGCGGTTCGGCATAAAGGTGCTGGCGCCATGGCGCTCGCCCATCAGCACTTCCAGCTGGCCCGCGCGCCGGCGCCAGAGCACCAGCGTGGCGGCGTCCCGGATCGGCTGCGGCGGCTTTTTGGCAGGGGGCGATTCGGCGTTTCCCATCGGCCCAGTATAGGCCAAATGGCTTAATGCGGCTCGCTGCCGAAGCCGTGCATGCGCCGGGCCCATTGCAGGCCGATGAGAACGCCCTTGATGCGCGGCAGCAGCCACAGGCAGAGCAGCAGCGTCAGTGGCGGCCACAGCGCCATATGCTGCCAGTCCGGCGGCTGCAGGCGCTGCTCGAACATCAGCATCAGCGGCACGATGATATGGCCGACGATTAGGATGGTGAAATAGGGCGGCGCATCGTCGGCGCGATGGCCCGCCAGTGCGAGACCGCATTGCGTGCAGACCGGCTCGACCTTGAGATAACGGCCATACATGCGCCCGCTGCCGCAGCGCGGGCACCGCTGGCGCCAGCCGCGCCACATCGCTTCGCCGGTTGGCCGCTCAACCAGATCGTCGAGCGCCGGGGGCAGCGTCACAGCCAGCCCTTACGCTTGAACCACCAGTAGGGCAGCACGGCCGAGGCGATCATCAGCAGGATGGCCATCGGATAGCCGAAGTTCCAGTTCAGCTCCGGCATATGCTGGAAGTTCATGCCGTAGATGCTGGCGATCAGGGTCGGCGGCAGGAACACCGTGGCGGCCACCGAGAAGATCTTGATGATCTTGGTCTGCTGGATGTTGATCAGGCCCAGCGTCGCATCGAGCAGGAAGTTGCCTTTATGCGCGAGGAAGGCGGCCTGTTCGTTCAGCGACTGCACGTCGCGCGCCAGCGTCTTCAGCCAGGTGCGGCTTTCCTTGGTGCCGCGCTGCTCGGCCATGGTCAGTGTCAGGAAGGCGATCAGGCGGGTCAGCGACAGCAGGCTGTCACGGATGCGCGAGTTCAGGTCCTCGATATGGCCGAGCTTGCGCACCACCGCTTCCAGGTCGGACTCGTCATCAGGAACTTCATCGGGCTTGCGGTCGTAGCCGAAGATGTCGCGCGAGATGGTGTCGAGATCCTTGCTGCCGATTTCCAGCACGTCGGCGGCGCGATCGATCACGGCATCGAGGATGCCGCAGAGTGCTGCATCGGGCGAGACCAGCAGCGCCGGCTGGCGCTGGGCGCGGGCGACGAACTGGCGGAAGGACTGCGGATCGGCGTAGCGCAGGGTCACGGTGGCGCGCGGCGTGCGCATGAAGGTGACGGCCGTGGTCTGCGGCTGCGGCGTTTCGGCGTGATAGAGGATATTGGCCGTCATGAAGCTGGCATCGCCTTCGCGATACAGGCGGCTGGAGATCTCGATCTCCTGCATCTCTTCACGGGTCGGGACTTCGATGCCGAGCAGGCGTTCGACGGCCTTGGCTTCGGCCTGGCTCGGTTCGAGCAGGTCGATCCACACGACACCCTCGGGCAGGGTCGAGTCAGGGGTAAGCTCGATACGTTGCAGCTGGCCGCCATGCGGCAGGTAGGCAGTAATCATGCTGGCCGTCCCTGGTGTTCCGGCGCTGACCCGGCGGTGCAGCGCGGCGCCCTTTTAGCCCCGTAAGCGGGGCCTGGGAAGCCCTGAAACCGGTCCGCGGCGATTTTGCCGCACAACCACAGTGGCAGCGGGATACGGCAGTTTTATGGCATGCCGGTCTATGGCGTAACAGGCGATGGCCGCGGCAGCGCCATGCCCCGGGCCTGCATCACGGCGCGCAGGCGATCGGGATAGTCCGAGATCAGGCCATCGACCTTCATGGCGATCTGCCGCTCCATCTCGGCCGGATCGTTGACCGTCCAGGGGATCACCTGCAGGCCAAGCTGCTGCGCCTCGGCCACCAGGGCCGGGGTGACATTGCGCCAGAAGGGCGACCAGACCTGGCCGCCGGCGGCTTTCACCAGCGCCGGGGTCGAGGTGAAATCATCGGCATCCAGCCCGCCGAGCCATGGGCTGGCGCCGGGCTGGCCGCGCTGCACGTTGTCGCTGGTGGTGCCCTCGATGGTGAGATGCACGCGCGCAATCTCCGGCGCCAGCCTGGCCGCCTCGCGCAGGGTGCGCCAGTCGAAGGACTGCATGCTGCTGCGATGGCCGAGGCCGGCCTGGCGGATCGCCAGCACCAGCGCCTGGGCGAACTGTTCCGGTGGCGCGCTCTCGTCGGGCTTCAGCGGGCTGAGCTTGGTCTCGATGTTGAAACGCAGATCCGCATGGCCGCTTTTCGCCGCCAGCGCAAACACCTGCTCCAGCAGCGGCATGCGGGTGCCATCCACCGGCTTCTGCTCGGGATAGGTCTGGCCGTAGCGGCTGGCCGGATCGAGGCGACCGACATCATAGCGCTGCAATTCGTCCAGCGTGCTGTGCCAGATCGCCGGGCCGGGCGAGGTGATCCACTTGCCGTCGATCCGGGCCAGATGCGGCAGCAGCACCGGGTCATGCCCGACCACCAGCTTGCCGTCGCGGCTGAGATTGACGTCGAGCTCCAGTGTGGTGACGCCGAGCGTGAGCGCGGTGGCGAAGGCGGGCAGGGTGTTTTCAGGCGCCAGGCCGCGCGCACCACGATGGCCCTGCAAATCAAAGGCGGCGGCTGATCCTGCCGCCAGCATCAAGGCTATGGTCAGGATCGCGCGCTTCATTTGCGTTTCTTGCTCCGGTGTTTCGACCACGGGGCGCGATTGGTCGGTTTCTTCACCACCGGCTTGCCGCCCGCGCCACCGCGTCGCGTGTTGGTGCTGGCACCATCGCCGCCCATGATCTCGAAACGCAGGCCGCCGGTCACCGGCGTGGCCTCGGCCAGCCGCACAGTGACTCCGTCGCCAAGCCGGAAGCGCTTGTGGCTGCGCTTGCCCACCAGGGCGCGATGGGCCTCGTCATGCTCGTAGAAATCATCGCCCAGCGTCGAGATCGGTACGAAACCGTCGGCACCGGTCTCGTCCAGCTCGACGAACAGGCCGAAGCGGGTGACGCCGGTGATACGGCCATCGAACTGCGCGCCGACATGCTCGGACATGAAGGCGGCCACGAAACGGTCCATCGCATCGCGTTCGGCCTGCATCGAGCGGCGTTCGGTCTGCGAGATATGTTCGGCGATATTCTCGAAATCGGCGTCGTCTTCCGGCGGCAGGCCGTCATCGCCCAGGCCGAGGCCGCGGATCAGCGCACGATGCACCAGCACGTCGGCATAGCGGCGGATCGGCGAGGTGAAGTGCGCGTATTTCTGCAGGTTGAGGCCGAAATGCCCCTTGTTGTCGGGCGAGTAAATGGCCTGCATCTGGCTGCGCAGCACCACCTCGTTGATCAGGCGTTCATGCTCGCTGCCCTTGGCGGCGTCCAGGATCGCGTTGAAATGCATCGGCCGCAGACCCTGGCCCTTGGCCAGCTTGTAATCCAGCGTGTTGAGGAATTTGCGCAAAGAGTCGATCTTTTCGTCCGACGGCTGCTCATGCACGCGATACATGCAGGGCTGCTTGCGCTTTTCCAGTTCCTCGGCCGCCGCCACATTGGCCATGATCATGAAATCCTCGATCACCTGATGGCTCAGCATATGATCGCGTGGCTTGATGGCAGCGATATGACCGTTCTTGCCCATGACGACACGGCGCTCGGGCGCATTGATCGCCAGCGGCTGGCGCGCCTCGCGGGCCTTGTTCACGGCGGCGTGGCAGGCATAGAGCGGCTTCAGCACGGGTTCGAGGAACGGCTGCGCCGCATCGTCGGGCATGCCGTCGATGGCGGCCTGCACCTGGCGGTAATTCAGGCCCGCCGCGCAGCGCATCAGGCCGCGCACGAATTTATGGCGCCGCTTGTTGCCGTTGGCATCGAACCACAGATGCACGGCCAGGCAGGCGCGGTCCTTGTGTTCGACCAGCGAGCACAGATCGGCTGACAGCGCTTCTGGCAGCATCGGCACGACGCGGTCGGGGAAATAGGTGGAATTGCCGCGCTGGCGTGCATCGTGATCCAGCGCGCCGCCCGGCCTCACGTAATGCGCCACATCGGCGATGGCGACGATGGCATGCCAGCCGCCGGGGTTATTCGGATCGTCATCGGGTTCGGCAAACACGGCGTCGTCATGGTCGCGCGCATCTTCCGGATCGATGGTGATCAGTGGGATGGAGCGCAGGTCTTCACGCTGGCCGAGATGGACCGGTTTGGCCTTTTCCGCATCGTGGAGCGCGGCCTCGGAGAATTTTGTCGGAATCCCCAAGCTGAAGATCGGGATCAGGCTCAGTGCCTTGGGATCGGTGCTGCTGCCGATCACCTCGATCACCTTGGCGGTCTTCAGGCCGAAGCGGCGGCCCTGCATCGGCTGCGCCACCACGATCTCGCCGGGCTTGGCATTGTTGCGGTGTTCCTGCGCGATCACATATTCGTGGCGCACCTTCTTGTCGGTCGGCTGCAGGCGGCCTTCGCCGTCTTCGGTGAGGGTGAAGACACCCAGCACTGGCTGTTCGTCTTTTTCCAGCCGTTTGATGACGCGGCCGACATAGCGGCTGCGGCCGGCCCGTGTCACCCGTGCCAGCACGCGGTCGCCGACACCGACATCGGACATTTCACGCCGGCGCGCCTTGCCGCCGGTCTCGAAAATGATGCGCGGGGCCTCGCCGTCGCCAGTCCATTCCACCGGACGGCCCATCAGGTCGCCGTCGCGGTCGAGCTTGACCAGATCGACCAGAGTCACTTCCGGCAGGCTGTCCTTCGGTGCCATGCGCTTGCCATGGCCCTGGTTGATGTCGCCCTCGGCCTTCAGCTCGCGCAGCAGGCCTTTCAGCTGCACGCGCAGCTCTGGGCCGACACCAAAGGCCTTGGCGATCTCGCGTTTGCCCACCATGCCGGGATTGTCGGCAATGTATTTCAGGATGTCCTGTTTGGACGGCAGGCCTTCGGCGAGTTTCTTCTTTGCCACGTCGCTTACGCTGCCGCGGCTTTCTTGGCTGCGGCCTTCTTCTTCGGCGCCGCTTTTTTCGCTGGCTTCTTGGCGACAGGCTTTTCAGCCCCAGAAGTCTTTTGGGGCTTCTCAGCCTTCGGCGCGGCAGCCTTCTTCGCCTTGGGCGCACTCTTGGGGGCTGCGGCCTTCTTCTTGCCCTTGCCGCCCTTCTTGGCGCGCGAGGCAATTGCCAGGATCGCCATATCCATGGTCACGGCCTCAACCTCGGTGCCGCGCGGGATCGGCGCATTGGTGGCGCCATGCTTCAGATACGGACCATAGCGGCCGTCGATCACCTGGATCGCCTCGCCGTCATCAGGATGCTTGCCGACTTCGCGCAGCACTTTCAGTTCGGCACGCTGGCGCGGACCTTTGCGGCGCGCATCGGCCTCGGCGATCTTCTCGACGGCATGATTGATGCCGATCTCGAGCGCCTCCATGGCGTCTTTGAGCTTGGTATAGGCGCCATCATGCAGCAGGTAGGGCCCGAAGCGGCCCAGCCCGGCGAGGATTTCCTTGCCGGTGGCCGGATGCAGGCCGATCACCCGCGGCAGCGCCAGTAATTTAAGCGCCATTTCCAGCGTCACGTCTTCCAGCGTCACGCCCTTAGGCAGGGAAGCGCGTTTCGGCTTGGTCTTGGCCTTGCCTTCGCCTTCCGCTTCGCCCAGCTGCACATAGGGACCGAACGGACCCTGGCGCAGCGTGATCGGCAGACTGGTGGCCGGATCGATGCCCAGCTCCTGCGGGCCGGAGATGGCGATATCGCCATGGCCGTTGCCGCCGGCGCTGAGCGGCCGGGTGTAGCTGCATTCCGGGTAATCCGAACAGCCGATGAAGGCGCCGGTGCGGCCAGCCTTGATGGCCAGCTGGCCCTTGTTGCAGGCCGGGCAGAGGCGGGCATCCTTGCCGTCTTCGCGTGCCGGGAAGAAGTGATGTTCGAGCAGCGCGTTGATGGCGTCCAGCACTTCGCCGCGGCGGCCCATCTTCTCGTCGATGCGGGTGACGGCATCCTTCACCGAGAAGGGCGTCAGACCCTGGGTCTCGTCATGCAGGCTGAAGGCTTCCCAGAAGTCCTCCAGCACCTTTTTCCATTCGAGTTTGTGTTCGGCGATCTCGTCGAGCTTTTCTTCCAGCCCGGCGGTGAAGCTGTAGGCGAAATACTTCTCGAAGAAGCAGACCAGGAAGGCATAGGCGAGCCAGCCGGCATCCTCCGGCGTGAAGCGCTTGTTCTCCAGCTTCACGTAGGAGCGGGCTTTCAGCACTTCCAGGATGGCGGCATAGGTGGACGGCCGGCCGATGCCGAGTTCCTCCAGCTTGCGCACCAGGCTGGCTTCCGAATAGCGCGGCGGCGGCTCGGTGAAATGCTGCTCCGGCTTGACGCCTTCTTCCTTCATCGCCTCGCCGATGGTCATCTTCGGCAGGCGAGCGCCTTCCTCGTCATCGGCGGATTTGTCGTCGACGCCTTCCTCATAGAGCTTGAGGAAGCCGGGCGAGAGCACCACGGTGCCGGTGACGCGGAACATGCCGGTCTTCTTGGCATCGGTGATGTCGACGGTGGTGCGTTCCAGCTCGGCGGATTCCATCTGGCTGGCGAGCGCGCGCACCCAGATCAGTTCGTAGAGCTTGAGCTGGACTTCATCGAGATAGCGTGCAACGGCCTTGGGCCGGCGGCGGAAATCGGTCGGGCGG
Organism: Ferrovibrio terrae; assembly: GCF_943372915.1. Lineage (GTDB taxonomy): Bacteria > Pseudomonadota > Alphaproteobacteria > Ferrovibrionales > Ferrovibrionaceae > Ferrovibrio > Ferrovibrio terrae_A. Next base: position 4,572 of record NZ_CALSAN010000024.1, on the reverse strand, counting down.
ATCGCCTCATGGGCTTCCTGCGCGCTCTTCTGCTTGGTCTTGTAGACGCGCCAGCTTTCCGGCACGGCCTCGCGGCCGAAATCTTCCGCGATCACATCGCGGGCGGCGCGGATGGCCTCATCGGCCATGCTGACGCCATCGGTACGCATATAGCTGATCAGACCGGTTGTCTCGCCGCCGATGGTGACGCCTTCATACAGGCGCTGGGCGATCTGCATGGTCATCTGCGCCGAGAAGCCCAGCTTGCGCGCGGCTTCCTGCTGCAGGGTCGAGGTGGTAAACGGCGGCGAGGGATGCCGCTTGGCCGGCTTGATCGACACGTCGGTGACGGCGTAGCTCAGGCCCGCCAGTTTGGCCACGGCGGCCCTGGCCGCCGGCTCGTTGTTGATGTCGAACTTGTCGAGCTTCTTGCCGGCCAGCTCGACCAGGCGCGCGGTCACGGTCTGGTTCTGCGGCGTGCGGAAGTCGGCGCCAATGGTCCAGTATTCCCGCGCCCGGAAGGCCTCGATCTCGGTCTCGCGCTCGCAGATCAGGCGCAACGCCACCGACTGCACGCGGCCGGCCGACTTGGCCGAGGGCAGCTTGCGCCACAGCACCGGCGACAGCGTGAAGCCGACCAGGTAATCCAGCGCGCGGCGCGCCTGCTGGGCGTTGACCAGGTCCATGTCGATGTCGCGCGGATTGGCCATCGCCTCCAGCACGGCGGTCTTGGTGATTTCGTTGAACACCACCCGGCGCACGGTCTTGCTCTTCACGACCTTGCGGTTGTTCAGGGCTTCCAGCACATGCCAGGAGATCGCCTCACCCTCGCGATCCGGGTCAGTCGCCAGGATCAGGGTGTCGGCATCCTTCAGCGCACCGGCGATGGCGCGGATCGACTCCGAGCCGCGGCCGGACATCTCATAATGCATCATGAAGTCTTTATCGGGCTCCACCGAGCCTTCCTTGGCCGGCAGGTCGCGGACATGGCCAAAGGAGGCCAGGACCGTGTGACCTGGGCCGAGATACTTCTCGATGGTCTTTGCCTTCGCCGGGCTCTCGACGACAACGACTTTCATAATGTGCGGTTTTCCAACAAAAATGAGACGAACATAACACCCGAGTCTGGACTACGGCCCGACCGGCGCGGCAGGCGGAACATGGGCGATGCAACCCGCCTTGTCAAATCGGGCATCCGTAGGTGTCTCATAAGATATTGATAATCAATGATAGTTTCGGCAATTGTCAGCTGATTGTCAGGTTGACCAGGCATTTTGGGGCACCTGCCGGTACTGCGCCGGCGGTGTTGCGTCTGGAGATAAAGATGTCTGGCACCCTGTCGAGCCACCACCCTGTCGATTCTTCCGGCCAAGCCGAACGCCCGGTCTGGGATGTAGTCGTTCGGCTGTTTCACTGGATCGTGGTGGCAGGCTGCCTGATCAACTTCGTGATCGACGATGGCAAGCTGGTCCATCGTTGGGTCGGGTACACCATAGCGGGCGCTCTGGTCATTCGCATTCTCTGGGGCTTTGTGGGCAGCCGGCACGCGCGCTTCAGCGATTTCATCCCGAGCTGGACCCGTCTGCGGCGCTATGGGCTGGCCGCGCTGATGTTTCGTGAGCCTCGCCATGTGGGCCATAACCCGCTCGGAGCCGTCATGATCCTGGCGCTGATGGCATTGCTGGCGCTGATTGCCATGAGTGGCTGGATGACCACCTGGGACATCTTCACCCGCGTCAAATGGCTGGAAGAGGTGCACGAAGCCTTTGCCAACCTGCTGCTGCCGCTGGTTGCCGTGCATGTGGCCGGCGTGCTGTACGGCAGCCTGCGGCATGGCGAAAATCTGGTGAAAGCCATGATCACCGGCCGCAAACGGGCCGGAGGCAATCAGGAGTGAGAGATCAGGACAACCGGTCTTCCGGCGCCGGTTCCAGCGGGAAGGCGGCCACCAGCAGCATGCGCACCTCGTCGCCGCCGGCGGTCAGCGGCAGCGACAGCCGCTCCCAGCTGCGCTCCACCTGCCAGGTCGAGCGCTTGTCGCGCGAGGTGTAGTCGAAGGTGGCGGTATAGCGCCGCGACATCGGCATGCCGCTATGCACCACGGCATCATATTCGCTGCGCAGCAATTCGGCCTGCTGGGCCGGCAGGCCATTGACCCGCTTGCCGGTCATGTCGACCTTGAACTGGTTCACGAAGGTCGAGCCATAGAGACGATATAAGTAGTCACCATCCTCGATGCGTTCGACCAGCATCAGGTTGCCGAGCCAGGCCTTCATCTCGATGGGATCGATATCGGCGCGATCGGGCAGGGCGCGGCCATGGCGCTTGCCGGCCCAGTAGGCATAGAGCGCCCGGAGCGTCTCCAGCGTCAGTTGTGGCGCGCCTTCCAGCATCAGGCCCATATAAGCTCGACGTCCCCCTCGGCGAAACGAATCGTAGAAAACGACTATATCCGGTGTTTCGCGGCATAAGTTAACGCAAAATGAAGGGATTGTCAGCCGGCCGCCACGCCGGGTCGGTACAAATCCGCATGGCGCCATGGCGCAAATGCGCTGCCACATACCTCTTTTGCACCAGTCGCCGTGCTGTCCGCCTTTGCTATGACGGAGGTTCACGCCATGGGCGCGGAGGCTGTCATGAGGATCAAACTGCCGGTTGGAACGCTGCAGGTGGCGGTGATTCTGGCGTTGATGGCGCTGATGGCGCATGCCGCCGAGGACCCGGCCGAAATCGAGGTGGTGGTGGCCGCCACCCGCGAGGCCCATCCCGACAGCGCCAAGCTCTGCCAGTCGGGCCAGGCCGGCATCCTGAATGCGGTCTCCACCCAGGCCAAGGCGCTGGCGATGGATGGCAAGATCCACGGCAACCCGCAGGCGCTGGGTGTCGAGGCCAGCGCGAAAATCGGCAAGGACTGCTTCGGCGGCTGAAGCCGCAAAAGGCGGGGCTATCAGCCGGGGCGGCACATGCGCAGCACCGGATTTGCCAGCACCACGCGGATCAGGTCGGCCTGCCGGCCACAGCCGGTTTTGGCGAAGATGGCCTTGAGCTGGGTCTTCACCGTATGCAGGCTCAATCCCGTGCGCAGCCCATAGTCGTCGACATGCTCGCCATCCAGCAATGCGGCGGTCAGGCGCGCTTCGGCGGGCGTCAGCCGGAATTGCGCGGTCAGTGCAGCTTCTGTCGGCGTGACGCGGTCGTCGGGGTTGTTCACGAAGATGATCGCGGCGGCTTTCAGCCGGTCGCTACCCAGCCGGTCGGCCGGGGCCGGACAGAACAGCAGCGACAGTGGCAGGGCATCGCGGCGCGGTAGCACCAGCATGCCGGTATGCGACGACCGCCCCGAATAGCCCGCAACAGCGTCACGAATGGCCTGCTGCAAGACGGGATTGCGGTCGGCGAACTGGGCGCGCAGATGGCCATGGCTGGCCGCAATGCCCTGGCCTTTCTGCAGCAGCCTTTCGGCCACGGTGTTGGAGAACAGCAACCGGCCCGTGACATCGACCACCATCACGCCCACCGTCAGGGCCTCCAGCGCGGCCAGCCCGATCTGGCCCTGGCGCTCCAGGCCGTTCAGTTTGCGATACATTTGCAGCGCGCGGGTCAGATGCGGCAGCAGCAGGCCCACCGCCTGCTGGTCTTCCACGGTGTAGTCGGTCGAGCCATAGGCGCGATGGATGCCGATCCCGGCAATGGCACTCGAATCCACGGACATCATCGCACCGGTGAGATGGAAGACCCCGATGCCCTTGCCCCAGTCGGCATACAATTCCGAATTCAGCAGTGCATTGGCATCGACGATTTGATGTCCAAGCAGCGGAACGCCGAACCCGATTTTCAGCGCACCTTCAACATAGGGATCGTTGGCGTAATAATGGGCTTCATAGTCGGCCAGCGCCTTGGCGTCATAATTGTCGGTATTCGACAGGATCAGCGTTTGGCCATTGGCCAGATCGCGCAGCTGGATGGCACAACTGCTGGAGTCAAAAGCCCGGGCCAGATCGGTGGCGACAGTTTGCCAGCCATCGGGATGCAGGGTCGCTTCGTAAAGGCGCTCCACCAACACAGAGAACTCCCGTAACTCCATGCCCCCTCCGGCCGTCTGCTGCGGCAACTGTTTGTTGTATCTAAGCATGCTCCACGCGCGGGAGGTATGTGAACTTTCAGCGCATACCTCGTTCGGGCGATGCGACGGCCCGGCCCGCGGGGGGAAAATGACAGGTGCATCCGTTGTGCCGTCTACGGACGAGCGCTGCCAGTGCGATAGAACCAGCAAGGGGGAGATCGTTATGAAATTCGCTTTAGTGATTGGCGCGGCGGTGTTGGCGCTGTCGATGCCGGCGGCTTTTGCAGCAGAAAATCCGGCCGAGGTGGCTGCCGTGGTTGCCGCCACCAAGGCGGCCAATCCCGACAATGCCGCGCTGTGCAAATCCGGTCCGACCGGCATTTCGACCGCCGTTTCGGCCCAGGTGCGCACCCTGGCGATGGCCGGCAAGATCAAGGGCAACCCGCAGGCGGTGGGCGCCGAGGCTGGTCAGCAGATCGGCAAGGGTTGCGGCGGCTGATCGATGGTCGCGGCCCGGCCTGAACGCCGGG
>NZ_CALSAN010000023.1:0-70926 GCF_943372915.1 Ferrovibrio terrae | reverse complement strand
AGGGTCGGGTCGGTGTCTTCCAGCGGCGGGCAGGCATCCTTGATCAGCTCCAGGCCCCATTCGGTGGCATAGCGATCGCGGAAGGCATAGGTCTCGGGGAATTCCAGCCCGGTATCCAGATGCGCCACCGGAAACGGCACGCGGCCGAGGAAGGCCTTCTTGGCCAGCCAGATCATCACGTTCGAATCCTTGCCCAGCGACCACAGCATCGCCAGCGGCTTGATCCGGCTGTAGGCCTCGCGAAGGATGTAGATGCTCTGCGCTTCGAGCTGGTCGAGATCGTCTTGCATGACTGAAACGTGGCTTTCTGATTACTCTTCGTCGCGAGGACTGGAGGAGGGAAGCGTGCTGACATGGATGCCGCATTCGGTCTTGTCGGCGCCCTGCCAGCGGCCGGCGCGGGCATCGTCGCCGGCGGCCACCGGCTGGGTGCAGGGGGCGCAGCCAATCGAGGGATAGCCCTGCGCCACCAGCGGATGGCGTGGCAGGTTGTGGCGGATGAAATAGGCCTCGATCTCGGCCGGGCCCCAGTCGGCCAGCGGGTTGAATTTCAGCCGCGCGCCATCGGCCTCCACCAGCGGGATATGCTGGCGGGTGGCGGCCTGGAAGCGCTTGCGGCCGTTGATCCAGGCGGCGAAGGGCTTGAGCCCGCGCGCCAAGGGTTCGACCTTGCGGATGCGGCAGCAGGCCTCGGCATCGCGGAACCACAGGGTGCCGGCATCATCCTGGGCCGACAGCAGCTTCGGATCGGGGGTCAGCACGCGCACGTCACTCAGGGACAGGCGGTCGATCAGCGCGTCGCGATAGCGCAGGGTCTCGTCGAACAGCTTGCCGGTATCGAGGAACAGCACCGGCGTGGTCTTGTCCACCGCGGCCACCAGATGCAGCAGCACGGCGGCCTCGGCACCGAAGGACGACACCAGCGCGATCTGGCGCGGGAAGAGGTCGCGAATGGCGATGTGCAGCACATCCTCGGCGCCGCGGCCCTGCAGCTGGGCATTCAGCGAGGCGGCATAGTCGTTGAGGTCGAGGCTGGCGAAGGCAAGCGCGGTCATTCGGCGGCTTCCTTCTTCTGTGCCGCCTTCAAACGCTGCTTCAGCGCGCTGATGCGGCCATCGGCGGCCGGCTGGTAGACATGGCTGAAGCTCTGCAGCGCCCGGGCAAACACGTCGGCGGCATCGGCACGCGGGATTTCAAAGGCATCGAAACCGCTGCGCTGCATATGCCAGAGCTGGTCGCGCAGCACGTTACCGGTGGCGCGCAGCTCGCCCGTATAGCCGAAGCGCGCACGCAGCAGATGGGCCTGGCTGTAGGCGCGGCCGTCGCTGAACTTGGGGAAGCTGAGCACGATCAGGTCGAAGCGCTCGGCCTCGGGGCCGAAGTCGAGCACATCCACGGTATTGGGCAGGCTGATGCCGAGGGGGCTGTTGCGGCCTGCCAGCTGGTCCTTCTCGGCCTGCCAGCGCGCGTAAGAGATCAGCACGGCGCCGCTAGCCGGCAGGGCGGCGTCATCCGCCACCGGCTGGAAAGCATCCTCGCCGACAATGCGACCGTCTTTAAGCAACGGCATAGACGGCCTCCTTGAACGGGGTGAGGCCGACGCGGCGATAGGTGTCGAGGAACCGCTCGTCGCTGGATTTGCGCAGGCGCAGATAGGTCTCGACCAGCGTGTCGATGGCATCCACCGTATCGGCGGCATTCAGGGATGGCCCGATCAGGTCGCCGATGGCGGCCTGGTCATCGGCCGAGCCGCCGAGCGTGAGCTGGTAGAATTCCTCGCCGGCTTTGTCGACGCCGAGGATGCCGATATGGCCGACATGATGATGCCCGCAGGCATTGATGCAGCCGGAAATCTTGATCTTCAGCTCGCCGATGTCATGGGCACGTTCCCAGTTCTTGAAGCGCAGGGCGATCTGCTGCGCCACCGGGATCGAGCGGGCATTGGCCAGCGCGCAGTAATCCAGGCCCGGGCAGGCGATGATGTCCGAGGCCAGGCCAACATTGGGCGTGGCGAGGTCATAGGCCTTCAGCGCCTTGTACAGCGCCGGTAGGTCGGCCTGCTTCACATGCGGCAGCACCAGATTCTGCTCATGCGTCACGCGGATTTCGCCAAAGGAATAGCGCTCGGCCAGGTCAGCCACGGCGGTCATCTGCTCGGCCTTGGCATCGCCGGGCGCCTCGCCCTCTTTCTTCAGCGAGATGGTGACGATGCTGTAGCCCGGCTGCTTGTGCTTGAAGGTGTTGCGCCGCGCCCACAGGCCGAACTCGAAGTCGGTGCGGAAGGCATTGGCATACTCAGCCGCCACGCCACCCAGCTTTTCGAAAGCCGGCGGGGCAAACTGCGCCGCGATCTGGTCGATGGCCGCCTGTGGCAGCTTCAATGCACCATCCTTGGTGGCGGCGAATTCCGCTTCCACCTTCTCGCGCATGGTGTCGATGCCGATTTCATGCACCAGGATCTTGATGCGCGCCTTGTAGATGTTGTCGCGGCGGCCGAACTGGTTGTAGACGCGCAGGATGGCTTCCAGATAGCTCAGCAGGTCCTGCTTGGGCAGGAAGTCGCGGATGGTCTTGCCGATGAAGGGCGTGCGGCCGAGGCCCCCGCCGACAATCACCTCGAAGCCGATCTCGCCGGCGGCATTTTTATGCATGCGCAGGCCGATATCATGCACGCGCACGGCGGCGCGGTCATTCGGCGAGCCGGTGACGGCGATCTTGAACTTGCGCGGCAGGAAGCTGAATTCCGGGTGGAAGGTCGACCACTGGCGGATGATCTCGCACCACACGCGCGGATCTTCGATCTCGTCGAAGGCGGCGCCGGCAAACTGGTCGGTGGTGGTGTTGCGGATGCAGTTGCCGCTGGTCTGGATCGCATGCATCTGGATTTTCGCCAGATCGGCCAGCGCATCGGCGGTGTCTTCCAGCTTGATCCAGTTGTACTGCAGGTTCTGCCGGGTGGTGAAATGGCCCCAGCCGCGATCATACTTGCAGCCGATCTGGGCCAGGCCACGCAGCTGCTTGGACGACAGCGTGCCATAGGGAATGGCAATGCGCAGCATATAGGCGTGCAGCTGCAGATAGAGGCCATTCTGCAGGCGCAGCGGCTTGAACTCGTCTTCACTGATGTCGCCGCTCAGGCGGCGGGCGACCTGGTCGCGGAACTGCGCAACGCGCTCGTCCACCAATGTCTGGTCGATATCGTCATACTGGTACATGGCGCTTTCCTGGGGGCTCAGGCTGCGGGTTTGCGGATTTCGGTGGTCGGGCCATCCGCGCGGATGACCTCGCGATACTGGATCGGCCTGGGCGGCGTGCTGCTGGCATCCACCGGAATCAGATATGGCGCGACGACGATATTCATCTTCGCCTGCGCCTCGGCGATGGCGAGCAGGGCGGCGCCGGCCTCGGCATTGGCAACCACAGAGGCGTCAGCAATGCGGCGGCTCCAGCCGGCCACCTTGGTCAGGTAAACCACATCGCCGCTTTTCAGGTCGTTGGCGGTGACCACCTGCGGCTGGCTGTCGAGTTTGGGGGCTTTGGCCATCTGTGTATCCTCAGGCGCTGCGGCGCTGCTGCGTGGCGGTTGCCTGCGCATAGGCGGCGACATTGCCGATCACCAGCAGAACCGCACCATTGCCATGCTGCGCGGCGAGCGCCGGCAGGCCGTAAAGCTGGCCGGCGCTGACCTGCTGGTCGCGGCGCGTGCCGTTTTCGATCAGCGCCACCGGCAGGGTCGGCGCCACGCCGGCCCCGAGCAGGCGGTCGCGGATCGCGGTGGCCTGGCTCAAGCCCATATAGACGACAACGGTTTCGCCGGCTGCCGCGCGATCTGCCCAGGCAAGACTGTCTTCGCCGTCTTTGAGCTGGCCGCTGACCAGGCTGAGGCCATGGCTGAGATCGCGATGGGTGAGCGGAATGCCGGCCGTGGCGGCGCAGCCGAGGGCTGCCGTGATGCCGGGGATGACCGACACCGCGATGCCGCGGGCCTGCAGATAGTCCATCTCCTCGCCGCCGCGACCAAAGATGAAGGGATCTCCGGCCTTGAGCCGCACCACGCGCTTGCCCAGGGCGGCATGGGCAGCAAGCTGGGCGTTGATCTCGTCCTGGCCGACGCTGTGGCGGCCCTTGCGCTTGCCGACCAGGATGCGTTCGGCATCGCGGCGCACGCGATCCAGAATTTCCGGCGCCACCAGCGCGTCATAGAGCACGATATCGGCATCCATCAGCGCGCGCTGCGCGGCAATCGTCAGCAGGTCGGGATCGCCGGGGCCGGCGCCGACCAGCTGCACATGACCGCTCACCGTGTCCTGCACGGCATTGAGTTCCGCCATCAGGGCACTGCGCGCCCCGCTGCGGTCGCCGGCATGGATTTTCGCTGCCACGGCGCCATCGAAGACGCGCTCCCAGAAGCGTTTGCGCACAGCGGCATCGCGGATCACGCGGGCCACGGTGCCGCGGAATTCGCCGGCCAGTGCGGCGAGATCGCCCAGTCGTGCCGGCAGCAGCGCCTCGATCTGCGCGCGGATGCGGCCGAGCAGCAAGGGTGCAGTGCCATTGGATGAGATGCCAATCGTGATGTCGCCGCGTTCGATGATCGCCGGCACGGTGAAATCGGAGAGATCGGCGCGATCCACCACATTGACCAGCAGGCCGCGCGCCTGTGCTGCAGCGGCTACGATCTCGTCGGTGGCTTCGCCGGTGGCGGCAATCACCAGCCGCATGCCGTCGAGCAGGGCAGGGGAGAAAGTGTCGGCGCGGTGGGCGATGCGGCCTTCGGCCACGGCCAAGGACAGTTCGGCATTGAGATCGGCGGCCACGACCTGCACGCGGGCGCCGGCCCTGGCCAGCAGGCGAATCTTGCGGGCGGCGTTTTCGCCGCCGCCAACCACCAGGACCGCGCGGTCCTGCAGGTTCAGAAATCCCGGAAAGCTCTGCATGGCACGCCCAGCCCTTTCGTGGCCAGCATCGTTGCTGTGTGGAATATTTTATTTAACGTGCAGATATGAGAGTCAAGATATTAATACGTAAAATTATGAGATTATATAATTTATAACATCATATTATTGTTAAATAAAGAACCCCGATAACCTGGCTATTACCTGCATGGTAATTGTTAACCTGCTGATCTGATTTGATAATCACTCCAGTTCCACCCTGAACAGGAGCCTGACCATGATCTCCAATGCCCGGATTGCCACGATCCTCCGCTTTGACGCCGCCCTGTGCTTCGCCTGCGGCCTGCCTGGCCTGATCGCCCCGGCCTGGCTGGCCGGTTTCCTGCTGCCGCAACAGGACATCGTCCTGGGCCTGCCCACCGCCACGGTGCTGTGGGAGCTGGGCATCCTGCTGGTCGCCTATGCCGGCATCCTGCTGCTGGCGGCCGCCCGGCCCGGGCTGGACCGCCCGGTGCTGCTGGTCAGCGCAGTGGCCGATGCCGGCTGGGTGCTGGGCACGTTTGCGCTGGTGGCGGCGTTTCCTGCCAGCTTCAGCAGCTGGGGCATCGTCGCGCTCGCCGTGGTGGCGCTGGATACGGCACTGATCGGGCTGTGGAAGCTGCGGGTGCTGCGCGGCGGTACAACGCCGCTGGCGGCCTGACCCTTCTGAAGGTGGCACGGGCGGTAGACAGGCCGCCCCGTGCTTTCACACACTGCAGGCAAACAGGCGGGAGGCATGCCGATGAGTGACGTGGCGCTGCAGGGCGGGCCCGGGGCTGGCTTCGGTACATTGATGCGGCAGTGGCGCCGCCGCCGCGGCTTCAGCCAGCTGGAACTGGCCGAGACGGGCAGCGTGTCGCAGCGCCATGTCAGCTTCCTGGAATCCGGCCGTGCGCGGCCCAGCCGCCAGATGGTGCTGCATCTGGCCGAGCTGCTGGACATGCCGCTGCGCGAACGCAACCGTCTGCTGCATGCGGCCGGCTTTGCCGCCGCCTATCGCGAAAGCGGCCTGGATGCGCCGCATCTGGCCGAGGCGCGCCATGCCCTCGATCTGCTGCTGAAACAGCATGAACCGTTTCCCGCCGTCGTGGTCGATGCCGGCTGGACCGTGCAGCTGGCCAACCAGGCGGCGCAGCGCATGATCGGCTTCCTGCTTGGTGCCGGCCGCGATCCGGCGCGACCGGTGAATTTCATGACCCTGCCGCTGCACCCCAATGGCGCCAGGCCCTACATCCGCAACTGGCGCGATGTGGCCGGCGCGCTGCTGCACCGGCTGCAGCGCGAGGCAATGGACAGCCCCGCCGCCGCCGCCGTGCTGGCCGAGGTGCGCGGCTATCCCGACGTGGACGCGCTGTGGCGCAGCGTCGACTGGGAGTCCGAGCCGCGCCCGCTGCTCACCTTTGCCATCGAGAAGGACGGCCTGGTGCTGGATCTGATCACCATGATCGCCACCTTCGGCACGCCGCAGGATGTCACGCTGCAGGATCTGCGGATCGAGACCTTCCTGCCGGCCAATGCCGCCAGCGAGGCGCTGTTGCGGGGCCTGGCGGCGGCGTGAAAGCGCCTGCATTTTGACACGGATCAAGGCGGCGCCGGGCGGCCGGCGCGAGGATGCGGCATCCCGATGGAGATGCCCATGAAAGCCGCCGATATCATGACCGTTCCTGTCCACAGCGTTCGCGCCGAGGATACTGTCGCCCATGCGGTGCAGCAGATGCTACAGCGCCGGATCAGTGGCCTGCCGGTGGTCGACCAGGCGGGCAACATGGTCGGCCTGGTCACCGAGGGCGATTTCCTGCGGCGCAGCGAAACCGGCACCGACAAGCGCCGGCCGCACTGGCTGCAGCTGCTGCTCGGGCCCGGTCGCGGCGCGGAAGACTACACCCGCAGCCATGCCCGCATGGTGGGCGAGATCATGACCACCGATGTTGCCACGGTGAGCGAGGATGCGCCGCTGGCCGAGATTGTCCGCATCATGGAAAAGCGCCGCGTCAAGCGGGTGCCGGTGCTGCGCGCCGGCAAGGTGGTCGGCATTGTCAGCCGGGCCAACCTAATGCATGCACTGGCCGGCGTGCTGGGCGAGTTGCGGCCCACGAGTGATGCCGATGCGCATATCCAGCAGCAGATCATGACCGAGCTGCGCAAGCAGGACTGGGCGCCGCTGGGCAGCACCAGCATCGTGGTGCGCAACGGCGTGGTGCATCTGTGGGGCACGATCTTCGACGAACGCGAGCGTGTCGCGCTGAAGGTGCTGGCCGGCGCCATTGCCGGTGTGAAGGCGGTAGAAGACCACCTGGTGTGGATCGAGCCGGTCACGGGCTTCTACCTCACGCCGCCGGCGGCCTGAGGCTGCCAGTTTAGGAGCGGCCGGATATCGCAAATCCGGCCCGCTTGCGTCACAATCCCGCCGATCTGGCCGCCGCCGTTGCGGCCACCTGCGGAGATGGATGATGGCAACGCTGACCCTGGATAAATGGAATCTGTCGATCGGTGACGGCAAGGGGCTGTTCTGCATCCTCGGCCTCAATGTGCTGGAGGATCTCGACCTGGCGATGGCCACGGCCACCGAGCTGAAGGCGATCACCAGCGAGCTGGGCCTGCCGTTTGTGTTCAAGGCCAGCTTCGACAAGGCCAACCGCTCCTCGATCAACAGCTTTCGCGGTCCCGGCCTGGAGGAGGGCCTGAAGATCCTGGCCGCCGTCAAAGACAAGCTGAAGGTGCCGATCGCCACCGACCTGCATGAAGTGGATCAGGCCGAACCGGTGGCGGCCGTGGCCGACCTGGTGCAGATTCCCGCCTTCCTGGTGCGGCAGACCGACCTGATCGTGGCCTCGGCGCGCGCGACGCAGAAGCATGGCGGCCTGCTCCACGTTAAAAAGGCACAGTTTCTCGCCCCGTGGGACTGCAAGAGCATCCTGCATAAGATCGAGCAGGCAGCCGGTCCGGGCATGACCATCCTGTGCGAGCGCGGTGCCGCCTTCGGTTACAACAATCTGATCGTCGACATGCTGGCAATCCCGGAAATGAAAAAGTTCGGCGTGCCGGTGACCATCGATGCTACCCATGCCGTGCAGTTGCCCGGCGCGCGCGAGGTTGCGGGCGGCGGCGTCGCCGCCGGTGGCCGCCGTGAAGGCGTCGCGGTGATCGCAGCCGCGGCGATTGCCGCCGGTGCCGATGGCGTGTTCCTGGAATTCCACCCTGATCCCGACAATGCCAAATGCGACGGGCCGAGCTGCCTGCCGCTCGATGGCGCGCGGGCCGTGTTGACGAAACTGAAGGCACTCTACGCCGCCGCCCAGTAAGCCGGCGGCATGTGAAAAAGCCGCCCGGCACTCGCGTGCGGGCGGCTTTCTCTATTCAAGACAGGGCGGCGTTACGACGCGTTGTTCGCCAGCGCACCGGAAATCTGCCTGGCGTCATCAATATGCTTGCGCACCAAAGGCATCATCACTGTCGTGTTGCTCTTGATCGCGGCGGCATCACCCGTGCGGGCATAATTGGTATGCAGGCGCAGCTCATGCTCGTGCACGTCGATCTGCGACAGGATATAGTTCTTGTCGAAGCTGCTGAGCGAGGCTTTCTGCAGCTCATTCAGCTTGGCCGCCTGCTTCACCGTCAGCAGCGGTGTGGTCGGCGTCAGGCCAGCCTGGATCGCCGCGTCGTTCAGCTTGGGCGACGACAGCATGTGATCATCCAGCACGCGCTGGGCATAGTCGCGCACCTGCTTGTTCTGGGCGCGTTGAACGGCGATCTTGCTCGCCTCGACTTCAAACAGGTCTGCGGTTCGCGCCGACGCCAGGTAATCCGTGGTCCCGAGCGGCTTGGCGCTCGTCGCCCGGCTCTTCTGCGTCGTGGTGGACGGATACTGGGTGGTCTGCGCCAGCACAGGCGCAGCGATGAAGCCGGTGGCCACCAGGGCGCTGGCGCCAAGCAGGGCAAACTTGCGGATATGGATCATGGGTGTACTCCAAGTCTGTTGGGACGCCAGCAGTGACTGCGGCGTTTTATCCCGGGTTTAGTTCAACCCATCTACAGCCCAGAGGTTCCGCTTTGGCAGGCCGAAGCCTGTTGTGATCTTTATGCTATCTTTCGTCATGGCCCCTTGTAACGGGGCTATGCCGGCCCGATGCGCCAGCGCGGACGCGCCACCATCACCATATCGCCGCCGGCATCGCGCAGTTCGACCAGACCATCCAGCGGCTGCGCCACTGACCAGTCGAGCGGCGCGATCCGGCATTCGGCCGTGATCGGGCCGCGCGCCTTCTTCAGGTAGTCGCTGTCAAAGCCGGTGACGATCCAGCGCGTGCCTTTCGCGGGCTGGCGGCTCATCAGCGCCAGATTGGCGGTCAGTTCCGCCAGGTTGGTCAGCGCCACCGCATGCAGCGAGCGCAGATGGTTGCGCACGCGGCGCCGGTCGGTCATGCGGGCACGGGCATAGCCCGGCACCAGCTCCACCACCTGCGGCCCGATGGTGGCGGCATAGGGCACGGTCAGGCCGATCATCAGGTTGAACAGATGGCGGCCGAAGGGCAGGCGGCACAGGCCGGCCCACTGCTTCAGCACCGTGGCTTGTGCGGGCACGGCGTCAACCGGGAGCGCGGCAATCGTCATTTGAGTTTCCTCTTGCTGGGCGGGACGGCGATGGCCTCCCAGATCAGGTCAGACAGTTTCTGCGCGGCACTGGCGGGTCTGAGGCTGGCCGCACCGCTGCGCTGCATGCGCAGCCAGGTCTGCACCGGGCCGATCACCAGACTAAGCAGCAGTTCGGGTGGCAGCGGCTTGAGAATGCCGGCGGTGATGGCAGGCTTGAGCAGCCGCAGCAGCGGCCGCAGGAAATCGGCGGTGCCCTGCTGCAGGCGGCTTTCGGCTTCGCTGACGGCGCGATGGTGGCGATACTCGGCCAGAAAGCGCGCGGCCGCCGGATGGCGCATCGACCAGTCGATATGGGTGGTGATAAACGCATCCAGCAGGGCGCGGGTATGGTCATGCCGCGCCAGTGCGGCGGCCAGTTCGGTGCGATAACGGCCCAGCAGGTCTTCATACAGCGCCGCGACCAGGCCCTCGCGACTGCCGAAATGGTGATACAGGCTGCCGACCGATACGGCGGCGGCATCGCGCACCTGCTCGATGGTGGTGGCATCCACACCCTGCGCATCGAACAGCGCCAGTGCGGCGATCAGGGCGCGCTGGCGGCTGCCGCCGGTATCGCTGGCCGTCTCGGCAACAGGTTTGGCAGTCTTGCGCAGGGCTTTGGCAGGCATGCCCGGCTTATATAGCTCAGGCTAGAATAATATTCTAGAATAAAATTCTAATTTCCGGTTTCCGCAGCGTCCGCACAGCTGGCCATGAAGGCGCGCATGGCGGCGCCGGCATAGGCATCGCGGCGCTGCACGAACACCGTATCCACCATGGCCTCGCGTTGCGGAATCGCCTCGATGCGCACGGATTTGCCGATGGCGCTGCGGGTGATCGCGGCTCTCGGCAGCAGGCTGATGCCGACATTGGCGGCGACACAGCCCAGGATGCCTTCCACGGTGCCGAATTCCAGCCGCCGCACCGGCAGCCAGCCCTGGCTGGAGACATACTGCTCCAGCCGCTGGCGGTAGGAGCAACCGCTGCGGAACACCACCACGGTCAGCGTGCGGTTGGCCTGGCGGTAGCTGGCGATATCGGGCCAGCTCTTTGCCATCGCCAGTACCAGCTCCTCGCGGAACACCGGCGTGGCCACCAGTTCCGGATGCGCCACGGGGGCGGCGACGAACGCACCGCTCAGGCTGTGATCCAGCACCTTTTCCAGCAGGGTGGCGGTCGGCCCGGTGGTGATGTCGAGTTCGACATCGGGATACTGCGCATGGAATTTCGCCAGCACCGGCGGCAGGCGCACGGCGGCAGTGGTTTCCATGGCACCGATCGGCAGCGGGCCGCGCGCGGTGCCGTCGTCGCAGGCGGCGCGGGTCGCATCGGCCACCAGGGCGGCGATCTGTTCGGCATAGGGCAGGAGGCGCTGGCCGGCATTGGTGACGCTGACGCCGCGGCTGTGGCGGTTGAACAGCGGCGTGCCGAGCCGCTCCTCCATCAGCTTGATGCGCATGGTCACGTTCGACTGCACGGTGTTGAGCTGCTGCGCGGCCTTGGAGATGCTGCCGCAACGGGCGACGGCGGAGAAGAAGGCGAGATCGGACAGATCCATGGGATACCTGACAAACTGACTATCTGTAAAAACGATGTCTATTATTGGTAATAATCATTATTAAGAATATCACGTTGAGGCTAGTCTGCCAGCACTTTCTTGCTGACGCCTCGGAGACCCGCCATGACGCTGTCCACCGCGCTGACCCGCCGCCTCAACATCCAGCATCCCGTGCTGCTCGCCCCGATGGATCTGGTGGCCGATGCGAAGCTCTGCGATGCGGTCAGTGCCGCTGGCGGTTTTGGCATGCTGGGGGGCGGCTATGGCGACGAGGCCTGGCTGCGCCGCGAGATGGCCGTGCTGCAGGCCCGGCCGGTGCAGCGGCCCCATGGCATCGGCTTCATCACCTGGAGTCTGGCCAAGCAGCCGCAGCTGCTTGATCTGGCATTGGAAAGCCGCCCGGCGGCGGTGATGCTGTCATTTGGCGATCCGACCCCGTTCATCGACAAGATCAAGGCCGCCGGCGCGCTGGCGATCTGCCAGGTGCAGACCGTGGCGATGGCCCGGCAGGCGGCAGCCGAAGGCGCCGATATCATTGTCGCCCAGGGTGGCGAGGCCGGTGGGCATGGCGTGTCGCGCGGCACGCTGGGCCTGGTGCCGGCGGTGGTCGATGCCGTGCCGGCGATGCTGCCGGTGGTGGCGGCCGGCGGCATCGGCGACGGGCGCGGCCTGGCGGCGGCGCTCAGCCTGGGCGCGGCCGGCGTGCTGGTCGGCACGCGGTTCTACGCCACCCATGAGGCCGCTGGTTTTCCGCAGGCCAAGGCGCGCATCTGCGCGGCCTCGGGCGACGACACCGCGCGCAGCATTGTGTTCGATATCTCGCGCGAGAATATCTGGCCGGCGCCGTTCAACGGCCGCTGCCTGGTCAACGACCATGCGCGCCGCTGGATGGGCCGCGAGGTGGAGCTGATGCGCAATGTACGCGAGGAAGCCGTGCGCTATCGCGAGGCGCGCGCGGCCGGCGATTTCAGCATTGCCGCCGTGATCGCCGGCGAAGCGGCCGATACCATCACCGAAGTGGTTTCGGCACGCAACGTGGTGGAAACCATGGTGAGCGAGGCCGAGGACATCCTGATCCGCCTGTCCGGCCAGCTCGCCGCCTGACCATCACTCCATTGCCTCCCCGGGCTTAAAAAAAAGAGACAAGCATGCAGCTGTTTTTCAACGCCACCTCACCCTATGCCCGCAAGGCCCGTGTCGCCGTGCTGGAGAAGGGGTTGGCCGGTCGCGTCACCTTCGTCGAGACCGATCCCTGGGCCAGCCCGGCCGAGTTGGTGGCGCTCAATCCGCTGTCCAAGGTACCGACCCTGGTGACCGATAGCGGCGCGGTGGTGACGGAAAGCGACGGCATCATCCAGGTACTCGACATGCTGGGCGGGCATCCCTACCTGCTGCCACCCGATGGTCCGGCACGCATGGAACTGCTGGTGCGCAGCGGCCTGTGTCAGGGGCTGATCGATGCCAGTTTCATCGCCGTGATCGAACGCCGCCGCCCCGCTGCCGGCCAGTGGGATGACTGGGTCATGCGGCAGCGCACGGCGGTGATCCGCGGCCTGGCGCATATCGCCACCAGCTTCGTGCTGCCGCCCGCGCGGTTTGATCTGGGCGATATCGCCCTGGCCTGCGCGCTGGGCTATCTCGACTATCGCCATCCCGACCTGCCCTGGCGGCAACAGTATCCGGCCCTGGCCGCCTGGCAGGATATCGCCGACCAGCGGCCCTCGATGATCGCCACCAGCCCGAACTGACCCGCCAACCCTTGCCAGTGGCGCCCGGGGCTTTAGAGTCGCCGGGCTGCGGTGTCTGTTCTAGGGAGTCCACAAAATGGCGAAAGAGTTGCATCATTTTATTGGTGGCAAGAAGGTTGCCGGTACGTCCGGCCGGTTCCTCGATGTCTACAATCCGACCACCGGCGAAGTGGCCGCCAAGGCGCCGCTGGCCACCAAGGCCGAGGTCGAGGGTGCCATCGCCGACAGCCAGAAGGCCTTCCTGGAATGGGGCACCACCTCGCCGCTGACGCGCGCGCGCGTCATGTTCAAGTTCAAGGAGCTGTGCGAGAAGAATGCCGACGAGATCGCCCGCCTGATCTCGAATGAGCATGGCAAGGTGATTTCCGATGCCAAGGGCTCGCTGCAGCGTGGCCTGGAAGTGGTGGAATTCGCCTGTGGCATCCCGCATCTGCTGAAGGGCGAATATTCCGACAACGTGGCGCGTGGCATCGACGTCTATTCGATGCGCCAGCCGCTCGGTGTCGTCGCCGGCATCACCCCGTTCAACTTCCCGGCCATGGTGCCGATGTGGATGTTCGGCGTCGCCATTGCGGCGGGCAACACCTTCATCCTCAAGCCCAGCGAAAAGGACCCGTCCTGCCCGCTGAAGCTGGCCGAACTGATGCTGGAAGCCGGCGCGCCTCCGGGCGTGCTGAACTGCGTGATCGGCGACAAGGAATCGGTCGACACGCTGCTCACCGATCCGCGCATCCAGGCGGTCAGCTTCGTCGGCTCGACGCCGATTGCGCAGTATGTCTATGCCACCGCGGCCGCGCATGGCAAGCGCGTGCAGGCGATGGGCGGCGCCAAGAACCACATGATCGTGATGCCCGATGCCGATATGGACCAGGCCGTGGACGCGCTGATCGGCGCTGCCTATGGCTCGGCCGGCGAACGCTGCATGGCGGTTTCGGTGGCCGTGCCGGTAGGCAAGGGCACCGCCGACCGTCTGGTCGAGGCGCTGGCGCCGCGCGTGCGTGCGCTCAAGATCGGTCCCAGCACCGACAAGGATTCCGAGATGGGTCCGGTGGTGACCAAGGAGCATCTCGCCAAGGTGAAAGGCTATGTCGATCTCGGCGTCAAGGAAGGCGCCAAGCTGGTGGTCGACGGGCGCGGCCTGAAGCTGCAGGGTTACGAGGACGGCTACTTCATGGGCGGCTGCCTGTTCGACAACGTGACGCCGGACATGCGTATCTACAAGGAAGAGATTTTCGGCCCGGTGCTGGGCGTGGTCCGCGCCGAGACCTTCGAGGACGCCGCCCGGCTGCCGACCGAGCATGAATTCGGCAACGGCGTGGCGATCTTCACCCGCGACGGCGATGCCGCCCGCGACTTTGCGGCGAAGGTGCAGGTCGGCATGGTCGGCATCAACGTGCCGATCCCGGTGCCGCTGGCCTTCCACACCTTCGGCGGCTGGAAGAAGTCGGCCTTCGGCGACACCAACCAGCATGGTCCGGAAGGCGTGAAGTTCTACACCAAGATCAAGACGGTGACGGCACGCTGGCCGACCGGCATCCGTTCGGGTGCCGAGTTCAACATCCCGACCATGAAGTAAGCCGGTTCAACCCGGAACAAAGTCAGGATCCAGGGCGGGCGGCAGATGACTCTGCCGCCCGTTCTTGTTTTAAAGAGACGGGTTGTTTTAAAGAGATTGTATGTCGATCCTCGAAATCTATCGCGCCAGACTCGGCGCCGGCGAACTGGCGGAAGACCCGGCCCAGGCGCTGGCGGCCGAGAAGCTGGAGCTGCTGAGCCGGCGGCTGGCGCAGTACCAGCCCGGCACCGAGGATACCTGGCTGCAGAAGCTGAGTTTCGGCCGCAAGCGCGAGCCGACGCCGCAGGGCCTCTATATCTACGGCGATGTCGGCCGCGGCAAATCCATGCTGATGGATCTGTTTTTCGAGACGGCGCCGGTGGAGAAGAAGCGCCGCGTGCATTTCCATGCCTTCATGCAGGAGGTGCATGCCGAGATCTATCGCTATCGCCAGCTGCCGGCCGACGATCCGGAAAAGAAGGCCGGTGGCGACGATCCGATCAAGCCGGCGGCGAAGAAGATCGCGAAGTCAGCCTGGCTGCTGTGTTTCGACGAGATGCAGGTCAGCGATGTGGCCGATGCGATGATCCTCGGCCGCCTGTTCGAGAAGCTGTTCGACCGCGGCGTGGTGGTGGTGGCGACCTCGAACCGGCACCCGGACGATCTGTACAAGAGCGGCATCAACCGCCAGCTGTTCCTGCCCTTCATTGCGCTGTTCAAGGACAAGCTGGATGTGCTGCATCTGGCCGCCAGCCGTGATTACCGCCTGCAGCGCATCGCCCGGTCGCCGGTCTGGTTCAGTCCTCTGAGCGCCAAATCGACGCTGGCGCTGGATCATGCCTGGAACCTGCTGACCGACGATGCCGAGGGCGAGCCGGGCGAGATCGAGCTGCTGGGGCGGCGGCTGATGGTGCCTTGCCAGGCGCGCGGCGTGGCGCGCTTCCGCTTTGACGAGCTGTGCGAACAGCCGCTCGGGCCGCCGGATTTCCTGGCGATCGCGCGCCATTTCCATACCGTGATGATCGACAATATCCCGACACTCAGCCCGGCCAAGCGCAACGAGGCCAAGCGTTTCGTCACCCTGGTGGATACGCTGTATGAGGCGAAGGCCAAGCTGATGGCGACAGCGGCCGCGCCGCCGGAAACGCTCTATCCCGAAGGCGAAGGCGCGTTTGAGTTCCAGCGTTGCGTGTCACGCCTGAACGAAATGCAGAGCGAAGACTATCGCGCACTGCCGCATGTGAGCGGCTAGCGGCCGGAACCACCGGACCAATTAACGTTAATTCGGCAGCAGCAGGTCGCGGGCGCGATCGAGGCGGGCGTTGGTGAAGCTGGCGCCAACCAGAAGCGCGCCGGCGAAACGGCCATCGGTGAGGTCGGCGCCGGTCAGGTCGGCGCCATTCAGGTTGGCATCGCGCAGATCGGCAGCCACCAGGCTGGCACCGCTCAGATTGGCACCGACCAGGATGGCGCGCTTCAGCTTGGCCGCACCCAGGTTAGTGCGGGCGGCGCGGGCATGCGGCGCATCATCCTTGATCGCGGCAAGATTGGCCTCGGTCAGGTCGGCGGCATCCAGCGTGCTACGCGCCAGGCTGGCGCCGCGCAGGTTGGCCTTGACCAGGGTGGCCTCGCGCAGGTCGGCGAAATTGAGCCGCGCCAGCGCCAGATTGGCATTGGTCAGGATCGCCTTGGCAAAGCAGGCGCGCTCCAGCAGCGCGCCCATCAGGTTGATGCCGCGCAGGTCGCGGCCGGAGAAATTGAAATCGCTCAAGTCCGCGCGCAGGCCCTGGCGGCCTTCAGAATGCACCCAGAGTTCATGCTGCTTCAGGATTTCGGCCAGATCGGCTTCGGCATGGCGTGAGGTGGTGGCGAAGATCGCGGCTGCCAGTTCGGGCAGGCTGCGGCTGGCCGGATCGACAATGGCGCCGCGCAGATCGGCACCGGCAAAATTGGCACCGCCAAGCTGGGCGCCCGACAGGCTGGCGCCGGCCAGATTGGCGCCGGAGAAATCGGATTGCTGCAGATCGGCACCTTCCAGCCGGGCCGAGGTCATCTGCGCCTTGCGCAGATCGGCACCGTGCAGGTTGCTGTCGTCCAGATTCGCATCGGCGAAGTCGGCATGCAGGGCGAAAGCCTTGGGCAGCTGGGCGCCGGACAGGTCGGCGCGCTGCGCCGAGGCACCGGACAGGTCGATGGCCCGCTTGGTCGGGCCGCTGTCGGCGATGCGGCCTTCCGAGTCATACACCGGGGCCAGCGCCTCGGCGCCGTTCGACTCCGACATATTGGCATCGTTCAGGCCGGCGGCGCGCAGGCAGGCGCCGCGCAGGTCGGCCCAGCGCATGTCGGCGCCGTCCAGCGTGGCATTGCGGAAATCCGAGCCGCCGCATTTCGACATCGACAGACGCGCACCATCAAGGCGGGCGCGATGCAGGCGGGCACCGGTCAGGTCGGCGAGGGTGAGGTTGGCGCCGGTGAGATCGGCATCCGAAAGATCGGTGAAAGCCAGGGCGGCAGGCTGGGCACCGGGTTTGCCGGCCAGATGGGCTTCATGCTCACGCAACACATCGCGCAGCTTTTCGGCGCCGACTTTGGTCAGATGCGGGGGAGCCCCGCGGGTAAAATCGCCCATAACGCTCAGCGGCCTTGCCTAAACACATCACACAGAAGATTCGGCCGCGAGTGTAACGCGGACCGGCTTTACCGATCCAGCCGTTTGCCCCCTGTTTGGTCTTTAGTCTAGCAGATCACCCGCGCCGTTCCACCATCAGCTTTTTGATTTCACCGATGGCCTGCGCCGGGTTCAGCCCCTTGGGGCAGGTCTGGGCGCAGTTCATGATGGTGTGGCAGCGGTACAGCCGGAAGGGGTCTTCCAGGTTGTCGAGGCGCTCGCCGGTCATCTCATCACGGCTGTCGGCAATCCAGCGATAGGCCTGCAACAGAATGGCCGGGCCGAGATAGCGGTCGGAATTCCACCAGTAGCTCGGGCATGAGGTGGAGCAGCACGCGCAGAGAATGCATTCGTAGAGGCCATCCAGCTTCTTGCGGTCGTCAGCCGACTGCAGACGTTCGCGTGCCGGCGCCGGGCTCTGGGTCTGCATCCAGGGCTTGATCGAGGCATACTGGGCATAGAAGTTGGACAGATCGGGGACCAGATCCTTGATCACCGGCATATGCGGCAGCGGATAGATCTTCACGTCGCCGTCGATATCCTCGCAGGCCTTGGTGCAGGCCAGCGTGTTGCCGCCATCGATATTCATGGCGCAGGAACCGCAGACGCCTTCGCGGCAGGAGCGGCGGAAGGTGAGCGAGGGGTCGATCTCGTTCTTGATCTTGATCAGGGCATCCAGAACCATCGGGCCGCAGTCGTTCATGTCGACTTCATAGGTATCGACCTGCGGGGTCTTGCCGTCATCCTGGTTCCAGCGATAGACGCGGAACTTCTTGACCTTGCGCTCTTCGCCCGGCTTGGCCGGCGGCAGCGCCCAGGTCTTGCCCTGGGAGATCTTCGAATTCTTCGGGAGCGCGAACTCAGCCATCGGGAGGTATCCTTGCTTCCTTAGTAAACGCGCTTCTTGGGCTCGATATACGAGACCTCGTTGGTCAGCGTGTAGGTGTGTACCGGGCGATAGTCGATGGTGACGCCGCCCTTGTCGTTGAGCCAGGACAGGGTGTGCTTCATCCACTCCTTGTCGTCGCGGTCGGCAAAATCTTCGCGGGCATGGGCGCCGCGGCTCTCCTTGCGGTTCTCGGCAGAATGCATGGTGACGACGGCCTGGCGCACCAGGTTGTCGAGTTCCAGCGTTTCGACCAGGTCCGAATTCCAGACCAGCGAGCGGTCCGCCACGTCGATATCCGGCATCATCTTGTAGACGTTATCGATCAGGCCGACGCCTTCCTTCAGCACCTCGCCGGTGCGGTAGACGGCGCAGTTGTTCTGCATGGCGCGCTGCATCTTGTCGCGGATCTGCGCGGTCGGGCTGCCGCCCTTGGCATTGCGGAAGTGATCCAGACGGGCCAGCGCATTGTCGCCGGCATTCTTGATCTCGCGATGCTTGGCATTCTTGTCGACCACCTTGGCCGCACGGATGGCAGCGGCGCGGCCGAACACCACCAGATCGATCAGCGAGTTGGAACCCAGGCGGTTGGCACCATGCACCGAGACGCAGGCGGCTTCGCCCACTGCCATCAGGCCGGGCACCACGCTGTCGGGGTTGCCGTCCTTCAGGGTCAGCACTTCGCCATGATAATTGGTCGGGATGCCGCCCATGTTGTAATGCACGGTCGGCAGCACCGGGATCGGCTGCTTGGTCACATCGACGCCGGCAAAGATCTTGGCGCTTTCCGAAATGCCGGGCAGGCGCTCATGCAGGATCTTCGGATCGAGATGATCCAGATGCAGGAAGATGTGGTCCTTGTTCTTGCCCACACCGCGGCCTTCGCGGATTTCCATGGTCATGGCGCGGCTGACCACGTCGCGCGAGGCCAGATCCTTGGCCGACGGCGCATAACGCTCCATGAAACGCTCGCCGGCGGAATTGACGACATAGCCGCCTTCGCCGCGCGCGCCTTCGGTGATCAGGCAGCCCGAACCGTAGATGCCGGTGGGATGGAACTGCACGAATTCCATGTCCTGCAGCGGCAGGCCGGCGCGCAGCACCATGCCGCCGCCGTCGCCGGTGCAGGTATGGGCCGAGGTGCAGCTGAAATAGGCGCGGCCGTAACCGCCGGTCGCCAGCACCACCATATGGGCGCGGAAGCGGTGCATGCTGCCATCGGCCAGGTTCCAGGCCATCACGCCGCGGCAGGCGCCATCCTCGTCCATGATCAGGTCGAGAGCGAAGTATTCGATGAAGAACTCGGTGTCGAATTTCAGCGACTGCTGGTACAGCGTGTGCAGCATCGCATGGCCGGTGCGGTCGGCGGCGGCACAGGTGCGCTGGGCCGGCTCGGCACCGAAATTCTTGGTCATGCCGCCGAAGGCGCGCTGGTAGATCTTGCCTTCCGGGGTGCGGCTGAACGGCACGCCGAAATGCTCCAGTTCCACGACGGCCGGCACGGCTTCGCGGCACATGTATTCGATGGCGTCCTGGTCACCGAGCCAGTCGGAGCCCTTGACGGTGTCATACATATGCCAGCGCCAGTTATCCTCGCCCATGTTGCCAAGGGCCGCCGAGATGCCGCCCTGTGCCGCCACCGTGTGGCTGCGGGTGGGGAACACCTTGGAGATGCAGGCGGTCTTCAGGCCGGCAGCCGCCAGGCCCATGGTGGCGCGCAGACCGGCGCCGCCGGCGCCGACAACGACGACATCGTAATAGTGGTCGTGAACCTGATAGCTGGCGGGCATGGGTTTAGGCTCCGAAAAACAGCTTGAGCACCGACAGGGCGGCAATGCCGCCAAGGATGAAGGTGGCGAAGGTGATGCCGAGCAGGCTCACCAGCTTGAGGCCTTCGCTATGGACATAGTCCTCGATCACCACCTGTAAACCCAGCTTCATATGCCAGAAGACGGCCAGGATGCTGAGCAGGGCGAGCAGGGCGAACAGCGGGTGTTTGAAGGCGGCGGCGACGGCGGCATGATCGCCGGTCGCCAGCTTCAGCAGGCAGACCAGCAGGACCAGCAGCAGCGGGATCATCGCGACGGCGGTGACGCGCTGCATCCACCAGTGCTGCACGCCTTCCTTGGCGGCACCCAGGCCGCGGACATTCTTCAGCGCGCTGCGCATCGGCTTGTTGGCATTGCTCATGATGCGCTCCTCACTTCCAGGCGTAGGCCAGGATCCAGGCCAGCACGGTGAGCACCACCGAACCCCCGATCACCGCCCAGCCCGACTTGTTGGCCACCGGCAGGCTGTAGCCATGGCCGGCATCCCAGAACAGGTGCCGGATGCCGTTCAGCAGATGGTAGAACAGCGCCCAGGTGAAACCGAGCAGCACCAGGCGGCCGAGGATCGAGCCGAGGCAGGCCTGCACCATCGCGTAGTAGTCGGGGCCGGCGGCCGCGGCGACCAGCCACCAGGTCAGCAGCAGCGTGCCAGCCGCCAGACCGCAGCCGGTGGCGCGGTGCAGGATCGACGTCGCCATGGTGACGGGCCAGCGATAAATCTGCAGATGGGGAGAGAGCGGTCGTTCGACGTTCGCCATTTTTGCGCCTTCGCCCCTGGAACGGACCTGGGGCATTCGGGGTGGGGCGGTCCGCCGGCGGCGCAGGGGAAAGCAGCCGAGTCGGCGTCCGAAACAGGCCGGATACTAGCCCCGGAGCCTGCTTAGTCAATGATTGAACTCTTCTGTTTTTAACGATCTAAACCCCCGGCTTGCAACGGATTTTCGGTCCGGGCCAAGCGGGAGTGAGTTGTTGCGAATGGCTCTCAGAAATATAAAACGAACGGTCGTTTTAATGCCTAAGCTCCGGTCTCAGCGGCGGCGCTTTTCCCGTTTCGGCATCACCACCCAGTAATCCAGGTCGAGTACCACGCTGTCGGGATACTTGCCGGTGCTGTCCTTGTCGGGGAAGGCGGCGGCGGGCTGGTCCTTCACCGCGACCGTGCGGATGCGCAGCGCAGCGGCATCGGTACGGCCGTCCAGTTCGGCCTTATCCAGCACCTGCGACCAGGCATAGATGGTGTTGCCGGCGACCGTGGGATTGACATGGCGGCCGCCATTGATGGCAACCACGAAAGCGGCATTCCCTAAGCCGTTGAAGCTGAGCGCGCGCGCCAGGCTGATGATATGGCCGCCATAGATCAGGCGGCGGCCGAGCTTGTCCTGGCCCTGGCGATGCTGGTCGAAATGCACCTTCGCCGTGTTCTGATACAGGCGGGTGGCGAGCATATGCTCGGACTCTTCGATGGTCATGCCATCGACATGGTCGATCTTTTCGCCGGGTTCGTAATCTTCCCAGCCATGGCGGCTGCCGGCCAGCGTCCAGTCATATTGCGCGAAGTTGAGCCCCATTGGCAGGCGCAGGCGGTCGGCCGGCAGATGGTCGATCAGCTTCGGCACGCGCTCATCCGTGATCACCGCGCTTTCATCGCGCTTCTTCACCATCACCCAGCGCACGTAATCCAGCACCAGCTCGTCGCTTTCCTTGTAGCCCTGGCTGCGCACATAGACCACGCCGGTCTTCTTGTTGGAATTTTCCTTCAGGCCGATCACGCGCGAAATGGTGTGCAGCGTGTCGCCGGCAAAGACCGGCGCCAGCCAGCGGCATTCGGCATAGCCCAGATTGGCCACGGCATTCAGCGAGATTTCCGGCACGGTCTTGCCGAACACGACATGGAAGGCCAGCAGGTCATCGACCGGTGCGGCACGCAGACCCAGGCGGCGCGCGAAGCTGTCGGCCGACTGCACCGGAAAGCGCGGGCCATACAGCGCGGTATACAGCGCCACATCACCGGCGGTGACGGTACGCGGGGTGGCGTGGCGGATTTCCTGATCGAGCTTGAAATCCTCGAAGAAATTGCCCGGGTTGGTCTTGTCGCTCATGTCTGGTCCGTTCCTCAAGCCGCCTGCAGTTTGGCAATCGCATCCGCCAGCGCGGCCAGCTTTTTCGCCTGCTCGACATGCAGGTTCTCGATCAGCTTGCCATCCACCAGCACCACGCCCTTGCCTTCCTTTGCCGCCGCCTCGAAGGCGGCGATGATCTTGTGCGCATAGGCCACCTGCGCGTCCGTCGGTGCAAACACGCGGTTGGCCGTGTCCAGTGTCTTGGGATGAATCAGGGTCTTGCCGTCAAACCCCAGTTCCAGTCCCTGGCGACAGGCCGCCTCGAAGCCGGCTTCGTCGTCGAGGTCGAGATAAACACCATCGAGTATTGCCAAACCGTAAGCGCGCGCCGCCAGCATGCAGAGGCCCAGCGCGGTGATGACCGGCAGCCGCAGCGGCGTGTGCTGGGCGTTCAGATCCTTGACCAGATCGGAAGTGCCCATCACCAGGGCGGCGAGGCGCGGCGAGGCGCCGGCGATCTCTTCGGCGCGCAGGATGCCCTTCGGCGTCTCCATCATGCACCAGATCGCGGTTTTGGCCTGGCCATGCTGCTGCAGCAGGGCCGCGACCTCCTGCACCTGTGCCGCCGACTCCACTTTCGGCAGCAGGATGGCATCGGGCGCGGCCTTGGCGGCGGCGATCACGTCATCGCGGCCCCAGGACGTGTCGAGACCGTTGCTGCGGATGATCAGCTCGCGCATGCCATAGCCGCCGGCGGCAACCGCGGCGCAGACCTGGTCGCGGGCCATCACCTTCTGCTCCGGCGCCACCGCGTCTTCCAGATCCAGGATCAGCGCATCGGCGGCTAGCGTCCGGGCCTTTTCCAGCGCCCGGGCATTGGAGCCGGGCATATACAGCACGCTGCGGCGGGGACGGGCGGTGGCGGCCATGCGAAAGACCTTTTGCAGAATTGTTGCGGTGCAATAAGTTTGAATTGCGCCACTATAAACGCCGACTTAGGCATGGCAAGGTTCCGTTACGTCCGCCTTTTGTCTGTATAGCAACGACTTCAGGATTTCGCCCATGCGCGTGCTCAGCATCCAGAGCCAGGTGATCTACGGCCATGTCGGCAACAATGCTGCCGTGTTTCCCCTGCAGCGCAACGGGATTGAAGTCTGGTCGGTGCCGACCGGGCTGCTGGCCTTCAATCCCTCCTATGGTCCGCCGGCGCATCGGTCCACCGCGCCGGAGGAGATGGATGCCTGGATCGCCGCCTTGCAGACGCGGCCGGAATGGAACCAGATCGATGCCGTGCTGCTCGGCTGGCTCGGTAACCCGCGCACGGCCGAGGCCGCCGGCCGCGCCGCGCTGGCGGTGAAGGCGGCCAATCCGAAGGCGATCTTCCTCTGCGACCCGGTGATGGGCGACAGCGACAGCGGTCTGTATGTCGATCCGGCACTGCCCGCCTATATCCGCGACCATCTGTTTCCCACCGCCGATATCGCCACGCCGAATGGCTTCGAGCTGGAATATCTCACCGGCGGCAAGATCGACGATCTGCCATCCGCGCTGGCCGCCTGCGATGCGCTGCGGGCGAAAGGTCCGGCGATGGTGGTGGCCACCACGCTGCAGCGGAAGGATGGCGGCCAGAGCCAGAGCCAGACCCTGCTGGAGGCGCTGCTGGTCACTGCCGATGGTGCCTGGCTCTGCGCCGTGCCGGATCTGGGCGAGGGCCTGCCCAAGGGTGCGGGCGATCTGTTCGCGTCGCTGTTCCTCACCCGGCTGCTGAAGGGCCGCACGCCGAAGAAGGCGCTGCTGTTCGCCATGTCGGCGACCTATACCGCGTTGCGCGATGCGCGTGAGAACCGCGCGCCGGAGATGCGGCTGCACATGATCCAGGATCTGTTGCGGGCGCCGCAATTCCTGCCCGATATCGAACGCGTGCGCTGACTCTTACAAGTTACTACGCAAGACGCTGCCGATGCCGTCATAGAAGACGGTGAAGCCGAGCAGCATGTCGACATGTTTGCCGTCGCTGGCCAGCGGCATCATCAGGCGCTCCAGTTCGGCCGTTTCGGCATTGGTGCGAAACCGCGGCGGGCCGCGACGATGGCTGATCTGTGCATTGGTGGCGGCATCGACAAAGCTGCGCGAGCGTGAACTCACCGTCTCGAAGCCGGCTTCCATGTCATGCAGCCAGCTGCCGGTCATCGATCCGTTGAAGCCGAGATCGACATGACTGCCGACCAGGCGGAAACGGAAGCGCGGAATGGTGATATTGCCCTCCGGCTGATGCACCTCCAGCAGCCAGGCATAGGGCAGCAGGGCCGGCATGCCGAGCGGGTCGATATGCTGGCGGCCCGGCAGCAGGCCTTCGGCCGGCGCCGCCGCGCGCCAGTAGGCCAGGCCATTCCGGATCACCGGATGGGCATCGGCGGGCAACACGAAACCGCTCATGTTATCGATCCGATAATGCTGCCGTCGGGCAGGTAGAACAGGGTCAAACAGAATAGCATATCCGTTTCAGTGCCATTCCCCGCCAGCGGCAGCAATAGGCGCTCGAGCGACCGGAATTGCTGGTTATGGGCAAACAGCGGTGCCCCTTTGCGATAGGCCGGCGCCGGCTTGGACAGCATGGCGATATAAGGCGCGGCAATCTCTGGCACGGTGTAGAAGTCCGGATTGACGTCATCCATCATCTGGCCGGTCAGGCTGCGGCCCATGCTGCGGTTCAGTGCGGTGCCGGCAATGCGATAGCGGAAGCGCGGCGGCTCACCCCGGATCACGTCGACCAGCCAGACATGCGGCAGCAGATGCGGGATATCGAGCGGATCGAAATGCTGCCGGCCCGGAAGCCTGTCCGGTGCCGGGTGGATGCGAAGCCAGTATTGATAGGCATCCTGGATCAGGACATGCGCATCGTCAGGCAGGGGAGAAGCGGTCATCTAAGACCGCATTACGCCTCAAGCCATCGTATTGCGCAATCCGGCTTTGGCCGCAGGCGACATCGGTGGCGTCACTTTCCACCGCGTCCAAACCGCTGGATCAGGTGATCGATGGATAGTCGTCCGGGGCCACGGGCAATAATGATCAGGAGACTGATGGCCCAGATGCCATGGGTCGGCCAGGCATCGGGATAGACGAAAATCTGGATCACGGCGGTCATGCCCAGCAGCGCGAGGGCAGCGAAGCGGCTGGCAAAGCCCATAACGAGCAGCAGCGGGAAGAGATGCTCGCCCAGGGTTGCCAGATGGGCGGCGAGCACCGGATCGAGCAGCGGCAGCCGGTATTCCTCGCGGAACAGCGCGATGGCGTTTTCCGACACGCGCCAGCCGTCCAGTTTGGTCTGGCCGGACTGCCAGAACACCGCTGCCGCGAAGACACGGGCGCCGAGCGCGATCAGGCTGTGCGGAATCCGGTCCAGCATGGCGATGATCCGCTGCAATGTGGCGGCGAGGCTGGCGGCACGGGGTGTTGCGGGTAGGGGGAGCGAGCGGGTCATGGTCATGAGTCTTCCTGTGAATCCATGCAGGCGATCACGGCGCCGCGCATGAAGAGGGCGGCCAGCGCCGGGCCGAGATCGAACGTGGCGGCAGCATCCAGTGCGGCAGCCGCCGCTTCGCCTAGCGTGCTGCCGGCCTGCAAGGCGGTGAGGAATGCCGCTTCGCCCGGTGCCAGGATGACGACATCCACGCTGTATTGCGGGCGCAGCACTAGCATGTCCTGGGCCGCCCAGTCGGTGATCTCGGCCAGTGGCAGCCGCCCGGTATTCATCGCCCAGATGGTGGCGGCGGGATAGTCTGCGCGCAGGATTTGCAGCGACGGATGAAGGGTGACGCGAAGGCCGCCGATGCGGTCGGCCGCCAGCCGGCCCAGTGTGTCGGCGGCCAGCGGATGCGCGTCGGTGGCATGAAAAGCGCGCGTATAGGCCAGCTCCAGCCGTGCCACATCGGCGAGATAGGGCAGCTCGGTGGCCGGTGTAAAATCCCTGAGAAAATCCGGCAGCGTGGCGCCATAGTCGAGCAATACCGGCGAGGCCGGCGGCGACTGCCGCACGAAGATCGCCGCCATGGCGGCGAAGAATTCTGTGCCGACAATGGCCTCGACGGCCGGAAAGCCGGCGGCCAGCGCGCGGCTCAGGCCGCTGACCACGTTGTTGCGATAGACGGCGAAACGCTCGGCCGGATCGGCGGCCAGCAGGCCGGGCGGCAGGGCATGCGCGGCATCCAGCAGGGCGGTGGTGAAAGTAGGCTGCATGTCAGGCCGCCACAGCCTTGCCGGCAACTCGATCCAGCAACTGTTGCGCACGCGCGGTTTCTGCCGCCAGCACCGGCCAGGCCGGCACATCGGTGTCCCATTCCACCAGGGTGGCGCGGGCACCGATACGGGCGATGACGGATTCATATAGCTGCCAGACGCCGGTGCTCACCGCACTGCCATGGTCGTCGATCAGCAGCGGCATGCCATGACGGTCTGTCGTCGCATGATGGCCGGCAAGGTGGATCTCGCCCACATGCTGCAGCGGGAAGCGCGCCAGATAGGCGACAGGGTCTTCGTCGCGGTTGCTGCAGGCGACCTGCACATTGGTGACGTCCAGCAGCAGGCCGCAGCCGCTGCGTGCCGCGATCTCGGCCAGGAATTCGGTTTCAGGGATCGTGCTGGCAGAAAATTGCAGATAGGTGGCGGGATTTTCCAGCAGCAGGCGCCGGCCCAATGCGTCCTGGGTCTGCGTCACATGCGAAATCACGCGCGCCAGTGTCGCATCGGTATAGGGCAGCGGCAGCAGATCGTTGAGGAAAACGCCGCCATGGCTCGACCAGGCCAGATGCTCGGAGAAGCTCTGCGGCTGATAGCGGTCGCAGAGCCGGCGCAGGCGCAGCAGATGGTCGCGATCGAGCGGCGCCGTGCCGCCGATGGACAGTCCGACGCCATGCAGCGACAGCGCCATGTCCTGCCGCAGGGCCGTCAACTGCG
Source organism: Ferrovibrio terrae (assembly GCF_943372915.1). Lineage (GTDB taxonomy): Bacteria > Pseudomonadota > Alphaproteobacteria > Ferrovibrionales > Ferrovibrionaceae > Ferrovibrio > Ferrovibrio terrae_A. Next base: position 44,103 of record NZ_CALSAN010000023.1, on the reverse strand, counting down.
CATGCGGCAGGCCGCCGTCGCCCATGTAATTCTCGGCATGCACTTCAATGAATCCTGGCACAAAGCCCGGCTGCACCGTCGCGGCCTGCAGGGCGGCGAAATGCGTGGGCTTGAAAGTGGTGCCGGCTGTATCGGGGAGCATGGCGTTGATCGGATCGGGAAAGGGAATGGGCGGATGCCGACAGGTCAGCGTCGAGAGCATCCGCCCAGGCGGGATCAGCCCTTGATCGGCTCCAGCGAGCCCATGCCCTTCGGGGTCTTCATGGTGGTGCAGGTGCCCTTGGCGACCAGCTTGAAGGCATTGCCCTGGTAATCGACCTTCGAGGTGCCAGCGCAGGTGGTGCCGGGGCCGGCGGCGCAGTCATTCTTGCCGGCCATGGCGACGCCATAGCACTTTTCCTTGCCGGCATCCTGGGCCGGGGCCGGGCTGGCGATGAGGGCCATCGCGGTGGCGAGCGAGCCGGCCAGCAGGGCGGCGGTCAGATGCGTCTTGGCGAGCATGGGTGTCTCCTGTGATGCCGCGGGTTGGGGGAAGGCCGGGCGGTCGCGGCTCGATCCCGCCCATACCCCCTCATTCGCCAGGTCGCCGGCCTGTGTTACGCTGCTCACGCTTTCGTGTAGCAATTATTTTTTCTGCCGCCGGCCTGTAACATCGGGCCGTGCCGTGACGAAGGACTGGATGTGAGCGACCGCAATCTCGCCCATGCGCAAGGCGAGCAGGAAACCCGCTGGAGCAGCCTGATGCGGGCTGGCCTTGGCGGCGACCGTGCCGCTTATCAGGCCCTGCTGGTCGAACTGGCGCCGGTGCTGCGCGTTGCGGCCCGGCGCGGGTGCCAGAAATTCGGCCTGATGCCGGCAGATGCGGAGGATGTGGTGCAGGAGACCTTGCTGGCCATTCATCTCAAGCGGCAGACCTGGCAGCAGGATGTGCCGATCGGCCCGTGGATTCGCGCCATCGCCCGCAACAAGCTGGTCGATGCGCTGCGGCGCCGCGGCCGGCGTGGCCGCGAGATCGATATCGACGATCTCAGCGACGTGCTGGCGGCACCGGCCGAAGAGGATCGCAGCGTGGTGGGCGACGTGGTCCGCCATCTGCACAGCCTGGCCCCGGGCCAGCGCAATGTGGTGCAGGCGGTGGCCGTGGATGGCGTTTCGATCCGCGACACGGCGCAGCGCCTGATGATGACGGAAGGTGCGGTGCGGGTGGCGCTGCACCGCGGACTGGCGGCCCTGGCCCAGCGGTTAAGAGAGCACGGCACCTGAGGAGCAGCGAGACATGAAAACCGACGATCTGATCCGCGCGATTGCCCAGGATGCGACCCCGCCGGGCCTGCGGCCGGAAGTGAAACTGTCGCTGGCGCTGGCCGGCGGCATCATTGCTGCCGCGGTGCTGTTCATGCTGCTGCTCGGGCCGCGCGGCAATGCGCTGGCCTCGCTGGATGAACTGCGCTTCCTGCTGAAATTCGTTGTCACGCTGGTGCTGGCGGTGGGGGCCACCGGTCTGGTGCTGCGCCTGATCCGCCCCGGCGCCACGCTGGGCGCCTGGCGTCGCGCCCTGTTGCTGGCGCCCGGCCTGCTGCTGATCGGCATTGCCAGCGAACTGATCGCGTTGCCCGGTTCGGGCTGGCTCACCGCCCTGGTCGGCAGCAATGCGCGCAACTGTCTCACCTATATTCCGCTGATGGGTCTTGCGCCGCTGGCGCTGATCCTGCTGGCCCTGCGCAGTGGCGCACCGTCGCGGCCCGCACTCGCCGGTGCCGTGGCCGGGCTGATCGCCGGCGGGATTTCAGCCGCGCTCTATGCGGCGCATTGCCCGGACGACAGCCCGCTGTTCGTCGCCACCTGGTACACGCTGGCGATTGCCCTGCTGGCCGGCCTTGGCGCATTGATCGGCCGGCGCCTGCTGCGCTGGTAGGAAAAAAGAAGGGGGCCGCTGTTGCCAGCGGCCCCGGAGGAGAACTCTGCTTCTTTAATGACGGACCGTTTTAAGCGGCCTGCTTCTTCAGATGGCGGGCGGCCAGCACTTCGGCGATCTGCACCGCATTCAGCGCCGCGCCCTTGCGCAGGTTGTCTGAGACCACCCACATCACCAGGCCGTTCTCGACGGTGAAATCCTCGCGGATGCGCGACACGAAGGTGTTGTAGTCGCCGGCGCAGTCCAGCGGCGTGATATAGCCGCCGTCTTCGCGGCGATCCAGCACCTGCACGCCCGGCGCGCTGCTGAGGATCTCGGTCGCCTCTTCGGCCGAGATCGACTGCTCGAACTCGATGTTGACGGCTTCCGAATGGCCGATGAACACTGGCACGCGCACGCAGGTGGCGGTCAGCTTGATCTTCGGGTCGAGAATCTTCTTGGTCTCGGCCGTCATCTTCCATTCCTCCTTGGTGTAACCGTCGTCCATGAAGACGTCGATATGAGGAATGACGTTGAAGGCGATCTGCTTGGTGAACTTCTCGCGTACCACCGGATCGTTGACCAGAATCTGCTTGGTCTGGCGCTCCAGCTCGGTGACGCCCTCGTTGCCGGCGCCCGACACCGACTGGTAGGTGGCGACGACGACGCGCTTGATGGTGGCGCGGTCATGCAGCGGCTTCAGCGCGACCACCAGCTGGGCGGTCGAGCAGTTCGGGTTGGCGATGATGCCCTTCTTGGTATAGCCGGCGATGGCATCGGCATTCACTTCCGGCACCACCAGCGGCACATCGGGGTCCATACGCCAGAAGCTCGAATTGTCGATCACCACGGCGCCCTGGGCGGCGACGCGCGGCGCCCATTCCTTCGAGGTGGCGCCGCCGGCCGAGAACAGCGCGATGTCGACGCCGCGGAAGTCGTACTCGTCGAGCGCCTTCACCTTGATATGCTTGTCGCCATACATGACGTCGCGGCCGACCGAGCGGCGCGAGGCAAGGGCAACCACTTCCGAAACCGGAAACTTGCGTTCGTGGAGTATGTTGAGCATTTCGCGGCCCACCACACCGGTGGCGCCGACAACGGCGACCTTATAGGTCATATCTGGCCTTCTTTCGCTGCGTCCGGCAGGTCGACACCCGGCGGACTTTGAGGAACACGAGACGTATGTTGGTGCCCGGCAGGCCGCGCCCGGCAGGCGAGCGGGAAATTAGGCCCGCCCCTGCCGGCAATCAAGCGGGAAATTGCCGCAGTTGTACCCCTAGCGGCCCCACGCAATAAAATCTTTTATTATCAATTGTTTAAGTTCATTCCATCAGGTCGTAATGGAACACCTTGGCGATGATCTGCCAGCGGCCGTCGAGTTTGATGAAGGTGAGCAGATCCGTGAAGAATTTCGGCCCGATGGCGCATTCCACCCGGGCCAGCGCCGTCACCGGCCCGGCAAATTCAATCGAGATGATCCTGTCGCGCCGGGTCTCGCCCCGGCTCGCCGGCGGTTCGCGCTTCTCCACCACCGGGAAATACTCGTCCATGCCCAGTTTCAGCAGGGTGCCGTCGGTGGCGCAGGCATAGCTGGCGGCCGGGTGGAACACGCGGGCGAGCTTCGCGGTGTCACAGGTGTAGAGCCCGTCGAAATAGTCGCGCAGCACAGCAGTGAGGGCGGCGTAATCGGCGGCGTTGCGCTCCACGGTGCTCAGCGGTGCCTGCTGGGTCATTCTGTCTTCCTCCCGGATGGTTCAGGCGTGAGGATAGGAGAGCGCTTGCAAAAGGCTAGCCCTGCGGTATTGTACCGATAGGTACAAACAAGGATATCCGCATGGCCCGCCCCCCGTTGCCGCCCTTCACCGCCGAAACCGCCGCCCAGAAGGCCCGCATGGCCGAGGATGCCTGGAACAACCGCGATCCGGCCAAGGTGGCGCTGGCCTATACCGAACAGAGTGTCTGGCGGAACCGGGCCGAGTTCATCCGGGGCCGGGTGCAGATCGAGGAGTTCCTGACCCGCAAATGGCAGCGCGAGCTGGACTACCGCCTGATCAAGGAAGTCTGGGCGTTTACCGGCAACCGTATCGCGGCGCGCTTTGCCTATGAATGGCGTGACGACAACGGCCAGTGGTATCGCAGCCATGGCAACGAGCAGTGGCAGTTCGATGCGGACGGCCTGATGGAACGCCGCGAGGCCAGCATCAACGATGTGCGCATCACCGAGGCCGACCGCAAGTTCCACTGGCCGCTCGGTCGCCGTCCTGACGACCATCCGGGGCTGAGCGACCTCGGACTGTAATGCCCGCAGCCCTGTTATCCCGCGACGACCTGATTGCCCGTCTGGGCGATGTGTTCCGCGAACATGGCTTCGAGGGCGCGTCGCTCAGCGCGATCACCGCCGCCACCGGCCTGGGCAAGGGCAGCCTGTATAACCACTTTCCCGGCGGCAAGGACGAGATGGCCACGGCTGTGCTCGCCCATGTCGATGCCTGGTTCGAGCATGAGGTTTATGCGCCGCTGCGGGAGGCCGACCATCCGCGGCAGGCTCTCGCAGCGATGTTCGCCGCCGTGGATGCGTATTTCCGCGGCGGCGGCCGTATCTGCCTGGTCGGGGCCTTTGCGCTGGATGCCACGCGCGACCGCTTCGCCACCGCCGTGCAGGATTATTTTGTACGCTGGATCGCGGCGCTGGCTGCCTGTCTGCGGCGCGGCGGCGCGAAACACGCCAGGGCGCAGGCGGAAACCATCATCGCCGGCATCCAGGGTGCGCTGGTGCTGAGCCGCGCCTTGAACGACACGGCCGCCTTCGGGCGGCAGCTGCGGCAGTTACAGCATCAGGCCGAATCCGCCCTTGCCTGACGTAAGGGTAAAGCCCTTATTGTTACCTCCAAGATCATAAACGGAGGAAACACGATGAGCGGCGACCTGATCCTGCACCACTATGGCACCTCGCCGTTTTCCGAGAAGGTGCGCGTCGCCTTCGGCATCAAGGGCCTGCCCTGGCAGTCGGTGAAAATCCCGCCGATGATGCCCAAGCCCGATCTCACCGTGCTGACCGGCGCCTATCGCAAGACGCCGGTGATGCAGGTCGGCGCCGATATCTACTGCGACACCCAGATCATCCTGCGCGAGATCGAGCGCCGCCATCCCACGCCGACGCTCTATCCCGGTCCCGCGAAGGGCCTGGCCGAGGGTGTCGCCTTCTGGGCCGACCACCAGCTGTTCAGTGCCTCCGTCGCCATCGCCTTTGGCCTGATGGGCGATCAGATGCCCGATGCCTTCCTGGAAGATCGCGCCAAATTCTCTGGCCGCACCATCGACCGCAGCAAGATGAAGATGCAGGCCGCTGTCATGACCGGGCCCCTGCGTGCGCATCTGGGCTGGATTGAGGAGGCCCTGCATGACGGCCGCAAATTCCTGTTCGGCGATGCGCCATCGCTGGCCGATCTTGCCGTCTATCACTGCGTCTGGTTCGTGCGCGACCGCGCCAAGGCCACCGATCTCGCCGATTACACCGCGCTGAATGTCTGGGCCGACCGCATGAAGGGTTTCGGCCATGGCAGCCCGAGCGAGCTGGACTCCAAGGCCGCTGTCGAGATCGCCAAAGCTGCCACGCCGGCGCCGGTGCCGGCCGGCGTCGCCGCCAATGCCATGGGGCTGAGTGCCGGCATGCCGGTGAGTGTGACACCCGACGATACCGGCCGCGATGCCACCGTGGGCGAGCTGGTGGGGCTGACGGCGCAGAGCATCACGATTGCGCGCGAGGCCCCGGAGACCGGTCGCGTGCATGTGCATTTCCCGCGCGCCGGTTTCATCCTGGTGCCGCATAGGGGCTGAGCAGATGGGCAAGCAGATCGAAGTCTTCTACGACGTCTCCTCGCCATGGACCTATCTCGCCTTCGTCAATGTGCAAAAGCTGGCACGGGAAGAAGGCGCGGAGATTCTCTGGCGGCCATTCCTGGTCGGTGGCGTGTTCAATGCCGTCAATCCCACCATGTATCGCATGCGGGAAAACCCGGTGCCGGCACGCGATGCCTGGACGAAGCAGGACATGCAGGCCTGGGCGCGGCTGGCGGGTGTGACCATCACCTTCCCGCCGAAAGTCTTTCCGGTCAATTCGGTGAAGGCGTTGCGCGCCCTGCTCTGGGCCAAGACGCAAGAGAAGGAGGTCGCACTGGCGCAGGCCTTCTTCGAACTCTACTGGAGCGAGGACCGCGACATTTCGCAGGACGATGTGGTGGCGGAAGCGGCACGTCGTGCGTCTCTTGATCCAGCCTCCCTCGCAAAGGCGATCACCGAACCTGGCGTGAAGGAACAGCTGAAAGCCAATACGGATGAGCTGATCGCGCGTGGCGGCTTCGGTTCGCCGACGCTGTTTGTGAACGGTGAAATGTTCTTCGGCAACGACCGCCTGCCGCTGGTGCGCGAGGCGCTCAGAAAAAGCTGATTAGGCGCGCCTGATCAGCCCCGCACCCGACTGCGTCAGTGCCTGCAGGCCGAAGCCTAAGAAGATCACCCCGCTGATTCGCGTCACCCAGAGTTCGTGGCGGCGATAGAGCTTGCGTACCGGGGCGGCGCCGATCACCCAGACCAGGATCGCATCGCCGATCACGAAGCCGGTACAGGCCGCCAGCAGCAGCGGCGGCAGGCTGGCCCAGTCGAGTGCTGCGGCATGGGCGGCGAGCAGCGCGGTGAACATGGCAATCGCCACCGCATAGCTTTTCGGGTTGGTGATGCCAAAGGCCAGGCCGCGCCGCAGCGGCTGCGTCACCCGGGTATCGAGGTCGCCATCCTCACGACGCCGTACCGTGACGGCGCGCCAGCCGAGCAGCAGCAGGTAGGCGCCGCAGACGACGCCGAGGATATCGAAAACCAGCGTGCCCAGGCTGGCCGAGCCGATGATGGCGGTGAGCGCCAGCGCGCCCCAGACGATGTCGCCGACGAAATGCCCGGCGAGGAACTTCAGTCCGGCGACGCGGCCCTGGCCGGCACCGATGCCGAGCAGAGCGAGGAAAGCCGGACCGGGGGTCAGCGTATAGGCGGCGCCGGCGATGGCGGCGGCGAGATAGAGCGAGAGCGACATGGCGCGAGCCTAGCGCATCGCGATGCAGGGCGGAATATGGCAGTCTCGATACCGGCGATAGGATTTGGCTATGCTGGCGGTGATTGCGGTTCCCGAGTTTTCAAGCGGCGATGCGGCCTGGATCGACAGCATCCGCCGCGCCCATGATCCGCAATACGAGGCGGTTGCCGCCCATGTCACGCTGGTGTTTCCGTTCGACTCGGCCGATCCCGACTGGTTCGCCGGCCATGTCGCGTCGGTTGCTGCCGTCACCGCGTCGCTGGCGGTGACCTTCGACCGGCTGGCGCGGATCGACAATCCGCATCAGCCGAAATACCGCTTCCTCAATGTGCTGCTGGCCGATGCCGAGAGCAGCGTGCCGCTGACCGCACTGTATCAGGCGCTCGGTGGCAGGGGGGCGTATGAGCCGCATCTGACCCTGACGCGCTTCGGCGCGGTGTTCAGTGCGAAAGCCTTTGAACGGCAGATGGGCGCGCTGGGTGCGCCACTGGCCGGCCGCATCGCGGCACTGGAAATTCTGAACATCGCCCATGGCGCGATCCGCCGCGAAGCGGCGTATCCGCTGGCGGGATGATCTAGTGCGTGCGCACCAGCACGCAGATGATTTCGTGGAAGTTCAGTTCGAAATGCGCCACGAAGCCGGGAAACTTGATGTATTCGGTGCCGAGCGCCAGCGTCTGGAACCAGGCCGGCGCATCCCAGGCATGGTAATGGATGGAATAGTTCATCTGCTGCAGCCGCAGCGCCTGGGCTTCCGCCTCGGCGCCCTGCTTGTTCTCCACCAGCGTGGCCCATTCCATGTAATGGGTGGCGCGGGCCTTTTCCGGGCCTTCCTGGTCGTCCTGCACCAGATGCGCAAAGGGCGTGGTGGGGCGGTTGCGGTCGAAGGTGAAATCGCGGTTCGGAATGGCGTAGAACAGCCGGCCGCCCTTGCGCAGCTTGGCAGTGTGGATGCGCAACGTGCCGAGCAGGTTTTCGCAATGCTCGAGGAAATGGTTGGCGACGATGAAATCGAGGCTGCCATCGGGAATGCTGGCCAGCGTCTCGCCATTGTCGATGATGTCGGGCGCCTGCAGCTTGCGCTGCGCCATCTCGGGGAATTCCTTGTACAGGTCTTCCAGGCTCATGCGGTCGACATACTTTGCCTGCGCATTCGGCGGCAGGTCGAGCGGGGTGCCGAGCGCGCCGATCTCGATGCCGGTGCCGCCCAGATAGCGCCGCGCGATGAAGGCGCGCAGGATGCGCTTGTCGGCGACCTGCTTCTGCGGTGCGGGCTGCGGCGCGGACTGGGGCGCAGGCTGGTTCATGGGGTCTCCAGCGGATGGGCGCGGAAGGCCGGCATGGCTTCCGCTTTCTCGGTCAGAGCATACAGCGCCGGGTATAAACCATCCGTTACCAGCTCCGGCACCATGACGCGCAGGAAGCTGACCGTCACCGCCGCCGTCACATCGGCCAGCGACAGCTGCTCACCCAGCAGCCAGGTGCCGTCATTGGGTTTGCGCGTTGCCGCCTGGGCATCCAGCGCGGCCAGGCCGCCGCTGGCCTGGCGCAGCAGATGCTGGCGCCAGGGTTCATGCACCTTCTCGGCTGGACGGCGGCGCACCTCGTAGATCGCGTTCACCGCCTTGTCGAGCACGCCCGAGCCGATAGCCATCAGCTGGATGCAGTCGCGCCGCGCCTTGCCATGGGCCGGCACCAGGCTTTTCGCCGGGCCGACCAGATCCATCAGGTAATCCAGGATGGCGGCGGATTCGATCAGGCGTTCACCGTCTTCCAGTTCCAGCACCGGCACGCGGCCGACCGGATTGAGTTCCAGCCCGCGCTCGGGATCGGCGGTGACCGAGAGATATTCGCGGCTGTGCGGCACATCCAGCAGGGTCATCGCCACGGCGACGCGGCGCGTATAGGGCGACAGATTCCGACCGATCAACTTCATCATGCGAGAGGCTCCGCTGCTGCGCACAGGGTCGCCCTATCGCCGGCCGATGGCAAGACCTGAATGAAAAAGGCCGGGATGCGATCCCGGCCTTTTGTCTGTTGCGTGACAGCCGATCAGGCGGCCAGCTTGTCGAGTTCCATCAGCAGGGCGTCGCCCATGCCGGTGGTGCCCACCCGGGTACCGCCGCCGCCGAGATCGGCGGTGCGGATGCCCTTGCTCAGCACATTCTCCGCCGCCTGGTCGATCAGGTCGGCATCGGCGCTCAGGTCATAGGCATAGCGCAGCGCCATCGAGAAGCTCTGGATGGTGGCAAGCGGATTGGCGATGCCCTTGCCGGAAATATCCGGCGCCGAACCGTGGACCGGCTCGAACAGCGCCATGCGGCGGCCGGTGGCCGGGTCGGCCGCACCCAGAGATGCGGACGGCAGCATGCCGAGCGAACCGGTCAGCATGGCAGCGGCATCCGACAGGATGTCGCCGAACAGGTTGTCGGTCACCATGACGTCGAACTGCTTGGGCGCGCGCACCAGCTGCATGGCACCGTTATCGGCATACATATGCTCCAGCTGCACGTCCTTGTATTTTTCCTGGTGCAGCTTGGTGACTTCCTCGCGCCACAGCACGCCGGATTCCATCACATTGGCCTTTTCCAGCGAGGTCACCTTGTTGCCGCGCTTCTGCGCCAGCTCAAACGCCACCGCCGCCACACGGCGGATTTCGCTGGTGGTATAGACCTGCGTGTTGATGCCGCGGCGCTCGCCGTTGGGCAGGGTCTCGATGCCGCGCGGCTGGCCGAAATAGACGCCACCGGTCAGCTCGCGCACGATCATGATATCCAGGCCGCGCACGATCTCGGGCTTCAGGCTGCTGGCATCCACCAGGGCGTCGAAGCACTTGGCCGGGCGCAGGTTGGCGAACAGGTCCATTTCCTTGCGCAGGCGCAGCAGGCCGCGTTCCGGCTTCTGGTCGAACGGCAGGTTGTCCCATTTCGGGCCGCCGACCGCACCCAGCAGCACCACGCCGCAATCGAGCGCATCCTGCATGGTCTTGTCGTGCAGCGGCGTGCCGTGCTTGTCGAAGGCCGAACCGCCGACCAGGTCTTCCTTGACATCAAAAGAGACGTGCCGGCGCTTGTCCATCCAGTCGATGACGCGGCGCACTTCGCCCATCACCTCGGGGCCGATCCCGTCGCCGGGCAGCATCAGCATGGTACGGTTGGAAGCCATTTTCTGTTTTTTCCTTGTTGAGACGGATTAACGGCCAGCCTGGGCATAAAGCCAGGGCTGGGTACCATGCTGCTTGCTCTCGAAGCTGTCGATCTTCGACTTCTTCTCCAGCGTCAGGCCGATATTGTCCAGGCCATTCAGCAGGCAGTGCTTCTTGTGGGCGTCGATCTCGAACTTGATCACGCCGCCATCGGGGCCGGTGACTTCCTGCTTTTCCAGATCGACGCTGATACGGGCGTTGTGGCCGCGCTTGGCGGCGTCCATCAGCTTGTCGACCTCGGCCTTCGGCAGGGTGATCGGCAGGATGCCGTTCTGGAAACAGTTGTTGTAGAAGATATCGGCGTAACTGGTCGAGATGACGCAGCGGATGCCGTAATCCAGCAGTGCCCAGGGGGCGTGCTCGCGCGACGAGCCGCAGCCGAAATTGTCGCCGGCGACCAGGATCTGGGCGCCCTTGTATTGCGGCTGGTTCATGAAGAAGTCCGGCACCGGCTTGCCGTCCGGGGTTTCGCGCAGCTCGAAGAACAGGCCCTTGGCCAGGCCGGTGCGTTCGACAGTCTTCAGGAACTGCTTGGGGATGATCATGTCGGTATCGACATTGATCATCGGCAGCGGGGCGGCAACGGCGGTCAGCGTGGTGAACTTGTCCATTGTTTTCTCTCCGCTCAGATCTTGCGCACGTCGGTCAGGGTGCCGGCAATCGCGGCTGCCGCTGCCATGGCCGGGCTCATCAGATGGGTGCGGCCCCGTGCGCCCTGCCGGCCTTCGAAGTTGCGGTTGGATGTGCTGGCGCAGCGCTCCTCCGGCTTCAGTTTGTCGGCATTCATCGCCAGGCACATCGAGCAGCCGGGCTCGCGCCATTCGAAACCGGCCTCGACGAAGATCTTGTCCAGGCCTTCTTCCTCGGCCTGGTGCTTCACCAGGCCCGAACCCGGCACCACCATGGCCTGCACGCCGGCCGCCACCTTGCGGCCCTTGGCCACCACGGCGGCGGCGCGCAGATCCTCGATGCGGCCATTGGTGCAGGAGCCGATGAAGACGCGCTGCACCGGCACGGTGTCCAGCTTCTCGCCGGCCTTCAGCCCCATGTATTTCAGGGCGCGTTCGAGCGCGATGCGCTTCTGCTCGTCCTTCACATCGGCCGGGTTCGGCACGATGCCGGTGATCGGCGCCACATCCTGCGGGCTGGTACCCCAGGTGATATGCGGTGCGATGTCCTCGGCCTTCAGCTCGACGATGGTGTCGTAATGGGCGCCGGCATCGGTCGGCAGCGTCTTCCACCAGGCCAGCGCCTGTTCCCAGGCGGCGCCCTTCGGCGCATGCGGCTTGCCCTTCACGTAGTCGAAGGTCTTGTCATCGGGCGCGATCAGCCCGGCGCGGGCGCCGGCTTCGATCGACATGTTGCAGACCGTCATGCGGCCTTCCATCGACAGGGCGCGGATAGCGCTGCCGGTATATTCCATCACATAGCCGGTGCCGCCGGCGGTGCCGATCTTGCCGATAATGGCGAGGATGATGTCCTTGGCGGTGACACCGGGGCCGAGCTGGCCGTCGATGTTGATCTTCATGTTCTTGGCCTTGCGCTGCGGCAGGGTCTGGGTGGCGAGCACATGCTCGACCTCCGAGGTGCCGATGCCAAAGGCCAGGCTGCCGAAGGCGCCATGGGTGGAGGTGTGGCTGTCGCCGCAGACAATCGTCATGCCCGGCTGGGTGTAGCCCTGCTCGGGGCCGACGATATGTACGATGCCCTGGTTGATGTCGTTCATCGGGTAGTAGTTGACGCCGTATTCCTTGGCGTTGCGGTCCAGCGTCTCGACCTGGATGCGGGCTTCCTCGTCCTCGAACACGAACTGGGCGCGGTCCGGGGTGGTCGGCACGTTATGGTCGGGCACGGCCACCGTGCGGTCCGGGCGGCGCACCTTGCGGCCGGCGGCCTTCAGGCCGGCAAAGGCCTGGGGCGAGGTGACTTCATGGACCAGGTGCAGGTCGATATAGAGCAGGCCATTGCCGTCGCCGTCGATATCGACGAGGTGGCTGTCCCAGATCTTGTCATACAGGGTGCGGGGCGCGGTCATGGCTGCTGGTCCGTTCTTTCTCGGGTATTTTTATTGCGGGTACGGGGGCGTTACGGGAGGCGGATTCAAGCCCAGCGGGGCCCGCCCGTCCAGTGGGGATCGCTGGATTTAAATTCCCCTCCGGCTTAAAAGAAATTCCCATGGCCCACCTGCCCAGCCGCCGCCTGCTGCCCCTCAATGCCCTGAAGGCCTTCGAAGCCGCCGGCCGCCACCTGAATTTCACCGCCGCGGCCGAGGAACTCTCGGTCACGCTGTCGGCGATCAGCCACCAGATCCGCCAGCTCGAGGAGCTGCTGGGGGTGCCGCTGTTCCACCGCACCCGCAAGGGCTTGGTGCTGTCGACCGAGGGGCAGCTGATCCTGCCCGACGTGCAGCGCGGCTTCGATTTCCTGGCCAGCGCGCTCAGCAAGCTCGAGGCTCGGCGCGGCGAAGGCACGCTGACCCTCAGCATGCTCTCGACGTTTGCCATGCGCTGGTTCATTCCGCGGCTGCCGCGGTTCCAGGAAAGCTATCCCGATATCGAGGTGCGCATCACCACCTCGCTGAAACCCGCCGACCTGGAGCGCGAGGGCATCGACTGCGCCATCCGCTATGGCGATGGCGACTGGCCGGGGCTGAATGCCACCCGGCTGTTCGCCGAGGCGCTGGTGCCGGTGGCGCATCCGAAATTCGCCGAGACGGTGAAGACCCCGGCCGATCTCAAGGGCCAGAAGCTGCTGCATTCGCAGAACCGCCGCGAGGACTGGCGCGTCTGGCTCAAGGCCACCGACCAGACCGATATCGACCCCACCGTGGGCCAGATGTTCGAGACGCGCAGCTACGCGATCCAGGCTGCCGTGCAGGGCATGGGCATCGCCGTGATGGACCCGGCGATGGTGGCCGAGGAAGTGAATGCCGGCCGGCTGGTCAAGCTGTTCGACACCAGCCTGGCGCTCACCAACGCCTACTGGTTCGTCTGCCTCGACCATATGGCCGACGCGCCGCGCATCAAGGCGATGCGCGACTGGCTGGTGGAAGAGGCGAAGGCAGCGGTCTAGTCTTCACCCTGTGACATGGGGGGTGAATACAATGATGCGCATTGTCCTGGGCCTGTTGCTGGGCCTGCTGCCGTTCACACTGTCGGCCGCGCCGATCCCGGCCGGCGACGGCTATCAGGTGGTGCGGGTGAAGGACTTCAATCTTGAAGTCTTCACCTACAAGCCGGCCAATTACAGCCATGGCCCGCTGCTGCTGGTCTTCCATGGTGTCGATCGCAATGCCGATACCTATCGCGACAATGCCAAAACCATCGCCGACCGTTTCGGCATGGCGGTGGCGGCGCCGCTGTTCGACAAAAGCCGTTTCCCCAGCGCGCTGTACCAGCAGGGCGGCGTTGCCAACAAGAAGGCGCTGCAGCCGCAGGAAAAATGGATCGGCAACACGGCAATCGCGCTGGCCGACCAGCTGCGCAAGGATGAAGGCAAGCCCGATCTGGATTATTACCTGATCGGCCATTCCGCCGGTGGCCAGTTTCTGGCGCGGCTGGCACCGTTCACGCACCATGCGGCCAAGCGCATCGTCGTTGCCAATCCTTCTTCCTGGGTCTTTCCGACGCTGAAAGAGGATTTCCCCTTCGGCCTCGGCGGCGCCACCGCATCGCTGGTCAATGACGATTTCCTCAAGCGCTATCTGGCAGCACCGCTCACCGTCTATCTCGGCATGACCGATACCGGTGCCACCAACCGCGACGACAGCGAAGACGCAACGGAGCAGGGCGCCACGCGCTACGAACGCGGGTTGAATTTCTTCAGGGCCGGACAGGCGCTGGCGCAAGAGAAAGGCTGGGTGCTGAACTGGCGGCTGGTCGAGGTGCCCAAGGTGGGCCACAACAGCAAGCGCATGTTCGATGCACCGCAGGTGAAAGCCGCACTATTTGGCGACTAGCCGCGCCGCCATCTGCCGCACCATGCTGCGCACGATCAGCTTGTGGAACGGCATGATGATCGCCAGATAGGCGCGCCCGATCCAGTTATGCGTGGCGACAGCCGTGGTCAGCGTAATGCGGCTGCCGTTTGCATCCGGGTCGATCCGCATCAGCGCGCGGAAATCGAGATGGTCGTCATCGAGGCCCGACACCACTGCGGTCTCTGACTCGCTTAACACTGGAAAACCCTTGCGGATCTTTGGCGCCTTGTAGCCGAGCCGGCCCATGATCGTATTGCGTAGGTCCATCAGCGCACCGGCCCAGGCCGGCGGCGTGCTGAAGAAGTCTGCCGAGAGGACGCGCGCATCCAGGTCGCGGCGCGGCACCACCACGCTGAAGGCATCGGCAAAATCGCAGCCGGGCAGGCTGGCGATGAAGGCGGGGTCGGTTGCGGCAGCAACCACGGTGGGCGTGCTCATGGCGGCAGTATGCGCTCAGCCGGCCGCGCCGTCCCGCACCACGATGTCGCAGTGTTACGCTGCGTCATCAGCCAGTTTTGCCGCAATGCGTTTCAGCAGGCTGCGCACGATCAGCCGGTGAAAGGGCATGATGACGGCGAGATAGACGCGGCCCATGCGGTTATGGGTGCGCACGATGGTGCTCACCGTGATCAGGCACAGGTCGGGCCCGTCGGCGCCCAGCCGGATCGTGTCGGTGCGGAACTGGGTGCGGAAATCGAGATGGTCGTCGTTCAGCCCAACCACCACCTCCTCGGCGCTTTCCAGCAGCACCGGCAGGCCGATCTCGTCGGTCTTGATGCCGAACGGTCGCATCACGGCGTTGCGGATTGTCAGCAGCCAACCGGCCCAGTCAGGCAGCTTGCTAAACGCCAGCGCCGCCACCTCGCGCGCATCGATGCCGCGGCTGGGCACCATGATGGCGAAGGCGTCGGAAAAATCCGTACCCGGCAGAGTGGCGATGAAAGCCGGATCGGGCGCGGCATCGGTAACGGTGGGGCTGCGCATCGTTGCAGCATGGCGGCTGTGCGGGATGGCGTCCAGATTCGCCGTCCGGAAATCCGGTGTTGGCGCGGCCAATAAAAAAGCCGCCGATTTGCATCGGCGGCTTTTTCAGGGATAGGCGGGATCAGCCCTTGCGGTTGTCGAGGCTGAACGGACCGGCGCCGAAGACGGCGACGAACAGCAGGCCGCCGACGATGGCGAGGTTTTTGTTGAACATGATGGTCTGCATCATCTTCTGCGCATCCGGCACGGCCCAGTAATTGTGGAAGCCGACGGCAGCCGCCAGGGTGAAGGCAGCCAGGATCAGGGCGGCATAGCGGGTCTTGAAGCCGACCAGCAGGGCGGCGGCGACCACGATCTCGACGACGATGGCGATGACGGCGCCGACTTCCGGCATCGGCAGACCCTTGGAGGTGATGTAGCCCACCGTGTTCTGGAAGCCGGTGACCTTGCTGATGCCGGCCGGGATATAGAGATACGCGATCAGGATGCGGCCCAGCAGCGGGCCAAACTTTTCGAGCAGTGCCATGGGAGTGGGTCCTTCAGTTTATCGTTGCTGTTGGTTGAGCTGGTTTCTTGTTGGGTAGATCAGGGCAGCGCGACTGTATCGCGCTGCCCCTCCGGTTCCAATAAATCACCCGGATGTCAGGATAACACCTTCGTGTTAGCCGGATTCGCTTGGCTCAGGCGGCCTGGTCCATCGCCGCCAGGGCCTCGGCCTCGCGCGCCAGGGCGCGCTGCACCGCCGGGCGCTGCTTCATGCGCTCGAAATGCTTGGCATAGTTCGGATAGGCCGACACATCGAGGCCGAGCTTGGTCGCCCAGTTGAAGAAGACGAAGATATAGCCATCGGCGACCGACCACTCGCCGAACAGCCAGTCCTTGCCGGCCAGCGCCTTTTCGATGAGGGCGAAGTTGGCGGCATTGGCCTTGGTCGCCAGCGCCTTGATGTTGTCGGCGCTGTCGGGCAGGTCGGAGAAATTCTGCGGGCCGAAGAAGCGGCTCAGCACCGGATGCACGCCCGAGGCGCACCAGGCGACAAAGGCCAGCGCCTCGGCTTCCTTCAGCGCATCGCCGCTCGGCAGCAGCTTGGCATTCGGATAGGTGCGGTTCAGCCAGGTCAGGATCGCGGTGTTTTCAGTCAGCATCTTGCCGTCGATGCCCAGCATCGGCACCTTGCCCTTGGGATTCAGCGCCAGGTATTCCGGCGTGCGGGTCTGGCCCTTGCGGGTGTAGGTCGGCTTCGGCGTGAAGGCGGCGCCGGTTTCTTCGAGCGCGATATGGGTGGCGAGCGAGCAGGCGCCGGGCGAGAAGTAGAAGTCGAGCTTGGCCATGAAACGGTTTCCTCCAATGGTGTTTCCCGGCGGACTCTAGCAAATGCCGCTGGAAGTCCGGGGCTCAGAGGGATAGCCTAGTGCAGTATCAATTTGCAAGTAGGCACCCAAAACCTCTATACTTACCAAATGGCTACTGAAAGCGACTTCGATTTCCGCCACGACCTGACCGCCGACGGCCAGCCGCTCTGCGCGCGCATGATCTGCGCCACGCTGGACCTGATCGCCAACAAATGGGCGGTGCCGATCATTCTCAGCCTGGCCCGGGCCAAGGGCGAACCGCTGCGCTTTTCCGAATTGTCGCGCGCCATTCCGCTGATCACGCAGAAGGAACTGACCAAGCAGCTCCGCGCGCTGGAAACCGCCGGCCTGGTCGGCCGCCGCGTGCATGCCGCCGTGCCGCCGAAGGTGGAATACTGGCTCACCGATCTGGGCCGTTCGCTGCGCCCGGTGCTGGACGAACTCGGCAAATGGGCGGCGCAGAACGGCCCGCGGCTGCGCGCGCCGCGCGCGCGCGAGGCGGCGGAGTAGGCAATAGATGGCGCGAAACGACTCGCGTGCAGAGAATCATCATTATGTCCCGAAGATGCTTCTTCGCAATTTTGTGCCAAACGAAGCAAAAGAGCAGCTGTTCGTTTTTGATAAGAAGTTAGAAAAATCCTTTCCGTCGAACGTTAAAAACATCGCTACGGAACGAAACTTCTACGATCTCAGCTCGCCAAATGGCGGCGGCGATCTAGAGGCATCACTATCGGAAATGGAGCACAAGACGGCGCAAGCTTTCGAAAAATTATTGAAGGAGCGCGATTTAAAAGTCCTCACAGAAAGCGATAGATCCTGGATTGGTGTTTTTATTGCGTCCCAACATGTTCGAGTGAAAAACTTTCGTGAAGTCATAAAAGATCTTAATGGGAAGATGGTGGAGAAAATACGCGGCATGGGTGGAGCCCCAGAGGATGTGGAGGGTTTTCAGTCCATTCAAACAGATGATCAAATAAAAGAATTTTCCATCTACTTTTTATTGAAGTCACTCCCCGAATTTTCGTCACTGATGCTGAATAAATTGTGGATTCTCTTCAGTACTGATGAGAATGATCCGTTCTGGATTTCCGACAACCCGGTAACCTTGCACAACGACCTAGAGTTTGGTCCATATGGCAACATAGGTCTTGGTGTAAGAGGGATTCAGATTCACTTACCGTTATCGACAACGCTTATGCTGGCTTTATGGTGCCCGAGTTATGCGGATCAATTCATTGGAGCGTATGATAGGGCGTTAGAGAATAAGAAGCGCCTTGAGGCCCAGCGAGTATTAGGTGTATCGCCATATTTGAACTCTATTGATCGTGAATTAAGCGCTTTGAGCGGCCCTTTGACGAGGCTTGCGCCATTGGTTGTTCCAATGAAAGAGGGTGTGCCTAGTCGAGCCTCAGCCGAGAATGTTTTGTTCTATAATTCATTGCAGGCGAAGTGGGCGGAACGCTTTGTAATGTCGCCAAAGAATGATTTTCAAATGGTGCGCCGGATGCTTAAGGAATTTCCCCATACTAAAAGGGGAATGCGAGCAACTTTGGACTAGCAAAAACGAAAAGCCGCCCGCATCCCTGATCACGGGATGCAGGCGGCTTCAGGTCAGACGGGTCGTCGCGCCAGTGCGGAACCGGCGCGGACGCCTTACGCCTTGGCGGTCTTGCCCGAGGCGTCGCGCTTCTCGGTGATGCGCGCGGCCTTACCGGTACGACCACGCAGGTAGTACAGCTTGGCGCGGCGCACGTCGCCGCGGCGGACCACCACGATCGACTCGATGCGCGGGCTGTAGAGCGGGAAGATACGCTCCACGCCTTCGCCATACGAAATCTTGCGCACGGTGAAGGAGGAATTCACGCCGCGGTTGGAGCGGGCGATGCACACGCCTTCATAGGCCTGCACGCGCTCGCGGCCGCCTTCGACCACCTTCACGTTGACGGTGAGGGTATCGCCGGGGGCGAAATCCGGCACCGCGCGGGCGGCGACGAGAGCATCGGACTGCTCTTTCTCGATCTGCTGCATCAGGTTCATGGCACTCTGCCTTTCTGTCTTCAGTAAAAGTTCAAACTCGTTCAATTCTTTCCCGCCGGCTTGCGCCCACGGTAACGCTCCCACAGGTCCGGCCGGCGCTCGGCGGTGATCGTTTCCGCCATCTCGCGCCGCCAGGCTGCGATCTTCTCGTGGTGGCCGGACAGCAGCACATCGGGCACCGCCAGGCCTTCCCACATCTGCGGCCGGGTATACTGGGGATATTCCAGCAAACCGTCCGCGAAACTCTCCTCGGTGCCGGACTCTTCGGCACCCATCACCCCGGGCAGCAACCGCACGACTGCATCCAGCAGCGCATATGCGGCGATCTCGCCACCCGACAGGACGAAGTCGCCGAGGCTGACCTCGACAACGGGGCGCGCCTGCAGAAAGCGCTCGTCCACCCCCTCGAAACGGCCGCAGAGCAGCGTCGCTCCACCGGCCGCCTTCACCTCATGCACCAGCGCCTGATCCAGGCGCCGGCCACGCGGCGAGAAATAGATCAGCGGTTGCCCGCTGGTCTCGCCCTCCGTCCCTGCCAGTGTCGCATCGAGCGCACTAGCCAGCACATCGGGCCGCATCACCATGCCCGGCCCGCCACCGAAGGGCGTGTCGTCGACGGTGCGGTGCTTGTCGCGCGCGAAGTCGCGAATATCCACCACCGTCAGCGACCAGCGCCCCTCATTCAGGGCACGACCGGCCAGGCTCTGTCCCAGCGGACCGGGGAACATCGCGGGATACAAAGTCAGTATCCGCGCATTCCACGGCGTGGCCGGGACGGTACTCAACTCACTCTCCGGCCTGTTCGGCCGCCCGCTCGGCTGCTTCTGCCTTGCGGTCCTCTTCGGTGCCCGGGTCGCCGAGCCAGAAGGCCGGCTCCACCGTCACCCTGCCGGCGGCGAGGTCCACTTCGGGGACCGCATCGTCGGTAAACGGCACCATCGCCGAACGGCCGCTGTCGGTTTTCACCTCCAGCATGTCGCCGGCACCGTAGTTGTGCACCGCTGTCACGCGGCCCAGAACCCGGCCCGACATCACCGCCGTCAGGCCCACCAGATCGGCGAAGTAGAACTCGCCATCGCCGGCCTGGGGCAGGGCGGAGCGCTGAATGTAGAGCTCCGTCCCCTTCATCGCCTCGGCCGCGTTGCGGTCCTCGACGCCCTTGATACGCGCAATCACTACATCACCTTTCGACAGGCGCAGCACCTTCAGCGGATACGTCTTCGTCGCACCGGCGTCCTGCAGGGGACCGTAATCCCCCAGCGATTCCGGGTCGGCAGTGAAGGTTTTCACCTTCACCTCGCCGCGGACGCCCTGCGCGCCGATCACGACGCCCAGCAGAAGAGTGCCGCTCATGCCTTAGGAAGCAGCGGCTTCTTCAGCCGGCTTCTCGGCAGCGGCCTTGGCAGCTTCCTCAGCAGCCTTGATACGCTCCTGGGCCTTCGCCTTCGGCTTGCCCTTCTCCGGGTTGTTGCCGTGGGTCCACTTCACCAGGCCGGCCTTGTCGAAGAAACGGGCGACGCGGTCGGACGGCTGGGCGCCCTGGCTCAGCCAGTACTTGCAACGCTCGACGTCGAGCTGCACGCGCTCGCGGTCCTTCGGCAGCATCGGATCATAGGAACCGATCTTCTCGATGAAACGGCCATCGCGCGGGCTGCGCGAGTCGGCAACGACGATACGGTAATAGGGACGCTTCTTGGCGCCACCGCGGGTCATGCGGATCTTAACGGACATGGTCTTCCTTTCTTCGAACTGTTGAAACTCTGAATACTGAAATACGCGAACCGATCAGTGCAGTTTGGGCATGCCGGGCATCCCCGGCAGCATGGCGCCCATACTGCGCATGAAACCTTTCTGCCCCAGCTTCGACATGCGCTTCATCATGTCGGCCATCTGCAGATGCTGCTTCAGCAGCTTGTTGACATCCTGCACCGAAGTACCCGAGCCCGCCGCGATGCGCTTCTTGCGCGAGGCGTGGATCACCTTGGGATTGGTGCGCTCGTCCTTGGTCATCGAGCCGATGATGGCTTCCTGACGCTTGAGCATGCTTTCATCGACATTGGCGGCGGCCATCTGCTGTTTCACCTTGCCCACGCCGGGCAGCAGGTTCATCACGCCCGACATGCCGCCCATCTTGCGCAGCTGCTTCAACTGGCTGGCCATGTCGTTGAGGTCGAACTGGCCCTTCTGCACGCGGGCGGCCAGCCGTTCGGCCTCTTCCTTCTCGATCGTCTCGGCGGCTTTTTCGACCAGCGAGACGATGTCGCCCATACCGAGGATGCGCTGCGCGATACGCTGCGGATGGAACGGCTCGATGGCATCGACCTTTTCGCCGACGCCGATCAGCTTGATCGGCTTGCCGGTGACGGCGCGCATCGAAAGGGCTGCACCGCCGCGGCCATCGCCGTCGACGCGGGTCAGCACGATGCCGGTGACACCGACGCGCTCGTTGAAGCTCTTCGCGACATTCACCGCGTCCTGGCCGGTCAGCGAGTCGGCGACCAGCAGGGTTTCATGCGGCTGGACGGCATCGCGCACGGCGGCCACTTCCAGCATCAAAGTCTCGTCGATATGCAGGCGGCCGGCGGTATCCAGCATCAGCACGTCATAGCCGCCGAGCTTGGCGGCCTGCAGCGCGCGCTTGGCGATATCCACCGGCATCTGGCCGGCGACGACCGGCAGCACCGGGATATTGTTCTGCTCGCCCAGAATCTTCAGCTGTTCCTGCGCCGCCGGGCGATAGACGTCGAGCGACGCCATCAGCACCTTCTTGCGCTCCTTGGTCATCAGGCGCAGCGCGATCTTCGCCGTGCTGGTCGTCTTGCCCGAACCCTGCAGGCCGACCATCAGCACGGGCACCGGCGGCACGGCATTCAGGCTGATGCCGGCGTCGTCTTCACCGGCCTCGGCGCCACCGCCCAGCATCTCGACGAGATGATCATGGACGATCTTGATGACCATCTGGCCCGGGGTGACCGAGCGCAGCACATCCTGGCCGACGGCCTTGGACTTCACGCCATCGATGAAGGTTTTCACGACGGGCAGGGCCACGTCGGCTTCCAGCAGGGCGACGCGAACCTCGCGCAGCGCTTCCGAGACGTCAGACTCCGACAGCGCGCCGCGCTTGCGCAGCCGCTCGAAGACCTCTCCCAGTTTGCCGCTCAGAGATTCGAACATCTCGACCCTGAAAACCTCTCAAATGGCCCAAAACGAAACGACGCCCGTGCGCGACACTCGCGGACGGACGGCGGTCCTCGGACCGGACTGCTTCCAAAGCTTCAGAAAGCGGGCGGAATAAAGCCTTTCGGGCCGGAGAAGTCAACCCGGGGGGCTCAGCCAGAACGGAGAAAGATGCCCGGGTCAAGCCCAGGGATGACAAAATCCACATTTATATTATATAAATCAAATACTTAATTTACAAACCGCCGCAAGGTCTCGACCAGCTTGCGGGGATCGATCGGTTTCAGCAGCACCTCGTTCATCCCGCTGGACAGGCATTCCCGCCGCACCTCGATCCCGTCGGCGGCGGTGATGGCGATGATCGGCACCTTCATGCCGCGCGGACCGCAGGCCAGGCGGATTTCCTGGGTGGCCTTGATGCCGTTGAGGCCGGGCATGCGGATATCCATCAGGATGGCGGCGATCTCGGGCAATTCGATGAACAGGTTGATGGCATCGCGGCCATCCCTGGCGAAGACCGGTTCGTAGCCGAGCGCGGTCAGCAGCTTTTCAAACACTGCCTGTCCGCTGGTGGCGTCGTCGGCAACCAGTATTTTGCGTGCCATTATGTGGGTTCAGTTCGTGCTGTCGCGGGGAATTTCGGTACGAATGAAGCCGACCGGCTTGAGCCACTCGCGGCCATTGAGTGCTGCGCTGCTGATCCAGGTGCTGGCGCTGGCAAAGCGTGAGCTGCCCTCCATCTGCACCGGCAGCCAGGCATCGAAGCCGGTCGGCTGCACCAGCCAGACATAGGTGGGCTGCTCGTCCTTGGCGCTCCATTCGGCCAGGTATTTGCGGGTATAGCCGGCCACCGGTTCCAGCTTCACCATGCATTTGAAGGCCGGGCCGCTATAGGCCGTGCGGTTGTGCGGCTTCACGACATCCGGCCCCAGCGGGGTGAAATGCATGTTGTAGCGCCGCCGGCCGTCGTAGATCGCCTCGCTGCCCTCGCAGGGCGGCACCGGGCCGCCGCGCAGCACGCGTGACACCATCGCCGTGGTCGGGTCCAGCGTGTCGCGCTTCAGCAGGTCGGGCACCTCTTCGCGGTCATCCTCGTCATTGGGCGGAAACACCTCGGCGACCGGCAGGCCATCGGCGCCCCAGATCATGCGAGTCACCCGCTTCGACCAGGTGCCATCGCTGTCGGTGGTGTAGCGTACCGGCAGCAGGCGACCGTCCTGGGCCACGCGTGCCGCCGACTGGCCGGTCATGGTCATGCGCATCGCCCAGTCGAGCATGCCGGCGGTGCGCATGCCGATCTCCACCCGCAAGTCATCGGCATCGCGCTGCAGGGTCATGCGTACTTCCATGCCCTTGCTGCCCAGCGCATAGAGGCCGAAGTCGATGGTGGCGCGCTGCAGGCTTTCGCCCGCGATGCTGGCATGGGGAACGGGGAGGACGCTGGCAAGCAGCGGCGCCGGGGTCTGTGCCCGCAATGGCAGCGCGGGCACGAACAGCAGCGGCAGGATCACGGATGTAATCAGCTTGCGCATGTCTGCAATTTTAAGCCTGTATCGCGACTTTTCCGAGGCGTATTTTCGCGCGGGAATACGGCAAATTCGGGCGTGTGCGGAGAGTTCAGCGCCGGGCCTGCACCCAGTCCGCGACCAAAAGGCGGGTCAGACTCAGGCGTCGGTGGTGCTCAACTCGCGGCCCACGGCCAGGCGCAGGCCGCGCAGCAGGTCTTCGCCCGCCCGGCCCATATCGGGGCGGGTCTCGGCCCGGCGGAGCGCATAGAGCGCGTCGATCAGCAGGCCGATCAGATCCAGGTGGCGGCTTTCGGCCGGCATGGCGCGACGCAGCGACTGGCTCAGCAGCGTGATGCCGCTGGCCAGCAGGGCCCAGCGATTGGCCGCTGCCGCCTCGGCCAGAGCATCGCAATCCTGCTGCGCATCGCTGAGGAACAGCAGGGCGGAAACGGCGTCTTCACGGGCCTTGGCGAAACGGCCGCGCATCAGGTCGATGCGGGCGGCCACGGCCGCGGAATCGAAGGCGACGGGCGGCGTGACGGCTGGTTCAGCCGAACCCTGCGATGCCGCCGTTGCCCGTGCGGTGCGCGACAGGTCGGCGCGGGCCTGCTCCAGCCGCGCGGCCGCAGTGCTGCGATCCAAGCGGGGCTGCGCCGGCAGGAAGGGGTCGTTCGCGGTGTGGTCGTCAGGCCGATTCGCCATGGGTGATACCGGAATACGAATCCCGGGGAGTCCCTGTCAATCACGGACTACCCGATTCGCCGTATTTCATACCCAGATTGCACTTTTGGGTTGCAATTCGATGGCATCACCGACCGCCCTTTGCTAGCGTTGGTCCAAGAGCATGGGGGCACGCCTGGACCGGGACGCTGCATCATCCGCGTCGAAAGACGCCGCGCAGGGCCGCCTTGCCCGCGTGGTGGACCTGTTCGTGCCGCCGGCCGTGCTGCGCGAGGGCGATCCGCGCAAGCTGCACCGCTATCGCAGCATCGTGCAGCTCAGCCTCTCGGTCTGCATCGCGCTGCTGCTGATCCCGCCCTATCTGCTGATCCGTTCCGGTCTCACCGGCTGGGAGATCGCCGGCTTCATCTCGATGATCGGCGGGCCGCTGCTCGGCGCGCTGCTGATCCGCATCACCGGCAATATCGCGCTCGCCATCGGCTTCATGGCGCTGAATGGCGGCGTGGGCAACACCATCCTCACGCTCGGCACCGGCGGGCTGGCTTCGTCGTTTGCGCTGTTCAGCGTGCTGGGGCTGGCGCTCACCATGCTGACCAGCAGCGCAAAGGTCATTGCCTGGGTCGCCGCCATGGCGGCGCTGAATTTCATCGTGCTGCTGGTCTGCCACCTGCTCGATCTCGTGCCGGCCTTCGAAGTGCCGCGGCAGGAGCAGATCCTGCTGCATTTCCTCTGCCTGATCTTCGCCGTACTGCTGATGACGCGCTCGGCGATTGCCGCACTCGCCGCCCGCACCAAGGCCAAGCAGGCATTGCAGGATGCCCGGCTGCAGGCCGAGGCGGCCACCAAGGCGAAGTCGGAATTCCTTGCCATGATGAGCCACGAGATCCGCACGCCGATGAATGGCGTGCTGGGCCTCACCCGCCTGCTGCTGAAAACGCCGCTGGATGCCGAACAGCGCAGCCTGGCCAGCACGGCGCTGCAGTCGGGTGAAAGCCTGCTCGGCATCCTCAATGACATCCTCGATTTCTCGAAGCTGGAATCGGGCCGCATCGACCTGGAGGAGATCGACTTCGATCTGCCGGCACAGATCGCCGCTGTCATCGCGCTGCTGGGCTCGCGCGCCGGCGAGAAGGGTCTCGCGCTGCGCGACCGCTTCGGGCCCGATGTGCCGCAATTCCTGCGCGGCGATCCCAACCGCCTGCGCCAGGTGCTGCTCAACCTGCTGTCCAATGCGGTCAAGTTCACCGAGCGCGGCCATGTCGAGATCGCGGTGCTGCGCGAACCAGACGGCGACGATGGCAGGATTGCGCTGCGCTTCGAGGTGCGCGACACCGGCATCGGCATTGCGCCCGAGCAGCGCGACCGCCTGTTCGCGCATTTCTCGCAGGCCGATTCTTCCATCACGCGGCGTTTCGGCGGCACCGGCCTTGGCCTGGCGATCTGCCGCGCGCTGGTGCAGGCGATGGGCGGCGAGATCGGTGTCGACAGCGTATCCGGCGCGGGCAGTGTCTTCTGGTTCCGCCTCCCACTGGCCGAGGGCATGCAGCCGGTCGAGCGCGGTCCCGCCGTGGATCTGGCGCCGCTGCCGCGCCTGCGCATCCTGATCGCCGAAGACAATCCGGTGAACCAGCGCGTCATCACCGGCCTGCTGACATCGGGCGGCCATGACATCACCCTGGTGGAAGACGGCCAGGCCGCGCTCGATGCGGTAATGCAGCAGACCTTCGATCTGCTGCTCACCGATGTGCATATGCCGGTGATGGATGGCATCGCCGCCACCCGCGCGATCCGCGCCCTGCCGGCGCCGCGCGGCCAGATCAGCATCATTGCGGTGACCTCCAGCATGAGCGTGGAAGGCGTGCGCAACTGCCTGAATGCCGGCATGAACGATTTCGTCGGCAAGCCGATCCACCCCGAAGCCCTCGACCTGGCGATCCGCCGCGCCCTCGGCCTGCTGGCCGAGGATGCCGGGGCGCCCGCTGCCGTGCTGGAGGATGACGATGCGCGCGACAGCGGCCCGGCGGTCGATCCGCAGGCGCTGCAGGCGCTGGCCGATGGCGTCGGGCTGCAGGGCCTGGCCGACCTGATCGACCTGTTCTTCGTGATGATGCCCGAGCAGCAGGCCGAGCTGCATCGCGCCCATGCCGCCGGCGACTGGGCCCGGCTGGCGACCCGCGCGCACAGCCTGCGCGGCCCCGGCGGCAGCCTGGGGCTCAACCGCCTGCAGCAGACCGCGCGCCGCGTCGAGGTGGCGGCGCGCAGCGGCGATAGCGCCGCGCTTGGTCCGCTGATGACCAGCCTGGATGCCGAGCTGCGCAGCGGCTGCGAATGGCTGGCCAGCCGGCGCGCCGATCTGGAACAGTTCGCCCCCGCAGCGGCGGGGCTTGCGTCATGACTGCCTTCAAGGATCTCTGGGTGCTGCTGGTGGAGGACGATTCCTATTCCCAGCGCCTGACCCAGATGATGCTCAAGCAGTTCGGTGTCGACCGGCTCGACCTTGCCGCCGATGGCGCCGCGGCTATTGAGCTGTTCACGGAAAAGCGCGGCCATTACGACCTGATCATTTCCGACTGGAACATGCCCAATGTCAGCGGGCTCGATCTGCTCAAGCATGTGCGGGTCAGCGGCACCAAGGCGCGCTTCCTGATGCTGACCAGCAATGCCGGCAAGGAATTCGTGCTCACCGCCCGCCAGCATCAGGTCGATGCCTATATCGCCAAGCCCTTCTCGGCGGCGCAGCTGCATCAGAAGATCGCCACCCTGTTCAATATCAAGGCCTTCTAGGGCACTGCCTGTGGCATCGGCGCCACGGCTTCGCTAAGGTCGCGGCATGTCCGCGCGCCGCAGCACCGATCCCGCCCAGCTTGCCGAGCAGCTGCTCGCCGGCGACCGCCGCGCGCTCGCCCGTGCCATCACGCTGGTCGAATCGCGCCATGCGCAGGACCGTGCGGCGGCCGAAACCCTGCTGCAGGCGATCCTGCCGGCAACCGGCAAGGCCATCCGGCTCGGCATTTCCGGCACGCCGGGTGTCGGCAAATCCAGTTTCATCGAACGCTTCGGCCTGTTTCTCACCGGGCAGGGCAAGAAGGTGGCGGTGCTCGCCATCGATCCGTCCTCCACGCTCTCGGGCGGTTCGATCCTCGGCGACAAGACCCGCATGGAACAGCTCGGCCGCGACGCCAATGCCTTCATCCGGCCCTCGCCCTCGGGCGGCTCGCTCGGCGGCGTGGCGCGCCGCACCCGCGAGGCCATGCTGCTGGCCGAGGCCGCCGGCTTCGATGTCGTGCTGGTGGAAACCGTCGGCGTCGGCCAGTCGGAAACCACGGTGGCCGAAATGGTCGATATGTTTTTGCTGCTGCTGGCGCCGGGCGGCGGCGACGACCTGCAGGGCATCAAGCGCGGCATCATGGAACTGGCCGATCTGGTCATCATCAACAAGGCCGATGGCGACCTGCTGCCCAAGGCGCGGCTGGCAGCCGCCGATTACCGCATGGCCCTGCATCTGATGCGGCCGCGCCACAGCGAATGGCAGCCGCAGGTGCAGATGGTCTCGGCGCTGCTGAACGAGGGTATCGACGCAGTCTGGGCCACGATTGAAGACTTCCGTGCCAAGCTCGACGCCACCGGCAGCTTCCAGGCCCAGCGCCGCCACCAGGCCGAAGGCTGGCTGCTGCGTGAATTGCAGGATGGCCTGCTCGACTGGCTGCGCCATGATCCGGCCATTGCCGGCGAGCTGCCGAAACTCCAGAAGGCGGTCGGTGCCGGCAAGACCACGCCGGCGGCAGCCGCACGCAAAATCCTCTCCATGTTGGGAAAACACTGATGACCTGGGCGACAGCAGCCGGACGGTTCGAGCTTGGCGATCTGAAAACCCAGTCGGGCGAGACGATCAAATCCGCCTTCATCAGCTGGAAGACCCACGGCACGCTGAATGCGGCGCGCGACAATGTGGTGCTCTATCCCACCAGCTATTCGGCGCAGCATCCCGATCTCGAATGGCTGATCGGCCCCGATGGCGTGCTCGATCCGCAGCGGTGGTTCATCGTCATCCCCGACATGTTCGGCAACGGGCTGTCCTCCAGCCCGTCCAACACGCCGGACTATCCCTATCTCGTCACCGCGCATGACAACGTGGCGGCGCAGCGGCGTTTCCTGCAGATGCAATTCAGCATCGAGAAACTTCATGCCGTCTATGGCTGGTCGATGGGCGCGCAGCAGGCCTATCACTGGGCCGCCGATTTCCCCGATGCCGTGCAGCGCATCGTGGTCAATTGCGGCAGCGCGCGCACGGCAGTTCACAACAAAATCTTCCTCGCCAGCCTGATGGCCACGCTGGAGGCAGCACCGGAGCATACCGGCAACGGGCGGTTCAGCGCGCCGCCGAAGGCTGCGATCCGCGCCTTCGGCCGCATCTATGCCAGCTGGGCGCTCAGTCAGGATTTCTACCGCGCCAACCTGCATGTCACGGCATTGAAGGCGCCGGATCTGGAAACCTACTACCGCACCGACTGGGAAGAGCGTTACGCGCGCCGCAACGCCGCCGATCTCTATGCGCAGCTGCGCACCTGGGATGCCGGCGATATCAGCAGCAAGCTGTATGGCGGCGACCTGACGAAGGCGCTGCAGGCGATCAAAGCGAAAGTCCTGCTGATGCCGGGCGCCACGGATCTCTATTTCCGCGTCGCCGATAACGAGGCCGAGCTGCCGCTGCTGCAATCGGCCGAGCTTTGCCCGATCCCCAGCATCTGGGGGCACCGCGCCGGCAATCCGGCGATGAACCCGCCGGACGCTGAATTCATCAAGGTGAATGTGCGGCGCTGGCTGGCGGCTTAAGGCTTCAGGCTCGGCTCCGTATTCGGCCTGATCGGGTCGATCAGGCTCTCATGGGTCTCGATCCGACGCGGCAGTATCGCGCCGTTGATCGCCAGCGCCGCGCCCAGCCACAGCGCATGCACCAGATGGTCGTCATAGGGGCTCAGCGTGTTCGGGTGCACCAGCACGCTTAAACCCTGACGGTTGATCGTCAGCCAGGGCACCAGCTGCGGGAATACGTCGACGGCAAAGGCGACCTGATACATCGGCCGGCTATGCGGCCCCACCAGCGCGTCATGCCAGCGGCCGAGCTGAACCGAAAAGCGCTCGGCGATGCGCTCCCGGATCCAGGCGGCTGTCTCGCGCTCCGCCGCGCCGTCGAAATAGATATGCGCGTGGTAGCTGTCGATCTCGGCCAGCGGGCGCGCCAGTGGCGGGGACTGCATCACGCCCCGGCCAGCCAGCGCCTGGCAATTTGGTGTGCGAGACTCAGCGGCGGCGGCATCCACGGCGGATCGTCGGGGCTGGTCTCTGTCGTCGGCAGGCGCTGCTTGCCGCGCTCCAGCATGGCGGCGGCTTCCGTGCGGCTGAACCAGCGCGCATCTTCCAGTTCGTCATGGTCCACGGTGATCTCGGCATCCAGCGCCTCGGCGATGCAGCCGATCATCAGCGAGGAGGGGAAGGGCCAGGGCTGCGAGATCAGGTAGCGCACGCGGCCGGTGATCACGCCCGATTCTTCCATGATCTCGCGGCGCACCGCTTCCTCGATGCTTTCGCCGGGCTCCATGAAGCCGGCCAGCGCCGAATACATGCCCGGCGCCATGCGGCCCTGCCGGCCCAGCAGCACCATATCCTCGCCGGTCTTCTCGTCGCGGCGTACCGCCAGCATGATGACGACGGGATCGGTGCGCGGGAAATGCGAGGCATTGCACGACAGGCTGGTGCAGCGGCGCACATAGCCGGCCTCGCCCATTTCAGTGGCGCTGCCGCACTGGGCGCAGAAGCCGTGGCGCTGGTGCCAGTCCACCAGGCTGCGCGCCTGGGCCAGGATCGCCGCTTCCTCGGGCGTCAGCTGGGCGGCAATCGAGCGCACATCGATGAATTTCACCGTTTCGCCATGCAGCGCGGCGGTGGTGTCGTCCCTGTCGCCATCGAGGGCGAAATGCGGGATGTCGTCTTCATCCAGGCCGAGGAAAATGCAGGGCAGCGCCGCATGGGCATCGGCCCAGGCGGTATCCAGCCAGTGGATGGCGGCCGGCTTCTGGCTGATATCGACCAGGGCCTTCAGCTCGCGCAGCACCAGGAAGCGGGCCTCGGCATGGCGGCGCTGGGTGGCCAGCCAGTCGGGCTTGCGGCGCGGATTGCCGGCGCGGTCGAGATGGGAGCCGGTGAAGCCCACCGGGCGCTCACGCTTGGCTGGCGCGGGGGGCGGGGTCGGGGTGTCAGGGCTAAGCATGCCGAAACGCTGTCATATCCGGCTGGCCCCGTCCATTGCCGGGGATTGTGAAAAAACCAGCCCCGAATCGCCCCGGAATCGCCAAGGAATCAACCGTCCTGCCCATTGAAAAGCCGGGGCCGATGCTTGATATAAGGCCCGGGAGGTTGGCGGCGGACGAGCGCCTCGCCAACCCGGTCAGGTCCGGAAGGAAGCAGCCGTAACGAGTTTCCGTTCGGGTCGTTGTTCAGCCTCCCACCTCTTTAAATTCCGCCCTGCGCACGGCAAGGTACACGGATGAATCAGCCGGCGCCCTACCGCGTCCTTGCGCGCAAATATCGCCCCAGCAACTTCGCCGAGATGATCGGCCAGGATGCGCTGGTTCGCACCCTCACCAATGCCATCGCCACCGGGCGCATCGCCCAGGCCTTCATCCTCACCGGCGTGCGCGGCGTGGGCAAGACCACCACGGCCCGCATCATCGCACGGGCGCTGAACTGCACCGGCGCGGATGGCAAGGGCGGCCCGACGATCTCGCCCTGCGGTGTGTGCGACAACTGCAAGGCCATCGCCGAAGACCGGCATCCCGATGTCTTCGAGATGGACGCCGCCTCGCGCACCGGCATCGGCGATATCCGCGAGATCATCGAGGCGGTGCGCTACGCGCCCTCGATGGCGCGCTACAAGATCTACATCATCGACGAAGTGCACATGCTCTCCACGGCGGCCTTCAACGGCCTGCTCAAGACGCTGGAAGAGCCGCCGCCGCATGTGAAATTCGTCTTCGCCACCACGGAAATCCGTAAAGTGCCGGTCACCGTGCTGTCGCGCTGCCAGCGTTTCGATCTCAAGCGCGTCGAGATCGCCGTGCTGAATGCGCATTTCAAGCGCATTGCCGAGGCCGAAAGCGCCCAGATCGACGAGGATGCGCTCACGCTGATCAGTCGTGCCGCCGAGGGTTCGGTGCGTGACGGCCTGTCGCTGCTCGACCAGGCGATTGCCCATGGCGCCGGCCAGGTCAATGCCGATCTGGTGCGCGACATGCTGGGCCTGGCCGATCGCGGCCAGGTCTTTGCGCTGCTCGACCAGCTGCTGCATGGCCAGCTGCCCGAGGCGCTGGAGAATCTGCAGGCGCAGTATCGCGTCGGTGCCGACCCCGCCGTGGTGTTGCAGGACCTGCTCGAACTGACTCACTGGCTCACCCGGGTGAAGGTGGTCGGCGGCACGCCCGACGATGTCACCCTGCCGGAAACCCAGCGCAACCGTGGCCGCGATCTGGCCGCCAAGCTCGGCATGCCGGTGCTGGCGCGCAGCTGGCAGATGCTGCTCAAGGGTCTGCAGGAAGTGCGCGCCGCGCCGGTGCCGCTGGCGGCGGCCGAAATGGTGCTGGTGCGCTTTGCCTATGCGGCCGACCTGCCCAGCCCGGCCGACCTGGCGAAAGAATGGAAAGACAAGGGCGGCCCCGGTGTGCCGGCGCCGTCGTCGCGGCCCACCGGCGGCGGCAATGGCGGTGGTGCCAGCGCAGGCCTTGCGGTGGCGGCACAGCCGCGTGCGATGGCCAGTCCGCAGCCGCAGCCCGGCGAAACCGTGGCGCTTGCCGCCATGCCGGCGAATTTCTCTGCCGTGGTCGCGCTGTGCAAGGAGATGCGCGAAGGCATCCTGGCCGGCGAGCTGGTCAACGATGTGCATCTGGTCAGTTTCGAGGCCGGCCGCATCGAACTGCGGCTCAACCCCGGCGCCCATCATGATCTGCCCAGCCGCCTGATCGAGAAACTGAAAGCCTGGACCGGCCAGCGCTGGATGGTTTCTTTAAGCAAGCTGCCGGGCGAGCCGACCCTGGCCGAGCAGGAGCAGGCGCAGGACAGCCAGCGCCGCGCCCATGCCCAGGCGCATCCGCTGGTGCAGGCCGTGCTCACCACCTTCCCCGGTGCCGCGCTGGAAGACGTGCGCGAGCTGGTGCCCGAGGTGGTGGAGGCCGAAGCGGCCGCGGACGAGGCGGCGGATGGCTATGCCACCGACGATGTCGATCCGCTCGACGAACTCGATTGAGCGCATGAGGAGTCAGCCATGAAGAATCTCGGCAACATGCTGAAACAGGCGCAGGCCATGCAGCAGAAGATGCAGGAGATGCAGGCCGAGCTGGAGGCGCGCGAGGTGCAGGGCGCGGCCGGCGGTGGCATGGTCACGGTGACGTTGAACGGCAAGAGCGAACTGAAAGCCATCAGGATCGATCCGGCGCTGATGAAGGAAGACGAGCGCGAAGTGCTGGAAGACCTGATCAAGGCCGCCCATGCCGATGCCAAGGGCCGCGTCGAGCGCGAGATGGCCGAGCAGATGCAGAAGCTCACCGCCGGCATGCCGCTGCCGCCGGGCATGAAACTGCCATTCTGAGTCCCTGATCCATGGCCGGTCCGGAGATCGAGCGGCTGATCCAGCTGCTGGCGCGCCTGCCCGGCCTTGGCCCGCGCTCGGCGCGCCGTGCCGTGCTGCATCTGCTCAAGAAAAAAGACGTGCTGCTGGTGCCGCTGGCCGCCACCCTGAAAGAGGTGGGCGAGAGCGTGCATGCCTGCAGCACCTGCGGCAATCTCGACAGCCGCGACCCCTGCGCCATCTGCACCGATCCGCGCCGGGACGAAGCCTTGCTGTGCGTGGTGGAAAGTGTCGCCGATCTCTGGGCACTGGAACGCGCCAGCGTCTTCCGCGGCCGCTACCATGTTCTGGGCGGCACGCTCTCCGCCCTGGATGGCGTCGGCCCCACCGATCTCAATGTCGATGGCCTGATCGGCCGCGTGCAGGCCGGGAAAATCCGCGAGGTGATCATCGCCAC
This sequence comes from Ferrovibrio terrae, assembly GCF_943372915.1. Classification (GTDB taxonomy): domain Bacteria; phylum Pseudomonadota; class Alphaproteobacteria; order Ferrovibrionales; family Ferrovibrionaceae; genus Ferrovibrio; species Ferrovibrio terrae_A. Next base: position 11,129 of record NZ_CALSAN010000023.1, on the reverse strand, counting down.
CAATGCCACGGTGGAGGGCCAGACCACGGCGCATTACATCACCGACCGCCTGGCTGCCCTGAATGTGCAGATCAGCCGCCTGGCCCATGGCGTGCCGGTCGGCGGCGAGCTGGATTACCTCGACGACGGCACCCTGGGCGCCGCGCTGAAGGCGCGCCGCCCGCTTTAAGCAGACCCGCCCACGTTAACCATCTGTCTCCTTCACCGGGCTACACTGTCCCGATGATTCTGCCGATTGCCGGTTTCCTGTTGGCCCTGCTGGCCATGACATTGCCCGCCCGCGCGCTGGAGTTGCGGCTGGTCTATACCGACCAGGATACGCGGCCCTACCTGGCCGGCAGCGGCACGGCTGTTCCCGCGCAGCCCGGCATCGCGGTCGAACTGGTGCAGCGCGCCGCCAGCAGCCTCGGCGCCAGCCTGCGGCTCACGCGCCTGCCGGCGCGGCGCATGATGGAAGAGGTCAAGGCCGGGCGGCAGGATGGCATCCTCGGTTTCCGCTATTCGCAGGAGCGGGCGCGCGAGCTGGCCTTTCCGATGCGCAACGGCGTCCCCGACACGACCCGGCATGCGGCGCGGCTGGCGCATTCGCTCTACCGCCGGCAGGGCAGTGCCATCCTGTGGGACGGGCAGCGCGTCAGCGGCCTGCAGACGCCGGTGGCGGTCAGCGGCACCCAGCTGGTGTCCGAGACTCTGCTGGCCCAGGGCATCGAGATCGTTCGTATCGAAAGCAGCGGACAGATGTTTGGCATGCTGGCGCTTGGCCGCGTCGACGCGGTGGTGATTCTCGATATCCTGGGGGATCGCCAGATGGCAGAGCAGGGCGGTGGCCGTATCGAGAAAGTGTCGCCGCCGGTGCTGGTCGAGGATTTCCACGTACCCGTCTCGCACCGCTTCTATGCCGCCAACCGGGATTTTACCGAGCAGCTGTGGCATCGCATCGGTGCCCTGCGCGATGCCACCTACAGCGAGCTGACGCCGGTGTACCTGGCTAGCCCCTGAAACTGTCCTTGCGCTTGCGCGTCTCGGCAAATACCGCGACATCGTCGGCGGCCTGCAGGCCCAGCGTGGCGCGCAGGTTGGCGCTCATCGGGCGCAGGAAGGGATTGGTCGCCTTTTCCTCGCCCAGGGACGAGGGCACCGTGGGCTTGCCGGCGGCGCGCAGGGCCTTGATGGTTTCATAGCGTGTCAGCAGCGCGGCATTGCCGGGCTCGACGGTGACGGCAAAGCGTGCATTCGATTCGGTGTATTCATGGGCGCAGTAGACGCGGGTGTCGTCGGGCAGGGCACGCAGCTTCGACAGGCTGGCCCACATCTGCGCCGGCGTGCCCTCGAACAGCCGGCCGCAGCCCAGGGCAAACAGCGTGTCGCCGCAGAACAGCGCCTGGCTCTTGGCGAACCAGTAGGCGATATGGCCGCGCGTATGGCCCGGCACATCGAACACCCGCGCGGTTTCCTGGCCCAGGTTGATGCCCTCGTTCTCGGCCACGGCGATGTCGAGGCCCGGGATGCGCTCCGCATCGGCTTCCGGCCCGATGATCTTGCAGCCGGTGGCCTCCTTCAGCGCCATGTTGCCGCCCACATGGTCGGGATGATGATGGGTGTTGAAGATATGGGTCAGCGTCCAGCTGCGCTTTTGCAGTTCGGCCAGCACCGGCTCAGGCACGGCAGGATCGACCACGCCGACGGCGCCCGACTGCGGCTCGCGCATCAAATAGACGTAATTGTCATTCAAAACCGGAATCTGGACGATGTCGAGGGGCATGGTGCTCTCTACCAACAAACGCAGGAACCGGTAATATAGCGCGATGCTGCGGCCCGACATCATCGATCTGCGCGAATTTTACGCCAACCCCCTGGGGCGGGCGGCACGTCGCCTGCTGCGCCTGCGCCTGCGCGCGCTCTGGCCCGATGTGAAGGGCATGACGGTGCTGGGCCTGGGCTATGCCACGCCGTATTTGCGGATTTTCGAGGGCGAGGCCGACCGCGTGCTGGCGGCCATGCCCGGCCCGCAGGGTGTGGTGCGCTGGCCGCGCGGCTTGCCCGGTCGCGTCATGCTGGTGGATGAGGATGACCTGCCGCTGCCCGATGCCAGCGTCGATCGCCTGCTGCTGCTGCATGCGCTGGAGAATTCCGAAAACGTGCGGGTGCTGCTGCGCGAGGTATGGCGCGTGCTGACGCCGCAGGGCCGGCTGCTCGCCGTGGTGCCGAACCGGCGCGGCCTGTGGGCGCATATCGACGCCACGCCGTTCGGCCAGGGCCATCCTTACACGCCGCCGCAGCTCACGCGGCTGATGCGCGACTCTATGTTTTCGCCCACCGCCTCGCAGGCGGCCTTATGGCTGCCGCCATCGGATCGCGCCTTTGTCATCAAGGCGGTGAATGCCTGGGAGAAGGCAGGCGAGATGCTGTGGAACCGCTTCTCCGGCGTGCTGCTGGTGGAAGCCGAGAAGCAGGTCTATGCCGGCGTGCCGGCGCGCGCCGTGAAAGGCCGGCAGAAGCAGTTCGTGTTCAGGCCGGTGAATTCCATCGGCGCCCATCGCGCCGAGGATGACTAGCCGCCGCGCCGGCGCAGCAGGTACACAGCCTGGGCGCCAAACCAGTTGGCCGGTGCGTTCTGCAGCCGCTTGCCTTCGCCATTCACGGCGATGCGCTGCTCCACCACGAATCCGTCGCGCGCGCACAGCTCGTCGAAATCGGCAATCGTGCACAGGTGGATGTTCTGCGTCTCGTACCACGGATCGTCCAGCGCCGCCGTCATCGGCATGCGGCCGCCCAGTAGCAGCTGCATGCGCACGCGCCAGTAGGCGAAATTGGGAAACGACACGATGGCGCGCCGGCCGATGCGCAGCATTTCATGCAGAACTTTACGCGGATTGCGGGTCGCCTGCAGGGTCAGGCTCAGCACCACGTAATCGAAGGCGGCATCGGGATAGTCCGGCAGGTCGCTGTCGGCATCGCCCTGGATCACCGAAAGCCCGCGCGCCACGCAGGCATTGACGCCGCTCTGGCGGATTTCGATGCCGCGGCCATCAACCTGTTTTTCGCTGGCCAGATATTCCAGCAGGCTGCCATCGCCGCAGCCGACATCCAGCAGCCGGCTGCCCGGCGTCACCATTTCGGCGATCATCAGCAGGTCGCGGCGGATATCCGTGTGGCCGGCTGCAGCCGGTGTGCGTGCTTCACTCATGCGCGCGCCCCATTCAGGCCGCGCTGTTCGGCGCAGCCGTCGATGAAGCCCTTCAGCGTGGCAAACATCACCGGTTCATCCAGCAGGAAGGCGTCATGGCCCTTGTCGGTTTCGATTTCCACGAAGCTGACATTGGCGGCTGCCGCATTCAGCGCGCGCACGATTTCCTTGTTCTCCGAGGTGGGGAACAGCCAGTCGGAGGTGAAGGACACCACGCAGAATTTCGTCCGCGTGCCCTGGAACACATTGGCGAGGTTGCCGCCGGCCTGGGCGGCGAGGTCGAAATAGTCCATCGCGCGGGTGATGTAGAGATAGGAATTGGCATCGAAGCGTTCGACGAAGCTCGAACCCTGGTGCAGCAGATAGCTCTCGACCTGGAATTCGGTCTCGAAGCCATAGGTGATGCGTTCGCGGTTCTGCAGGTTGCGGCCGAACTTGCGGTGCAGGGCGGCTTCCGACAGATAGGTGATATGGGCGGCCATGCGTGCCACGGCCAGGCCGGCGCGCGGGATGGTGGCCTGCGCGAAATAGTCGCCCTTGTGCCATTGCGGATCGGCATAGATCGCCTGGCGGCCCACTTCGTGGAAGGCGATATTCTGCGCCGAATGCTTGGCGGCGCAGGCAATCGGGATCGCCGCAAACACACGCTCGGGATAGCTCGCCGCCCATTGCAGCACCTGCATGCCGCCCATCGAGCCGCCGATCACGCAGAACAGCTGGTGGATGCCCAGATGGTCCAGCAGCATGGCCTGGGCATTCACCATGTCGCGGATGGTGATGACCGGGAATCTCAGGCCATAGGGCTGGCCATCGGCGGGATCGGCATCCTTGGGGCCCGACGAGCCCATGCAGCCGCCCAGCACATTGGTGCAGATGACGAAAAAGCGGTCGGTATCGATCACCTTGCCGGGGCCGACCATGGTGACCCACCAGCCGGGCTTGCCGGTGATCGGGTTGATATTGGCCACATGCTGGTCGCCGGTCAGGGCATGGCAGATCAGTACCGCATTCGACTTGTCGGCATTCAGCCGGCCATAGGTCGTATAGGCGATCTGGAACGGGCCGAGATCGAGCCCGCAATCCAGCTTCAGCGGCAGGGTTTCGCCCAGCATCACCCGGTGTCCGGGGCCGATGGGATCGAGACTATGCAAGGGGGGGTGCGCGGCACTCATAGGCAGCCGTAAATATCCTACAGGGCTTGGAGCGGGTGCTTTCCGGCGTGCCAGGCGGGACGACGGAACCCTGGCCGGGACCCTGTCCGGCGCGGGAACCCGTGCTTACGGACCCCCGGCCCCCCTGTCAACGGCTGAATTGCCCCCGCGATTGTCCGGCCGATCACGCCCCGGTGAGCCCTCGGCCTTGCGGGCCGGACCGGCTGACCCTATGACTATGCAGCATTTTTTGACCAAGCATCCCCATGAGCGACCATATTCCAAGCCTCGCCGACCTGCGGCGCGACATCGACGTGCTGGACGACCAGATCCTTGATCTGCTGCGTCGCCGTGCCGAAGCCGTGCAGCGTGTTGCCGATGCCAAGGACCGCGAAGCGGTGGCGACGCCGGTCGGTTTCCTGCGGCCGGGCCGCGAGGCCCAGATCCTGCGCCGGCTGACCGGGCGCCCGCGCGGCGGCCTGCCGCTGGCCGCGCTCACCCGCATCTGGCGCGAGCTGATTTCCTCGCTCTACCGCTTCCAGGCCCCGGTGAAGGTGGCGGTGCATGCACCCAACAAGTCGGCGGCGCGCTGGGATCTCGCCCGCGACTTCTACGGCTCAACCACGCCGATGCAGCTCTGCACCACGGCCAGCGCCGTGCTCCGCGCCCTGTCGCAGCCGGCGACGCTGGGCATCCTGGCGATGCCCGAAGAGGGTGAAAAAGAGGTCTGGTGGCCCCTGCTGGCCAGCCGCTCTCCCGATACCCCCCGCATTGTTGCCCGTCTGCCCTTCGTGCCCAACCCGCGCGGCCGCTTCGCCGAGCTGGGCGCCTATGTCGTCGCCGCCTCGCCGCCCGAGGAATCAGGGGATGACCGCACGCTGCTGGTGCTGCAGATGAACGAGGCCTCGCCCAGCGTGGCACGACTCTCCACCCTGCTGAGCCAGGTGGGGCTGGATGGTCAGGTAGTTGCGCAGTATCGTCGCGACGAAGGCGCCCGCGTCATGGTCGAACTGCCCGGCTTCATCACCCAGGACGATGCCCGGCTGGCCGCATTGACGGCCGCCGATCCGTCCCAGATCGCCGATGCGGTGGTGGTGGGCGCCTATGCCGTGCCGCTGCCGGCCGAAAACGAGTAAGGTACCGCCGATTATTCGCTTCAAGGAGTGACTGCTGTGACTGCGCCCAAGCCGCAACCCGGAATTCTCGACATCGCGCCTTACAAGGGTGGCGAAGCAGCCGTGCCGGGCGTCACCAAGGTGCACAAGCTCTCCTCCAATGAAACGCCGATGGGCCCGAGCCCGAAGGCGATGGCGGTGTTCCAGAAGCTCGCCACCGAACTGCATCGCTATCCCGATGGCGGCGTCGAAACCCTGCGCGAGGCGCTGGCGGCGCAATACGGTATCCCGGTCGACAATATCGTCTGCTCGAATGGCTCGGACGAGATGATCTCGCTGATCTGCGCCGCCTATGTCGGGCCAGGCGACGAGGTGGTGTATTCGCAATACGGCTTCATGATGTATCCGATCGCCACGATGGCGCGCGGGGCGACGCCGGTGGTGGCGAAGGAAAAGAACTTCACCGCCGATGTCGATGCGCTGCTCGCCGCCGTCACGCCGAAGACCAAGGTGGTGTTCCTCACCAACCCGAACAATCCGACCGGCACGTATATCTCGGCTGCCGAGCTGCGCCGCCTGCGCGAGGGCCTGCCGGCCGGCGTGCTGCTGGTGGTGGATGCGGCCTATGCCGAATATGTCAGCCGCAACGACTATTCCAACGGCATGGAACTGGTGGCCGAGCGCGACGACACCATGGTGCTGCGCACGTTTTCCAAGATCTATGGCCTGGCCGCCTTGCGCCTGGGCTGGGCCTATGCGCCGGCCAATGTGGTGGCGGTGCTGAACCGCGTGCGCGGGCCGTTCAACGTCAATGCCGCGGCCCAGGCTGCCGGCGCTGCGGCGCTGGGCGATACCGAATGGCTCGACAAGAGCCGTGCCCATAACGATGCCGAACTGGTGCGCGTGCGCGCCGCGCTGGAAAAGCTCGGTATCACCGTGGTGCCCAGCGTGGCGAATTTCCTGCTGATGCGATTCCCCGGCGGCGCCGAGCAGGTCAAGGGCGCCGATGCGGCGCTGCGCAAAAAAGGTCTGATCCTGCGCGGCATGGGCGGCTACGGCCTGCCTGATTGCCTGCGCCTCTCCATCGGCACGGTGGAGGAAGACGACATGGTGATAGCCGTGCTCACTGCCTTCATGCAGGGCTGAGCCGCACCATGGCGCAGCCGCCCAGGGAGAGCATGCTCTTCGACCGCATTGCCATCATCGGCATCGGCCTGATCGGTTCCTCCATTGCGCATGCGGTGCGCGCGCAGGGGCTGGCCCGGCATATCGCCATCGCCGATGCCTCTGAAGCCCATCGCAGCGAAGCCGCCGCGCTCAAGCTGGGCGACAGCGTGCATGGCGATGCCGCCGAGGCCGCCCAAGACGCGGACCTGGTGATGCTCTGCGTGCCGCTCGGCGCCAATGCCGCGGTGGCCCGGCATATCGCCCCGGCGCTGAAAGCCGGCGCCATTCTCTCCGATGTCGGCTCGTGCAAGCAGGCGGTGATCCGCGATGTGGCGCCGCACCTGCCGGCCGGTGTGCATCTGGTGCCGGGGCATCCGGTGGCCGGCACCGAGCATTCTGGGCCGAAGGCCGGCTTTGCCGCGCTGTTCCAGAACCGCTGGTGCATCCTGACGCCGGAGGCCGGCACCGATGCTGAGGCGGTCGAGAAGATGAAGGCCTTCTGGGGCGCCTTCGGCAGCAAGGTCGAGCTGATGGAGCCGCGCCACCATGATCTGGTGCTGGCGATCACCAGCCATGTGCCGCATCTGATCGCCTACAATATCGTCGGCACTGCCGATGACCTGGAAGCCGTCACCGAGTCGGAAGTCATCAAGTATTCCGCCGGCGGCTTCCGCGATTTCACCCGCATCGCCGCCTCCGATCCCACCATGTGGCGCGACGTCTTCCTCAACAACAAGGAAGCCGTGCTCGAGATGCTGGGCCGCTTCACCGAGGATCTGATCGCGCTGCAGCGCTCGATCCGCTGGGGCGAGGGCGAGCAGCTGTTCAACCTGTTCACCCGCACCCGCACGATCCGCCGCGCCATCATCGATGCCGGCCAGGAAACCGCCGCGCCCGATTTCGGCCGCAGCGCCCAGGGCGGCGTTACTGAGCCGGTAAAACCGAAGGCAGACTGAACAGCGCCGCCGGGCCAAGGAACAGCTTGCCGTCCTGCGCCGTCACCGGCACCGGCAGATAGGCAACACCCTTCTCGTCGCGCTGCGACAGCAGGGCGATGGCAGCCTTGGTGGGCGCGGCATCCTGGCTACGCATCCTGCCGGCGGCGACCAGTGCATCGATGGCGGCATCGGCATTGCGCATCTTGCCGCCCATGGCGCCCAGCGGGCGGAACTGCTTGTCCAGGCTCAGCGAGCCATCGCCATCCAGATGCAGGTTGCTCCATTCCAGCCCGATGGTGCTGAAATCGAGAATGCCGCCGGAATCGCGCCATGAGCCCAGCATTTCCTCCGGGCTGCGGCCATAGAGGCTGCCGCGCGCATTGCCGACCAGCCGCAGATGCGCGATCTCGCGTCCGAGCGGCCCGTCGGCAGCCGGCGGCAACACCAGGTCGTCGGCCTGCACGGCGATATCCAGGCTGGGCGGCACATTGCCGGCGCGACGCACATGCAGCAGCAGCTTGTCGGCCGACCAGGTGTTCAGCGTGCCGCTCATCTGCGGCTTGAGCAGGTCGGCGGCGATGCGCAGCCAGTTGCCGGCGCCATCGGCCACCAGGCTGGCGCGAAACCGCTCGCTGCCGATGGTCACCTGCCGCTCGGCGTCGCCCTCGCGCCAGCCGATGCGCTGGCTGCCCGGCAGGTCGAAAATCACATGATGCAGGTCCCAGAGCTGCAGATGGGCGGTGATCTCGGCGGCCTCGATACGCCAGCCGGCGGGATTTTGCGCATCGACCCAGCGCGGCTTGGTCAGGGTCAGCGACAGGCGATAGGGGAAGCCCCACAGCCGCTGGCTGTCATAGCTCACCTCGCGGCCCTGGCGGCGCTGGCCCTCGATCCAGGCATTCGCCTGCATCGACACCTGATCGACCATATGCGACCACAGCACGTAGTAGCCGAGCAGGCCACCGACAATCAGACCGACCAGAACCAGATAGCGCATGGCCCTTCATATAGCAGGCAGGCCTGGGCTTGTCAGGGTGCTTGGCTTGCCATAGCTGGTTATCCAGTGAATAGTGATCAAAACACGTCTTCCCGCTCGCCGATGTCATCACCCGCCATGCCTGATTCCGTTTCGCGTTCCACCCCTCTCGGCAGTTGGGCCATCGCCGCCATGCCCGGCGTCTTCGTGCTGCTGTGGTCGACCGGCTTCATTGGCGCCAAGTTCGGCCTGCCCTATGCCGAGCCGATGACCTTCCTGGTGTTGCGGTTTGCCATTGTCACCGTGCTGCTCTGCGTCTTCGCCGGGCTGACGGCGGCACCCTGGCCGAAAAGCTGGCGCGAGGCCGGCCATATCGCCATGGCAGGCCTGTTGCTGCAGGCCGTCTATCTCGGCGGCGTCTTCGCCTCGATCTATCATGGCGTGCCGGCCGGCATTTCGGCGCTGATCGTCGGGATTCAGCCGCTGCTGGTGGCTGCCGCCGCCGGTCCCGTGCTGGGTGAAACGGTAACCAGGCGGCAGTGGCTCGGCCTGGTGCTGGGCCTGAGCGGTGTGGTGCTGGTGGTCTGGACCAAGCTCGGCATCGGCATCGGCACCCCCTGGGGCTATGCGCTGTCGGTGATCGCGCTGGTCGGCATCACGGTCGGCACCCTGTATCAGAAACGCTACTGCCCTGGCATCGACCTGCGCTCGGGCACGGCGATCCAGTTCGCCGCCACCACCGTGGTGCTGGTGCCCTTCGCCCTGCTGTTCGAAACGCGGCAGGTGCAGTGGACCGGCGAATTCCTCTTTGCACTCGGCTGGCTCTGCATCGTGCTGTCGCTCGGCGCAATCACCCTGCTGTTCCTGCTAATCCGCCGCGGTGCCGCCTCGAAAGTCTCCAGCCTGTTCTTCCTGGTGCCGCCCTGCACCGCGCTGGTGGCCTGGCCTTTGTTCGGTGAACAGCTCAGCCTGCTGGCGCTCATCGGCATGGCCGCCACCATGCTGGGTGTCGCGCTGGTCAACATCGCCCCGAAGAAAGCGGCATGACGAAACGGCGGCATATCCCCTTCGATCACGAAGAGCCGCTGCCCGGCGAGGCCGCCCCGCCGTTTCCGCAGATCAGGCCAGAGCGCGGCCAGCCACTCTGGGTCTTCGGTTACGGCTCGCTGATGTGGGATCCGGGCTTTCCGCATACCCGGGCGATGTCGGCGCGGCTGTGGGGCTTCCACCGCGGCTTCTGCGTCTGGTCGCACCGCTATCGCGGCACGCCGCAGAAGCCTGGCCTGGTGCTGGGCCTGATGCCCGGCGGTTCCTGCACCGGGCGGGCCTTCCGGGTGAAGCGCGGCGATGAAACCGCCGTGATCGATTACCTCTATCGCCGCGAGATGGTCACCGGCGTCTACCGGCCCGGCTTTCATCTGGCGGCGATGGAAAACGGCGAACGTGTGCCGGTGCTGGCCTTCGTCGCCGATCCGCATCACAAGCAGTATGCGGGCTATCTGAGCGAGAAACAGGTGATCGACACGATTGCCACCTGCTGCGGCGCGCGCGGCCCCAATGCGGTCTATCTGGCCAATACGGTGCGGCATCTGGATGACTTGGGCATCGGCGACGGGCCGTTGCACCGCCTGTTCAAGGCGGTGAAGAAACGCTGCCCGGATATCTGAAGGAGATCGTCATGGACATGGTGCGACTGGGCCAGACCGGTGTGAAGGTGTCGAAACTCTGCCTCGGCTGCATGACCTATGGCGATCCGAAATGGCGCAGCTGGGTGCTGCCGGAGGCCGAGAGCGAGACGTTTTTCCGCCGCGCGGTGGAAGCCGGGATCAATTTCTTCGACACGGCGGATGTCTATTCGATCGGCGTGAGCGAGGAGATCACCGGGCGTATGCTGAGAAAGTATGCGAAACGCGACGAGATCGTGGTCGCCACCAAGGTGTTCAACCCGATGGGGCCGCATGCCAACCAGCGCGGCCTGTCGCGCAAGCATATCCTGCAGGCGATCGATGACAGCCTGCGCCGGCTCGGCATGGACTATGTCGATCTCTACCAGATCCACCGCTACGACCCGGAAACCCCGATCGAGGAAACCCTGGAGGCGCTCAGCGATGTGGTGAAGGCCGGCAAGGCGCGCTATATCGGCGCCTCCTCCATGTTCGCCTGGCAGTTTATGGATGCGCTGCATCGCCAGTCGCAGAACGGCTGGGCGAAATTCGTCACCATGCAGAATCACTATAACCTGGTCTACCGCGAGGAAGAGCGCGAGATGCTGCCGCTGTGCAAGGCGATGGGCATCGGCGTGATTCCGTGGTCGCCGCTGGCGCGCGGCTTCCTCGCCGGCGGCCGGGTCAAGCAGGGCTGGGGCGAGACAGAACGCGCCAAGACCGACGACATCGCCCAGCGCATGTATTACCAGCCCGGCGATTTCACCATTGCCGAACGGGTGGCGACCCTGGCAGAAGCGCGCGGCATCAAGCCGGCGCAGATGGCGCTGGCCTGGATCCTGTCAAAGCCGGTGGTGACGGCGCCGATCATCGGCGCCAGCAAGATGTATCAGCTGGAAGACGCGCTCGGCGCGCTGGCGGTGACGCTGAC
>NZ_CALSAN010000022.1:0-72750 GCF_943372915.1 Ferrovibrio terrae | reverse complement strand
GGCGACGATGTCATGACCGGCAGCAGTGGCGATGACCGCCTGTGGGGCGCGGCCGGCAATGACACGATCACCGGCAATGCCGGCAATGACCAGATCGACGGCGGCGACGGCAACGACACGCTGAATGGTGGCGACGGCAATGACCAGCTCTCAGGCGGCAATAGCGATGACACGCTGATCGGCGGCGCGGGAGCGGATGTCCTGACTGGTGGTGCCGGCACGGACAGGGTGAGCTATGCCGGATCGGGCGCAGCCGTGACGGTCGATCTCGCGGCGCAGGCGGCAACGGGCGGCGATGCAGCGGGCGATACGCTGTCAGGGTTCGAAGGCGTGATCGGGTCGTCCTATAACGACACCCTGACCGGCAGCGCGGCGGTCGATTACCTCGATGGCGGCGCCGGCGACGATATGCTGTTTGGCGGCGCCAGTGCCGATGTGCTGACCGGCGGAGATGGTAACGACACGATGGATGGCGGCACCGGCTCTGACAGCATGTACGGCGGTGCGGGCAACGACATCTACTATATCGAAAGCGGCGATGGCATCAGCGAAGCGGCCAATGCCGGCATTGACACGGCCATCTCATCGGTCAGCTTCACGCTTGGCGCCAATGTCGAGAATCTGACATTGACCGGCACGGTGGCGCTGAATGGCGTCGGCAATGATCTGGGCAATACCATCATCGGCAACAGCGGGGTCAATGCCCTGACAGGCAACAGCGGCGCGGATATCCTGCATGGTGCAGCTGGTGATGATAACCTGCAGGGCGGCCTGGATAACGACGTATACCGCTTCAATCGCGGCGATGGATTCGACACGGTATTCGACGACTATACGTACAGGCAGGAATACCTCGAGTATAATGAATGGGGCGAGGCTGGCCTCGCATATCGTGATGTCCAGCTCAATGCTGGGCAGGATACACTGGAATTCGGCGCCGGGATCACGGCAGCCGACCTGCTGTTTGAAACCAGCGGGAATGATCTGATCGTCGGCCTACAGAATGCCGGCGGCACGCTGACGGCGGCAAGCCAGGCGGCGGATCGGGTGCTGTTGCAGAACTGGTACAATGTGAATGACAAGATAGAGAACATTCGCTTCGCCGATGGCTCAACCTTGAGTCTGCAGATCGGTACATCCGGTAATGATGCTTTGGCGGGGACAACCGGTATAGACCTCATCATCGGTCAGGCTGGGACCGATACCGTAAGCTATGCCGGCTCAGCGGCGTCGGTCAGCGTCAGCCTGGTAACAGGTGCGGGAACTGGCGGTAATGCCCAGGGCGATATCCTGATCGGGATCGAAAACCTTACCGGCTCGAACAACGCGGATACGTTGATTGGTGATGCGGTCGCCAATGTCCTGAATGGGGGGTATGGGTATGACGTCCTGCAAGGCGGGGCCGGCAATGACACCCTCAACGGCGGTGCCGATAGCGACAATCTGAATGGCGGTGACGGGATCGACATCCTCAACGGCGATGATGGCGACGACTGGCTGGCCGGCGGTGCTGGTGCCGATCAGCTGAGCGGCGGCGCGGGCATTGATACCGTTTATTATAGTGGCGCCGGCGCAGCGGTGACGGTGAGCCTGGACACCGGAACCGGTACGACCGGTGATGCGGCAGGCGATACGCTGACAGGAATCGAGAATCTCGTCGGCTCGGATTACGACGATATTTTCACCGGAAGCAATGGCGCAAACTCAATCAGTGGCGGTGTTGGGAATGACACGCTTCATGGTTATGCCGGCGACGATACGCTACAGGGCGGTACGGGCATCGATGTAATGAACGGCGGTGCCGGAAACGACATTTATGTAATGAGTCGCGGTGACGGGATCGACAGTGTGGTGCAGAGCGGCATCTCTGATGCCGCTATGACCACCGATATCCTGCGCTTCGCTGGCGGTGTATCTTACGATCAGCTCTGGTTCCGCCAGGACGGCAATGATCTGGTGATCAATGTAATCGGTGAGACCGAGAGCCAAGTGTCCTTGAAGGACTGGTATATCGATGCATCTTCCCGTGTCGACAGTATTCAGACTGTCGACGGCAATCATGCGATCTCTGCCGCCAATATTCAGTCCCTGGTCGATGCCATGGCGGCCTATACGGCGCCGCCGGTCGGTCAGATGGTGCTGGATGCGCAGGTCGCCAATGACCTGGCGCCTATTTTCGCAACCACCTGGGCATAGCTTGCGCATCGAGGATGGGGCGATACCCCGTGAGGCATGATGTGCATCGGTACGAAGCCGCTTAAAGAGTGCAGGAGCTGATGAGCGCTATTTCAGATTGTTTACAACGGCTTATGATGCGCCCTTCTGATCTGTTATGAAGGTCACGTTGCGGTTGCCGGTGCGAGGGGGGCGACTCAGGGCAACCGGCGGATCCGTCGCTGCTTGACCCTCTCCCATTGAAGTGGTCCGGGTTGATGCATTGTTTTTGGCAGCATGTCGGCGATCGCGAGACTATTGCCTCATCACCGTGTGGCAGTGGGCGCCACTCTCTGAGTATTCTATAAGTGATTATTGGCTATTGAAGATTGAAAATGGCGGGGGAATTAAAAGGGCGAGGCGTGGAAAAGTCTGAATCTGCCATAGATTCCGGCCTCTATTGTTTTGCCATGATCATGCGCCTGCTTGGGCGTCCGCTTGATATTGAGCAACTCCGGCACCAGTTTGCCCGAAGCGATAGTTATTTTGATGTCACGGATCTGCTCCGTGCCGGCAAGCGGCTCGATATTAAAATCCGCAAGATCAGCTCGAACTGGTCGCGTCTTGCGACGACGCCGTTGCCGGGCCTGGCGATTCTGAAGGATGGCACTTTTATTGTACTGGCCGCGGTTCGCAAGGATGCGAATGGCGAGACAGTCCTGATCGCCCGTGCGCCGGATGGCCGGCCCCAGGTGATGCCACGCGCGCAATTTGAGGCACTGTGGTCCGGCGATCTCATGCTGATGACAACGCGTGCCGATCTGGCCGGATCGCAGCGTCGTTTCGATGTCAGCTGGTTCATCCCGGCAATCGTTAAATACCGTAAGATGTTCGGCGAAGTGCTGTTCGCGACCTTCATAATCCAGGTATTGGCACTGGTATCGCCACTTATGTTCCAGGTCGTGATTGACAAGGTTCTGGTGCATCGCTCTCTCACGACACTGGATGTACTGGTTTTCGCTCTGCTGGCCATTGCGGTTTTCGAGGCGATCTTTGGCAGTTTGCGCGCCTACCTCTTTTCGCATACCACCAATCGTGTCGATCTTGAATTGGGCGCGCGATTATTCACCCATATCATGGGGTTGCCGCTGGCCTATTTCGAAGCGCGTCGCGTCGGCGACAGCGTCGCGCGCGTGCGCGAACTGGATAATATCCGGAATTTCCTGACCGGTTCGACGATGACCCTTGTCGTCGATCTCTTCTTCACCTTCGTTTTTATCTTCGTCATGTTCTTATACAGCCCGTTCCTGACCTGGTTGACCCTGGCGGCGGTGCCTTTTTATGTCTGCTTGTCAATCTTCGTGACGCCGGTTCTGAAAGCGCGGCTCGATGACAAGTTCGCGCGCGGTTCAGAGAATCAGTCATTTCTGGTCGAGCGCATTTCCGGCATCGAAACGGTGAAAGCCATGGCAGTCGAGCCCCAGATGCAGCGGCGCTGGGAAGAGCTGCTGGCAGCCTATGTCAAAGCATCGTTCAAGGTCGGAAACCTGTCCAGCGTGGCCAGCCAGATTGCTCAACTGATCAACAAGGTGTTGTTGGCGGCGACATTGTGGTTTGGTGCAAAACTCGTCATTGGAGGGCAACTGACAGTCGGTGAACTTGTTGCCTTCAACATGCTGTCTGGCCGTGTCAGCGGACCAATCCTGCGTATCGCCCAGCTCTGGCAGGATTTCCAGCAGGCACGCCTGTCAATTGAACGACTTGGCGATATTCTGAATACGAGGACGGAAAATAGTGTTAGCGCCGGTCGTCAGTCGCTGCCGACCCTCAAAGGCCAGATATCTTTTGACCGCGTTACTTTCCGGTATCGACCAGATGGTCCGGAGATTCTACGCAATCTCTCGCTTGAAATTCAGCCGGGTCAGGTGATCGGTATTGTTGGCCCATCGGGCTCAGGTAAGAGCACTGTGACCAAGTTGGTGCAACGTTTGTATGTGCCAGAAAGTGGTAAGGTCATGGTGGATGGTGTTGATCTTTCGATGATCGATCCATCCTCATTGCGCCGGATGATTGGTATTGTTCTGCAAGAAAACACACTGTTCACCGGAACGATCAGGGAGAATATTGCCCTTGCTGATCCCGGTGTATCGCTCGAACGCATCGTTGCTGCGGCCGAACTGGCTGGCGCGCATGAGTTCATCATGTCGATGCCGCAGGGCTACGACATGATGGTGGGAGAGCGCGGCGCTACGCTGTCGGGGGGGCAGCGGCAGCGGATCGCCATTGCGCGCGCTCTGATCGGAAATCCGCGGGTTCTGATTTTTGATGAGGCTACCAGCGCCCTCGATGTTGAGTCGGAAGCCGCTATCCAGGCCAATATGGATCGCATTTGCCAGGGGCGTACGGTTCTGATCATCGCGCATCGCCTGTCTGCGGTGCGGCATGCACACCGGATTCTCACCATTGAACAGGGGCAGATCGTCGAAGACGGCTCTCCCGATCAGCTCATGCGGCAGAGCGGCCGCTTTGCATCGATGATGCGCCAGCAGGCAGGCGGGCTTCATGCTGTTTGAAGGGGTGCGGCGCGCATTCGCAGTCACGCGGGCGGCCCTGGCCAATGAGCGGGCCGTCGGGCCGCAGCCAAAGCGGCAACTGGACGACATCGAGTTCATGCCTGCCGCCATTGAAGTGCTGGAGACGCCGGTCTCGCCGACGGTGCGCGTATTGTTCTGGACCGTGACTGCCATGCTTGTCATTGGTCTGGCCTGGTCATTCATCGGTGAGCTTGACGTCGTGGCGGTGGCGGAAGGCAAGACGGTCCCGGCGGGAAAAACCAAGGTCATCCAGCCGCTTGAAACGGGAGTGGTCCGGGCCATCCACGTCCATGACGGCAAGCGCGTGAATGCCGGCGACGTGCTGATCGAACTGGATCTTACAGCCACGGGGGCTGATGTGCGCCGGCTGGTCTCTGAGCTTGTGTCTGCAAAAATCGAAATGGCGCGCCTGGATGCGGCGATGTTCCCGGACAAGGCTCTCGCCCATTATAAACCCCCAATTGGCGTTCCGGCCAATCTGGTTGCTATGCATCGCGCCTTGCTGCTGATGCAAGTGGACGAGCACCTGTCGAGGCTGGCAGCACTGGATGCCGAGTATGAGAGGAAGCTTTCTGAACGAAAAGGTGTGGAATCGGCCATCCTCAAAAATCAGCAGGCATTACCGCTGTTGAGTGAGCGTGCTGCTGCACGCGCCCACCTGGCCGAGCAGGGTTATGGGTCCAGACTCCTGTCCCTGGAGTTGCAACAACAGCTGGTTGAGATGAATAACGAGTCCCGCGCGTTGCAGCATCGTCGCGATGAAGTCGTCGCGGGTCTTCTCACATTGCAGAGGCAGCGCCGGCAGGCTGAATCCGAATATGCGAAGACAATATTGACGCAGAGAACCGAAGCCGAGCGTAAGGTGTCTTCTATCGAAGAAGAATTGCTCAAGGCTGAACAGCGTCAGGGGATGCAGACGCTGCTTGCGCCCATTGATGGTGTTGTGCAGCAGCTGGCGTTGCATACGCTGGGCGGCGTGGTGACGCCTGCCCAGGCCGTCATGGCCATTGTGCCAGACCAGGCGGAGATCGAAGTCGAGGCGATGGTGATGAATCGGGATATCGGTTTCATCGTGCCCGGCCAGGAAGTTGAATTGAAGCTTGAGACATTTCTGTTCACCAAGTACGGCACCTTGCCGGGCCGCGTCATCTCGGTGTCCCGGGATGCCATAAAGGATGAGAAGCTAGGCTTGGTCTTCCCAATGCGGGTGGCGCTGGATCGCAGCTATATCGATGTGGAAGGTCGCAGGATGGATCTTGGGGCTGGCATGGCGATCAGCGCAGAGATCAAAACTGATCGTCGGCGAATGATCGACTATTTGATTTCTCCCATTGCGCGCTATCGTCACGATAGTTTGCGTGAGCGGTGACTCGTAGAACAAGTGCATAGGCGACGTTCAGAATCATCAAGGTGTGCGGTGCTCAACGCACCAGCCCGGCCTCGCGGTAATAGGCCAGGGCACCCGGATGGATCGGGATCACGGCTTCACTCGGCACCATATCCTTGATCGCCAGGGTCGCCAGCGCGGGATGCAGGCGCCTGAAATCCTCGAAATGCTCGAACACCGCCTTCACCATGGCATAGGCCAGCCGGTCAGGCTGGCTGCTGGTGGTGATCAGGATGGCGCGGGTGCCAATGGTCTGCACATCCTCGGGATTGCCGGCATACATGCCGCCGGGGATGACGGTGGCGGTGTAAAAGGCATGCGCGGCCAGCAGCCGGTCGATCGGTGGGCCGGCCACGCGCACCAGTCTGGCCGGGCAGCCGGTCGTGGCCTCCTGGGTCAGCCCGTTGGGATGTCCGGCCTGGAAAATGATCGCATCGACGAGGTTGTTGCACAGCGCCGGATTCTGCTCGGCCGGCCCGAATTCCAGCGCATGCTCGGGATTGGGGATCGACTGGCGGTAAAAGCCGAGCACGACATCGCGGGTGAAGCCATACCCGGCACCGCTCTTGCCGATGCCGATGCGCCGGCCATGCAGGTCTTCGAAGTCGCGAATGCCGGTATCGGCGCGCACGATGGCGGTAAAGGCTTCCGGATAGAGCGCGATCAGCATGCGCAGCTTCGGATCGGGGCCAGCGGCGGCAAACGGCCCCTCGCCATGATAGGCCGCATAGGCAATGTCGGTCTGCGACAGCCCGAAGGCGGCCTTGCGGTTTTCGATCCGCCCGATATTCGCCACCGATCCCTCGGAACTCACCGCCAGGCAGCGCGTCGTCTGCTGGGAGTCCGGCAGATTGAACATGCGGCAGATCGCATTGCCGACCGGATGGTAGATGCCACCCGGCGTACCGGTGGCGAGCGTGACCGGCGGAGGGGCGAGCACAACGGACACGGCCGCGCAGCCGGCAACGGCACCCGCCAGGATAATGACGGCAAGCCGGAACGGGTTTCTGAACATCATCACCGCGCGCTCCCTGGGTTGTCGCATCGGTCCCTCACAGGTCCAGCTGATACTGGATATGTGATCCGTCGCGTTCGAACTCGCCGCGGACCCACAGGTTTTTCTCGTCGTACCAGATGCTGCCGGCCAGATAGGGCGTGATCAGCGTATAGCGCGTCACGGCAATCTGCCGGCCGCCGATCATGATCTGCTCGTCGGCGAATTTGCGGGCGCTTACGCCGATGATGCCGCCGTATTGGGCATCGACCAGCGTGGTCTGTTCCAGCACGGCGGGAGTCCACAGGCTGTTTGAGGTCAGGGTCGCCGCCGGGGCAATGAATGGCCCACCCTTGCTCACCACGCGAAAGCCCTGCGGCGTCGCCGTGCCATCGACGCGGAGAATTTCGCCATGTTCGAGGGTTTCGCTGTTCAGGCTGATCAGTTGACCGGCGCGCCAGGTTTCGGTCGAACTGTGGCTGAATCGGAAGACCGTGAAGAAGGCCGCCTTGACCAGCAGGTTTATCCTGGTGCTGACCAGGGTTTCGTCGGTTGCCGATGAATACAGGATCGTATGGGCACCGATCCGGGTGCCTTTGTAAAACACCGAGAACTGTCTTTGGTCGGACGCCAGTGGCAGAACGATGGCGGTCGCCGCAGGGGCCATGCGGGGCAACAGGCAGCTCGCGGCTGCGCCGCATCCGCCCATCAGAACGGCGCGACGGGATAGGACTGTCCGGTCCTGCATGATGCAATGGGCAGGCTTGCGTCCGACGAATCTCATCGTTTCGTACACCACCCTGGCTGGGATATCGTATCGCCAGTGATCCGAATGGATCACCGGTTCGCGGCTGCGCAGCGGCAAAAACCTCTGATTTGTCTTTGGTTGGACCGCAGCCTATCACAATACCAGTCACAGCGATGGACAAAGCTTGTGCCATGCGTGACCGTGCTCCGGTAGCGCTATTGCGACAACGCGGGGGCAACCCTCAGGGTTGCCTGCATCGGGCCGGTCCGGAATACTCTGCCGTCACGCAAGCCGGTGCCCGAAGGTATCGTCGGGCCTTTCATCATGGGGAGCGCGTATGGACCCCTTCATGCAGGCAGCCATCGACGAGGCCCGTGCCGGGCTGGCCGAGGGCGGTATTCCGATCGGTTCGGTGATCGTGCATCAGGGCCGCATCATCGGTCGCGGTCATAACCGCCGGGTGCAGCAGGGCAGCGCCATCCTGCATGGCGAGATGGATGCCTTCGAGCATGCCGGACGCCAGCCGGCCAGCGTCTATCGCGCTGCCACGCTCTACACCACGCTGTCGCCCTGCGCGATGTGCAGTGGCGCCATCCTGCTCTACGGCATCCCGAAGCTGATCGTCGGCGAGAATCGCACCTTCATGGGTGAGGAAGACCTGCTGCGCAGCCGCGGTGTCGCCGTCGATGTATTGCAGGATGCCACCTGCATCGGCCTGATGCGCGATTTCGTTGCTGCAAAGCCGCAATTGTGGAACGAGGATATCGGCGTCTGAACGGCTGCCTGCCGTCGGCCTAGGCCGCGCCGCGACCCTGCAGGCTGGGCGCGATGCCGGTGGCGAAGGACATTTTCAGCACCGTCATCTTGCCCAGCAGCCAGGTCGCGGTGTCGTCGGGCGCGCGGATCGGCAGATGCAGGGAGTCGAATTCCAGATAGTCCTTCTGCGCCCAGATCAGCGTGCCACGCGCGCGCAGGATGGTGCGCTTGCGCACCACGATCTGATAGGCGTTGATCACCGCGTCGGCGTCGACTTTTGAGAGGCCATGCATCAGCTGCCTTACCGTGCTGCCGGTGAATTCCTGGCCATTGATCGCCGTGATGTCGGCGCCGATCAGGCGATAGCGGAAATCCTCCTCGCCGGGCAGGGGTTCGACAATGAACAGTGAACCCAGATGCGGCTTGAGTTCGGCGGGGTCGATGGCGCTGCGGTTCGGAATGCCGTCGGGCGGAGACTTTTCGCGCCAGTATTCCAGCAGGGCGCGCAGTTCCGGCGCATCATCCAACTGCGGGTTCAGTTCGCCTTTCAGTCGTGACTGCAACGGCGTTTCCCATGCACATTATGATTATGTTGATTGCAGTCTATCGCTGCGCCATCACCCCGGCAATGAAAGCGATTATAGGTCGACATATGAATCCCTCTGAAACTGTATGCCGGCCTGCCGGGTTGTACCCGCAGCCGTGGGTGCCCGGCAGGGCAACGGCCGCTGGCCTTTGGGGCGTCTTCCCGGCAACGACGCCACCATTTTGAAAACTATTCCAGATTGCCGGGAGCGAAGTCCCGGCGATATAATCCCTACAAAGATCATGGCCGGCCAGACCACACTCGCCCAGCTCAACGACCTGCTCAACAAAGCGGAGCTGCAGGGCGTGTCGATTATTCGCCGCATTGCCGAGCCGGACTCTTTCGCGGCCAGTTTCGACAGCTTCCGCAAATACATCGACGAAATCGACAAGTTCTATGTGCTGGTCGATCTGGTCGAAGGCCAGTTGCCGCAGTTTGAGCATGGCCGCCGCGAGAAGCTGGCGCATAACCTGGTCAATCTGCGCTGGCAGGTCTGCATCGTCGAGGTCAACGCCACCCGTATTTTCATCGTGCGGATCGGCGAGCATGGTCGCAGCGTGCCACTGGGCGCGCGCGATTTCCTCACCCGTCGTCGCGACCGGCTGGGCGAGATCAGCAGCTATTACGACTGCTTCGGCGAGGCGCACACACTGCCGAAAATCGAAACCGAGCTGATCGACACCGTCCGCCGCCTGCTCGACAACACGATTGGCAAGAGCCAGTCGCTGCCCGACCTGCTGGCCGAGGCGATGCAGCACAGCAGCGAAGACCCGGTGCCACAGCCACCGCTGCGCCTGCGCTCGCCCAGCGAAGTCGCCAGCCCGCTGCAGAAGCGCAAGCCCATCGAGTTCAAGGTCAAGGTGGTCTATGGCCGCTATTATGCCGAGGGCATGTCGGTGCAGGCGGTGGCCGAGGCCTGCGCGGAATCGAAAATGACCATGGACGACCTGGCCCAGCAGCTGGGCGTCAACCGCACCCAGCTCGGCCTGATGCTGAATGGCGCCGATGCCATGAGCAAGCGAATCTACGAGGATCTGCGCGAGTTCCTGCGCAAGGCCTGATCGCTACAGCGATTTCAGCACCGCCTGCAGGCTGGCCTGATCCGGCGCCGTGCCAAAGGCAATTGCCATCAGTTCCAGCGCCTTCTGGTTGGCCTGCACGGCCACCAGGCCGAAGCCCGCGGCGTTCAGCTTGGCCTTCAGCGTATCGCGGGTGAAGCCGGTGCGGTGCGCCATATAGGTCTTGCCGTTGGCCAGTTCGCGGCGCCAGCCATAGAGGATGTCGATGGCGGCAATCGGCCCGGCCGGTACGGTGTAGAGCGTGTCTTCCAGTTTGCCTTCGGCGACATGGCGGCAGACTTCCTGGATGTCGGGCGTCACGATCAGGGCAAAGCCGCCGGGCTTCAGCACGCGGCGGAATTCGGCCAGCGCGGTGGCCACATCATGGGCTTCCAGATGTTCGATATTGTGCGACGACCACAGCGCATCCACCGATGCGGTGGGCACCACATGCATGTCGGTCATGCTGCCGACGATATCGGGCTGCACATCCGGGTCGATATCGAGGCGCAGCTCGCGCCAGTCGGGCGTACGGAAGGTGGCATGCAGGGGGCTGGCATGGCGCGGGCCGCAGCCGACATGCAGGACGGTTTTCATCGGGCTCGTTTCTTCAGCAACGGACTGTCCGCATCTTGCTGGCGGACGGTCGGGAAAGCCAGCTTGCGGGCAAGGCAAAATGTTGCTATTATGTTCTTTGTGGTTTCCGCAGCCAAGGCAAGGCGCTAATATCATTCGCTCCATGTTCTGTGGGCAGTTCAGCCGGCTTTGCTGGGCAAGGGGGCAGGGGCCAGCTAGGGTGCCCGCCATGATTCGCGTCACCCCTCGCATCAGCCTCGATCCGCGCGAGATCGAGATCAGTTTCGTCCGCGCCTCCGGCCCCGGCGGCCAGAACGTCAACAAGGTCTCGACGGCAGTTCAGCTGCGCTTCGATGTGCGGCGCTCGAAGGCGTTTTCCGACGATGTGCGGGCGCGGCTGGAAAAGCTCGCCGGCAGCCGGCTGACGCTGGATGGCGTGCTGGTGATGACGGCGCAGCAGCATCGCAGCCAGGAGCGCAACCGGCAGGATGCGATCGACCGCCTGGTGGCCCTGATCCAGGCCGCCGCCGTGGTGCCCAAGCCGCGCCGGGCAACCCGGCCGACGCTGGGCTCGAAGAAGCGCCGGCTGGAATCGAAGACCAAGCGGTCCGGGGTGAAGAGCATGCGCTCGCGGCCGGGCGTGGATTGAGCGCGATGCCGCCAAACATGGTAGACAGAAACATCATGTCTGCCCCGTTCATGCCACATTCACCCGGCAAGAGGGGCTGGCCTCATCTGATGAAGCCTCACCTCATAAAAAGTGTCTGCCGGTTGATGTCCCAGAAAATTCCCGCTGCCGCCTTCGCCGCCGTCATGATTGCCGCGCCGCTCAGTTATGCGGCCGATCCGCCCGATCTGGCCAAGCAGGCGGAGCCGCAGGTGGGGACCTTCAGTTTCGTTCTGGAAAACGATCTATTCTACAACACCGACCATCGCTACACGAGCGGCGCCCGCTTCAGTTATCTGACGCCGAAAGGCGGCGAGCCTGAATGGCTGCGCGATCTGGCGCTGGAAGTGCCGATGCTGAAATGGCACAGCGACATCCGCATCGAATATGCGCTCGGCCAGAATATGTACACGGCCTCTGACAAGCTGCTGCGCAATCCGCCCGCCAATGATCGGCCCTATGCCGGCTGGCTGTATGGTTCGGTCGGCATGGTGGCGCGCACCGGCCAGGTGCTTGACCAGTTCATGGTCAGTGTCGGTGTGGTCGGCCCGGCATCGCTGGCGCATGAGACCCAGGACTTCATCCACTCCATTGTCGACTCCCCGGAGGCGCAGGGCTGGGATACCCAGCTCAAGAACGAGCCGACTCTGCAGTTCACCTATCAGCGCAGCTGGCAGTCGCCGGAATTCAAGCTGCCGGGTGGTTTCGGTATTGATGCCACGCCGCATGCCGGTGCGGCACTGGGCAACGTCTATGTCTATGCCAACAGCGGCATGATGTTCCGCTTCGGCCAGAACCTGCCGATTGATTACGGCCCGCCGCGCGTGCAGCCCAGCCTGCCGGGGTCGGGCTATTTCGAGAAGGCGCCCGGCGGTTTCGGCTGGTATCTGTTTGCCGGCGTCGATGGCCGTGCCGTGGCGCATAACATCTTTCTCGACGGCAACACCTTCGTCGACAGCCGCAGCACCAGGAAGGAACACTATGTCGGCGACGCACAGTTCGGTCTCGCCGTGGTGGTCGATGGCGTGCGGCTTGCCTATACCCATGTGCTGCGCACCCGCGAATATGAAAGCCAGAATGCCAGTGACCAGTTTGGCGCTTTCAGCGTGTCCTTCGCGTTTTAGCTGAAAAATCAGGCAGGGTGGCTCCCACCGCCTCGCGGCCTTGTGAGGCTGATATCGCTTGCTCCGCAGGCGGTTTTACCGGAATTTTATGCCATGCGCCGCCCCGGCTTTTTCCGCTGCCTCAAGCAGGCCGCTCTCGCAGCGGCGCTGGCCTGCGGCCTTGTCCTTCCGGCCCAGGCTCAGGCCCAGCTGTCCGGCAACGATCTGGTCGCCGCCACGCTGCTGGCCGAACCCTCCGATATCCGCGGCGGCGAACCCTTCTGGGTCGGGGTTCGCCTGCGCATGGCCGAGCACTGGCACACCTACTGGCGCAATCCCGGCGATTCCGGGCTGGCGACGGAGATCCGCTGGACCCTGCCCGCGGGCTTCACGGCGGGACCGATTGTCTGGCCGGTGCCGGAGCGGATTCCCGTCGCGCATCTGGTCAACTATGGCTACGAGGGCGAGATCCTGCTGCTGACGCAGATCACGCCGCCGGCGCAGGTACCGGCGCAGGTTGCGCTGAAGGCCGATGTGAACTGGCTGGTCTGCCAGAAGGAATGCATCCCGGGCGAGGCGTCGCTTGATCTTGCGTTGCCCGCCGGTGCGGGGATGGCCAATCCTGCAACGGCGGCCGCCTTCGCCACCGCGCGCCAGGGCATTGCGCAACCGTCGCCCTGGTCGGCGCGGATGGCCACCACCACGGATGGCTATGTCCTGCATGTGGCCGTGCCGGGCCTGCGGGCCGACCGCATTCACAGCGCGGCCTTCCTGCCGCATCAGGAAGCGATGATCGAGCATGCGGCCGCGCAGCCGATGCAGGTCGAGGCCGACCGCCTCACACTGACGCTCAAGCGCGGCAGTTTTGCCGCCGCCGGATTGCCGCAGCAGACCGGCGGCCTGCTCGTGCTCACCGAAGACACCGGCGGCACGCAGCAGCGCCAGGCCTTTGAATTCACCGAGATCGCCTATGGGGCGGCAGCGCCGATGATGGCAGCAGCCGACGGGGCGGCGATCCTGCAGGCGGTGGTGCTGGCCATGCTGGGCGGCATCCTGCTCAACCTGATGCCCTGCGTCTTCCCGGTGCTGTCGATCAAGATTCTTGCGCTGGTCGGTCACGCGGGCGCGGGCAGGGCGCAGATGCGCCGTCATGGCCTGGCCTATACGCTGGGGATTCTGCTCAGCTTCGGCGCGCTCGCCGGATTGCTGCTCGGCTTGCGCGCGGCCGGCGCCCAGATCGGCTGGGGCTTCCAGTTGCAGATGCCGCTGGTGATCGCCGTGCTGGCCTATCTGCTGTTTGCCATGGGGCTCAGCCTGTCCGGCGTCTTTCATATCGGCGGACGCTTCGCGGGTATCGGCGAGGGACTGGCGCAGCGCGGCGGCTATCAGGGCTCGTTCTTCACCGGCATCCTTGCGGCCGTGGTCGCCACGCCCTGCACGGCGCCCTTCATGGGGGCGGCCACCGGCTTCGCACTGACCCAGCCTGCCGCCATCGGCATTGCCATCTTCCTCGCGCTCGGCTTCGGCCTGGCGCTGCCCTTCCTGATGCTCACCTTCGTGCCGCAGCTGGCCGACCGCCTGCCCAGGCCCGGCATCTGGATGGAACGGGTCAAGCAGGCCCTGGCTTTCCCGCTCTATGCCACCGTCGCCTGGCTGATCTGGGTGCTGAGCCAGCAGGTCGGGCAGCAGGGCCTGCTGGCCGCCATGCTGGGGCTTGTGCTGGTGGCTGCGGCCGCCTGGTCGTTCAGCCTGCAGGGCCGTGCGGCAGCCATCGGCGCTGCGGCGCTGCTGCTGGTGGCCGGCGGCGCCCTCTATGGCACCGCCCGCGATGCAGCTGTTCCCGGCACGGCGGTGGCGCAGGTCAGCCCGGCCGGCCAGACCGTGGAGGCCTTCAGCCGGCAGAAGCTGGATCGCCTGCTGGCGCAGCAGCAGCCGGTCTTTGTCAACATGACGGCGGCCTGGTGCATCACCTGCATGGTGAACGAGCGCACGGCGCTGTCGAGCGACCGCGTGCAGCAGGCGTTCCGCGACCGGAATATCGTCTACATGAAGGGTGACTGGACCAATCAGGACCCCGACATCACCCGCGTGCTGGAACAGAATGGCCGCAGCGGCGTGCCGCTCTATCTGTTCTATGCCGGTGGCCAGAGTGTGGTGCTGCCTCAGATTCTCACCCCAGCCATCGTGCTGGAGCATCTCGACCTTCTGGACCGCGTCGGTGCGCGCGGCCAGCAGCAGAAAAGTGCGTCTCTCTCCAACCTGACAAGGAGTGTGCAACCATGACCCTATCGCGTCGTATCCTTCTCTCCGCTGCCGCCATCGGGGCAGCCGGCCTGCTGGGCATTCCGCAGCTCGGCTTTGCCGCCAATGTGCAGGTCGGCCAGCCGGCACCGGTCTTCACCGCCAAGGATTCCAATGGCAAGACGGTTTCGCTCGCTGATCTCAAGGGCAAGACCGTGGTGCTGGAATGGTCGAACCACGACTGCCCCTTCGTGAAGAAGCATTACACCGGCAACAATATGCAGGCGCTGCAGAAGAAGTGGACGGCGCAGAATGTGGTGTGGCTGACCATCGTGTCCTCGCCGGTCGGCGAGCAGGGCTATGTGACGCCTGATCAGGCCAACAAGCTGACCACGGATCGTGGCGCGGCGCCCTCGGCGGTGCTGCTCGATCCCAAGAGCCAGATCGCGCGGGCCTATGGCGCGCAGGTGACACCGCATATGTATGTGATCGACAAGACCGGCAAGCTGGCCTATGCCGGCGGCATCGATGACAAGCCCTCGACCCGCATTGACGATCTGGCAACGGCCAAGAACTTTGTCGATGTCGCCCTGTCTGAACTGGCGCAGGGCAAGGCGGTCAGCACCGCCACCTCGCGGCCCTATGGCTGCACGGTGAAATACGACACCACGTCGTAACGGCGGTCTGTATCAGAAAGGAAAAAGGGCGCCATCTTCTGGCGCCCTTTTTTATTCGGCGGCGTGCGGCAGGGACTGGCGCAGGCTGGCCTCGAACTCGCCCAGCATATTGCCGAGCGACTGGCCATCCGGATCGGCCAGAGCCGCCGTGCGGGCCTGCACCAGCGCGTCGCTCGCCTGTGCTGGCGGGATGCGGCCATCCAGTGCCGGCAGGATGATACGGGCGCGGATGCGCTCGAAGTTGCCGGCGCCGCGCTTGAAGGTATCGCCATAGCCCTTGATCAGGCGGGCGCAGTCGACGATCTCGCGCGCAAAGGCGGTATCCAGTGCGGCGGCGCGGCGGATCAGGTCGAGCCAGTCCTCGATACGCTGCTGCTCTTCGGCATAACGGAAGCTGCGCGGGCGCCAGCCGCGCAATCCGGCCAGGGCGCGCAGTTTCAGGTAGCCGCCGATGCGGTTGGACTGCACGGTCATGCCGACATGCAGCTTTTCGGTCCAGCCGCGCCGGTCGCACAGCGCAATGATGCGCTGCGCCAGCATCGGCGGCAGCAGGGAGGCGATTTCCTCCACCCCGGGCTTCATGAAGTCGGCCACCGTATAGGGCTGGTCGGGCCGCACCCGCTGTTCGCGCTCGATAGCGCTGAAGCGTTCGGGCTTCAGCTTCAGCTGCGCCACACGGATGACATCCTCGAAGCTCATGCGCAGCGCCAGATGGCGTGCGGTCTCGTTGGCCAGCGCTTCATCGCCCAGCTTCACGATGGTGTCGAGCCGGTCGAGATAGAGACGGGCGTAGTCCACGCCCTGATAGTCGATCAGGCGCTTGATGCCCTCGGCGGCAAATTTCTGCACGGCAAGCGGCAACCGTGCGATGCGGTCGGCCAGCGATGGCACGGCGGCGGCCGGCGGCAGGGTGGACAGCACGGCGGCGCGGGCGGCGATCTCGCCTTCGCCATGCGAGAGCCCGAAGCGGAAGCCGGCCAGATTGCTCTCCACCGCCTTGCCTTCGGCGCGGATGCCGTCCTCGAAGGCCTGGGCCGGCAGGGGCAGGGCGCCGGACCCGGCCAGCGCGCCCAGCAGCACGGCGTTCAGAATACTGCCGGCGTCTTTCGCGGCCTGGTCCATGTCAAACAGCACGGTCTGTCGCGCGTGATCCTTGGCAGCGCGGAACAGCTTGGTCACGTCATAGCGGCCGTCGGCCATGGCGCTTTTTTCCGCCACGGCGAAAATGCGGTGCGTCGAGGCGATCAGCAGCGTGCGATCGGGCGAGACATAGCCGTTGGCAATCGCACGGCCGGCCTCGACGAATTCGCTGGCGATCATCACATCCACCTGGCCCGGCATCGGGTTCAGGCACATCACCGGGCGCTGCGTCGTCTTTTCCGGCCAGATCTCGATGTAATAGGTGGTGGCGCCGGTGCGCTGGGCCACACCGGGGATCGAGGTGCTCTGCACCGGATAGCCGGCGCGCTCGGCAGCATCGACGATCCAGCCGGTCAGCACACCGCCGCCTTCGCCGCCCATGGCGGCGATCAGGATGCAGAGGGGGCGCGTGGTGGTCATGTCACTCTCCCGCCGCCGGCTGCGCAGACTGGACCGCGCGGCCACCCAGCCAGCCGATCACGGCGCGATGCAGGCGGTCGCTCAGGCGGTCCCACCAGCCGGGGTTATGCACGATCTCGGTCTTGTAGAAAGACGGGCAGAGCACGGCGGCATGCGCCACCTCGCCGCAATGGCCGCAGCCGACACAGCCGCTGTTGACGCTGGCCACCGGATCGGTACGCAGCGGATCGGGATTGGGCTTGATGGTCAGCGACGGGCAGCCCGACAGCCGGATGCAGGAATGGTCGCCGGTGCACACTGCATCGTCGATACCGAAACGGGTGCGCACCACGCGCTCGCCGGATTTCAGGGCTTTGGCCTCATCGGTACGCAGGCGACGCTGGCGCGCCAGCTGGCATTCGCCCTCGGCCAGGATCACCTTCAGGCCCTTGGTGGTGGTGGTCAGCGCCTCTTTCAGCGAGGCGCGCATGTCCTTCAGGCCATAGGAGCGCAGCGTGCGCACCCATTTGACGCCGAGCGCCTTCAGCGTTGTCTCGATATCAGAGCCGCTGCCCAGCCCGTCGACGCGGTTGCCGGCCGAGGAGGGGATATACTGCACGCCGGTGGCCGAGGTGTAGCCGTTCTTCATCACGATCAGCACGCCGTCGCCGCGATTGAACATCGACGAGGCGACACCGGACAGCACGCCGTTATGCCAGAAGCCGCCATCGCCCATGATGGCGAGCGAGCGCGTGTTCATCAGCGGCCCGACGCCGGCGGCCGAGGCCAGCGACATGCCATAGCCGAGGATCGAATGGCCGAGCGAGAAAGGCGCAAAAGTGGCGAGCGCATGGCAGCCGATATCGGCGGCGACATGCACCTTGCCGATTTCGCGCTCGACCAGCTTGATCGCGGTGAAGACCGGCCGTTCCGGACAGCCAGTGCAGAAGGTCGGCGGCCGCAGCGGCAGGTTGGTGCCGATCAGGGCCTGGGCGGTCTTGCGATTGTCCAGCGCCGCATTGAAGGCGGCATCAGAGACGGAGACATCGATCCGCGGCTGCTCGGCCTTGACGAAAGCCAGCAGGCCGCGGGTCAGCACCTCGATCGTGTATTCGCCGGCCGCCGGCAGCATGTCCTTGCCATGCACGCGGGTATTGATATCGGCACGGCGCAGCGCGGTGCACAGGGCCTGCTCGATGTAATCCGGCGAGCCTTCCTCCACCATCAGCACGGCTTGCTTGCCGGCGCAGAACTGGTTCAGTTGTTCCGGTACCAGCGGATAGGTGACATTGAGCACCAGCACCGGCACCCGGCTGTTGCCGAAGGCATCGGCCAGGCCGAGATTCATCAGCGCGCGGTTCAGGGCATTGTACAGGCCGCCCTGAACGATGATGCCGATCTCCGACAGGTCGCCCGGCATGGTCTCGTTCAGGCCACGCTCGAGAATGAACTTGCGTGCCGCGGGCATGCGCTGCTCCAGCTTCAGCTTTTCCTGCATGAAGGTGGCGGGCGGATGGGCGAGGCGGTCGTAGTTGAAGGCAGACGGGCCGGGCAGGCGGCTGTTGCGCGACACTTTCGCATGCTGGTTCGTTTTGGCAGCAAATTCGCCGGTGACATGGCAGGCGCGGATGCGCAGCTCCAGCATCACTGGTGTATTGGAGGCTTCCGACAGTTCAAAGGCATCCTGCACGGTTTTTGTGATGACCGGCAGGTCAGGCCGCGGATCAAGCAGCCACATCGAGGATTTCATCGCATAGGCGTGGCTGCGTTCCTGGATCACGCTGGCGCCTTCGCCGTAATCCTCGCCCACCACGATCAGGGCACCGCCGGTGACGCCAGCGGAGGCGAGGTTGCTCAGCGCATCGGAGGCCACATTAGTGCCGACAATGGCCTTCCAGGTGACACAGCCGCGCGCCGGGTAATGAATCGAGGCGCCGAGCATGGCGGCAGCCGAGGCTTCGTTGGTGCAGGTTTCGAGATGGATACCGAGATCGTCGAGGATGTCCTGCGCCTGCACCAGCACGTCGATCAGATGCGAAACCGGCGCACCCTGATAGCCGCCGACATAGGAAACGCCAGACTGCAGCAGGGCCTTGGTGACCGCCAGGATGCCCTCGCCACGGAAGGTGTCGCCATCACCCAGACGCAGCGATTCAATCTCTTTGGCGAAAGAGCGTTCCATCGATTCCTCCCATATTGGGCGGAATTTCGCACCGCACACCGGCAGCGTCAAGAAATTAGTTTGGTGTCCAACAAAACAATGTGGACAGGTCCGGCCCGCCGCTGCTAGGCTGCGCGTGCAAAAAACAAAAAAGGGCTGTCCCGTTTTGGTGACGGCCCGCCAGCGGAGGAAAAACACATGACCATTCAACGTCATTTCTATGCCTGCGCGGCTGCGCTGGGCCTGACGGCTGCGCTCGGCCTGGCTGCCGTGCAGCCCGCCATGGCGCAGGACAAGCCGGTGTCGCTGCGGCTCGGCCACTGGCTGCCGCCGTCGCATCCCCTGCATCCGGCCTTCACCGAATGGGGCGCCTCGCTGGAGAAGGCGACCAATGGCACGGTGAAGACGCAGATTTTCCCGGCCCAGCAGCTCGGCCAGGCGAAAGACCACTACGATATGGCGCGCGACGGCATTGCCGATATCACCTATGTCAATCCCGGCTACACGCCCGGCCGTTTCCCGGTGATCGCCGGCAGCGAAATCCCCTTCCTGTTCTCGAATGGCAAGAGCGGTTCGGCCGCGATCGATGCCTGGTATCGCAAGTATGCCGAGAAGGAAATGAGCGACGTGAAGGTCTGCATGACCTTCGTGCATGACCCGGGCACCTTCCACAGCAAGATCAAGATCGCCAAGCCCGACGACCTGAAGGGCCACAAGATCCGCCCGGGCAATGCTTCGGTGGCGCGTCTGGTGACGCTGGCGGGTGGGACCAACGTGCAGGTGACGGCACCGGAAGCGCGCGATGCGCTGGAGCGCGGCCTGGCCGATGCGATCAGCTTCCCGTGGGGCAGCGTGTTCATCTTCGGCTTCGAGAAGGCGGTCAAATACCATATGGATGCGCCGCTCTATATCAGCAACTTCGTGCTGGCGGTGAACAAGGCGGCCTACGGCAAGCTGTCGGCCAGCCAGAAGAAGGCGTTTGACGACCATTGCACGTCGGAGATGTCGGAGAAGGTCAACACGGCCTGGTCGGATGCCGAGTCTTCAGGCAAGGCCAAGATGCTGGCATTGCCGGGCCATGAGGGCGTCAAGCCGAGCGACAGCGATATCGCCGCCTGGCGCAAGCTGTCGGATGAGATGACCAGGGCCTGGTACGAGGACGTCAAGAAAGTCGGCGTCAACGGCGAGCAGGCGCTGAACGAACTGAAAGCGGAGTTGAAGAAGCGTAACGCTGCCTTCTGAGTATTTGCCGATAAGGGCGGCTGCGGCTTCTGTAGCGGCCGCAGCCGCCCGTTTGATTCCTGACAGGCATTGCGGCAGAGTGCCGGCAGGGGGGGTAGCCTGATGAAAACTGTCATCGACAAGGCCGAAATGGTGGCCGGCTTGTTGCTGGGTGCGATTGCCGTATTGACCTTCACCGCGGTCATGCTGCGCTGGCTGTTCAATTACGGCCTGCCCGACACCTTCGATTTCTCGCGATTGCTGCTCGGCACCGCCATGTTCTGGGGCATCGCCGTTGCCGGCTATCACAATCGCCATATCCAGGTGGACGGTTTCTGGGAAATGGCGCCGGCCTGGGGTAGGCGCCTGATCGACATTTTCGCCACGCTGGTGACCCTGGCCTTCATGGCCCTGTTTGCCTGGATGCTGGAAAGCAAGGTGATGAGCGTTTATGCCAGCAACGAGCAGACCTTCGATCTGCGCCTGCCGGTCTGGCCGTTCCATGCCGTTGCAGCCCTGGGGATTGTACTGGCAACGCTGCTGCTGCTGCTGCGTCTGGTGCGGTTGATCGCGAACCGGAAAGAGGCGTGAGCGTGGATCAGGATTTCGTCACCATCGGCGGCTTCGTCGCGCTTTTTATCCTGATGCTGCTGCGGGTGCCGGTCGGCATCGCCATGGGCATCGTCGGCGTCGGCGGCTTTGGCATTCTGGCCGCCATGAAGCCGGCGATGAACTTGCTGGCGCAATCGCCGATCCGGGTTGCCACCGACTACGACCTGGCGGTGATTCCCATGTTCATCCTGATGGGCACTTTCGCCACCGCGGCCGGCATGAGCCGGGAACTGTTCCGCGCCGGCGAGGCCTGGCTCGGACATCGCCGTGGCGGCCTGGCCATGGCCACCGTGATGTCCTGTGCCGGTTTCGCCGCCATCAACGGTTCCTCGGTCGCCACCGCGGCCACCATGACCAGCGTGGCGTTGCCCGAGATGCGCCGCTTCGGCTACCATCCCGGCCTGTCCACCGGCGTGATCGCCGCGGGCGGCACGCTCGGCATCATGATCCCGCCCTCGGTGGTGTTTGCGCTCTACGGCATCCTGACCGAACAGGATATCGGCAAGCTGTTCATCTCCGGCATCCTGCCCGGCCTGCTGGCCGTGGTGCTGTATATCATCACCATCCAGGTTCTCGGCTGGTGGAAGCCAGAACTGCTGCCGCGTGGCCCAAAGGCCAGCTGGCGCGAGCGCATCCATTCGCTGCGCGACATCTGGGCCACCGTACTGCTGTTTGCCGGAATCGTCGGCGGTCTCTATGGCGGCGTCTTCACCGCCACCGAGGCGGCCGGCTGCGGTGCCTGCGGCGCCCTGATCATCGGCATCCTGCGCGGCCGGCTGGGCTGGAGCGAAATCCAGGCCAGTCTGGTGGATGCCGTGCGCACCGGCGGTTCCATCTTCACCATCGTGGTCGGCGCATTCCTGTTTGGCTATTTCCTGGTCATCACCCAGACACCGCAGAAGGTCAGCGACTTCCTCACCGGCTTGCCGATCGGTCCCTATGGCATCCTTACCCTGATCCTGATCATGTACCTGATCCTGGGGGCACTGATGGATGAACTGGCGATCATCCTGGTGACAGTGCCGATCATTTACCCGGTGATGATCCAGCTTGGCTTCGATCCGATCTGGTTTGGTGTCATCATCGTCATGGTCACCACGCTGGGCATGGTGATGCCACCGGTCGGCATCAATGTCTTTGTCATCAACTCCATTGCCCGCGATATCAGCCTGTGGCAGATCTACAAGGGGGTGATGCCGTTCATCATCGTCGATCTGATTCGTCTTGCGCTGCTGGTCATTTTCCCGGCGATCGCGCTTTATCTGCCAGGACAAATGAACTGACATGCGGAGCAGGACCCAGCGTTCAGCCGGCAATGGCGAGGATACTCCAGCCCTGACGCGCAAAGCGGCCAGGGCGCGGAAGCTGGATCGCGGGCCGCTGCCCGGGCTGTATGGCTATAATCTGCGTATTGCCCAGGTCGCGGTTTTTGAAAATTTCATTCAGGTGGTCGGCAGCTCATTGGCGAGTCGCATGGGCGGACTGACGCCCGGCCGCTTCAGCCTGCTGGTGCTGCTGCACGCGAATCCGGGTATCAATCAAACCGACCTAAGCCGTGGCGTCGGTGTGGACAAGTCGACGCTGACGCCGGCTCTGGACCAGCTCGAGAAAAAGGGCCTGATCCAGCGACATCGCACCGCGGCGGATCGTCGGACCTATGCGCTGTCGCTCAGCCCGACAGGCGAAGCTCTGCTGGCGGAGCTGATGACCAAGGTCGAACTGCACGAGAAAAACATCGTTGCCGGCCTTACGCCCTCGGAGCGCAGCACGCTCAACCGTCTGCTCAAGAAGATGGCGCGCAGCCTCGGCAGCGAGGCCATCTGACCGCAAACCATTCTACTGCGAGTCGTTGGCTGTGGAATCTGGGCCGCTCAGTTTTTCGGCATTTTCCATGGCTCAGCTTCAGCGGGGACTGGCTCAGATATGGCAGCACCAACAACCGCTGCTTGATTGCATACATCGGCACGCCCCACAAAACTTCGCCCTTCTAATTGACAATAAACGCAAATCTGTGCGGAATGAGCGTGCCGGGTTGATTTTTCGCAACCGGATCATTCCCCGTTTATACTGGTCAATCGCGGACTTTAGTCGCGGAATACCGGGCAGGGGCTTAATCGCATTGATTGATTTGTTCCGCCGCAACGGGGTACAGAATCGTTTGGGTGAGGGCGCTGGCCTCACTTGGGCAGACGTACCTGCAGATGTGGTGGCAGTCGGGAACGGGCGGTCAGTGTTTTATCCTGAAGCCCTGCTTTTTTGGCGTTGCCCGCAGGTATAGAGACACCAGGAAGATGATGAGCGACGATAGTGCAGTAACAATTGTGATGATCGAGGATGACGAGGGCCACGCTCGTCTGATCGAGAAGAATATCCGCCGTGCCGGCGTCAACAATCAAATCATTCCATTCACTGCCGGCGGCCCGGCGGTCGAGTATCTGATGAAGGCTGGCGATGGCGATACCGGTTCCCATGGCGGCGCCTATCTCGTGCTGCTGGATCTCAACCTGCCCGACATGTCGGGCACCGAAATCCTGCGCCGTGTGAAGGAGCATCCAGGTCTGCGTCGCATGCCGGTGGTGATCCTGACCACCACCGATGACAAGACGGAAATCCAGCGCTGCTACGATCTCGGCTGCAACGTCTACATCACCAAGCCGGTCAACTACGAGAACTTCGCCCAGGCGATCCGTCAACTGGGTCTGTTCTTCATGGTCATGCAGGTACCCGAGACAGTCTGATGACCGAAAACCGTTCACGTCTTCTTTACATCGATGATGACCTGGGTCTCGGGCGCCTGGTGCAGAAGGAGCTTGAGCGGAACGGTTTCGTTGTCGAGGTCCTGACCAGCGGCAAGGCGGGTTATGAGCGGCTGCGCAGCAGTGCCGATGTCGATGTGGTGGCGCTGGATCATCACATGCCTGACCAGGTGGGCCTGGATACGCTGGCCATGATTGCCACCCTGCCCAAGCCGCCGCCGGTGGTGTACGTCACCGGTGAATCGGAAGGACGGATTGCCGTTGCGGCCCTCAAAGCCGGAGCCACCGACTATGTGATCAAGGATGCCAGCCCGGAATTCCTCACGCTGCTGCGGGCAGCCATCGAGGGGGCGCTGGAAACCCGGCGGCAGAGTTTCCTGCGCGAACGCGCTGAAGCCGAGATGCGCGAGGCCCGCGATCGTTTCGAGGCCCTGGCCAACGAGCGCGCGGTGCTGATCCATGAAGTGAACCACCGGGTGTCGAACAGCCTTCAGTTGGTCGCCAGCCTGTTGCAGGTGCAATCGACAGCGCAAAGCGACCGGCGGCTGGCCCAGACCCTGCTGGATGCCTACAAGCGGGTTGCCGCGGTCGCTCGCGTGCATAAACGCCTCTACACATCAGCGAATGTGCGGTTTGTCGACCTGGCTGACTATCTCTGTGGTCTGGTGGAAGATCTGCGCCAGTCGGCCGATCGTGGCGGGCGTTCATTGCAGTTTCTAGCGAGCCAGACCCGGATCGGCACCGACTTTGCCATCCCGATCGGTCTGATCGTCACCGAACTGGTGATCAACTCCCTGAAATATGCCTATCCCACCGGCGATGGTCCGATCCGGGTCAAGGCCGAGCGCAATGGTGATCTGATCACGGTGCAGGTCGAGGATGACGGCATCGGTGTGGACGAGGCGGCCTGGCGCAAGAGCAAGGGCATGGGCAGCAAGATCGTGCTGGCCATGGTGGAAAAGCTTGAAGGGGCGCTGAATGTCGAGACCCGCACCAGGGCCGGAACCTGTATCACCATCACCTTCAAATCCGCCGATCCGGCGCCGGAACTCGATGGCGTCGACGACACGCTGACCTCGGTTCTGGTAATCGCCGACAGCCTGGGGCGTTCGGATGACATTACCGAGACGATGGAGAGTCGCAAGATTCTGCTGCTGGTCGAGGATGACCCGCTGATGCGCATGGTCGTCGCCGGCAATCTGGAAGCCGCCGGCTTCCGTGTCGAGGAAGCCGGATCGGGTGCCGAGGCGCGAGCTGTTTGGCAGAAGATCCCTGATCTTGCCGCGGTGATCGTCGATCTCGGCCTGCCGGATTGTCGCGGTGACCTGCTGGCTATCGAATTCCGCGCCCTGGCGCCGCATCTTCCGATCGTGCTGGCGACGGGATATGACGAAAAGGCAGTGGCGCCCGGTTTCGCGGGCAGCAGGCTGAGCAGGATTCTTCCCAAGCCGTATGACGATCTGGCCCTGATCGACCTGCTGGAAACTCTCGGCGTATCGGGCAGCAGCATTCCGCCGGCGCAGGCGAAGGCTGGTTTCGCGCCGCGTGCGGTCTAGGTCATGTCTGCCTGATCGTTCCCTGCTAGCAGCAACGGCATCTGCTCGGCGGGGGCTGGATGGGAGCCACGATCCGAATCATCAAGCGAGGCTAGAATCTCTGCCGCTTTGAGCGAAATAGCCTGGCGCTGACTGGCCGGCATACGCGCAAGATTACGGTATGGCATCGCGAGACGTGGGTTACGCCCCAGGCGATCGGCATTCCGCGACAAGAAATCCCAATAGAGCGCGTTAAACGGACAGGCGGTGGAGCCGAGTGTCTGCTTCACATCATACCGGCAAGGGCGGCAATAATCCGACATGCGCTGAATATACTTTCCCGAGGCTGCGTAGGGCTTCGAAGCCAGACGCCCGCCATCGGCAAACAGGGCCATGCCATGGGTATTGGGCAATTCGACCCAGTCATAGGCATCCGCATACACAGCGAGATACCAGGCCTCGACCTCCGCTGGGGCGATTCCGGCCAGAAGTGCAAAATTCCCGGTCACCATCAGCCGCTGGATGTGATGGGCATAGGCATTGCGTCTGGTCTCACCGACCACTTGTGCGATGCAATTCATGGCTGTTTGTCCAGACCAGTAAAACCAGGGCAATGGCCGCGTGGCAGCCAGGGCATTGCTGCGGGCATAGCCAGGCATTTCGAGCCAATAGACGCCGCGAATAAATTCACGCCATCCCAGAATCTGGCGAATGAAGCCTTCGACAGCGTTGAGCGGGGCGCGGCCCTTGCGCCATTCGGTTTCTGCGCGGCGACACAGTTCCCGCGGATCGAGCAGGCCACAGTTGAGATACGGGCTGAGCAGGCTGTGAAACAGGAATGGCGCGCCCTGCTGCATGGCATCCTGATAGTCGCCAAAATAGGGCAAGGCGTGACGGAAAAACCATTCCATCAAACGCTCTGCCTCTATACTGGTGACGGCAAAGTCAAAGGGCTCGATATCCCCGAAATGCTGTGCGAATACACGCTCAACCAGGTCGATCACTTGTCGCGTCACGGCGTCCATGATCATGTCGGGACGACGCGGTATAGCCTCATGGCCGCGTAAAGAGCGCCGATTGTCGCTGTCAAAGTTCCAGCGACCACCCTCAGGCTTCCCTGCCGCATCCATCAGAATGTCGTGCCGGCGTCGCATCTCGCGATAGAAGAACTCCATGCGAAGTTCTTTCCGGTTCGCTGCCCAGCGCCGGAACTCGACGTGGCTGCAGAGAAAGCGGTCATCCTCCAGAATATCGACGGGTCGGGCCAGACGTACCGCCCAGCCTTCCATATCCGCTTTCAGCCGCCATTCGCCTGGCTCGGTCACCACGATACGGTCCGCGCGCATCATGTCGGCATGACGGGATACCTCGCCATACAGTGATCCAGTATTGTCGGCATCATCGAGCCTCACATATATGACGCGGTGGCCGGCCTGCCGTAATTCTTCGGCGAAATGCCGCATCGCGGAAAACAGGAACGCAATTTTCTTCTTGTGATGGCGGACATATGTCGCCTCCGACATCACCTCTGCGATCAAAACGGTATCGTTTCCCAGGTGACTGTCGCGCAGTGATGAAATTGTCGGGCTGAGCTGATCGCCCAACACGAGTCGAAGAGTTGCGCCAGTCATGATGGGCGACGCTTGCGGCGGCAGGCGACTGAGCAGTATCTGACCTCGTCCCAGCTCCGCGCCCACTTGCGGCGCCAGGCGAAGGGGCGGGCGCAGACCGTACAGATCTTGCTTGGCAGATTAGGCTTCTTATGCATCCTGGCGGACATAGACCGCAGATGCGCGCCGTCCAGCCCCGGGCAAGTCCTGACCGCGAAATAGGCCTGTGACTTTAGCCGCGGAACACCACGGTCTTTGTCCCATTCGGGAAAATCCGGTGCTCGACGTGGTATTTCACCGCGCGGGCCAGCACCAGGCTTTCGATATCGCGGCCGGTCGCGGCCAGCTGATCGGGCGAATAGCCGTGATCGACGCGGGCAACCTCCTGCTCGATGATCGGGCCCTCATCCAGATCGGCGGTGACGTAATGCGCCGTGGCACCAATCAGCTTCACGCCGCGCAGATGCGCCTGCTGATAGGGCTTGGCGCCCTTGAAGCTGGGCAGGAACGAGTGATGGATATTGATGATCTTGCCGGCATAGTCGCGGCAGAGGTCGGGTGACAGCACCTGCATGTAGCGCGCCAGCACGATCAGGTCGATCTTCTCCTGCTCGATCAGGTCGCGCAGCATCTTTTCCTGCCGTGCCTTGCTGTCGGCGGTCACCGGCCAGTGGTGATAGGCGATGTCATGGGCTGCCGCGCGCTGATACCAGTCGCGGTGGTTGGATACGATGGCCGGGATCTCCACCGGCAGGGCGCCGATCGAATAGCGGTACAGCAGGTCGTTCAGGCAATGGCCGAATTTAGAGACCAGGATCAGCATCCGCGATTTCGCGGCTTCGTCATGCAGTTCCCAGGTCATCTCAAAGGGGGCCGCCACCGGTGCAAAGGCGGCACGCAGCTGCTCCAGCGGGCGGCCCTGCCCATTGGGTCCGGCTTCCAGATCGTCGACGCTGACCCGCATGAAAAACAGGCCGGTTTCGCTGTCGCCGAACTGGGCGGAGTCGCGGATGTTGAAGCGATGGGCGGCCAGGAAACCGGAGACCGCGGCAACGATGCCGGGACGGTCATGGCAGGACAGCGTCAGGATCAGGCTCATGAGGGGGTGCAATACGCAAAAGGGAATGTTCGGGCCGGACTGTAGCCTTGCCCGGGGCAGAGCCGCAATGGCAGGGTTAACAATCTATGGGCAATGCGCATGCCTTTTTGTGCCGGTCCGGCGGGTGGCGCCAATATGGGGCTCGCATCGGCTGGGGGGCTTCTTTAAGCTGCACCCAACCTGAACGGATTCGGCTGCCAGAGTAGAAAACCCATGATTACCCGCGGTCCGGAGTTTCTTCGCCAGATGGCCAACAAGCTGTTCGACGCCCTGCTGCAGGGCGCCGAGGCGGAAGCCAAGAAGGCCCCCTTCAGCGTCGAGACGCTGCGCCAGCTCGTCGAGGCGATGAAAGGCGCGCCGGACTACGACCATTACTATCGCGCCTCCTACGACAGCCTGATGCGGGTGGTGGAGGAGGATGCCCGGCGCGGTGCCCGCATCAACGCCTTCGGCCGTCTGCTGGTGCACCCGCTCGACCCGCTGTTCAGCGAGGAAAAGCTCGACCGCCGGCTGATCGGCAACTACTTCTTCTTCGTGCGGTCGCTGTTCGGCGACGAGGTCGAGGCGATGGCGGACGAAGCCGCCAGCATCGCCGAGGAAATCCGCGTCAGCGCCGGCGGCAATCTCGACTGGGTGTCTTTCTATGCCGACCCGCGCGCCAAGCAGCTCTATTTCAAGGTGATCGGCCGCGTGATCCGTGCCTTCCGGGTGTTCGAGACGCGGCGCGACTGGGTGGTCAAGGTGATGCAGCACGATCCTACTGCGGTAGGACTGTCATCGAATGTGTATATCGAGCGGCCCTTCGAAGGGCAGGCGCTGCCATTCGGCGACCGCGAGTTCTTCCTGTTCTTCGACGGCCTGGTCCGGCCCCTGGCCACGCTCGGCGCCGAGGATGCGGCGCTGTTCCGCACCGCGACCGGCGATGATGCCGGCCGTATCGTCGGCAAGTTCCTGTCCGAACTCGAGCAGTATCGCCCCGCCGCCTGAGGGCGGCAGGGCGTTCAGCCATCAGCCGGCAATCAG
Organism: Ferrovibrio terrae; assembly: GCF_943372915.1. Lineage (GTDB taxonomy): Bacteria > Pseudomonadota > Alphaproteobacteria > Ferrovibrionales > Ferrovibrionaceae > Ferrovibrio > Ferrovibrio terrae_A. Next base: position 43,653 of record NZ_CALSAN010000022.1, on the reverse strand, counting down.
TTGGAGTTGGCCGGCTCGCGGTGATCGAGCTTGGCGGCAAACTGCTCGAACAGCTCCGACACGCAACGGGCAACCGTGCGCTGGTGGTTGTCGTTCAGCTGGTCGGCGGCACGCATGCACATATCGGCAAACTTGCGCGCCAGGATCACGGCGTCGCGATTGCTTTCCATGCGGATTTCATCGAACACGGTGCCGATGAAATCGCGGGTCTGGTTGCTTTCGTGATGCGTCACCGGACGCTCACCCATCAGCGAGTCCAGCATCGCATTGAAGGTCTGCGATGTATCAATTGCGATGCTGGCAAGGATCTTCTCGATCCGCTCGTTGTCCTTCGGCGTCACCGGCTTGCGGCTGGGCGCATGCGTAGCCGAACCGGCGCGGACTTCCGTCACCTGGTTCTCGGTCTGGTTGGGTCGCTGGCTGGAACGGTTCCACATGGTACTGAACCCTGCAAGTTGCTGTTGAAATGCCGAACGCGCCAGCGCCGGCTCAGTTCACCACTTCACGCGAGGCACGGATCATGTTGTCGATATGCCAGCCCTGGAACAGGCGGATGCCGGCGGCCATGCCGGCCTTCAGCGCCTCTTCGGTCTCGCAACGCGCCATGATCACGCGGTTGGCATCGGCTTCGCCGATCCTGCTCGCCAGCTCCTTGTCGATCCAGTCTTCGTGGCGATCCTTGAAGTAGAACAGCTTGACGAAATCGGCCTTCAGTTCCTTACGGCCGAACAACTGCAGCAGGTCAGGCGTGATGCCGTCGATCAGGATGCGGTAGCCGGAGTTATGCAGGAATTCGCAGGCCAGCAGATACTCGTTGTAATCCCAGAACACATCGTAGCGCTGCATCTCGATGATGATCTGTTCCTTCTTCACGATATTGCCGATGCGGCTGTCGAAATCGCGGAAGGTGTCGCTCAGGATGGTGCTGACATTCAGGTTGATGCTGAACGGGCCGCTGTTGCGGGTGACATAGCCATCCAGCAGGGCGCGGAACACGCGGGTATCCAGCGTGCGGGTCAGGTGATGGAACAGCGACCGCGCACCGCGCAGATTCACGGTCGGTGCAATCGCCTGGCGCAGCTCGTTCACGCCGACGAAGATTTCCTGGAAGATCGGCTTCGGCGGCTGATTGCCAAAGCACAGAGTCACTGGCTGACGCTTCATGAAGGTCGAGACATCGGCTTTCTTCAGGATGTCATCGATCTGCTGCAGCGCGCCGGGCGTCAGCGGCGTGCCGTCGCCGGCCGTGGCCGCGGTGCCCGCCTTGGCCAGCAAGCGCTTGCGACGTTCGGCAAAGACGCGGAAGCGCTGCTGGATATTATCCATCAGCTCCTGCAGGTCTTCGAACTGGCTGTCGAAGCGATACCAGCGTACGGCGTTCTCGGCTTCCTCAGGGGTCAGGCCGATGGCGACGTTGTTGCGGGTCAGAATATCGTCGATCTCAAGCACCAGCTTTTCGAAGGTCTGGTCGAAAAACCGCTCTGAGAGCCGGATGAACATCACGATCGAATAGTCGTGCAGCGTGTAGAACGTGCCCTCGTATTTCGACATGAGAGAACGCATCGAATGCACAACGATGTTGTAGCTTTCCCGATTACGCTCGAAGGTCTTTGGATTAACGAACTGAATCACTGCGGCGAGACGGCCACCGAAAATCTTGCCCCGCGCCAGGCGGTCAAAATCGGTGAACATCTTCTCGTCGTCAGACGATTGGTTCTGTTGTGCCTCACTCATTAATTAGTCGCTTTCTCCGGTAACGGTCGTGGAGAGGGCGACAACCAGCCAATCTAGGCTGCCCCCTGCGGCACTATGGCAAATTCCCCCCATGGGAAAAAGCCGGAAGACATAGTTAATGCTGCAGCTGTGGATAATATTCGCTTAAAGCCAAAGACTTGCGGTTAAGACTTGGTAACCGGGCGGGCCGCGAGTGCCGCAGGGGTATCGTAGTCGTGGAGGACGCCGGGATCATCCACCGGCACCTCGCAGACCCATTCCGCATGCGGCCCAAACAGGCTGCGGGCGCCATTATCGCCTTCCAGCCGCAGCAGTTCGGGCAGGAATTGCAGGCCCCAGAGTGTTGGATTGCCGCGCTTGCCGCCGACGACCGGCAGGCAGATCGCGCGGCCTTCCACCGGGTTGAAAGCGGCAATGAGTGCCTCCAAGGTTGCAGAGGTCACATCCGGCATATCGCCCAGACAGACCAAAACGCCATCCAGCCCCTGCGGCAGCGCGCTCAGCCCGGCGCGCAGCGAGCTGGCCAGGCCCTCGGCATAGGCCGGATTGTGGATGATTTCGACGCCGTCACCGGCGGCATCGCGCACGGTATCGGCCTGATGCCCAGTGACGAGCAGGAGCGGGCGAGCCGAACTGGCCAGCACATGCTCGATGGTATGGCGCAGCACCGGCTTGCCATCCAGTTCGGCCAGCAGTTTGTGGCCGGCACCAAAGCGGCTCGACAGGCCGGCGGCCAGGATCAGGGCGCCGATTTTTGGCCGCCGCGGTGCTGTGGAATCTGCCGCGCCGGCGATGCCGCTGCCATCGCGCGGCATGGGCCGGGTCGGAATTTCTTTCAGCAGGCCGCCGCTGCCCATCCGCATGATGTCGCGGCGGCTGATCGCAATGCCGGCACACAGCCGCTGCAGCACCCAATCGAAGCCGTTCAGCTTGGGCGAGCGGGCACAGCCCGGCACGCCGATCACGAAAACGTCACCATGGCGGCCGAGCATCAGCAGGTTACCGGGATCGACCGGCATGCCGAAATGCAGCACCTCGCCACCGGCCCGCATCAGGCCGGCGGGCACCACATCATGGCGATCGACGGTGGCGGATGCCCCGAACACCAGGATCGGCGCGCAGCCTGCAGCCTTCAGCTCGGCAATGGCGGCGGCGATGGCGCCTTCGTCATGGGCGACGGTGCGCAGGCCGCGGATGCGGCTGCCCAGTTGCGCCAACCGCTGGCTGACCGCCAGTTCGGTCTTGGCCAGGACGCTGTCCTTGGTATCCGCCACGCGGGTCAGCACCAGGCCGATCTCATGCGGCTGGAACGGTGCCACCTGCACCAGCGGCGGCTGGCCTTTCAGCATGGCTTCGCCGCGTTCGATGGCACTGCGCGGCGCGGCGAAGGGAATGATCTTCACGGTGGCCAGCATCTGGCCGGCCTCAACCGGTTCGTAATCGGCCAGCGTGGCGATGGTGAGCGCTTCGTCGAGTTCGTTCAGGGCATCCAGTCGCGCGGTGTCGATGCGCGCAAGGCCTGCAGTCTCGGCATAGAGATTGGCGCGGCCGGTAAAGGCGGCGGCCGTACGCGCCTGCGGGCCAGCCAGAGCCGTGGCGATACGGCGGGCGGCTTCGTCTTCCGCCATGTCGCCGTCACCCAGCCGCGCGACATACACCGTGGCATGCCCGGCAGCTTCAAGGGCCGCGATATCGGCGGCACTGAGCAGGCGGCCCTTGCGGAAGCGCTCTTTGCCGACCGACAGGCTGTGGCCAAGGATGCCGCCGGTGGCGGCGCGCACCGGCATGGGACCGAACTGCATCTCAGGCTGCCGCCGACGCGGCCGGGGCGGTCTGCTGGCGCAGCGCTGCGGTCATCTGCGCCAGGATCGAGATGGAGATTTCAGCCGGTGATTTCGCGCCGATATTCAGGCCCACCGGACCATGGATGCGGGCGAAATCGTCTGGCCCGAAACCCGCCGCGGTCAGGCGTTCGATGCGGCTGGCATGGGTTTTCTTGCTGCCCAGCGCGCCGATGTAGAAAACATCGGATTTCAGCCCGGCGATCAGTGCCGGATCATCGATCTTGGGATCATGCGTCAGCGTCACCAGCGCGGTCCGCAGGTCGGGCTTCAGCTGTGCCATGGCCTCGTCGGGCCAGTCATTCGACAGCGTGATCCCGGGGAAGCGCTCCACCGAACCAAACGCACTGCGCGGATCGATCACGATCACCTCGTAACCAGCCAGCTGTGCCATCGGCACCAGGGCCTGGGCGATATGCACGGCACCGACCAGGATCAGCCGCAGCGGCGGATTGAACACATTGAGGAAGAGGGGGCCCTGCTCGGTTTCCACCGTGCGCGGCTTGTCCTCGATCAGGGCGGCCCGCGCCGCCTCGCCGATGCGCGGATCGAGATCCTTCAGGCCCTTCTTGCCGGTCAGATACAGCAGGCGCTGTTCGCCGGTCTTGAGGAAGGTGGCCAGCACCACGGGCCGCTTCTCGGCGCGGTCCTGCTGCAATTGGGTGAGAAGTTCCTGTTTCATCCATCCAGCCGTTCGACATAGATCTGGATCTTGCCGCCGCAGGCCAGCCCGACTTCCCAGGCCTGCGCATCCGACACGCCGAAATCGAGCAGCCGCGGCTTGCCATCGGCAATGGCATCCAGCGCCTCGGTCACCACGGCGCCCTCGATGCAGCCACCCGAGACCGAGCCGATGAATTTGCCCTCGCCATCGACAGCCAGCTGGCTGCCGACCGGGCGCGGTGCGGAGCCCCAGGTGGTGACGACGGTGGCGAGCGCGACAGCCTTGCCGGCGCTTTTCCAGTCCAGCGCCGTGGTCAGGATATCGCTGGAAACATTTGCCATGGGATCGGTGCTCATGCGGCCAGTCTCCCGAGATTGAGCTTGAGCCGGTTGCCCTCGTCGCTGGCATGGCTCAGCGCATGGGCGAGATCGGCGATGGAGCTAAGATTGTGAACCGGGCGGAAATCGTCAACATGGGGCAGGATGGCGCGGATACCCGCGGCTTTCGGCTCGAAACCATCCCAGCGCAGCAGGGGATTGAGCCAGATCAGGCGGCGGCAGGATTTATGCAGCCGCTCCATCTCGCGCGCCAGGCCCTGGCCGCTCTCGCGGTCCAGCCCGTCGGTCAGCAGCAGCACGACGGCGCCCTGGCCCAGCACGCGGCGCGACCACAGCCGGTTGAATTCCGCCAGTGTCGTGCCGATGCGGGTGCCGCCCGACCAGTCCGGCACCTTTTCGCTCACCGCCGCCAGCGCCTTGTCCACATCGCGCTGGCGCAGCAGCCGGCTGATATTGGTCAGGCGGGTGCCGAACAGGAAGCTGTGCACGCGGCTGCGGTCATTGCTCAGGGCATGCATGAAATGGAGGAACATGCGGCTGTACTGGCTCATCGAGCCGGAAATGTCGCACAGCACCACCAGCGGCGGCGGTTTTTCGCCGGGGCTTTTCCGCTTCAGCGGAATGATCGTGCCCCCGGTGCGCAAACTGGCCTGCAGGCTGGCGCGCAGGTCGATGCGATGGCCGCGGATATCGGCGCGCAGGCGGCGCGTGCGGGTTGGTCGGAACGGCCATGCGATGCGCGCCATCACCGTTTTGGCATGCTCCATCTCTTCCGCCGTCATCTCGGCGAAATCCTTCTTCTGCAGCAGTTCCTCGGCCGAGAAGGTCAGCGTGGCATCGATCTCGACTTCCCTGGGCTCCTGCGCCGGCCGGCTGCCGCCGCCGGGCAGCAACGCCTCGCGCAACCGTTGCGACATGCTGCTCTTGCGTGGTTCGGCCATGCCATCTGTCTGCGGCAGCAGCAGGCTCATCATGCGTTCCAAAATTTTCGGATCGCGCCAGAAGATATGGAAGGCCTGGTCGAACAGCTCGCGCTGGTCGCGCCGGCTCACCAGCACCGAGAACAGCGTCCAGTACAGATCATCGCGGCGGCGGATGCCGGCGGCTTCCACCGCGCGCACGGCATCCATCGCCTTGCCGGGCCCCAGCCGCAGGCCGGATGCGCGCAGCAGGCGCACGAAATGCACGATATTGGTGGCAAAGGCGCCGCCGTCGCTGCCGGACTCTGGTGTCGGAGGTTCGGGCAGCAGCATCGGAGGCTCAGACGCCAAGCGCGGCCATGTCCTGCTGCACCTGGCGCAGGATGGTGGCGGCTTCGCTGCCCTTCATCTTGGCGATGTCGTCCTGGTATTTCAGCAGCACGCCCAGGGTATTGTCGATGGTTTCGGGATCGAGGCTGACCTTGTCGAGGAAGGCCAGCGCACGCGTCCAGTCGATGGTTTCAGCCACGCCGGGCAGCTTGAACAACTCGGTCTCGCGCAGATGCTGCACGAAGCCGACGATCTCGCGGCTCAGCCGCTGCGGCGCGCCCGGAACCTTGCGCTTGAGGATCGCCAGTTCGCGTTCGGCGCTGGGATAATCGACCCAGTAATACAGGCAGCGGCGTTTCAGCGCGTCATGGATCTCGCGCGTGCGGTTCGAGGTGATGATGACGATCGGCGGCTCGGCGGCCTTGATCGGGCCGATCTCGGGAATGGTGATCTGGAAGTCGGACAGCACCTCCAGCAGATAGGCCTCGAAGGGTTCGTCGGTGCGGTCCAGTTCGTCGATCAGCAGCACCGGCGCGCCGGCCGGGTCGGGCTTCAGCGCCTGCAGCAGCGGCCGCTCGATCAGGAAGTCGGGGCTGAACAGATCGCGGCCCAGCTTTTCCTTGTCTCCAGAGCCAGCCGCTTCGGCCAGGCGGATTTCCAGCATCTGGCGCGGGTAGTTCCATTCATAGACGGCCGAGGAAAGATCGAGACCCTCGTAGCATTGCAGGCGCACCAGGCGGCGGTTCAGTGTGGCGGCCAGCACCTTGGCGATTTCGGTCTTGCCGACGCCGGCTTCGCCTTCCAGGAACAGGGGCCGGCCCATCTTCAGTGCCAGGAACAGCGTGGTGGCCAGCGAACGGTCGGCGACATAGTCGCCGCTGTTCAGCAGGGTTTCGACGGCATCAATGGAATCGGGCAGGGCGGTCATAAGTTTACGATCTAGGGCGAGGCCAATGCAGAGCGAGGCCAATGTGGGGCGAGGGACGCGGAAATCATGCCCGGTTCGGCCCGCTGTCACAAGGCGGCGGACCGCGCCGTCTAGGCTTGGAAACCCGGAGGAAACCATGACCGTTCAGCCCCATCCCAACCGCCTGATGCTGCAGCGTCATCTGGCGGCGGAAAACGCTCATGACATGGCCGCCACCCTGGCAACCGTGCATCCGGACTGCATTTTCCGCGACCTTGCCATCGGTCAGGCGTTTCACGGTCATGCCGGGGCGGAACGGCATTACCGGCAATGGTGGACCGCCTTTGGCAATGTGGTGGAGCGCTCAGCCATCGGCAGCGCCCACTGGATCGACGACGACACCTATGTGGCCGAGCCGCAATATACCGGGCGGCATGTCGGCGATTTCCTCGGATTGGCGCCGACTGGGCGGGCTTTTGTGCTGCCCTTCGTGGTCTTCGTGCGGTTTCGTGACGGGCTGTTCGTGGAGGAGCGCTTCTACTACGATCTCGCCACGCTCATGCGACAGCTGGGGGAGACGCGGATCGATCCGCAGGCCCTGCAGCAGGCGCAGGACTGGGCAGCGGGGAAACGCAACTGACGGAGCAGGGATGCCGAAGCCGCGTCCGGTCTACTGGATCGATTACCAGCGCGGCCCGGCCTGGCCGGCGGGCCAGGCCGCGCCCAAACAGGCGCTGCACGATCATCAGGTCTATCTGCAGCGGCTGATGGAGAACGGCCAGTTGCTGATGGCCGGCCTGTTCCGCGATGCAGCGGGCGGTGGCATCGCGGTGCTGGACAGCAGCGACGAGACCGCGGCGCGGCGGATGATGGAGGATGATCCGGCTGTGCAGTCCGGCCTGCTGCAGGCGACGCTGCGCCCCTGGCAAATGGTTTTCAATCCCGCGGGTGGCACGTCGCCTTTCGCGGAGGATGCCGCAAGCTAGCGGGCGAGAAGGGTGTAGCCGCGCTCGATCACGCGTTTGGTGGCCTCGAAGGCCTGCACCAGCTCGTCATTGGCCTCGCGGGCCGCTTTCAGCCGACCGATGTCGTCGGCGCTGGGATTGGTGATGGTGGCCAGTTCGAGGGCGATCTTGAGGTAGCGGGCGCGGGCCTCGGCGACCCGCACGGCAAAGGCCATGAAGGAGTCGCGGGTCAGTTCCGGCACCGCCTTCTTCATCACCTCGCGATTGGCGCTGAAGATCGCCATTTCGACTTCTTCGAGGAATTTTTGCAGTTTGCGAGCCGACTCCCGGTCCAGCATCTCCTTGCTGACCAGATGGTCGACTTTTTCGGTCTTGCCGTAACCAAGGATACGCATCGCCGCCTCCTGCCGCGATAAATGCCTGATATTCCAAGATAGACAGGCGGCGACGGGTATAGAAGGGGGTGTTATCGCTAATTAAGGTTCCGGCCGGCGAACCGGGGACGGACAGGCGCCCTTTCAGGGGGGAAATTGGAGGTCTGGGCCGGAATTGAACCGGCGTACGCGGATTTGCAGTCCGCTGCGTCACCACTCCGCCACCAGACCTCGCGAGCGCGCCCCTTACTAAGGGTTGCCGCCCTGTGGGGTCAAGGCTTTGCCAAATGCCGTCAGGGCCGTCGCGGGGCTGTGACGCCGGTTACCGCTGGTGCCCGGGAAACCTGCTAACCCACAATAGAACCGTTGTTTTTGCGGCATCGCAGCATTATAAACGGCGCCTGTCCCAACCCCGTGTTCCAGCCCCGGATTCCGACCCCATGGCTCAAGCCGAACGCCAATTCGCCGAAGCACGCCGCCAGATGGTGCTGACCCAGCTCCGACCCAACAAGGTCATCGACGAGCAGGTGATCGATGCCATGGCCGCCCTGCCGCGGGAGCAGTTCGTGCCCAAGACCTATCGCGGCGTCGCCTATATGGACGAGGACGTGGCCGTGGCGCCCGGCCGCTATCTGATGGAACCGATGGTTCTGGCCCGCCTGCTGCAGGAAGCCGAGATCCAGCCCAGCGAAGTTGCGCTGGTGGTGGGGGCCGCCACGGGCTACGAGGTTGCGGTGCTGGCCAAGCTGACCAGCACGGTGATCGGCCTGGAAGCCGATGCGGCGCTGAGCCAGCTGGCCGCCGCGACGCTGCAGGGTCTGGGCATCGACAACGTTGCTCTGGTCGAGGGCGCCCTGAAAGACGGTCTCGCGAAGCAGGGGCCGTTCAACATCATCCTGCTCGCCGGTGCCGTGCCGGAAATCTCTCCCGCGCTGCTCGACCAGCTGGCCGAAGGCGGCCGCCTGATTGGCGTGCTGCGTGCATCCGATGCGCCGATCGGACAGGCCGTGATCGTCAAGCGCAACGGCAACCTGTTTCCGCAGCGCGTGCTGTTCGATTCCGGCACGCCGGGCCTGCCCGGCTTCGATCGCGCGGCCGGCTTCGTCTTCTGATCGCTATGGCCGAGGCCCCGCTGGAAATCGACGTCGCCGACCTGGATGCCTGGCGCAAGGCCGGCCAGGATATCGCGGTGCTCGATGTGCGCGAGGACTGGGAGATCGCCACGGTGGCGCTGCCCGGCACGCTGCATATTCCGATGCGCCAGGTGCCGCAGCGGGTAACCGAATTACCACATGACAAACCGCTGGTGGTGATGTGCCATCACGGCGGACGCAGCCGCCAGGTCACCGGCTGGCTGCGGCAGAATGGTTTTACGCAGGCGAGTAATCTCGCCGGGGGTATCCATGCCTGGGCCGAGCAGATCGATCCGGGCATGGCGACGTACTGAGTGCATAAACAAAACAATAAGAGTTTGGGGAATACGGTCGGGACGCGCCGCGGCGAAAAACGATGAAACAAGATGAAGGACGGATGCGCGTCATGAGCTTCACAAGAACCCTTCTGGCAACGGCGGTCGCCGTGAGCTGCATGGCAATGGTGCAGACTGCCCAGGCACAGTCGCTGAACGAGGTGTTCGCTGCTGCCTACAACAACAATCCGACGCTGCTCGCGGCCCGCGCTGCGCTGCGCGCCACCGACGAAGGCGTGCCGCAGGCGCTGTCCAACTGGCGCCCGACCGTCAATCTGAGCAACGAGCGCGGTCGCCAGTGGCTGGAATATGATCCCCAGTCGGCGACCAACCGCGACGGCACAATGAACCCCAACACGCTGCAGCTCACTGTGTCGCAGCCGCTGTATCGCGGCGGCCGCACCGAAGCTGCCACCGATTCCGCCGAAGCGCTGATTCTGGCTGGCCGGCAGGATCTGGCCAGCACGGAGCGCCGCGTGCTGCTGGATGCCGTCACCGCCTATATGGATGTGGTGCAGAACCAGGCGGTGCTTGAGCTGAACCGCAACAACGAGGAAGTGCTGCGCCGCCAGCTGGAAGCCGTGCGCGAACGCTTCCGTGTCGGCGAGATCACCCGCACCGACGTGGCGCAGTCTGAATCCCGTCTGGCCCGCGCCACGGCTGACCGCATCTCGTCTGAAGGCGCGCTGGTGTCCTCGCGTGCCGTGCTGGCGCGCGTGATCGGCGAGATGCCGCGCGTTCTGACCCCGCCGCCGCCGCTGCCGCAGCTGCCGAAAAGCGAGGAAGAGGCGCTGGCGATCTCATACGACGAGAATCCCGACCTGCTGGGTGCACGCTTCCGTGAAGTCGCGGCCAAGAATGACGTGCGCACAGCATCGGGCGCATTGCTGCCCACCGTGTCGCTGAACGGCACCGTGTCGAAGGCCGATGAAACCATCCGCAACAACTTCGAGACCGACACCAAGAAAGTCGCCGTCACCGTGACGGTGCCACTGTATGAAGGCGGCGCCGTCTACAGCCAGACGCGCCAGCGCAAGCAGGTGCACAACCAGCGCCGTATCCAGGTCGAGGAACAGCGCCGCGCGGTGCGTCAGTCAGTCGTGCAGGCCTGGGAAAATCTCAGCACGGCACGCTCGAACATCACGGCGCGCACCAGCCAGGTGCAGGCTGCCCGCATCGCGCTGGAAGGCGTGCAGCAGGAAGCCGAGGTCGGTTCGCGCACCACGCTGGATGTGCTGGACCAGGAGCAGGAGTATCTCGACGCCCGGGTGGCCGAAGTGCGTGCCCGTCGCGACGAATATGTTGCCGGTTTCACGCTGCTGTCCTCGGTTGGCCGTCTGGGCGCCCGCGCGCTGGCGCTGCCGGTCGAGTATTACGATCCGACCGACAACTATGAACGCGTGCGCGGCAAGTGGTTCGGCACCGACGGCGGCCTGAACGCCGACGAGTGAGCGACAGTTCGTTTTCTGGCCCGATTCGTGGTTCAAATGACCACGAATCGGGCGAAAAACGCAGCCGGACCGGGAATTAGGGGAAAATCCCCTTAACCCAGGTTAACAGTTCGGTTATCTTTCCCGCGCATACCATTGACCTGATTGATTCGGCCCCGGCGATGAAGCCTTGGCTAGGTCAGCGATGGCCTGCATGCCATGGACCGTCATAATGACGGCGACCATAGATGGCCACGCGTAACAGAAGAGTATCGGGCAAGGGATGAGCGACCCCAAGGCAGGCCAAAATGAACCGACCATGGAGGAAATCCTTGCCTCCATTCGCCGGATCATTTCCGAAGACGGGGCCGACCAGCCGGCCGCCGCGCCCGAGACGCCGCCGCCGCCGCCCGCACCTGAGCCGGAGCCTGAACCCGAGCCGATGATGGCGATGCCGGATCCGGAGCCCGAGCCGGAACCGGAACCCGAGCCGATGATGCCGGAACCCGAGCCCGAGCCGATGATGGCCGAGCCGGAGCCCGAGCCTGATTTCGAAGAACCACCGCCGATGCCGCCGCCGCCGCCGCGCCCCCGCCGGGCCGCGCCGCCGCCACCGCCGCGGCATGAAGACGTGTTCGAACTCACCGATGTGGTGCGCGACGAGATGGAAGGTCTGGTCTCGCAGCCGACCGCCACCCGTGCCGCCGCCCATCTGGGCCAGCTGTCCAGCGCCATTTCCGGCTCACGCGCCATGGCGATGGGCAACAGCCAGCGCACGCTGGAAGAACTGGTCAAGGAACTGCTGCGCCCGATGCTGAAGGAATGGCTGGATGCCCATCTGGCCACCATCGTCCAGCGTATCGTCGAGCGCGAGGTCGCCCGCCTGACCATCCAGGCGGAAGAAGAGCAGGACCACCTCTAAAACCGCGTGTTTTGCCGCCGGACCGGCCCCGCCCAAGTCTGGACTTGCGCGGCCGGATCGTCTTTATTTTCGCCCTTTCCCGAATGATCGCCGAGTTGTAGCCCAATGCTGGACAAGAGCTTTTCGCCCCAGGATGTCGAAGCCCGCCTGTACAAGGCCTGGGAAGAGGGCGGTGCGTTCAAAGCGGGCGTCAAATCCGGCAAGCCCTATACGATTGCGCTGCCGCCGCCGAACGTGACTGGCAGCCTGCATATGGGCCATGCGCTCAATCACACCCTGCAGGATATCCTGATCCGCTATCAGCGCATGCTCGGCCGCGACGCGCTGTGGCAGCCCGGCACCGACCATGCCGGCATCGCCACCCAGATGGTGGTGGAGCGCCAGCTGGCCGCACAGCAACTGAACCGCCACCAGATGGGCCGCGATAAATTCGTCGAGCGCATCTGGGAATGGAAGGCGGAATCCGGCGGCATGATCACCGGCCAGCAGCGCCGTCTGGGCGAGAGCTGCGACTGGAGCCGCGAACGCTTCACCATGGATGAAGGCCTCTCGGCTGCGGTGCGCAAGGTGTTCGTCGAGCTGTATCGCGAAGGCCTGATCTACAAGGACCAGCGTCTGGTCAACTGGGACCCCAAGCTGCTGACTGCGATCTCCGACCTGGAAGTCGAGCAGCACGAGGTGAAGTCTCACCTGTGGTATTTCAAATATCCCGTCGAGGGCATGGCCGACACCTTCATCACGGTGGCCACCACGCGGCCCGAGACGATGCTGGGCGATACCGGCATTGCCGTGCATCCGGAAGACGAGCGCTACAGGCATCTGGTCGGCAAGTTCGCCATCCTGCCGCTGGTCGGTCGCCGCATCCCCATCGTCGCCGATGAATATTCCGATCCCGAGAAGGGTTCGGGCGCGGTGAAGATGACGCCGGCGCATGACTTCAACGATTTCGAGGTCGGCAAGCGCCATAACCTCGAGATGATCAATATCTTCGACAAGCATGCCCAGCTGAACGATGCCGTGCCCGAGAAGTATCGCGGCATGGAGCGTTTTGCCGCGCGCAAGCTGATCGTTGCCGATCTGGAAGAGCTGGGCCTGGTCGAGAAGATCGAGCCCAACACGCATATGGTGCCGCATGGCGACCGCTCACAGGTGGTGATCGAGCCCTGGCTGACCGAGCAGTGGTATGTGAATGCCGAGGTGCTCGCCCGTCCTGCCATCGAAGCCGTGGAAAAGGGCGATATCCAGTTCGTGCCGAAGAGCTGGGAAAAGACCTATTTCGAATGGATGCGCAACATCCAGCCCTGGTGCATCTCGCGCCAGCTCTGGTGGGGCCACCAGATTCCGGCCTGGTATGGTCCGGATGACAAGGTGTTTGTTGCCTATGACGAGGCCGAGGCGCAGGCCGAAGCCCGGAAGCATTACGGCAGGGCGGTGGAGCTGCGTCGCGACGAAGATGTGCTCGACACCTGGTTCTCATCCGCGCTGTGGCCGTTCTCCACGCTCGGCTGGCCCGAACAGACGCCGGTGCTGCAGTCGCATTACCCCACCGATGTGCTGGTCACCGGCTTCGACATCATCTTCTTCTGGGTCGCCCGGATGATCATGATGGGCCTGCATTTCACCAAGAAGGCGCCGTTCCACACGGTCTACATCCACGCCCTGGTCCGCGACGAGAAGGGCCAGAAGATGTCCAAGACCAAGGGCAACGTGATGGACCCGCTGGATGTCATCGGCAAATACGGTGCCGATGCCCTGCGCTTCGCGCTCACCATCTTCGCCGCGCAGGGCCGCGACGTGAAGATGTCGGAGCAGCGCGTCGAGGGGTATCGCAACTTCGCCACCAAGCTGTGGAATGCCGCGCGCTTTGCCGAGATGAACGGCTGTGCACTGCCGGCCGATTTCAAACCTGAAGCCGTGCAGGGCACCGTCAACAAATGGGCGATCGGCGAGCTGGGCAAGGCGGCGCGCGATGTCGAGGCCGCACTGGCCGCCTACAAGTTCAACGAAGCCGCCGGTGCGCTGTATCACTTCACCTGGGGCAGCTTCTGCGACTGGTATCTGGAGCTGATCAAGCCCGCCCTGACCGGCGAGGATGCCGCGCTGAAGGCCGAGACGCAGGCAACCTGCGCCTATGTGCTGCGCCAGCTGATCCACCTGCTGCATCCCTTCATGCCCTTTGTGACCGAAGAGCTATGGGACAAGCTGTATGGCGCGCCTGGCGGTTATCTGATGCTGCGCGACTGGCCCAAGGATGGCGCGCGGGCCGAGGACAAGGTCGCGGCGGCCGAGATCGACTGGCTGATCCGCCTGATCGACGGCGTGCGTGCGGCGCGTGCGGCGCTGAATGTGCCGGCCGGTGCCAAGATCGCCATGATCGCCAATGGCGGCAATGCCGAGACGGCGGCACGGCTGGCCCGCCATGCCGATCCGATCAAGCGGCTGGCCCGCATCGAGACGATGACGGAGAACCAGCCGGCGCCGCAGGGTTCGGCCCGCATCGTGATCGACGAAGCCACTTTCGTGCTGCCGCTGGCCGAGGTGATCGACATCGCCAAGGAAAAGCAGCGTCTGGGCAAGGAGCGCGACAAGGCGCTGGCCGAGATCGCCAAGATCGATGCCAAGCTGGCCGACACCACCTTCATGTCGCGGGCGCCGCAGGCGGTGGTGGACGAACAGCATGAGCGCCGCACCGCGCAGTCCTCGCTGGCCGAAAAGCTGGCCGACGCGCTGCAGCAGCTGGGCTGAACAGGATGTCGCCGGCCGATCAGGAACTGCTCGATGCGGCCATGGCGCTGATCAAACAGCGCTATGCGGTCGGCCGGCATCATATCGCCGCCGCCCTGCGCACGCAGTCGGGCAAGATCGTCACCGGCCTGCATCTCGATACCTATGTCGGCCGCGCCTCGGTCTGCGCCGAAGCGGTCGCCGTCGGCCAGGCGATGGCGCAGATCGGCGCCGCCGATCCGATCACCGATATCGTCTCGGTGCGCCATCCGCGCCCGACCGAGCAGAACCAGAAAATCCAGGTGGTGGCGCCCTGCGGCATCTGCCGCGAGATGCTGCGCGATTTCGCACCGGATGCCCGCGTGCTGCTGGCTGATGAGGCCGGTGGCCTGAAGGCCTATGCGCCGTCCGAGCTGCTGCCGCTCAAATACCACCGGCAGCCTTAGCGGCCATATTGTCGGGATGCATTCTCACGCTTGACCCCGCATGGGCCGGCTGCTCTGCTGCGGTCCAACCGGAGGACAGCATGAGCAACGCACAGGTCAACGATATTCTCAGCATCGTCCAGATCTATCTGGACGGTCTCTATGAAGGCGACACCGCGAAACTGCGGCAGTCCTTCCATCCGGCCTCCAGCCTGTTTGCCGTGGCAGCCGACGGCAAGCTGGTCAACATGCCGCGCGAGGACTGGTGCAAGGCGGTCGAGAGCCGGCCGTCGCCCAAGGCCAACGGCCAGGGCCGCGAGCATGAGCGCATCCTGTCGGTCGACATCACCGGGCCGAATACCGCGCTGGTCAAGCTGAACTGCGCGATCCTGCCGCGCTTCTTCACCGACTATCTGAGCCTGATCAAGCTCGATGGCCGCTGGCAGGTGATAAGCAAGACCTTCGTGGCCGAAACGCTGGCCTCGTAATGCGCGCAGCTACCATCTTTGCGGTTCTGCTGATGTTATCGGCCTGCACCGATCCGGCGTCGATGTTCGCCGGCGGTGTGCGCGGCTGGTGCAAATCGTCGCCCAGCTGCACGGTGCAGGACTAGCTCACTCAGCAGCGACGGTTGCAGCCCTCCGGGTCGAACTCTGCCGGATCGCGACTGCCGTCAGCGTGGTGAGCGCCAGCATGGCGGCGACGAACCACAGCACATAGTCGGCGCGGCCATGATCTAGCAGCAGGCCCAGCACCAGCGGCGCCGTGGCCGAGCCGGCATCCAGCCCTGAATAGACGAAGCCGAAGACGCGGCCCGAGGCGCCCTTGGGCGCCGCGCCGCGCACGATCAGGTCGCGTGACGGCGTGGTGAAGCCCTGCAGGAAGCCGGCGCCGGCAATCGCCGCCACCAGCGCCGCAGCGGGCAGGTTGAGGTTGGCCACCACCAGGATCAGGCCGGCGGCCCCCAGCAGGCCGGTGATGACGATGGCTTCCAGCTTCACGCCCTTGTCGGCCACCCAGCCGCCCACCATCACGCCGGCCGAGGCCCCGAGCAGGAAGCCGGTCAGCGCCGTGGTGGCGAGTGTCAGCGGTGTGCCGTAGAGCGCAGCGAGCGTTGCCGGCAGGAAATTCTGCGTGCCGATCAATGCGAATGACAGCAGCAGGAAATAGCCGAAGCACATCATCACCGGCAGGGTGAGCAGCGGGCCGAGGGCTTCCGCCTTTTCGCCGGCCTTGGCGGCGGCGCGACGGGCGGCACCGGCATCTTCCTTCAGCAGGTCGCGGTTGAGCAGCAGGGCGGCGAGCACGGCATAGCCCACCAGGGCTGCGATGATCGGCGCGGCGCGCCAGCCGAACAGGGCGGCGCCGCCGGCCATCAGCACCGGCGCCAGGCCCCAGCCCAGATTGCCGCCCAGCGTGTGGCTGCCATAGGCGCGGCCGAGCCGCTTCTGGTCGACGGATGCATTGAGGATCGAGAAATCGGCGGGATGGAACACGCTGTTGCCGATGCCGGCGAGCACGGCCACCGGCAGCAGCAGCCAGTAGCTCGGCGCCAGCCCGTAGAGCAGGATCGCGGTGCAGAAGATGGCCAGTCCGCCGATCAGCACATTGCGCGCGCCGATACGGTCAACCAGGAAGCCGGCCGGCGTCTGCAGCACGCCCGAGGTGACATAGAACAGCGTCATCACCAGGCCGAGTTCGGTATAGCTGACGCTAAAATCCTCGCGCAGGAACGGGAACAGCGGCGGCAGCACCAGCTGGAAGAAATGGCTGCAGCCATGCGCGACGCTGATCAGCGCCATCACCTTGATGTCTCGGTTCGGAATGGAGGACGGGTTGCCGACGGGGAGGGCGAAATCGGTCATCTGGGCCTGCGGGACGGGAGCGGATGCGTTTCCTCCGGCTGTGTCGCCGGTTCGGCGGGATTCTATCAGATCATCCGTATGCAACCAGCAGAAATATGCCCGATAGTTATGCTGCGATTACGCCTGCCCGCCGATCCAGTCGAGATAGCTCTGCAGGATGTAGCTGGCGGCCAGCTTGTCGACCAGTTCGGCGCGGCGCGCCCGGCTCAGGTCGGCCTCGTCCGTCATCATCCGCTGCACCGCCATGGTGCTCATCCGCTCGTCCCACAGGGCAATGGGCAGCGGCATCAGCTGGCTCATGTTGCGGGCAAAGGCGCGCGTCGCCTGGCAGCGCGGTCCCTCCGTGCCGTCCATGTTGACCGGCAGGCCGAGCACCAGGGCGGCGACGTTTTCCTTGGCAGCGATACGCTGTAATTCCGCGGCATCCGCACTAAATTTCTTGCGGACCAGGGTCTGGTAGGGCGAGGCGATGCGGTGGCCGGTGTCCGAGAGCGCCAATCCTATGGTCTTGGTGCCCAGATCGAGGCCGAGAAAGCGCTGACCGGGGCTGAGCCGGATCGGGCCTTCTGCCGGCTTGAACAAGGACTTAGCCGGGGGTGAGGCAGGGTTGCCGGAGCCGGTCACGAATGATACTTTCCGCCGCTATTTCAAGGGATTCTCCCCAAGTTTACCACCACGGAACGGACAGCGCATGTCATTGGATACAGCGGCAGTGGCGAAAATCGCCAAGCTCGCCCGGCTGAAGACGGAGCCGGACCGGCTGGAGGCCATGGCCTCCGAGCTGAACAGGATTCTTTCCTTTGTCGAGGAATTGCAGGCGGTCAACACCGACAACGTGCAGCCGATGACCTCGGTGACGCCGATGAAGATGCGCCAGCGCGAGGATGCGGTCACCGATGGCGGCAACCCTGAAGCCGTGCTGAAAAACGCGCCGCAGCGCCAGGGCGATTTCTACACGGTGCCGAAGGTGGTCGAGTAATGACCGTCAATCCCGATGCCCTCACCATTGCCAGCGCCCTGGAAGGCCTGGCGAAGAAGGACTTCACCGCGGTCGAGCTGACCCAGGCCAGCATCAAGGCGATGCAGGCGGCCAAGCCGCTGAATGCCATGATCACCGAGACGCCGGACAAGGCGCTGGAGATGGCCAAGGCCGCCGATGCCCGCCGGGCGAAAGGCGAGGCCGGCCTGCTGGACGGCATCCCGCTGGCGATCAAGGATTTGTTCGCCACCAAGGGTGTGCTGACCACGGCGGCCAGCCATATCCTCGACGGCTTCCACCCGGAATATGAGTCGACCGCCACCGCCAACCTGTGGAAGGCCGGCGCGGTGATGCTGGGCAAGCTGAACCTCGACGAATTCGCCATGGGCTCGTCGAACGAGACCAGCTATTACGGCCCGGTGGTCAATCCTTGGCGCGCCAAGGATGGCACCAAGCTGGTACCCGGCGGCTCCTCGGGCGGCTCGGCGGCGGCGGTGGCTGCCGGCTTCGCGCTCGGCGCCACCGGCACCGATACCGGCGGCTCGATCCGCCAGCCGGCCTCGCTCTGCGGCATCACCGGCATCAAGCCGACCTATGGCCGCGTGTCGCGCTGGGGCATCGTCGCCTTTGCCTCGTCGCTGGACCAGGCCGGCCCGATGACCCGCACGGTGCGCGATTCTGCGCTGATGCTGCAGGCCATGGCCGGTTTCGACCCCAAGGACAGCACCTCGGTGGATCGCCCGGTGCCCGATTATCTCGCCAATCTGGACGGCGGTGTGAAGGGCATGCGCATCGGCATTCCGCGCGAATACCGCATGGACGGCATGAACCCCGAGATCACCGCGCTGTGGGAACAGGGCAAGCAGTGGCTGAAGGATGCCGGCGCCGAGATCGTCGATATCAACCTGCCGCACACCCACTACGCGCTGGCGACCTATTACATCGTCGCCCCGGCCGAGGCCTCGTCGAATCTCGCGCGCTATGATGGCGTGCGTTTCGGCCTGCGCGTGCCGGGCAAGGATCTGACCGAGATGTACGAGAACACGCGCGGCGCCGGTTTCGGCCGCGAGGTGCAGCGTCGCATCATGATCGGGACTTACGTTCTCTCGGCCGGCTATTACGATGCCTATTACACCAAGGCGCAGAAGGTGCGCACGCTGATCAAGAAGGATTTCGAACAGGCCTTCCAGCGCGTCGATGCCATCCTGACGCCGACGGCGCCGAATGCGGCTTTCCCCATCGGCATGAAGAACGACGATCCGGTCACCATGTATCTGAACGACGTGTTCACCGTGCCGACCAGCCTGGCCGGTCTGCCCGGCATGTCGGTGCCGGCGGGGCTTAGCAGCGAAGGACTGCCGCTGGGCCTGCAGCTGATTGGCAAGCCGTTTGAGGAGGCGCAGTTGCTGCGCCTGGGTCGCAGCCTCGAAAAGGCCGCCAATTACACGGCGAAGCCTTTCCATTGGTGGGAGGCTTAAGTCATGGCCGAGAAAGATTATATCCAGGGTGCCACGGGTCCGTGGGAGATCGTGATCGGCATGGAAGTCCATGCCCAGGTCTCATCCAAGTCCAAGCTGTTCTCCGGGGCCGACGCCACCTTTGGCGCCGAACCGAACCACCAGGTCAGTCTGGTGGATGCGGCGATGCCCGGCATGCTGCCGGTGATCAACGGCTATTGCGTCGAGCAGGCGGTGCGCACCGGCCTCGGCCTGAAGGCGCAGATCAACCTGCATTCGGTGTTCGATCGCAAGAACTACTTCTACGCCGACCTGCCGCAGGGTTACCAGATCAGCCAGTATCTGCAGCCCATCGTCGGCAAGGGCGTGCTGCTGCTCGACATGCCCGATGGCTCGACCCGCGAGATCGGTATCACCCGCCTGCATCTGGAACAGGATGCCGGCAAGAGCCTGCATGACCAGAGTCCGCGCGAGAGCTTCATCGACCTGAATCGCTCCGGCGTCGCGCTGATGGAAATCGTCTCCGAGCCCGACATGCGCAATTCGGAAGAGGCCGGGCTTTACCTGAAGAAGCTGCGCACCATCGTGCGCTATCTCGGCACCTGCGACGGCAACATGGACGAAGGCTCGATGCGCGCCGACGTCAACGTCTCCGTGCGCAAGCCGGGCGGTCCGCTGGGTACACGCTGCGAGATCAAGAACGTCAATTCCGTCCGCTTCGTGCAGCAGGCCATCGAATACGAAGCCCGCCGCCAGATCGAGATTCTGGAAGAGGGTGGCAAGATCGACCAGGAAACCCGGCTGTTCGACACCGGCAAGGGCGTGACGCGCAGCATGCGCTCCAAGGAAGAAGCGCATGACTACCGCTACTTCCCCGATCCCGACCTGCTGCCGCTGGAATTCGAGCAGGCTTGGGTCGATGGCATCAAGGCGACGCTGCCGGAACTGCCCGACGAGAAGAAGGCGCGCTTCATCGAGAAGCTGGGCCTGAGCCCCTACGACGCCTCCGTGCTGGTGGCCGAGAAGGAGTCGGCCGACTTCTACGAGAAGGTGGCCAAGGGCCGTGATGGCAAGCTAGCCGCCAACTGGGTGATCACCGAGTATTTCGGCCTGCTCAACAAGTCGGGCCAGTCGATGGAGGATTTCGTCATCACCGCCGAAAAGCTCGGCGGCCTGATTGACCTGATTTCCGACAACACCATCTCCAACCGCCTGGCCAAGGATGTCTTCGCGCTGATGGTGGAAACCGGCAAGGATGCCGCCACCATCGTGGAAGAGAAGGGCATGCGCCAGGTCACCGATACCGGCGCCATCGAGAAGGTGATCGACGAGGTGATGGCGGCCAACCCGGACAAGGTGGCCGAGTATCGCTCCGGCAAGGACAAGCTGTTCGGCTTCTTCGTCGGCCAGACCATGAAGGCATCGGGCGGCAAGGCCAATCCGAATGCGGTGAACGAGCTGCTGAAGAAGAAGCTGGCCGGCTGACAAGCTACGCCGCCACGCTTGAGCGAAACGAGGCCGGAGCTGCAGAGTTCCGGCCTTTTTTCTGCCCCTTTTGTCTGGTGAGACGCGGGCATGATGAAACCGCACACACTGACAGCCGTCGCCCTGCTTGCGCTCACGCTCACCGCCTGTTCCTCCAGGCGCGAGACCGAACCGCCACGCTCGGCCACCGAGCAGTTGCTGTTCTCTACCGCGGCCGACCGTGCCGCCGACAAGCTCGCCTTCAATCTGCAGCCGGGCACCCGGGTGTTCGTTGATCCGGCCAACGTCGAAGGCGTGGACAGCAAATATCTGCTGAGCGCGATCCGCGACCGCATCCTGCGCAGGGGCGGCGAGCTAACCGACAAGAAGGACGACGCCGAGCTGGTGGTCGAGCCGCGCATCGGCGCGATCTCGGTGGATGCCGACCGCACGCTGTTCGGCACGCCGGCGATCCCGGTGCCGCTGGTCGGTCTGCAGGTGCCAGAGGTCGCGCTGTTCAAGCGCAGCCACCAGCAGGGTGTCATCAAGGTGGCGGCCACCGCCTATAACGCCAAGACCGGCCGGCTGGTGCAGTCGCTCGATCCGGTTTACGGCTTCTCCAACCGCAAGGACTGGACCGCCCTGATCTTCTTTTCCTGGGGCAGCACCGACCTGATGCCCGAGGAGGACAAGAAGGACTGGGTCGGCAACTGAGTTTGTACAAACCTGTAATCCACGCCAGAAATTGCCGCATAATCAAGAATTAACGTTCCGCAGCCACGCCGGTGGTGTCATTCCAATGGCTGGGAACCGACGATCATGCGCGACCAAGATACCTTCTGCCTTGTCGAGACCGACCTGTTCAATGGACCGGCGCGGATGCTGATCTTTGAACTGATACAGTCTTATCTTGAACAGGAAGGCATCACGGCAACCGAGCTTGTCTTCAGCCGGGGCCGCCAGCGACATCTCGCCAATGACGGCAATCGCCTGGCCGATGCCATTCAGCGCGCTGCTGCCATGCAGTCGCAGCAGACCCGCCAACCCATTCTGGACCGTCGCCGCGAACTCAACACCATCGTCAGCCAGGCGATACGCCTTATCGACGGTTTGACCCGGCAGACCTCGTCCGAATTCGAGATGACGGGCGAAGCTCTCAGTCGGCTTTGCGAGGAAACGGCGGATCGGGGTTTCATCCGCACGGCCATAATTGTCGCGGCCGGCTTGTCGCAGCGTCCGGACTGGACCGGCAAGATCACCTTCTGCCTCGACCTTCTGGAAAGCGGCGCGACGGGCGACATTGCCGCACTGCTGGACCAGACGCTGGCGGAACTGTTGCGCCTGGAGCCTGCAGGCAGTGTCTTCGGCTTTTCGGACCTGCCGTGCAGTGTGATCGACAGCTGCCTGGCGATGAGTGATCCCACCGTCCCGGCATCGGACATCTTGCATGGCCGCCTGAGCAATCGATTGAGGGGCGACGCGGCCATCCATCTGCGCGATGCGCTCTGTGATCGCATCTCCGCCGCACTGGATCGGCCCGGTCCATTGCTCGGGGAGGGGGACGGCTCGGAATGGGCGTATCTGCTGGCCCTGAAGCAGCGCATCACCACGCTTGAGGGCATGGCGGCAGACCCCGTGCTGAATCAGGCCCTGGCGAAACGCTTCCTGCGGCTGGCCCAGGCCGAGCAGCTCAACCGCACGCTTGCAGAGATTCCGGCCTATGGCAAAAAAGTGCTCTATCTGGCCCAGCTCTATCCCGAGGTGCAGGATGGCCTTGCCCGTCGTGATCTGCTGACGGCGCTGACCTTCAATCTCGAACACCGGGATTTCAGCAGCCAGTTCGTCGAGTCCGGCACCAGCATTGAGGATATGTCTGCCTTGGCGCAGGCCATCGAAGCGGCGCTCAAGCATCCCGAACTGCCCGAACACCGCCGTGATCGCTTCCGCGCCAGCATCGAAAAGCAGCATCTGGAGATCAAGAAGTTGGCGGAGCGCCGCCGTGATCCACGCGTGATCGGTGGCCCGAATGACGTGGTCTGCTTCGGCGAACAGCGGGCCTCGCTGCGCAACTGGAGTACGCTGGGCGTCTTGTTCGGCCCCGTATCGGCCGGTTTGAAAACCGGGGATACAGTCGACATTTCCATCGAGGTGCATAACGAGATGATTGATTTGCGCTTCGATGCCTCTGCCGACATCATTCGCGCGACAGATGGCCTGGTCGCTGCACGTTACTATTGCACCGACACCGCCATCGAGCAGCGAATAAAGCAATATTTCGCCAAGTGATGGCGGTTTTTGTCGACGCGGGCTATCACGCGTGGCTAGTGTTTAATTACCCTAAAAGCATGCTGGGGTGGCATTTGGGGCTGCGACACCGCTGACGGTTGCGTGGGGCAGGGGTGCGGGTTAAGCCAAGGCCCGACTTCGCTGGAAACCGCCCAATTCTATGTTCTGTGAAACCGCAGCCGATACCTTTGCCGATCCGGCCCGGGAGCTGATTTTCCAGGTTGCGCGCGGCTATCTGGAGCGGCAGGGCATCACCGCCACCGATCTGGTCTTCGATCCGGCGCAGCATCGCGTCCTGCTCAACGACGGCGCGCGCTTCCAGGAGATCCTGCAGCGCATTGCCCTGCTGCAGGGCCAGCATACCAAGCGCCCGGTCAGCGAACGCATGAAGGAGCTGACGGCGATAGCCGAAGCCGCCATGCAGCGCGTTGAAACCCTGGCGGCCGCCCTGCCGGCCTATGCCGGTTTTGTCGAGGCCAACCAGCAGGGCGTGTTCAACGGCAGCAACCTGGATCAATGGGTGCGCGGCGGGATCGCCTTCACCCGCCTGCTCGCCCGGGATGCGGCCTGGGATGCGCGGACCAGGCTGTGTCTCGACATGCTGGAGCATGGCACGCCGGGCAGCGAATGCCACAGCCTGGCCGACCAGACGCTGGCGGAAATCCTGCGCCTGCAGCCCGCCGCCCCGGTGCTGTTCGGCGAGAATGCCAACCGCCGCCGCATGATCGCGGTCTGCCTTGGCCTCGCCGGCGGTGAAATGCCGGCCGACAGCCATGCCTTGCTGCGCCGTCTGCGCAGCCTGTTTGCCAGCCAGGATCTGTCGCGCAGCACCGAAGCGGTGCGCGCCCGGCTGGCCGAGATGCTGAACGGCACGGCGACGCTGTATCACAGCGAGCCGCATGGCGAATGGCAGGCGATGCTGGAACTGAAGCAGAAGTTGCAGGACCTGCCGATGCTTGCCGGCGACGAGGCGATCAACGCCAGCATGACCCGGCGCTTCACCCGGTTTGCCAGCCCTGACCTGCTCAATCCGATCCTCGCCCGCGAAACCGAGATCAGCCGCAAGCTGCTGTTCCTGCTCCGGCTCTATCGCGAGATCGAGGATGGCAATGCGCGGTTCGAGCTGCAGGGCATCGTGACCCATTACATGGATCATCGCGATTTCAAGACGCAGTTCGTCGGGCCGCAGACCGGGCGCGAGGAGTTCGGCACGATCGCCGCCGCGGTCTCCAGCGCGCTGGCCGAGGTCGATATCCCCGAGCCGCGCAAGAGTCGCCTGCAGGAGCAGTTCCGCAACCAGCTGGCCAATGTGGTGAAACCGGCCGGCACGCGCAGCAGCCAGCGCGGCACCGGCGGTCCCAAGGATGCGGTGATCCTGCGCGGCCTGCGCATGGGCCTGCGCAACTGGAGCCCGGTCGGCCTGCTGTTTGGCCCGGCCTCGCCGGCGATCACCGCGAAACTGGCGGTCGGCAGCAAGCTGTCGGTGGCGGTGGAAATCCGCAACAGCCTAGTCAGCCTGGATTTCACTGCCGAGGCGGAAGTCCTGCGCATCAGCGACGGGCTGGTGGCTGCCCGCTATGTCTGCAGCGACATCCCGACCCAGCAGCGCATCAAGGCCTATTTCGGCGCCTGATATCCGGCGATCCGGTCGCTCCGGCCGGAATCGGTTTATGCTAGACTCCCGCCGGGAATCGCGCCGGGAGTCGGGAACCCCATGAACCTGATGGAAGCCACTATCTTCGCCGTCCTGATCAGCACGCCGCCGGCCGATGGCCCGGCCTTCGGATGCCGCCTCACCGACAATCCGAAAGAGGCGTTGTGCAGCAACGATCTGGTGATCAAGGAATTCGACGATGGCACGCTGGAATTCGGCGCCAAGGTCACGGTGAAGAAAAACCGCCGCCGCGACCTGCTGTTCTCCAACGGCATTACGGCCTATTTCGACAGCTTCGGCTGGCTGCAGTTTTCCAACGGCTATGCGGTACGCCGCATGGAGGGCGATATCTTCAAGATGAGTCGGCCGGCCGGGCGAGAACTGACCTGCCGCTACGCAATCCAGGGCAAGCAGACGCGCTGCATTGCCGGTTAAAGCCGGGTGGGGCTGCGGTCAGCGCTTCATATCGACGGCGCGCGACAGCATCGCATCGGCTGCCGAAATCACCTGGCCGTTCATCGAATAGGCCTGCTGCGCCACCATCAGCTTGGTCATCTGCTCGGCGATATCAACGGTGGAGGCTTCCAGGGCACCTGCTATCAGGGTGCCGGCGCCCGTGGTGCTGTCTGGGTCGGCCGGTGCGCCGAAGCGCACCACGCCTGAGTCGGAATTGGCAATGAATGTGGTGCCATCCAGCCGGTCCAGTTTGTCGGCTTCACGGAAATTGCCCAGCATCACCTGGCCGCCTGTCTGGCTGCGGCCGTTGGCGTAATTGTAGGTGATCTGTCCGTCTTCCCGGAACGAGACATATTGGAATTCGCCACCAAGCAGGCCATTCTGCGTCAGGCCGATATTGGAGGCTTCGCGGGTCTCGCCGGCAAATTGCGTTGTACTGCTGGCGGCGTTGCTGGAAAAGCCGCCGCCGAACTCACCGATATTCAGAACAATATTCTGCACGCCGGGGCCATAATCGACATCCATGGTCAGCGTGGCATTGCCGGCAGCCGTGACGGCGACATTCGCATCGGCCGACGTCAGCGTATTCAGTGTGCCGTTCAGGAATGTTGCGGTGACCGGGCCGAACGAACTGGGCGTCGCCTGCGTCGTGTTGATGGTGATGTCCCAGGTGTCGGTCGCGGTCTTGGTCCAGATCACCTGAAAATTCTGTTCGTTGCTGTCGGCATCCACCACGCCGATGCCGGTGGTGACCTGCTTGCCGGGCAGGGCAGTCGCCGGCAGGTTAATTTGGGAGAAAACGTTGCTGGTTGGTACCGGTTCGATGTCTGCGGTGTCGATGACGAAATCTTCCGGTCGGGTTCCGGCTGCAACGGTTTGGCCCGGTGCCGTTGTCACGGCCTGCAGATAATAGCCGGCTGAATTCACCAACCGGTTTGAGTTGTCGAGGCGGAAGTCGCCCAGTCGCGTATAGTAGACAGTGTCTTCAAAGCCATTCGGTTCGCGGGTCACGGGGTCGAAGCCGGTCGGCTTCGATACGGGGAAAAAGCCGTTGCCGGTGATGGCGATCGACGTGGTGCTCGAATTGTCCCTGACGATGGCGCCCTGGCGGCGGTTGCCGAACTGGGCATCGGCCGTTACGCCCATATGGCGGTTGGAATCGATCCCGGCGCTGTCGCCCAGCACCTTGTTTGAAACCAGGTCGCCGAAAATGGTGTTGACCTGCTTGTAGCCGTTCGTCGACGCGTTGGCGACGTTGTCGGAAATATGCCCGATGGCCGCCGCCTGGGCATTGATGCCCTGGACAGCGGTGCCGAGGGCGCCGAAGAAAGTCATGGCAGGACTCCTGCTCAATAGAATCGTCTTGGCCGGTATTGAGCAAGCGCCATGCCAAGTCCGGCCAGTCACTATGTTTCTGAAATAAATGCGAAAAACTGCTACCGCGGCTGCCCGGTGCTAGGCAATAATTACCCTGCGGCTTCCCCCGGACCGGGGCGGGGGTCATAATGTGCCGAGGGTAAATCCGGTCGATGCTGCAACCGCCACCATCATCCATGCTTCAGACTGCCGATGACAGCCGCCTGTTCCTGTGGACCGGCGAGTTTCGCGACCGGCGCGTGGAGCAGATGTATCGCCAGCAGCGGCTGGAAGCCGTCCGCAAGCTTTTGCATGCCTGCGGCATCGCTGCCACCACGGTGTTTTTCCTGCTGGTCATCCGGCAGTACCTGATCTTTGGTCCCAGCCTGACCTTCTGGCTGGATGCAGCGGTGCGCTGTGTCGGCCTGCTCACCGGTGTGGTTTTCCAGGTTCTGGTGCGGCGGGCGGCCGCCATTGCCATGCTCGACATCATCGCCGGTGTCGGCATGGCCAGCCTGACCACGCTCACCTTCATGACCTGGGTGATCGGGTCGCCGCCGGCGCTGAATGCGGGAACGCTGGCCTTCGGCTATCTGCTGGTGTTTTTTCTGCTGGTGCCCTGTCCGGCCCAGGTGGTGATTGCCAATGCGGCCTATGTCAGCATTGGCACGGTGATCTTCGGACTGATCTGGCTGCCGGTGGAAAGCTATACCATCATCAGCGTGATCCTGTTCCTGCTGATCGGCAACGGGCTCGGCCTGGTCGGCATGCGGCAGTTCAAGCTCGAACGGCGGCGCAATTTTCTCTCTCGTGAAGAAGCCCGGCGGGTCACCGACGCGCTGACCCTGGCTCGGCAGGAAGGTCGCAAGCGTAATGAGTACCAGGCCTGGGCGCTGGATGCGCTGCAGGTTGGCGTCATCCTGTTCCATCCCGGTGGCGAGATCCACAGCATCAACCGGCGTGCTGCCGAACTGCTGGCGCTGCCGCCCGGCTCGGTGCGGCCGGGCGATACCCATGAAACCCTGATGCGCTTCCTGCTGCAGCGCCGTGACTTCGGCGATCTGGAACTCAGCGACGTGCGGTATCACATCGACCGCCTGCTGCGCGGTGCCGGCACCATCGCCGCTACCCGGCATGCAGCGACCGGCAAGATCCTGGAATTCACGCTGAACCGGCTGCCCGACAAGTCGGTGGCGGTCACCATTTTCGATGCGACCGAGCGCTATGCGCTGAACCGCCGCTTGCGCCATGCGGTCGAGGTGGCCGGCGACGGCTTTGCCATCTATGACTCGCAGGACCGCATCGCGATCTGCTCCAGCCGGTTTGCGGCTCTGTATGGCCTCACCGCCGAGCAGGCGATCGGAAAATCCTTTGAGGAGCTGTTGGCGCAAGGTTATGAGCGCGGCGTGTTCAGTCGCGACGAGCGCGAAACCGGTAATACCCAGACCGTCACCACCTCTCGGCGTCATATCCCGGAGCGCATGATCGAAATCCGCACCACGGCAGGCGAGTGGTTCCTGGTGCATGAGCGCGTGACGCCCTCCGGCGATCTGGTGGTGGTGCGCACCAACATCACGGCACGACGCCGGATGGAAGATGAACTGCGCCGCGCCAAGGAAGAGGCCGAGCGCGCCCTGGCCGATCTGCGCGGGGCGCAGGCCAATCTGATCCTGGCCGAGAAGATGGCCTCGCTCGGCTCTCTGGTGGCCGGCATGAGCCATGAAATCTCCACACCGCTCGGGATCGGCGTCTCGGCTGCCTCGCATTTGTCGGAAGAGGTCGAGCAGCTGACCCGCAGCTTCAAGGAAGATCAGCTCAAGCGTAGCGATCTGGAGGATTTCCTCGAGACCGCCACCGAGGCGACACGCATCATGCAGGGCAACCTGACGCGGGCCGCGCGCCTGATCCAGGCTTTCAAGCAGGTCTCGGCCGACCAGACCACCGATGAAGTGCGGCTTTTTAGCCTCGGTGAATATCTGCATGAAATTCTGCTCAGCCTCGCACCCGCTCTGCGCCGCACGCCGCATCGGGTCGAGATCGATTGCGAACCCAATCTGATGATTCGCAATCGGCCCGGTGCGCTCGGCCAGATCGTCACCAACCTGCTGATGAATGCCCTGCAGCATGCTTTCGATGGGCGCCCCGAGCCGGGCTTGCTGACCATCGTCGTGACCCGGCCGCGCGAAGGCCGCATCGTGGTCGAGTTCCGCGATGACGGCAAAGGCATCGGCCCGGAAGATCTGCCTCGCGTCTTCGATCCGTTCTTCACCACCCGGCGCGGCACGGGGGGCACGGGCCTTGGTCTTCATATTGTTTACAATCTGGTCAGTCAGGTTCTGGGCGGGACCATTGCGGTATCCAGCCGGCTGGGCGAGGGCACGCGCTTCACGATAAGTTTTCCGCAAGACGCGACGACCTGAGCTATATCGGCAGCCATGAACGTCACAGGAATCAGTGTTTCTGCCCGCGCCCCCGTTCCCGGCTGGAAGCGCGGCTGGCCCTGGCAGGAGGGGCCGGCCGGCCGCTTCGCGCCGTTCAAGGCTGTTGTGTTCAGTCTGCTGCTGCTGCCGGCACTGTGGCTGCTGTGGCGCGCGACCCAGCACGATCTCGGGCCGCGACCGTTGACCGAACTGATCCTGCAGACCGGCAACTGGGGGATCCGGCTTCTGCTCGTGTCCCTGTTCATCACCCCGCTGCGGCAGATTCTGCGGCGCGGTCGGCTTGCACTGGTCCGTCGCATGATCGGCGTGGCTTCTGCACTTTATCTGCTGGCGCATTTCATCCTCTACACCGCCAATCACGCCTTCGACCTCAACAAGATCGTCACTGAAATCGCCAAGGCGAATTACCTGATCATCGGCCTCACCGCGCTGGTCGCCCTGTCGCTGCTGCTTGCCACCTCGACGGACGGCATGATCCGGCGCCTCGGTGGTCGGCGCTGGCAGCGCTTGCACTGGCTGGTGTTTCCCGCCGCGATCCTGGGCGCCTGGCATTTCTTCCTCCAGGTGAAGGCCGATATTTCCCAGCCGCTGCTGATGATCGGTTTCCTGACATGGCTGCTCGGCTACCGGCTCTGGCGTTATCTGAAGCCGCAAGGCGCCGTCCTGCCGCTCTGGGCCTTGGTAGTCCTAGGGTTCGCTGCCACGGCCGTCACCGTGGCGGGCGAGGCGGCGTATTTCGGCTGGAAGATTGGTACGGCGGTGGTTCCGCGCGTGCTGGAAGCCAATCTGAATATCGAGATGGGATTGCGGCCGGGAATATGGGTGCTGCTGGCGGCAACAGGGGTGACACTGGCGGCCGGACTCGCCACAATGAAGGCCCGTCGTTCATAAAAGCGAGAGCCTCCCGTGCGTGCTGTCTTTGTCGATGCCAATCCCACTCTCGGCGATCTGGCCGAGCGCCTGCATAAGCCCGCCGATCCCAAGGTTACCGTCAATCGCCAGCCGGATGTGAAACCCACCGATCTGCCCACGGTATTGGGCGATGCCGAAATTGCATGGGTCGATCACACCTATCTGCCGACCGATGTGGCGAAGCAGTGCAAGGGCCTGAAGCATGTTGTCTTCCTCGGCACCGGCGCACGCAGCTACATGAATGTCGAGGAACTGGCCGCGCTCGGCATCGAGGTGCACCTGATCAAGGGCTATGGCGATACCGCCGTGGCCGAATGTGCCTTCGCCCTGATGTGGGCTGCGGCCAAGGGCTTCGCCCGCATGGACCGCGGCATGCGCGAGGGCAATTGGCTGCGCATGGATGGCGTGCAGCTTACCGGCAAGACTGTCGGCCTGATCGGCTATGGCGGCATCGCCGCCGAGATGGCGCGGCTTTGCCTCGG
The DNA here is from genome assembly GCF_943372915.1 of Ferrovibrio terrae. Taxonomy (GTDB): domain Bacteria; phylum Pseudomonadota; class Alphaproteobacteria; order Ferrovibrionales; family Ferrovibrionaceae; genus Ferrovibrio; species Ferrovibrio terrae_A. The sequence continues at coordinate 13,259 of NZ_CALSAN010000022.1, read as the reverse complement.
CGCCGGCATGACCGTGCTGGCCTGGAACCGCAGCAAGAAAGACGCGCCGGCCGGCGTCCGCTTCGTCGAGCTGGATGAGCTGCTGAAACAGAGCCATGTCGTTTCGGTGCATCTGCTGCTCAATGACGAGACCCGTGGCTTCCTGTCGGCCGAACGGCTCGCCAAACTGCGGCCCGGCGCCATCCTGGTGAATACAGCACGTGGTGCCGTGGTGGATGAGGCGGCGATGATCGCGGCACTGAAGTCGGGCCAGATCGGCCATGCCGGGCTGGACGTGTTCGATATCGAGCCGCTGCCCAAGGATCACCCGCTCACCAGGCTGGAGAATGTCACGCTGTCGGCGCATTCCGCCTTCCGCACACCGGAAGCCAGCGAGAACCTGATCGAGGCAGCCCTCAACCACACGCGGCGGATCGCGAAATGACCAAACGCTACGATCTGGCCATTCGCAATGCCCGCATCCTGGATGGCAGCGGCGCAGAGTCCTTCACCGGCGATATCGGCGTCAGCGGTGATCGCATTGTCGATGTCGGCGATCTGGGCGCAGCCTCGGCCGACCGCGAGATCGACGCCAAGGGTCTGGCGGTGGCGCCGGGCTTCATCGACGCCCATACCCATGACGATGGCGCCGTGCTGCATGGCCCTGACTGCATGCATTGCAAGCTCAGCCAGGGCGTCACCAGCGTGGTGATCGGCAATTGCGGCATCAGCCTGGCGCCGGCGACAATGAAAAAACGCCCGCCGCCGCCGCTCGATCTGGTCGGCACCGAAAGCGCCTGGGCGTTTCCCACGTTTGGCGACTATGCCGAGCAGCTGCGCAAGACGCCGCCGGCGACCAATGCCTACGCGCTGGTCGGCCATATGTCGCTGCGTGTGGTGGCGATGGATCATGACGTCCAGCGCGCCGCGACCGACAAGGAAGCAGCGCAGATGCAGCAGCGCCTGACGGAATCGCTCGACCAGGGCGCGTCGGGCCTGTCCAGCGGCCTGTGGTATCCGCCGAGCCGCCATGCCCCGACCAGCGAGGTGATTGCGGTGGCCGAAGGCCTGCGGTCGCGCGGCGGGCTTTACGTGACCCATATGCGCGACGAGGCCGATGGCGTCGTCGACAGCATCCATGAGACACTGAAGATCGGCCGCGACAGCGGCTCGGCCGTGGTGATCAGCCATCACAAATGCACCAACCCGGAGAATTTCGGCCGCTCGACCGAAACCCTGGCGCTGATCGACAAGGCGGCGAAGGAACAGACCGTCGATTTCGACGTCTATCCTTATGCGGCCAGTTCCACCGCATTGCTGCCCGATCGTCTGCGCGACGACATGGCGGTGCAGATCGCATCCTCTGAACCCTATCCGCAGATGCGCGGCCGCATGCTGGCCGATATCGCCAAAGAGTGGGGTGTCGACCAGGTGACGGCGGCGCATCGCCTGCTGCCGGCGGCGGCGATCTATTTCATGATGAACGAAGACGACGTGCAGCGCATCATTGCGCATCCGCGCAGCATGATCGGCTCCGACGGCATCCCCAGCAACGACATGCCGCATCCGCGCCTGTGGGGCACCTTCCCGCGCGTGCTCGGCCATTACAGCCGCGACCTCAAGCTGCTCAGCCTGGAGCAGGCCGTACACAAGATGACCGGGCTGACGGCGCGGGTGTTCGGCATGGTCGACCGTGGTGCGATCCGCGCCGGCGCCTATGCCGATCTGGTGCTGTTCGATCCCGCAACCGTGATCGACACCGCCACTTTCGCGGCGCCGATCCAGCCGGCGACCGGCATCACCGAGGTCTGGGTCAACGGTGTCTCGAGCTATGTTGGCGGCAAGGGTGTGACCGGCGCGGCCAACGGTCGGCTGATCACCCGCAACCAGGCCTGACGGCGATTACGCGAATGTTGCTCGCCGGCGGCAGGCAGCGGTCCAGATGGTTGGCATCATGTTGCGCCTGATCCTGCCGCTGTTCCTGCTGGCTCCGCCGGCCTTGGCCGCCGAGCTGCCGCGCGAGAATATCGTGCTGCGGTCGGCGCTCAGTGTCGATGCCGTGGCCAATACGGTGACGCTGCCGCTGTTCCGCGGCGATGTCGCGGGTCAGACCGTCTGGTATATCGTAACCGACTCCTCCGATGCCGCCGATGCGGAGGCGCGCGGCGTGGTGCATGCGCCACTGCTGGTGCATGCCGGCCATGTGCAGGCCGCGCATCTGAATGGCGATGTGGTGCGCTTTGCCGCCGCGCCGGATTTCCGTGCGGCCCGGCAGGTGGTGGCGGGGCCGACAGGCTATCCGCCGCAGACGGCCACACCCGGCGGCAGCGCCGCGCCGGCCTATGCGCCGCTGGTGCGCATCGCAGGCCAGGCGGCGATCCTCAATGCGCCGATCATCGCCACCGGCGACGGGCCGTTCGATCACAGCAATGCCGCCGACCGCGTGCTGGCCATCGACACGGCAAAGCGCACGGTGACGCTGCTGCTCAGCCATGGCTTCGCCGAAGGCCGCCGCGTCGTCTATATCAGCACCGAGGCCTCCGATCCCGGCGTCGCCGCGCTGGAGCGCGCCGTGCATGTGCCGCAGCTGGGCGACGGCAATGGCGACATCGCCCTGTTGGCGGTGGTGAATGGTCCGGCCGAGCAGGGCCTGCAGCAGTTCCTGCGCCACGGCCGCGCCGAGGCGATCGCCACCCTGGCCAATGCGGCGCAGCTGGGCAGCCCGCACAACATCCTCACGGCCTTTCCGATGGGCCGCACCGCCAGCGGTTATTCGCCGCTGTGGAGCGTGACCAAGGCGGAGTGGGCGAATCGGCCCAGTGCTGATCGGCCTGTTGCGCCGCAGCGTCACCAGGCCGATCTCTATGCGCTGGCCAAGGCGCAGCAGTTCAGGCCGCTGCAGCCCACCGGCATTGTCGTGAACTGCCCGGTGATCGCCTGGCTCGACGGACCGGTGCCGTAACTGTCCTGTACTACAGGGCGGGAATGATCTCTTTCCGGCAGACGCTCTCTGCGCGCCAACGGTGATCGGGGAAATTGTGTTTCCAGTCGCTGACAGGCAGCACCATTGCCTTCACTATGCTGCGGCTTTCAGCCGGCCTGCTGATATCCGGATTGTCGAGCTGGAACAGCATGAGAAGTGGTATCCGCTTCTGACTTTCAGCCGGATTCGGATTTTCAGTCAGCCCTAGCACGGCTTCATAGACGCCATCAGTGGTGGGGATGCGGATGTTGCAGCCGACTGCGATCAGCTTGATGCCGGCCAGGGCAGTTAGCGCCTGCTCGCCTTGATACGTGGTGCTGGTGCTATCGATGTAGGTGCTGAAGGTGGTCGGATTGGTGAGCGTGGCGAGTGCCACCTTGGCGGTTTCGGCGGTTCTGTTGCCGGTTTGCAGGGCGCGGTTGAGGCGTGGCATCAAGGTATGGCCGATCTGTGTCAGCCAGTTCCGTTCTGGATTCACGACGGCTTCGATGTTGAGCGGCTTTGGCGGCGTGCCGACAAAATGGGTCGTGCCATACAATCGTGCCAGTCTTGTGCCCATGTCCAACTTATTGTCTGACGCCTCGGTAAAGCAGGCCGGATTGTTGGTGAATCTGGTGTCTAGATTCCATTCTCCGGCCACTTCTGTCAGCAACGCATGATAGACGATGGCCTCATCATCCTTCGACAGGCCAAAACCTTCGATCGTGCGCTGCACGGATTCACAAGCTTTGCCGACCACGCCTGAATCCTGCGATTTCAAATCCAGCAGTGCGGCCGGCAGATCGCGGTTGAGCCGCTGGAACAGCGTCGGGCTGTTCGGGGTTGAACCGGTGTATCGCAGCACGTCGCGATGGTTCAGTGATTTGACGTCCGGCTTGTAATAGCTTCCCTCATTGACGATATCGGCATTTGGGGCGAACACGGATTTTCGGTAGCTGATGGTGAAACTCACGGTGAATGCGACGCGGCGGTCGGATGTATTGGGATTGGCCTTCGCGTCGGCGATGGCGGATTCCATATTGCCGGCACCGGTATCGAGGGCGTAGATCGGAATCGAGAAGCTGGTCTTGCCCGCTTCAAGATCACTGGATCCAATATTGACCGGAAAGTCCGTCGTTACCTTGGCGTCGCGGTATTTCTTATATTCCTCGTTGAATTTCGCCACGGCCCCGGCATTCTCACTTTGCGTCACGCTCGCCAGAATCGCAGGTGCGGCGATTCCTGCCACCGGAAGCGCCGCTACGGCGAAGGTGGCCGCCGAAAACAGATACTGACTGACATTTTCATCCTTGGTGTTTCGGGCGATCACTTCGAGCTTGAGCGTACCACTGGTGCCGGATCGCAACGGCTCGAAGGGGAGCAGCAACACGTCGCTGCGGTGGATGCGGCATCCACCATCACCATAGACACGTTTGTGATAGACGGGGATGGCCTGGTCGGAGCGAAAAGTGCCGACATTGCTCGGCGTTACCGCGATCATGATGTCGGTCTGCTCAGGGAACAGCTTGCTGCCCTGGAAACTGCACTCCCGTGCTTCTTTGACGGATGCCTCGATCATGAAGTAGCCGGCATCGGCTTTCTGGGTGAGCCAGCCATGGTTGGCGCTGCCGCTTAAAGTCGGTTGCTCCGGTGCCGTGTAGAGCAGTGTTTTGCACCCACCCAAGAACGCAAGACTGAGAACCGCGCCCGCAAGAACACTGTTGCGTTTGTTCATTGGATCCCCCGTTTCCGGCATACCCCTATGCCTGCCTGCGCGCACACAATGCGCGCGCGATCAGCGAGGATTCAAGTACAGTTTTTCGCGCGGTTGCATGCGCGGTGATGCGGTATGGCAAAGCAGATGGGAAATGAAGGTGATAGCCGTTTGAATTTTTATTCGTCCGTTATCAAACGACTATCCCTTTCACAGTTGCGCTTGCCGCGCATGCATAATCAAGTATGTCCGCTGCAGGCGTCTTAATCCTGCCGGGCGCCCGAACTTTCGATCACGCTTTTCCACATCGGCCGTTCCTTCTGGCCGCGCGCCGTCACCACCTCGGGCGTGCTGCCCAGGCTTTTCGCGCCGGTGGTGAGGAACTTCTGCTGGATCTCCGGCTTCTTGGAAATCTCCTGCAGCGCGCTGGACAGCGCGGCGACAATCTCCTTCGGCGTGCCGGCCGGCACCACGAAGGCCGCCCAGGAGGTGACGACGAAGTCGTTCATGCCGGCCTGCGCCATGGTCGGGATATCGGGCATGCTCGGCCAGCGTTCGGCCGAGGTGACGGCGAGCGCACGCAGCTTGCCCGAATTGATGAAGGGGATATAGGAGGCGAGATTGTCGACCGCGATATGCACATCGCCCGACAGCATCGCCGGAATCGTCTGCGCCGCGCCGCGGAACGGCACATGCTCGCCCTTCACGCCGGCGCGCTGGCAGAACAGCACGCCCGACAGATGCGGCGTGGTACCGATGCCCGGGCTGCCATAGGAAATGCCGTTCGGCCGCGTCTTGGCCCAGGCGATGAAATCCTTCAGCGTCGTGGCCGGCACATGATCGGCCGGCACCACCGCGACATTGGGCAATTCCCAGGTCATCGACACCGGCAGCAGATCCTTGTCGGCATCCCAGGTCATCTTGGAATAGAGATACTGGTTGATCGAGAAATGGCCAATGGTGGCGGCGCCCAGCGTGTAGCCATCGGGCGTACTCTTGGCCACGGCATCGATGCCGATATTGCCGCCGGCGCCGGCGCGGTTGTCGATCAGGAAGGGCTGGCCGAACTTGACCTTCAGTTCTTCCGCCAGGATGCGGCTCAGCACGTCGGTCGAGCCGCCGGCCGGATAGGGCACCACGATCTTCACCGGCTTGTCGGGCCAGCCGGCGGCGCGGGCACTGCGCGGGGCCAGCAGGGACAGGCCAGGCAGGGCGGCGAGGGCAGACAGGGCAGCACCCTGCAGAATTTGGCGGCGTGTGGTCATGGGGTCGGCGTCCTCCAGTTTATGCTTATACGACGCCTTCCAGCCTTACTCAGTGTGCGGAGACTGGCAACAGGATTTGTGGTTGTGGGTGTATTCCATGCGCTTACAACGCATGATTGCCTTTTTCCCGGCAATATCGTCTACTCATCCGTAAACGGATTCGCCTCCCGAGATACAGAATGATTCTCCCCGACACCGTCGTTAACGGGAATGCCCGCTATTTCCCCAAGGCCACCGATCTGGCCGTGCTGCAGTGGTGTTCCGCCCGCGGCCTGACGCTGGACTCGCTGGCCACCCAGGTGGGCGTACCGCGCGTCAATCTCAGCCTGATGCTGAAGGGTGTCGATCCGGTGCCGACCACGGCCGAACGCAAGTTGCGGTCGGTGATCGACGGCAACTGAACCTCAGTCCAGCAGCGCCAGCATGAAGTCCGGCACGCGCCGGTTCTGGCCCAGTAGATAGCGCGCCATCGCGCCGGCCACCTGGCGCACGCTGTCGCGACGTCCCATCCGTTCGCGCCATGCGATCAGCCGCGGATGCCCGGCTGTCATCGGTGCCCCCATGCGGTCGCCAAAAATCTGTGCCATGTAAAACGCGATATCGGCATAGCTGAAGGCCGCACCGGCCAGCCAGTCGCGCCCGTCGTCCAGCAGGGCTTCCATCTCGGTGTAGAAGGCAGCGGCACCGGCACGCGCGGCGATCGCGGCCGGATCGTCGGGCCTATCCTGCAGGCCCATCAGACGGATGACATGCGGGAAATAGACCTCGTCTGATTTCAGTTCGAGCAGGCGCGCGCGGGCGCGGGCGGCAATGTCACTCGGCCAGAGCGGCGGCGTGGGCTGCAGGTCTTCGAGATATTCAAAGATCTGCGTGGAATCGAAAATCTCGACATCGCCATGGATCAGCACCGGCACCTGGCGCTTGGGGTTGATGCGCAGCACCTCGGGATGTTTGGGCTCGTAGAGTGTCTTCATTTCGAAAGGCACCATGGTCAGCACCACATCAATCCGCTTTTCCAAAGCGGCGATCTGCGCCTTGGCGCCAAACATGCTCAGCGGACCTGAATAGAGACGGATGGATGACATGAGATGCTCCTGAGTCGTTATAGAACATATAAGGAACGCATGAGTCATGCAACGCCTGCGGCCTTACACGCCATGTCACGGCGTATCGCCGCTGCGATACGCAGACAGCGTATTGGTATTTAAGCGGTTGCTCATATCGGAGATAGCGCCGATCACCCCTGCCGCACTTAGGAGTAGGAGTGATGACGGTGCAGAAAAACAAAGAGTGACAGGCATCAAGCGTGGTCTCTAGTGTCGCGCATGGGGGAACAGAAAAGCAGAGCTGAAATCATGAAGGGCGCGATTTGGAGCGCGCCCACGACGATGATTGCACTCTTTGTGCTGATGGCTTGCCTGGTGCCGATCGGCTTCGTGACCTGGCATGCCTGGCAGTCGCGTGGCGCCGCGATCGAACGGGGCTTTGCCGAGGCCGATGATCTGGTGCTGGCGCTGAGCCAGCATGCGGCGCGCACCTTCGCCGAGCCCAATCTGATTCTGCAGGATGCCATCGAGCATATTGAGAATGACGGTATGGGGCCTGAAGGCCAGCAGCGCCTGCACAGATTGCTGGTCAATCATGCCAAAGCCTCGCGCATCATCCGCGAACTCGGCATCCTGGATGAACAGGGCTACTGGCGTACCTCGTCGCTGCCCGAACGGCCGACGCACAGCAACGGCGACCGCGAATATTTTACCTACCACCGCGACAACCCTGGCAATGCCTTACGCATCAACACGCCGGTCCTGAGCCGACTCACCGGTCAATGGACTGTCCCGCTGACCCGGCGAATCGATCATAAAGACGGCAGTTTCGCCGGCATTGCCCTGGCGACGATCAGCGCGGAGTATTTCCAGGCCTTTTACGACACGCTGAATGTCGGCACGCTCGGTCATGTCGCACTGTATCGCGATGATGCGCGCCTGCTGGTACGGCGCCCCTTCGTGGAAGCGCATCTGCAGACGGATCGTTCCCAGGCATTTTTTGAGGCGACGCAACGCCAGCCTTCCGGTCGTTTTCATGGCGCATCTGTCTACGACGGCATCATTCGCCTTGCTGCCTGGCGCACGCTGGAGGATTTTCCTCTCATCATGACAGTCAGCCGTGCCGAAATGGATGTGCTGGCCGCCTGGCGCAGCTCGGCACAACTCGATATTGCGGTCGCTGTGGCGGCAAGCTGTGCCATTATCCTGCTTGGCACGGTGTCGATGACTATGCTGCGCCGGCGCATCCATGCTGAGCACGTGGCGGCGGAAGCCGGCCGGCAATATGCCATGATTGCCGAAGCGGCAACCGATGTGATCGTGCGCATGACGCCTGAGGGCAAGCGGCTGTATATATCGCCGGCCTGCCGTGATGTGCTGGGCTATGAGCCCGAGGAGCTGCTGGGCAGCAATATGTCCGCTGTGGTGCATCCCGACGACCGTGTCGTGCTGCAACAGGCTTTCACCAGCCTGCACAGCGAGGCATCGCGCAGCACGGTTGTTTATCGTGGGCGCCACCGCAACGGTCACTATGTCTGGCTCGAAATTGCCTTCCGCGCCATCAAAGATCCGGAAACCGGTGCCATGCGCGAGATCATGGCCAGCACGCGCGATATCAGCGCACGCAAGCTGTCGGAGTTGCAGCTGGCCCGCGCCAAGGAAGCGGCCGAAATCGCCAATCGCGCCAAGTCCAATTTCCTCTCCGGCATGAGCCACGAATTGCGCACGCCGCTGAACGCGATCATCGGGTTTTCTGAGATGATGCAGCGTGAGATGTTCGGGCCATTGGGAAGCACCCGCTACACCGGTTATGTCACCGATATCAAGCGCAGTGGCGAGCATCTGCTGGAGCTGATCAACGATATTCTCGATCACGCCAAGATCGAGGCCGGCCAGCTGGACATCCACGACGATGTGATCGAGATCGCTGAAGTCATCGACTTCGCGCGCCACATGCTGGCCGTTCAGGCCGAAGAGGCAGGAGTCCAGATCGATAGCGATGCCCCACCGGGTATCCGCTTGCTGGGTGATGAGCGTCGTGTACGGCAGATCCTGCTCAATCTTCTCAGCAATGGGGTCAAGTACACGCCGGCCGGCGGCCGTGTGCGGATAGAGGCATCCTTTGACCGGAATGACGATCTGGTTTTGGCGGTATCGGATACCGGAATCGGCATGACGGAACTGGAGCAGCAGCGCGCTTTGCAACCATTTGCCCAGATTGATAACGAGCGCAACCGCAACAAGCAGGGCACCGGCCTGGGCCTGGCACTCACACGACAGCTGGCCGAACTGCACGGCGGCAGGCTTGAATTGAACAGCGTCAAGGGCGAGGGGACGGTGGTGCGGGTGTATCTTCCGGCAGCGCGTATTCTGGCGCGCCCAGGCTGATCAGTGTCGGCCTGAATAGCGTCAGCTCTCGGTGCGATACAGCGACACCAGCGTTGCTTGCCGGTTGTTGGCGATCCCCAGCGCGCTGGCCGCCAATTGTTTCTGCACGGCCAGCGACGCCAGCACGGCATCGTTGCTGGAAATGTCGCTGTCCACCAGGGCGCCGAGGCCGATCTTCATAGCATCCAGCACATTCTCATTGAAAGACATCTGCAGCGAAATCTGCCGGCGCGATGTGGCGAATTCGGATATCGACGCACTCGCCCGCGTGGTCAGAGGGTCGACCAGGTTATAAGCCGTGGTGGCCGTGGCCGCATCGGTGATCGCGGTGATCGCCGTGCCCAGCGCCGTATATTCCGGATCGAGACCGAAGGTGCCGACTGAAATGGTGTTGCCGGTGACATCGGCGACAAACTGCACGGTGGTCGATGTTGCCAGCAGCTGGTTGCGGCCGTTGTAGCTGGCCTGGTTGATGATATCGGAAATCTGTTCGTGCAAGGCGGTGGCATCGCTGGTGTAGATGTCACGCTGGCTGCCGGTCAGAGACCCATCCGAAGCCTTGATCAGCGTCGAGCGCAGGTTGTCTGCCAGTTGCAGCATCGCATTCAGCGCGGCGATCGACACATCGATCAGGCCGAGGCCCTGCTGCAGCGAGGCCTGCACGGCGGCATTGGCTTTGAAGTTGCTGCGGATTCCCTGCGCGACGGCAAAGACCGAAGCATCGTCCAGGGCATCCGCGACCTTGAAACCGGTTTCAAGCTGCTTGGAAATCGCAGTGATACGCGAATCGGTCGTGCGCAGTGTCGAGACTGCCGCCATCGCACCAAGATTGGTGTTGATCGACGCCATTGTTTTTAGCCCCCAAGGCATAACACGCCTTGCCACCCCCGCAGCGTTTTCGCTGCTGAACCGCTGTTTTCTCGCATAAGGTTAACAAGCTGTAAATAATATTTCAGCAACCGGATCGGGATTCTTAAAGCGGATATGATATTAATCCGAGAGCTGATTAACCTTAACGGGAACGCTGGCGAGCAGGCCACTTGAAAGAACAAAAATAGAACATATATCGGGCTATTTAAGCTAATGGGAGCCCGCCGTGGAAAAGGTCAAATACGACCCCTTCAAAGATCCGAACATTGCTGCTGCCCGGTCTGGCAGCGCTCCTGACAGCCCCGGCGACCAGACCTGGCGACCGCGGCGCTACACGCCGCTAGAGCTGGAGGAGCGGGGGCTTGTCGAAGACTACCCCCGTATCCCGAACGCTCCGGCGCCCGGTAAACGCATCAACTGGGCGAATGCGGCCGACAATCTGGCCCGTGGGCATTCGGTTGCCGTCACGGCCTCGCTGTGCAACTGCACGCCGGAGCGGATCTGGCGCAATCTGCGGCGTAGCCGCCGCTTCCGCGCCCGCATCGACCTGGCGGCCGAACGCCTGCGGCTGGAGGCGGATCTGCAATTCCGCAATCTGAATATCCAGACCGTGCTGCAGATGCGCCAGCGCAGTGGCCAGCTGGATACCAAGACCCTGCACTGGCTGGCCGAGAAGCTGCGGCTGGGGCAGGCCCCGGCCCAGGCTGAAACCCTGGCCGACTGGCTGGAGGCGGTGGCGGCCGTTCCAGGCCCGAAGCATGGCCGGCGCGGGCGCAAGGCCACCGCAGCAGAGGCTGTGCCCCTTGGCCAATTGGATCCAACGGGATCGGATGGGCTTCCATCGGATCGAACGGGATCGACTGGGACCGAATTGGCCTGCAATCGGACCGCATTGGCTGCCAATGGGCCCGAACCGGCACCGATCCGGCCCGGCTCCCTGCACCGGACGCCGCCAGCTTCCTGTGGGTAACTGCTTGTTCCGCTTCGGATTCGCGTTAGCTGAGGCTGGCCGGCGCCTTGCCGTGCCGGCATTCCTGTCTCATCCTGTCGCCCCATTCAGCGACCCGTTCAGCCCGGAGTCCCCGCCATGATCGATCTCTACTACTGGCCCACGCCCAACGGCCACAAGATCACCCTGTTCCTGGAAGAAGCCGGTATTCCTTACACGATCAAGCCGGTGGCGATCGGCAAGGGCGAACAGTTCAAGCCGGAGTTCCTCAAGATCAGCCCGAACAATCGCATGCCGGCGATTGTGGATGATGAACCCGCCGATGGTGGTGAACCGATCAGCGTGTTCGAGTCCGGCGCCATCCTGCTCTACCTCGCCGACAAGTATAAAAAGTTCATCCCGCAGGATCTGCGCGGTCGTGTCGCCTGCACCGAATGGGTGATGTGGCAGATGGGCGGTCTTGGCCCCATGTGCGGCCAGAACCATCACTTCACCCAGTATGCGCCCGAGAAGATCGAGTATGCGATCAACCGCTATGTCAACGAGACCAACCGGCTCTATGGCGTGCTGAACAAGCGGCTCGAAGGCCGTGCCTTCATATGCGGCGATGCCTACACGATTGCCGACATGATGAGCTATCCCTGGATCGTGCCCTATGAGCGCCAGAGCCAGAAGCTGGAAGACTTCCCGCATCTGAAGCGCTGGTTCGACAGCATCTGGGCGCGCCCGGCCACCAAGGTGGCCTACGAGAAGGGCAAGGCGATCAACCAGGGCATCCCGGTGATGACCGACGAGGCCAAGAAGGTGCTGTTCGGCCAGACGGCAGCAGTGGTGAAGGGGTAAGCGAAGCAAAGAATAAACCGTCACCCTCGGGCCCAAGAAGCTCTCTTGGCCGAGGGTCCATCCCAACCATCCGCGCATCGGAACGCGCAGATGGATCCTCGGAATAAATCGGAGGATGACGATTAAAGTGACAGGACAAATGACCAAAGCCTCAAATATCCATATTGCCGAAACCGACGCGCAGATCGCCGCCTGCTTTGCCGTGCTGAAAGACCTGCGGCCGCATCTGAAGGATGCGGCCGAACTGGTGCAGCGCGTGCGGCTGCAAAATCAGGAAGGCTATGTGCTGGCCTATGCCGCCGATGCCTCCGGTACGCCGGCGGCCTGTATCGGCTTCCGCCGCCAGAACCGGCTGGTGCATGGCAAGGTGATCTATGTCGACGATCTGGTCACCAGCGAAACCGGTCGTTCACGCGGCTATGGCGCGGCCCTGCTCGACTGGCTGGAGCGTCTGGCGAAAGAGGAGGGCTTCAAGGCCGTCGATCTCGACAGCGGCACCCAGCGCATCGACGCGCACCGCTTCTATTTCCGTCAGCGCTACGCCATTTCTTCGTTCCATTTTCTGAAAAGGATCTGACCTGTGATTGATCTCTACACCTGGGGCACGCCCAACGGCCGCAAGGTTTCCGTCATGCTGGAGGAAACCGGCCTGAAGTATCAGGCTTTCCCGATCAACATTTCCAAGGACGAGCAGTTCGCGCCCGATTTCCTGAAGATCAATCCCAACAACAAGATTCCGGCGATTGTCGACCACGCGCCGCCGGCTGCCTACGGCACGGAGCCGGTCAGCGTTTTTGAATCCGGCGCCATCCTGATCTATCTGGCGGAGAAGAGCGGCAAGTTCCTGCCCACCGATGCCAAGGCGCGCATGCAGGCGCTGCAATGGCTGATGTGGCAGATGGGCGGCTTCGGTCCGATGCTCGGCCAGCTGCATCATTTCGGCCGCTTCGCCAAGGAGAAGGTGCCCTATGCCATCGACCGCTTCGCCACCGAGACGGCGCGGCTTTACAAGGTGCTCGACGGTCATCTGGCGAAAAACGAATACATGGCCGGCAAGGAGCTTTCGATTGCCGATTTCGCAGCATTGCCCTGGGCGGCGCGCTGGGAATGGCATGGCATCGACTGGGCGACCTATCCGCATGCCAAGCGCTGGTATGATGCGCTGATGGCCCGTCCGGGCGTGCAGCGCGGCTTCGAGGTGCCGTAAGGCATGTCGGCCGACGCGATCCTGGAGAATGCCTCG
>NZ_CALSAN010000021.1:0-75884 GCF_943372915.1 Ferrovibrio terrae | reverse complement strand
CACCGCACTGGGCTGCACCGTCGGCCAGGGCCTGACCGGCGTCAGCACGCTGGCCCTGGGCAGCTTTGTCGCACTGGCCGGTATCGTGATTGGCGGCATCCTGGGGGTCCGCTATCTTGAGGAAGGCAATCTGCCTGATGCCATCCGCGCCCTGTTCGCGCGCGGCTGACACTTCCTCCTGCAGGAGCAGTATCCGCGTCATGGGCGGCCTCGATATTTCCTATGCCGGCGCGGCCGGCGCCGGGCTGCTGAGTTTCCTCAGCCCCTGCGTGCTGCCGCTGGTGCCCGCCTATCTGTGTTTTGTGGCCGGCACCACGCTGGACCGCCTGGTCAGTGAAGACGGCGTTGATCCGGCGCTGACGCGACGCGTCTTCGTTTCGGCGCTGGCCTTCGTGATCGGCTTTTCCACCGTCTTCATCGCCATGGGCGCCAGCGCCTCGGCGCTGAACCGCCTGATCGTCGAAAATATCGATATCATCGGCAAAATCGCCGGCGCGGTGATCGTGATCTTCGGCCTGCATTACATGGGCCTGCTGAAAATCCCGCTGCTGTATCGCGAGGCGCGGATCAACACCACAGAACGCCCGACCAGCATCATCGGCGCCTATGTCATCGGCCTGGCCTTTGCCTTTGGCTGGACGCCCTGCGTCGGCCCGATCCTCGCCACCATCCTTACCGTGGCCGCCAGCCGCGAACAGCTCGGCTATGGCATATCGCTGCTCGCCGTCTATGCGCTGGGGCTGGGCATCCCCTTCCTGCTGGCCGCGCTCGCCGTGAAGCCGTTCATGCGCTTCATGCAGAAATTCCGCCGCCATATCCACAAGGTGGAGATCGCAGCCGGCGCCCTGCTGGTGATCACCGGTATCCTGATCTTCACCAACAGCCTGGGCCAGTTCAGCTACTACCTGCTGGAAGTTTTCCCCTGGCTCGCCGTCATCGGCTGACGTCTTGACGCCGCGTTTGGCGACAAGTTTTTTTGTCGCCAAAACAGTCTGTGGACATAAGCACTTAGGGCTTTGCCCGGATGCCGGGTTGCGCTAATTCGGTGGCGTGAACACGATCTCCGAAGCCTTTCTGCTGTCGCTGCAGATGATGGTGCAGTTCGATCCCGAGCTGATGCGCATCGTCGGCCTGTCGCTGCGCGTCAGCCTCACCGCCGTGCTGATCGGCAGCGCTATCGGCCTGCCCTTCGGCGCCCTGCTGGCGCTGACCCGTTTTCCCGGCCGCCATGGCTGCATCGTCGTGCTGAATGCCTGCATGGGCCTGCCGCCGGTGGTGGTCGGCCTCGTCGTCTACCTGATCCTGTCGCGCTCCGGCCCGCTCGGTGCGCTCGGCTGGCTGTTCACGCCGATCGGCATGGTGATGGCGCAGGTGGTGCTGATCACGCCGATCGTCGCCGCCCTGTCGCACCAGACGGTCGCCGACCTGTGGAGTGAATACGAAGAACAACTGCGCTCGCTCGGCCTCACGCCCCTGAAGGCCATTGCCACCCTGCTGTGGGACGGCCGCTTCTCGCTCAGCACCGCGGTGTTTGCCGGTTTCGGCCGCGCCATTGCCGAAGTGGGCGCCATCATGATTGTCGGTGGCAATATCGCTGGCGTCACCCGCACCATGACCACGGCGATCTCGCTGGAAACCAGCCGTGGCGATCTGGCGCTGGCAATGGCGCTCGGCATCGTGCTGCTGACCATTACCATCGGCATCAATGCGGCGGCCTCGGCTTTTGGCAATGCCGCGCGCCGGCGGCAGGGTGCATGAGCATGCAGATGGCACCGCTGCATGCCCGCCCCGTGCTGCTGCCGCTGCAATTGCAGGATGTCGGCTACAGCATCAACGGCCAGGCGCTGGTCAGCCACATCACACTGAGCTTCGAGGCCGGCGCGCCGACCCTGGTGCTTGGCCCCAATGGCGCCGGCAAGAGCCTGCTGCTGCGGCTGTGCCACGGGCTGATCCAGCCGACGCAGGGCCAGGTGATCTGGCAGGGCACCGCGGCACAGAACCCGCAGAGCCTGCGCTTCGACCAGGCCATGGTGTTCCAGAAACCCGTGCTGCTGCGTCGTTCGGTGCTGGCCAATATCGAATTCCCGCTCAAGCTGCGCGGCCTCGATGCAACAGCGCGGCGCAGCAAAGCGATGGCCGTGCTGGAGCGCGTCGGCCTTGCCGCCCTGGCCGAACGCCCGGCCCGCGTGCTGTCAGGCGGCGAGCAGCAGCGTCTGGCTCTGGCGCGTGCCTGGGCGCTGGAGCCGCAGATCCTGTTCCTCGACGAACCCTCAGCCGCACTCGACCCGGGCGCCACGCGACAGGTGGAGGGCATCATCGCAAGCATTGCCGCCACCGGCACCAAGATCGTGATGACCACCCATGATCTGGGCCAGGCACGCCGGCTGGCCGGCGATGTGATCTTCCTGCATCGCGGCGGCGTGACTGAACGCACGCCGGCTTCTGAATTTTTCAACATGCCGCGCAGCGATGCGGCACGCGCCTTCCTGCAGGGCGACCTGCTCTGGTGATGTTCAAAACAGAGGAAACCATGAACCCGATCCCCAATCGCCGGCATCTTCTCGGTCTCGCCACCGGCCTGGCCTTAAGCCTGACCAGCACGCTTGCCCTGGCGCAGGACAAGTTCATCGTCGTCGCCAGCACCACCTCCACCGAACAGTCTGGCCTGTTCGGCCATATCCTGCCGGCCTTCACCAAAAAGACCGGCATCCAGGTGCGCGTGGTGGCGCAAGGCACCGGCCAGGCGCTGAAGACAGCCGAGCAAGGCAATGCCGATGTGGTCTTCGTGCATGACCCGGTGGCCGAGCAGAAATTCGTCGATGCCGGCTTCGGTGTCGACCGTCGCCTGGTGATGTACAACGACTTCGTCATCGTCGGCCCCAAGAGTGATCCGGCCAAGGTGGGCGGCAGCAGAGATGTGGTTGCCGCCTACAAGAAGATCGCGGCATCCAAGGCGCCGTTCGCTTCGCGCGGCGACAGCTCGGGCACGCATGCGGCAGAACTGCGCATCTGGAAAGAAGCCGATATCGACGTGAAGACCGCCGGCACCGGCTGGTATCGCGAGACCGGCTCGGGGATGGGCCCGACGCTGAACACCGCGGCGGCGATGAATGCTTATGCCTTCACCGATCGCGGCACCTGGCTCAGCTTCAAGAACCGCGGCGACCTGGTGATCAGCGTGCAGGGCGATGTGAAGCTGTTCAACCAGTATGGCGTCATGCTGGTCAACCCGGCCAGGCACGCCCATGTGAAGGTTGCCGAGAGCAAGGCCTTCATCGACTGGATCACCTCGAAGGAAGGCCAGGATGCCATCGCCGCCTACAAGATCGAGGGCGAACAGCTGTTCTTTCCCAACTACAAGCCCGGCGTGAACAGCTGAGCGGCATTTACCGCGGCATGGTTTCCTTCTAGCATTCTAAAAAATGCCGGAGGAAACCATGGATACCCAGCTGCTGTTGCACCGCTTTGCCGAGGCGGTGCAGACCCGCGACGGCAAAGGCTTTGCCGCGCTGTTCACCGAAGATGCCGTCTATCACGATGTCTTCTACGGCGCCTTCCATGGTCGACAGAAGATCGCCGAGCTGGTGGACGACTGGTTCTACCGCACGGCGGAGGACTTCCGCTGGCATCTGCATGATCCGGTCGGCAACGGCACCACGCTCTATGCGCGCTACACCTTTTCCTACAAGTCGCTACTGCCCGAGGCGCAGGGCAAGCGCGTGATGTTCGAGGGCGTAGCGATCTTCACCCTGAAAGACGGCCTGATCGCTGATTACCGCGAAGTGGCCAATGCCGGCCCGGCCCTGCTCGACCTCGGTTTTGCGCCCGAGCGGGTGGCGAAAATCCTTACCCGCGCCGGCGCCGAACTGAAAAGCCGGCCGGAAGCGCGACCGCATCTGAGCTAGGCCCGCCTGTTCAAGATACTGGCCCGACTCGGGCACGATCCGCTATGCAGACGGCATGTGCGGACGCTTCAGCCAGACCAAGACCCTCGACGACCTCGCGGCTTTTTTCGAGCTGTATGAGTTGTTCCAGAAGCCCAACCTGCAGCCGCGCTGGAATATCGCGCCGACGCAGGCCACCGCCGTGGTGCGGGCCCAGGCCGGCAAGCGCGATATCGCCCTGCTACGCTGGGGCTTCGCCGGACCCAACAATGCGCCGCTGATCAATGCACGGTCAGAAACCGCGACTGCCAAGCCGACCTTTGCAGATGCCTTCGCCCAGCGCCGCTGCCTGATCCCGGCCGACAGCTTCTATGAATGGCAGGCCATCGAAGGCCAGAAGCAAAAGCAACCCTGGCGGATCGGCCTGAAGGGTGGCGGCCTGTTCGCCTTCGCCGGCCTGTGGCAAGCGGAGCCGGCATTTGGCAATGCAGACTGCTTCACCATCCTGACCACCGCGGCCAACGACTATCTGGCGCCCCTGCATGAACGCATGCCGGTGATCCTGCCGCGCGAGCAGTTCGGCCTGTGGCTCGACCCGGCCACGCCGCGCCCGATCCTGCAGCGCCTGATGCAGAGCTATCCGGCCGCCGAGATGGCGCGCTATCGCGTCACACCGGTGGTGAATGGCGTGAAGGTGGATGGGCCGGAATGCTTCGCGCCGCTCAACGCCGCGCTGAAGGTCGCTTAAGACAGCATCCGTACTTACGACAACAGCTGGCCGCCATCGGCCGCCAAGGTCTGGCCGGTGACCCAGCTGGCTGCATCGGAGCATAGGAACAGCGCCACATTGGCCATCTCCTCCACCCGGCCCATGCGACCGAAGGGAATATTGCCCAGCATCCTGTTATAGAGCGCCGGATTCTCGGTCTTGGCCTTGTCCCAGACGCCGCCCGCGAATTCGATGGAACCCGGCGCCAGGCAGTTCACCCGGATATTGCTCTTCGCCAGGTTCAGCGCCTGGGTCATGGTTAGCTGGACCAGCGCCGCCTTGATGGCGCCATAGGGCGGATTGCGCCCCGTGGGGATCAGGGCGGCAATAGACGAAACATGCAGGATGCTGCCGCCACCGGCCTTCTGCAGATGCGGAATAGCCGTCTGGGAGGCGCGCACGGTGCCCATTAGATCGACATTGATGGCAGCAGCCCAGCCGGCCTCGTCATCGGTGGTGCCGAAGCCCGAGGCATTGTTGACCAGAATGTCGATGCCGCCCAAAGCTGCAGCGGCGGCCTCGATATAGCCGATCACCGCCGGGCCATCGCCGAGGTCGCAGGATGCCGCATGTACCTTGACACCGGTCTGCTTCAATGCCGCTTCGGCGTCGCGCAGGCCGGCCTCGCCGCGGGCGCAGATCGAAACCGCAGCGCCCTCTTGCGCAAAAGCCAGGGCAATCGCCCGGCCGATGCCACGGCTGCCGCCCGCCACCACAACGCGTTTCCCCTTGATGCCGAGATCCATGATGCACTCCCTTGCTGCCGATCAGCTTGACCCGGCTGAAACCGTCCTGCAAGTCACCGGCGCTTCTGGTATGCTTCTTGCTGAATTCAGTCGGACCCGAAAGGTGATCTGATGCCCGGCTTTGCTGCCACACTGAACGGAACCCGCTATGCCTTTACCGATCTGAAGGCGCTGCTGGCCTGTGCCTCGCCGCTGCGCTCGGGCGACCAGCTGGCCGGTGTTGCCGCGATCAGTGACGAGCAACGCGTGGCGGCCAAAATGGCGCTGGCCGATCTGCCGCTGCGCCATTTCCTGACTGATGCTCTCATTCCCTACGAGCAGGATGAGGTGACGCGCCTGATCCAGGATAGCCATGACGCTGCCGCCTTTGCACCGGTGGCGCATCTCACGGTCGGCGAGTTCCGCGACTGGCTGCTGTCCTACCAGGCCGATACGGCTGCACTGGCGAAGCTGGCACCAGGCCTGACACCAGAAATGGTGGCTGCGGTGTCCAAGCTGATGCGCAACCAGGATCTGATCGCGGTGGCAGCGAAATGCCGCGTCATCACCGGCTTCCGCACCACGCTCGGCCTGCCCGGCCGCCTGGGCAGCCGCCTGCAGCCCAATCACCCCACCGATGATGCCGAAGGCATCGCTGCCGCCCTGCTTGATGGCCTGCTGTTCGGCATCGGCGATGCGGTGATCGGCATCAACCCGGCCACCGACAGCGTGCCGGATGGCATCCGCCTGCTGGAGATGCTGGAGACCATTCGCCAGCGGTTTGAAATTCCCACGCAAAGCTGCGTGCTGGCCCATGTCACCACCTCGCTGCAGATGATGCAGCGCGGCGCGCCGATCGATCTGGTATTCCAGTCCATCGCCGGTACCGAAGCCGCCAACCGGGGCTTCGGCATCGACCTGGCCGTGTTGCGCGAGGCACAGGATGCGGCGCTGTCGCTGAAGCGTGGCACGGTGGGCAATAACGTGATGTATTTCGAAACCGGCCAGGGCAGCGCGCTCTCGGCCAATGCGCATCATGGCGTAGACCAGCAAACCCTCGAGGTGCGTGCCTATGCCGTGGCGCGCGCCTTCAAGCCGCTGCTGGTCAACACCGTGGTCGGTTTCATCGGCCCGGAATACCTGTTCGATGCCAAGCAGATCATCCGCGCCGGCCTGGAAGACCATTGCTGCGGCAAGCTGCTTGGCCTGCCGATGGGGGTGGATGTCTGCTACACCAACCATGCCGAGGCCGATCAGGATGACATGGACAACCTGATGACCCTGCTGGGTACGGCCGGGGTGAATTTCCTGATCGCCGTGCCGGGCGCCGACGATGTGATGCTGAATTACCAGAGCCTGTCGTTCCATGATGTGCTCGGCCTGCGGCATCTGCTGAAGTTGCAGCCCGCGCCTGAGTTTGAATCCTGGCTCGGCCGCATGGGCATGTTGGGCGAGGATGGCCGCCTGCCGCCACCTGCAGCCGACAGCGCCGCGCTGCGCCGTCTGGTCTCCTATGAATGATGTAACCAAAGACATCTGGGCGCGCTGGCGCGGCGCCACCAGGGCGCGCATCGGGCTGGGTCGCAGCGGCGACGCATTGCCCACTGCGCCATTGCTGGAATTCCAGGCTGCCCATAGCCGCGCCCGCGATGCCGTGCATGGGGCTGTCGATTTCGCTGCGCTGGCCGCTGCACTGACGCCGCATCCCAGTCTCGCCGTCCACAGTCAGGCGACCGACCGCGCCACATACCTGCGCCGCCCCGATCTCGGCCGACGCCTCGATGTCGCCAGCGCGGAGGCCTTGCCACGCGGTGACTACGATGTGGCCTTCGTCATCGCCGATGGGCTGTCCGCGCGCGCCGTCGATACCCACGCTGCCGGCGTGCTGAAACTCTGCCTGGAAAAGCTGGCCGACTGGCACATCGCCCCCATCGTGCTGGCTGCACAGGGCCGTGTCGCGCTGGGCGATGAGATCGGCGAGCGGCTGAATGCTGCTGCGGTCGCCGTGCTGATCGGCGAGCGGCCCGGCCTGTCAGTGGCCGACAGCCTCGGGATTTACCTGACCTGGGCGCCACGCAGCGGGCGCGCCGATTCCGAGCGCAACTGCATCTCGAATATCCACGACGCCGGCATGAGCCATGCGGCAGCCAGCGACCTGCTGGTCTGGCTGCTGCGCGAGGCGCGTCGCCGCAAGCTCAGCGGCATCGAGCTGAAAGTCGATCCCGCCGCGGCCCTGCCTACAGCATAAGGTCGCCGCCATTGACGCGGACATGCTGGCCTTTCAGCTCGCGCACCGATTTGCAGCCGCAGGCATGGGCGATGGCTTCCACGTCATGCTGCACGGCCTTGGCATAATTGGCGACACGCACTGCCTTCAGGGCCGGATCGAGGCCGCGCATGAAACGCGGATCGTTCGAGGTCACGCCAGTCGGGCAATGGCCTGTATTGCATTTCATCGCCTGGATGCAACCGAGCGAAAACATGAAACCGCGCGCCGAGACGACGTAGTCAGCCCCCATACACAGCGCCCAGGCCACCTTGTCCGGCGTCAGCAACTTGCCCGAGGCAACCAGGCGAATACGGCTGCGCAGGTCGTAGGTGCGCAGCTTCTGCGCCACCAGCGGCAGGGCCTGCACGATGGACTGTCCGACATAGTCGGCCAGCGGCGCCGGCGCCGCACCGGTGCCGCCTTCGGCGCCATCGAGCTGGATGAAATCCGGCGCTTCAAGCCGATGCTGACTCAGATAGTCGAAGAATTCGTCGATGAACTCAAAGCTGCCGACCGCCATCTTGATGCCAACCGGCTTGTCGACGATCTTGCGCACGCGATTGATCATCGCGACCAGCGTGGGAATGTCGGTTATGTCGCGATGCCGGCTGGGCGAGATCGACGCCTTGCCGGCCTCGATGCCGCGAATGCCGGCAATCTCCGGCGTCACCTTCGATCCGGGCAGGATGCCGCCACGGCCCGGCTTGGCGCCCTGGCTGAGTTTGATGCAGAACATCTTCACCTGATCCAGCGCCGCGATCTTGCGCAGGCGCTCTTCGTCCAGGTTGCCGTCCTTGTCGCGCACGCCGTATTTCGCCGTGCCGATCTGGAAGCAGATGTCGCAACCGCCCTTCAGATGATACGGCGACAGGCCACCCTCGCCCGTATCCATCCACACACCGGCCATGGCCGCGCCTTCCGACAACGCGGTGACCGCAGCCGATGACAGGGCGCCGTAGCTCATGCCGGAAATATTGAAAAAGCTTTTCGGCTTGTAGGGCTTGCCGACAATGTCCTTGCCGATCCAGCGGCCGGTGTAGATCTCGGCCTCGTCGTCATTGATCGGAAAGGCCGAATGCAGGAAATAGATATGGCCCGGCTGCTGGGCATCCACTTCGGAACCGAAGGCGACATAGTTCGACACGCCCTTGGCCGAACGATAGACCCAGGCGCGGGTCAGTCGGTTGAACGGGCGTTCTTCCCAGTCGGCGGTGAACCAGTACTGGCGAAAATACTCGCCCATATTCTCCATGATGTAGCGGAAGCGCCCGTAGATCGGGAAATTGCGCCGGATCGCATGATCGCGCTGAATCCAGCGGTCATAGATGTAATACCAGCTCATCGTGCCTGCACCGAGCAGCACGATGGCGGCCAGGACATACCAGACCATCATCATTCTCCAACCCCTTCACGCCGCCTCATGCCGGACGACTTGATCTGCATTCTAGCACAATCAGGAATAGCGGGCCGGGATTAACATTCGATAACAGGGGTTTGATGATCGCGCGGCACAGGATCTCCCGCGGCCCTAGGGCCGCGGCCCCAGCATGCTGCGCGGATCGGCCAGGCGGTCGTAATCCTCCGCTGTCAGCAGGCCGAGCGCCACCGCCGCCTGCTTCGGGCTGATGCCCTCGGCAAAGGCCTTGTTGACGATCTGCGCCACCTTGTCATAGCCCAGATGCGGATTCAGCGCGGTGGCCAGCATGATCGAATGCTCCACGTTGCGCTGCAGCGTAGCGGTATTCGGCTCGATCCCCGCCACCATGTCACTGCCGAACACGGCAGACGCATCCGCCAGCAGCTCGATAGAGCGCAGCACATTATGCACGATCACCGGCTTGGCGACATTGAGTTCGAAATGGCCGGCGGCGGCTGCCTGGGTCACGGTCACATGGTTGCCCATCACCTGGTAGCAGACCTGCAGCATGGCCTCGGCCAGTGTCGGATTGCGCTTGCCCGGCATGATGGATGATGTGAGCCCGTCATGCGGCAGCACCAGTTCGGCCAGGCCGGCGCGTGGACCTGAGCCGAGAAAGCGGATGTCATTGGCGATCTTGGCCAGCGAAACCGCCAGCGTGTTGAGCATGCCGCTGGCTTCGACCAGCGCATCATGTGCGCCCATGCCCTCGAACTTGTTCGGGTTGGTGACGAACGGCAGTGCGGTCAGCTTGGCCAGCGCCGCGGCGAAGGCCGTATCGAAACCGGTCTTGGCATTCAGCCCGGTGCCCACCGCGGTGCCACCCTGCGCCAGCGGATACAGACGCGCCAAAGCCTCCTGCGCCCGCGTGATGCCCAGCTCGACCTGACGCGCCATGGCACCGAAGCCCTGGCCGAGCGTCATCGGTGTGGCATCCTGCAGATGCGTGCGCGCGATTTTCGCAATATCGGCCCAGGCAGTGGCCTTGGCGGCGAGCTGCTTGTGCAGGCCCTGCAGTGCCGGGATCAGGCGATGGGTGATCTCCAGCACGGTGACGATATGCATCACGGTCGGGAAACTGTCATTCGATGACTGGCCGCGATTGACGTGATCGTTCGGATGCACCGGCTTCTTGGTGCCGAGCGGCTGGCCGAGCAGCTCGTTGGCGCGATTGGCGATCACCTCGTTGGCATTCATGTTGGTCGCCGTGCCCGAACCGATCTGCCAGACCGGCAACGGGAAATGTCCGTCGAACTTGCCATCCGCCACTTCGCGCGCGGCCTGCTGGATCGCATCGACGATCTCGGCCGGCAATTCATTCAGGCCGGCATTGGCCTGCGCCGCCGCCAGCTTCTGGAGCCCGATGGCATGCACCAGCGCCGGCGGCAATTTCTCGCTGCCGATGCGGAACAGCGTCAGGGCCCGCTGGGTCTGGGCGCCCCAGTAGCGGTCGGCCGGAACCTCGACGGTTCCAAAAGCATCACGTTCCTGACGGGTAGACATGGCGGAGAGACCTTTCTGTTATGCGGGCAAAGATAGGGCACTGCGGTAGGCGAGATAACTATGCCTAGGTATTACCCAAAGATGGCAGGCAGATTGCACAATATTGCGGCAACCCGCGGTTCCGCTGACAAAACCTCCGCTATGCCCTGCCCATCCTGTCTTAAATCTGAATACAATAATGATACTGAGTACGAGTATCGCTATCGCCTTTCACCATTGGAATGAGACGAGACGGCCGGCACCGATCCCACCGCGACACGGCATGTATCCTGCATTGGGTCCCCCGTCTCGCTATCCATCCAGAGTTATAAAAACAATGACTGCACAGGCGCACCATCTGCAGGTTCATCAGCTTATCGACGGCATCGAACGCGACGTCCAGGAATTCGGCGCCAATAACGAAGATATCGCCTTCCAGACCACCCTGCTGGCGCTGAATGCCTCGATCGAGGCGGCGCGTGCCGGTGAGGTCGGCCGCAGCTTCGCCGTGGTGGCGCAGGAGGTGAAGGCGCTGGCCAACCAGGCCTCGGAAAACTCCAAGCGCTTCCGCGACGTGGTGCTGACCCGCATCAATGAATCGAAGCGCGCGGCGGAAACCATTGTCGACCAGATCGTGAAGGATCTGGAAGGCCCGCGTCTGAGCGACATGGCGCAGACCATGGTGCAACTGATCGTGCGCAACCTGTATGAGCGCACCTGCGACTGCCGCTGGTGGGCAACCGACGATGCAATGTGGCAGGCGCTGGAAAACCCGTCCGACGAACTTTATGCCCGCGCCGGCGAGCGGCTCGGCATGATCAACCGCTTCTACACCGTGTATCTCAACCTGGTGCTGGCTGATGCCAAAGGCCAGATCGTCGCCACCTCCAACCCGCAGCAGTTCCCGCGCGCCGCGCGCGCCAATGTCTCGCGCACAGCGTGGTTCCAGCAGGCCATGCAGTCGCGCAGCGGCGACGACTATATCGTGGATGACATCAGCCAGAGCGGCAGCCACGACAACAAGGCAGTGGCGATCTACTCCGCCGCCGTGCGCAAGGGCGGCCAGATTCATGGCGACCCGATCGGCGTGCTGGGCGTGATCTTCGACTGGGACAAGCAGGGCAAGAGCATCGTCAAGGACGAGCCCTCCTTAAGCCCGGAGGAATGGCAGCGCACCCGCGTGCTGCTGCTGGATGCCAAGCGTCGCGTCATCGCATCGTCGGACAACCAGGGCGTCTACCAGCCCTTCCCGATCCAGGACGAGGGCAAGGCGCGCGGCTATTACTATCAGCCCGACGGCACGCTGGTCGCCTTCGCCCGCACCATCGGCTACGAGACCTATGACGGTCTGGGCTGGTATGGCGTGATCAGCCAGAAGCCCACGGCTTAAGGCTTACGCCACAGCCAGGTCAGTTCGTGCTTGTTGTGATGCAGGTGCAGCAGGCGGCTGCCCGGGATCGCGGCAAAGCCCCGCGCAGTATCGAAATCGGTCTCGCCCTGGAATTTCAGCGTACAGACCGCATTGCGCACATCCGATGACGCGAGCCAGCGCTCGACCAGCTTGAGCAGCCGCGCCGGATAGCAGATCACATCGGAGCAGAGCCAGTCGACGCGCGGAAACGCTTTCGGCTCGAGCGCGAAGGCGCTGCCCTGTTGCCATGCCACGGTTTTCATCGCGGCGACATTGGGCGCCAGCGGCGCCTTGTCGATCGCAGTGACCGTGGCGCCAAGCGAACCCAGCACCCAGGTCCAGCCGCCGGGCGACGCGCCGAGATCGAGGCAGATATCGCCGGCCTGTGGAAGCGCTGAGCCGAATTCGAGGCGATGCCGGGTGAGGCCTTCCCAGAGCTTCAGATAGGCGCGGCTCGGCGGCCCTTCGCGGTCTTCGTTGAAGGCGAACTCGCCGTTCGGCATCGGGCTGGAACAGCGCGCCGCGTACAGCATCCGATCTGGCGCCAGCAGCGTGAAGCTGCCCAGTGGCGCTGTCGGCAGCGGCGCGCCGAAATTCAGCGGCCTGGCCGAGACATGCGGCAGTTTCTCGACGATCAGCTTGGCGCGGCCGTGATGCAGCGGCGCATAAGCCACCCAGTTGCGCTGGATCGCCTTCAGCTTCGCAGCCGCATCGCCGATGGATTCAATCGGCGTCTCCTGCACATCGAACCAGGTATTCGCGGCCCAGGCAGAGTGCCCCTCACCATCGGCGAGAAACAGCCGGCCATGCTCAGAGCGCAGCCGCCCGCCCAGCTCGGTGCGCAGCTGCTCCTCGAAGCCTTCGGCGGCGAGATAGGCGGTGGTGGTCACTTAATCGCCTCGAACCTCGCCCATTCAGTCGCGTCCACCACAACTGGCATCGGCGGCAATATCCAAATCCCTGCCATGCTGAAACTATCGCGAACAATCAACGAGCCATCCGACCCCTTGGTCAGGAAGCGGGACGCCGAGTTATAGCCGGCAACAGCACCCGTCACCGCCTTGCGGATTTTGACCCCATCATTTTCACAACTATATCCACGTTCACTCCGCAGCAACGTTACGCTGTCAACCACGGCATCATTGCGTAGTGCATCGACGGTCAGTCCATCATCGGGGCCAAAAGTGAAGCGAATGTCTTGGCCTGCCCCTAATCCTTGATCATTGTTCTTGAGAATGAAGTCGGACAAGCGATTCCGAGCAGTTCTGGGGTCATTCGTCATCCCAGCATTCTTATACGTGCCTGCCAAACCCTGACAGGCTGGCCCGAGGCCAACCACAGCCGGCCAGCCCTTCGGATAATCGCCGGGAGTGACTTCGGCACAGCCCGCTGCGACAGCGGCAAGACCAGCCATTAGAAACCAACGCTTCATAGCGGCCTCCTTGTGCCTGCACTCATCCCATTTCCGGTCAGTGCCCGACTGATAGCGTAAGATCAAGCGCCCCGCTCCGCCGAAGCCCGTCCAACGGTCGCGACAGTTCGGCCCGCAGGATCTCCCGCAATTCCTCCCACATCGACCGGCCGTTCGTGCGGCCCGGAGGCGTAGCTTCACTTTCAGGCCAGCCTCCAGGTTGCGGATCGGCACGCTGGCCATGGCATCGGTCTCCGGGCGCCATCCCCGCCATCACGGCCGCAAAGCAGGCGGTTTGGGCTTCCCAGCGGTTCACTCGGGTTCGCTGGGGTTCATTCGATGCTCATTCGGGTTCGTGGCGGTTCGCTGGGGTTCATACAGGTTCGCCAAGATTCGCGTTAACATTTCAAATGAATACAAATGTATGCATATTTGCCGGCAAATATATGAACATATAGAGAACTAATTTCCCGAAACAAGCCCCGCCGCGGCCAGTTCCGGCCTTCTATATGCTGCCTTGCCAGCCTGTGGAAAATCGCTATAGTCCGCGCCCTCACATAGCTCCTTGCTGGGTCTTCGCATGAAGTCCCGGCTAGGTCCGATCCGTCGCCACATGGTGTGTCGCCGCCGGGCCGCTAAAGCCAGAAGGAGAGCACGATGGCGTTCTACGAGAACGTATTCATCGCGCGCCAGGACATCTCGACCGCTCAGGTCGAGGCGATGGCCGCGCAATTCACCGACATCATCAAGGCCCAGGGCGGCGAGGTCTCCAAGACCGAGCAGTGGGGCCTGCGCAACCTCAGCTACCGCATCAAGAAGAACAAGAAGGGCCACTATGTCCTTCTGAACATCTCTGCGTCGGGCGCTGCGATTGCCGAAATGGAGCGCAACATGCGCATCCATGAAGACATCCTGCGTTACCTCACCGTGCGCGTGGACAAGCTGGAAGAAGGCCCGTCGGCCATTCTGGTCAACAAGGATCGCGGCGAGCGCGGCGACCGTCCGGAGCGTGGCTTCGGCGGCGATCGTGGCTTCGGTGGCGGCGGTCGCGGCTTCGGCGGCGATCGTGGCGATCGTGGTGGTGACCGCGGCGAGCGTCGTCCGCGCTTTGAACGTGAAGATTCGGCTCCGGCCGCTGGCGGGGAGAACGCGTAATGTCGAGCACCGGTACCTCTTCTGATCGTGGCGGTTCTGAGCGCGGCGGCAAGCCCGCCGGTCGCGGCGGCCCTGCCCGTCGTCCGTTCTTCCGTCGTCGCAAGACCTGCCCGTTCTCCGGCGCCAACGCACCGAAGATCGACTTCAAGGACGTGAAGCTGCTGTCGCGCTTCATTTCCGAGCGCGGCAAGATCGTGCCGTCGCGGATCACCGCAGTATCAGCCAAGAAGCAGCGCGAACTGGCCCAGGCCATCAAGCGCGCGCGCAACCTGGCTCTGCTGCCGTTCGTCATCAAGTAAGGCCACCGATCCCCGCAAGGGGATTGGAACCGGACCTGCAGCCATGATGACCCGCAGTCTGATCTTCGGCAGCCTCGCTGGTGCAGCGAGCGCGGTGCTGGTGCTGACCGCCGCAAGCGGTCCGCTCGGCATCCTGCTCGGCTATCTGGCCCCGCTGCCGTTGTTCTTCGCCGGCATGACCCATGGCTTGAC
Organism: Ferrovibrio terrae; assembly: GCF_943372915.1. Taxonomy (GTDB): domain Bacteria; phylum Pseudomonadota; class Alphaproteobacteria; order Ferrovibrionales; family Ferrovibrionaceae; genus Ferrovibrio; species Ferrovibrio terrae_A. The sequence continues at coordinate 60,870 of NZ_CALSAN010000021.1, read as the reverse complement.
CGCCGTGGGGATCGCCGGCGTGGTCGGCGCACTGATCAGTGCGCTGAACGGACTGCTGGCCGGCGGCGTCTATCTCGTCACCTTCGCGGCTCCGGTCGCGCTGGTGGTGCGGCAGGCGCTGCTCGCCCGTCCGGCTGCTGAGGCCAGCAGCACTGCCGAGATCAGCAACGACCTGGAATGGTATCCGGTCGGCCGCCTGGTGCTCTGGCTTGCCGGCTGGGCTCTCGGCCTGTTCGGCATGGCGCTGCTGCTGACGGCGGACCGCGAAGGTGGCCTGCCCGGCATGCTGCAGCCGCTGCTGGTGCAGTTCCTGTCGGCCATGCCGCAGGGCTCTGCCGAAGCCGATCTGCCGGCCGTGGCAAAGCGTCTGGCCACCCTGATGCCTGCCGTCTTCGGCGTCAGCTGGCTGGTGATGATGACGATCAACGGTACCCTGGCCCAGGGGATCGCGGTGATGCTGAAGCAGAATCGCCGTCCCACACCGGTGTACCGGGCCCTCACCCTCTCGCGGCTGCTTGCCGTGTCGCTGGTGGTGGCGCTGATCGCCGCATTCATGCTGCCGGGTGATGCCGGCTTTGTCGGCGGCACAGTCGCTGCCATTCTGGCCTTCCCCTTCTTCCTGCAGGGGCTGGCCGTGGTTCACGGGCTGGCGACGCGTGTCGCCCTGCCCGGTCTGGTTCTGGCCGCGTTTTATGCGGTCTTGGTCGTGGCTGGCGCACTGGTCGGTGTACTGGTGGTCATCTTGGGTTTCATCGAAGAATGGGCGGGTTTCCGCCGGCGTTTCGCCGGGGCCGGAGCCAGCCAGGAGAAGAACTAATGGAAGTCATCCTGCTCGAACGCGTGGAAAAGCTCGGTCAGATGGGCGAAGTGGTGAAGGTGAAGGACGGCTATGCCCGTAACTTCCTGCTGCCGCGCAAAAAGGCCCTGCGGGCCACCACGGCAAACAAGGCGGTTTTCGAGAAGCAGCGTGCGCAGCTCGAAACCCAGAACCTGGCCAAGAAGGGCGAGGCCGAGAAGGTCGCCGCCAAGATGGTCGGCGTCAGCGTTACCCTGCTGCGCCAGGCCGGCGACAGCGGCCAGCTGTTCGGCTCGGTCAGCGCCCGTGACATCGCTGATGGCGTCACCGCCGCCGGCTTCACGATCAGCCGCCAGCAGATCAACCTGGGCGCCCCGATCAAGACGATCGGTGTGTACACGGTGACCGCTGCGCTGCATCCCGAAGTCACCGTCGATGTGAAGGTGAACGTCGCCCGCTCGGAATCGGAAGCCGAGAAGCAGGTGGCCGCCGAAAGCCTGCTGGACGAGGGCGTCACGCTGGAAACCGACGAGGCGGAAGCCGCCGAGGCCGAGGACGAAGCCGCCGAGGCGTAAGCCTGGCTGTAAACTCGCGCGTCAGGACGTATCAAAACGACTCGGGCCGGCAGAAATGCCGGCCCGTTTTCGTTTGCCCAAAGGGATAACCCTGTGGATTTCTGCAGCTAACACACTGACTTATCGAAGCTACTTATCCCCAGCCAGATTTAGGTGGATAATAGGGCGTCAACCGAAATGAGAACTGGAAGTGTGGGGCCGCATGGCTGTTAATGCCGGCCCGCAGCGTAACGACGCAACAGAATCGTCATCGCGGCGTCACGCAACTGATCGTCAGAACTCAGGCTGGAAAGAATTTCGACTATGGCCGTTGTGACTTCGTTTACTGCCCCGACTGCCAATAACGATCCGGCCTCCAGCGAACCCACTTTCCGAATCCAGCCGCACAACCTCGACGCCGAGCAGGAATTGCTGGGCGCCATCCTGGTCAATAACGAAGCCGCCATGAAGGTGTCGGGCTTCCTGCAGGCGGAGCATTTCTTCCACGAGGCGCATCGCCGCATCTACCAGGCGACGCTGACCCTGATCGAGCGCGGCGAGATCGCCAATCCGGTCACCCTGAAGGCCTATTTCGAGCGCGACGAGGTGGTCATCAAGGCGGGCGGCACCACTTACCTCGCCCGCCTCGCCGCCGCCGCCACCACGGTGATCAACGCCGAGGATTACGCCAAGGTGATCCATGACCTGGCGCTGCGGCGCCAGCTGATCAGCATCGGCGAGGAGATGGTGAACCGCGCCTACGATCCCAAGATCGACGAGGCTGCCACCCACCAGATCGAGGAAACCGAGCAGCGCCTGTTCAAGCTGGCCGATGAAGGCAGCTCGGAAGGCGGCTTCGTCTCGTTCAAGGAGTCGATCGGAGAATCCATCAAGAATATCGACGCCGCCTGGAAGAAGGGCGGCCTGTCGGGCGTGACCACCGGCCTGCGCGACATGGACAAGATGCTGGGCGGCATGCATGCGTCGGATCTGATCATCCTGGCCGGCCGCCCGTCGATGGGTAAAACCTCGCTGGCCACAAATATGGCGTTCAATGCCGCCCGCGCCGGCGTGCCGGTCGCCTTCTTCAGCCTTGAAATGTCGTCCGACCAGCTGGCCACCCGTATCCTGGCGGAAGAAACCGAAATTCCGTCGGAGAAGCTGCGGCGCGGCGACATCACCGACGATGAATTCACCCGCAAGATCGTGCCCGCCTCCAAGGAACTGGCGCAGCTGCCCTTCTATATCGACGACACCGGTGCGATCTCGATCTCGCTGCTGCGCAGCCGCGCCCGCCGCCTGAAGCGCACCAATAATATCGGTATGATTATCATTGACTACCTGCAGTTGGTGCGCGGCAGCAATTCGCGTCGCAACGACAACCGCGTGCAGGAAATCTCGGAAGTGACCCAGGCGCTGAAGGCGCTGGCCAAGGATCTGAATGTGCCGGTCATTGCCCTCTCCCAGCTGAGCCGCGCGGTGGAAAGCCGCGACGACAAGCGGCCGCAGCTGTCGGACCTGCGTGAATCAGGCGCCATCGAGCAGGACGCCGACGTGGTGATGTTCGTGTATCGAGAAGAATATTACGAGATGCGCAAGCAGCCCAACGAGGGCACGCCCGAGCATGTCGAATGGGTGGACAAGATGGGCCGCATCGCCAACCTGGCCGAAGTGATCATCGGCAAGCAGCGTCACGGCCCCATTGGCACGATCAAGCTGCATTTCGAAAGCGCCTTCACCAAGTTCAGCGACCACATCGGCGCCGATCACCTGCCGGAAGCTTACTGAATAGTCACAGGTTACTGAAAATTCAGCACAATATCCTTTGGATTACGGGGATGTAATTTCTCTCCTGTCCACGGCTCGGGCATATCCGTTCGATCAGATGATCCCTCGAACGGAGCGATGTCATGCAAGTAATTAACAACCTTAAGATTGGCTTTCGCGTTGGCCTGGTGCTTTTGATCGCCGCCATCGGTCTGGCCTCCGTCGGCACTATTGGTGTCCGCGATATCATGACTTACGACGGAAAAGTCGATGACCTGACCGATACCGCGTACCGCGCCCTCTATGCCGAAAAAATCAATGGCCTGGTCAATGCCGTGGTGATGGAATCGCGCGGCATCTACATGTCGAAAGACACTGAAGCCGCCAAGCCGTTCGCCAAGAATCTCCTCGGCCACCTGGCCGAAATGGAAAAGCTGATCCCGCTGTATGAAAAGACCCAGCAGGCGGACCGTTTGCAGGCCTTCCAGGAGCGCAAAAAAACCCTACAGGACTTCATCACCTTCCGGCGCGAAACCGCCCGGCTCGGTGCCGAGGTGAGTCCAGCCGCCGCCAACGAACAGGGCAACAATGATGCCAACCGCGCCAACCGCCGGCTGGTGAATGAGCAACTTGTCGAGGCCAGCGAACGCAACGCCAAGGCGATCAACGCTATGGTTGACGAACTGCATGCCTTCGGCGATCGGGAAGTCCCGCTGCTGATCGGGCTGTCCAGCGCCATTGCATTTCTCACCATCGCATTCGGCCTGGCGATTTCCGTCCTCACCATCACGCGTCCCATCGCCAAACTTGCCAATGGCATGAATGTGCTGGCCAGGGGCGATACTGGCGCCGAGGTCTATGGCGCCGGCCGCAAGGACGAGATCGGCCAGATGGCCGGCAGCGTGCAGGTCTTCAAGGACAACATGATCGCCCGCGAGAAGGCTGAGGCCGATATCGCCGAACAGCGCCGCGCCACAGAAGAACAGCGGTCTGCGCGCGAGGCCCGCGAACGCAAGGCCATCGAGGAAATATCGGAGCTCTGCGACAAGGCTGCCGCCGGCAATCTCGACACCCGCCTGAACGAGGCCGACAAGGAGGGCTTCCTGCTCACCATCAGCCAGCGGCTGAACGGCCTGACCGGCATGCTGCAGGATGTGACCGCTGAGCTGGCCACCGTGACCGGCAGCATGGCGCAGGGCGACCTGACCAAGGATATCCGCGGCGAGTATCACGGGATCTTCGGCACCGTTAAGGACGGCGTCAACGCGATGGCCGCGAAGCTGCGCGACATTGCCAGCAGGCTGAATGAAAGCGCCATGCTGGTGAAGGATGCCTCGGCCGAGATCTCGACCGGCAGCCAGGATCTGGCGCAGCGCACGGAATCGCAGGCGGCATCGATCGAAGAGACCGCCGCCTCGATGCATGAAGTGACCACCACGGTGAAGCAGAATGCCGATAATGCCGCCGCGGCCAACCAGCTGGCCAGCGTCGCCCGCGACGCTGCCGACAAGGGTGGCGTGGTCATGGGCAATGTGGTCACTGCGATGGGGCAGATCGAGACCTCTGCCACCAAGATCAGCGACATCGTCGGCCTGATCGACGAGATCGCCTTCCAGACCAACCTGCTGGCGCTGAACGCTTCGGTGGAAGCGGCCCGCGCCGGCGAAGCCGGCAAGGGATTTGCCGTCGTCGCCCAGGAAGTACGGTCTCTGGCGCAGCGTTCGGCCGATGCCAGCCGCGAGATCAAGACGCTGATCTCGGCCTCCAACGGTCAGGTCCGCGAGGGCGGCAAGCTGGTCGGCCAGGCCGGCGAAAGCCTCAACGAGATCGTCTCAGCGGTGAAGAAGGTATCGGACATCGTCGCCGAGATCACCGCCGCCTCGCGCGAGCAGGCCACCGGTCTGGAACAGATCAACACGGCTGTCAGTCAGATGGACGAGATGACCCAGCGCAACGGGGCTCTGGTGGAAGAGACCTCGGCCTCGGCCCAGGCACTGTCGGAGCAGGCGAGCCAGCTCGCCCAGCTGGTCAGCTTCTTCAAGGTCGACGGCAGCAGCCGGGCACAAGCGGTATCGCAGGCCGCGGCACCGGGGGTGAAGCCAGCGAAACCCGCGACCGTCACTCCGATCCGCGCGGCGGCCAAGCCGGCCAACAAGCCGGTTGCCACACTGAAAACCACCGCCTCGACGCAAACCAAATCCGAGCAAACCGCAGAAGACTGGCAGGAGTTCTGAGCCATGACCGACCGTACTGACTCCCTTCTGATCAATGTGGGTGACCAGACCTATGCATTGCCGCTGCTGCAGATCCAGGAGATCCGTGGCTGGTCGCCGGTCTCGCCGCTGCCCAACACCGATCCCGCCTGCCTCGGCGTGCTGAACCTGCGCGGCCATGTGCTGCCGGTGTTCGATGCCCGCCCGATCCTGGGCAAGCCGACGGCGGCGCCGACACCGCAGGACGTGATCGTGGTGGCCGTGATGGATGACAAGCCGCTCGGCCTGCTGGTCGACAGCGTGTCGGACATCATCGAGATCGAGGCCGACAAGATCAGCCGCGCCGATCAGGGCGAAGCCTGGTCATCGGGCCTGGTCGATGGCATCGCCACTGTGGGCGAACGCCTGGTACCGCTGCTGGCTTTGCAGAAACTCACCGGAAATCGCATGCCGGGCCAACTGGCACTGACCGAGGCGGCATAAATCACCGCCGTCATGCGCGGCAGACGGTCGCATGACGGCGGCGCGGGCTTCACCAGATTCAGTGACCGTACCGGCGCCGATCGGTCGCCGGGTACGCAGTAATCACGCATGCGGATTTACGTAAAAGTCCTTAGAACCAGAAAATAACTTTTCCATACACTCGCCCTCCGCGAGTATCCCCCTGTCATTTGCGCCGCATTGACGGCGTCGCGATGCAGCGCCCGCATCACGGGCAGAGGGGGAAGTCGATGCAAATGCTCAACAACCTGAAGATTGGCACACGGATCATCGCAATCCTGCTGCTCTTCTCCTGTGGCCTGATCGGTGTCACGCTGATCGGCCTGAATGCCCTGCGCACCTATGACGATAACGTCAACGAAATGCAGAGCATGGCCAACCGCGCGATGTTCGCGCTGAAGGCCAGCGGCGCAATGAGCGACACCGCCGCCGAAGCCCGTGCCATCTACAGCTCTACCGATCCGGCCGAAATACGTCGTCTGGTCGAGCGCCTGAACAAGGCGGTGGAGGAATTCGAAGCCATCATCCCGCAATATGAACAATCGCAACCGGCCGACCGCCGCGCCGCCTTTGCCGCCCGCAAGCAGCAGATGCTGGATTTAGCCAAGTATCGCCGCGAGATTGGCCGCATCGCCATTGCCAGCGGCGGTCCGGCGGCACGCGACTTCGGCAACCAGCCGCAATATGCAACCTTGCGCGAGGAACTGGGCAAGAGCCTGGACGAAGCCATTGTCCGCAACGACCAGGGCATTGCCGAGATTTCCGCCAAGCTGGATACCTTCATCCAGATGGAGACGCGGCTACTGATCGGCCTGGCCGCTGTGATCATCATCGCCTCCCTGCTGCTCGGCCTGGGCATCTCCACGCTGACCATCACCCGGCCATTGAAGCGGCTGACCGGTTCGCTGGAAGCGCTCGGCAGCGGCAACACCAACGCGGAAATCTTCGGGCTGACCCGCAAGGATGAATTGGGCGCCATAGCCCGCGCCACTGAAAAACTGGTTGGCATTCTGCTGAACGCTGCGCGGTCTGAAAGTGGCCTGCGCAATGTGACAGCCAATGTCATGGTCGCCGATAACAGCAACACCATCGTCTATTGCAACAAGGCCGTGCTCGATACGCTGAGGACCGCGCAGAGCGACATCCGCAAGGATCTGCCGCAATTCGATGCCGACAAGCTGGTCGGCCAGAATGTCGACATCTTCCACAAGAACCCGGCACACCAGCAGCGCATGCTGGCGGCTCTGACCGGCACCCATCAGGGTCGCATCGTGGTTGGCGGCCGCACCTTTGACCTGACGGTGAATCCCGCGATCAACGGCGTGGGCGAGCGCGTCGGCACCGTAGTGGAATGGGTCGACCGCACCGATCAGCTGCGGCTGGAAAATGAAGTCATCCGCCTGGTCGAGGCCGCCAGCAACAAAGGCTTCACTGAACGTGTCGACCTGGACGGCCGCAGCGGTTTCATCAAACAGCTCGGCACCGCCATCAACAGCATGTCGGACCAGTGCCAGACCATGACCGGCGAGATCGCCACCACCATCAGCGCTATCGCCGAAGGCGACCTGACCCGGCGCCTGACCAAGGACTATCCCGGCATCTTCGGCCAGCTCAAGACCGGCGCGAATGCCCTGACCGAGCGGCTGACCGATTTCGCCGGCCAGCTCAGCGAAAGTGCCAAGACCGTGCATGCGGCCTCGTCGGAAATCTCCACCGGCAGCCAGGATCTGGCCAGCCGTACGGAATCGCAGGCGGCCAGCATCGAAGAAACCGCCGCCTCGATGCATCAGATCACCGCCACGGTGAAGCAGAATGCCGACAATGCCCAGGCCGCCAGCCAGCTGGCCGCGGTGGCCCGCGATTCCGCCGACAAGGGCGGCGCGGTCATGGGCAACGTGGTCACGGCGATGAGTCAGATCGAAGGCTCGGCGGCGAAGATCAGCGACATTGTCGGCCTCATCGACGAGATCGCCTTCCAGACCAACCTGCTGGCACTGAATGCTTCGGTGGAAGCCGCCCGTGCCGGCGAAGCGGGCAAGGGCTTCGCGGTGGTGGCACAGGAGGTGCGCGCACTCGCACAACGTTCGGCCAATGCATCGAAAGACATCAAGGCCCTGATCCAGGCATCCAACGGCCAGGTGCGCGAGGGCGGCAAGCTGGTCGGCCAGGCCGGCGAAAGCCTCAACGAGATCGTCGGTGCCGTGAAGAAGGTGACCGACATTGTCTCCGAAATTGCTGCTGCCAGCCGCGAACAGGCCACTGGCCTCGAGCAGGTCAACACCGCCGTGGGCAGCATGGACGAGATGACGCAACGCAACGGTGCGCTGGTGGAAGAGACCTCGGCTTCGGCCCAGGCGCTGTCCGAGCAGGCGGGTCATCTCGCCCAGCTGGTCAGCTTCTTCAAGACCGAAAGCGGCAGCCGCGGCTATCCGAAGGCCGCCTGAGCAGGAGATGACCATGGATCGCAACGATGCCCTTCTGATCAATGTGGGCGACCAGACCTACGCGCTGCCGCTGCTGCAGATCCAGGAGATCCGTGGCTGGTCGCCGGTCTCGCCGCTGCCCAACACTGATCCCGCCTGCCTCGGCGTGCTAAACCTGCGCGGCCATGTGCTGCCGGTGTTCGATGCCCGCCCGATCCTGGGCAAGCCGACGGCGGCGCCGACACCGCAGGACGTGATCGTGGTGGCCGTGATGAACGACAAGCCGCTCGGTCTGCTGGTCGACAGCGTGTCGGACATCATCGAGATCGAGGCCGACAAGATCAGCCGCGCCGATCAGGGCGAAGCCTGGTCATCGGGCCTGGTCGATGGCATTGCCACCGTGGGCGAACGCCTGGTGCCGCTGCTGGCCTTGCAGAAACTGACACGCAACCGCATGCCGGACGAGGCTCCGGCCCAGACGCCGGCCATGATCGAAGCGGCCTGATCCGGCCCGCCATTTTCAGCCGCAGGAGTTTCGCGGCGGCTGCGTGAAGATAGGTATGGATGACGGCCCCCCCCCTTGCCACCATCCTCCGCCCCGGACAACCGGGGCGGCCCCCTTCCCGCCACGCAGGAGTTTATCCATGTCCGCTCGCAATCTGCTTCTCGCCGCCAGTGTGATCGCCACCGGCTTTGCCGGCGGCCTGGCGCTCGCCCAGCCTGCCCAACAGCCCGCCCCGCCGCATGCGCAGATGCAGCATGCCGAACAGCGCACGCCCGGCCGCTTCATCGAGGGTCGCATCGCCTTCCTGCGCACGGAACTGAAACTGAGCGCGCAGCAGCAGCCGCTGTTCGACAAGCTCGCCGACGAGATGCGCGCCACCACCAAGACGATGCAGGAGCGCCATGCCCAGCGCCAGCAGGCCAGCGCGCAGGGGCCGGCAACGACTTCCGTGCTGGAGCGGCTGGAACAGCGCAGTGCGATGATGAAAGAGATGAACGCGGCGCAGGACCGTTACCTGGCCGCCTTCCGCCCGCTGTATCATTCGCTGTCGGATGAGCAGAAGAAAACCGCCGACCAGCTCTTCGCCAAGGGTGGCGGCATGGGCGACGGCATGATGGACGGTCGCCACGGTCCGCGCCATCACTGACCCTCGCGAGCCATAAGATCGGAACGGGGCCCTCACCGGGCCCCGTTTTGCGTCCGGCTGACGGCCCTGTTCCGGTCGGCGCCGTCCATGCTACATCAGGGCATGGATCTCGCGGCCGCCGTCCCCCCGCTTTCGCCCTTCATGCTCGGTGTGCTGGCCAGTGTCGTGGCCGGCTTCGGTGCCACCACGCTGGGCGCCGTGCCGGTGCTGTTCCTCAGCACCCTGAAAGAGACCACGCGCAACCTGATGCTGGCCTTTGCCGCCGGTATCATGCTGGCGGCCACCTTCTTCTCGCTGCTGCTGCCGGCGCTCGACCATGCCGAGCAGAGCCTGGGCAACAGCAGCGATGCCGCCCTCGGCGTGATCGCCGCCCTGCTGGTCGGCGCCCTGGTGATGCATCTGGCGCACAGCCTGGCGCCGCATGAGCATTTCGGCATGAAAGGCCGTGAAGGCGCCGATGCGTCGCGGCTGGCCCGGGTCTGGCTGTTTGTCATCGCCATCGCCCTGCACAATTTTCCCGAAGGCCTTGCCGTCGGGATCGGTGCCGCCAGTGGCGATCTCGCCAGCGGCATGGGCGTCACCTTCGGCATCGGCCTGCAGAACCTGCCCGAAGGCCTGGCGGTTGCCGTGGCTTTGCGCGGCGAAGGCTATACGCGGAAGGCCGCGTTCCTGGTTGCCGCGCTGACCGGCGCACTGGAACCGATGGGTGGTGTCGTCGGTGCTGGCGCGCTGGCGATATCCGGCGGCCTGCTGCCCTGGGCGCTGGCCTTTGCCGCAGGCGCCATGCTGTTCATCATCTCGTCGGAAGTGATCCCCGAGACCCATCGCCACGGCGTTGAACGCGGCGCGACCTCTGCCCTGTTCGGCGGATTCGTGGTGATGCTCTATCTGGACGTTGCGCTCGGCTGAATCAGCCCGGTTCCCTCCCTGCAACCAACGCGTTAGAATACCTTCCATAAGACGACCAACAATAAACAGCGCAGGCAGATAGCCATGCGCCCAAGGAGGAACCATGGCGGTGCAGAACTCGACGGCTAACCTCTCGATAGGCGGCCGAATCAATCTTGGATTCGGCATTGTCATCGTGCTGCTGCTGGTGGTGGCCGGCTCCGGGATATTCGGTGTCAACGCTGCGCGCCAGCTGTTCAACAGTTTCGACGATACCTCCACTTCCACCCGCGCGGTGCTGCGCGCCGAGCGCGATATCATCGACCTGAGCCGCAATGTTCTGCTCTACACCGATCGCGACAGCGTGCCGGCACTGGAGACGGCGCGCAAATTGCTGCAAGCCATCCCGGAAAGCCTGAACGAGGCCGAACAGGATGCGGATGCCAACGAAAAGCGCGTGCTGGGCGAAATTCGCCAGCTGATGCAGCAGTTCGGCACCGTGATCGACCAGACGGTGGCAGCCAGGGCGGAATACAACGGCATCTTCCAGAAGGATGTGGTGCCGGCCAGCACCCTGATCCGCCAGATCCTGCCCCAGACGATCCAGACATCAGTCGCCAGCGGCGATTACCAGACTGCTTTTCAGGCCACCCAGGTTTCAGAAACGCTGAACGCCATCGGCGCCGCCGCCTACCAGTATCTGTACCGGCCGCGCCCCGACCTGCTGGCCCGCACTCAGCAGCTGACCACAGAGATCGCCACCCAGAGTAACGCGCTGGCGGAACGGCTGATCGGCAAGGGCCAGATGACGGCCGGCGAAGAACTGAAGGAAGCCACCGCTGCCTATGCCGAAGGCCTGGTCAAGGTGATGACCATCATCGGCCGCATCAGCACCGACATGGCGGGCCGCATGAGCCAGAGCGCCGTGGGCGCCATCGAGCGCGCCAATGTACTGGCGGATACGCGCAGCAAGGAGCTGGAACAAGATGCAGCCAGCATGCACACAAACATCGCGGTCACACTGACCACGATCAGCGTGATGGCGCCGATTGCCCTGCTGGCCGCCCTGATCGCGGCCTACATGATCGGCCGTTCGATCCGGCGGCCGATCGTCGATCTGACCGAAACCATGGGCGCACTCTCCACCGGCAATTACAGTGCCGTGGTGACGGGCCTAAGTCGCGGCGACGAGATCGGGCGCATGGCCAAGGCCGTGCAGGTGTTCAAGGAGAACGGCCAGGAGAATGAGCGCCTGCGCCAGCAGGTGGAAATCGAACGCGAGCAGCGCGAACGTGACCGTGCTGCGCAGGAAGCTGAACTCGACCGCTCGGTGGGCATGGTGGTGCAGGCCGCCGTTGCTGGCGACCTGACCCGTCGTATCGACACCGCCAGCCTGCAGGGCGTGATGCGCAAGCTGGGCGATGGAATCAACAGCCTGGTCGGCAGTGTCGGCACTGCCATCGACGAAGTGGGCCGCGTGCTGGCGGCCATGGCCGGCGGCGATCTGACCCGCCGCGTCGAAGGGCATTACGATGGCGTGTTCGGCGAGCTGAAAGACAACGTCAACACCACCAATGAAAAGCTGGCCGGCACCGTCACCGGCATCGCGGAAGCCGCCGGCGCGGTAAACGAAGCCTCATCCGAAATCTCTACCGGCAGCCAGGATCTGGCGAGCCGTACCGAATCACAGGCGGCTTCCATCGAGGAGACAGCGGCCTCGATGCATGAGATCACCACCACGGTGAAGCAGAATGCCGAGAACGCCCAGGCCGCCAATCAGCTGGCGGTGGCGGCGCGCGACACGGCGGAAAAGGGCGGCAGCGTGGTGGCAAATGCGGTGACCGCCGTGACCCAGATCGAGTCCAGTGCGCAGAAGATCAGCGACATTGTCGGCCTGATCGACGAGATCGCCTTCCAGACCAACCTGCTGGCGCTGAATGCCAGCGTGGAAGCGGCGCGCGCCGGCGAATCCGGCAAGGGCTTTGCCGTGGTGGCGCAGGAGGTGCGCGCACTGGCGCAGCGTTCGGCCAACGCATCCAAGGACATCAAGGCGCTGATCACGGAATCGAACGCGCAGGTGAAAACCGGCGCCAGCCTGGTCAACCAGACCGGCGGGTCGCTCACCGAGATCGTCGGCGCCATCAAGAAGGTGGCCGATATCGTGGCCGAGATCGCGGCCGCTTCGCGTGAGCAGGCCACCGGCCTGGAGCAGATCAACACGGCTGTAGGCAGCATGGATGAAATGACCCAGCGCAACGGCGCCCTGGTGGAAGAAACCTCGGCCTCGGCCCAGGCACTGTCCGGTCAGGCCAAGGAACTCACCCGCCTGGTCGGCTTCTTCCGCGTGGCGTGACCTACTGGCGTTTCCACTCCGCCAGCAGGATGCCGCCAAGCACCAGCACCAGCGCCACCACGTGGTAGAGCGCCAGCTCCTCGCCCAGGATCAGGATGGCGAAGCTGGCGCCGAACAGCGGCATCAGGTTGGTGAACAGGCCGGCGCGTCCCGCCCCGATCAGTTCGACGGCGCGGATGAAAAAGATCTGCGACAGCAGCGACGGGAAGATCGCGACATAGAGCAGCAGCAGCCAGCCCTTGCCGCTCGGCCAGTAGAAATCGCCGGCGGCGATCTCAAAGGCCAGCGGCACGAAGGATGACAGTAGCGCCGCCGGCGTCAGTGCCGCGAAGAACACCAGGCTGGGCACCAGCGGCCGGGTCCGCAGCAGCACCGAATAACCGGAATACAGGATCACCGCGATCAGGATCAGGATGTCGCCGCGGCTGATGGTGAGATCGAGCAGATGCTGCAGATCGCCCTTGGCACCGGTCAACACCACACCGGCCATCGAGACCACCGTGCCGATCCACTGCAGCACCGTGACGCGCTGGCCGAAGACCAGCAGGGCGCCGATCAGGATCATCGCCGGCATGGCGGCATTGATGATGCTGATATTGATGGCCGTGGTGGTATACGCCGACCAGTAGAGCAGGATGTTGTAGCTGGTGTAGCCCAGCGCCCCCATCAGGGCGAGATAGCCGATGCGCGGTTTCAGCGCCGGCCAATGCTCGCGCAGGCCCTGCATGCGCAGGGACAGCATGATGCTGGCGACGATCAGCCAGCGCAAGCAGGTGAGCGACGCCGGCGAAATCTCGCCCACCGCCATGCGGCTGACCACCGAATGGCCGCCCCACATCGCCGTGGTCAGCACCAGCAGCAGATAGGGATTGGCGAACAGACCCGTTGCAAGGGATTTGATAGCAGAAGGCGGGGCGGACATGACTTCCTCAGGCGCGATACACATGCAAGACAGCCTGAGCCGGCCATCCGTGACGTCGCCCTCTTCCGTGGCCCGTCCCCCATGGCCGCAGTTTCGCCTGCGCCCCGGGTAACGGCAAGGGCGCCGCCGTCTTTTAAGCCTGTTGCTTTGCCATCGGCTGGGCTAAACAGCGGCCATGACCTTCTCTTCCGGCGACCAGGCGATTCTCCATATCGATCTCGACGCACTGGTGGCCAACTGGCGCCGGCTGGGCAGCATGGCGCCGCAGGCCGAATGCGCCGCCGTGGTGAAGGCCGATGGCTATGGCCTTGGTGCTGCAGAAGTCGGTGCCGCCTTGCAAAAGGCCGGCTGCCGCCGGTTTTTCGTTGCCCATTCCGAAGAGGCCCTGGCGCTGCGCCGGGCCCTGACGGATGTCACCATTCATATCCTGCATGGCCCGACCGCCGGCGGTGAAGCCGAGCTGGCCGCCGCCAAGCTGACGCCGGTGCTGTCGACGCCGGGCCAGATCGCCGCCTGGTCCGCGCTGGCGAAACGGCTGGACCGCCGCCTGCCCGCTGCCCTGCATATCGATACCGGCATGAACCGGCTTGGCCTGACCGATGCCGAGGCCGATGCGGTGGCCGCCGATCCGAGCAGGCTAGACGGCATCGATCTGGCCTTCGTGATGACCCATCTGGCCTGCGCCGACGAGCCGGACCACCCGCTGAACCGGAGCCAGGCCGACCGCTTTGCCGCCTGGCGCCAGCGCTTTGCCAACCTGAAAGGCAGCCTGGCCAATTCGGCCGGCATCTTCCTGGGCGCCGACTGGCACCACGACATCCTGCGGCCGGGAATCGCGCTATACGGCGCCAATCCGCTGGACCCAGCGGCAGGACCCCGGCGCGCGGCCAGCCGGATGGCGGAAGTGGTTCATCTGCAAGGTAAAATCCTGCAGGTCCGTTCCGTTGACAGGGGCATGACCGTTGGCTACGGTGCCGGCTATATCGTTGAAAAACCGACTCAAATCGCCACCGTGGCGGTTGGTTATGCCGACGGGTTGTCTCGTGCGCTGTCCGGTCGCGGCAGTGCCATCATCAAAGGTCGCCAGGGCCATGTGCGAGTGCCGATCGCGGGGCGGGTCTCGATGGATCTGATCACGCTGGATGTCTCTGCCCTCGCTGCCGAGGACTGCCGCCCCGGCACGCCGGTCAGCCTGCTGGGCGGCGGCATCGATCTCGACGAGCAGGCCGCACTGGCCGGCACCATCGGCTATGAATTGCTAACCCAGCTGGGCAAACGCTACCGCCGCATCTACAAGAGCGCCGCATGAACCCGCTTGCCATCATCGGCCGCGTCTTCCTCGACTTCCTGGTCGCTATCGGCCGGGTGACGGTGTTCACCTTCCATGGTGTGCGCCATATCTTCCTGCCGCCGTTCTATCTGCGCCTGCTGGTCAAGCAGATGATGAGCATCGGCTATTTCTCGCTGCCGGTGGTCGGCCTTACCGCGCTGTTCACCGGCATGGTGCTGGCCCTGCAGATCTTCATCGGTGCCGGCCGCTTCAATGCCGAGAGCGCGGTGGCGAGCATCGTGGTGCTGGGCATCACCCGCGAACTCGGCCCGGTGCTGGGCGGCCTGATGGTGGCGGGCCGCGTGGCCTCTGCCATGGCGGCTGAGATCGGCACCATGCGGGTGACCGAACAGATCGACGCCCTCACCACTCTGTCGACCAATCCGTTCAAGTATCTGGTGGCGCCGCGCATGCTGGCCGCCACGCTGACACTGCCGGTGCTGGTACTGGTGGCCGACGTCATCGGCGTGATGGGTGGCTACCTGATCGCCACCCACAAGCTCGGCTTCAATGCCGGCTCGTATATGAAAAACACCATCGACTTCCTGGAAACACTGGACGTCGTGTCGGGCCTGGTGAAGGCCGCGGTCTTCGGCTTCGTGATCGCCCTGATGGGCTGCTACCACGGCTTCCATTCCAAGGGCGGCGCCCAGGGCGTTGGCAAGGCCACCACCGATGCGGTGGTCTCGGCCTCGATACTGATTCTGGTCTCCAACTATTTCGTCACCGAACTGTTCTTCTCGGGCAAATGAGCGACACGCCGAACAAGATAGTCCTCAAGGACGTGCACAAGCGCTTCGGCAAGAAGGTCGTGCTCGACGGCCTGACGCTGGAAGTGCCGCGCGGCAAGTCGCTGGTGGTGATCGGCGGCTCGGGTACCGGCAAGTCGGTGATGCTGAAATGCGTGCTCGGCCTGATCCGGCCCGACAGCGGCCAGATCCTGATCGACGGCCAGGATTCCATGAACTTCACCACTGACGAGCGCGAGCAGGCCCTGCGCAAGTTCGGCATGCTGTTCCAGGGCTCGGCACTGTTCGACAGCCTCAAGGTCTGGGAAAACGTGGCGTTTGGCCTGATCCAGGGCCGCAACATGCCGCGCAAGGAGGCCAAGGATATCGCGCTCGACAAGATGGGACAGGTCGGCCTCGGCCCCGAGGTCGGCGAGCTGTCGCCCTCCGAACTGTCGGGCGGCATGCAGAAGCGCGTGGCCCTGGCGCGCGCGATTGCCGCCGAGCCGGAAATCATCTTCTTCGACGAACCGACCACCGGCCTCGACCCGATCATGGCCGATGTGATCAACGACCTGATCAAATCCTGCGTACAGAAGCTGGGCGCCACCACGCTGAGCATCACCCATGACATGGCCAGTGCGCGCAAGATCGCCGACTATGTGGCAATGATCTACAAGGGCAAGATCATCTGGCACGGCACCGCCGCCGAGGTCGATCATTCGGGCAATGCCTATGTCGACCAGTTCATCCATGGTCGGGCCGAAGGCCCGATCAAGATGGAAATCCTGAAGCCCTGATGGCAAAAGTCACCGAGTCCTTCGTCTGCCAGTCCTGCGGCGCCGCCTACCGCAAATGGCAGGGCCGCTGCGATGCCTGCGGCGGCTGGAACACCATCCTGGAGGAAGCCCCGAAAACCGCAGTGCCCAAGGGCCTGTCGGCCGGCAAGGGCAAGGCGATCGGCTTTGCCTCTTTAAGCGCACAGCCCGACACGGTGATGCGCACGATCAGCGGCATCAACGAATTCGACCGCGTGCTGGGCGGCGGCCTGGTGCCCGGCTCGGCCATCCTGATCGGCGGCGATCCCGGCATCGGCAAATCCACCATCCTGCTGCAGGCAGTCGCGCAGCTGGCACGACGCGGCACGACTGCACTGTATGTATCAGGCGAAGAGGCCGTGGCGCAGATTGGCCTGCGCGCCCAGCGGCTGGGGCTTGCCGATGCGCCGGTGCTGCTCTCGGCCGCCAACTCCTTACGCGATATCCTGGCCGGCATCGACGCGGCGATGGCACAGGCCAAGGGTGCGCCATCGGTGATCGTGATCGACTCGATCCAGACGATCTTCGCCGACAATATCGAAAGCGCGCCGGGCACGGTGAACCAGGTGCGCGCCTGTGCCCATGAACTGGTGCGCGTGGCCAAGCAGTCGAATGCATCGGTGTTCCTGGTTGGCCATGTCACCAAGGACGGCCAGATCGCCGGCCCGCGCGTGGTCGAGCACATGGTCGATACCGTGCTTTATTTCGAGGGCGAGCGCGGCCACCAGTTCCGCATCCTGCGCGCCGTGAAGAACCGCTTTGGCGCCACCGACGAGATCGGCGTGTTCAGTATGACCGATGGCGGCCTGGCCGAGGTGTCGAACCCCTCTGCCCTGTTCCTCGGCCGTTCGGAAGCCGGCAAGGGCGAACCGGTGGCGGGTTCCGCCATCTTCGCGGGCATGGAAGGCACACGGCCGCTGCTGGTCGAAATCCAGGCTCTGGTGGCCCCCTCGCCGCTTGCGACACCGCGCCGCACCGTGGTGGGCTGGGATTCCGGCCGCCTGGCCATGGTGCTCGCCGTGCTGGACGCCAGATGCGGCTTGCGTTACTCCGGCTGCGACGTCTATCTCAACGTCGCCGGCGGGTTGCGGGTGGTCGAGCCCGCCGCCGACCTGGCGGTTGCCGCCGCCCTGCTGTCGGCACTGGCCGACAGTCCGGCGCCGGAACGCACGGTGTTCTTCGGCGAGGTCAGCCTGGCCGGCGAAGTGCGGCCGGTGAGCCAGTCGGAGTCGCGGCTGAAGGAAGCGGCCAAGCTTGGATTCACCCATGCCGTGATGCCGGCCGGGGCCAAGACCAAGGTCAAGGATATCGGGACGAGCGAGCTGATGCGGCTGAACGAACTGGTCGAACTCTTCCCCGCCGCCCGGGCTGCAGCCAAGCGGGCCAATGCCGGGCGCGACCGCAGCAGCTGGACCGGGGACGAGGAATAAGCATGACGTCGCTGCCGATCAACATCGTCGACCTGATCGTCATCGTCATCCTGCTGCTGTCGGCTTTGCTGGCGCTGTTCCGCGGCTTTGTGAAGGAAGTGCTGTCGATCGTCGGCTGGGTGGCCGCCCTGGCGGTGACCTACTTCTTCTTCCCTCTTGCCCGCGACATCGCCCGTACCTATATCGAGTCACGGATTTTCGCCGATATCGCGGCCGGCATCGCCCTTTTCCTGCCGACCCTGATTCTGTGTTCGATCCTGACTCACTGGATTTCCGAACAGGTCCGGCGGGCGTCGGCGATTTCCGCCGTCGACCGCTCTTTGGGCTTCCTGTTCGGCCTGGCCCGCGGAGCACTGATCGTGGTGGTTGCCTGGTGGATCGTCGATCGCCTGATCCCGGTGCCGACCCAGCCGGCCTGGCTGGCCGAGGCCCGGACCCGGCCCCTGGCGGTGATGGGCTATACCTGGGGGGCCGAAATGATCCTGCGCCAGATCGATCCGACCCGGGCGCCGGAAAAAAAGACGACTGGACCGCACTCTACGCCGATTCCAGCGCATACAAATCCGGGGGCCGGCGCTGACTCGCGCGGCCAAACCGGCTATAAGACCGAGGAACGCCAGGGCATCGAGAGTCTGATCCGCACCCAGGACAAACCTTGAAGCCGCCACAAGCCACGATGGGCCCCCAGTACGCACCGTGGCGATGGAGCCGTTAAACATGCAGACGAACCCCTTTGACGATGACAAGCTGCATGAAGAATGCGGCATCTTCGGCATTTTCGGCACACCCGATGCCGCGGCCAACACGGTGCTGGGGCTACATGCCCTGCAGCATCGCGGCCAGGAGGCCGCCGGCATCGTCGCCTATAACGAGGGCCGCTTTAACAGCCATCGCGCGCTCGGCCATGTGGCGCCGAACTTCTCCTCCGAAAAGGTGATCCGCGAACTGCCGGGCGACCGCGCCATCGGCCATGTGCGCTATTCCACCTCGGGCGGCACCCTGCTGCGCAACGTGCAGCCGATCTATGCCGATCTGGAACTGGGCGGCATCGCGCTGGCGCATAACGGCAACTTGACCAATGCGCGGATGATCCGCGACGACCTGGTCGCCAAGGGCAGCATCTTCCAGTCCACCATGGATACGGAAGTGATCACCCATCTCGTCGCGCTGAGCCGCAAGGCCACCGTGGTCGATCGCGTGATCGACGCGCTGAAGCAGGTGGAAGGCGCCTATGCGCTGGTGGCGCTGACGCCGAAGAAGCTGATCGGCGTGCGCGACCCCTGGGGCGTGCGCCCGCTGGTGCTGGGCGACCTCAAGGGCTGCCCGATCCTGGCATCGGAGACCTGCGCGCTTGATATCCTCGGCGCCGATTTCGTGCGCGATGTCGAGCCGGGCGAACTGATCGTGATCGATGCCGACGGCATCCATTCGCTGCATCCCTTCCCACCAGTGCAGCGTCGTTTCTGCATCTTTGAATACATCTATTTCGCCCGGCCGGATTCGCAGGTCGAGGGCCTCAGCGTCTATGAATCGCGCAAGCGCATCGGCGCCGAACTGGCCCGCACCAATCCGATTGATGCCGATGTGGTGATCCCGGTGCCCGACAGCGGCGTGCCGGCCGCCATCGGCTATGCCGCCGAGAGCGGCATCCCGTTCGAGCTGGGCATCATCCGCAACCATTATGTCGGCCGCACCTTCATCGAGCCGACCGACCAGATCCGCCATCTCGGCGTCAAGCTGAAGCACAATGCCAACCGCGCTTATATCCAGGGCAAGCGGGTGATCCTGGTGGACGACTCCATCGTGCGCGGCACCACCTCGACCAAGATCGTCGAGATGGTGCGCGAAGCCGGTGCCAAGGAGGTGCATATGCGCATCGCATCGCCGCCGACCACCCACAGCTGCTTCTACGGCGTCGATACGCCGGAACGCTCCAAGCTGCTGGCCGCCACCCATTCGATCGAAGAGATGACCAAGTTCATCAAGGCCGACAGCCTCGCCTTCCTCAACATGGAAGGGCTGTATCGCGCCATGGGCCAGCCGGCCCGCGATCCGCTGAAGCCAGCCTTCTGCGATGCCTGCTTCTCCGGCGACTATCCGATCGGCCTGACCGATGAAGTGAACCGCGGCATCCGCGGTCCGCGCCAGCTCACCCTGCTCGCCGAAACCGGCTGAGCGATCTCCACCACCGTATAGAAGACCGACACGAATGCGTCTCAAGGACCGGATTGCGCTGATCACCGGCGCCAGCCGCGGCATCGGCGCCGCGATTGCCAAACGCTATGCCGCCGAAGGCGCCCATGTCATCTGCGTGGCCCGCACCGCGGGCGCGCTGGAAGAGCTGGATGACGAGATCCGCAGCGCCGGCGGCGCACCGGCCACGCTGATCCCGCTTGATCTCGGCAAGACAGAGTTGATCGACGGCCTGGCCGCGCCTTTGCTGGAGCGCTTTGGCAGGATCGACATCCTGGTCGGCAATGCCGGTATCTTCGGCCGCATGACGCCGCTGCACCAGTATCCGCCGGACCTGTGGGAACAGGTGTTCAAGCTCAACGTCCATGCCAATCAGCGCCTGATCCGCGCCGTGCATCCGCTGCTGTTCGCCTCGCCTGCGGGCCGTGCGATCTTTGTCACCTCCAGCGTGGCGCGCGACATCCGCGCCTACTGGGGCGCCTATGCCGCCTCCAAGGCCGCGCTGGATGCCATGGTGATGGGCTATGCCAAGGAAGTGGCGCAGAGCAACATCAAGGTGAACCTGGTCAATCCCGGCGGCACGCAATCGAAGATGCGCGCCGAAGCCTTCCCCGGTGAAGACCCGACCACCCTGCCCAAGCCGGAAGACATCATGGAAGTGTTTGTCGCCCTGGCCGAAGCCGGCTGCACCCACCATGGCGAATGGATTGCCGCCCGCGATTTTTGCGGCATCGGCAAATAGGCCCGCCGCGATGCCCGCAAAGCCGTCTCGCCACACCGAGGTGATTGCCCGCCTGCTGGCCGCCCGCAATGGCGGCCCGCTGGTGGAGGCCGATGAGGCTAGCGAGCCGCGCAGCATCACGGAAGCCTACGAGATCCAGTCCGGCGTGATGAATTCGCTCAACAGCGCCGTCGGCGCCTGGAAGGTCGGCCGCTCGGGCGCCGGCCAGCCGCTGATCTGTTCGCCGATCCGCGCCGACCTGATCCGCCCAGCGCCTGACACACGGCTGCCGGCGGAAAGCCGCCTGCGCGGCCTGGAACTCGAAGTCGGCTTCCGCATCGATGCCGCCCTGCCGGACGCCGATGACGCGGATTTCATGCAGAAGCTCGCCGCCGTCGTTACGCCGCTGCCGGTCTTTGAGGTGGTCGACAGCCGGCTGAGCGATCCGCAGGCCGCCAGCCCGCTCTGGCGCCTGGCTGATTTCCAGCTCAATGCCGGGCTCATTTACGGCACGCCGCTGCCCAAGGGCTGGCGTGCGGAAGCCTTCGACAAGCCCATCGTGCAGCTTGTGGCCGATGGCGTGGAAATCTGCGGCGGCCCTGCGACGCTGAACACCGGCACACCGTTTGGCATGCTGGCCGACCTGGTGCGCGAATGCTATCACTGCGGCGGCGTGCAGCTGGGCCAGATCGTCACCACCGGCGCCTTCACCGGCCTGCGCTTCTTCAAGGCCGGCGCCACGCTGACCGGTAGCATCAGCGGTATGACGCCGATCACGATGACGTTCGCGGCGGCCTGAGAGTCTCCATTCGGCATGGCATCCCTGGTCGTGCCATCGACGTTTGATTTTCTGCCAGAAACTCGTGGATGCCACGGTCAAGCCGTGGCATGACGATGCAACGATGAACGCAAGAACACCCGCCGCCGGCATGGCGCTGGTCGCCTTCGGTGCCATCGGCTTCGGCCTGATGCCGCTGTTTGCCCGCACCGCCTATGCCGATGGGTTGCCGCCGCTGTCGCTGCTGAGCTGGCGTTTCGGCATCGCGTTTCTCTGCCTGCTGCCCTTCCTGCCCCGCATGCTGGCGGCGAAGCGCGATACTCTGATCGCAGTGCTCGCTGGCGCCGGCTATATGGGTATCAACCTGTTTTACTTCCTGGCGCTGCAGCGACTGACCGTCGCACTCACTGTGCTGATCCTGTTCACCTACCCGCTGTTCACCATTCTGATCGGCTGGCTGGGGTTCCGTGAAAAACTGACCTGGCCGAATGCGGTGGCGGCGGTGCTGGTGCTGCTGGCCGCGATCCTCATTCTCGCGCCGGCCGGCCTTGGTGAGAACCTCGACATCACCGGCATCGCCATGGCCTTCGTGCCGCCGGCCGCCTATGCGCTGTTCGTGCATATCGCGGCCAAGCGGCTGAGCCGGGTGGCGATCCCGGTGCGGCTGGGCGGCGTGTTCCTTGGCGGCCTGATCGCCATGCTGGTGCTCGGCCTCATCATGGATGGCGGCATCGTCGTGCCGGCCAGCATGGCGGGCTGGGGCGCGACCGTGGCGCTGGCGCTGCTCAGCACGGTGTTTGCGCTGGGCCTGCTGCTCTATGGCGCGCCGCTGGCCGGCGCCGAGCGCACCGCGGTGGCGGGCGCCAGCGAGCTGGTGACCGCACTGATTGTCGGCGTCGTGGCCTATAATGAAGCCATCAGCGGCACGATGCTGGCCGGGGCCGTGCTGATCATCGGCGCCATCCTGCTGGCCGCGCGCAATGGGGCCAGTCCCGGCGAGCCCCACCGGCCGCATGCGGATTAAAACACCTTTTGTATGTATATAAAATTTATCAACATATTGAATTGATAAAATAAGACCGCCCGCTTAGTCTGGCCTCCGTAGGGTGAAACGGGAGGAAAAGACCATGCGTGCCCCATTCCTTGGCCTGGCCGGCGTAGCCGCGGCCTGCCTGATGACCATTGCCGTGCCGGCGCAGGCGCAGCAGCGGATTGCCGCCGTGAACGATACCGTGCTGGCCGCGCAGGCCTGCAATGTCTGCCATGGCAGCGCCACCTATGTGTCGCCGACCATGCCGCCGATCCATGGCGCCGATGCCGGCGCGCTTTACAGCGCCCTGATCGATTTCAAGACCGACAAGCGGCCTTACACCATCATGGGGCGGATCGCGCGCGGCTATTCCGACGAGCAGCTCAAGGCGCTCGCTGATTACCTGTCAAAGAACTGAGGGAGATATCACCATGAGCAGCTTCTCTCCCAAATTCTCGCGGCGCCAGATTCTGGCCGGCGCCACCATCGCCGCCGGCAGCTTCGCCATCCCCCATATCGCCCGCGCGCAAGCCGCTGCCGGCCGCGTCGTCGTGATCGGCGGCGGCTTCGGCGGCGCCACGGCGGCGCGCTACATCAAGCTGTTCTCGCCCGACACCGATGTGGTGCTGGTCGAGCGCGATGCGAATTACATCACCTGTCCCTTCTCGAATTACGTGCTGGGCGGAATCCGCGACATCAACAGCATCACGCACCGGCGCGATCCGCTGCGCCAGCGCCATGGCGTGCGCCTGGTGCGCGGCGAAGCCAGTGCGGTCGATACCACCGCGCGCAGCGTGCGGCTGAAGGACGGCAGCAGCCTGCCCTATGATCGCCTGGTGGTGGCACCCGGTATCGAGCTGAACTTTGGCGGTGTGGCCGGCTGGAGCGAGCAGGCCGCCAACACCGTGATGCCGCATGCCTGGAAAGCCGGGGCGCAGACGCTGCTGCTGCGCAAGCAGCTGGAAGCGATGCCCGATGGCGGCACGGTGATCGTGGCGCCGCCGGCCAATCCGTTCCGCTGCCCGCCCGGGCCGTATGAACGTGTCAGCATGATCGCCTGGTATCTCAAGACCAAGAAGCCGAAGTCGAAGATCCTGGTACTGGATGCCAAGGATGCCTTCTCCAAGCAGGGCCTGTTCATGGCCGGCTGGGAAAGCCAGTATCCCGGCATGATCACCTGGGTGGCCGGCAAGGATGGCGGCAAGGTGGAGAGCGTCGATCCGAAAAGCATGACGGTGACGGCCGGCTTCGGCAAAGAGAAAGGCGCCGTGGTCAACATCATCCCGCCGCAGACGGCAGGCAAGATCGCCCTGGATGCCGGGCTTGCAGAGTCCAACGGCTGGTGTGCCGTCGATCCCGCCAGCTTCGCCTCGCGCAAGGCCGCCAATGTCTACGTGCTAGGCGATGCCTCGATTGCCGGCGCCATGCCCAAGTCGGGCACGGCGGCGAACAGCCAGGCCAAAGTGGTGGCGGCTCAGGTGGCTGCCGGCCTGCGCGGCGTGACCGCGCCGGCGGCGGTGTTCCATAACACCTGCTACAGCCTGGTGACGCCGGACTATGGCATCTCGGTCACCGGCACCTATCGCCCCGGCCCGCAGGGTGTGGCGGAAGTGCCCAGCTCCGGCGGCGTGTCGCCGGGCAACGCCAATGCGGCTCAGCGCAAGGCCGAGGCCGATTTCACGCTCGGCTGGTATGCCGGCATCATCGCCGATACCTTCGGCTGAAGTCTGCTGACGCCAACAAAAAAACCCCGGGGCACGAAGCTCCGGGGTTTCAGTTGGGGAACACGAGGGTCATCCCTCGACGCTGACCCTGTTGTTATTTCATGCCGTTGTCGGGGGTGATGTGATCGTGGTCACAAGCCGGGGCCAGGTGGCACAGCAGACTGCAACCTTCACCACACCGTCATACAACCCGTATTTTGCGAGGGCTCAGACGGCTTCGGCAAAGCTGGCGATGACATCCCCGTGATTTTTCACCAGTGCGAGGCGGAAGCCCTCTGAATCCGGCAGATGCCGTTCGAGCTGGCGAATGGCGGCCTTCTGGGTCGCGGCCTGCACCAGATAGAACCGCCCGTTGGTCCATTGCCGCGCCGGATGGTCGGGATCGGTTTCCTTCATCCCCTCATTGTCGTGATGGGCGACGAATTCCCAGATCATGCCGCCGGGATCGAAATTTTCCGGCGGCGTGACGCGATAGACGAAGGGCAGCTTTTCCTCGGCATGGCGCTTTTTCAGCGCGGCCAGCTCGACCTCGGCATTGGCCAGCTTCTGCTTCGCCGCCTCGATATTCTTGGCCGCCTCGGCGGTCTGCGTTTCGGCATGCTCGGCTGCGGCGCGCAGCTGGTCGAGGCCCGACTGCAGATAGCGCGTGCGGCTGGCGACCGATGACCAGGCGTCGCGGGCACGCTCGAAGGTCAGATTGCCGACCAGCAGGATCAGCGCCAGGTTGGCGGCCAGCACGAGCACATAGGCGATCGACATTACATCAAGGTTGAAATCAAACATCGGCGCGCTTCAGTTTGCCGCGGAAGGCCTGGATCGAGAGCACCGAGGCTTCCTTGCTGAACCGCTGGCGGCAGAGCTGGCGTGCGGTATCGCCATCGACGCCCCAGATCACCAGCCGCCCCATGCGATAGCCTTCGGCATTGGTGGAGCTGGTGCCCAGGCCGTTGAACATGGTGTGCTTACGGTGCAGCAGTATCTTGGCATACCAGCCCGTGGCTTCCGCGGTGGGACGGCCGATCTCGAAGACGGTGCTGTTCTGCGGATCCTGCAGGGCCTGCTCGGCATGGCGCAGCGCCTGCACCTCACGGAACACGCCGTGATATTGCGACTCAATGCCCTGCAGTTCCTTGTTGCGCGCGGCCAGATCGCTGGCCTTGTCGAGATAGGTATGGCGCGCGGCTTCGGTTTCCGCATTCAGCCGCGCCACGCCATGGTGGTTGGTCGCCATATTCTTCACCACGCGCGACAGGGCATCGCCGCCGATGCCGATGGCCAGCAGCAGGATGATCCCTGGAATGATCGCAATGGCGATGTCGACGATGGTCATGACGGGTCGGCGGTCAGAACTTCTGAGTGTGATAATTCTATTACTAGTTGCTTATTGCCCAACGGTTAATTCTTAACAACCCTCCATCGCGCCACAATCACCAAAAATCATGGTTAATTAAGTAAATTCAATATCTTACGGGATTTAGCCGCGATGCCGGACGATTGCTTTGAGCCAGGTCAAAGCCGCGGCGTCGCAGGCATGCTCCAGTGTGGCCATGCCCGATTCCGCCCAGCTTGCCGCCATCGCCGCCCGTATCGGTCCCGTGCCGCGTTACACGTCTTACCCGACCGCGCCGCATTTCCAGCCCGCCGGCGACGATGCCGGCTGGCGGGGCTGGCTCGACGCGCTACCCGATGACAGCGCCTTTGCGCTCTATGTGCATGTGCCCTTCTGCCGGCAGATGTGCTGGTACTGCGGCTGCAACACCCAGGTGTTGAAAGGCAACGCCACGCTGGAACGCTTCCTGGCGCTGCTGCTGCGCGAGATCGATCTGGTGGTGCCGCACCTGCCGGCGCGACCGCGCCTGAGCGGCCTGCATTTCGGCGGCGGCACGCCGACCATCCTGGGCGGCGACGGCCTGCAGCGCGTGGCCGAAAGCCTGCACCGCCATTTCGATGCGCTGCCCGATGCCGAGATCGCCATCGAGATCGATCCGCGCCATTTCGATGCCGGCCTGGTGCCGGGCCTGAAGGCGCTGGGCATCAACCGCGCGAGCCTGGGCGTGCAGAGCCTGGATCAAAATGTGCAGGCGGCGATCAACCGCCACCAGCCGCTGGATGTGGTGGCGCGCACCGCCGATGCCCTGCGCAGGGCTGGCATCGGCTCGATCAATCTGGATCTGATCTACGGCCTGCCGGGCCAGACGGTGGGCAATGTCACCGACACCGTGCGCGCCAGCCTCGCCCTGCGGCCTGACCGCATCGCGCTGTTCGGCTATGCCCATGTACCCTGGATGAAGCCGCACCAGGCGCGCATCGATACCGCGGCCCTACCCGATACCGCCGCGCGCTTTGCGCAGGAGGGCGCGGCAGCCCAGGTGCTGACCGAGGCCGGCTATTGCCGCGTCGGCCTCGATCATTTCGCCCGCCCGCAGGATGCGCTGGCGCAGCAGGCCGCCGCCGGCCAGCTCAACCGCAATTTCCAGGGTTACACCACGCAGACCGGCGAGGTGCTGCTCGGCTTCGGCCCCTCGGCGATCAGCACGCTGCCGCAGGGCTATGCGCAGAACATCCCTGCCGTCGCCGGCTGGCGCGCCGCCGTGGAGGCCGGGCAGTTGCCGGTTGCCCGCATGCGCGCAGTAACGGCTGAAGACATCCTGCGGCGCGCCGTGATCGAGCAGCTGATGTGCCACCTGCAGGTCGATCTTGCCGCGCTTGCTGCGCAGCATGGTCTGCCGGTGACGCTGTTCGATGCCGACCTGCCACGCCTGGCGCTGCTGGAAAGTCACGGCATCGTCACGCGTCAGGGCGGCTATGCACTGCGCATAGCTGAAAGCGGCCGGCCGCTGGTGCGCCAGGTCTGTGCCGCCTTCGACAACTATCTGCAGCAGCAGACTGCCGCCGCACCGCCGCGCCATGCCGCCGCGTGACTCACCGGACTGTAACCGCCATCACGCTTGCTTTTTCGCTGCAGCGCACTTTCTGTAGAGGACTGCCTACCCCCTTTCTCGCAACGGATTTCCCATGACCGGACTGTTTGATTCCTATCGCCTCGGCAACATCACCCTGGCGAACCGCATCGTGATGGCGCCGCTGACCCGCAACCGCGCCGGCGCCGGCAATGTGCCCACCGCGCTGATGGCCGAATACTACGCGCAGCGCGCCGCTGCCGGTCTGATCGTGGCCGAAGCGACCCAGGTGGTGCCGGAAGGCCAAGGCTATCAGGACACGCCCGGCATCCATTCGGCAGAACAGATCGCAGGCTGGAAACGCGTGACCGATGCCGTGCATGCCAGGGGCGGCCGGATTTTCCTGCAACTGTGGCATGTCGGCCGCGTCAGCCATGTGTCGCTGCAGCCCGGTGGCCAGGCGCCAGTGGCGCCATCGGCGATCCGCGCCAAGACCAAGACTTTCGTCAACGGCACCTTCACCGATGTGTCTGAGCCGCGCGCCCTGCGGCTGGACGAGTTGCCGGCGATCATCGACGGCTACCGCAAGGGTGCGGCCAATGCGATTGCCGCCGGCTTCGATGGCGTCGAGATCCATGGTGCCAATGGCTATCTGCTCGACCAGTTCCTGCGCGACGGCATCAACCAGCGCACGGATCAATATGGCGGCAGCATCGAGAACCGCGCCCGCCTGCTGCTGGAAGTCACCCAGGCCATTGTGCAGGAGATCGGCGCCGAGCGCACCGGCATCCGGCTCTCGCCGGTGACGCCGGCGAATGACGCCACCGACAGCAACCCGCAGCCGCTGTTCAATTACGTGGTCGAGCAGCTCGATCGCCTTGGCCTGGTGTATATTCATGTCATCGAGGGTTCGACCGGGGCCGACCGTGACTTCGGCGCCGGCTTCGATTACGGCGCGCTGCGCAGTCGCTACCGCGGTGCCTGGATCACCAACAATGGTTATGATCGCGCCATGGCCGACAATGCCGTAGCCAATGGCCGCGCCGACCTGGTTGCTTTCGGCCGCCCCTTCATCAGCAATCCCGATCTGGTGGAACGCCTGCGCCGCGATGCGCCGCTGGCCCAGCTCAACCGCGCCACGCTCTATGGCGGTGGCGCCGAAGGCTATACCGACTATCCGGCGCTCGAAGCGGCGGCAGAATAAAAAAGGGGGCCAGAAGGCCCCCTTTCCATATCCGGGACAGGCGTTAGCGGAACAGGCTGAGCAGCGTGTTCGGCTGCTGGTTGGCAATCGACAGCGCCTGGATCGCTAGCTGCTGGCGCACCTGCAGCGACTGCAGCGTGGCGCTCTCCGCCGCCACATCGGCATCGACCAGCGCGCCGAGGCCGGTCTTGGTGGCATCGACCAGGTCGTCGACGAAATCCTTCTGCAGGGTGATGGAGCGCGACTGCGCCGCGACCTGCGCCGAGATCGAGTTGACCAGGGTTTCCAGCGTGCCGAGATCGGCCATGGCCGAGCTGTAATTCGACGCCGCGGTATAGCCGGCCGTGAACATGCTGGAGAAGCTGGCCGCCGCCGCCGACAGCGAAGACCCGGTCTGCAGGGTGAGCGTGGTGCCCGACACATCGGCGACAAAAGTGACCGAGGTATCGGCGGTCAGAAGGTTCTTGCCGTTGTAAGAGGCCTGGCCAATGTAGTTCTGAATCTGGCTGACCAGCTGGTTGACGTCATTCTGATAGACTGTGCGCTGATCGGAGGTGAGCGAACCATCGGCCAGGTTGGCGAATTTCGCCTTGATGTCGCCGATCAGGTCGGAAATGCCGGTCAGTGCCGATGCCGTCACCTGGCCAAGCCCCTCGCCGGCGGCCAAAGAAGACTGCACCGAAGCATAGGCCTTGATATTGCCGCGAATGCCCTGGGCAACGGCGAAGACCGCCGCATCGTCGGAGGCATCGGCGACCTTGTAGCCGGTCTGTACCCGCTTGGAGGTGGTGTCGAGTTCGGAATTGACCCCGCGCAGCGAGGACAGGGCAACCAGCGCGCCGATATTGGTGTTGACTGAATTCGTCATAATGAACAGTCCCTTTCTAGGATCGAAGCCGCCGTCATGGCGACCTTTCAGCCGCGCCACCCTAGAAATCGGCTGCTGCGCCAACAATCGCGAAACGGCGGAAGAAACCTGCCGTTACAAGGTGATAGGAAAATTTATGTCGGCTTAACCAATCCGAATCCCGGGCCGGAAACGTTGTTACGTTTCATGTCAGCGGTGCAGAAACCGGCTGCCGGCGTCACCGAGCCGGTAAAATCCGCGGATCAGAAAAATCCGCGAGACTCTGCCATGACCATCGATCTCAGCGTTCTGTACGGCACCAGCAGCACCAGCAGCACGGCGTCGATGTCGGCACTGGCCATGTACAAGAAGCTACAGAAGACGGCAGAGGAAAACGAAAGCGCGACCAGCGAAGCCGCCGAGGCCGAGAAGGTTCAGACGCAGATCCGCGAGATGAACAATGCGGTGATCAAGGCGCGCAATGCCCAGTACAAGCAGATGAATGCGCAGATCTCCACCGATGTCAGCTATTTCCAGAACCGCGTCTCCAGCGCCACCACGGTGGACGAGCTGATGAACGACGACCGTTTCCTCAAGGTCATTGCCTATGCCAATGGCTATGAAGACCTGTATCTCAGCAACAAGCAAAAGCTGCGCGACATCCTGACCAGCGACCCGAGCGATGCTAGTTCGGTGGCGCGTCAGGGCACCTTGAAGGATCTGGAGCTGGCGCAGAAATACGGCTTTGGCGCCACCGGCACGCTGACCGATACCGATGGCAATACGGTCGGCCTGGATGCCGACGGCAATATCGTCAACGACGATACGGTGGAAACCGCCCTGCCCGCCGGGCTGGCGAAGCTGCGCGGCCTGGCCGTCGACAGCGCCGGCCAGGCCCTGCTCGACAGCGATGGCGCCCTGATCTACGGCACCAACCTGAA
This sequence comes from Ferrovibrio terrae, assembly GCF_943372915.1. Classification (GTDB taxonomy): domain Bacteria; phylum Pseudomonadota; class Alphaproteobacteria; order Ferrovibrionales; family Ferrovibrionaceae; genus Ferrovibrio; species Ferrovibrio terrae_A. The sequence goes on along the minus strand of NZ_CALSAN010000021.1, from coordinate 30,658 downwards.
GGCCAACGATGCCACGGCCTACAGTCAGGCCCGCACCAAGACACTGCTGACCGAAGAAACCGCGCCGACCGAGGCCGATGAGCCCTATGCCTATGCCGGCGATGATTTCGACCGCTTCACCCAGCGCACCGACATCCAGAAGGACATCGCCTATTTCGAGGAAAATATCGGCAATGTCACCTCGACAGACGACCTGTTTGCCGACCAGCGCCTGCTGAACTTCATCCTCAAGGCCTATGACATGGAGAGCGAGGCGCAGTATCCGGGCAAGATCCGCAAGATCCTGGAAAGCGACCTGACTGACAGCAACTCGCTGGCCAACCGCTTCACCGACCCGCGCTACCAGAACCTGGCCGCCGACCTGGACTTGTTCGCCTCCGGTGTCACCACCCTGACCAGCGCATCGACTATCGAGAGCATCACTGAGAAATACCAGCAGACCGCCTACGAGAAGAATCTGGACGAGCAGGCGCCCGGCGTGCGCGTTGCCATCGAATTCAAGCGTCGGCTGGAAGATGTCAGCACCACGGTGCAGCTGCTGGGCGATTCCGTGCTGCGCGAGGTGATCACCAAGGCGAACTATATCCCCGACGAAATGGCCTATCAGGAAACCGAGGCGCAGATCGCCACGGTGGAAAAGAAGGTCGATGTCACCGAACTGAAGAACGATCCCGATGCCATCGAGAAGATGGTGCTGCGCTATCTGAGCATCAAGGACAGCGCGAGTACCAGCAGCGGCAGTGGCGACAGCTACCTGCTCAACCTGTTCGCCTAGCGGAATCTGCGCTTTTCGCAGTCGGCCGTGGCGACCGATCGGTTATAGGGCCCGCGCCGGGTCGCCGTCGCATAGCGGCGCGCCGTCGCCGCCATAAACTCTTCACGCGAGACGCGCCAGTCGAGATTGACATCGGCGGCCATCACCAGATCCAGCTCGCGATGCACGATCAGGTTGCTGTCGTCGCGGAATGGCGAGGCCGGCCCGCGACTCACCATGCGCGGGGTCGGCGGCGGCTCCAATGGCCGGCGCAGCGCCGTCAGCTCGGTGACCGTGACAAAGCCGTCGCCATCGGTATCGGCGCGCAGGAACCAGCGCAGCGCATCGGCCTCCAGCTCGGCCTGGGACAGTAGCCCGTCGCGACTGGTATCAACCGCGGCGAACCAGCCCTCCAGCAGTGATTCGCAGCGCGCGGTGTCATTCACCGCGCCCAGCGGCTCGCCATTCGGACTGGAAATCAACTGTGCCCCGGCCGGCCGTTCCGGCCCGAAGCCACAGCCTCCGAGTAGCGCCAGCAGAATGGCCGATATCACGACAGGCTTCATGGTCTCCTGGCCCGGCAAAAAGCCGGGCTAAGCAGACCGGCGGTCCATCATAGATAATTGACCAGTGACAAGGCCAGCGTCTTGCTGGTCACCAGATAGGAAGCCTCCAGCGCGGTCTGCAGGTTGGCGATGCTGGTGGAAACTTCCGCGGTATCCGCATTCTGGATATTGCCGATCCGGATGGTCAGCAGATCCTTGGCGCGCAGATGGCGTTCCTGCACCTCGGCCAGCTGCTGCTGCTTGTAGCCGTTGCGCGAGGCGGTGGACTTCAGCTCCGAGATCGCCGTGTTGAGCTGCTTGACCGCATCGTCCACCCGGGTCTGGTAGTTGACACTGTCGGTGCTGATATCCTGGGTGGCATCGCGGAAGCGCACCACGGCATCGATCAGGCGCTGGAAGCCCGGTTCGACCGCCGAGACACCATAGGACACCCGCTCCTTGTCATCGACATAGAGGCCGACCTCGTTGATATCGTAGAAATTCTGCACATCGGTGGTGGCGGCGGTGTTGAGATAGGGCGGCTGCGGCGCCGGAATGGCACTGGTGATCACCTGCAGTGGATCGTCATAGCCGGCGGTGACACCCGGCACGGCACCAGCGGCATAGGTGGTCGGCAGCGCCGACAGGGAGCCATTCAAAGGGTTGGTGTTGTAATTGCTGGCCGAAAACAGGTAGCGGTCACCATCCTTGGTCTGCAGGATGCTGCCGATCTGGTCGAGCAGCGTGCTGGCCTGCACCGCAGGCGCCGAAGTGGACGCAAAAGCAGTGTCGCGATTCTCGATCATCATGCTCTGGGCGTCGGTGGCCAGATCGATGATCTTTTCGATCGACAGCGCATAGAGGTCGGTGCGATTGATCGCGGTCTGCACCCCGCTGTTATAGGTCTCGACCGTGCCAAGCTTGGATTTGAGCTGGCCCAGTTCCTGCGCCTGGCCCGATACACCGATAAGGCCATCGAGTTTGAGGCCGGTGGCAAGCTGCTGGTTCTGCTGGTTCAGCATGGTGGTCAGCAGGCTGATATTGCGGCTCATCGCCATCTGGCTGGCCAGCTGGGTCGTTGCGGTGATGGCTACCATGGTTCAGCTCCCGATTGCGATAACTTGGTCGAACATCTCTTTGATGGCATTCATGATTTGCGCCAGCGCCGCATAGTTGTTCTGCAGCGTGGTGAGCTGCGCCAGCTCGTCATCGACATTGACGCCGGTGAGGTTGCGGAATTTCTGCTCGATGGTGGCCTGCAGGCTTTCAGCGGTGTCGCGATTGGCTTCGTTCTCGCTGGTCTGCTTGGCGTTGTAGGCCATGACGCCGCTGGCCAGACCGAAGATATTGACGTTGGCAATGCTGAGGCCGTTCGGCGCGCCGGCCGGATTGACCTGCGCCGCCGTCAGCGTGGTGTTACGCATCGCCTGCTGGATATCGCCCATCAGGCTCGCGTCGAGCGTCGTGGGATCGGCCACGAATGAGCCATCGACTTCCAGCGTGCCGGCGGCATCGCCAGCGGTGTAATTGAAGATATTGGAGCCGTAGGCTGTGTTCACCACATCGGCGATATTCTGCGCCAGCGAGTCGAGCTGGTTGAAGAATTTCTCCAGCGTGCCGACATTGCCGTCGGAACTGGCCTGCGCGGCAGCACTGGTATCGAGATAATCCAGATTGGCACGCAGCGAACCGCTGCGGAAACCGGCCGTCACATCGTTGCCGGTGCCGTTGCTGATCGTGTTGGTGGTGGCATTGTAGCTGAAGCTTTGCGCCGTGCTGCCGGCCAGCTGGGTGCCGGCCTCGGTATAGACCGTCATCACACCGGTATCGCTGGTCACCGTGCGCACGCCGACCAGGCCGGCCATTTTTGTAACCTCGGCATCGCGCAGGTCTTCCAGATCGCCGGTCGGATAACCGGCTGCCTTCTGGCTGACGATCTGGGCATTGAGCTTGGCGATATTCTTGCTCGCCTCGTTCAGCGTATCCAGACCGGTGCTGATATCGTCATAGGCCTGGGTCTGCAGGCTGCTGCGCAGGCCGGCCAGGCGGCGGATCTCGGCCGACAGCTCCTCGCCGCGCTGCACCACCAAAGCCTTGAGCGATGCGTCTTCGGGCGTCGCCTCCAGGCTTTTGACCGCCTCCTCGAAGTTGGTCATCATCGATTCCAGCGTGGTCTGCCCGCCGCTGGTGTCATCGGCACCCAGCGCCTCGGCCAGCGCGCGGGACCGGTCGGCGGCGGTGCTGAGCTGGTTGTAGTCCGCCGTCGCTGCATAATAATCCTGCAGCAGTTCGGGCGACGCCGCCCGCACCACCGCGGCCACCAGTGCCGCCTGCGGTTCGCCGCCGGCCGTCGGCGTGGTCAGCTGGACGGTCTTGCGCGTGTAATTGGCGTTCTGCGCATTGGCGATATTGGCCGAGACCACGCTGGTCTGGGTCTGGATGGTGGCCAGGCCAGTGACCGCCGTGTTGAGTGCCGCTGTCAGGGACATGTTGTCGCCTCCTCAGATCATCCGGCGCCTAGCGCCGGATGTTGATGGTTTCCTGCAGCAGTTCGTCGGTCGCCGTGATGATGCGCGCATTCGCCGAATAGGCCCGCTGCGCGACGATCAGCTTGGAGAATTCATCGGCAATATCGACATTCGATCCCTCGATGGCGGCCGAAACGAAGTCGCCCACCCCGCTGGACCCGGCCTGGGCCAGGATCGCGGCACCCGATTGCGGCGTCGCCACGAAGGCATTGCCGTTGACGCGGTCCAGTTCGGTGGGGTCACTGAAGCGGGCCAGCGGGATCTGGTAGAAGGTCTTCACATTGCCATTGTCGAAGGTGACCGAGACAAAGCCCTGCTCGTCGATCGCGAGGCTCTTGAAGGTGCCCTGCGGCACACCATTCTGGCTGAAGTCGTTCAGCGTCAGGGTATCGCCGGCAAACTGCGTGGTGCCGATGGTGTTGCCATAGGAGCCGAGGTCGAGGCTGATATCCTGCGACCCCGACCCGAAATTGAGCGAGAAATTGAACGCAGCGTTGTCATCGACCGCACCGGCCGCGCTGGCCGTCATGCCGCCCGCCGACTCCAGCGACGACAGCGCACCGGCGGAGATGTCAGCGCCGACGCCGCCGAGCGAAGCACCAAAATGCACTGTGGCCGGACCGAAATTGGACGGCGTGCTGTCCGGCGCCTCGACCGCTAGAGTCCAGGTATCGGTGCCGATCCGGGTCCAGGTGAGATTGAGCGTGCGGGCATTGCCCAGCGCATCGAAAATCTGGATCGAGCTGACCGGCAGCGTTGCCGGCAGGCCGCCGCTGGCATTCTCCACATTCGACGGCAGGTTGGCGGCGTAATCCACCGTGCTGGTCGCCACCGGCGCATCCAGCAGGTTGGAGACCTGCACTTCCGTGGTGCTGGAGGTATCGACCACGCCGGTGACCGGATCGACCGACCAGCCCTGCAGATAGTAACCCGACGAATTGACCAGGAAACCCTGCGAGTTCTGCGTGAAGTCGCCGACGCGGGTGTAATAGCTGGTGGTCTCAAAGGTCGGCAGGCCGGTGGTGGAATCGACACCGGTGGCTTTCGACACCGGGATGAAACCATTGCCGGAAATCGCGATCGAGGTGGTGGACGAGACCTGGGTGATCGAACCCTGTGCATTGTTGGCGAAGAAGGGCTGGTTCAGCACACCGCCGGATGAATGCGTGTTTGACTGCGCGCTCGACTGCGTGATCAGCGTCTGGAAGCGCGATTCCACCTTCTTGTAACCGATGGTGCTGGCATTCGCGACGTTGTCAGAGATGTAGCCGATCGCGGTGGACTGCCCGTTCATTCCCGAGATCGCGGTCTGCATTGCACCGGTAATCGACATGGCTTGGCTCCTTGGCTGGATGGCGGTGTCGCCGATCCTCAGAGCAAGGAGCGTGCCGTTTTATGACTCTGATCCTATGCCCTTGGCAGTGCTGGATTTCTTGCCAAAGGATGAATGCGGGTTAACGCTTGCCTGTCCGTTCACATCGGCAAATTTTGCCGGGCTGGGTAAAATATGCATAGTTTATGCGTATTTAACGATAATCCGTACAATGTGTATGGCTCGTTTCCGGTAACAAAAGTTAACAATGTGGCGGAAGGCTTAATCCCGGTTAAGGCCATTCTGAAAGAATATTTCAGGAACATTTATCGAGCACCGAGAAGCACTTAGCAGTGCGTCGGCATCCTGCCCCACAGCCTTCGCAACAGACGGCGCGCCGCGTCGCAATGTTGCGGTGTGTGTCGGTCTTCACCAAGGCGGCTTCAGTCGGGCGACAGCATGCAACGGCACGCGCCTTGCTCTCTGTGATGGTCAGGACAATTCGATCCAGCACAAGGTGCAGCAATGACAATCAACGGCGTGATGAATGTGGCGGTGCAGGCGATCACTGCGCAGTCGATGGCGATCAGCAACATCTCAGACAATGTCGCCAATGCCACCACCACCGGCTACAAGGCGGTGGAGACGCAGTTCCTTGATGTGCTGCAGGGCATGCAGGCCACCAGCAGCCCGGTGCTGGGCAGCACCCGACAGATGGGTGTGGTGGCCGCGGCCGACTTCGCCAATCGCGGCCAGGGCCAGATCGTCGATGACGACAGCACCACAGCGGCGGCGATCAGCGGCAACGGCTTCTTCGTGGTGGCGAAGGCTACCGCCGTGGACCCGGAAACCGGCGAGCCGACCGGCTTTGAAAGCACGCCCTACTACACCCGCCAGGGCGATTTCCATCTCGACAGCAGCGGCCGCCTGGTCAATTCGGCCGGCTATTACCTGATGGGTTCGGCCAGCGGCACCGGCACCACGCCGTCGATCCTGACCATCGATACCAGCGACAATGCCGCCGGCGGCGGTTTCAGCAGTGTCAGCATCGCCGATGGCGGCGTCATCACGGTGAATTACGACGATGGCAGCACCGGCACCCAGGGCCAGGTGCTGCTGGCCAATTTCCGCGAGCCCGACAGCCTGGACCGTATCGATGGCACCGCCTATGTCGCCACGGCGGAGTCAGGCGCGGCCGTCTACGGCAATCCGATGGCCGGCACGAACCGGGCCGGCATCGGCACCATCGTTGGCGGCGCGCTGGAATCCTCCACCGTGGATACCGCCGACCAGATGACCAAGCTGATCATGGCCCAGCAGGCCTATTCAATGAATTCGCAGGTGATCCAGGCCGCCAACGAGATGATGACCACGGTGGTGGGGATGAAGGGCTGATGTCAGCTCAGGCCGAAGGGCAGAAACACCTCGACCTCTAGGCCATGCGGCTGGCGGTTGCGCAGGTGGATGGTGCCGCGATGCTCCAGGATGATGGCGCGGGCGACGCTCAATCCCATGCCGAGGCCACCGGTTTCACGACTGCGCGAGGCATCGACACGGTAGAAGGGCTGGAACACCTTTTCAATCTCGTCTTCCGGGATGCCTGGCCCACTGTCGCGGATGAAAATGCGCACCCCGTTGATTTCAGGAATCAGCGATACATAGGCGAAGTCGCTGTATTTGATTGCATTGTCGATCAGGTTCATGATCGCCCGCAGCATCGCGGTCGGCCGGCAGCTCAAGGCCAGATGCGGCGGGCCGGAATATTCGATCACCGCCCCGGCATCGGAGCGGTCGTCGCAGAGCGTGACCAGCAGGACGGCGAAATCCACTTTCTCGATCGGCTCGTTGCGCGGGTTGAACGAGGCGAAGGACAACAGCTGATCGGTCAGCATTTCCATGAAATGCAGTTCATCCAGCATGCGTTGGCGCTGTTCGCTGTCTTCCACATATTCGGCGCGCAGCTGCAGCCGGGTCAGCGGTGTGCGCAGATCGTGCGACAGGGCGATCACCAATTCGGTGCGGTCGCGTACGAAGCGGTTGATCTTGTCCTGCATCTCGTTGAAGGCGGTGGCGATGGCGCGGAATTCGACCGGACCTTTCTCGGGCAACTTCACCGGCTCCTGCTCCGCCCGCCAGCCTTGCGCCGCCGCCACCAGCTGCTTGAACGGCCGCAGCATGCGCCAGGTCGACCAGAAGGCCAGGCCGGCGATGATGCCCATGATCAGCGTGAACCACAGCAGTGTGATGGCCAGCGGCGAGATCGGCTCGAAAGCCACCTTGGGCCGATAGGCCGTCCAGACCGGCTCGCCGGCGGCGCTGGCCTGGCGGATCCAGACGGTAAATATCCCGGGGACAAGAAAATCCTCGTCGAAATAGCCCGTGCGGGGCGGCTCGTCCGGCCCCGGCGGTGCACGGACCGGCCAGCCGGTTGGCGGACCAAGCGGGAATCCGGGTGGCGGCCCGGGTGGTGCTCCGTGTGGCGCTCCGGGTGGTGGCGGCCTGAACCCGTCCAGTTCGGGGCCGCCGCCGAAAATCAGCCGCGGCATCGACCGCACCCCGTCGCCGCTGCCCTGCTCCGGCCCCACCGCCACCGCGATGCGCGGCACCGGCAGAGGCCATAGCAGTAGTCGCCCGCCGGGTCGCGGCCAATCGACGCTCACCGTCACCTGCTCGATGCCGCTCTCTGCCAACGCAAGCTGCAACCGCCGCTGCACGTCACGGAACGGAAACGGCTGGCGGATGGCGTCATGCGCCGGCGGCGGCATATCGAGCACAGGCATCAGGATGTCGTCGTCGCGAACCGCCGCCCCGGCGGCATGGCGGCGCATCTCCGCTGTCAGGGCCTCGATGCTGTAGAGTGGCATTTCGCGCGGGCGCGTACTGCGCAACAGCAATACGGTGGCGACCTGCGTGCACAGGATCGCCAGGATGATGGTCCCCGCAATACGCCATACAATGCGATCGCTGCCGAATTTACGCAGCGACCGTCCAATCAGTTTCATTATGCCGCCTGCAGTGCCTTTACCTCTGGCGTGAAGATATACCCGCCGCTGCGCACTGTCTTGATCAGCTCCGGCATATTCGGGTCGACTTCGATCTTTTTACGCAGGCGGCTGACCTGAACATCGATGCTGCGGTCAAACAGCACGGTGGAACGGCCGCGGGTCAGATCAAGCAGCTGGTCGCGGCTGAGCACGCGCTGAGGATGTTCGGCGAAAGCGATCAGCAGATCGAATTCGCCCGAGGTGAGCGGCAGCAGGGTGCCATCGGGCGAGCGCAGATGGCGCTTGCCGATCTCCAGCGTCCAGCCGCTGAAGGCATAGGCCTGCGGCCGGTCGATCTCTTCGGCCGTGGCCGTTGCTGCACGGCGCAGGATCGCCTTGATGCGGGCGACCAGCTCGCGTGGGCTGAAGGGCTTGGTCAGGTAGTCGTCGGCACCGATCTCAAGGCCTAGAATGCGGTCGGCCTCGCCCGACAGCGCGGTCAGCATCAGGATCGGAATCTGCACCTCCTGCCGCAGCCGACGGCAGAGCTGCAGGCCATCTTCGCCCGGCAGCATCAGGTCAAGCACGATCAGGTCGAAGCGGCCGCTCTTGAGCGCCGACTGCATGCCACGGCCATCGGCGGCCGGCGTGACGCGAAAGCCGTGCTCGGTGAGGAAGCGCATCAGCAGGTTACGAATCTCGCGGTCGTCATCGACAATCAGGATATGAGGCGTGCGGGACATCGGAATATGTGTTCGGGGAATCAATGTTTCGTGTTCACGCATGATGCCAGCCGATCCTGCGCTGCGAAAGCGCGAGTTTGTAACGGAGTGTTGCGATCTGCAGTTAATGCTTGTTTACCAAGGTGATCGCCATCACAGCGCGGCGCATTGCCGCAGATGGTCAAAGCGACAGATTGAAGGCCACCGAGATCCGCCGGCCATCGCCTTCATAGGGCTGCACTGCATGCAGCAGCCATGAGGGGAAAATCAGCAGTTGCCCGCTTCGCGGGAATACACGCTCCCCCAGACCCGCAGTTACGCAGCCCTTGATCGCCATCTTGACCAACGGATTGTAGGCCATCGGCAGAGGGCCACGCGGATCATAGAATTCGATGGCACCACCGCGGCCATCCCGGCCCGCGATACCGCCATCATCGACATAGAAACAGCCAGACCAGTAGGCACCGGGATGGCAATGCATGTCGTTGCCGTTTCCAGGCCCGTTGATATTTGCCCAGGCATTCACCTTCCAGGCGAGACGCTGGCGTTCCAGGCCATTGGCACCGCAAACCATGGTGATGTTGCCAATGGCTTCCTCAATCACGGCATAGAGACCCTGACCGGGAATACCGGCCCAGTTGAAGAAATCATCGCGCGACTGCCAGCCGCCACGATTGCTGTGCCGCACGCCAGGATCGACCGCTGCATGTTCCAGGATCAGTGCACGCAATCCCGCCAGCAGCGCCGCCTGCCCGCCCAGATCAATCTGCACCAATGGCGTGGCGAACAGATGGCGGATTTCGCTATGCGCGGTCATGGCTGCAGCTGCGCCGCATAGCGTGGCGCCGGATTGCCACGGAAGTCATGGGCCCCCGTATGTGTGAGCCGGCCGGCCGTATCGAGCCAGACCTTGCCGCCCGTGCGACGCCAGCGCCAGCAGAAGGCATAATCCTCGCTGAGATATGTGCCGGTATCGGGATCGATCATGCAATCGAAGATCGCATGATCGATCCGGTTGCCGCGCACTGGTGGGTGGACCAGCATGTGGCTGTAGCGCAATTCCGGATGGGCTGCGACAACACGCTGGATCGCCCGACGGGTAATCAGCATGAAACCGGTGCCCGCATGAATACCCGTGACAAAGCCTTCACGCCTCTCAGCCTCGTCATCCTGGCAGGGCGTGCCGCAATAGCGCAGCGCCGATTCCTCGCCCCATTGGCGCTGACCGGTGACACGCGCATGCTCCCAGTCCAGCACCTTGAGCGGATAGACACCGGCGACGACATCTTCGCCAAACCGCAGCATGCGCTCGACCTGCTTCGGATCGAAGGAGATATCGGCATCGACGAACAGCAGATGCGTGGCCTGCGGCATATCGAGGAAGGCGGATACCAGCGTGTTGCGGCTGCGCGTGATCAGCGAGTCATTGCCCAGCATCGCCAGGGTGACATCGAAAAAGCTGCTGCGGGCATGCTGCATCAGGCCGATGACCGACTGCATGTAGGCCTGGTGCACCTGCCCGCCATAGCAGGGGGTGGCAACAAAAATGAGTGGGCGCGTCATGGCGGTCTGATCAGGCGTCAGTGTCGTCGTCCGTCGTACCGGCATCAAATACGGCGATGACATCCTCGGGCAGAACCTGCATGCCCGATACGATCAGATACTGGGTGCCATCGATGGTCTCGACAGCCTCGACATAGCCACGGGCATAGACCTTGGTGCCATCCAGCACAGCACCGGAGGCATCCTTGGCCGTGACCTCGAGCGTGTAGTTGCCGGCATCGCAGGCATTGCCTTCGGCATCGGTGCCATCCCAGGCCACCTCGATCCGGCCGCTGGTGCCGGCACCCGCATCCTCGGCAGACATGCTGCCACTGCGCACCACATTGCCGTCCTCGTCGAGAATCCGGTATTGCACCGTCGCTGCGTCGTCGGGCAGGTCGTAGGACCAGAAGCCGGTGCCGCCTTCGGCCAGCTCGATCTCGTTGCTGTCGAAATCGACCACCTTGCCGATATAGCTCAGGTTGTTGCTCGACTGCTGACTCTGCAGCATGGCAATCATGGTTTCTAGATTCTCATTGATGTTGATCTGTTGTTCGACCTGGCTGAACTGGACCAACTGTTCAGTGAATTCGTTCGCATCCATTGGATCGGTCGGATCCTGGTTCTTGAGCTGCGTGGTCAGCAATTGCAGGAAGGTGTCGAAATCGCTGGCCAGCGCGCTGGAGGCGCTGCTGGCGGCAGATGTGGTGGTGACAGTGGTGGAACTGACAGCGCTGACCATGGCGGTTCTCCTGCGAAGGGGTTGCCCTTCCTCTAGCGCAGGAACCGCCGCGTAAAATCTCAAACCACGCCGTCGCAATGCTGCGTAACAAATTTCAGCCGCAGCCTTAATTTCCGTTAGGGATATTTAGTTGTTCTTTCGGAGTACCACCAAAGGCTCGCCGGTCACTGTTTGGTCATCGGCGGAACTCCCTTTCGGGCAGCCCGGATGTCAGATTCATGACAGATTGAAGACTGAGGAAACGTACCCAGACGGCCCGCGCCATGCAGTCCAGTTTCGCCATATTTCTTGCCCCCGTCATCCAGTGGGACCACCGGTTGCTGCTCTGGCTCAACCAGTTTGCCGCTGAAAATGCCGCGCTGGACCGGTTCATCTACAATCTTGCCAATTCTGCCATGCTGAAGGGTGGCGTATTCATGGCCTTCCTGTGGTGGCAGTGGTTCCGGCACGATGACGCCACAGTGCAGCGCCGCCAGACCATTCTCACCGCCCTGGCCGGCGCCATAGCCGCCATCGGCATTGCCCGTGTCCTCCAGATCGCACTGCCGTTCCGCGCGCGGCCATTGCACAATCCCGAACTGGGCCTCGCCTCACCCGTTGGCATCAATCCGGACACGCTGGATGGCTGGAGCTCCTTCCCCAGCGATCATGCCGTGCTGTTCTTTGCCCTTGCCGCGGCCGTGTGGCGCCTGTCCCGGCCGCTGGGCCTGCTGGCTTTCCTGTGGAGCGCCATCGCGATCTGCCTGCCGCGCGTCTATCTGGGCTATCACTATGCCACCGACATCCTGGCGGGCGCCGTGGTCGGCATCGTCGCCATGCATCTGACCTTCGCCATTCTGCGGCCACAGTTGCTGGGCGGTCCGCTGCTGCGCTGGGAAGCCCGCCATGCCACATCCTTCTACTGCCTCGCCTTCCTCGCCACGCTGGAGCTTGCCGTCCTGTTCCAGGATGTGCGGCAACTGGCCAGTGACAGCCTTGGCCTGCTGCATCACCTGACGGTGACATCCGCCGTGGCGACCGAAGCCCGTTAGCCGGGGCTCGATAGACACAGGCAACAGCGTTATTCTGACCCTTCTGCGTCAGAGACGGAGCCGCCATGACCACCAGAAAAACCGTCCGCCTGCCCGGCGGCGAGACTGTGCCGCGCCTCGGCCAAGGCACCTGGCAGATGGCGGAGAAACCGAGCTTGCGCCAGGCCGAGATCACCGCCCTGCGGCTTGGTCTCGATCTCGGCATGACGCTGATCGACACCGCCGAAATGTATGGCGACGGCCGTTCGGAGGAACTGGTGGCCGAGGCGATGGCCGGCCGCCGCGACGAGGTTTTCCTCGTCAGCAAGGTGCTGCCGAGCAATTCCAGCCGCAAAGGCACGGTGGCGGCCTGCGAACGCAGCCTGAAACGGCTGCAGACCGACCGCATCGACCTTTACCTGTTGCACTGGCGCGGCAGTCCGCCACTGGCGGAAACGCTGGATGCCTTCGAGGCCCTGCAGAAAGCCGGCAAGATCCGTCACTGGGGTGTCAGCAATTTCGATATCAACGACATGACCGAACTGTCGCGCGACCCCCGCGGCAAGGCCTGCGCTACCAACCAGGTACTCTACAACCTGACCCGGCGCGGCATCGAATATGACCTGCTGCCCTGGCACCGGGCGCAGCAGCAGCCGATCATGGCCTATTCACCCATTGAGCAGGGGCGCCTGGCCGGCCATAAGGCCCTGCTGGCCATCGCGCAACAGCATGGCGTGACGCCGGCCCAGATCGCACTGGCCTGGTTGCTGCGGGAGGAGACTGTCATCACCATCCCCAAAGCCGGCAGCGTGCAGCATCTGCGCGACAACCATGCAGCCCTGGACATCGCGCTGACGCCCGACGACCTTGCGGCACTGGATCAGGCCTTTCCGCCACCCAGAAAAGCCCGCCCGCTGGAAATGATCTGAGACGCGCCTACTTGGCCGTCATGTTCTTGTGTTCAAGCCGGCTGAGCCAGCGCACCAGCGGCCACAGCAGTGCCAGGTAGATCAGCGCCGCCAGCACCACCGGAGACGGATTGAACAGCAACGCCTGGGCATCGCGGGCAACGCGCAGCAACTCCGGCAGCGCCACCACGCTGGCAATCGTGGTCAGCTTGACCACCTCGATGCTGTTGCCGACCAGATCAGGCAGCACATTGCGGGTGGCCTGCGGCACGATCACATAGGCCAGTGCCTGCATGCGGGTGAGCCCGGTGGAGCGCGCCGCCTCCATCTGCCCCTGCGGCACGCTGAGCAGGCCGGCGCGGAAGACTTCGCCGTAATAGCTCGAGTTGTTGAGCAGGAAGCCGAGCGCCACCGCCAGCAGCTTCGGGATATCGAGCCCGAGGAAGGGTGTGCCGAAATAGATGAAGATCAGCAGCACCAGCGGCGGCAGGGCGCGGAAGATATCGACATAGGCGGCGACCAGGAAGCGGATCCAGCGGCTTTCGCTCTGGGTGCCGATCAGCGCCACGGCGAGGCCGCCTAACAGACCAAGTGGAATCACCAGCGCTGAAAGCCACAGCGTGGTGAACAAACCCTGCAGCAGGTAGGGAAAGACCTGGATGAAGACATCGATGTTGAAGAAGTTGCGCAGCAGTGCATCCATGATGCGTCAGACCTTCCACTGCCAGCGGGTTTCGAGCCGCCGCGCCGCATAGAGGATCGGGATGAACAGCAGCAGATAGGCGGCCGCCGCCATGGTCAGCGGCGTCGGATTGCCCGAATTGCTGCTGGCCGACTGCGCTTCATTCAGCACCTCGTTCAGCGCCACCACCGACCCCAGCGCGACATTCTTGCTGATGGCAATCACGCGGTTGGTCAGCGGCGGCACAGCGATGCGGAAGGCCTGCGGCAGGATCACCGCCGTCATGGTCTGCCACCAGTTGAGACCCGTGGAACGGGCCGCTTCCGACTGGCCGCGCGGCAGCGCCAGGATGCCGCCCCAGACACTTTCCTCGGCATAGGCCGCGAGCACCAGCGACAAGGCCAGCCACACGGTGGTGAAGGCATTCATCGGCATGCCGATCAGCGGGAAGGCAAAGAAGAAGACGATCATCAGCACCAGCGGCGGCAGCGCCCGCATGATGTCAGCAAAAGCGATGATCAGCAGTGACAGTGGCCGGAACTGCATGGCCCGCAGCACCGCCAGCACCACGCCAAAGACCAGGCCGGTGATCGCCACCAGCACGCCGACACCGGCCGTGACGCCCAGCCCCTTCAGCAGATCGGGCCAGTATTTGGCCGCGACCTCCAGATTGAAAAAGGTATGGACGAAGCGTTCGAAGTCGCTCATCGCTATTCGGCCGCGTGGTAGCGTGCCAGAAAGGCTTTGGTGCGTTCGTGCTGCGGGGCGCCGAATACCTCGGCAGGCGGCCCCTGCTCCACGATCACGCCCCCATCCATGAAGATGACGCGATCGGCGGCGGCGCGGGCGAAGGCCATTTCATGGGTGACCACCAGCATGGTCATGCCCGCTTCGCGCAGCTGGCGCATCACCTTCAGCACTTCGCCCACGGTTTCCGGATCGAGTGCGCTGGTCGGCTCGTCAAACAGGATCAGCTTGGGCTGCAGCACGATGGCGCGGGCGATGCCCACGCGCTGCGCCTGCCCACCGGACAGCTGGGCAGGATGCACCCCGGCCTTGTCGACCAGCCCCACCTGCTCCAGCGCCGCCATGCCGAGCTTGTCGGCCTCGGCCTTCGACTTGCCCAGCACCTTGCGCAACGCCAGCGTCACATTACCCAGCGCGGTCAGATGCGGGTAGAGATTGAACTGCTGGAACACCATGCCGATACGCTGGCGCACCGTGTTGATATCGACATCGGGGCGGGTGATGTCGGTGCCATCGACCACCACCTGCCCGCCGGTCGACTCCTCCAGCCGATTGCAGCAGCGCAGCATGCTGCTCTTGCCCGAACCGGACGGCCCGATGACACAAACCATTTCACCGGGCCAGACCCGGAGGTCAATACCACGCAACACAGAGAGAGACCCGTAGGCCTTGTGCAGGCCTACGAGCTCCAGGATCGGCGATGGACTCACGAACGACTATCCTTGCTGCGAAGGCTTACTTGCACGCCAGCGTCGCCGGGGTCGGGTCATAGCCTTCCATGCCCGGAACGCCGAAGCCCGGCGTGATGGTGGCCGCGGCCGAGCCCGGCTTCGGCTTCTCGCCCAGCCACTTCTCGACGATCTTGGCCAGCGAGCCGTCCTGCTTCATGCACTTGATCGCCATCGACATCTCGTTGCGCAGCGCCTTGTCGTCGAGACGGAAGGCCATGGCCCAGACCAGGCCGGTGGAGATTACCAGCGTCGCCTTGAGGTCGGGATTCTGCTTCGCTGACCAGGCGCTGGAGGTGTTGCCCGACATATTGGCGTCGGCGCGACCGGCCAGCACGGCCTGCACGGCATCGGCATTGGTGCCGAAGACGTCATACTTGAAGCCGAGCTTCTCGGCATTGTCGCGGGCCCAGTTCTCGTAGGCCGAACCCTTGTTGACTGTGATGGTCTTGCCCTTGAGGTCTTCGACGGTCTTGATGTCCGGCGCGCTCTTCTTCTGCACGAAACCGTAATCGGTGTTCAGGTAGCCGTCGCTGAACAGCATGTTCTTGGAACGCTCCGGCGTCACCGTCACCGGTGCGATGACGAAATCATACTTCTTGGCATTGAGGCCGGGGATCAGGGCGGAGAATTCGGTGCCCTCGATCTCGATCTTCTTCCCCAGCTTCTTGCTCAGCTCTTCACCGAGATCGATGTTGAAGCCCTGCAGGCCACCGCCCAGCTTGGCCATGGCATGCGGGGCGAAGGTGGCATCAATGCCGGTCTTCAGCGTCTGGGCCAGAGCCGGCAGGCTCAGGCTGGCGGCGGCAAGCACCGCAGCGGCGAAGAGACCCCGGTTCAGTTTGCGATAAATCATGGCAACCCCCTTGTTATGGATGATGGATAGAACGCGCAAATACAGTTCAGTCAGGCGGCGTGCCGAGCGGCGCACCCGCACCGGTCCGCTCGATAATCAGGCCGTAATGCTCGGGCCGGCGATGCTTGGCGAAATTGAACACATGCTCGCGGAAGGTCTCGCCCAGTGCCAGGTCGGCATTGACGAAGAGCAGCTCGTCGCCCTCGCCCTGCGCCTGGGCCACAATCTCGCCGGTCGGCGCAACAATCGCCGAACCGCCGATCATGTGGAAACCATCCTCGGAACCGCATTTGCCGGCCGCCGCCACCCAGAGCCCGTTCTGGTAGGCATTGCCCTGCAGCGAGAGCAGATGATGGAACATGCGCAGATGCGGCGGTTCGCTCCAGTGGATATTCCAACTCGGCGTGTTGTAGCCCAGCGCGACGATCTCGGCGCTCTGCAGACCCATGACGCGATAGGTTTCGGCCCAGCGGCGGTCATTGCAGATGCACATGCCGATGCGTGCATCCAGTGCTTCCCAGACCTTGAAACCCTCGTTGCCAACCTCGAAGAATTTCTTCTCCAGATGCTGGAACGGTGCGGTCGGGATGTGATGCGAATGACCGGGCAGATGGATCTTGCGATAGCGGCCGACGATCCTGGCCTTCCCATTGACGAGGATGGCGGTGTTAAAGCGACGGCCATCCGGTGTCAGCTCGGCATAGCCGAGATAGAAGCCGATGCCGAATTCGGCCGCCAGATCGAACAACGGCTGTGTTTCCGGGCCCGGCATGCTGCGTTCGAAAAAACGTTCGACCGCCTCTTCCTCGGTCATCCAGTAGCGCGGGAAAAAGGTGGTGAGTGCCAGTTCGGGGAAGACGACGAATTTGGCGCCGCGCGCATGGGCCTCGCGCAGCAGGGCAATCAGGCGCTTGACCACGGCGGCGCGACTGTCGGCCAGATGGATGGGGCCCAGCTGGG
This sequence comes from Ferrovibrio terrae, assembly GCF_943372915.1. GTDB lineage: Bacteria > Pseudomonadota > Alphaproteobacteria > Ferrovibrionales > Ferrovibrionaceae > Ferrovibrio > Ferrovibrio terrae_A. The sequence continues at coordinate 13,638 of NZ_CALSAN010000021.1, read as the reverse complement.
CGACGGCCAGGCCATAGGGGCGCTTCAGCGTACTCATTGCATGCCCACCAGACTGCGCAGCATCTGCCGCGCCACGGCGGCCGAAATCCCGGTCGGGTTGGCCAGCATGTCGGACGGCTTGCGCTTGAGGAACTTGCCCGAGCCGCGTTCGGCATTGAGCGTGTTGTTCTCGACCACGACACGGCCGCGGCTGATGACGATTTCCGGCCAGCCCTTCAGCTTGCGACCTTCATAGGGCGTGTAGCCGACATTGTCGTGCAGCATGCCGGTGGTGACGGTGATCTCGCGGTCCGGATTCCAGATGCCGATATCGGCGTCGGCACCCACGGCAATGGTGCCCTTGCGGCCGCTGAGGCCATACATCGCGGCATGGTTTGTCGCCGTTAATGCCACGAATTCCTGGATGGTGATGCGGCCGGCCATGAAGCCTTCGGAGAACAGCAGCGGCAGGCGCAGTTCCAGCCCCGGTACGCCATTGGCCATTTCCTTGAACGTCGTCGCGTCGCCCTTGGGCAGCTTGCCGGTCTTGTCAAACCGGTACGGCGCATGATCCGACGAATAGGTCAGCAGCGTGCCGTCCTTCATGCCGGCCCAGACCGCCTCCTGCGATTCCTTGTCGCGCGGCGGCGGCGAACAGCAGAACATTGCGCCGTCCATGCCGTTACGATCCAGATCCTCAGCGGTGAGGAACAGATATTGCGGGCAGGTTTCGGCGTAGACGGCAGCGCCGCGCGTCTTGGCATTGCGGATGGTGTGGATCGCTTCCTGACCCGACACATGCACGATCAGCAGCGGCACGCCGAGCAGGCGGGACAGCGCAATGGCGCGGTTGGTCGCCTCGCTTTCGGCAATCGGGTCATGCGCCACGGCATGGTATTTCGGCGCGGTATGGCCCTGCTCCAGCAGGCGATGCGCCAGCCAGCGGATCATGTCGTGGTTTTCGGCATGCACCATGACCAGCGCCTGCTCGCGTGCCGCCACGGCCAGCACATCAAGCAGCTGGTGATCGTCCAGCCTCAGCTTGTCATAGGTCATGTAGACCTTGAGCGAGGTGATGCCTTCGCGGATCGCGGCCGGCAGATCGGTCTGCAGCGCGGTATCGTCGGGATTGGCCAGGATCAGGTGGAAGCCGTAATCGATCACGGCCTTTTCGCGCGCCAGCCGGGCGTAGTCAGCCACGACTTCGGGGATTTTCATGGCGCGATGCTGCGCCGCAAACGGGATGATCGTGGTGGTGCCGCCAAAGGCCGCCGAAACCGTTGCGGAATAGAAGTCGTCAGCGCACATCAGGCCCATGCCCGAGAGCTGCTCGACATGGCAATGGCTGTCGATGCCGCCGGGCAGAACCCAGCGGCCTGCCGCATCAATTTCGCGCTTGCCCGGCGCGATGGATGACCCGATCGCGGCAATCACTCCGTCACGAATGCCGATATCGGCCTCGAAGACTTCGGCTGCGGTGGCAACGCGACCCTTGCGCACCACCAGATCGAATTCCCCCATGCGCCTCACTCACTTCGTTACGCTGACACTGCGGAAAGTTTCGCAATGCAGCACCAGAATGTCGCATGCCGGTTTGTCATCAGCCCTTAACACGATGTTAAGGGCCGGCCGTCAGTGCCGCAGGATACTGCCGGCTTCCGCATCGAGTAGCGAAAAGCCGTTGAGCGCCATCAGCTTGCGCAGGATATCGACAAAGCCCTGGGCCAGCTGCGACAGCGGTTCGAAGCGCAGGAAAGCCAGGTTGGCGGTCATCACCGGCGCATCCGCCACGGCACAGGCGACCAGATGCCCGTTCGGCCAGTTGTGCAGCGAAAACTCGTCGATCAGCGCGATGCCGCCGCCGGCCTGGGACAGCGCGCAGGCGCTCTGCGGCGAACCGACTTCGATGGTGGCGCGCAAGGGTTCGCCCGCCGCGTCATACATCGACGCCACCATGCGCCCGTAAGGGCTTTCACGGTCATAGCTGATCAGCGGATAGGGGCGCAGATCGGCCAGAGTGAGCGGCCCCTTGCGCTGCGCCAGCGGGTGATCCTCCGGGCAAACGCAGACGATGCGGCTCTGGCCCAGCGGCTTGGTTTCCAGATTGGGATGCTCGATGGGCGTGCTGATGATGCCGATATCGGCCTGGTGGTTCAGCAGGCGATCCTGCAGCGGCGCGTAATTGAGGAAATTGAAGGTGACCCTGGCATCGGTGTAGCGCGCGCAGAGGCCGGCGATTGCCTGCGGAATCAGCACATGGCCGATACTTGGGCTGGATACCACATGCAGCACGCCCTGGCGCCGCTCGGCCAGTGAATGCGCGACTTCATTGACCCGCTGCACGCCGAGGTAGACATGATCGACCTCGCGGAACAGGCGTTTCGCCTCAGGGGTGGCATACAGCCGACCCTTGATGCGCTCAAACAGCGGAAAACCAACCCGCGTCTCGGTATAGGACAGCAGACGGCTGACCGCGGGCTGCGAAACATGCAGCACCTTCGAGGCGCCGCTGATCGAGCCGGTGCTCATCACCGCCCGGAACACTTCGATCTGCCTGAGATTCAATGACATGGCGGCCACTCCCTGCGGTTTTTTATCGGTCATCGCATGATGCACCGAAATCGGGCAGGCCCATAACACTGGGTTAAGGGCTGTGGACAAATAAGCAAGGAGCATGCCATCGCAGCAGGCTTAGACTGCAACCGATCTTCACAGGCTCTTGTCTTCACTGGGAAAACGCCATGGCCTCCACCGTCCTTGTGATCAATCCGAATTCCAACGAAGCCGTCACCGCCGGCATCGACGCAGCCCTCGAACCGCTGCGCATGGCCGGTGGCCCCGCCTTGCGCAGCCTGACGCTGAAAGAAGGTCCGGCGGGCATCCAGACCCAGCAGGATGTGGAATCGGTGACGCTGCCGCTGGCAAAACTGGCGAAATCACTGGAAGCCGAAGCCGGCGCCTTCGTCATCGCCTGCTTCAGCGATCCCGGCCTGCATGTGGTGCGTGAAGCGGTAAAGAAACCCGTACTCGGCATTGCCGAATGCGGCGTGCTGACGGCGCTGACCCTCGGCCACAGCTTTGGCGTCATCGCCATTCTCGATGGTTCGATCCCGCGCCACCTGCGGCTCTGGGGTGCCATGGGAGTCACCGACCGGCTGGCCGGTGAACTGGCCATTGGCATGGGCGTGGCGGAACTGGCCGACAAGGAACGCACGCTGACCCGCATGGTTGCCGTGGGCAAGCGCCTGCGCGACGAGAAGCAGGCGCACAGCATCGTGATGGGCTGTGCCGGCATGGCCGCCTTCCGCGATCCGCTGCAGGATGCGCTGGGCATTCCCGTGGTGGAACCGACCCAGGCCGCTGCCGTGATGGCGCTGGGCCGCGTGCGTCTGGGCTGGTAAGCCGCAAATGGATTTCGCAGCCGCCGACCTGTCGCCGGACCGCATCTACAAGCTGCTGGTCAGCACGGTGATGCCGCGCCCCATCGCGCTGGTCTCGACCCTGAATGCCGACGGCATCGCCAATGCAGCGCCGTTCAGCTTTTTCAACGTGTTCAGCAATGCGCCGCCGCTGCTGGTGATCGGCATCGAAGGCAACAAGCGTGAAGATGGCCGGCCCTACAAGGACACTGCGCGCAACATCGCCGAACGCGGTGAATTCGTCGTCAACATGGTGAGCCATGCCATCGTAGAACCGATGGTGATCTGCGCCATCGATTTCCCCGATGGCGTGAACGAGATCGCCGAGGCCGGCCTGACCACGGCGCCATCGAAGCAGATTTCCGTGCCGCGCATCGCGGAATCGCCGGTCAGTTTCGAATGCCGCACCTTCAGCATCACCGACCTGCCCTATAACCGCAAACTGGTGTCTGGCGAGATTCTGCACCTGCATATCCGCGACGGCCTGATCGACGACAAGCTGCATGTCGATGCTGCAGGCCTAGATCTGGTTGGCCGCATGCATGGCGCGGCCTGGTACACCACGACGCGCGACCGTTTCGAGGCACCACTCATGACTGTCGCCGAATGGCGGACGAAGCAGAAGCCATGAGCGACACGGCTTTTCTGGCACAGCTGGCCGATATTGTCGGCGCGGCCCATGTCCTCACCGAGGCCACCGCGCAGGATGCCTATGTCGTCGACTGGATGAAGAAGTATCGCGGCCGCGCGCTGGCCGTGGTGCGGCCGGCCGACACGGCGCAGGTATCTGCCGTGCTGCACTGCTGCAACGACGCCCGGGTTTCGGTGATCCCTCAGGGCGGCAATACCGGCATGGCCGGTGGCGCCACGCCGGATGACAGCGGCCGGCAGGTGATCCTCAGCCTGGGCCGGCTCAACCGTATTCGCGAGATCGATCCGGTCGGCAACACCATCACGGTGGATGCCGGCTGCATCCTCGCCAATGTCCAGGCTGCGGCCCGTGAGTCCGGGCGATTCTTCCCGCTCAGCCTCGGCGCCGAGGGCAGCTGCACCATCGGCGGCAATCTCGCCACCAATGCCGGCGGCATCGCCGTGCTGCGCTATGGCAATACCCGTGAGCAGGCCCTGGGCCTGGAAGTGGTGCTGGCCGATGGCCGCATCTGGGACGGGCTGCAGGGTCTGCGCAAGGATAACACAGGCTATGACCTGCGCGACCTGTTCATCGGCTCGGAAGGCACGCTGGGTGTCATCACCGCCGCCGTGCTGAAACTGCAGGCGGCACCGGCGGTGCGCGTCACTGCCCTGGTCGCCCTGCCCGACCAGGATGCGGCGCTGAAGCTGTTTGTGCGGCTGGGCGCCCGCGCCGGCGACCGGCTCACGGCTTTTGAATTCATGACGCACAGCTGCCTCGATCTGGTGCTGCAGCATGTGCCTGGCACTGTTTCTCCCTTTGCCACCGTGCCGCCCGCGATAGTACTGACCGAGCTGAGCGACACCGACGCGGCGGCCGATCTCGCCGGTCTGCTGGAAAATATTCTGGGCGATGCGATCACAGCCGGTGAGGCCGAGGATGCGGTGATTGCCCAGAGCGGCGAGCAGGCCAAGGCGCTGTGGCGCCTGCGCGAGGGCATATCGGAAGCGCAGGTGCGCGCCGGCAAGACCATCAAGCATGACATTGCGCTGCCGATCGGTCGCCTGACCGCCTTCATGCGCGACTGCGAAACCGCCGTGGAAGCCGCCTTCCCCGGCCTGCGCTTCCTGGTGTTCGGTCATCTGGGCGACGGCAACCTGCATTACAACCTGCAGCGCGCACCGCATATGACCGACGACGATTTCTACGCCCTCACGGCGCCACTGAATGCCGTGGTGCACGATCTGGTCCATCGCTATCGCGGCAGCATCAGCGCCGAACATGGCGTCGGCCAGCTGCGCCGCGATGAACTGCCGCGCTACAAGCCGCCGGTGGCGATGCAGATCATGCACGACCTGAAACGGCTTTTCGACAGCCGCAACATTCTCAACCCGGGCAAGCTGCTCCAATCATAACCGTTCGCCGCCTACGAGGATTTCATGGCCAAACTCGACGAAACCGCCGCTGGCGTCTACATCATCTCGGTGACCCCGTTCACCGACAGCGGTGCCCTGGATCTGGACAGCACCGACCGCATGGTCGACTTCTACATGGAGCAGGGTGTCACCGGCTTCACCCTGCTGGGCATGATGGGCGAAGCACCGAAACTGACGCTGGCGGAATCGCGCAGCTTCGTGAAGCGCGTGCTGGCGCGCCTGAACGGCAAGGTGCCGGTGGTGGTGGGCGCCTCCAGCCCCGGTTTTGCCTCGATGGCCGAACTGACCAAGGCGGTGATGGACGATGGCGCCGCCGGCGTGATGATCGCCCCGCCCGGCACGCTGAAGACCGACGACCAGATCGTCACCTATTACGAGAATACCGCCGAGGCCATCGGCACCGGCACGCCTTTCGTGGTGCAGGATTTCCCGCAATCGACCAATGTGCATATGGCGCCATCGGTGATCGCGCGGATCGTCAAGAGCCTGCCCTCCTGCGTGATGCTGAAGCATGAGGACTGGCCGGGCCTGGCCAAGCTTTCGGCCCTGCGCGCCATGAAGGACATGCGCCGCATCAGCATCCTGGTCGGCAATGGCGGCCTGTTCCTGCCCGAAGAGATGGAACGCGGCGCCGATGGCGCCATGACCGGCTTCGCCTATCCGGAAATGATGGTGGGCGTGGTGCAGGCCTATCAGGCCGGCAAGCCGCAGCGCGCCCGCGATATCTTCGATGCCTATCTGCCGCTGGCCCGCTACGAACAGCAGCCCGGCCCCGGCCTCGCGATCCGTAAATATGTGCTGCAGAAGCGCGGCGTCATTGCCTCGGCGGCCCTGCGCAAGCCCGGCCCGAAGCTGTCGGCCGTGGATATCGCCGAAGTGGAAAACATGATCGCGCGCCAGACCCGGCGCCTGCAGGAGATCGGCTGATGGATCTCGGCCTCACCGGAAAACGCGCCCTCGTTCTGGGCTCCAGCCGCGGCCTTGGCGCCGCTGTCGCCCGCACGCTGGCGCGTGAAGGCGCTACCGTGATCGCCGCCGCCCGCAGCGTGCAGGACACCAAGGCCTGGATCGCCGCCGAGGCACCCGATGTCGCCGTGCGCCTGAGTGCCCATGTGCTGGATCTCTCCGACCGCGCCTCGGTGGATGCACTGGCCGATGCCGTGCTGGCTCAGGCCGGTGTCGATATCCTGGTCAACAACAGCGGCGGCCCGCCGCCGGGCGCAGCCGCCGAGATCGCACTGGACCTGTGGCAGACACAGTTTGCCGCCATGGCCGGCCATCTGTTCCATCTGAGCGGCCGGCTGCTGCCGCCGATGCTGGCGCGCGGCTGGGGCCGCATCATCACCATTGCCTCCTCGGGTATCGAACAGCCGATCCCCAATCTGGCGCTGTCCAACGGCCTGCGCATGGCCGTGTTGGGCTGGTCGAAGACCCTGGCCGCCGAAGTGGCGCCCAAGGGTGTCACCGTCAATCTGGTGCTGCCCGGCCGCATCCATACCGACCGCGTCGACCAGCTGGATCAGGCCACCGCCACCAAGCAGGGCAAGAGCCGCGACGATGTGGCGAAAGCCTCGCAGGCCGCAATTCCCATGGGCCGCTATGGCCGGCCAGAGGAATTTGCCGATGCGGTGGCCTTCCTCGCCAGCGAACGCGCCGGCTATATCACCGGCACCAAGCTGCGCGTCGATGGCGGGATGATCCGCGGCGTCTGAGCCACGGGGTCTTGCCGTTTGGCGCGGCTGCCCCTTAGATGGGGCATGCCTGCTGACCGGTTGCGCGCCCCATGAAACCCCAGTCCCGATCCCGCGCCTTTTCGTATTTCGAGGCGGTGGCCCGTATCGGTTCGATCCGCAAGGCGGCGGCAGCGCTCAACATCGCCTCCTCGGCGGTCAACCGCCATGTCCTCGACCTGGAGGAAAGCCTGGGCGTGGCGCTGTTCGAGCGTCTGGCCCGTGGTGTGCGGCTGACCAGCGCCGGCGAGCTGCTGATCGCCCATATCCGCCGCACCGCCCATGACTTCGATCTCACCCGTTCGCAGATCGAGGAACTGCGCGGCCTGCGGCGCGGCCATATCCATCTCGCCATCATCGAGGCGGTGGCCGATGTGGTGGCCGAGCAGATCGCCACCTTCCAGGCCAGTCATCCGCGCGTCACCTTCACCGTCGATGTGGTGGGCAGCCAGCAGGTGGTGGCCGCCACCGTGCGCGAGGAAGCCCATATCGGCTATGCCTTCAATCCGCCCGCCGACCGCCGCTTCGCCGTGGTCGCCGATGTGCCGCAGCCGTTGATGGCCCTGATGGCGCGGCGCCATCCGCTGGCCGGCCGCGACAAGCTGCGGCTCAGCGATTGCCTGCCCTATCCGATCCTGCTTGGTGACGAGAGCCTGGGCGGCCGCCGCCTGCTCGATACCGCCACGGAAGGCTCCTCACTCTCGCTGCGGCCTGTGGTCACCGGCAATTCGGTGGCGGTGATGCAGACGGTGGCGGCGCGCAGCCAGGCGATCTGTTTCCAGATCGAGATCGGTGCCCGCAGCGGCGCCGGGCTGGTCGCCATCCCGCTGGTCGACCGCGCCCTGCGCGGCCGGCTGGTGATCGGCATCGGCCGCAACCGCCAACTGCCCGTGGCGGCTGCGGTTTTTCTGGAAAACCTGAAAGCCGATCTCGCCGCCCGCCAGCGCCGTAAGGCCTGATCCCGGAGCGATGCTAAAAACAGAGCGGTCTGCTCTGAAAACGCTGCTTGTCGGCATCGTTCGCCGCCGGCTTACTGAACCCGTTAGAGGATTTCGGGTGCAGTGTTTGGGGGCAGGTGATGGCCGTGCTGGATTACGTACCGCTCATCGATATCGCGCCATTTCGTCTGGGCGATGCCGCTGCCCGTCGCCAGGTAGCCGCCGAGATTGACCGCGCCTGCCGCGAGATCGGCTTTTTCATCATCACCGGCCATGGCATCGATACCGTTGATCTGGATGCGATGCGCAGTGTCACGCGCGGCTTCTTCACACAGCCGCTGGCCGACAAGCTGAAGATCGCGCCGCCGCGCGGCCAGAAGGGCATTCGCGGGTTTCGCGCCGTCGGCGATGAAAGCCTGTCCTACTCGCTGGGCGAGGCTGCACCGCCGGATCTGAAGGAGACCTTCCGCATCGGCCATGTGCAGCCGGGCCAGGATGCCTATGCCGAGCGCGCCAAGGCCAGCTACTATGCGCCCAACCTGTGGCCGCAGCGTCCCGCCGAGTTCCGCAGCACCTGGACCGGCTATTACCGGCAGATGGAGCAGCTCGCCGCCCTGCTGATGCAGACCTTTGCAGTGGCACTGGATCTGCCCGACCGTTTTTTCGCCAGCAAGATCGACCGCCATATCAGCCATCTGCAGGCCAATCTCTATCCGGCCCAGCCCGATGCGCCCCTGCCCGGCCAACTGCGCGCCGGCGCCCATACCGATTACGGCAGCCTGACAATCCTGCTGCAGGAAAATGTTGCCGGCGGCCTGCAGGTGCGCACCGCCAAGGGCGACTGGGTGGATGTGCAGACCGCGCCGAATGATTTCGTCATCAATATCGGCGATCTGATGGCCATGTGGACCAACGACCGCTGGGTTTCCACCCTGCATCGCGTTGCCAACCCGCCGCGTGACATCGCCGCCGAGCAGACCCGCCGCATGTCGCTGGTCTTCTTCCACCAGCCCAACTACGACGCTGAAGTGGCCTGCCTGCCGACCTGCCAGGATGCCGGCACACCAGCCAAATACCGGCCGACCACATCGGGCGACCATCTGCTCGGCAAGATCGGCAAGGCCAACACGATGGGGCAAGAAAGTGAAATGAGCAAAGTGCCGGTGCATGTATGAACGCGTTGAGCAACTCCGCCTTTGAATGCTGCGTCACCCGCGTCGCCATGCAGCATCCGGGCGACATGAGCGGCATCGAGAAGCTGTTCGATAGCGGTAGCGTGGCGCCCGAGGCGGTGGTTGCCATCCTGGGCAAGACCGAGGGCAATGGCTGCGTCAACGATTTCACCCGTGCCTATGCGGTGTTTGCGCTGCAGGTGATGCTGGCGCGCCGGCTCAAATCTACGCCTGAAGAGATTGGTAAACGCGTCGCCATGGTGATGTCGGGCGGCACCGAGGGCGGCCTGTCACCCCATTACATCGTGTTTTCCGTGAAAGCAGCGTCGCGCCCGGCGAGCGGCCAGAAGGCCATGGCGATCGGCACGGCGTTTACCCGCAGTTTCCTGCCCGAGGAAATCGGCCGCATGGCGCAGGTGCAGGCCACGGCCGAAGCGGTGGCGCAGGCCATGCAGCAGGCGGGCATCAGTTCGGAAGCCGATGTGCATTACGTGCAGGTCAAATGCCCGCTGCTGACCTCGGAGCGCATCGCCGAGGCCCATGCCCGCGGCCAGGCAGTGACCACCGAAGACACCTATGCCTCGATGGGCCTGTCGCGTGGCGCTTCCGCGCTTGGCGTCGGGCTTGCGCTCGGCGAAGTGGATGCCGGCAAGCTGCATGATGCCGCCATCGGCCAGGATCTCACGCTGTGGTCGGGCCGCGCCAGCGCCTCGGCCGGTGTCGAACTGACCCGCAACGAAGTGATCGTCATGGGCAACAGCGAGGCCTGGGCTGGTGACAGCATCATCGCCCATGCGGTGATGGAAGACGGTATCGATTTTCCTGCCGTCGGCCGCGCCCTGCGTGCCGCCGGGCTGACTATGGACGGGCAACTGCCCGAAAGCGAGGCAGGCCGCCTATGTGCTGTGCTGGCAAAAGCCGAGCCGGCGCGCAGCGGCCGCATCCGCGGCAACCGCCATATCATGTGGGACGACAGCGACATCAACGCCACGCGCCATGCCCGCGCGCTGGTCGGCGGCGTTGTCGCCGCTGCGATTGGCCGCACGGATTTGTTCATTTCCGGCGGCGCCGAGCATCAGGGCCCCGATGGCGGCGGACCGATCGCCGTGATCGCACGACGCGCCTGATGGCGGCTGGCTCAGTTATTGCACCGAACACCGCTGCAATGATGCAGCGGCAGACTCCCCTAGCAACGGCTGCCGAACCAAAGGAGGTTCTTGCCATGGTCACTCAGCAAAAACAGACGCGTATGAAGCATCGCCTGACATTCACCGGGCTTGCGATGGCCGCATTCGGCCTGGCCGTCGCGGCACAGCCCGCCATGGCACAGACCAAGGTGGCCATGCTGCTGCCCGGCAGCATCAACGACCAAAGCTGGAACGCCCAGGGCTATGCCGGCCTGATGAAGATCAAGGATAGCGGATACCAGGTCGCCTACTCGGAAAACGTGCCGGCGGCTGACCATGTGGAAGCCATGCGCGACTACGCGCGCCAGGGCTACAAGATCGTGATCGGCCATTCCGGCCGCTTCCTCTCGGCCGCGCAGCGCGTTGGCCCTGAATTCCCCGAGGTGCAGTTCGTGGCTGGTGCCGGCGGCGGCGGCATGGGCAAGAACGTGATGTCGATCGATTACGACAACACACATTTCGGCTGCCAGCTCGGCGTGCTGGCCGCGCGGATGAGCAAGACCGGCAAGATCGCCGGCGTCTATGCGCTGGAAGGCCTGCCCAACATGGTGGCGCAGGTGGGTTCCTATCGCCTCTGCGCCAAGCGCATCAAGCCCGATATCGAAGTCTCGATCATCTATATCAAGGATATCGAGGATGCCGCGGCCGCCAAGGAAGCTGCCTTCTCGCTGATCGCGGGCGGTGCCGATTTCGTCGCCGGCAAGCTGAATGCGGCCCAGGCCGGCCTGATCCAGGCCGCCAAGGAGAAGAATGTCTTCACCACCGGGCGCTCCTTCGGCCATACCGCGATTGCACCGGAAAATGTGATCACCAACGTGGTCGAGAAATGGGCCGATATGTATGCCGCGACGGCGGACTCGGTGAAGGCCGGCAAGCTGTCGGGCGATCTGGTGATGTATGGCTACAACACACCGGCCACCAGCGGCGCCGCGCTGCAGCAGACCGCGGAACGCGCCTATCATCCGGCCGTGCCGGCCACCGTGGTGGCCGAACTCGACACCTACAAGAAGATGTTCGCCACCGGCGAAATGAAGCTGGCGCCGACCAAGGACGATGCCCGCGGCGGCAAGTAAGCCCTGGAAGACCGCGTCATGAAGCCGTTGTTGGACATGCACGGGATCGTCAAGACCTATGGTCCCGTGCGTGCCAATGACGGCATCTCGCTCACCGTACCACCGGGCTGCATTCTCGGCCTGCTGGGCGAAAACGGTTCGGGCAAGAGCACGCTGATGAAAGTGCTATTCGGCATGGTGGCGCCCGATGCCGGCAGCATCCTGTTCAAGGGCAAGGAACTGTCCGGCCATACGCCGGGCGAGGCCATTGCCACCGGCATCGGCATGATCCATCAGCATTTCATGCTGATCGAGGCGATGACCGTCACCGAGAATATCATGCTCGGCTGGCAGGCCGCCGGCCGCTGGTTGCGCCGCGATGCCATCCGCGATCTGCTGCGCGAGACCAGCACGCGTTATGGCCTCGATCTCGATCCCGATGCGCTGGTGGCCGACCTGCCGCTGGGCCGGCGCCAGCGGGTGGAAATTCTCAAGGCGCTGCTGCGCGGCGCCGACCTGCTGGTGCTGGACGAGCCGACCTCCAATCTCAGCCCCCCGGAAGTGACGGCCCTGCTGCAGATCATGCAGCGCCTGCGCGACGAGGGAAAATCCATCATCTTCATTTCACACAAGCTGGGCGAAGTGATGGAGGTCTGCGACGATATCGTGGTGCTGCGCGACGGCAAGGTGGCCGGCCGCACCACGGCCGCCAATACCGACCGCACCGCGCTGGCCCGCATGATGGTGGGCCGCGACATTGCCGCGCCGCTGCATCGTCAGCCTTCCGCCAGCAGCACCACCCTGCTGAGCCTGCACGGCATCAATACGGCTGCCGACCAGGGCGTGGCCCTGAAAGACATCAGCATCGATGTGGCGGCCGGTGAAATCCTCGCCATCGCCGGTGTCGACGGCAACGGCCAGCTGGAACTGGCCGAGGCCATTGCCGGCCTGCGCCGACTGAGCGCTGGCCGCATCCTGCTGGACAACACCGATCTCAGCCAGGCCGGTATCGCCGCGCGCGTCGCCGCCGGCGTGGCTTATATGCCGGCCGACCGGGCGCAGACCAGTCTGGTGCAGGGCATGAGCATTGCCGAGAACCTGATGCTGCGCGATTCCGCCCGGCCGCCATTTTCGCGCGGTCCCTGGCTCAGCCGCGCCGGGCTGGCCGCCGCCGCGAAACGCCTGGTGGCTGCTTTCGACATCCGCACGCCCAGCGCAGAGCTGCAGGCCAAGCAGCTGTCCGGCGGCAACCAGCAGAAGATCGTCGTGGCGCGCGAGATCGACCGCGGCCCGCGCCTGCTGATCGCGCATCAGCCGACCTGGGGCCTCGATCCCGGCGCCACCCGCTTTGTCATGGACAGCATCCTGGCCCTGCGCGACAGCGGCGCCGCGGTGATCTACATCTCGTCCGAACTCGATGAGGTTCTGTCGATCGGCGACCGTATCGGCGTGCTGTTCGACGGCCGCCTGGTTGGCGTGGTGCCGCGCGATGCCGTCGATGTCGGCCGCATCGGCCTGATGATGGCCGGCAGCGCGATCCCGACTGAGCAGGCCGCATGAGCGAGATCGCCGCCGGCATCGCCAAGTCCTCGCGGTGGCAGGTTTACATCCCCGCTTCGCTGCGCCGCGCCGCGCTGGCCGTGCTGCTGGCGCTGGCCTGCACCGGCCTGCTGATCATGTTCTCCGGCAAGGATCCGCTGCTGGCCTATCGCGCCATGCTGACCGGCGCCTTTGGCTCCTTCGACCGCATCGCGGTGGGCTTCAACAAGGCGACGCCCTATATCCTCACCGGACTGGGCATCGCGCTGTGCTTCCGCGCCAAGATCATCAATATCGGCGGCGAAGGCCAGATCGCCATCGGCGGCCTGTGCGCCAGTTGGGTCGGCATCATGCTGCCGCTCGGCAATCCCGTGCTGGCGATTGGCTCGGCGCTGCTGGCCAGCATTCTCGGCGGCATGGCCTGGGCCGGGCTGGCAGCCGCCATCCATATCGGCCGCCGCGTGCATGAAGTGCTGGTCACGCTGCTGCTCAACTTCGTTGCCCTGCTGATCGTCGGTGCCGCCCTGCATGGCAGTCTCGGCGAAGACGGCGCCG
>NZ_CALSAN010000020.1:0-77561 GCF_943372915.1 Ferrovibrio terrae | reverse complement strand
TGAACATCACAGCCATATTGCGGCGCTGCTGCAGGTCGCGCACCAGTTTCAGGATCTGCGCCTGGGTTGTGACATCCAGTGCCGTGGTCGGCTCATCCGCCACCAGAACAGAAGGTTCCAGCGCCAGTGCCATGGCAATCATGGCGCGCTGGCGCTGGCCGCCAGACAGCTGGTGTGGATAGGCGCGGATGATGCGCTCGGGATCGGGCAGGCCGACTTCGCGGGCCAGTTCCAACGCCCGTTGGCGCCGCTCGGCCGGCGTCAGCAGGTCGTGGGCCTCGAACATCTCGGCCATCTGGTCGCCGATCCGCATCAGCGGATTGAGTGCGGTCATCGGTTCCTGGAAGATCATGGCAATGCGCCGCCCGCGTAGCGCCATCCAGGCTTCTTCATCCAGTCCGAGCAGGTTTTTGCCCTCGAACAGGATCTCGCCGCCCTGTGCCTTCACGGCTTTCGGCAGCAGGCCCATCAGCGCATGCGCGCACATCGATTTGCCAGACCCGGACTCGCCCACCACGCAGAGGATCTTGCCGGCCTCAAGGTCGAAGGAGACGTCATCGACGGCAAAGCCGCGGTCGCCGCCAATGGGCAGCGCCAGTTTCAGGTTCTTGATGGCAATGACGGGGGTGCTCATGCTCAGCGACCTTCCTTGGCAAGCCGCGGGTTGAGCGCATCGTTCAGGCCCTCACCGATCAGGTTGAGGGCCAGAACAGTCAGCAGGATGGCGATGCCGGGAAACACCGTGATCCACCAGGCCTGGCGGATCACGGTGCGGCCGGCGCCGACCATATAGCCCCAGGACATGAGGTTCGGATCACCGAGGCCGAGGAAGGACAGCGAGGATTCGAGCAGGATCGCGGTGGCGATCATCAGCGAGGCAAGCACGATGATCGGCGACAGCGTGTTGGGCAGGATTTCGCGCCAGATGATCCAGCCATTGGTATGGCCGGTGACGATGGCCGCCTGCACATATTCGCGGCTGCGCAGCGACAGCACTTCGCCACGCACCAGTCTGGCAACCGGTGGCCAGCTGACAATGGCTATGGCTGCAACGATGGAGACGATGGAGGGCTGCATGATTGCCACCAGCACGATGGCGAGCGCAAAACTGGGCACGGTCTGGAAGAATTCGGTAAAGCGCATCAGGGCATCATCCACCTTGCCACCGGCATAGCCGGCAATGGCACCGAGCGGCACACCGATGGCCAGCGCTGCCAGCGTCGAGACCAGGCCGACCAGCAGGGACACGCGCGCACCGTGGATCAGGCCGGCCGCCACGTCGCGACCGAGGGCATCGGTGCCGAACGGGAAACCGGGCGCCACCATCGGCGCCAGGAAGGGCCGTTGCACCATGCGCCAGGGCGAGGTTGGGAAGATGAATGGGCCACAAATCGCAATGAACAGGACAACCGCCATGATGACGAGGCCGATCACCGCGCCGGGATGCCGCAGCAGGGTTTTCCAGAAGCTGCTCATGTGTTCATCTCGATACGCGGGTCGACCAGGCGATAGATCAGGTCGGTGATCAGATTGAAGGCCAGCACCATGGCCGAGGACACGACGAAGACGCCGAGCAGCAGGTTGTAGTCGCGCTGGATCAGCGCGTCATACATCAAACGGCCGATGCCGGGCCAAGCGAACACAGTCTCGGTGAGCACCGCACCGCCGACCAGCGTGCCGGCCTGCAGTCCGGCCAGGGTCACCACCGGCAGCAGGGCGTTGCGCAGCACATGGCGGCGCTGGATGACGCGATCGCCCAGGCCCTTCGCGCGTGCCGTCTTGACGAAATCGAGGCGGGAGACCTCCAGCATCGAGGCGCGGGTCATGCGGGTATAGGTGGCCATGAAAAACAGGCCGAGCGCCGATGCCGGCAGCACCAGATGGGCCGCGACATCGGTGACATGGCGCAGGCCGGTATAGCCGGCACCGACGGTCTCGTAGCCAAAGCTGGGCAGCCACTCGAGTGTCACCGAGAAGAGCAGGATGCCCATCAGCGACACCCAGAAGAGCGGCGTGGCGTAAAACACCATAGAGAATGTCGTGATCAACGTGTCGGTCCAGCGACCGGCGCGTCGCGCTGCCATCCCGCCGAGCAGGACGCCCATGCCGAGCGAGATCAGGAAGGCGGTGCCAGTCAGCAGCAGGGTGGCGGGCAAGCGGTCGAGGATCAGCTTCGAGACCGGCATTTGCTGGCGGAAGGAGAAACCGAGATCAAAGGTGACGATGCCCTTCACATAGAAGAACAGCTGTTCATGCATCGGCCGGTCGAGGCCGAATTTCTCGCGCAGCTGGGCAACGAACAACTCGTCGGTGGCGCCGGCTTCACCGGCCATCACCGTAGCCGGATCGCCGGGCGCGGCGCGGATCAGGAAGAAGTTGAGGACGACGATCGCCAGCAGGACGATCACCGCCTTGATAAGGCGCTGGGCGACAAATGACAGCATCAGGGCAATCTGGGGAAAGCGGGGAAGGCTGTATGAAGCAGGGGACCGCCTGCGACAGCCGATGCTGTCGCAGGCGGAACGCGCTGCTTACTTGTCGATCCAGGCGTCGCGGAAGCCGTCATTCACGCCGATACCGGTGGTGACAAGATCCTTGACCTTGCACTTGGTGATGGTCGGGAATTCCAGTTCCAGCAGCCAGGCAACGGGAACCTCCTCGATCAGGATTTTGGTAACCTGATTGTAGAGTTCCTGGCGCTTGGAATCGGGGAAGGCGGTGGCAGCTTCAGCAAACAGCCGATCGACTTCCGGGTTTGAATAGCCTTCAACGTTGTTGAACGGCGAACCCTTGGCGATATTCGAGCTGACATAGCTGCGGCCGACGCCGAGCGCCGGATCGCCATACTGGTAGAGATAGCTGAAGCCGATGTCGTAGTCCCATTCGCCGAGCTTCTGGTTATAGCCAGGCACGTCGGTGGCGACGACTTCGAGATTGATGCCCACATCCTGCAGGTTCTGGCGAACGGCCTCGCCCCAGCGGGTCCAGGTCTCGCCATAGGGCAGCGGCATGAAGCGCACCTTCTCGCCCTTATAACCGGCTTCCTTCAGCAGGGCCTTGGCCTTGGCCGGATCATACTTGTATTTGGCCAGGCTCTTGTCGAAGAAGCGGGTCGAGGATGAAATCGGGCCAACAGCCACTTCACCCAGGCCGTTCCAAACCACATTCTTGGCGAAGTCGCGGTCGATGGCATACATCACGGCCTGACGGAACAGCTTGTTCGCGGTCGGACCCTGGCGGTTGTTCAGCCACATCCAGGCCAGCGGGCCGAAATATTCCCAGCCCTTGCCGGTGACGCAGACGTCTTTCATCTTGCTCAGGCGTGGCACGTCGAAATTTTCGACCGAGCCGCCAGGCAGGATGTCGACCTTGCCGGTTTCAAAGGCAACCGAGCGTGCGGCCGCATCAGGGATGACGTGCCAATAAATCTCGTCCAGATACGGCTTGCCCTTCACATGGTACTTCGGGTTTTTCACCAGCTTGATGAACGAGCCCTTCTGCCATTCCTTGAACATGTAGGGGCCGGTGCCGATCGGCGTGTTGTTCGCCGGCGCGGTCTTCCAGTCGATGCCGTCGTAAATGTGCTTGGGCACCATCGGCATCGAGCCAACCTCGAAAATGCCGATGAACGGGCCGAAAGCCTGCTTCAGCTTGAAGACCACGGTGTAGGGGTCCGGCGCCGTGACGCTTTCAACCTGCGCCAGGTTAGCGCGTGCGCGCGGATTGGTCTGCTTGATGAATTCAACGGTGAACAGCACGTCGGCGGCCGTAAACGGCTTGCCATCATGCCAGGAGGCATCCTTGGTCAGCTTGAAGGTGTAGGTCTTGCCTTCATCAGTGATGGTCCAGCTTTCGGCCAGGCCCGGCAGCGGCTCCAGCTTCGGGCTGTAGCGCAGCAGACCGTCATAGATATTGCCAGCCACCATCTGGGTCGGGCCGTTCTGGGTGATGGCCAGCATCAGGCCCGGCGGTTCCGGCTGGATGATGACATTGGCAACGCCACCAGCTTTCGGTGTTTGCGCCATGGCGCCGGCGGCAATGCACGTGGCAATACCGGTGGCAACGAGTAGACCAAGCAAGCTTTTCTTCAGCACAGCAAACCCCCTCTGTGGCAATGGTCGTGGTTCAGGTGCAGTAGTCGGGATCGGTACGCTCCAACATCCGCTTGAAAGCCTCCCATTCAATATCCGGGCCATTTCCGGCCTCTACGCGGTCATAGCCCTTGGCATACTGACCGGCTGTTTTTTCTGGAATGCCCGGCGGCGCCTGCACGACCGGCGCGCCAGACGACTGGATGGCGAGCTGCGCGCGGCAGGACCGCTCCAGGTTGAACATCAGCTTGAAGGCTTCAGAAACCGAACGACCGCAGGTGAGTAGGCCGTGGTTGCGCAGGATAAACACCGACTTGTCGCCCAGATCGGCGATCAGGCGCTGGCGTTCATCCAGATCGAGGGCAATGCCCTCATAGGTGTGATAGGCGATGCGGCCATGGAACTGCATTGACCATTGATTGAGCGGCAGCAGCCCATCCTGTTGGCAGGAGACGGCAACGCCGGCCACCGTGTGGGTGTGCAGAACGCAGACCACGTCGGGCCGCGCGGAGTGAATGGCGCTGTGAATGGTGAAGCCAGCCGGGTTGATGTCCAGGCCCAGCGGATCCTCGATCACCTTGCCGTCGATATCGACGGTAACGAGGTTGGAGGCCTTCACCTCCTCGAACCGCATGCCGTAGGGATTGATCAGGAAGCGGTCATGGCCGCCGGGCAGGCGGGCCGA
This sequence comes from Ferrovibrio terrae, assembly GCF_943372915.1. Taxonomy (GTDB): domain Bacteria; phylum Pseudomonadota; class Alphaproteobacteria; order Ferrovibrionales; family Ferrovibrionaceae; genus Ferrovibrio; species Ferrovibrio terrae_A. Next base: position 72,785 of record NZ_CALSAN010000020.1, on the reverse strand, counting down.
GATATGGGTGTAGATGCTGTCATCCAGGCCGTGGCGGTGAATCAGGCGATAGGCGGCCGCAAGATCCACCTTGGTCTGCCAGGTCAGGTCGTGGCTGCTGTTCAACGCACGAATGGATGCCGTCATAAGTCTCGCCTCCGGAAAACGGTGCGACATACTGTCATGCGCTGGAAATGACTCGCAATCGAAAAGTGTCGACAGTCGACAATTTGTGGGATAGAGAAGCAGATCAAGGACATAGCGCAATGCGACTCGCTTCTAAGCCGGTTGGTCTGCCCGCCATCGTGAGCCAGGATCTGGTCACGCAGATTGCTCGTGCGCTCACCGATGCCATTATTTCCGGTCAGATTCCGCCCGGCGCCAAGGTGGCCGAGGCTGCCGTCGCGCGTGAACTGGGTGTCAGCCGCGCGCCGGTGCGCGAGGCCGGGCGATTGCTGGAAAGCCAGGGATTGCTGGTCAGCATTCCGGGCCGCGGCTTTTCCGTGCGCACCCATGCGCCGGACGAGATCGACGATCTCTATGACCTGCGCATCTGCATCGAGAAACATGCCGCCGTGCTGGCGGCGCAGCGGATGACGCCGGAAAACCGTCTGGCGCTTAGGCGCCAGCTCGATGTGCTGCACGAAACGGCAGCCATCAACGATCCGGCGCGGCAGGTGGAGGAGGATTACCGGTTTCACCGGCTGATCTGCGAAATCTCCGGCAACCGGCGGCTGCTGAAGCTGTTCGACGATCTTGCATCGGAATTGCGCATCGTGATCGGTCTGATCGGTCGCCTCTATGATGATCCGCAGCGCATTGCGCAGACCCATGAGCCCTTGCTGGCGGCCATCGAAACCGGTGATGCCGCGCAGATCCAGGGCGGTGTCGAATACCATCTGGGCGATGCCTGGCGTGGCGTCGCGCAATTGGTGCGCAATCTGCCAACCAACCAGACCACGGAGAAAGTTTCGTGAAAGCCGTTTATAGCGATGCTCACCAGAGCCACGACCCGCAGTTCTTCCTGGTGCGCGGCGTGGTGCGCAAGACCACCGAGCAGCCCGAGCGCGCCACGCGTCTACTGAATGGCCTGAACAGCGGCAAGCACACCATTGTGCCGGCACAGAGTTTCGGTGCCGGCCCTCGGGCGCGGGTCCATAGCCCGGATTATCTGACTTTTCTGGAAACCGGCTTCGAGGAATGGCGTGCGCTGGGCGATTCCAACAGTGAAATGATCCCCAACATCCATGCCCAGCGCGGCGAGGGCGCCAGCTATCCCGCCGGTATTGTCGGCAAGCTGGGCTGGCACACTGCGGATACGGCCTGCCCGATCGGCGCCGGCACCTTTGCCGCGGCCTGTGCGGCCGCCGATGTGGCCACCACGGCGGCGCAGATGGTGCTGGATGGCGAGGACACGATTTATGCGCTGTGCCGTCCGCCGGGGCATCATGCCTATCGCGATATGGCCGGCGGTTTCTGCTACCTGAACAACAGTGCGATTGCCGCGGCGCACCTGCGCCAAAAACATGAACGCGTCGCCATTCTCGATGTCGACGTGCATCACGGCAATGGCACCCAGGGCATCTTCTATGATCGTGCCGATGTACTGACCGTATCGATCCACGCCCATCCAGGCAGCTATTATCCCTTCTTCGTCGGCTATGCCCATGAAACCGGCGCCGGCGCGGGGCAGGGGGCCAACCTGAATATCCCGCTGCCGCTCGGCACCGGCGATGCTGATTACATGAAGGCCCTGGATCGTGCCTTGACGACCATCAAGGCCTTCGCGCCCGGTGCTCTGGTGGTGGCACTGGGGCTGGATGCCTCGGAGGCCGATCCGCTGCAGGGCCTGAAAATCACCACGGACGGGTTCCGCCAGATCGGTGGCGCCATCGCCCGCATCGGCCTGCCCACCACGCTGGTGCAGGAAGGTGGCTACCTCTCCGATATTCTCGGCGTCAATCTTGCAGCAGTGCTGGCAGGCTATGAGGCCAGCCGCTAGTGCGGCCGCGCTGTTTCACACCGAGTTGGCAGGTTCCTTGCTAGGCAGGTTGAAACACTTGGTCTGTCTCTGCCATGGCTGCTGAACTTTTTCTGAACCGCACCACCGATCCTGCCGCCCTGTATCCGCAGCCGCTGCTGGCGATCCAGTCACTTGCGGCCCACGCGGCGGCAAAGGCTGAAATCTCCGCCTGGCCGGGCTTTGCGCCGACGCCGCTTCGTGATCTGAAAGCGCTGGCGGCTGAAAGCGGTCTAGGCGCGATCTGGTACAAGGACGAGGGCGGGCGCTTCGGTCTCGGCAGCTTCAAGGCCCTGGGCGGCGCCTATGCCGTCATGCGGCAGCTGCAGCGCGCAGTGGCCGCCGCACTTGGCAAATCGGTGCAGGATATTGCGCCAGCCGACCTGCTGGCTGGCCGCTATCGCGACATCGTGGCAAGCGTGACCGTCACCTGTGCCACCGATGGCAATCATGGTCGCTCGGTCGCCTGGGGCGCCTCATTATTCGGCTGCGCCTGCGTCATCTACATCCATGCTCTGGTCAGCGCCGGTCGCGAAGCGGCGATTGCGGCCTATGGCGCCCGGATGGTGCGCACAAGCGGCAATTATGACGACAGCGTGCGGCAGGCGCAGCAGGATGCCGCCGCACAGGGCTGGATCGTGATTTCCGATACGTCCTATCCGGGCTACCGCGATATCCCACGTGATGTGATGCAGGGCTATTCGGTGATGGCCGCCGAGGCACTGACGCAGTCGCCACAGCTTCCTACCCATGTTTTCGTGCAGGGCGGTGTCGGCGGTCTGGCGGCGGCCATGCTGGCCTATCTGTGGGAAACACTGGGGCCTGACCGTCCGCGCTTCATCGTTGTCGAGCCCGACAAGGCCGATTGCCTGTATCGCAGTGCCCGGGCCGGCAGGCCGGTCGTCGTAGAGGGTGCGCTGGATACGATCATGGCCGGTCTCGCCTGCGGTGAGGTCTCGCTGATTGCCTGGGACATCTTATCCGCTGGCGCCGATGCCTTCATGACGGTATCGGATGCGGCCGCAGCCGATCTGATGCGCAGGCTGGCGCAGCCGGATACGGCAATCGTGGCGGGTGAGTCAGCGGTGGCGGGGCTGGCCGGTGCGCTGGCGGCGCGACAGCAGCCTGATATGGTGGCAGCCCTGCAGCTTGATGCGACCTCGCGCATACTGGTGTTCGGCAGTGAAGGCGCAACCGATCCTGCAGTGTATGAGCAGATCGTCGGACTGAAGCCGCAAGACATCCTGAAAGGACAGGGCTGACATGGCACGTCTGGTCACGGTCGGGGCTGCGCAGCTCGGTCCTATCGCGCGCTCTGATACGCGCGGCATGGTGGTCGAACGCCTGATCGCGCAACTGCGCGAAGCCAGGCGCATGGGGTGCGATCTTGTGGTGTTTCCCGAACTGGCGCTGACCACCTTTTTCCCGCGCTGGTTCATGACTGATCAGGCCGAGATTGACAGCTTCTTTGAACGCGACATGCCCGGGCCGCAAACCCAGCCGCTGTTCGATGAAGCAAAGCGCCTCGGCCTCGGCTTCTATCTTGGGTATGCCGAGCTGACGTCGGAGGGCAAGCACTTCAATACGGCGATCCTGGTTAGCAAGGATGGCGCGATCATCGGCAAATACCGCAAGGTGCATCTGCCGGGCCATGCCGAACATGAGCCATGGCGCCGCTTTCAGCATCTGGAAAAACGCTATTTCGATATCAGCGATACCGGTTTCAGGGTCTGGCGCAGCTTCGGCGGTATTCTGGGCATGGCGATCTGCAACGATCGCCGCTGGCCGGAAACCTATCGCGTGATGGGTCTGCAGGGTGCCGAGATGATCCTGCTCGGCTACAATACGCCGGTGCATAATGCGCCGGCCCCCGAACATGACGACCTCTCGCTGTTCCACAACCAGCTGTCGATGCAGGCTGGTGCCTACCAGAATGGCAGCTGGGTTGTCGGTGTGGCCAAGGCCGGCAACGAAGAAGGCGTGCCGATGATCGGTGGCAGCCAGATCATCGCGCCGTCAGGCGTCACCGTGGCGGCCACGCGCACCGATGGAGACGAACTGGCGGTGGCCTGCTGCGATCTCGATGCCTGTGCCAGCTATAAAAACACCACATTCAACTTTGCAGTTCATCGCATGCCGCAGCATTATGGCCTGATCACCGCACGCAAGGGAGCCGAGCCGCCGCCATGAAATCCGCGAAGAAGAAAGCCAATATCACGCCGCTGACCCCGCCGGCCAAGGCCGCCGCCGCCTTGCAGCCGCCCCTGATCGCCGGCATGTTTGCCGAGGCCGGCGTTCTGCTGCGCCCGGGTCGGGCGGATATCATTGCGGGCACGCTGGGCGTCGCCACGGCGAAATTCCGGACCCAGGCGCAGAAACTGGCTTTCGAGCGCGAACCGGGCCTGTTCCCGGCGGTACCGGTCGAGATGAAGAAGGGGAAGCGGTGATGAAAAAGACCGCGAAGAAAATCGTGAAGCAGGCTGCGCCGAAACCCGACCTCGCCCTGATGGGTCTGGCCGATGCCGCCCGCGCCGTGGCGCAGGGCAAGGTGACCGCGCAGGCGCTGACGGAAGCCTGCCTGGCTCGTATCACCGACTGGCAACCGCGCGTGAATGCCTTCCTCAAGCTGGAGGCCGATGCCGCACTGAAAGCGGCCAAGGCGGTTGATCGCGCCCACAAGCGCGGCGCCAGGCTCGGCCGGCTCGCCGGTGTGCCGCTGGCGCACAAGGACATGTATTACCGCGCCGGCAAGGAAACCTCCTGCGGTTCGGCGATCCGCCGGCACTGGAAGGCGACCGAGACAGCCACGGCCCTGCAGCGCCTGGATGTCGAAGGGGCGCTCGATCTTGGCCGACTCAATATGGCCGAATTCGCGTTTGGCCCCACAGGGCACAATTATCACTACGGCCATGCCCGTAACCCCTGGAACACCGACCGCATCACCGGCGGTTCTTCCAGCGGTTCTGGCGCGGCCGTGGCCGCGCGCATGGTCTTTGGTGCCCTAGGCTCAGACACCGGTGGTTCGATCCGCCAGCCGGCGCATTACTGCGGCTTGGTCGGCCTCAAGCCGACCGCGGGGCGGGTCAGTCGTGCGGGTGCAATGCCGCTTAGCTTCTCGCTCGATACGGTTGGGCCGCTGACACGGCGCGTCGAAGACAGCGCGCTGCTGATGGAAATTCTTGCCGGCGCCGATCCGCGCGATCCCACTGCCAGCCTGCAGGCGGTGGGCGCCTATGTCGCGGCGGCGAAATCCGGCGCCGTACGCGGCCTGAAGCTGGCCGTTCCGCGCCGCTATTTCTGGGACAAGCTGAACAAGCCCAGTGCCGAGTGTCTGGAAGCGGCTTTGAAGCTCCTGTCCAAGCTGGGGGTCAAGATTGTCGAGATGACGCCGCCGGATATGGAGATGGTGACGGCGGCTTCTTTCGTGATGATTTCGGCCGAGGCCGCGGCTTTGCACGCTTCCTGGCTGCGCACCCGGCCCAATCTCTACAGCGACCAGGTGCGGGGAAGACTGGAAAACGGCCTGGCGGTTAGCGCAGTGGATTATATCGATTCGCAGCGCTGGCGCAGCGAGGCGACGGCCGCCTTCCTCAAGGCGATGAACGGGGCCGATGCGGTTTTCGCGCCGGTGGCCGATCGTCCGGCGCCGACCATCGAAGAAACCGACGTGGCTGGCAAACCGGAAGCCGCCAAGACCATTGCCGCGCTGACCCGGCTGACCCGGCCGATCAATTATCTCGGCCTGCCGGCCATGACGGTACCGGCCGGCTTCGTGCGTGGCGGCCTGCCGATCGGCTTCCAGTTGATCGGCAAACCCTTCGATGAGGCGATGCTCTATCGTATCGCCGGCGCCTATGAAGTGAAGCAGCCTTGCCATCAGCAGGTGCCAGTCTAAGTCTTGCCTGGCCTGCCCAATTCTGAGGCAGCGCTGGCCTCGGGTTGGGCAGGACTCGCAGCCGCCTTCATTTGTGTGCGTCGAATCAGCCGTTTGCCCTGTGGCACGGACCTTGCGTCTTCACTCCCAATACTAACCCGGGGTGAACACATGGCTCACAAAAAGACTTCTCCGTTTCTGCTGTCGCTGCTGGCTGCGGCCGCCCTTACCGGGCTGACCGCTGTGTCGGCGCAGGCGCAGGGCGTGCTGCGCATCGGCATGACAGCTTCTGACATTCCACTCACCACCGGTCAGACCGACCAGGGTGGCGAGGGCATGCGCTTCATGGGCTATACGGTCTATGACGGCCTGATCAACTGGGACATGAGCAAATTCGACAAGCCGTCGGTGCTGACCCCCGGTCTGGCGACCAGCTGGGGCGTCGATGCCACGGACAAGACGAAGTGGACCTTCACGCTGCGCGAAGGCGTGAAATTCCATGATGGCAGCGAATTCACGGCGGATGCCGTGGTGTGGAACCTCGACAAGCTGCTGAAAAAGGATGTCCCGCAATTCGATCCGCGCCAGTCAGCGCAGGGCCTGTCGCGTATTCCCGCCGTCGCCAGTTACAAGGTCGCTGGCAAGTATTCGGTCGAGATCATCACCAAGACTCCGGATGCGACGCTGCCCTACCAGATCGCCTGGGTAATGATGTCTTCGCCGGCGCAATGGGAAAAACTCGGCAAGAGCTGGGATGAATTCGCCAAGACGCCCTCGGGTACTGGCCCGTGGAAGCTGACCGCCTTCGTGCCGCGCGAGCGGGCCGAACTGTCGCCCAATGCTGCTTACTGGGACAAGGCGCGAGTGCCGAAGCTCGACAAGATCGTGCTGCTGCCGCTGCCCGAGCCGAATGCCCGCGTCGCCGCCCTGCGGTCCGGTCAGGTCGACTGGATCGAAGCGCCGGCGCCCGATGCGGTCGCCTCGCTGAAGCAGGCTGGTTTGACCATTGTCACCAATGCCTATCCGCATAACTGGACCTGGCATCTGTCGCGCGCCGAAGGCTCGCCCTGGAACGATATCCGCGTTCGCAAGGCGGCCAATCTGGCGATCGATCGTATGGCTCTGAAGGAACTGCTGGGCGGCCTGATGATCCCCGCCGAAGGCTTTGTGCCGCCGGGCAATCAGTGGTTCGGCAATCCGACCTTCAAGGTGAAGTACGATCTGGCCGAAGCCAAGAAGCTGATGCAGGAGGCCGGCTATGGCCCCGGCAAGCCGCTGAAGACCAAGGCGCTGATCTCGCCCTCGGGCTCGGGCCAGATGCTGCCGCTGCCGATGAACGAGTTCGTCCAGCAGAGCCTGGCTGAAATCGGCATCCAGATCGACTTTGAAGTGGTGGAGTGGAACCAGCTGATCAACATCTGGCGTGCCGGTGCGAAAAGCGAAAGTGCCCGCGGCGGCACCTCGATCAACTTCACCTACTTCATCCAGGATCCGTTCACCGGCTTCATCCGCCATCTGCAATGCAACCTGGTCGCGCCGAATGGCACCAACTGGGGTCATTACTGCGACCCGGAGATGGACAAGCTGTTTAACGATGTCCGCAACACCTTCGATGCCAAGGAGCAGGACAAGGTTCTGCAGAAGGTGCATGAGAAGTATGTCAACGAAGCGCTGTTCCTGATGGTGACCCACGATGTCAACGCTCGTGCGATGAGCCCGAAGGTGAAGGGTTTCGTGCAGGCGCAGAACTGGTTCCAGGACTTCTCGCCGATCACGATGGCGAAGTGATCACGGCAGCCGGCCTCGCTTTGGCGGGGCCGGCTGTTGCAGTTTTCCGTAGCCCCATGACGGACCGCCCATGCTGATCTATACCCTCAAGCGGCTGCTGTATGTGCTGCCGGTCGCCTTCGGCGTCAGCGTCGTCTGCTTCCTGCTGGTGCATATCACACCCGGCGATCCGCTCACTGCGGTGATGCCGATCGATGCCAGCGCCGAACAGCAGGCCGCCATGCGTGCAGCCTACGGCTTCGACAAGCCGCTGCCGGTGCAATACGTGATCTGGCTCGGCAAGGTCATGATTGGCGATCTCGGCACTTCGATCGCCAGCGGCCGTGCCGTGCTGACCGAGGTTTCCCGCGCTGTCAGCAACACCCTGATCCTTTCCGCCGTGGCCACAGCCATCGGTTTCTTCTTCGGCTGCCTGTTCGGCTTTGTCGCCGGCTATTATCGCGGTTCGGCGGTGGATCGCATTGCCTCAGCGCTTTCGGTGCTTGGCGTCAGCGTGCCGCATTACTGGCTCGGCATGGTCCTGGTCATCATCTTCTCGGTGCAGCTCAACTGGCTGCCGGCCACCGGGGCCGGGCCGGGCGGCTCGGCCGACTGGACCTGGGATTGGGCGCATATCCGCCATCTGATCCTGCCGGCCATCACCATGTCGGTGATTCCCATGGGCGTGATCGCCCGCACCATCCGTGCCCTGGTGGCGGAAATCCTGTCGCAGGAATTCGTCCAAGCCCTGGGCGCCAAAGGTTTGATGGATCGTGGCATCTTCCGCCACGTGGTGAAAAACACAGCACCGACGGCACTGGCCGTGATGGGTTTGCAGCTCGGCTATCTGCTCGGCGGTTCGATCCTGATCGAGACGGTGTTCTCCTGGCCCGGTACCGGCTTCCTGCTGAATGCCGCCATCTTCCAGCGCGATCTGCCGCTGCTGCAGGGCACCATCCTGGTGCTGGCGATGTTTTTCGTTTTGCTCAACCTGCTGGTCGACGTGCTGCAAACTGCACTTGACCCGCGCATCCAAAGGGCCTGAGCGATGGCTATTGGCGCTTTGGACGGCAAGGTCACGATCGCTCCGATCCAGGTTTCCGAGGGTTACTGGCGCGGCGTGGTGCGCCGCATCAGCCGCGATCCGGTTGCCATGGTCGCTCTGGTGATCATTGTGGCGCTGGTGCTGATGGCGATCTTCGCACCCTATCTGGCACCGGCTGATCCGGTGCGCGGGTCCATGCTGCGCCGCCTGCGTCCGGTCGGCACACCCGGCTATCCGCTCGGCGCCGACGAACTGGGGCGCGATATGCTCTCGCGCCTTATCTTCGGCGCGCGGCTGTCGCTGTTCATGGGGGTTACACCAGTTCTGGCTGCTTTTGTGATCGGGTCGGGCTTGGGTATTTGTGCAGGCTATATCGGCGGCAAGCTGAACACCGTGATCATGCGCACCATCGACATCTTTTACGCTTTCCCCTCTGTTCTGTTGGCTGTCGCCCTGTCGGGTGCACTGGGGGCGGGCCTGACCAATGCGCTGGTATCCCTGACCATCGTGTTCATTCCACCGATCACCCGTGTCGCTGAAAGCGTGACCACCCAGGTGCGCAATCGCGACTATGTCGAGGCGGCGCGTGCCAGCGGTGCCGGCGGGTTCACCATTGTGCGCGTGCATGTGTTGGGCAATGTGCTCAGCCCGATCTTTGTCTACGCCACCAGCCTGATCTCGGTGTCGATGATTCTGGCCTCGGGCCTCAGCTTCCTCGGCCTTGGTGTACGCCCGCCGGAACCGGAATGGGGCCTGATGCTGAATACCCTGCGCACGGCGATCTATGTCAATCCGCTGGTGGCCGCGCTGCCGGGCGTGATGATCTTCATCACCTCGATCTCTTTCAATCTGTTCTCCGACGGCCTGCGCACGGCCATGGACGTGCGGCAATGAGCGTGTTGCCTGATACCGCAGTGGATGCCCGTGATCGCGGCGGTCCGCGTCAGCCGCTGCTCACCGTCCAGGGCCTGATTAAGCACTTCCCCGTCGGCAAGGGCCTGTTGGGCCGCAGCAACACCGTAGTGCGCGCCGTGGATGGCGTGGATTTTGAACTGCTGAAAGGCGAGACGCTGGGCATCGTCGGTGAGTCCGGCTGTGGCAAATCGACCACCGCCCGTCTGCTGATGCACCTGATCCAGCCTGACCAGGGCCAGATCGTCTTTGATGGCGAGAGCGTCGGCCATGATGTTTCGCTGTCGGACTACCGCCGCCAGGTTCAGATGGTATTCCAGGACAGCTATGCGTCCCTGAATCCTCGCCTCACCATCGAGGATTCGATCGCCTTCGCGCCGCGGGTGCATGGCGTGCCGCGCCGCGAGGCGTTGGCTCGTGCCCATGACCTGCTGGCCCGGGTGGGTCTGGAGCCGCACCGCTTCGCCGGCCGGTATCCGCATGAACTCTCCGGCGGTCAGCGCCAGCGCATCAACATCGCCCGCGCGCTTGCGCTGGAGCCGCGCCTGGTGATCCTCGACGAGGCCGTATCGGCACTCGATAAATCAGTCGAAGCACAGGTGCTCAACCTGCTGCTCGATCTGAAGGAGGAATTCGGACTCACCTATATCTTCATCTCGCATGACCTGAATGTCGTCCGCTTCATGGCCGATCGCGTGATGGTGATGTATCTCGGCAAGGTGGCCGAGATCGGTGCCGCCGATGCGATTTTCGAGCGCCCGGCACATCCCTACAGTGCGGCACTGCTGGCCTCGATGCCGGCAATGGACCCTGATGATCGCACTGTGGAAGCGCCGTTGTATGGCGACCCGCCCAACCCGATCAACCCGCCGCCCGGCTGTCGCTTTCACACGCGATGCAGTTTTGTCAGCGATGTTTGCAGCAAGGTGGCCCCGGAACTGGCCGAAGTGGCTAGCGGCCAGCGTGTTTCCTGCCTGATGCGCCAGCCCGGCTCGGGCCATGCATCTGCACCCGCAGCGGAGGCGGCGGAATGAGCGATATGCCGATGATCGATATCCGCGACCTGAACGTGACCTTCACCGGTGGCCGCAAGCCCGTGCATGCCGTGAATGGCGTGACGCTGTCGGTTCAGCGCGGCGAAGTGGTGGCGTTGCTGGGTGAGTCCGGTTCCGGCAAAAGCGTCACGTTGCGCTCGTTGCTCAACATGCACCCCAGGAAGCGCACCAAGATGAGCGGCAGTGTGGTGGCCGCGGGCCAGGACATCCTCAAGCTGTCCGGGCGTGCGCTGGCCGACTATCGCGGCAAAGTGGCGTCGATGATTTTCCAGGAGCCGCTGCTGGCGCTGGATCCGGTCTATACCGTCGGTGCCCAGATCACCGAAGCCATTCGCCGCCATGAGCCGGTATCCAGCGCCGAGGCTCATGCCCGTGCGCTGGCCCTGCTGCAGAAGGTGAAGATTCCCTCGCCCGAGCGTCGCCTGCAGGCGTTTCCGCATGAAATGTCGGGCGGCATGCGTCAGCGCGCCATGATCGCCCTGGCGCTGGCCTGCAACCCGCAGATCCTGTTGGCCGACGAACCGACCACGGCGCTGGATGCCACGGTGCAGATTCAGATTCTGCTGCTGCTGCGCGAATTGCAGCGCGAACTCGGCCTGTCGGTGATCCTGGTGACCCATGACATCGGCGTCGCCGTCGAGGTCGCCGACCGCGTGGCGGTGATGTACGCCGGCCGCATCGTCGAGACCGGCAGCGTGCGAGATATCATCCGCAACCCGCGGCATCCCTATACGCAAGGCCTGCTGGCTTCGCGCGCCCATGATGCCATGTCAGGCGCGCGGCTGGATGCCATCCCTGGGGCACCGCCGGATCTGGCCGCGCTGCCGCCGGGCTGTTCCTTTGCGCCGCGCTGCAAGCATGCTGCCGCAGCCTGCATGGTGGCGCCGCCCGAGGTGGTGGAGATCGGGCCGGGCCATGCGGCCCGCTGCGTGCGGCTGAGCGAGGCGGTTGCCGCCTAGGACTTACTGATCCTCAAACGGCAAGCCGACATAATTCTCGGCGAGCGATGTCTTTGCGGCGCGTGAGCTGACCACATAGTCCAATTCGGCGAGTTGCACTTCGTTCTCGAAGGTGCTGCGCTCGTCGAACTTGTGCAGCAGCGAGGTCATCCACCAGGAGAACCGCTGCGCCTTCCAGATCCGGCGCAGGCAGAGATCGGAATAGCTGCCCAGCAGGTCGCTGCTGTTCTTCTTGTAATAGGCGTCCAGTGCGCGCGACAGATAGCGCACATCGGCCACTGCCAGATTCATGCCCTTGGCGCCGGTCGGCGGAACGATATGGGCGGAGTCGCCGGCCAGGAACAAGCGGCCATGCCGCATCGGCGTGCTGACGAAACTGCGCATTGGTGTCACGCTCTTCTGCAGGATCGGGCCTTCCGCCAGTTTCAGCCGGTCATCACCCTCCAGGCGGTGGTGCAGCTCTGCCCAGATGCGGTCATCGGACCAGTTGGCGATGTCTTCGTCGGGCTGGCATTGCAGATAGAGGCGGGTGATCTCCGGCGTGCGCATGCTGAACAGCGCGAAACCCCGGTCATGCAGGTTATAGATCAGCTCTTCCTGCACCGGCTTGGACCGCGCCAGGATGCCGAGCCAGCCGAAGGGATAGACGCGCTCGTAATTCTGCTGCAGCGAGGCCGGAATGGCCGGCCGGCTTATGCCGTGGAAACCGTCGCAGCCGGCGATGAAATCGCAGTCCAGCCGCTGCGCCTTACCCTGCTTGTCGGTCCAGGTGAGGAACGGCTTTTCGCTTTCGATGTCATGCACCGCGACATCGGACGATTCGAATAGAATCTGGCCGCCATCGGCCAGGCGCTGGGCGACGATATCTTTCACCACCTCATGCTGGCCATAGACCATCACGGCCTTGCCGGTGAGGTCGACGAAATCGATATGATGGTTCCGACCGCGGAAGCGCAGCGTGGTGCCGTGGTGCAGCAGGCCTTCGGTGTTCATGCGGGCGCCAAGGCCGGTCTCATTCAGCACATCGACGGTGCCCTGTTCCAGCACCCCGGCGCGGATGCGGCCCTCGACATAAGGGCGATCACGCGCTTCCAGGATTACGGACTCGATGCCGACGAGATGCAGCAGATGTGACAGCAGCAGCCCGGCTGGGCCGGCGCCGATGATACCGACTTGGGTACGCATGGTTTCCTCTCCCTTACAACAGTTCCAGAATGGCCCAATCTGGCTTTTGCGGAAATGGACGCAGCGGCCTTTGTTTTGTACTTTTAAGCCAAAGGGTCGTGGCGAGGCGATGGTGTCGCGCCAATAGACGTGGCGCCTGAAAAATAAAATAAATGACTGATAATATTCCAAAATTCTTTCTATATGGCGAAGCCGACAAAGAAGCCGGACTGCACTTCCTGCATGTCGAAACCATTCCTGCCCGCAGCATCTTGCACGATTGGCTCATCGCGCCGCACCGGCACTCCAACCTGTTTCAGTTGTTGCTTGCCGTCGGCGGTGGCGGCGAATTGCGGGCCGATAGCTTGGCGCAGGATTTCCGCGCACCCGTATTGGTGACCGTGCCGCCCGGCGTGGTGCATGGCTATCGCTTCCAGCCCGGCACTGAGGGCTGGGTGGTGACCCTGTCAGACAGCTTCGCCGGTGAAATTCTCGGGCCCCGCGATGCCGAGATCGGGCCAGCGATGACCGAGGCGATGCTGTTGCCGCTGGATGGCGGCGATTCCGCAGCAGAGATGTTGCGGGCACAGTTTGCCGCCATTGCCGAGGAATTCCGCAACCCCGGCCTCGGCAGTCTGGCTGCGATTGCCGCGCATATCCGCCTGATCTTCGTGACGCAGGCCCGGTTGCGGCAGGCGGATCGCCAGGCCGCCCTGGCGCGGGATGCCGATGCCGCTTTGTTTGTCCGTTTCCGCAACCTGGTCGAAACCCATTACCGCGAGCACCGCCCAGTCAGAACCTATGCGCAGGATCTGGCCGTGACGGAGAAGCGGCTGACCGCGGCCTGCCGCCGGGTCGCCGAGAAGGCGCCGCTGGATGTGATCCACGCCCGCCTGCTGATCGAGGCCAAGCGCAACCTGCTTTACACCTCGATGACTATTGCCGAGGCCGGCTATGCGCTGGGCTTCCGTGATCCGGCCTATTTCACACGGTTCTTCACCCGCCGCGCCGGGATGGCGCCAAAGCAGTTCAAGGCCGCCGCCGGCCACGAAGCCGTTCAAAACAGCGATAGTTGATGCCCTGACGTTGCGTCATGCCGTGCCGGCAGTCTTGCGTGGCGCCGGGCCTGTTATACTCTGGCGGACATAAAAGTCGGGAGCGAAGCCATGGATCTGAATTTCACCGCAGACGAACTGAAGTTCCGCGACGATGTGCGCGCCTTCATCGCCGAGAAATTCGATGCCGAGATGCGTGCGGCCATGGCGCGGACCCGCACCGGCTATATCGCCAAGCATCTGCATATCCGCTGGCAGAAGGCGCTGAATGAGCGCGGCTGGCTGGCACCGAACTGGCCGGTGGAATACGGCGGTCCGGGCTGGACGCCGACCCAGCGCTATATCTACGAGCAGGAGATGAGTTCTGCCGGCGCGCCGATCACGGTGCCCTTCGGCCCGCGCATGCTGGCGCCGGTGATCATGAAATTCGGCACCGAGGCGCAGAAGAAGAAATACCTGCCCGATATCCTCGCCAGCAATGTCTGGTGGTGCCAGGGCTATTCCGAACCCGGTTCGGGATCCGACCTTGCCAGCCTGCAGATGAAGGCCGAGGACAAGGGCGATCACTTCCTGTGCAACGGCAGCAAGATCTGGACCTCTGAAGCCCAGCATGCCGACATGATCTTCTGCCTGGTGCGCACGGCGCAGACCAAGAAGCCGCAGGAGGGCATTTCCTTCCTTCTGATCGACATGAAGTCGCCGGGTGTCACCGTCACGCCGATCGTCACCATCGATGAATCCTCCCCCGGCATGCAGGAGGTCAACCAGGTCTTCTTCGACGATGTGAAGGTACCGAAGGAAAATCTGGTCGGCGAATTGAACCAGGGCTGGACCTGCGCCAAATACCTGTTGGAATTTGAACGCGGCAACGCCTATTCCGGTCATCTCAAGCGTCACCTGTCGCATCTGCGAAAAGTGGCCAAGGCCGAGCAGAAGGGCGGCCAGCCGCTGGCTGCCGATCCGGATTTCGCCGCCAAGCTGGCCGATGCCGAGATGAACATCATGGCGATGGAGATGCTGGAGCTGCGCGTGCTGGGCGGCACCAAGAGCGGCCAGAATCTCGGTGCTGCATCCTCCATGCTGAAGACGCGCGGCACCGAGCTGCAGCAGCTGGTCAGCGAGCTGTCGGCCGAGGCGGTCGGCTATTATGCCGCGCCCTATACGGCTCTGGTGGAGGGGTCCAACGAGCCCGGCATCGGCCCGGATTATGCCGATGGTGTCGCCGCGCGCTATCTCAACATGCGCAAGGTGACGATCTATGCCGGATCGAACGAGATCCAGCGCAACATCATGTCGAAGCTGATCCTCGGGCTGTAATCCGTCAGACCCTGGCGATGACGGCGATCAGCCCGCCGCCATCGGGGCCCTGATGTTCGGCGCCGCCGGAGACGAAAATCCGGCCGTCGCCGATCACGCCGGCCACCATGCCGCCGACAGCGCCGCGGATATGCCGCTGAGCGTTGATGTCGGTATCGTCCAGCATGGTATGTCGGTTGCCGCGGATGATGCCGCGCCGGTCCGGCTCGCATTTCACCAGCACACCGCGGATACGCAGGGCATCATTCTCTGAGACCTGCGGATCGGCGACGATATTCAGATCATCCAGCGCGGCCACGACAGCCTTGATATCCAGTGCATCGCGCATCGGCCGGTGCGCAATCGCCAGATCGCCGCTCCAGCTTGCCGCGTTGCCCAGCACGATCACCTCGTTGCAGTTGACCTCGACGCCGGATGAAATGCTGGCGCGGCTGGAAGCAATGCCATAATCGGCGAACATGGCGGATTCCGTGATCCGTGCCGGGCGGGCATCACCAAGCGCCAGCGCCACGCCGAAGGCGCCGGCGACCCGGGCATAGGCCATCGAGCGGTTTGAATCCGCGGTCAGCACGGCGGCGCCGCGTGCAGCCGCGTCCTGTGCGCGTGCGGCGGTGACGCAGGGCGCTTTCACCTGCACGAAATGCACATCCGCCATATCCGTGATGCCGGCATCGGCAATGGCGGCCTGCACGGTATCGGCCACCATTTCGATGTGGCTGCGACGCCCGACATGCTCGGGTGCCATCGGCTTGCTGAAGGCAACGCCAATGGCAAGGCGCTTTTCGCCCGTCGGTACGGCCGAAGCGGCGCTCCGTGCGAACACCAGGTAATGCGGCGACAGCACACCTTCGGTGCCACCTGAGAGGATGCAGGGGATCGCCTTGACGATCTCCTCGCGCGATTTGCCGGTGCGTTCGGCCAGCAGGGTGGAAAAGGCCAGCGTGAAGTAGCCACGGGTGAAATCATTCACGCCGCCATTGCCTTCGGTCTTGCCGATCACGGCGACCACATCGGCTGGCGCCATTGCGCCGCTGTCAAACAGCTCTGCGAGGGCCGAAAGGTCGCCAGGGTGGCGCATGGACAGTCGATGGACGGATGCCTGCATGAATGCTCCGGAAAACAATGCGGTCTGCGAAGCAAGATGCATTCCGCCCCTGCAAGGCCGCCATTCTATGCCCGCGTGATCCATGTGCCCAGATATTGGGCGGCGCTGCCGCAGCCTTGGGCGGCCTGCAACCGAGAGCCCAACGACTTTCACGGCAAAGCTGCAGCAGCCCCGAGTCCGGTTGGCTTTCCAGGCCTCTGGCCGGACCTGCAGGCTGGCACATTGTATGCACAGCAATAGACATGGCAGGCATCATCACCGGACTGTTTCATGTCGCTATTAAAACCGCGGATCTGGCCAAGACCCGCTGGTTCTACTGCGATCTGCTCGGGCTGGCGGAAGTGGCGCGGCCCGATTTCGGCTATCCCGGCGCCTGGATCGCGGTGCCCACGCCGGTCGGCGAGGCGATCATCCATATCTATGCCGGCGGGCCGGCGCTGGGGCCCGAGGGCAAGGCGCCGAGCGGCACCGGCGCCATCGACCATATTTCGCTGACGGCAGTCGGTTATCACGACTTCATCGCCCGCTTCCACCAGCGGGGCATCGACTGGCGCGAATTCCTGGTGCCGAACACGACCTACTGGCAGCTCTTTGTCTACGACCCCAGCGGCGTGCAGCTCGAACTCACTTTCGATGGCCGCGCCGAACAGGGGGCGTCCCCCGATATGTCGCCCGGCCGCAGATATGTCGCCGGCACCAGCTTCTTCCAGCCATCACAATATGAATTCGCCTGATCCAAAGGAGAGACCAATGACCATTCGCTTCATCCGTACCACCATGCTGGCGGGCGCGGCCCTGTTCGCCCTCGCTGCCGGTGCCCAGGCCGCCGACAAGGTGAAGGTCGGCGTCTTCCCGGTCTCCTCGGCCCTGCCGTATTTCGTCGCCGTCGAACGCGGTTACTTCAAGGAACAGGGCATCGACGCCGAGATGGTCAAGTTGATGGGCGCGCCGCCGATCGTGCAGGGCATGCTGACCGGGGATCTGGATGCCGGCGCCAATCTGGTTACCGTCGATGGCATGAATGCCAATACCAAGAAGGAGGGGCTGGTCTACTACATGTCCCTCTATGGTCAGAACAAGTTCGCCAAGATGGAGCAGTTTGTTGCCAAGACCGGCATGCAGGCTGCATCGGTGAAGGATATCAAGGCCGCCAGTGCCGCACCGAAGAAAATCATGTCGGCGCCCGGTGCCGGCAATATGGCCATGGCGCGCGCCGTTCTGGGTGCCGTCGGCATGAAGGAAGGTGCCGATTACACGCTGACCGAACTGGCGATGAACCTGCATGCCGATGCCATGAAGGCCGGTACCTTCGATTTCGGCTATACGTTGGAACCGAATGCCACCGTGATGAACAGCATGGGCGCCGCCAAGACGGTGGAAGCGGGGGTGGTGTCGAAATACATCATCGGTCGCGAAGAGGCCTATGCCTACATGGCCGGCGGCGCCATCACCGGCAAGTTCATGAAGGAGCGGCCGGAGGTGGCCAAGCGCTTCTCGGTCGCCTGGCGCAAGGCGCTGAAGGATATCGAGCAGGACCCGACCACCCGTGAACTGCTGAAGGGCAACACCTTCACGCCGCCGGAACTGGCGATGACCATTCCGTTGCCGCGCATGCTGATGATCGATCAGCTCTCGGCGCAGGACAAGAAGGACTTCCAGAAGGTGATCGACTTCACCATCCAGAGTGGCGTCATCAAGGACCCGGTCGAGACCGGCAAGTATCTGGTGGTGCTCGACAAGAAAGCTTCCAGCTGATGCTGTCCCGCACGCGGGCGGCGATGCGATTGGTGAAGGGAGGGGCAGTCGAGGCTGCCCCTCCCGTCCAGCCGGCCGATAAATCCTATCGCTGGTTCCCGCCCGGCACGCATATTACCGTGCGCGGCCTGTCCAAGCAGTTCCAGGGCAGCGTGCTGTACGAGGATTTCGATCTCGATCTGCCGCGCGGCAAGGTGGTCTCGGTTTTCGGCCCCAATGGCTGCGGCAAGAGCACGATCATCAACATGATCGCCGGCCTGCTGCCGATGGACAAGGGCGAGGTATTGTTCGATGGCAAGACCATCGACGAGACTCGCATCGGCTATGTGTTCCAGAATTATCGCGAGGCGCTGTTTCCCTGGCTGCGCGCCATCGACAACATCCATTATCCGCTCAAGCTGATGGGCCTGAGCCGGAAGGAGCGCAGCGAGCGGGTGGAAAAGCTGCTCGGCCGCTTCCAGGTCAAGATCGATTTCAACCGCTATCCGTATGAACTTTCCGGTGGCCAGCAGCAGACCGTGTCGATCATGCGCTCGCTGGTGATGGAACCCGAAGTACTGTTCCTCGACGAGCCCTTCTCGGCGCTGGACTACGAGATGACGCTGTTCATGCGCGACCAGATGCAGAAAGTGTTCATGGAAACGAACACCACAATGGTGATCGTCAGCCACGATCTGGAAGAGGCAGTCTACCTGGCCGACCATGTGCTGTTGCTGACGCGCCGGCCGACCCGGATCGCCGATTTCATCGAGGTGCCACTGCCGCGTCCGCGGTCGGCCGATACCCTGTCCGATCCGACATTTGTCGAGATCAAAAGCCGCTGTCTGGAAATCTTCCGCCGCGAGGCCAAGCTGTCATGAGCACGCTTCTCGCCCGCCTCAATCCCGTCATCGGCGTCATTCTGCTGATCCTGGTCTGGTGGGTTGCCACCCTGCTGCAGATCGCCGATCCGGTGCTGCTGCCGCCACCGCAAAAGGCCTTCAAGGCCCTGGTCGATGGCTTGGTCAGCGGTCCGCTGCTGCATGATTTTGCCCAGACCATCTATCGCACGGTGCTGGCCTTCCTGATCGCCTCGGCTATCGCCATTCCGCTCGGCGTCATGCTCGGCGCTGCCGACAAGGTCTATCGCTCGGTCGAATTCGTTATCGACTTCTTCCGTTCCACGCCGGCTTCGGCCGTGTTTCCGCTGTTCCTGGTGCTGTTCGGCGTCGGCGACAAGACCAAGATCGCGGTGGCGGCCTTCGGCTCGGTTCTGGTGATCCTGTTCAACGTGGCCTACGGCGTGATGAATGCCCGCAAGACCCGCGTGCTGGCCGCCAAGGTGATGGGCGCCAACCGGTTTCAGGTGCTGAAGGATGTCTATTTCTGGGAATCCCTGCCGCAGACCTTCATCGGCATGCGCAACGGCATTTCGCTGGCGCTGGTCATCATCGTGGTGGCCGAAATGTTCATCGGTTCATCCGATGGCATTGGCTATCGCCTGATCGAGGCGCAGATGCTGTTCGAGATGCCGACCATGTATGCCGCGATCTTTGCCGCCGGCGCGCTGGGCTATGGCATGAACTGGATTTTCCTCACCATCGAGAAAACCTTCGTGCATTGGGGTGGAAAGTAATGGGGAGCGGGACGTAATCCATGGACGCCAGCGGCCGCAAACGCATCGTCATCGTCGGCTCCGGTGTTGCCGGCAGCATCCTGGCCTATGGCCTGCGCGAGCTAGGCAATGTCGAGGTGATCTGCCTGGAGCGTGCCACGGCGGAAGACCATGCCGAAGCCGGCACGGGGCTCAATGTCGGCCCCAATGCGATCAAGGCGCTGCGGTTGTTCCAGCCCGAGTTGGCAGCCCTGCTGGAAGCCGAAAGCCTGCCCTGGCTGACCTGGCGCATCTCGCTCACCAATGGCCGCGAGTTGATGAACCTGCCGCTGTCGAAGGTGGCCGACAATCCCGGCATCCGCATTCGCTGGTCGCAGCTTTATGCCCTGCTGCGCCGTCCGGTGCAGCAGCATGTGCGCTTCGGCACCGAGGTCACCGCCATGCGCTATGCCCGCGCCGGCGAAGCTGGTCCGATCGTGGTGGAAACCATCAATCGGCGTACCGGCCGTACCGTGATCGATGGTGTCGATCTGCTGGTGGCCGGTGATGGTCGCTATTCCCGCGTGCGCGAAACCTTTCTTGGCCGGCCGCAGCCGCAGTTTCTCGGCGTCTGCATTTTCCGCCTGCTGATCGAGACCGCGCGACCCGATCTGGTCGATGATTACGAGCAATGGTTCAATGGGCCCAATCGGCTGCTGGCCTTCCGCATTCCCGGTAATGCCACCTATATCGCCGGTTCCTTCCCGATCCGGCCCGATGAAGACGTGCCGGCCGAGGCCAAGCGGCCCGATGTGCTGCGGGCGCTTTATACACCGACCGATGCCCCGCCGAGCGCGCAATGCGCCTTCATGATCGATGCGATCTGCAACCGCGTGAACGAGATTCACTGGGCCCGACTGCAGGAAGCGCCGGCCGAGTTCTGCGATGCCAACCGCCGCATCCTGCTGCTGGGCGATGCCGCGCATCCGATGGTGCCGACGTTGGGTCAGGGGGCGACACAGGCCATTGAAGATGCCTGCATCGCCGCGGCCGAGCTGCGCGCGGCTTTTGCCGATGGCGTCGATGGCAATATCACGGCTGCACTGGAGAAGATCGAGCAACGCCGCCGCGCCCGTGTCGAATTCGTGGTCGATTTCTCGCGCGATGCCACGGATACCATGCTGGCAGGCGCGGACCCGGTCAGCGGCAGCCTGGCCAAGACGCAGCCGGATTTCCTCGCCCGGCTGGTCAAGCTCTATCGCGACGTGCCTGCGGCTTAAGCGGGCAGGGCCGGCCAGCGCTCGGCCCAGGGCGACAACGCTTCATAGCGGCGGCCCAGCGCCAGCAGCATGGCATCCTGTCCATAGCCGCCGATCAGTTGGAAGCCGATCGGCGTGCCCTTGCTATCGGGCGTGGCCGGCAGGCCGAGGCCAGGCAGGCCGGCGAGATTGACCCAGCCGGTATAGACGGCATGGCCGCGCGGACCCGCATTCTCGCCGGCGATGATCTCGGGGAACACCCGGTCCTTGGCCCAGGGCTGCGCGGCGGCGCTGGGCGTCAGGATCGCATCCCACTGAGTGAAGACCTCCGCCATCTGACGGCGCAGATCGACCGCATGATTGAGTGCGGCCAGATAGTCGGTGGCGCGCACCGCCTTGCCGGTTTCATACATCTGCTGCAGGGCAGGGGTGATGCGCGCGGGCCCGCCCAGGCGATCGACAATCATCGCCAGACCGGTGGGCATCAGCGCGGCGAGTGCCGCGGTTGCAGCCTCGATATCGAAGGGCAGGTCGCCGGTCTCGACCACACAGCCGGTCTGGCGCAGCATATCGGCGGCGGCATCCACGGCAGCAATGATTTCCGGCTCGACCGGATTGGCGCCGAAGCGCGGCAGATAAAGGATGCGCGGCCGGGTCGGGCTGGCAAAGGTTTCTGCCATTGTCACGGCAGCAGGAAATGCCAGCGAATGCCGGTCGCGCGGATCGGGGGCCGACAGCGCGCAGAGCGTGGCGGCAACATCAGCGATGCTGCGGCCGAACAGCCCGATCACTTCCAGATCGTTGTAGATCTCGGGGAATCCGCCGGTGCGGGCAATGCGGCCGATGCTGGGCTTCAGCCCGACCAGGCCGGTATGGCCGGCGGGCCGGCGGGTCGAGCCGCCGCCATCGGTGCCCAGCGCAATCGGGCCAAAGCCGGCGGCAACAGACGCCACCGCGCCGCCGCTGGACCCGCCCGGCGTGAGCGCAGGATTCCAAGGATTGCCGGTAGCGCCGAACAGCAGGTTATAGGTGTAACCCTGCACGGTGAATTCCGGCACATTGGTCTTGCCCAGCAGGATGGCGCCGGCAGCGCGCAGGTGCGCAATCGGCAGTTCATCGGCTGGCGGCAGATTGTCTTGCAGCAGCTGGCTGCCCCAGGTCGCCGGCATGCCGCCAACCACCAGGCTGTCCTTGATCGTGACCGGGATGCCATCCAGCGGGCCAAGCGCGCGACCATCGCGATAGCGCGCCGCGCTGGCTTCGGCGGCTTTCAAGGCGCCGGCGGCATCCAGATGCACGACGGCATTCAGGGACGAATTGACAACGGCGATGCGGTCGAGGATCGCCTGCGTCACCTCCACCGGCGAGCGGGTGCCGCTGGTATAGGCCTTGTGCAGGTCTGCGGCGCTCAGGCGCCAGGCCGCTTCGATCATGCCGTCCTCATTTCAATCGGTTCAGTCCTGAATACGCATTGCCGGCTACCGGGGCAATAACCCAGCAGATTCAGCTATTATGTATCCCAAAATCATAAAAAATAGAGAACAAAATACGAAAATTTGCCGATTTCAAGACTCTAATGTATACAGGCGATAAGTCATAAGAACTGGAGGAGACGTCGGAATGGCCGCCAATCAGCCTTTCACGATGGATGTGGATGCCGCGCCCTGGCCGCTGAATGCCTGGTATGTGATCGCCTGGGATCATGAGGTGAAGCGCAGCCTGCTGCCGCGCACGATCTGCGGCGAGAAGCTGGTGATTTATCGCCAGCCCGACAATCGCGTGGTCGCGCTGCAGGATGCCTGCTGGCACCGCCTGCTACCGCTCTCCAAGGGGCATCTGCAGGAGGATGGCAGTCTGGTCTGCGGCTATCATGGCCTGGTCTATGACGCGCGCGGCCGCTGCACGCATATGCCGTCGCAAGAGACCATCAATCCCTCTGCCTGCGTGCGCAGTTATCCGCTGGTCGAGAAGCATCGCTTTGTCTGGATATGGATGGGCGATCCGGCGCTGGCCGATCCGGCCCGCGTGCCCGACCTGCATTGGAATCACGATCCGGCCTGGGCTGGCGATGGCGAACTGATCCATGTGAATTGCGACTATCGCCTGGTGGTCGACAACCTGATGGACCTGACGCATGAGACCTTCGTGCATGGGTCCAGTATCGGCAACCGCGCCGTGGCCGAGGCACCTTTCGATGTCACGCATGGCGAACGCTTTGCCACCGTTACCCGCTGGATGCGCGATATCGAGGCGCCGCCCTTCTGGGCCAAGCAACTGGGCAAGCCGGGCCGGGTGGATCGCTGGCAGATCATCCGTTTCGAGGCCCCCTGCACGGTGACCATCGATGTCGGCGTCGCACCGGCGGGCACCGGTGCGCCTGAAGGCGACCGCAGCCAGGGCGTTAACGGCTTCGTGCTCAACACCATCACGCCGGAAACTGCCGGCACCTGCCATTACTTCTGGGCCTTCGTGCGCAACTACCGCCTGGGCGAGCAGAGCCTGACCACGGAACTGCGCCAGGGCGTGTCCGGCATCTTCCGCGAGGATGAGATCATTCTCGAAGCGCAGCAGAAGGCCATCGATGCCAATCCGGGCAAGCTGTTCTACAACCTCAACATCGATGCGGGGTCGATGTGGGCGCGCCGCAAGCTGGACCGCATGATCGCGGCCGAGCGTGGTGGCCGCATCGCGGAGGCGGCCGAATAGCATGTCGCAATCGCTCAAAACCATCCTCTCCCTGCGCGAGCTGATCCTCAGCGGCGAGCTGAAGCCGGGCGAACGCCTGTCGGAACTGTCAATCGTCGACCGCCTCGGTGTATCGCGCACGCCGGTGCGCATGGCGCTGGTGCGGCTGGAGGAAGAGGGCCTGCTGGAGGCGATTCCGTCAGGTGGCTATGCCGTGCGGCATTTTTCCGAGGCCGATATCTTTGACGCCATCGAAACGCGCGGCACGCTGGAAGGTCTGGCCGCGCGGCTGGCGGCCGAGCGCGGCCCCAGCCCGGGCCAGATTGGCGAGATCAAGGCCTGCCTGCGTAAACTGGATATCCTGATCCAGGACGAGCATGGCGCCGATACGCTGACCGGCTATGTCGAGCTGAATGAGCAGTTCCATCAGCTGCTGATTCATATGTCGGGCAGCCGCGTGGTGGCGCGCCAGATCGAGCGTGCCGTGGCACTGCCCTTTGCCTCACCCAGCGCCTTTGTCGAGGTGCAGGCGATGCTGCCGGAATCGCGTGCCATCCTGCTGGTGGCGCAGGAACAGCATCGCAGCGTGGTGGAAGCCATCGAACGGCGCGAAGGCGCGCGCGCCGAGGCGTTGATGCGCGAGCATTCGCGTGTTGCCCATCGCAACCTGGTGATGGCGCTGGATCATCAGGGGGCGCGCGAGCTGGTGCCCGGCATGGCGCTGATCCGTCAGTCAGCCTGAGGAGTGAACAACGATGCATGACCAGAATGACTGGATGGATGCCACGCTTGTCAGCACCCGCGACTTTGGCCCCGATATTCGCATGTTTGAGATCGCGCCGAAGCATGGCGTGGTTCCCTATGAGCCGGGCAGCCATATCAATATTGCCGTCGATATCGGTGGTCGCCGTGATGTGCGTTCTTATTCGCTGATCGGTCAGCCGCGACGCAATGTCTACCGCATTGCCGTCAAGCGGGTGAATCCGAGCCGCGGCGGTTCGGTCTGGCTGCACAACCTGTTGCCTGGCGCCCGGTTGCAGGTCACCTCGCCGCGCAATCATTTCCCGCTGCAGTATGGTGCGCCGCGCTATCTGCTGATCGCCGGAGGCATCGGCATCACGCCATTGCTCGGCATGGCCCAGGCCCTCATGCAGCGGAATGCTGATTTCCGCCTGCTCTATGCCGTGCGCAGCCAGCGCGATCTGGCCTTTGCCCAGGAACTGAAAGAGACACTGGGCAGCCGGGTAACGCTGTTCATCTCTGAAGACGGCAACCGCATCGACCTGCAGCATGAGCTGGCTGGGTTCCCCGCCGATGGCGATGTCTATTTCTGCGGCCCGGCGCGGTTGTTGCAGGCAGTACGCGACACCATGACGGCGTTGAACCGGCCGCTGGCCAATCTGCGCTTCGAGACCTTTGGCAGCGGCGGCCTGAAGCCCAACGAGCCTTTCTGGGTCAAAGTGCCGCGGCTGGGTGTCGAGGTGGCAGTGCCGGAAGGCCAGTCGATGCTGGATGCGCTGGAAGCCGCCGGCGTCGAAGTGATGGCGGAATGCCGTCGCGGCGAGTGTGGTCTCTGTGCGGTGGATGTGATGGCGCTGGAGGGCGAGATCGACCACCGCGACGTCTTTCTCAGCGAGCATCAAAAACGCGATAACAGCCGGATCTGCGCTTGCGTGTCGCGCGCTGTGCATGGTGGGATTGTGATCGATACAGCCTGGCGGGCAGACCAGTAGGGGAGGCGGCGATCAGATGCACGCCGCTCATCAATTCCACAGATTAAAGTCATTATAGATTCCCCTTGCATCTTTTGGCGGTTTCGCCAAAGTCCGGAACTGGTGTTGGATAGATGTACTCGTGTGCGAATAGCGAACGAGACATATAAAAAATCAAAACGGAGGAACGACCACATGAACCGCAGACATCTTCTTGCAGCCATAGCAGTGACCAGCTTGGGCCTCGTCGCCTCGGCCGGCGCCTATGCGCAGCAGACCGTCAAGATCGGCCTGATCCTGCCGATGACCGGTCCCTTCGCCTCCACCGGTCGCCAGATCGAAGGCATGGCGAAACTCTACATGGCGCAGAACGGCAACATGGTGGCCGGCAAGAGGGTGGAGCTGATCGTCAAGGACGACACCGGCGTTGCCGATGTCACCAAGCGCATCGCCCAGGAGCTGGTGGTCAACGAGAAGGTCAGCGTGCTGGCCGGCTTCGGCCTCACCCCGCTGGCGCTGGCCACCGCGCCGATGGCCACCCAGGCCAAGGTGCCCATGATCGTGATGGCAGCCGCCACCTCGATCATTACCGAACAGTCGCCTTATATCGTGCGCACCGGCTTCACCCTCCCGCAGGTCACCGCGCCGCTGGCGGAATGGGCGCCGAAGAATGGGATCAAGAAGGTTGTTACCCTGGTGACCGATTACGGCCCCGGCCATGACGCTGAAAGGGCCTTCAAGGAAGTCTTCGTGAAAGGGGGCGGCGAGGTGCTGGCCGAGCTGCGCGTGCCGCTGCAGAATCCAGAATTCGCGCCGTTCCTGCAGCGCGCCAAGGATGCAAAACCTGATGCGCTGTTCGTCTTCGTGCCTTCGGGCGCCGGTTCGGCCGTGATGAAGCAGTTCGCCGAACGCGACCTGGCCAAGGATGGTATCCGGCTGATCGCCACCGGCGATGTGCTGGATGACGATATCCTCAATGCCATGGGCGACGTGGCGCTCGGCGTGGTGTCGTCACATCATTATTCGGCGGCACATAACTCGCCGGAGAACAAGGCCCTGGTTGAAGCCTTCAAGAAGTCCAATAACATGCGGCCGAATTTTCATGGTGTTGGCGGCTGGGATGGCATGAGCCTGATCTATCAGGCACTCAAGAAGACCAATGGCGATGCCGACGGCACCAAGCTGTTGGAAGCCATGAAGGGGCAGAGCTGGACCAGCCCGCGCGGTCCGGTCATGATCGATCCGGAAACCCGCGACATTGTGCAGAATGTCTTCATCCGCAAGGTCGAGAAGGTGAATGGCGAGTTGTTCAATGTCGAATTCGCCACCGTTGAGAAGGTCAAGGATCCGGTAAAGGCGGCGAAGAAGTAAAGCCGACAATCGTGCAACATGACGGCCGGCGGCAAACACCGCCGGCCGTTTTCGACACTGATCGCGGATAGACAGCCAGGTATGAGAGTTTCGTGCTGACCATTTTTTTTGATGGCTTTGCCTATGGCATGGTGCTGTTCGTGCTGGCCTGTGGCCTGTCGGTGACGCTTGGCCTGATGAACTTCATCAATCTGGCCCATGGCGCTTTCGCCATGGCCGGCGGTTACCTCACCGTCGTGCTGATGAATCGTTTTGGGGTTTCCTTCTATCTTTGCCTGCCTGCCGGGTTTCTTGCATCTGCCGTGCTGGGCGGTTTTCTCGAACGCACCCTCTATGCCCGGCTCTATACCAAGAGCCATCTCGACCAGGTGCTGTTCTCGATCGGCCTTGTCTTCATGGCGGTATCCGCGATCGACTATTTCATGGGCGCCCAGCAGCAGTTGATCACCCTGCCACCGTCGCTGCAGGGGCGCGTCGATGTGCTCGGTGTCAGCATCGGCATCTATCGCCTGTTCGTCATCGCCATCTGCTTGGTGCTGGCCCTGGTGCTGCAGCTGATCCTGAGCAAGACCCGCTTCGGTAGTCAGCTGCGCGCCGCCGTCGATGATGCCCGCGTCGCCCGCGGCCTGGGCATCAACGTCAACCTGATCTTTACCTTCACCTTTGCCTTCGGCTCGGGCCTGGCCGGCCTGGGGGGTGTGCTCGGCGCGGAAATCCTCGGCATGGACCCCACGTTTCCGCTCAAGTTCATGATCTACTTCCTGGTGGTGATCAGCGTCGGCGGCACCACTACACTGGCCGGTCCATTCCTGGCTTCGATCCTGCTCGGCATGGCCGATGTGGCCGGTAAATATTATGTACCCACGGTCGGCAGCTTCATCATCTACACGATCATGGTGGTGGTGCTGATCGTGCGACCGCAAGGCCTGTTCGGCCGCGTCAATGCGCGCTGAGGTTTTTGCAATGTCTGCTTTTCTCGCCTATTTCAAACCCGACACCAGCACCGCCAGCGGCACATTGCTGGCGCCGGCGCGCTGGCGCCCGCTGGAAATTCTGTTCTGGCTGGTTGCCCTGTCGCTGTTCTGGCTAGCACCCAGCAAGGTTCTGCTGCTCAACGAGATCGCCATCCTGGCGCTGTTTGCGCTCTCGCTCGACCTCATCCTCGGCTATGCCGGGATTGTCTCGCTCGGCCATGCGGCCTTCTTCGGCCTTGGTGCCTATGTCGCCGGCCTGCTGGGCAAGCACGGTCTGCACGACCCGATCACGGGTTTGCTGATTTCTGGCGCGGTTGCGGCCCTGCTCGGCTTCGTCACCAGTTTCCTAGTGTTGCGCGGCAGTGATCTGACCAAGCTGATGGTGACGCTGGGCGTGGCGCTGATCCTGCGCGAGCTGGCCAACAAATTCAGTAACATCACCGGCGGCGCCGATGGCCTCACCGGTGTGACCATAGGGCCGGTGCTGGGCCTGTTCGAATTCGATATCTTCGGCAAGACCGCCTATGCCTACAGCCTCGCGGTGCTCTTCATCCTGTTCTACATCGCGCGCCGCCTGGTCAATTCGCCATACGGCCTGCTGCTGCGCGCGATCAAGGGCAATGCCCTGCGCACCGGCGCCATGGGAATCCCGACCGATCTGCGGCTGGTGACTATCTATACTATTGCTGCGGCCTATGCCGGCATCGCCGGTGCCCTGCTGGCGCAGACCACGCAATTCGTCTCGCTCGATGTGCTGGAATTCCATCGCTCTGCCGATGTGATGCTGGTGCTGGTGCTGGGCGGCAGCGGCCAGCTGTGGGGCGCGGTCATCGGCGCCATCGCCTTCAAGATCATGTATGACTGGCTGGCAGCCATCACGCCGCAATACTGGCTGTTCTGGGTCGGCCTGGTGCTGGTGCTCACCGTGCTGTTCGGCCGTGGCGGGTTGATCGGATTCTATCAGACCGGTCGCGACTGGCTGGCGCGCCGCTTCAAGACAGGCGGTGCACAGTGACCGCGGTTCTCGAAACCCGGAATCTGTGCAAGGCCTTCGGCGGCCTGATCGCCACCAATGATGTGAGCTTCAGCTTGCCGGCCGGAGCACGGCATGCGCTGATCGGGCCCAATGGGGCGGGCAAGACCACGCTGGTCAACCTGCTGACCGGTGTGCTGCAGCCCACCTCGGGGCGCATCCTGCTGCAGGGCGCCGACATCACCGGCCTGCCGTCTTACAAGCGGGTCAAGCTCGGCCTGGCGCGCACCTTCCAGATCAACCAGCTGTTTCCCGATCTCACGCCGCTGCAGACCATCGTGCTGGCGATTGCCCAGCGCGAGGATGCAGCCACCGGCTGGTGGCGCCCGATCGGCGGCCGCAAGGATCTGGTCGACGAGGCCGAGGCGCTACTGCTGCAGCTCGGCCTGATCGACGTGCGCGACCAGCGCACTGCTACCATCGCCTATGGCAAGCAGCGCCTGCTGGAAATCGCCGTGGCACTTGCCGGCAAACCGGCCGTGCTGCTGCTGGACGAGCCGGCCGCCGGTGTGCCGGAAACCGAACGGCACCAGATTCTCGATGTCATCGCGGCCCTGCCGGCATCGGTCACCCTGGTGCTGATCGAGCATGACATGCAGCTGGTATTCCGCTTTGCCAAGACCATCTCGGTGCTGGTCAATGGTGGCCTCTTTGTTGAAGGCCCGGCGGCGGACATCGCGCGCGACCCACGGGTGAAGAAAGTCTATCTCGGCGAGGAAGTGGTCGATGTCTGAGCTTCTCACGGTCGAGAATCTGCGCGCCGGCTATGGCGAGGCCATCGTGCTGGAAGGCGTCAGCTTCACCCTGGCGGCCGGCGACTCGCTCGCCCTGCTGGGGCGCAACGGCGCGGGCAAGACCACGCTGATCAACACCCTGATCGGCGCCACCCGCTATCGCGGCGGCCGGATCGGCCTCAACGGCACCGATATCACTGGCTATCGCTCCGACCGACGCGCCACCGCCGGCATCGGCTGGGTGCCGCAGGAGCGCAATGTCTTTAAATCCCTGACGGTGGAGGAAAACCTCACCGCCGTCGCGCAACCCGGTCGCTGGGGCGTGCAGCAGGTCTTCGAGATGTTTCCACGGCTGGCCGAGCGTCGCCGCAACATGGGCAACCAGCTGTCGGGCGGCGAGCAGCAGATGCTGGCCGTGGGCCGCGCCCTGATGCTGAATCCGAAGCTGATCCTGCTGGACGAGCCGCTGGAAGGTCTGGCGCCAATCATTGTCGAGGAGCTGCTGGCGGCGATCCGTCGCATCACCCGGGAAGAGGGGCTGTCAGCCATCATCGTCGAGCAGAATGCCCGCAAGCTGCTGCCGATCACCGACCAGGTGGTGGTGCTGGAACGTGGTCGTATCGTGCATACCGCGAAAAGCGCCGATCTGCGCGACGATCCGTCGAAGCTGGAGGCTTGGCTCGCCGTTTCCGATAGCGCACACTGATTTTCATCAAAAGTGAGGGAGAGAAACCGATGCAACGCAACAAACCACCATTCCGCGCCGACCATGTCGGCAGCCTGCTGCGTCCCCAGATTCTGAAGGAAGCCCGGGCCCAGAAAAAAGACGGCAAGATCGACGCTGCCAGGCTGAAGGCGGTGGAAGACGAGGCAATCAAGAAAGTCATCAAGCAGCAGGAAGAGGTGGGGCTTAAGAGCATCACCGACGGCGAGTTTCGCCGTAGCTGGTGGCATTTCGACTTCCTCGGTTTCCTGGATGGCGTCGAGTATTACACCCATGCCGAACAGGGCATCCAGTTCTCCGGCGTGCAGACGCGCGCCGAAGGCGTCAAGGTCAAGGGCAAGATCGGCTATTCGGGCCATCCGATGGTCGATCACTTCAGGTTCCTGAAGGCGCACACCAAGGAAACCCCGAAGATGACCATCCCGTCGCCCAGCGTGCTGCATTTCCGCAGCGGCCGGAACGCGATTCCGAAGGACATCTACCCCAATCTCGACGATTTCTTCCACGATCTCGGCCAGGCCTACAAAAAGGCCGTGCAGGATTTCGCCAATGCCGGTTGCCGCTATCTGCAGCTGGACGAGACCAATCTGGCCTATCTCTGCGATCCTGAACAGCGTGAGCTGTCGCGCCAGCGTGGCGATGATCCGGACAGCCTGCCGGAGAAGTATGCCGAGATGATCAACACCGCGATTGCCGACCGGCCCAGCGACATGGTGATTTCCATGCATCTGTGCCGCGGCAATTTCCGCTCCACGTTCATTTCCAAGGGCGGCTACGAACCGGTCGCCAAGACGCTGCTCGATACCATCAAGGTCGACGGCTATTTCATGGAGTATGACAACGAGCGTTCGGGCGGTTTCGAACCGCTGCGCCACCTGCCCAAGGGCAACAAGACCGTCATCCTCGGTCTGGTCACCTCCAAGACCGGCCAGCTGGAATCGAAGGACAACATCAAGCGCCGGCTCGAGCAGGCGGCGAAATTCGCCGATCTCAACCAGCTCTGCCTCAGCCCGCAATGCGGCTTTGCTTCCACCGAGGAGGGCAACGTGCTGGCTGAAGAAGAACAGTGGGCCAAACTGCGTATGATCGTCGAAATTGCCGAAGAGGTCTGGGGCAAGGCCTGAGACCGGGTTACATATGGTATCTGGCGGCCCCGCAGGCGACTGCGGGGCCGTTTCTTTGCCTGCTATCGGGATTGTGACCATGGCGCCGACGGTTTTCTGACGTAAAATCCGCGTAAACGGAGCTGACCATGATTCGATACGGCATATTTGCAATTCTGCTCGGGGCGGCGCTGCCTGCCGCGGCCCAGCCTGTCATGCTGCCGCTGATCGATGCCCATGTGCATTACAGCCACGATGCCTGGGACAACCTGCCCACGGCGGAGGCCATCGCCATCCTGCGCAAGGCCAACCTGCGCAAGGTTCTGGTCTCCAGTTCCAGCGACGAGGGTACCCAGCGGCTTTATCAGGCGGCGCCCGACATTATTGTGCCCGAACTGCGGCCTTATCGCAGTCGTGGTGAGATCAGCACCTGGTTCCGTGATGACAGTGTCATCACGCATATGGAAGCCCGGCTGGCGCAGTATCGCTATGTCGGGATCGGCGAATTCCACCTCTATGGCGCCGATGCCGACCTGCCGGTGCCGCGCCGCATGGTGCAACTCGCCAAGCAGCATAAGCTGTTCCTGCATGCCCATAGCGATGCCGATGCGGTCGAACGCCTGTTCCGGCAAGATCCGCAAGCGCTCATCCTCTGGGCCCATTCCGGCTTCGACCGGCCCGATGGCGTGCGCGACCTGCTGAAACGTTATCCGGCATTGTGGGCCGACCTGGCCTTCCGCAATGACCATGCCTCCAATGGCAAGGTCGATCCGGCTTGGCGGGCGCTGTTTGAGGAGTTCCCAGACCGCTTCATGGTCGGCACCGATACCTTCACGCCGGAGCGCTGGCACTATATCGAAGAGCATGCCAAGTGGTCGCGCGCCTGGCTGGCCGACCTGCCGGCGCCGCTGGCCGAACGTATCGCCTGGCGCAATGCCGAGGCGCTGTTCGCCCGCACCGGCTTCAAGGCCGACCGCTGAAATTTGTCATGCGTCTGCTTGCCCTCACTCTGGCGCTGCTGCTGGCCTGTCATTCGGTCTGGGCCTGCGGCGAGGTGCCGGCGCAGGCGCGGGTGGTGGAGGGGGCGCAGTTCCGCCTCGTAGTGCTCGCCATGCCGGCACCGATCCCGCTCAACGCGCCTTTTGCACTCGATATCAGGCTGTGCAATGCCCGCATGGCCGAACTGCCGCGTCTTGCGGCGGTGGATGCCACGATGCCGGCCCATCGCCATGGCATGAATTACAAGCCTACACTCACCAAGCTGGACTGGGGGCATTACCGCGCCGAAGGCCTGCTGCTGCATATGTCGGGCGAATGGGAATTCGTGTTCGACTTCGCCGGCGCGCCGCAGCGTGAGCGGTTGAGTTTCCGTATCAACGCCCGATGAAGCGGTTCGTGGCCGGCTGCCTGCTGCTGATCCTGTGCGGTACGGCACAGGCATCGGAGGCACCGGTCTTCGATGCCGACCAGACCGACCGTATCCTCAGCCATGGACCCTGGCCGCCTGCAGTCGCGCCTGATCGCAGCAATCGCCTGTCGGGCAGGCCTGAGGCGATCCGGCTGGGCGCCGTGCTGTTCGGCGAGACCCGGCTTTCCGCCAATGGCGCGATCAGCTGCCAGTCCTGCCATCAGCCGCAGCATGGCTGGAGTGAAGCCAAAGCGCGCAGCGAAGGCCTGCATCGGCTCGACCGCAACACGCCGGGTCTCTTGAACGCCTGGCTGCAACGCTGGTTCGGTTGGGATGGCGCCAATGACAGCCTGTGGGCAGCGGCCATTCGCCCCATTCTGGCTGAAACCGAAATGGGCGGCTCGGTGGCCGCAACCGCACGGCTGCTGCGCGAGGATCGTCCGCTGGCTTGTCTGGCGCGACAGGCCGATCCGGCCGCGATGATGCTGGATGACGAAGGCCTGCTGGTGCTGGCTGCCAAGGCGCTGGCAGCGTTCCAGGAAACCCTGGCATCGCCGCGCACGCCGTTTGACGATTACCGCGATGCGCTGGCGGCCAATAATCGCGCCGCCATGGCGCGCTATCCGGCCAGGGCGCAGCGCGGTCTGGCGCTGTTCATCGGGCGCGGCCAGTGCGCCACCTGCCATACTGGTGCGAATTTCAGCAACGGTGAATTCCATGATACCGGCCTGCCATTCTTCGTCAGGGATCCTGGCCAGCCACGCCGGGTGGATCCCGGTCGTCATGGCGGCATTGCCCAGGTGCTGGCCAGTCCCTTCAATCTGCTCGGGCGCCATAACGATGATCCGGCCGGCTCCGCCGCCATCCCGGTGCGTCATGTCGTGCAGCTGCATCGCAACTGGGGGGAATTCAAGGTGCCCAGCCTGCGCAGCCTGATGGCGACCGCGCCCTATATGCATGACGGCAGCAAGGCCACCCTGCGCGATGTGATCGGGCATTATTCCGATCTTGATGAGGATCGCCTGCATGCCGATGGCGAGGCGATCCTGAAACCGCTGCGGCTCAGCGACGCTGAAACCGGGGATTTGCTGGAATTTCTGGAATCGCTCAGCGTGCCCGATGACACGGCGCAGCGGTATGAAGCCCTGCGCCGCGAGGCCGCCAGCGCCTGTCG
The DNA here is from genome assembly GCF_943372915.1 of Ferrovibrio terrae. Taxonomy (GTDB): domain Bacteria; phylum Pseudomonadota; class Alphaproteobacteria; order Ferrovibrionales; family Ferrovibrionaceae; genus Ferrovibrio; species Ferrovibrio terrae_A. The sequence goes on along the minus strand of NZ_CALSAN010000020.1, from coordinate 39,028 downwards.
GTGAAGCTCAGGCGTGCAGGATTTTTGCCGCAGCGTTGCGCAACGGAAGACTGATCGTCGCCACCGTGCCCTTGCCGGGCTGCGACTCCAGATCCAGCGTGCCGCCGTGCAGTTCGGCCAGCGATTTCACCAGCGGTAGGCCCAGGCCAGTGCCCTGATGCTCGCGGCTCAGCACACCACGCACCTGGCCGAAGGGCGCCAGCGCCTTGGGGATATCCTGCGCCGTCATGCCGACGCCGGTATCATGCACGGCGATTTTCAGAACCCGGTCGGTCAGCGTGGCCGCGACCCAGGCACGCCCGCCACGTGGCGTGAATTTTACGGCGTTGCTGAGCAGGTTGAGCAGCATCTGCCGCAGCATGCGTTCGTCGGCCTGCAGCTGGGGCAGTCCGTCGGGGACGTCGGCACTCAGTTCTACGCCGGCACGATCGGCCTGCATCTGCATCATCTCCAGGCTGTCGACGATGACGGCATGCGGATTGAGCGACTCGATATGTGGTTCCATGCGCCCGGCTTCTACCTTGGCCAGATCCAGCACATCGTTGATCAGTTGCAGCAGGTGTTCGCCGGACTTGCGGATGTCATCCACATACTCCAACTGCTTTGCCGGCATGGCACCGAAATAGCCGGCCAGCAGCGATTCCGAAAAGCCGATTATGGCATTCAGCGGCGTGCGGAATTCATGGCTCATATTGGCGAGGAAGGCGCTCTTCGACCGGTTGGCGACTTCCGCCATTTCCTTGGCATGCAGCAGCTCGCGCTCGGTGGCCTCGCGCTCGGCGATGTATTTGGTCAGCGCCACGGTGCGCTCATCGACGCGGGCTTCCAGCGTATCGGCCAATTCGCGCAATTGGTCCTGGACGCGGCGCAGCTCGGTGATATCGGAATAGGAGGTGACAAAGCCGACATCGGGGATCGGCGTGCCGATCACTTCGATGACGCGGCCATTGGGGCGGCGGCGCTGGATACGATGGGCATTGAATTGCCGCGCCAGTGCCACGCGCTCCGCGATCATGGCCTCCACATTACCCGGGCCATACTCGCCATGCTCTGCATTCCAGCGCACGAAGCTTTCAAACGGCGTGCCTGGACGGCCGAGCTCTGCCGGATAATCCAGCATCTGCAGGAAGCGCTGATTGCACATCAGCAGCTTCAGGTCAGTATCGAACAGCGTGATGCCGTGGCTGATCGTATCCAGAACCACATCGAGCATGCGGTTCTTGTCATGCAGCTCAACCCGGCGATCCTGCTCATGGCGGCGCCGTTCGGTGATGTCGCTGTAGACGGTGACCCAGCCGCCACCGGGCAGCGGATTGCCACGGATTTCCAGAACCGTGCCGTTGGGGCGCACGCGTTCGAAATGGTGGTGCTGGAATTTTGCCGCCAGCGCGATGCGTTCGCTCACCTGGCTGTCTACATCGCCGGGGCCATATTCGCCGCGCATGGCATTGTAGCGGTAGAAGGTTTCCACCGGCGTGCCGGCCGTGCCGAAACTGGGTGGGAATTCGAGCAGTTCCAGATAACGACGGTTACAGGCGATCAGCTTCAGCTCTTTGTCAAAGATGCTGATGCCCTGATCGAGATGGTCGAGACCCTGCAGGAGCTGCACATTCTGGTGCACGCCGCCCAGCTCCTTGATTGTTTACCGCTGCCTTAAGCTAAACCGGACCGCGCAGGAAAAAAATGGCGGAAAGCAGGACTATCGCTGCTAAGTGATCGTGGAATGCCTTTTGGGCATGAAAAAAGCCGCCTTGCGGCGGCTTCGTTCAGAACGCGAATAACGCGCAGTCCGATTACATCGAACCTTCACGCTGGGCGCGCTTGCGGGCCAGCTTGCGGGCGCGGCGGATGGCTTCAGCCTTCTCGCGGGCGCGACGCTCCGACGGCTTCTCGTAATGACCGCGCAGCTTCATCTCGCGGAAAATACCTTCACGCTGCATCTTCTTCTTCAGCGCCTTGAGCGCCTGATCAACGTTGTTATCGCGAACCAAGACCTGCACGAGGGGTCCATCCTTTCGGGTCAATAGAATTCCGTTTGCGGAGCTAGGCTCCGGCAAGTGGCGGGTTCTAACACGCTGTCCCGGCTTTGTGAAGCGACTTTGTGGATATCCGGGAGCATTATTCACTGGGTCTTAAGTCATTGGTGGAAATAGGTGATCTGGCGGCTTGGCGGCGCCGGCACTCTGGCCTAGGCTTCCGGCCATGGCAATTCTCAAGATCGCAAAGATGGGCCACCCGGTCCTGGCCCGCCCGGCCGACTCGGTGGCGGACCCGACCGCACCGGAAATCCGCCAGCTGATCGCCGATATGGTCGATACCATGGTCGATGCGCCGGGGCAGGGTCTGGCCGCGCCCCAGGTGCATGTGCCGCTGCGGGTGGCGGTGTTTCTGACCCCTGACGAGGGCGATGGCGAGCGCGAGCTGGTCACTCTGGTCAATCCGCGCTGGGAGGCGCTCGGGCCCGAGCAGGATATGGCCTGGGAGGGCTGCCTGTCGGTGCCAGGGATGCGCGGCCTGGTGCCGCGCTATACCCGCATCCGTTATGAGGGCACGCTGCCGGACGGCACGGCCCTTCAACGCGAGGTGGGCGGCTGGCATGCCCGGGTGGTCCAGCATGAGCTGGATCATCTCGACGGCATCCTGTATCCCCAGCGGATGACCGACCTGCGCGATCTGGTCTTTGAAAGCGAATTGCGGCATCGCGCGAGTCTGCGCCCGCAGGAGGCTGAAGAATGAGCGACGAGCATCTGCTGACCGAAAAGCGGGCACTGCTGGCAGCCATGCTGCTGCATGTGCCCTTCGATGGCTGGAGCGGCAAGACCCTGGCGCAGGCGGCTCAGGATTGCGGCTTTGACGCGGGCATGGCGAGCCGGGCTTTTCCCGGCGGTGCTGCCGCGGCGCTGGATTTCTGGGTGACGGAAACCGATGCGGCGATGCTGCGGGCGCTGGAAAGCCATGACCTTGCTGCGATGAAGGTGCGCGACCGGGTGAAACTTGCCGTGCTGACGCGGCTGGAGATCGTGGCGCCACATCGCGAGGCGGTGCGCCGCGCCCTGGCGCTGGAAGCCCTGCCGCAGCATGCCCCGCGCATGTTGCGGCAAGTGTACCGCACGGTGGATGCGATCTGGTATGCCGCCGGTGATACCGCCACGGACTTCAATTTCTACAGCAAGCGCATGTTGCTGGCCGGCGTCTATGCCGCAACCCTGCTGCATTGGCTGGACGACAAGTCGGAGGGTTTCGCCGGCACCGCGGCATTTCTCGACCGCCGGCTGGCCGATGTGATGCGCATCCAGCAGGCCAAGGGCCGGCTTGGCAAGCTGGTTGAAAAACTGCCGAACCCGTTCCGCAACCTGCGGCGGGCCTGACGGTTCAATATACGGAAATTTGGGGACTCAGACGGAGAGGCTGAGGAACTGGCCGGCCTGGCTCGGCTTCTGCAGCAGGTTGGTCGTGCCCTTGGCGGTGTAATTCAGAACCGCTGGCGGCGGCTCTGTCAGGGCCGAGCTTGAACTGCTGCTGGCGCTGCTGGAGGGCGTACCGAAGTAACTCTCGAAAGCCTGGGCGGTGGTCTGCGGCTCAGGCTGTTTCTCCGGCGGGTTTTCCGCCACCGGCGGCGGTGCATCAGCCAGATACGAGGTAAAGTGACTCACCTGCGCATATTGCTGCACAGCAGGATTGTCCGTGTTGCTGATCAGGGCACTCTTCGCCGACCGCTGCGGAACTCTCGCAACGCCGGCTAAGCCTGCACTGACATCCTCGATCGCCATGACCGCATCTCACCGAACCTTTGAGCGCTTCTGGGCCCAGGAAACGGCAATACCGTCGTTCTCGACAGCATGGTTAATAAATATTAACCAATAATATAGGGATTGATTGTCCGACCGCAAGCGGAACGTAACGGCATCATTGTGGCTTATGGTTGTGGGGCACTACCGGTGGGGTAGAGGCGGTTCACATGGCCCATCTTGCGGCCGGGCCGGGCTTCCGCCTTGCCATAGAGGTGCAGCTTGGTGCCGGGCTCAGCCAGCAGGGCGGGCCAGGCATTCACCTCGTCGCCAATCAGGTTTTCCATGACCGCGTCGCAGAGCCGGTCGCCGCTGCCCAGTGGCAGGCCGCAGATCGCCCGGATATGCTGCTCGAACTGCGAGGTCACGGCAGCATCCAGCGTCCAGTGGCCGGAATTGTGGACGCGGGGCGCCATCTCGTTGACCAGGATCCGGTCGCCGCAGTCGAACAGTTCGACCGCCATGACCCCGACATAGTCCAGGCCCTCGGCCAGGCTGGCGGCGATCCGTTCGGCTTCGGCGGCCAGCACCGGTTCGATCCGCGCCGGCGCGTAGGTGCGCCACAGGATATGGTTGCGATGGATATTCTCCACCGGGCCCCAGGACACGATGCGGCCGTCGCTGCCGCGTGCCAGCACCACCGACAGTTCGCGCCTGAAACTGATGAAGCCCTCGGCGATCAGCGCGTCGGATTTCAGCGCGGCGAAGGCCGGCGCGGTATCCTCGGTGCTGGCGATCTTGACCTGGCCCTTGCCGTCATAGCCCATGCGGCGGGTCTTGAGCACCAGCGGCAGGCCGAGCGGGGTGACCGCGCTGCACAGATCGGCAGGATTGGCGACCGGGCGATAGGGCGCGGTACCGATGCCGCGGCTGTTGCAGAAATCCTTCTCGAACAGGCGATCCTGGCTGATGCGCAGCGCTTCCGTGCCCGGGCGCACCGGCACCAGTTTGGCGATCGCGGCCACCGGATCGAAGGGGATATTTTCGAATTCGTAGGTCACCACGGCGCAGCTGCCAGCGAATTTCGCCATCGCGGCGGCATCGGTGTAATCGGCGCGGGTGACTCTCGCAGCCACCTCGGCCGCCGGCGGATCGGCTTCCGGCGCGAAGATGTGGCAGTGATAGCCCAGCCGCGCCGCCGCAATCGCCAGCATGCGGCCGAGCTGGCCGCCGCCCAGAATGCCGATAATGCTGCCGGGCGGAAGGGCGGCCATTACTTGCCGCGGCTCGGCTTGAGCTTGATGGCCTTGGTCTGCTTGGCGCGCCAGGCCTGCAGGCGCTGGGACAGTGCCGGATCGTTCAGCGCCAGGATCGCGGCCGCCAGGAGGCCGGCATTGATGGCGCCGGCCTTGCCAACGGCCAGTGCGCCCACCGGAATGCCGCCCGGCATCTGCTGGATCGACAGCAGAGAATCGAGTCCCTTCAGCGCCTTGCTTTCCACGGGCACGCCGAGCACCGGCAGATGCGTCATGGCGGCTGCCATACCTGGCAGATGGGCCGCGCCGCCGGCGCCGGCGATGATCACCTGGATGCCGCGCTGATCCGCACTGTTGGCATAGTCATAGAGCCGCTGCGGCGTGCGATGGGCCGAGACGATGCAATGCTCGGCCGGCACCTTCAGCGCGGCCAGCACGGCGGCAGCATGCTCCATGGTGGCCCAGTCGGACTGGCTGCCCATGATGATGCCGACCACAGGCTTCCCTGCGGGGAACTTCCCCTGGGGGGCCTTGCCAGTGCGGGCCTTGGCTGGCGAACCTTTACGCGGCGCCATGAGTTACTCCTGCGGCGGAAAGCGGCGGATTATAGGGAGCGGGGTCAGGGTGTAAAGCCGGACCTCGGGATTGAGCCGAATGTCGGGAAAGCGGGGCCGGTTCCTGCTGTGGCAAGGCCGTGCGATCCATGCTTTGTTAACGCTTACTGCGGCATGAGTAACGCAGACTGCCGCCACAGACGGCAATGCCTGGAAAGCGAGGCATAGTGAAGATCGAGGACCGTCGACCGGTCGGGCTGGGTACCACGACTCCTATCGGGTCGGGTGGCAGCGCGCGCCCTGTCGTTGGCTCCTCCGGTCCGGCTGCCGCACCAGCCACCGCGGCCGTCAACCCGGCCGCCACCGCCACCGTGATGGGGATTCCCGAACCTGAACTGACGCCGCGCGTGCGCGATGCGATCGTGCGGCTGATGGGCGAGGTGGATCAGCTGCGCGGCGAGCTGGGGCGCACGCGGCATCGACTGGCCGAACTCGAGCGCCTGGCCGACCGCGATACGCTGACCCCGCTGTATAACCGGCGCGCCTTCGTGCGCGAGCTGTCGCGCGCCATGGCGCATGTCGAACGCTATGGTCGGCCGTCCTGCCTGATCTATTTCGATCTTAACGGCCTGAAAGAGATCAACGACAAACACGGCCATGGGGCCGGCGACGCGGCCCTGATCCAGGTCGGCCAGATCCTGCTCGACAACACCCGCGAATTCGACGTCACCGCCCGGCTCGGCGGCGACGAATATGGCGTCATCCTGAGCGAGACCGATGCGCAGCAGGGCCGGGAGAAGGCTGAACATCTGGCCGAGGCGATTCGCCGCCGGCCGCTGCACTGGGAAGGCAAGTCGCTGCCGCTGGATGCGGCCTATGGCGTCTACCCGCTCAAGCCCGGCGAGGATCCGGGTGCGGCTTTGGCGGCCGCCGACCAGATGATGTACAGCCACAAGCTGTCACGCCGCACGGCGCGGGCCTGAGCTGGTGGCCCAGCCTGCCAGATTTCATCCGGTTTGACTCTAACTCCATCTTATTTGGGCTTATTCGATCCTTATTCCGGCTTATTCCTGGTTAAACCGCGCTAAAACCAGATTCTGGTCGCGAAAGCCGCTTGCATCTTGCGGCAAGGTTTGCTAGAACATATAGTGAACAATTATCCAATTTCAAGGAGGGGGGCTTGGCGCAGGACGGGGATTTCGTCGCGTATGTACAGGACTGCATGGCGGCCGCCGGCATGGGGCCGGTGCAGAGCGAGCGGCTGTTTGGCGGTCATGGCTTTCGCATCGATGGCGAGATGTTCGCGGTGATTCTGCGCGGCACACTGTTCTTCGTCGTCGACGATCAGACCCGGCCGCGTTTCGAGGCCGCCGGCATGGGGCCTTTCACCTATGCGCGCAAGAGCGAAACCCGCATGGTGCCGCGCTGGTATGAACTGCCCGAGGATGTGCTGCTGGATGCCGACGATCTGCGCGACTGGATGCGCGACGCGCTGGCCGCCGTGCGCCGCACCGCCAAACCTGCAGCCAGGAAGGCTGCGCCAAAGAAAATAATGCCCAAAAAAGCCGTGGCGCAGAAACCCACCGCCAAGAAAAAAGCCAGTAAAAATGCGGCAAAAAAGCTGGTTGGGAAAACCAAAACCCGGCCGGTGCGATGACGCCGCATCTGGCCGGGCTCGGGCTAAAATGGCGAAGGCTGCGGTTCAGGGTGACTGGCGCTGGATGCGGTCTTCACGCAGCCGCCGCTCGCGGGCCAGCATGAAGATGATCAGCAACGGCAGACCGCTCAGCATGGCCGAGAGGTTGGCGGCCACCAGCCAATCGACATGGAACCAGCTCACCAAACCGTCCGCGACGATGAAGAACTGGATGACGGCCAATACGATGAAGAAGGCAACACCGGGGAAAGCCATGATTGTCTCCTTTTCTTATGTGCTTGTGGCGTGTCACGACTGCATGGCCGGAGACTAGTCGAGGGCGTGCGCCGCCGCCGCCGACAAGGCTGTGACCCCCTGTGATCGCATTGTGACCGGCATACGGGGTTTTTTAGACGGGCTCAGTGGCCGGATCGGGCAGATTTGTACTCATAAGTTGTGATGATTCCGGGATGAGTTGTAGTATTCTACCCGCGATCCGAAGAGGGTCTCCGAGGCAAACAAGAGGCAGGAGCGGCGCCATGGGCGGGCTCGTTCAATCCCGGATCGGCCGATTCTGCATCGGCATGGCGGCCATCCTGGCGGCAGCAGCTTCCCTGCTGGCGGCAGATCCCGCGCAGGCGACCTCCAAGCGCCTGGCGCTGGTGATCGGCAATAATGCCTATGCCGATGGCGTACTGAAGAATCCGATCAATGACGCACGCATGATGGCGGCCACGCTGCGCGAACTGGATTTCGATGTTCAGGTGCTGGAGAACGCTGACCGCGTCAGCATGCAGCGTGCCGTGGTGGAGTTCGGCCGCAAGCTGCGCGACGGCTCTGTCGGCCTGTTCTACTTCGCCGGCCATGGCATGCAGGTGCGCGGCAGCAATTACCTGATCCCGGTCAAGGCCAGCATCGAAAGCGAGGAAGAGGTCGAAGTCGAATCCATGGATGTCGCCTATGTGATGGCGCGCATGGCGACGGCGAAGAACCAGTTTAACATCGTGATCCTGGATGCCTGTCGCAATAATCCGTTCCAGCGCAGCTTCCGCTCGGTCAGCAACGGGTTGGCTGCGATCTCGGCGCCGACCGGCACGATGATAGCCTATGCCACCGCGCCGGGCTCGGTGGCCAATGATGGCGATGGCGCCAACGGCATCTATACGTCGGAACTGGTGGCGGCGATCAAGCGGCCCGGCCTATCGATGGAGGAAGCCTTCAAGCAGGCGCGGGCCCGTGTGATCCAGCGCACCCAGGGCAAGCAGACGCCGTGGGAAAGTTCGTCGGTGGTTGGTGAATTCTCTTTCAAACCTTCGCCACCGCCGCAGGTTGCGGCCCTGTCGGCGCCGGTGCCGTCGCCCGGCTTCAATGACAATGCGGCCGAGATCGCCTTCTGGAATTCGATCAAGGACAGCCAGGATGCCCGTGACTTCCAGGCCTATATCGAGAATTACCCGAATGGTGCTTTCAACAAGCTGGCGCGCATCCGCATTTCCAACCTGCCTGACCCGGGTAGCAGGGTGCGGGCCGCTTCGGCGCCGGCGCCGGTGACGGGCCCGGTTGCCACGGCGCCCGCAGCAGCGGTGGTGATTGCCGCGCCCCCGCAGCCGGCATCGTCATCGCCAGCACCGTCACCAGCAGCATCGCCACCATCGGCACCGCCACCATCGGCACCGCCGACCGCGGTGGCGAGCCTGAAGGCAGCGCCCCAGTCATCCACGCCGGCCGTTTCGGCACCGATTGTCAATACCGAAGACTTCGAGGCCACCCTGCAGAAGAACTGGCCGGCCATCCAGGCGGCGATCAAGAAGCATATGGACGATCAGTTCGAGGTCTATCGTAATATCATTCCGGCCAATGACTCGATCACCGGGCTGCGCTTCTACAAGGCCGTCCTGCAGGACATCGTCGATGCCGGAAGCGGCAAGGTGAATGTGCTGGTTGAGGGTGCGCGCTTTGGCCGCCATGCCTTTGGCAGCATTCCGCTCTGGTCGAATTACACGGCCGTCTTCGGTTATGTGCTGAAGATCGTCGATGACAAGGTCATCATCGAAGACTACCGCTACATCTCCAAGACCTGAGGTCAGCGCCTGCCGTACCGCTTTTCAATGGCGGCATAGAGCGCCCGCAGGCCGGTGGCTTCGGCGCCCAGCGGGCGGCCGGGGCGCGGGCGCGGATTCCAGGCGAACATGTCGAGATGGGCGTAGGACTTCGTCTTGGTGACGAATTCCTTGAGAAAGAGGGCGGCGGTGATCGAGCCGGCAAACGGCACATCGGCCGAGTTGGTGATATCGGCCACCTTGCCTTCGATATACTCGCGATATCCAGCATGCAGCGGCATGCGCCACAGCGGATCGGCTGCACTTAAACCGGCGTCGAGCAGGGCCTGCGCCATCGCATCTTCCGTGGCATAGAGCGCCGGCAGATCGGGACCGACCGCCACGCGGGCCGCACCGGTGAGCGTGGCGGCATCGATCAGCCAGTCGGGCTTTTCGCTATCGGCCTCGGCCAGGGCATCGCCCAGCACCAGGCGGCCTTCGGCATCGGTGTTGCCGATCTCGACGGTCAGTCCCTTGCGGCTCGTCAGGATGTCGCCCGGACGGAAGGCGTTGCCCGAAACGCTGTTCTCGACGGCCGAGATCAGCAGGCGCAACCGCACCGGCAGCTTCATCGCCATGATGGCTGCGGCCAGGCCCAGCATCACGGCGGCGCCGCCCATATCCTTTTTCATATGCAGCATGCCGGCCGAAGGTTTCAGGTCGAGGCCGCCGGTATCGAAGCACACGCCCTTGCCGACCAGGGTGAGCTTCGGGTGCTTCGGGTTGCCCCAGCGCAGGTCGATCAGGCGCGGCAGGCGCACGCTGGCGCGGCCGACGGCATGCACCATCGGGTAGTTCTGCTCCAGCAGGTCGTCGCCGATGATGGTGCTGAACTCCGCGCCGCCCACCAGCGCCACGCCGCGCGCGGCTTCGGCCAGTTCCGCCGGGCCCATATCGGCGGAGGGCGTGTTGATCAGGTCGCGCGCCAGCACGATGCCGTCGTGCAGTGCGCTCACGCGCTGCTGGTTTGCCTTGGCCGGCCAGACCAGGCGCACGGTTTTCTTTTCGATCTTCTTGTAGCGGTCAAAGCGATAGGCATTGAGTGCCCAGCCCAGGGCCGCGGCGTCACCGGCTTTGGTATCCGTGAGCTTATAGTCGCCCGCCGGCAATGCGCCGGCGATGGCGGCAAAGGACCATAGGTCGGGGGCCTCACTGATGCCGGCCAGCACGCGGGCGGGCTTGCCCGTTTTGGCATCGGGCAGTACCAGCACCTGACCGGATTTGGCTTTGAAACCCTGCGCCTCGGCCAGTCCGGCGACCATGCCCTTTTCCCGGGACGCCCGCGTGACCCAGGCCTTGGCGGTCAGAGTCTCGACGGGAATGGCGGCGGCGGATTTGGCAATCAGGGTGACAGGCACGGCAATCCTCGGCATTGGAATGGTTCAATATGAATATGGGCGGCGGGCGATCCCTCGTCTATAAGGTGCCTGCCCAATTTGGGAAATACGCATCCTGACGCGGAGCCTATCGTGAGCGATCTCACCCCCAACGCTGATCTTGTTCTCGTTATCGGCAACAAGAATTACTCGAGCTGGAGCCTGCGCCCCTGGCTGGCGCTGAAGGCGACCGGCCAGCCCTTCCGGGAAGAGCTGATCGTGCTGCGCCGACCGGAAACCAAGGCGGAAATCCTGCTGCATTCGGCGGCTGGCAAGCTGCCCGTGCTCAAGCATGGTGACCTGACGGTGTGGGAAAGCCTGGCGATCTGCGACTACATCGCCGAGACTTGGCCCGATGCCAAGCTGCTGCCCACCGATACCCGGGCGCGTGCCGTGGCGCGCAGCGTGATGAGCGAAATGCACGCCGGCTTTGTGCCGCTGCGCCGCGAGCTGCCGATGGATATCGCCAAGCTCAGCCCGGCCGCCCAGCAGGGCGTAACCCCCAGCGAGGAGGCGCGGCTGGATATCGCCCGCGTGCAGCAGATCTGGCAGGACTGCCGTGGCCGCTTTGGCAAGCAAGGTGATTTCCTGTTCGGTGCCTTCAGCCTTGCCGATGCGATGTACGCCCCGGTGGCAACGCGGCTGCGCAGCTATGGTGTGGCGCTCGACCCGGTGTCGGAAGCCTATGTCAATGCAATCTATGCCTTGCCGGCGATGCAGGAATGGTGCGCGGCGGCGGCCCGGGAGGCGCCGCTGCCCGAAAACTGATTACGTAATCAGTTTCATCTCGCGATAGAAGCGTTCGGCCCCGGCATGCAAAGGCACGCTGACGCCGAGCAGGGCGGTGCCGAGCCGGATGCGCTGTGCCATCGCCGGGCCGGCATCGAGAATCTTGCGATTGCGCGGATGCCACAGGGCGCGCAGCAGCTCGTAGACTAGATCTGGGTCCAGGCTTTCCGGCCCGATCCACTGCATGCCGATGCTGAGCGTCTCGGTTTCCGGCACATCGCGATAGGTATTGCCCGGGATGAAGTCGCGGGTGAAAAACTGGTGCCGGCGCAATGCGCCTTCGATCTGGCGGCCCGATAACGGCACCACGCGGGCGATCTCGCGGTCGGTCAGGTCGCTCACCGTCGGTGCCGGCTGGCCGGAAATCAGGAAGAAGGCATCGAGCTGGTCTTTTGTCATCAGCTCCGCCGCTTCGCCGGGATCGACTTCGAGCAGGCGGATCTGGTTCAGTCGCAGGCCATAGGCGGCGAGGATGATCTCCGCATTGAAGCGCGTGCCCGAGCCGGTGCGGTCGATCGACACGCGCTTGCCGGCCAGTTCGCGGATATCGGTGATGTTGCTGTTGCGCCGCACCACCAGATGCACGGTCTCGGGATACAGGTTGGCCAGCACGCGCAGATTCGCCTGCTTGGAGCGACGGAAGTAGATGCCTTCGCCCTGGAAGGCACTGTAGACCAGATCGGCCTGGGCAAAGCCGGATTCGATGCTTTCATTGCCGATGGCGGCCAGATTGGCGACTGAACCCTGGCTGGTCAGGGCCACGGCGATCAGGCCGGGCACGCCGCAGCTGCCGCCTTTCTCGCAGGGACGGCTGCCAGGAGGATTCGAGATGGCAGAGGCCACCGTCACGCCGACCGGGAATGTCGTGGTATGGGCCGAGCCGGTGAGGATGCGGAAAAAGCCGCCGTTATCTTTCGCCGGGGCGGGGGCGGCTAGCCCGGGTGCCGCGACGAAGGCGGCACCGGCCAGAGTCGAGCCGAGCAGGAAGTCACGACGGCGGATAGCATGACTGGGCATGCCGTCGGTTATACGCCGGGCCTAAGGACCAGTCGAGCCGGCGGTTTCTGCAGCGGAGACTTTCCCCGGCCGGTCGAATTTCAGCTTGGCCACCAGCACGGCGGCGGTGAGGCCAAGCGTGACGCTATTGGCAGCGATCAGGCCGGGCGAGCCGATCAGCAGGCCATAGACCAGCCACAGCGCGATGCCGACATTCATCAGCAGGAACATGCCGAGCGAGATGTCGCGCGCCGAGCGGCTGCGCCACACCTTCACCACCTGTGGCACATAGGCCAGCGTGGTCAGGGCCCCGGCGATCAGGCCGATGGTTTCAATCGATTCGGACGTCATGCCGGCAATATACGCGCTCAGACGCGCGTGATGAAGGCGTTCTGCAGTTTGGCCACGGTGGCGCGCATCGCCGCATCGTCATAGGGCTTGGGCGGCTGTTTGCCCCAGACCGGGCCGGGCCAGGCGCCATCATCCTGGAAGCGCGCGATCACATGCACATGCAGCTGCGACACCACATTGCCCAAGGCTGCGGCATTGAGCTTGTGTGGCTGGTACACATGCTGCAGCACGCGCTGTGCCTGGGCGATCTCGTTGATCAGCTGCTTGCGGTGCTTTTCGCTCAGTTCGACGATCTCGGTGATGTTCTCAACGGCAGGAACCAGGATGAGCCAGGGATACTGGCTGTCGTTCATCAACTGGACCAGGCAAAGCTTCATGCGACAGACGGCGAAAGTGTCGCGGCGCAACTGGTCGTGCAGGGTGAACATCGACTAAGGTTCGCTTTCTTTTTTGTGCGGCGCGATGCCGTCCCGCGCTGATACCGATGTCCTGAGGATTTGTCCATGACTTTCAATACGTTGCCCGTTCTGCGCGTGAAACCGCGTGAAGACCGCCGTGTTAGGGGTGGGCATCCGTGGGTGTATTCCAATGAGATTGCACTGGACGCCGAAGCCAAGGCGGTTGCACCCGGTAGCCTTGTGCGACTCGTCGATGCCCAGGGCGATTCGCTGGGAACCGCCAGTTTCAACGCCCATTCGCTGATTGCGGCACGGCTGTGGAGCACAACCGCGACCGCGGTCGACGCCAGTTTCCTCGCTGCGCGGTTGCGCGCCGCGCTCGCCTTGCGGGAACGCTGCTTCGATCGTCCGTATTACCGGCTGGTGCATGCCGAAGCCGACGGCATGCCGGGCTTCATCATCGACCGCTATGGCGATGTGCTCTGTGTACAGGCCAATACCGCCGGTGCTGAGCATCTGCTGCCGGTACTGCTGGAAGCGCTGGATACCGTGTTGAAGCCGCGTGCGGTGGTGCTGCGCAACGACACGCCGGTGCGCGCGCTGGAGGGGCTGCAGCCCGAGATCCGGCTTGCCGCCGGCAGTCTGGACGATGCGCCGGCCATGGTGGAGGAGGGCGGCGTGCGGATCGCACTCGATCTGCTGGAAGGCCAAAAGACCGGCTGGTATTTCGATCTCGCCGGCGCACGCGCGATCATCGCCGGCCTCGCCAAGGGCGAGGAGATGCTGGATGTCTACTGCAACTCCGGCGCCTTTGCGCTGACCGCCGCCAAGGCGGGGGCAAAAAGCGTGCGCGGCATCGATCGTTCGGAACTCGCCATCGGCCAGGCAGTGCAGGCGGCCAAGGACAACAATCTCGGGCGCATCGCCCGCTTCGAGAAAGCAGAGGCCTTCCCGGCGCTGGAGCAGTTACAGGCCGAGAAGGCGAGCTTCGGCATCGTCGTCACCGATCCGCCGAACTTCGTCAAAAGCCGCAAGGATCTCGGTCCCGGCGCCAAGGCCTATCGTAAGCTGGCCAAGCTGGCGGCGCCGCTGGTCCGGCCCGGCGGGATCTGGTTCGTCGCCTGCTGCGCGCATCTGCTGCCGGGTGAAGTCTTTGGCAAGGAAGTGGCGATTGGCCTCAGCCTGGCCGGCCGCACTGGCCGCATCCTGTATTCCGGTGGCGCCGGCCCTGACCATCCGGTGCATCCGCATCTGCCGGAAAGTGCCTATCTGAAATGGCAGATTCTGCAGCTCGACTAAATCCGGGCGCAACTCTGCCGCAATTCCGCCACGGCCGAGCAACAGCATTGCATCCGGCAGGCTTCCGATAAAAACCGGCGCGTCCCGTGGCGGGCGCGCCGCCCCAGCAAGATCGGCTGAAGCAGGGATGTCTGCCCGAGACGACCATGCTGTCCGGCAAACCTCTGCTCCGTATCGCTGTGCTGCTGGCGCTGGCGATATTTCTGCCCGGCTGCGCGCAATACCACTGCATGTCACTGCCGGAGAGGGAGCAATGCTATGCCGCTTACGATGACTGGCGGCAATGCCAAAACCTGAATCGTCACCTGATCAGGCAAGTGGGTAGCGAGCGGTATGAGACATGTACGACCGAACGGGACCGCTGCGACAAGAAAGGCAAGAATTGCAGGCGCGAGCGGGAGGTCTGTCGTTGGGAAAGCAGGCCGATCTATGATTACAGCGGCTACAACGCCGGCGTGTCGCAATGCATGCGGTCTCAGGGGCTCGCGGCCTATGACGACTACTTCAACCGTCCGCTGTTTGCCACGTCCCTGTTCAGCGTCGGTTTAGGCCCCTGAACCACGGCTCCAGCCGTTCGATGGCGGCGTCGATGATGGCCGCATCCATGCAGAAGGAAAACCGGATATAGCGCTGGCCGTCGGCAGTGTTGAAATCCACGCCCGGCGCGGCCACCACGCCGGTCTCTTCCAGCATGCGCTTGCAGAAGGCGACGCTGTCATCGGTGAAGTCGCCGACATCGATATAAAGATAGAAGGCGCCATCAGGCGGGGCGAAGCGCGTGATGCCACAGCGCGGCAGCATCGCCAGCAGGGCATCGCGGTTGCGTTTATAGGCGGCAACGCGGGGCGCCAGTTCGGTATCCGCTTCCAGCGCAGCGACACCGGCGATCTGCGACAGCGTCGGTGCGGAAATCTGCAGGCTGCCATGCAACGCCTCAATGCGCGACACCAGCCGTTCGGGCAGCACCAGCCAGCCGAGCCGCCAGCCGGTCATGCCCCAGTATTTCGAAAAGCCGTTGATGACGATGGCATCGTCGCCGGCGGCGAGCACGGTTTCGGCCGGCTGGTCATAGGTGACGCCATGATAGAGTTCATCGACGATCAGCCACAGGCCGCGCTGGCGGCAGGTGGCATAGATCGCGCGCAGCTCGGCGCCGGATAGCATGGTGCCGGTGGGGTTGGCCGGGCTGGCGACGACGACGCCTTTCACATGCGCGGGCAGGGCGGCGATCATCTCGGCCGTCACACGATATCCCGTCGAGGCATCGGTGGTCAGGCGATAGGGGATCAGGTCGATGGCCTTCAGCGTGCCGCGATAGGCCGGATAGCTGGGCTCGACCACGGCTACCGTGTCGCCGGCGGAAAACGCGGCGAGGAAGGCGAGCATCAGCCCTGCCGAGGTGCCGACGGTGACCGCGACGCGGGAGGCTGGAATGTCGAGGCCGTGGCGGCGCCTGTACAGCTGTGCGATGCCCTCGCGCAGGGCCGGGATGCCCAGCGCCTCGGTATAGCCCAGTGGCTTGCCGCTGGAGAGCGCCGCCTGTGCCGCGGCGATGGCGGCCTGCGGCGGCGGCAGGGTGGGTTCGCCGGCCAGCAGGCTGATCACCTTGCCGCCGGCCTTCACCCGCGCATTCACCGCCTTGAAGATCTCCCACATCTGGTAGATCTCGACATCGCTGCGGGCCGATGGCGTGGCGGCAAAAACCGTGTCGATATGCTCGAGCATCTCAGTCCGGAGAATAGCACACCGCCTCGATGCGATAACCATCGGGGTCGAGGATGAAGCCGGCGTAATAGGTCGGCGTGTATTGCGGACGCAGGCCGGGCGGGCCGTTATCGGTGCCGCCATGCCGGAGTGCAAAGGCGTGGAAGGCATCGACTGCCGCGCGGCTCTCGGCGCGGAAGCACAGATGGAAACAGGATTTCGGGTCGGCGGGTACCGGACTGTCGGTGCGGTCGATCCAGAATTGCGGCTGCTTGGCGCCATAGGCGATGCCGTAGTCGCCTTCATAGAGCCGGGTATAGCCAAGCGGTTTGAGGGCGGCGTCGTAAAAGGCGCTGGAGCGGCCGATGTCGCGGACGCCGATGGAAATATGATCGAACATATCTAACCTCTTTATCGGTTAGATGGAAGATAGCGGGAAAACGCGCCATTGGCCAGCGCGACGCCAAGGCTGACGGCCACAATACCGGCCCAGGTGACCGGCTCGGGCCATTCGCCCAGCATCGGCACCGCCAGCAGCGCGGTCAGCGCCGGGGTCAGGGCGGCAAAAGCCGCCGCCGGTGCGGCGCCGAGCCGGCGCACGGCAAAGCCATAGGCCGCCATGCTGAGCAGGCCCGAGGCGACCGACTGTACCAGCTGGACGCCGATTTCGAACACCGGCGCGGTTAGCAGCCGGCTGTCGAACCACAGAAGGTAAACCGGCACATAGAGGATAAACGAGGTGACATAGACCAGGGCGGCAGCCTGCCATGCACCGATGCCGGTCTTTTTCAGCGCGATGGTGTAGCTGGCCCAGAGCGCACCGCAGAGCACGAACATCAGATCGCCGCGCCAGGCCTGGCCGGTACCGTCGATCACCTGCCAGCCGCCGACCGCGACGGCCCCCAGCAGCATCAGGCCGGTGCCCAGGCGGCGCTGCAGGTTGAAGCGTTCGCCCAGCAGCAGCACGGCGAACAGCGCGGCAAACAGCGGCATGCTGCCGGGCATCAGCGCACCGGCATGGGCGGCGGGCGCGAAAAACAGCCCGGTGCTGCTGATCAGCATGAAGGGCAGGCCGGCACCGGCAATCAGGATGATGAACCAGAAGGGGCGCCGGTCGTCGCGCGGCGTGCCGCCCGGTGTCTTGAGAAAGCGGAGCAGGACGGGAACCAGCAGCAGCGCCGGCAGCAGCAGGCGCAGGAAGACGACATCCCCCAGGGCCAGCGAGCCGGTGACGCCAAAGCGGGTGGCGACCAGGCCACCCGCCCAGAGCAGCACGGTGGCCAGCGCGGCGGCGGCCCCCAGCAGCCGGCCCTGGTCGGCGACGCCCAGGCCGGCGGGTGCGGGAGAGGAGGGGGCAAGGCTGCTGTCGGCAGACATGGGAAGACTCCGGTGCGGTCGGCAGACACAGGATGGCCGCAAACCGGCCGGCATGTCCTTGCGAATTCTGCCGTTTGTATGATTATCTCAGCAACATATGGCAATAAATGACAGTATCTGAGGCAGATAGTGCCAAATATGAACCTAGACGCCCTTGATCGCAAAATCCTGGCCGCCCTGCAGCAAGACGCGCGGCTGAGCAATGTCGATCTGGCGGAAAAGGTGGGCCTGTCGCCCTCGCCCTGCCTGCGCCGGGTCAAGCGGCTGGAAGACGAGGGCTATATCCGCAGCTATCGTGCCGTGCTGGATCGCCGCAAGGTCGGACTCGGCCTCACCGTCTATGTCGATATCAAGGTGGAGAAGCATTCGGCCGAGAATGCCGCCAGCCACCAGCGCATGCTGGAGGCGATCCCGGAGGTTGTCTCGGCGCATATGGTGTCGGGTGAGGCGGATTTCTTCGCCGAGGTGGTGGTACCCGATCTTGCGGCCTACGAGGAATTGCTGACCCAGCGCTTGTTGTCGCTGCCGATGGTCAAAGACATCCGTTCGAATTTCGTCATCCGGCCGATCAAGACCGACGGCGCGCTGCCGCTCGACCACCTGTCCGAGGGCTGAACCGCCCGCCAGTCGTGCCGCATGCCGCCCAGCGGGGATAAACCGCCGTCCCCTCGACTCTTTTTTGGCCCCACCGTATAGTCCGGCGTTCGCCGTAAAGCCGCCATATTGCCTGCCTATCAGACTGCCTGCCGGAGACGGTGCGGGCCGTTCGGGCCGGCACGGGTCGCATCGGCGCCGCGTTGCAATTCTGCCCTGGGGCATACGTGTCTAAGTCTTTGGCCATGCGCTATTCGGGACTGTTCGTCCTTCTCCTCGTCGCCATCCTCAATCTGGCCGGCTGGGCCTACATGAACCGCCCCATCGAACCTCGCCCCTGGGGCGAGGTGATCGCGGGTATCGATTATTCGCCGTTCCGTGGCGACCAGGATCCGCGCACCAACAAATTCCCCTCCGAGGCCGAGATCGAGCAGGACATGCAGATCCTTGCTGGCCAGGTGCGGCAGGTGCGCACCTACTCGACGCTGGACGGCCAGGGCGAGATCGCCAAGATCGCCGGCCGCTATGGTCTCGAGGTGATGCAGGGCAGCTGGCTCGATGGCCGCCTGGAGCGTAACGAGGAAGAGATCAAGAATCTGATCGAGGTCGCGGCGACGCAGCCGAATATCCGCCGCGTGCTGGTCGGCAACGAAACGCTGCTGCGCGCCGACATGCCGATCCAGGATCTGGTCGACTATATCCGCCGGGTGCGAACTGGCCTGGCCAATCGAGGCAAGCATATCGAAGTCTCGACGCCGGAAACCTGGGACATCTGGCTGCGCTATCCGCAGCTCGGCCGCGAGGTGGATTTCATCGCCATCCATCTGCTGCCCTACTGGGAGGGCCAAGCGCCCGACAAGGCCGTTGAATATGCGCTCAGCCGCTATCAGCAGGTGAAGGACGCCTTCCCGACCAAGAAGGTGGTGATCACCGAAATCGGCTGGCCGTCGGAAGGCCGCATCCGTCGTGACGCGGTGCCGAGCCCGAGCAGCCAGGCCGGCTTCCTGCGCGCCTTCCTCAACATCGCCAACCAGCGTGGCCTCGACTATTACATCCAGGAAGCCTTCGACCAGCCGTGGAAGCGCAATATCGAAGGCTCGGTCGGCGCCTACTGGGGTGTCTTCAATGCCGACCGCACGCCGAAATTCCCCATGGTGGGTCCGGTCAGCGACCGGCCGCACTGGCCGCAGCTGGCGGCCGCCTCGATCCTGCTGGCGCTGCCGCTGATGGCCTGGTTCCTGGCACGCTGGTCCGACCTGCGCTTCTCCGGCCGCACCTTTTTTATCGCCCTGATCCAGGTGATCACCAGCGCGCTGGTGATGGTGGTGGATTCCGGCCTGCGCACCTATATGAGTCCGGGCATCGCGCTGATGTGGGCCATGCTGCTGCCACTGCTGCTGCTGCTGTTCATGGTGGTGCTGGCGGAGGGGCTCGAACTTTCCGAAGTGATCTGGTCGAACCGGCGCCAGCGGCATTTCCTGCCCTTCCGCACCGATGTCGAACGCGCCTGGCCCAAGGTGTCGATCCATATCCCGGCCTATAACGAACCGCCGGAGATGATGAAGCGCACGCTGGATGCACTGGCCAAACTCGATTATCCGAATTTCGAAGTGCTCGTGATTGATAACAACACCAAGGACGAAAAGGTCTGGCGCCCGGTCGAGGAATATTGCCAGCAGCTCGGGCCGGAGAAATTCCGCTTCTTCCATGTCTCGCCGCTGAAGGGCTTCAAGGCCGGCGCGCTGAATTTCGCCTTGCGCAACACCGACAAGGAGGTCGAGATCGTTGGCGTGATCGATGCCGATTATCTGGTCGAGCCCGACTGGCTGAAATCGCTGGTGCCGTATTTCGACCGCGCCGATATCGGTTTCGTGCAGGCACCGCAGGATCACTACGACTGGAAGAACGACCGCTTCAAGGAATTCATCAACTGGGAATATGCCGGCTTCTTCCAGATCGGCATGGTCCAGCGCAACGAGCGCGACGCCATCATCCAGCACGGCACCATGACTCTGGTGCGCAAGGCGGCCATCGACCATGTCGGCATCTGGGCCGAGTGGTGCATCTGCGAGGATGCCGAGATGGGCCTGCGCCTGCTCGCCGGCGGCTGGCACTCGGTCTATACCGACAAGCGTTATGGCTATGGTCTGACGCCGGACAGCTTCTCGGGCTACAAGAGCCAGCGCTTCCGCTGGGCCTATGGCGCGGTGCAGATCATCAAGCGCCACTGGCGTGACATGCTGCCGGGCGACGATCGCAAACTTGACCCGATGCAGCGCTATCATTTCGTCACCGGCTGGCTGCCGTGGTTCGCCGATGCGCTGGGGCTGGTGTTTGCCATTGCCTCGCTGCTGTGGACCGTGGGCGTGCTGATCCTGCCGAAGTATTTCGAGCTGCCGCTGGCGCTGTTCCTGCTGCCGGTGGTGGCAGTGTTCGGTGCCAAGCTGGCGCAGTTCCTCTGGCTCTACAAAATCCGCGTGCCCTGCACGCTGCGCCAGCGGCTGGGTGCCGGCCTCGCCGGCCTGGCGCTGACCTATACGATTGCCAAGGCGATGATCTACGGCCTGTTCACCTCCAAGCTGCCGTTCATCCGCACGCCCAAGCATGAGGACCAGGCCGCCGTCGTGCAGGCGCTGATCATGGCGCAGGAGGAAGCCCTGATTGCCGTGCTGCTGCTGCTGGCCGGCATCGGCATGTGGAATTTCCAGGGCGGCGAAGATCCCGAAGCCCGCCTCTGGGCCATCGTGATGTGGGCGCAGTCGATGCCATACTGGGCGTCGCTGATCCTGGCCTTCATCAGCACGGCGCCGAAACCGCCGAGCAAGACCGCTGCGATCCCGGTGCCGAGCGAGACGGCCTCGCAAGGCAGCCCGGCCCAGTAACCCCAAGCACAGGCACCGATCCCCATGCATGCGCCGAAGTCCCGGCCAGCCACGCGGTTTGTGTGGCTGCTGCTGTTCATCACTATGGCCGCCGCGGCCAGCGTTGCCGCCTGGTGGTGGCCGAACCGCCCCGTGCAGGTTGGGCATGCACCCTTTGCCGCGCAGGCGCATGTGGTGGAAAGCATGTCGTTCGCGCCGTTCCGGCGGGGCCAGAGTCCGCTCACCAAGACCTACCCGACGGCAGAACAGGTGATCGAGGATCTGCGCAGCCTGAAAGGCATCACGCGCGGCATCCGCACCTACACCTCGCGGGAAGGCCTGGAGGTGGTGCCGCCGGAAGCGCAAAAGCTCGGCATCAACGTGATGCAGGGCGTCTGGCTCGGGCCGGAACGCGATATCAACGACAAGGAAGTGGCGGCCGCCATCGCGCTGGCCAATCAATACCCTGACGCGATCAAGTCGCTGGTGGTCGGCAACGAGGTGCTGCTGCGCAAGGATCTGCCGGTCGATGAGTTGATCACCTATATCCGCAAGGTGAAGGCGGCCGTGAAGCAGCCGGTTACCTATGCTGATGTGTGGGAATTCTGGCTGCGCTTCCCGCAGCTTTTGGCCGAGGTGGATTTCGTCACCGTGCATTTCCTGCCCTACTGGGAGGATCTGCCGATCGCGGCCGGCCATTCGATGCCGCATATCCTCGAGGTCTACAATACCGTCAAGGCCAAGCTGCCGGGCAAGCCGATCACGATTGGCGAGGTCGGCTGGCCGTCGGAAGGCCGCTCGCGTCGCGATGCGGTGCCCTCGCGCACCGAAGCGGCCGGCTTCATCGCCGATTTCATGCAGCTCGCGCAGAAGGAAGGCCTGTCCTACAACCTGGTCGAAGCCTTCGACCAGCCGTGGAAAGTGAAACTGGAGGGCACCGTCGGCGGTGCCTGGGGCGTGCTGGATGAAGTGCGGCAGCCGAAATTCGATGTCGGCGGCATGGTGTCAAACCTGCCGGAATGGCCGCTGTTTGCCGGACTGTCGGTGCTGCTGGCGTTGATCCTGCTGGTGCTGCATGCCCAGGCTGTCGCCGCCCTGGTGCCGGCCGCGATGGCTGCGGCGGTGGTCTTCGGCCAGGCGCTGGCCGCCTTGCTGGCCGCCGCCATCGAGCGTGTGCTGGAATACAATTACTCGCTGTTCCACAATCTGGAGGGGGGAGCTGCCGTCGCGCTGCAGGGCGTGTTCGCGCTGCTGCTGTTCCGCCGCCTGCTGGCGGTGCTGGGCCGTAAATCGGTCATTGTGTCGCCGCAACCGCTGCGTTCGCTGGGGTCGGCGTTGGGCAGCCTGCGCCGGGTTCTCGGCAATGTGCCGCTGCAGCATCCGCGGCTGGCCGAGGCGATCTACGGCCTGCTGGCACTGTGGATGGCTTATCACGCCGTCATGCTGGTGGCTGCCGGGCGCTATCGCGATTTTCCACTCGACTATTTCCTGCTGCCGGTGGCGGGGCTGCTGGCCTTGCGGCTGATCGCCGCGGCCTTCGACCGCAACCATGGCGAGGGTCTTGGCCGCATCGCCCTGGGCACCAGCTTTGCCATTCCGCCGACGGACGGCGTGCAGGGTCGTTTTGGCTGGGAAGCCATGCTGGGCTTCCTGTTGCTGGCCCTGCCGGTGCTGGTGCTGGCGAACGAGACGCTGAGCAACCGTGAGGCGCTGTACTGGTGTGCGTTGACGGCGGCCTATGCGCTGCCGCTGCTGGGCAACCTGGCGCTCGCCGCGCAGCAGCGGACAGCAGTGCCGGTGCCGGCGACGGTTTGACGCGCCGCGGTCAGGCCGCGCTGCGTTTCGCTATCGCCGATTGCACCTTCTGCAGCACCGCGAGGGCGACGGTGAGCGCGATGCCGATGATCTTCATGGTCGCGATATGCTCGCTGCCCAGCGTGCTGGAGACCGCATCGAGCAGCGACGGGAACAGCAGCAGCGTGCCGCCGACGATCAGCCCGATGCGGATCACCACGCTGGTACGGCCGAACAGCCAGCCCTGCGTGGCGCCGGCATAGGCCCAGATGCCGAGTGCGGTGGTGGCCGCGACCCAGGCGATATTCGTCCAGTCGCCGCCCTTCGGGATTTCCAGCAACAGGCCGACGCCATTGGGGTCGAGCACGAAGACGAACGGCACCAGGAAAGCCGGCATGGTGTATTTCCATGACTGCAGCGTGGTGCGATAGGGATCGGCGCCGGTGATGGCGGCAGCGGCAAATGGCGACAGCGCGGTGGGCGGAGAGACTTCCGACAGCACCGCGTAATAGAAGATGAACATATGGGCGGCGTAGTCGGGCACGCCGAGCTTGATCAGCGCCGGTGCGGCGATCACCGCGCAGATGATGTAGGACGCCGTCACCGGCACGGCGAGGCCGACGATCCACACGATCAGCGCCGTATATACGGCAGTCAGCACCAGGCTGCCGCCGGCATAGGCGATGGCAATCGCGCTGAACTTGAGCCCTAAGCCGGTGAGCGTGACGACGCCGACGATAATGCCGGCCGAGGCGCAGGTGGCGGCCGTGCCCAGCACGCCGATCGAGCCGGCGGCGAGCGCGTTGACCAGTTTCTTCGGTGTCAGCGCAGTGTCGCGGCGGAAATAGCTGACCGCGATGGCGGCGACCGTGGCCCAGAACACCGACAGCACCGGCGAGAAGCCCATGATCATCAGGATGACGATCGAGAACAGCGAGCTGAAGTGATAGCCGTAGCGGCGGGTCAGGTCCCACAGGCTATCGCGCGGTCCGGTATCGACATTCGAGATTTTGTACTTGCCGGCATCGAACTCGACCATCGCCAGAAGGCAGAAGTAGTAGAGCACGGTGGGAATCGCCGCCATGCGGATGACGTCGAGATAGGAGATCTTGAGGAATTCGGCGATCAGGAAGGCTGCGGCTCCCAGCACCGGCGGCGAGATGATGGCGCCGAGGCCGCCAGCCGCCAGCAGGCCGCCGGCAGCTGAAGCGACATAGCCGGATTTCTTCAGCATCGGCCAGGCCACCGAGCCGATTGTCACGGTGGTGGCGACGCCGGAACCCGACGGGCCGCCGAGCAGGAAGGATGACATCACGATGGCGCGGCCGGCGCTGGTGCTCTTGCCGCCCAATGCCGAGAAGGAGAAATCGATGAAGAATTTGCCGGCGCCGGAGAACTGCAGGATGGCGCCGAAGATGGTGAACAGGATGATCAGGCTAGACGACACATCGACGGCCGAGCCGAAGATGCCCTCCAGCGTCATGTAGAGATGGCCGATCAGGCGCTCGGCATCATAGCCGCGATGGGTCCAGGGTGCCGGCAGATAGGGCCCCAGCATCGCATAGGCGATGAAGATAAGGCCGACGACCGGCATGATCGGGCCGGTGGTGCGGCGCGTGGCTTCCAGGATCAGCACGACGAAGACGGAGCCGACCAGAACATCGGTCTGGTTCGGCAGGCTGGCACGGTCGGTGAGATCATCACCGCCCATCACCAGATAGGCCATGGTGGCAATGCCGATCAGTGCAGTGATCACATCCCACCACCGGATGCGGTCGCGGAAACGCAGCGCGACCGGGTAAAGCAGGAAGATCAGCAGCATGACGAAGCCGACATGGATCGGCCGCAACTGCTGCGTCGGCACGATGTCATAGGCGGCATAGAGGTGGAACAGTGTCATGAACACCGCCAGTGCGGTGATCAGGTGACCGGTCCAGCCGGACAGGCGGTTGGCCGCGCCTTCTTCCTGCTCGATATACTCTTCGACCTTGCGTTGGGTTTCCTTGTCCAGCGCGCCGGGGGCAATCATCGCCTCGGTGGCGATCTTGGTCGGTTCCTGGGTCATCGGTTTACTCCCCCTCGTGCCGCTGGTCGCTGCGGCGCCCCGTGTCCTGATTTAATGCAGTGTCTTTTAACAGCGAGCCCCGCCGCGGCCAATGCCGGGGCGGGGCTCTTCGTCAGGTAAAATCTATATAGACAGCGGCCGGATCACTTCGGATCGATCTTGACGCCTTTTTCGGCCATATACTTGATCGCGCCCGGATGGAACGGCACCGGCGTGTTGCCGCGCAGCTGGTTGTCCAGCTTCACGTTCTTCGCCTCGGCATGCACCGTGGCCCATTCATCACGCTTTTCGAAGATGGTCTTGACGATGTTGTAGGCCACATCATCGGGCATGGCATCAGACACGACGAGGATGTTCCAGACGCTGGAAATCGCATTCGGCGCCGCCTGTCCCGGATAGGTGCTGGCCGGGATGGTGCCCTTGGCGTACAGCGGGCCGTATTTCGCATTCATCTTCTCGACCACTTCGGAATGGTCGACCAGCTTCAGCTTGACGCCCGGGGTGGCGCCGAGATCGGTGACCGCCGAGGTGGGCAGACCGCCAACCCAGAAATAGGCGTCGATCTTGTTGTCCTTCACCGCATTGGTCGATTCCGCGGCACCCAGACGCTCACGGCGGAGATCCTTGTCCTTATCGATGCCGGCGGCTTCCAGCACGCGGAAGGCCATCACCTCGGTGGCTGAACCCGGCGAACCGGTGGACACGCGCTTGCCCTTCAGATCGGCCATGGTCTTGATGCCGCTGGCTTCGGTGGTCACCACATGCATGATGTTGGGGTACAGCACGGCCAGCGTGCGCTGGTTGACCACATTGCCCTTGAACTTGTCTTCGCCACGCGAGGCATCCAGCGAGGCATCGGCCATGCTGAAGGCGATATCGGCGCGCTTGGCACCAAGCAGCTTGAGATTGTCGACCGAGCCGCCGGTGACTTCGGCGGTCGCCTGCCAGCCCGGCACATGCTTGGTCAGCAGGTTGGCAAGGCCGCCGCCCAGCGGGTAATACACGCCGCCGGTGCCACCGGTGACGATGGAAAGATTCTTGGTCTGCGCCAGGGCGCTACCGGTTACACCAGCAGCTGCGAATACCAGAGCGGCCAAAGCCGCGCCAAACATAAGGCGTTTCATTCTTGTTTCCTCCTCGTTGCCCGCCGTTTCGGCGGCCATTCCCTGTGCGGAGCACAGACGATACGGACTGTGACCGCTAAATCAACCCTCTTTTACCTTGCCGCAGCGCACAACATCGGGAGCAGCGCCTCAGCCATTGTGTTTCCTGTGATCAAGGTCTAAGCCCGGAACCCGATTGCCTACGAAAAAAGCAAAGTCCCCCGCCATGTCGTCTGCCTCTGCCATTACCGCCTCGCAGCGCGCCGCCCAGCGTCTGGCGCTGGCGGCCCTTGTGCTGGGGGCCCTGGCCATTGCCTTCTCGCCGATCTTCGTCCGTCTCTCGGAGGTGGGCCCGACGGCGACCGGTTTCTACCGCACCATACTGGCCGTGCCGCCGCTCTGGCTGGTCTGGCGTTTCCGGCCCGCCGATGCGGCGCCACGCGCGACAGGGATTCCACCACTCGGTGTCCTGCTGATTCCCGGCCTGCTGTTTGCGGGTGACCTGTTCTTCTGGCACCTGTCGATCAAATACACCTCGGTGGCCAATGCCACCCTGCTGTCGAATTTCGCACCGGTGATCGTCACTCTCGGTGCATGGCTGCTGCTGCGCGAAAGGATCACCTCGGCCTTCCTGGTGGCGCTGCTGGTATCTTTCTGTGGCGCGCTGATGCTGGTGGGCGCCAGCTTCCGGCTGGGCGGCGATTATGTGTTCGGCGACATGCTCGCCTTCACCACTGCCATCTTCTACGGCGCCTACATGATCGCGGTGGCAAAGCTGCGCGGCCATCACGGCACCCAGGAGATCATGCTGTGGTCCAGCCTGGTCAGCGGTCTGGCGCTGCTGCCGATGGTCTGGCTGATGGGCGAGAGCCTGTGGCCGGCAACGCTGCAGGGCTGGGCAATCCTGTTCGGCCTGGCCTGGGTCAGCCACGCGCTGGGGCAGGGGCTGATCGCCTACGCGCTTGGCCACCTGCCGGCGTCGTTTTCATCGCTGGTGGTTCTGGTACAGCCGGTGGCGGCAGCTTTCTTCGGCTGGCTCTGGCTCGGCGAGGGGCTGCAGCCGCTGCAGATCGCCGGCGGCATCGTGGTGCTGGGCGGTATCCTGCTTGCCAGACGTGCCCAGCTGAAACAGGCGGCTTAAGCCGCGCGCTGTTTCGCGAAGTCGACGAACCAGGAGAGGCTGCCGGGATTGGCCATGGTGCCGGGGTTTGAAACCTTCTCGGCAGGCTGCCCCAGCAGGATTTTCTTCACTGGCACTTCCAGCTTCTTGCCCGACAATGTGCGCGGCACCTCGGCCACCTGGAAAATATCGTTGGGCACAAAGCGCGCCGACACGGCCTTGCGGATCGCCTGATTGATACGATCCTTCAGCGCGGCATCCAGGGCCAGGCCCGGCCGCAGCACCACGAACAGCGGCATGTAGGAGTCGCGGCCCAGATATTCGAGGTCGACCACCAGACTGTCGAGCACCTCGGGTAGTTCCTCCACCGCGCGATAGATTTCGCTGGTGCCGAGCCGCAGCCCGTAGCGGTTGATGGTGGCATCCGAGCGACCGTAGATGATCGCGCCGCCGCGCGGCGTGATCCTGATCCAGTCGCCATGGCGCCAGACACCGGGGTACATGTCGAAATAGCTGTCGTGGTAGCGTTTGCCATCCTTGTCGTTCCACAGGAACAGTGGCATCGACGGCAGCGGCTGGGCGCAGACCAGTTCGCCGACCTCGTTCTGCAGCGGCTTGCCATTGTCGTCGAAGGCCTGGATATCGGCACCGAGGCAGCGCACCTGCATTTCGCCGGCATAGACCGGCATCAGCACGCAGCCGCCGACGAAGCCGCCGGCGAAATCGGTGCCGCCGGAAATCGGCGTCAGCCAGATGTCCTTGCCAAGCTGGTCGTAGATCCAGGCGTAACTGTCTTCCGACAGCGGCGAGCCGGTCGAACCGATGGTGCGCAGGCTGGACAGATCGGCGACCTGCCTGGGCACCACGCCGGCCTTCTGGCAGTTGGCGTAGAAAGCGGCGCCGGCGCCGAAGAAGGTGGCCTTAACCTCGCCGGCAAACTGCCACAGGCGGTTCCAGTCGGGCCAGCTCGGGCTGCCGTCATAGATGGCGATGGTGGCGCCGACCAGCAGGCCGGCGACCTGGGCATTCCACATGATCCAGCCGGTACTGGAATACCAGTGGAAGATGTCGTCGGATCCAAGGTCGTTATGCAGGGCGGTCATCACCATGATGACGATCACCACGCCGCCATGGCCATGCACGATCGGCTTTGGCAGCCCGGTGGTGCCCGAGGAATAGACCACCCAGAGCGGATGATCGAACGGCACTGGCTCGATCGTCAATGCGGCGGGCTTGGCGATCACCCCGGCCCAGGATGTGGTCTGCACATGATCGGGCAGGGCGTGTTCACTGTGGCCCGTCATCAGGATCAGGTTTTTCACCGTCGGCAGTTCGGCGATCAGTGCGGCAAGCACATCGCCTTTGTCCAGGTGTTTGCCGTTGTAGTCGCTCGATTGTACGGCGAACAGCGCGACCGGTTCGATCTGGCGGAAACGGTCGAGGACTGCATTCAGGCCCATATCGGGCGAGCAGACTGACCAGATCGCGCCGACACTGGCCACCGCGAGAAAAGCAATGATGGTTTCCGGTGTATTGGGCGCATAGGCCACCACGCGGTCGCCACGCTTCACACCGATGCCGCGCAGATGCGCGGCCATGGCGCCGACCTGCTCGCGCAGGGTCTGCCACGACATCTGCTGCAGGGCCGCGGTTTCCGATGAATAGAGAATGGCGGGTCTGCTGGCAGTTTCGTGCCGGAATACCTGGTCGACGAAATTCAGTTCAGCGCCGGTGAACCACTGCGCGCCCGGCATTTCGCGCTTCGCCAGCACCTTGTCATAGGGTTTATAGGCCTTGATCCCGATATAATCCCACATCGAGGCCCAGAAGCCTTCCAGGTCGCTGACCGACCAGCGCCACAGGCTGTCGTAATCCTTGAAATCGCGACCGCGTTCCCGGCGGAGCCATTGCATATATTTATGCAACTGGCTGCGACCGATGCGCTCGGCCGATGGGGTCCACAGCAGGGCGGGTGTGGCAGTCTCGGTCATGGTCTCTCCCGGAAGGGCTTAAGCCTTTTCGATCAGCTTACGCACATCGGGGGAAAATGCACCATCCAGCAGGATGAAGGCCATGCGGGCGGGATTGGTGGGCGAGCGGTTTTCCCAGGCATGGTCGGTGCCGCGCTGTACCACCACATCGCCGGCCTGCAGATGGGTTTCCGAGCCGTCATCCAGCACCAGCGTGATCTCGCCGAAGACGACGATGCCGTAATCGATCGATTCCGTGCGATGCATCATCGGATGCGGGCTGTCCGGTTTCCAGGTCGAGGCATGGGCCGAGCCGACCATGGCAAACGCTGCCTGCGCCAGTTCCCTGGTCATCGCCGGTGCATCCGGCCGTTTGGGACCGAAATCGACAAAACGGATGATGCTGCCCTGCCGGGGTGGTTCGATCTGCAGCTTGCGGTTGGTCGGATCCTGGCCGTTATCGACGCTGACCGGACTGCCCGCCGTGTTCCAGACCTCGAAGAAGGCGACGCCGAGTTCGGGCTTCTCGATGGCGGGTTTCATCATCGTGTCGATGGCGACCACGGATTTGCCAGCAGCGTTATGGCCGGTGACAATGCGGCGGGGGGAACGCATGGCTATCTCCAATGCACCATGGGCAGGCCGGCGACCGGACTGCGGAACCAGGGGATGGTGGTGCCGAACAGCGTGCCGATATAGGCATTGCGCAGATCGGCGCCACCGAAAGTAATGCTGGCCATCCAGGGCGTGACATCGCTGCGGGTGGCCATCATCTGCTCGGGTGTCGGCTTGCCGGCCTGATAGCCGGCTTCCAGCGCGGCGATCTTGTCGGGCTTGCCGTCGTCGAACAGGGTGAGCAGCTCGCCATCGGGCGTCAGGGCGATCAGCCGTTCGGCCATCACCAGCGTGACCCAGAGATTGCCGTATGAGTCGAAGGTGCAGCCATCGGGGAAGCCGGCCGGGCCGAAATCGCTGGGGCCGAAAATCTCGCGGCCGGACAGGCTGCCATCGGCGCCGACGCGGAACCGGGTGACGCGCCGGCCGCAGGTCTCCACCGCGTAGAGGAATTCCTCTTTGGCATCGAGCCGCACTTCATTGGTGAAATGCAGGCCGTCGGCGACGATGCGCAGGCCGTTTTCATCGGCCAATGCGATATAGCCATCCGCCAGGCCGGGGCGGATCGCCTCCATCCAGTTCTTGATGCGGGTCGAAACCGTGAGCCAGATGCGGTTCTTCGAATCGCGCAGCACGAAGTTGACCTTGCCGATCGGCTGGCCATCGATGCTGTCATACAGCACGCGGCTATTGCCTTCGCGATCCATCACTTCCAGGCAGTCGGTGCCGAAATTGGAAATCAGTATGTCGCCATTGGCGGCGAAGGCCAGGCCATTGGGCAGCGTGCCTTCGGTGAAGCGCTTGGCCAGGTCGGTGGTGCCGGCGAAATGGCTGTCAGCCTGCTGGGCAATCAGGCGCTGGCTGCCATCGGGGGCGATCCGCACCACGCCGCCGCGGGCATCGGCCGACCACAATGTTCCATCGGGTTCGGCCAGGATGCATTCCGGCCGCTGCAGGCCGCTGCCGATGAAGTTCAGGTCGTCGCGGGTGAGGCGGAAGCCTTTCAGCGGATTGGTCATCTTACAGCAGCGCCAATGTGAGTTTGGGGAAGATCACCAGCAGGATCAGCGTCAGCAGCATGATGAGGGCAAAGGGCATCGCCCCCATGAAGATGGTGCGCAGCGTGATGGCGGAATCGTTCAGGGTGCTTTTTATGACAAACACGCTGAGCCCAAACGGCGGGGTCAGCAGTCCGATCTCCACCGCGACGATGGTGACGATGCCGAACCAGATCAGGTTCATGTCGAAGCCGGTGGCAATTGGCAGCATCAGCGGCAGCACGATCAGCAGGATCGAACTGGAGTCGATGAAGCAGCCGAGAATGACAATCAGCAGGATATAGATGGCGAGGAAGGCGAAGGGGCTGAAGCCCGCGGCGCTGATCTCGCCGACCAGGAATTGCGGTACGCCGCTGAGCGCCAGCATGCGGGTGTAAAGGCTGGCGCCAATGATCAGGAAGGAGACCGAGACGGTGACATGGCCGGTTTCGGTCAGCACCTGCCAGAATTTCTTGCCATCCAACTTGCGCTTCCACAGGGCGATCGCCAGCGCGCCGGCGGCGCCAACCGCACCGGCATCGGTGGCGGTGAAGAAGCCGGCATAGATGCCGCCCAGAACCACGGCGATCAGCAGCACGATGGGCAGCAGCTTGGCTGCCATTTCTCTGCCACCCATCAGGGTGACGCCGGCGGCATCGCCCTCAGGCGGGGCGCCGACATAGGAGGGCCAGAGCCGTGCCATCACCATGATGCCGATGGAGTAGGTGCCGGCGAGCAGCAGGCCGGGCACCACGCCGGCCATGAACATGGCGCCGACCGAAACCTCGGCCAGGAAGCCGTAGAGGATCATCAGCAGGCTGGGCGGGATCAGCATGCCGAGCACGGATGAACCCGCCACCACGCCGGTGGCGAAGGCCGGTGTGTAGCCGTAGCGCAGCATTTCCGGCACGGCGACGCGGGTGAAGACAGCGGCCGAGGCGATGCTGATGCCGGTGATGGCGGCAAACACGGCATTGGCCGCCACGGTGGCGATGCCCAGACCACCACGCAGACGGCGCAGGCCCTGGTTGGCAACCTCAAAGGCATCCTTGCCGATATCGGCGATGGAGACGAGGAAGCCCATCAGCACGAACAGCGGCACCACGCCGAAGATATGGCTGGCGATCGAATCCGAGGCGCCCTGGGCCAGCATGCTGGTGGCGACGCCAAGATCATCTTTCAGCAGCCAGACGCCGACGAAGGAGGTGAGGCCGAGCGCGACCGCGACATGCAGGCCGAGCCAGACCAGGATCATCATGCCAGCCAGCGTGAGGAAGCCGATTTCAAGGCCGGTCATTTGTCACCTGCAACAACAAAACGGAAATCCTGCCAGGCCATCACCAGATACTGCAGGCCGGTGGCGGCAGCGCCGATCAGGATGAGCAGGCGGATCGGCCAGGTCGGCGCGGTGAAGTCGCCGGCAGCGCCGACATATTCACCGATCTCGATGGCCTCGCGGAACGGCTCGATGCTGCCCCAGAAAATCACGGCGAGGAACAGCACGCCGAGCAGGTTGAACAGGCCCTGGAGTCCGCGGCCGATCCGCGGCCGCAGGACAAGCAGGTTCTCAATCACCATGTCGGATCGTGTCATGCGGCCGACCATCAGGGTATGGCCAAGCTGCAGGAACACGATGCCGACAATCGACAGCGACAGCAGTTCGGTGGTGCCGCGCACCGGGGCGCTGAACAGCTCGCGCCCTAGGATGTCGGTGTTGATCAGCACCATGAGGAGAAAAATCCACACGGTGCCGAGCGCGTTCATTGCGCCAAGCAGTCGGGAAAACATTGCGGCACCACCCAATGATGAACTGGCGAAACAGGCCTGGACTTATTCTTTCGACCAGTCGCGCGGGAAGCTGACATTGGCCGCCTTCATCTGTGCCACGAACTCGTTCAGCACCACGGTGCCGGGCAGGCCCTTGGCATCGAGATCCTTGGCCCAGGGCAGCGCCACGTTCGGCAAGGCCATCGCCCACTGCTTGCGCTCGGCCGGCGAAAGGTCGCGCACCTTGGCGCCGCCTTCCACCATCTTCTGCATCAGCGTGACGGTGGTGGCGGTGAGCAGAGTGGCGAATTTGGCGTCATACTCGGCGCCCACCTCGTTGATGATCTTCTTGGCATCGGCCGGCAGCTTGTCGTAGACGCGCTTGCTCATCACCAGGGCGCCGGCAAACTGCGCACCGTAATTCACCTTGGTGACATGGGGGGCGACTTCGATCAGCTTGGCCGGGAAGGCGCCGGTGGTGAAGGTGAGTGCGCCTTCGGTCACGCCGGTCTGGATATCGTTGTAGTAGGTCTGCAGCGTGCCGGCGACGGCCACCGCGCCGGTGCCCTTGACCCAGTTGGCCGAAGGGCCGGGCGCATTGATCTTCTTGCCGTTCAAGTCTTCCAGCTTGGCAATCGGCCCCTTGGTGAAGAGGTGGTAGCTGTCGAGGCCGGTACCACCGAGGAAGATCATGTTGTTTTTGGTCCAGGCTTCACCCATCGCCGGGATCTTGGCCTGCATGTTCTTGACCGCCTTTGCCATCACGGCGACATCGTCGGTCATGAAGGGTGCCACATAGGACACGTTCTGCAGCGGGAATTTCGGCGCCTCGAAGATGGTCGAGACGAAGGCAAGTTCGGCCAGGCCGTCCTTGATCGCGCCGGACTCGCTGCCCAGCTTCACCGCCGTGCCGCCCCAGGCCTTGGTCCATTCGAACTTGGTCTTGCTGTTGGCGGCGGCGAGGCGCTTGTCGACCTCGGGAATGAAGAATTCATCGGCCAGTTTCACCCAGGGGAAGATGGCCGGATGGCCGGCCACGGCCGTCATCTTGACGGTCTGTGCCATTGCCGGCTGCGCCAGGGCGAGCAGAAGTCCGGCGCCCAGGATGCCGGGGATGGTCTTGATTGCGGTCATGGTTTCCTCCCAAGGATTTATCCGCGTGTTTTTGCTTGTCAGGCTGTCAGGGTGGTGCCGTCTGCCTGGCATTCGCCGCGGCGGTATCGCCGTAGCAGAATTCGTATGTGTGGCTGAGATGATGATGCAGGCCGGCGCAGGCGCGGGTGGCATCGCGGGCCAGCACCATGTCCATCAGCTGCTTGTGTTCGTCCATGATGCCGGCGCCCTGCACAACCAGGAAATTCTGCATCATGCCGTGGCGGTAGCGTTCGGCCTGATCGTAGAGGCGGCTCTGTTCGTCGAGCAGGCGCGGCGAACCACAGGCGGCGATCAGG
Source organism: Ferrovibrio terrae (assembly GCF_943372915.1). Classification (GTDB taxonomy): domain Bacteria; phylum Pseudomonadota; class Alphaproteobacteria; order Ferrovibrionales; family Ferrovibrionaceae; genus Ferrovibrio; species Ferrovibrio terrae_A. The sequence goes on along the minus strand of NZ_CALSAN010000020.1, from coordinate 5,088 downwards.
GCGACATGGAAGGCTTTGTGCAGTTCGCCGAATTCGGCGAGGTTCTCGATCGGCTTGCCCTCGAGCCGGGCGACGTAGCGGTCGAGCCGGTGATAGGCGCCGAGAATATCGGCCTCCCAGGAATCGTCGCCACGCTCGATGGCGCGTTTCAGCGCGGCCCCCTCCACCACCTGGCGGGCAAGCGTGATATCGGCAAGATCCTCAGCGCTCATGGCGGCGACGCGGAAGCCGCGCTGGCTTTCCACCGAGACAAAGCCCTGGCTGATCAGGCGGGCCAGCGCCTCGCGCAAGGGACTGGCGCTCAGGCCATAGCGAGCCTTCAGGTCGTCGATCTGCAGCTTGGTGCCGGGCGGGAAGCGGCCGGCGATGATATCGGCCCGGATATTCCGGTATGCGGATTCGGTCAGGCTGCCGGCTTCGGCTGCCAGATCCCGGATATCCGCTTTTGTCCTCCCGTCGCTCATGGGGGTCACTCTGGGGAGGGTGGCGGACAGTGTCAACGACAAAAGCGAAAAAAATCGACAAAATGATTCTTGGTCGTTATTGTCCGTACCCAGCCACCGCCAGAGTCGGCCCTGAAGACTGCCAGGAGGAACCATGCCCCGTCGCTTTGTCGACCTGTCCATCTTTCTCGAAAACGACGTCCAGTCCGATCCGCCGGGCTTCGGACCCAAGATCGAATATATCCGCCACAAGGACAGCGCCGCCGATGTGGTGAAGTTCTTCCCCGGCCTCGAGGCACAGGATCTACCCGACGCGGAAGGCTGGGCGGTCGAGAATGTGCAGCTCAACACCCATAACGGCACGCATCTGGATGCGCCCTATCATTTCCATTCGACGATGAATCATGGCGAACGCGCCTGGACCATCGACGAGGTGCCGCTGGACTGGTGTTACGGCGACGGCGTGAAGCTCGATTTCACCAAACTGCCCGATGGCTATGTGGTCACCGACAAGGATGTCGAGGCCGAGCTGAAGCGGATCGGCTACACGCTGAAAGAACATGACATCGTCGTGGTCAACACGGCCGCCGGCAAAGCCTATGGCGACCCGAAATATGTCAGCACCGGTTGCGGCATGGGCTACAAGGCGACCATGTATCTGCTGGAGCGCGGCGTGCGCGTGACCGGCACCGATGCCTGGAGCTGGGATGCGCCATTTGTGCATACGGCCGAGAAATTCAAGGACAGCCACGATGCCTCGCTGATCTGGGAAGGCCACAAGGCCGGCCGCCATATCGGCTACTGCCATCTGGAGAAGCTGCACAATCTGGAAGTGCTGCCGCCCTTTGGCTTCACGATTTCCTGTTTCCCGCACAAGATCCGCGGCGCCTCTGCCGGCTGGACCCGCGCTGTTGCCATTTTTGAGGAATAATCACAGATGAAATTCTGCACCTTCAGCCACGCGACGCGTGGTGCGAAACGCCCCGGCGTGCTCACGGCAGACGGCGCCACGATCATCGATCTGGGTGACAGCTTTGATAGCACGCTCGCCATCATCAAGGGCGGCGACGAGGCCAAGGCGCGCGCGAAGGCACTGCTCGACAAGGCAGAAATCCGTGTGCCGCTGAGTGAAGCGAAGCTGCATGCGCCGGTGCTGGTGCCGGAGCAGATCCGCGACAGCATGTTGTTTGAAAAGCATGTGCAGCAGGCGATGGAGCGCATTGTCATGATGCGTAAGCCGGTGCTGGGCCCGCTGATGGTCAAGCTCGGCATGGTCAAGGTGGCGCCGACCTGGTACCAGATTCCGATCTATTACAAATCCAACCGCTTCTCGGTGAATGGTCCGGAAGGCGATGTGATCTGGCCGCGCTACAGCCAGGTTATGGATTTCGAGCTGGAATTTGGTTTCTTCCTCGGCAAGGGCGGCAAGAACATCAAGCCGAGCGAAGCGCGCGAGCATATTTTCGGCTTTACCATTTTCAATGATTTCTCCGCCCGCGATGCGCAGTCGATCGAGATGCAGAGCATGCTCGGCCCCTGCAAGGGCAAGGATTTCGACACCGGCAACAGCATGGGACCATTCCTGGTCACGCTGGACGAGATCGGCGACCCCTATGCCTTGCGCATGCAGGCGCGTGTGAATGGCGAGACCTGGTGCGATAGCAATTCCAGCACCATCCACCATAAGTTCGAAGACCTGCTGGCGCGGGTGTCATCGGACGAGACGGTGTATCCGGGTGAGTTCTTCGGTTCGGGCACTGTCGGCGATGGCTGCGGTCTGGAGCATGGCCGCTATCTGAAGGATGGCGATGTGGTCGAGCTGGAGGTCGAGAAGATCGGCATCCTGCGCAACCGCGTGGTGCGGCAGAAATAGTCGGCCCGTAACCGTCAGCCGGCGAACGGCGTTTCCGGCAGCCCCGGAATCTCCACGCGGATCGAGAAAACGCCGCCTGCCAGCGGCATTTTCGCCAGCTCGTCGGCATCGTGCCGCTGCCGCGCCGTGGTGATGTAGAGGGTCTTCATGTCGGGCCCGCCGAAGCTGGGCATGGTCGGCGCCTTTGCCGGCAGGCGAATCTCGCGCAGACGCTCGCCCGCGGGCGAAAACTGCACCAGCTTCGCCGCACCATAGAGCGCCACCCAGTAATTTCCGGCCACATCGACGGCGGCGCCATCGGGTCTTTCATCGGCGACGCGCAGATCGAGAAACAGCCGGCGATTTGAGATCGCGGCCGTCTTCACGTCGTAGTCGTAGGCATGGACGCAATGCGTCGGCGTATCGGCATGATACATCGTGGCGCCATCCGGGCTCCAGGCCAGGCCATTCGAGATGGCAATGGCACCAACCAGGCCCTGTCGGATCACACGATCGCCATCCAGGCGATAGAGCGCGGTTTCCGGCTCGCGCGTGTCGGTCATGCCGCCAACCCAGAAGCGGCCCTGGCGGTCGCAGCGACCATCGTTGAAGCGCGCGCCTTCGAGCGGCGAGGGCACCAGCAGGGTTTCAGCTTTGCCGGCCGTATCGCGGCGCCAGATGCCGTCGCGTCGGGCCAGCAGCAGGCCGCCATCTGCGGTCGGCGCGATGCTGCCGATGGTGCTGGGCATCGGCCAGGTTTCCAGCTGTCGTGTCGCCGGATCGAGCCGATACAGCGCCGGCGCGTTGATATCGATGAACCAGAGTTTCTGCTCGGCGACGGACCAGACTGGTGACTCGCCGAGGCCGCATTTGCTGTCCAGCAGACAGGTGGCATCCATGCTATGCCAGCCTGTCGGCCATATCGGCGACCAGTTCGCCGATGCTCAGCGATGCAGTCAGGCCCGGACTTTCGATGCCGAAAAGATTGATCAGGCCCGGTACGCCATTCTGATCCGGCCCCTGGATGAGGAAATCATCGGCAGATTTGGCACTGCCCCGGCTCAGTTTCGGGCGGATGCCGGAATAGCCGGGCTGGATCGAACCGTCGGGCAGGCCGGGCCAGTATTGCCGCACGGCGGCATAGAAGCTGTCGCCGCGTGCCGGATCGACATTGTAATCGACGGTATCGACCCATTCGACGTCCGGGCCGAACCGCATCTGGCCGCCCATATCGATGGTGACATGAGTGCCGAGGCCACCGGGTGTCGGGATCGGATAGATCAGCCGCGAAAACGGCGGCTTCACACCCGACAGCACGAAATAGTTGCCCTTGGCATAATAGGTGGGTGGCACGCTGTCGGGCCGGATGCCGGCGATCTTGGCTGCAATTCCCTGGGCGGCGAAGCCGGCCGAATTGATCACCAGTCGTGCCTTCAGCCGCATCGGGTCGGCGCCGCCAGTCTCGATCACGATGCCGTCGTTAGCGACCTCGCCGCGCAGCACCGGTGAGGCCAGTGCCAGCATGGCGCCGTGGTCTTCCGCTTCGCCCTGGTAAGCCAGCATCAGGCCATGACTGTCGATCACGCCCGTCGATGGCGAGAGCAGGGCGGCCACGCAATGCAGCTGCGGCTCCAGCGCCAGCGCCTGCTCGCGTGTCAGCCATTGCAGATCGTGCACGCCGTTGGCCTCGGCTTTTTTCTTCAGCGCTTCCAGATCGGGAATCTGCGTCTCGTCAGCGGCGACGATCAGCTTGCCGCAGCGGTTATGGGCGATGCCGCGCTCGGCGCAGTAGGCATAGAGCGCCTGCTTGCCCTCGACGCAGAGCCGGGCCTTCAGGCTGCCCGCCGGATAATAGATGCCGGCATGGATCACTTCGGAATTGCGTGAGGAGGTCTCACTGCCGATCAGGTCGGCGGCCTCGGCGATCACCACCTCACGGCCGCGCCGGGCCAGGGCCCGCGCTACCCCCAGGCCGACCACGCCGGCCCCGATCACCAGACATTCGACGCTGTCCATCGGTCGTCCAACTCCTTCTGACGCCCCGTTATCGGCAGCCGGCCGCCTCTGCGCAACCCCTTGTGCAGCCTGTCGATAACAGCCGCCGGAATACCGCCGGGCAGCGCTTGACTTCCAGCGGCCGGGGCCGTAAACACTCGCCTCGGTTCGGATGGCCCCTCGGGTCAGCCGCACCGTTTGCCCAGGTGGCGGAATTGGTAGACGCGCTAGCTTCAGGTGCTAGTGACCGAAAGGTCGTGTAAGTTCGAGTCTTATCCTGGGCACCAATTCCTCGATTGCCGCGCCGCGTAGCTTAAGGCGTCCGCAATCGAGTGCAGCACCCGAGAGTGCACCGCAAATGGCCATCACCGTATATCAGAACGACCTGCCTGCCGGCCTCGATCTCGGCCCCGTGGTGGCTGTGGATACCGAGACCATGGGCCTGCGCACGCTGCGCGACCGGCTCTGCGTCGTTCAGCTGTCGTCGGGAGATGGCAATGCCCATTTGGTGCAGTTCCGCAGCGGCACCGGCTATGCAGCGCCGAACCTGAAGCGCCTGCTGGAAAACCCGAAGATCCTCAAGCTGTTTCACTTCGCCCGTTTCGACCTGGCGGCACTGAAACAGTATCTGGGCGCCGATACCACACCGGTCTACTGCACCCGCACGGCGTCCAAGCTGGTACGTACCTTCACCGACCGCCATGGCCTGAAGGATCTGTGCCGCGACCTCATCGGCGTCGAAATCTCCAAGCAGGAGCAGTCGTCGGACTGGGGCGCCCAGGATCTGACCGAGGCGCA
>NZ_CALSAN010000019.1:0-81178 GCF_943372915.1 Ferrovibrio terrae | reverse complement strand
ATCTGGTCATACGCCGTGAACGACGCGCCGCCGCTCTCCGCCAGCACCTTCGTGATCGCTGCCGTCAGAGACGTCTTGCCATGATCGACGTGGCCGATCGTACCAATGTTGCAGTGCGGCTTGTTACGTTCAAACTTTGCCTTGGCCATCGCTCTATTCCTGTTTTCCGACCAGTTTCTGGCCGGAGCCCCTTGCGGGACCCCGGGTGGGTTGACGGTGGCATCCGGCCCTGCGCCGCGCTTCCCAGCGCCGTTCGCGTGACCGTTTGCCGCAGGCGGACCTCGCATTACTCACTGCGCGTCCGCCCAACAAGCTGGAGCGGGTGAAGGGAATCGAACCCTCGCAACCAGCTTGGAAGGCTGGGGCTCTACCACTGAGCTACACCCGCCGCTTCGCGTTACTCCTCAAGACCTCTTACTAACCCTTTGACGTCAAAGACGTTTCCTGGCCAGCGCGGAGAATGGTGGAGGGGGCTGGATTCGAACCAGCGTAGGCGTACGCCAACGGATTTACAGTCCGTCCCCTTTAGCCACTCGGGCACCCCTCCAACCGGGCCCCCCGACTACCGAAGGGATATCCGCATGTCAATGGATAAACGCGACAAAAGCACCACCATCGCCCCCCAGACCTCGAACTTTTGAGGTGGGCGGCAATGTTGTTGCCTTTACCGCGCGGCACTATAAGGAGCGCCATGACCAGACGCAAGCCAGATGCCCGCCACCCCGCCCGCCCCGCCGCCAAGGGCGGTTCCAAAGGCCCCCGTGACCCCCAACGCCCGAATCAGGGCGGCGGCAAGCCCCGTCCCTATGGGGCCCAGGGCAAACCGACCCGGGAAAGCCGCCCGGAAAGCGCTTCGGAAGGCCGGACCGGCCGCCCGGCCGGCAAGCCGGCGGGCAAACGCCCCCATGCCCCCAGAGACGACCGGCGTGACGACCGCCGTGATGACCGCCCCCGCCGGGATGCGGGCCGGGACGACCGGAAGGGCGATTTCGCCCCGCGCCGGTTTGAAGGTCGCCCCGAGCGCCCCGCACGGGAGGCCGAATACGGCCAGGAACGCGACCGCCCGGAGCGTCATGGCGGCGGTCGCCCCCATGGCGGCGACAAGTTTGCCCCGCGCAACCGCGAATACCGCGGCGACCTGCCGGTCTGGCTCTATGGCAGCCATGCCGTGCTGGCCGCGCTGGAGAATGAGGAGCGCCTGATCCGGCGCATCCTGCTGACCCGCGAGGCCCGCGAGGCGCTGGAAGGCCGCCTGCCCCGGCTCAGCGCCCAGCCCGAGACGGTCGACAAGGCCAAGCTCGACAGCCTGCTGCCGCCCGGCGCAGTGCATCAGGGCATCGCCATGCTGACCGACCCGCTCGATGATCCCGGCGTGGAATGGCTGAAGGAACCGCTCGAAGAAGACAGCGTTCACAGCAACGGCCGCGAAGTCGTACTGCTGCTGGATCATGTCACCGACCCGCGCAATGTCGGCGCCATCCTGCGTTCGGCCGCCGCCTTCGGCGCCCGCGCCGTGATCGTGACCGACCGCCACGCGCCGGAAGCCACCGGTGCGCTGGCCAAGGCCGCCAGCGGCGGGCTGGAGGTGGTGCCGCTGATCCGCGTGACCAATCTGTCGCGCGCCCTCGACCTGCTGGCCGAATACGGCTTCTGGCGTGTCGGCCTGGAAATGGAAACCGAGAAGAGTCTGGCCGAGGCGGTCAGCGACATCAAACGTGTCGCGCTGGTGCTGGGTGCGGAAGACGAAGGCCTGCGCCGGCTGACGCGCGAGAAATGCGATTTTCTCGCCAAGCTGCCGATGACCGGCGCGGTGGAAAGCCTGAACGTGTCGGCCGCCGCCGCCGTGGCGCTTTACGAATGCGCGCGCGGCTGACCAAAATAAATCATAGCCGCATATAAGCCGCTGCAGCAGGGGAAGCGATGAATATCCAGGAGTATGAAAAGCTCAACCCCTTTGCCGCACTGGAGCATCAGGGGCGCAAGCTGGTCTACCTGATTCCCAATTCGATGTGCCTGATGCGCGCCGAAACGCTGTTCACCAAGGAGCCCAGCACGATCGGCTGGCTCGACAGCATTCCGACCGGCGCGGTTTATCTCGATGTCGGCGCCAATGTCGGCATGTATGTCGTCTATGCCGGCGTGATCCGTCAGGCACGCGTCTTCGCCTTCGAGCCCGAGGCGCAGAATTACGCCCTGCTCCAGCGCAACATCCAGGCCAACCGCCTTGGCACGCTGGCCGTGGCCTGGTGCGCCGCCCTGTCGGATATCGAAGCCTTCGACCGCATCCATCTCAGCCAGTTCCTCACCGGCGGTTCCTGCCATTCCTTCGGCGAAGCGCTCGATCCCTATCTGAAAGAGCGCAAACCAGCTTTCGTGCAGGGCTGCTACGCCACCACCATCGACAAGCTGGTGCAGACCGGTGTGATGCCGGTGCCGCAATACATCAAGATCGATGTGGATGGCTTCGAGCACAAGGTGATCAAGGGCGCGGCAGATACACTGCAGAAACCTGAAGTCGCCTCGCTGCTGATCGAGATCAATCCAGCGCTGCCCGAGCACCGCTGGATCATCGAATATCTGAATGGCATGGGCTTCCGCCACGATGCGAAGCAGGTGGCCGAGGCCGAACGCAAGGAAGGGTATTTCAAAGGGGTCGCCGAGTATGTTTTCCGCCGCTAAGCTGCATGTGATGTATCAGGTGCTGAATGCACCGGTACGGCGCTTCCCCTTCCCGCATCTCTATGTCGAAAACGTGTTTCCGGCCGATTTCTATGCCGAGATCCGCCGCAACATGATCGAGGATGAGGCCTATAGCCGCCTGGTCGACAGCGGGCGGGTGGGAAAAGGCTACAGCGGCGCGCGCTTCAGCCTGTTCCCCGAAGAGCTGGAGCAGAATGTCGCCGACACCGCAAAAAAGCAGTTCTGGAAATCGGTGTTCGAAACCTTCGGCAATGCCGAGTTCGGCCAGATCTGGCTGTCGGTCTTCGGCCCGACCATCAACGAGAAGTTCAAGACCCTGCCGAAAGCGCTGAGCGGCGACCGACCGGTGAATGAAATCCCGCTGCTGAACGAAATCTTCCTGATGCGGGACCGCACCACCTACTCGCTCGGCCCGCACACGGATACGCCGCGCAAGGTGGTGTCCGTGCTGTTTTACCTGCCGCCCGACGAGGCGATGATCGACCTGGGCACGTCCGTATATGTTCCGAAGGATCGCCGCTTTGTCTGCCAGACCGGACGGCATCATGCCTTCGAGCTGTTCGACCTGGTCGCGACCATGCCCTACAAGCCGAACAGCATGATCGCCTTCCCGCAGTCGCCGCGCAGCTTCCACGGCGTCGAGCCGCTGGAGAAGGCCGACGCGCTGCGCGACCTGCTGCTGTTCGATCTGAAGATTCAGCCGCCGGACCCGGCGGCGTAATCCCGGCTTACGACGACGAACCGTCGCCCATCTGCGACTGCAGGTAATTCTGCAGGCCGACCTTGCCGATCAGATCGAGCTGGGTTTCCAGGTGGTCGATATGCTCTTCGGTATCGTCGAGGATGCTGGTGAGCATCTCGCGGGTGACATAGTCCTGCACGCTCTCGCAATGGCTGATCGCGGCAATCAGGTCGCCACGGCCCTTGCGCTCGAGATCCAGGTTGGCCGACAGGCCTTCCGGCACGGTCTCGCCGATCTTGAGCTTGCCGAGATCCTGCAGGTTGGGAATGCCTTCCAGCAGCAGCACGCGCTCGATGATCTTGTCGGCGTGCTTCATCTCCTCGATCGACTCTTTGTACTCGTGATGACCGAGCCGCTCGAAGCCCCAGCTCTTCCACATGCGGGCATGCAGGAAATACTGGTTGATCGCAGTCAGCTCGTTCTTCAGCACGCCGTTGAGATGCTGGATAACCTTCTTGTCGCCCTTCATGGGACACTCCTCATGCCGAAAAGCGCGACTCGCTAACGAGTGCGCGGCCCGGCACGAGGCTTACGCCGCGGCGTTCAGAGGCTCAAGAAAAATGCGTGAAATTACGAGTTACTCGCAAAGAAAACCGCGATTTAATTCAGTTTCTCTGCAACTTCCTCTCAATTGCCGCGCGACTGCGGATGATGCGCAAAACGGCCCCCATGGAGAGCACGACACCGAGGCTGGCTGCCACAAACAGCGCAAGCTCCAGCGGGCTGCCATTCATCAGTCGGCGCCTTCCATTTCGGCCATCGCGCCGGCCGGAATCAGCATACCGCCGCCATGCTGCGCCTCGCGGTGTTCGTGCAGCATGCAGCGCACGTCCGGTACGCATTTGCCGCATTGCGGGCGGTCGGCAAGATGACGATAGACGGCGGCAACCGACTTGCACCCATGGCTGATGGCACTTCGCACATCGCGATCGGTGAAGCCGTGGCAGAGACAGATATACATGGTCGCCCTCGCCTTCAGTGCATGCGCATGGTGGCAACGGGCTGCAGCAGCGGGCTGCGCACACCGTGGCGAGGCCGCGTGCGATACGGCAGGTCATGGCCGCTGCCGGTCAGACATTCGGCAAACACATCGAGCCCGGCGACAAAATCGTTGACGCCGGCGGCCCGCACCAGCCACTGCGCCATCGCGCGTGCAGCGGCCGGCGCGCCATTCTGCAGCGCCGCAATAATGGAGAGCATGCAGACCTCGTCGGCGCCGAGGCAGGCGCAGCAGGGCTGGTGATAGACGATGGTGCGGCGGGCATGGCGGGTCAGGTCGCTGAGGGCGGCATCCAGCGCCACCAGGGCCGGCCGCGCTTCGCTGCGGCGGAACTGGCGGTCGAATTCACGGGCCAGCAGCGGCAGATGCTCGCGGCCCGAGACCCAGCGGCGGAAGGCCCAGAGCACCAGCCGCTCGCCCTCGTTCAGCTCCTGCACGCTGGTCGGCCAATGGCCCGGCGGGCTCTGCTCGTTTCGACTTTCGGCCCCGGCAAACTCACGCATCGACACGCGGCACCCCATCCAGCAAGTCTGAACTCGTCCTGCAAATCATTCGCAGAGACAGTTTTAGCTAACTTGCGAGTGATTATCAAGTGCCTTCTGCAGCCTGGAAACCGCCGTTTCCCGAGCCAGCGTCATTTCAGGGGCGGTTTACCAGACGCCGAACAGGATGCCGCGCGCCTTGGCCGTGCCGGTGCGCTTTTCCACCTCGGCATCCGACAGCGTGGTGCGGATACGGCGCTGGCGCAGCCAGTCGAACAGCCGGGCGGCCAGCTCTGCGCGGGTGGCCGCATGGGCCGGGCTCTCGCCCAGATCGGTGTATTCGCCGGGATCATCCTGCAGATCGAACAGCTGCGGCCGGAAACCGTCATAGGCGATGTATTTCCAGCGATCTGTGCGCACCATGTAGGCCCGCGCGCGGTCGGGCGGCAGTTTCAGGATCTGGCGCGCCGGCCGGAAGGCATAATCGCATTCGCTGAAAGCGGCATCGCGCCAGGGCGCCGCGCTCTCGCCGAACAGACGCGGCAGCAGCGAAAGCCCTTCCAGGCGGTGCGGCTGCGGCACACCGCCGGCTGCTGCCAGAAAAGTCGGGATCAGGTCGATGGCCTCGACGAAGGCATGGTCCACCCTGCCCCGCGTTACATCGGCGGCAGCATCGGGATGATAGACGATCATCGGGATGCGCACGCTTTCCTCGTGGAACAGTTCCTTCTCGCCGAGCCAGTGATCGCCAAGATAGTCACCGTGGTCGCTGGTCAGCACGATCAGCGTATCCTGCATGCGGCCGGAGGATTCGAGGAAGGCGAACAGGCGGCCGAGATGGTCGTCGAGCTGCTTCACCAGTCCCATATAGGCCGGGATCACGGTTTCACGTGCGCCGTCGCGGCTGAAATTCACCGACTCCTCATGCTGCATGAAGGCATCAACCACCGGATGCGGATTCTGCCGCTCGGCCGCGCGCCGGTGCGCCGGCAGGATCTGGTCGATGCCGTACATGTTGTGATACGGCGCCGGCGCGATATAGGGCCAGTGCGGCTTGATGTAGCTGAGATGCAGGCACCAGGGCCTGTCGCCGGACTCGCGGATGAAATCCATCGCCCGGTCGGTCATATAGGGCGTTTCGGAATCCTCTTCGCGGATGCGCGCCGGCAGGTTGGAATTGCGCATGTACCAGCCGCTGAGGATTTCGCCATCCGGCCCTTCGGCGGCATTGGCGAAATCATGCCATGGATTGTCCGAGACATAGCCCCGGCTGCGCAGCCAGGTGTTATAGGCCAGATCCGGATCGAGCGACTGGTTCGGATGCAGGCCGTCGTCGCGCTCGAACGGCTCGAAGCCGCATTCAGAAATCAACACGCCCAGCGAGGACTTCGGATCGATGCCGAGGCGCTTCATCCCCTCGTCGTCACTTTTCATATGGGTCTTGCCGACCAGCGCCACCCGATGACCCAGCGGCCGCAGATAGTCGCCCAGCGTCAGTTCCGTGGCCCGCAGCGGCACGTTGTTGTAGGTCGCGCCATGACTGGTCATGTAACGGCCCGTGTAGAATGACATGCGCGACGGCCCGCAGACCGGCGCCTGGCAATAGGCCCGGTCGAACAGCACGCCCTTTTTTGCCAGCCCGTCGATATGCGGGGTCTTCAGCGTGGGATGACCGGTGCAGGACAGGTAATCGGCCCGCAACTGGTCGGCCATGATGAACAGGATATTGCGAACGGCAGCCATGATCTCCCACGCGTGATACTGGACAGAATGGCGGGTGCGCCGATCAGTTCTCTGGCTTGAAACCCGATGCCGCCACGGCCGGGGCCCAGGCGGCGGAATCGCGTTGCAGGATCACGCGCAGCTCCTCCGCGCTGGTGCCGGTGGGCTGCAGGCCGAGATTGGCGAGTTTGTCGCGCAGCTCCGGCGTCTTCAGGGCGGCGACGAGGATGTCGCTGAAACGTTTGATCATCTCGGCCGGCGTGCCGGCCGGCGCAAACATGCCATACCAGGTGTCGCCCTGGATCTTGTAGCCGCTCTCGATGAAGGTCGGCACATCGGGCAGGAAGGGCGACCGTGCCGTACCCGACGTGGCGATCACGCGAATTTTGCCGGCCTTGTGCAGGCTCATCAAATCAGGCGTGGTGCTCAACACCATCGGCAGCTGGCCACCGGCCAGGTCGGTGATTGCACCGGCCGAGCCCTTGTATCCGACATGCTGCAGCTCGATGCCCGCCGCCTGGCCGACCAGTACCATGAAGAAATGCGGCAGCGTGCCGGCACCGGGCGTGCCGTAATTGGCCTGCGCCGGATTGGCCTTGCACCAGGCGACCAGCTCCTTGACCGACTTCACCGGCAACGCGGTGCCAACCGCAAGCGCGAAGTCCATGGTGCTGACCTGCGAGACCGGCGCGAGGTCCTTGATCGGATCATAGCCGAGGTTGCTGTAGACATGCTGGTAGACGGCGACCGGTGCGATCGGCGTCAGCAGCAGCGTCTTGCCGTCGGGCGCCGCCGTTTTCACCGCCTGCACGCCGATGCGACCGGCAGCACCGGTGCGATTGTCGACGATCACCGGCTGGTCAAGGCCAATGCGCAGCTGGTCGGCCAGCAGCCGTGCCAGGGCGTCGCCCGAGCCGCCGGCCGTGAAGGGGAAGACGATCCGCATCGGCTGGGCCGCTATCTGGGCCATGGCGCGACCTGAAACCGATACGGTGGCTGCTGCAGCAGCCGTGTATGCCATCATGGATCGACGGGTGATCATGCTGTTTTCCTCCCGGTATGGCCAACTGACGTGGCTGTTGGCGACAGAGTGAACCGCGCGCCCGGCCAGCAAAACCGTCTTTCACCGAAGTTTCACCTGGTGTAACACTGGCGGCCGGGAGGGCCCATGCAGGCCAGCGTAAAATCGATCCGCGCCCTGGCGCGCGGCCTGGATGTGTTCAAGGCGCTGCACAATCACCGCAGCGCCAGCCTGCAGGAGCTGCATGACGAAACCGGACTGGCCAAGCCAACCCTGCTGCGCATCCTGAAAACACTGGAGGAAGGTGGCGTTGCCCGCCGCTCCTCCAGAGACGGCCGTTATCGTGTCAGTGCCAGCGTGCGGTTCTTCGGACAGAATCTCGGCATGGAAGACGCCATCGCCGAACAGGCCGCCCCGGTGCTGGACCGGCTGTGCCGCGACATGCTCTGGCCGTCGGATATCGGCGTCTACAAGGATGGCGCCATGGAGATTCTGGAAAGCAGCCGGCACCAGACCCCCTTCATGGTGAACCGCGATCGCATCGGCTTTCGGGTCCATATGCTGATGAGTGCCATGGGGCGCGCCTATCTCGCGTTTAGCCCGGCTGCCGAGCGGCGCACGATCCTCACGCGGCTGAGCCGCTCCGGTGACCCGTATGACCATGCCGCCCGCAATCCGTCTGCCGTGCTGGCCGATCTGGCGCGTGATCGCGCGCGTGGCTATGCCGTGCGCGAGGCCGGCTATGGCCGCTGGGGCATCGCCGAACGCAGCCAGGCCGATGCCATCGCCGTGCCGGTGCTGCAGGGCAAGCGCGTGCTGGCCTGCCTGAGCCTGGCCTGGGCCGCCGGCGCCACCACACGGGCCGAGATGGTGGCCCGGCATCTGGGCCGCTTGCAGGATGCCGCCGCCGAAATCGCCGGCCGCGTTGCCGCCCCGGAGCTGTGACCAGCCCCGTGAAGAGGACGGAATAGTGCGATTTTCCCGCCACTGCCGCCGGATCGGCTTGCCCGCCGCCGACGGCTCACGTAAACAGTCGCCGGACGCCTTGTCCGGGCCGGATTAGCTCAGCGGTAGAGCAGCGGTTTTGTAAACGGTCGGAAGCCCAATGGAATCAAGGGCATGTCCAACTTTCCGGGCCTGAATTCCGTACCATTTTATCGCAAAGTTGGACGCGCCTGGCGATGGCGTCGCGGGCCGCTATCGGCCGCCTAGCCTGCCGGCTGAATGGCCCGCCATTCGGCTGCAAACCGGGTCTACAGCGCCTTGGGCGTTTCGGGTGGTTACTGGCCGCCGCCGGCCTTGGCGCGCAGCCTGTGCTCGTGCAGGCGCTCGACCTTGCCCATGGCGTTGTCGGCCATGGCCGGGTTGACCTTCACATAGCGGTTAAGAACCTTCCGGTCCTTGTGGCCGGTGATGGCCCGGATTTCATCCTCGGTGCATCCGGCCTCGCCCAGCGTCGTCGCGCCGCTGCGCCGGGCGTCGTTGAACTGGAGCTCTTTCCGCAGGCCGGCGGCGTCCCGGATTTCGGCGACCAGCTTGCGGAAGTTGTCGGCCGTATAGGCCGCGCCGGTCGTCTCGCTGACCACGATCTGCAGGGCGTCGCCGCGCGGCGTCTCTTCCAGCCAGTGCCGCAGGTCGTCGACCGCCTTTACAGCAATCGGCGTCTTGGTCTTGCGCTGGGTCAGCTCGAAACGTAGCCCGGTCCATTTCGTCCAGGTGATGGTGATGACATCGCCCTCGCGCTGCGACAGCCAGTAGGCCACGGTCAGCGCCAGGGCAATCGACCGCCGGCCCATCTTGACCGCCTGCGCGCGGAAGATTTCGATTTCATCCCACGACCACACGACCTCGCGCTCGGCTGGTGCAGCGATTTCCATTTTGCCGAACGGATTGAGGTCGAGCAGGAAATCGCCCATGGCGAATTTGTAGAGCCTGCTGCCGCTGAGGTAGCAGTGATAGGCCATGGCCTCGCTCTTTTTCTGGATGCCGCGCAGCCAGAATTTAACAGCCTTCCGTGTCAGATGCTTGTAGGGCATGTCGCCGCACCATGCCGCGATGATGCCCCAATAGTAGATATGATCCTGACGCGTGCGCGCGCCCAGCTTCTTGAACTCGGGAGTCTGCTGGAATTGCTGTATCAGCCAGTTCACGGTGTCCGGCTTCACGGCCGCTGCCGGCGTCGTGCCCTTGTAGAAATCGTCGACCTTGGCATTCCATACCTCAGCCTGGTCGATCACCTCGCCGAGCGTGCCGGCCAGCTTGACCGGATGAAAGCCGGCATCGCGCAGCGCCTTGGTCGGCTGCCAGTAGTGGCGCATCGTGCCGTCGCGGTTCGGCTTCGAAACCAGATGCCGGATTTTCTTGTCGGTCACTGCTGCGCCCTCCGCATTAATTCATCCTCGACCGCCTGCTGTTCGCTCTTGCCAGCGCGCGGCATGTCGGCCTCGCAGCTCTGCCTGCGATCCCATGCAAGGAAATCGGCAACGCGGATGAAGTTACCCCCGAGCACGGCTTTGGGGAAGTCTATGAAATCCGGATTGGTTGCGATCTGCCGCCGCAGCCATTGGGCCGAGCGTCCGCCGAACTGTTCTGCGGTCTGTTGCCAAGTCCAATAGGTCATGTCGAGCGGGCTTGTCATTCCGGCGCCGCCTTGAATTCCGCACGGCGTGCGGTAATCGCTGCGCCCATGCGCTGCCACAGGTCCGCGCGGTGGTCGCGGATCACGTTTAGGGTGCGCTTGTTCTCGTGCAGCCAGGCGGTCATGTCGTCGTCGCTGTGGATCTGGGTCAAGCCGAGTTGCATCACGATTTCGAAGAGGATGGCCGCGCCCACGGCGGCGGGAATGGTCGGCAGCTTGTGGCGCGGTATCGGGTCGAACAGACCCGCCGCGTCCTCTGCTGCGATATCCCCGCCGTCGTGGTCGGTCATTTCTGCTTGGCCTGCTTGCGCTCGGCGGCCTCGTCATCCTCGACCTGACTGAGATAGGCCAGTGCGTCGTGAATGCTGGCCTCGGCATCATCGAAGCGGCTGGCGATGTCGTCGCGACCTAAGCTGCGATAGAACCGGGCCGCCGCCCTAATCTGGATACGGCCCGCACCGATCACGGGCGGATTATACTGAATTACAAGCTGCCCGATCTTCGGTAGCCCGTTGACCGCTGCCGAGGTCCGCCGATGGCGCTCGGCTGCCTGCTCGGCCTGGCTGCGAACAATCTCGCTGAGCGGCCGGCCGGCTGGTGTCTTATCGCCGAGTTCCTGGGTCGGTGTGGCGCGGTGCAAGCCTACGCTCTCAGCAGCGGCCTGCACTGCCGGGCTGACCTTTCCGCTCGACAGTGCGAGGTAGAGCGTGCCGGCATCCGGTGCCGGCTTGGCGGCCGGCGCGTCCTTGCTGGCGGCGATGAAGGCACGCACCGCACGCTCTAAATCCTCGCTGCGTGGGTAACGGTCCATGTTGGCGAGGAACTGCCGCTGCGCTGCCTCGTCGTCCAGTTCGCAGAGCGCCCGCGCCCTGGTGAAGTCGATGCGTTCCTCGCGCAAGGCATCCTTGACCTCGCTCGCCAGCTTCGTTGTGACCGCGATGCGCTGCTGAATGTAGCGTTCCTTGAGGCCGGTTTCCCGCGCCTGCTCTGCGGCCGACACGCCCATGGCCTTGAGAGTGGCAAAGCCCTCGGCCTCGTCCATGTCAGTCATCGCCTGGCGTTGCTTGTTCTCGACCATCGACGCGAGCAGGTGGTCGCGGTCGCTGATGTCCAGCAGCAGGCAGCGCACATTGGGGGCGTCGAGGTTCCAGTCGCCCCGGCTGCCGGCGTGGCCGATCCCGCGCCAGCGCCGTTCGCCGGCAATGATGTCGTAACTAAACCGCATGCCGGCGGTGCGCCGCACGAGGATTTCCTGCAACTGGCCGCGCGCCGCCATGCTGCTGCCCATTTCCGCGATGCTGAGCATATCAAAGGTCTTGCGCGGATTGAGCGGCGACGGCCGCAACTGACCGTGCTTGAGCACGATCGGTATGCCGATGCCGACCGGCACGCGGCCATAGAGATAATCGGTCGTGACGCCAAGGTGATCCGCGAAGGCCTGCACAAGCTGGCTCGACGGCTCGCCGCCTTTCAGCTTCGCGTTGCGGAAAGTGTTCTCCGACATGCCGAGCTCGCGCAAGGCTGCGTTCGGAGTCTGGCCGGTGGCGGTCTTGATGACGCGCTCGATGCGCTCAATTGTGGTTTCAGTCTGCGTCATGCTGCTGCTCTCCCTCGGTGCTGGCCCCGGTGCCGGGCACTGTGCCGGCCTCGGCCGCGGTGCCCTTCCACGGCTTGACCTGTACGTCCCAATAGAACCGGCCAGGCCGGCTGGTGCTGGCCTTGCGCGTGGCGTCGGTCTGCACTTCCTGCCAAGGCCCGCGCTGGCCGTGCTCGACCTCGCGGATGATGTCGCCCTGCTTGACCTGGCTGAGGTCGACAACCTCGTTGCCCTCGGGCAGCTTGCGCTCGATGAAGGCGGCCGGGTTGGTCGCCGGCATGGCCTCGCGGTTCCGTTTGATCGCCTCGCGGGCGCGGCGGATATGGCGGTTGGCGTCGCTCATTGGATCGTGCCGCTCCCTTTGGTTAGAGTTTGCAGCGGCCCCTCGTTTGGGTTGTCAATCCGATGAATGACGGCCCTGATATGCGCGAGAACCTTTGTGGGGAGTGGTAGCGGAGAATTTTCTGCCGCGAGCCCTTGTTCCGCGCATTCTAATGCCGCGCGCGCTACCCCCAGTAAATCGAGGGCATTAAGGCCCTGCTGAGAATAAGCGAGCATTACGTTTTCGTAGCTCCCGCTGACCACGGCTCCAAAGAAACCTTGTGTCTGAGGGTGTTTCAGGTCAGCCAGAAATTTGGCTACGGCTTCCTTTCGGTCGCGGTTACTCATGCCGGCACCGCCTGGCTGCTGCCCATGGCGGACAGCAGGCCGCGCACCTGCGGCCGCATGCGGACGGGGATTGCGCGATAGTCGCGGATCACGCTGAGCTCGTCGGCGGTCAGCATGGGCAATTCGCTGCCGGCGTGCGCGCCCTCGCCGAAAAAGAAACTCGGCGCGACATTCAGGATTTCGGCGAACTGCTGCATGCGGCTGGCGCCGATGCGGTTGAAGCCCTTTTCGTATTTCTGCACCTGCTGGAAGCTGATGCCGACTTTGCCGCCGAGCGTGGATTGGCTGAGGCCCGCCAGTTTGCGCGCGGCCTTGAGCCGTGCGCCGACTGCGGCGTCGATGGGGGATTTCTGGATTGCGGGGGTCTGCATGGTTCCTCTCAGGGTTGGAAAGTCTGTGCTTCAAATTCCCGGCGCTCGCCGGGTGTCATGCCTGCCCAGCCGGACATGACCCATCGCGTGCCGGCCGGAGTCCGGATTAGCGCCGCGTGGAAAGGGATGCGGCAGAGCAGGTCCGCGCTGCTGCCGTCGGCAAGTGTGGTGCTGTCGCGCTGCGGATCGCGCGGCGGGAGATTTGTCGCCATGCTCATTTCCGCAGCCGGTCGCGCTCGGCTTCGAGCGTGGTTTCGAGGCCTGCGTCGATGATCGCCTTTTCGAGCAGAACGATTACCGATACCGGGATGTTGAATAGAACCTGATGGCTCTGCCGGCGCTTCTTCTTTGGGGCACTCGCCGCGACGACGATGGCCGCCGCGAGAATGCTTCTCACGTTATCGGGGGTCATGCTGCTGCCCTCTGGTTGGCGAGAATGAAGTCGCCCCACTGCTCGGCCATGGCAGCGGCGAGGCCCGGGAAGAACCGCGAGCGCTCGGTGCGCCGCTGTTCCTGCGTCTGCCAGCCTGTCGCGCGGTGGATGGTGGACCATGCCTTATGGTCGGCGGTGCCTGGCGCTGGCGGCGCGAGCGGGTCGTTTGCGGCGAGCGCCGGCAGGTCGCGCAACCAAAGACCGATGCCCTTGAATACCGGGTCGCCCCACATATGCGGCTGCACGATCTGCGCCGGCTCGGCATAGTTCAGGATGCGCGCCTTGGCATGGCGATGCATCTTCGGGTTCTCGATGGCGACGTGCTGGATAGGCGCGTTCCAGCAATCCGAAAACAGCGCCGCGCCTTCGTCGAGGTCGCGCCACATTTCGGCCAGCGTGCGCGCCTTGGGCGGCGCATGCAGCCAGCGCAGGCCGCTGAGGCATAGCCGCGTGCAAGGCGGGTGCATCACGGCCAGCATGTCCCAGCCGTCGCGCAGGATGGTGCGGATATCGGCGATGATATGCCGGTTGCTCGGCCGCTCGGCCGGCAGGATATCGCACGACCATGCATCGAAGCCGCGCGCGAGAAACGCGTCGCGCACGATGCCGCTGCGTTCGCAGCCGATCAGGATGCGCGGCGGCGTCATTTCGCGCCTGCCTTATGCGAGTGCGCCTTGATGACGGGGTGTTTTTCGTACTGGTGCCGGCCATCATGGCCGGTGGCCTTGATGCATCGGCGCGGATCGGGCTGGCCCTTCGACGGGGAATGCCAGCAGAGGTTATCGGCCGGGATGCTGTAGTGATCAGCCGGCCAATAGTGCTTGCCCGCGAGCTCGGCGTTCTGCTCGCTCATGCGTCACCGTCCGCGCCGCAGTGGATGCAAAGGCAGCGCTCGTGCTCTTCCACGGCGGGCCATTCGTGGCCGCCGGGGTTGCTGCAGCGATCTTCCTCGCTGTCGTCGTCGCCTTCGGGCGCTGGCGGGTTGGTGAGAAGTTCGAGCAGGTCGGCCGCTGCGGTATCGAGCTCGTCGCTGATTGCCGCCATGCTATCCAGCACGGCTTGACCCTCAGCCGTTTCGCAGCGGCGGTTGATCGGGGTGCCCGAGGTATCGGCCTCGATCCGCAGCAGTTCGACGGCGTGCTGCACGGCGGCTGCTGCCGCCTTGATGATGATTGCGCGGCTGTCGGTCATGCGCGCCCCCGATAGGCCGGGCTCGCCATGCCGGTTTCGTATGCGTCGTAATCGACATCGCGCCGGTAGCCGCGTTCACCACACGCGAGCTCGCTGGCGCGGGTGCGGTGCTTCTCTGCCTGGCGCTGATGCTGCTCGCCGGTCTCGCGCTCGCCCTGAATGAAGGCGTCGCGCGCGGCCTGGTCAGCGTTGGCTGCTAGCTTGTGGTGGCCGGCGGCGGCAATGACCGCCTTGCCCAGCTTGGCGGGCTTGGTCCGGCCCGCACGGCGTGCGGATTTCCGGGCTAGGTAGGCATCCTGCAACATGGGTGTATCCCTCTCGCGTCATCAAACCAACGCGAGTAGGAATACAACGGACAGGGGTAATCAGCAATACCAAATAGGAGTAATTTAGAATTGAGCATCATCCACACGACAACGCAAAGCTGCGTTCTCGTCCGCTTCAACCGAACATTCTTGAATTGCATCAATAGATTGTGGCTCTCCGTCGTCTGTATCGAGCAGGGAGTCGACGGCAGAAACCAGCCGTTTCCACAACCGGGTGTTAGTGGCACTCAAAGCAAAAACTCCCCATTCTGCCCGCGCGCGGACCGCGCGTCGACGGGCATGCGACAAGTGATCGTTGTTGCATGGCAGGTGTGGGAACGCCTGCGGCTCTGGCCTGGGGATAGGCCACCCCCCGTTGACTAAGAATAACCGCCATCGGGGGTAATTGGAATTTAACGCACACGCCCAAGGGGCAGTCAATCGTTAAATTGCCGCAAGACAAATACTTTTACGGGTAGTGCTTAGGCTTGTGGTCGCCTCAGGCCTTGTGCCCTACGGCTAGTAACCTGGCCTTTGATCACAAGGCGGAACTGGCTGTAGTTGGGTGCTCGCCCCGCCTTCCTGTCCTCAAGGTCGATCAGGTAGAGCGAGGCAACCGTTGTAGATCTCCGCTCGGGGCTGGTTGCGCCGATTTCGGGGTATTCTGCGAGCTCGCGTTCGGCGAATGCGTCCAGGTCATCCCAACGCTCTCGGTCGAAAGTGCCGATGTCGATGCCTTCGTCGGCCGCGAAAGCCGTGAGGTCTGGTGGCACGCCTGGCGCGCCTTTGGCGGGGTCGAAGCGGGCCACCATTGTCAGCACCATGCTTTGATCGAGGTCGTTCAGTCGGCGCAGCTTGTGCAGCAACGTCAGCTCGTCGTGGCTTGGCGCGTCCGGGCCGAAATATAGCTGCATTACGGTAATTCCGAGGGCCTTGGCGAGGCGCTTCGCCATATGAGCGGTTAGGCCCCGCTCTCCCCGCTCAATCGCGCCGACGTGCTGCTGCGACGTGCCGGCGCGCTGGGCGATGTCGGTCTGCGTGATACCTCGCGCCTTTCGCCAATGCCTGAGGAATTGCTGCCGTTCTTCGCCTGCGATGAGGTCGGCTGCGGGGGGTGTTTCGGCCGCGATAACTGCTTTTTCCATGGCTTTTAGGTTCACCCCGCGCGGGGGTGAAATCAAAAAGCTATTCTGGTTCAAGCTGTTAAGCATTGATTGACAAATAACAGCAAATAGGGGTATTCGGAAGCCACGAAATATGGTGGGTCACAGTTCCTTAACCACCAGATATTGACCGCAGACGAGGGTAAATACATGGCAGGTCGGCCCCTCTCATCCAATCCGCCCAATGCTGGGGCGGCTGCACTCAGGGATTACCGGGCGCGCGAGGGGTTAACGCAGGAAGCCGCTGCGGCCCGTAACGGCGTCGGCCAGCAGACTTGGAGCGGATGGGAAACCACGGGCAGGAAGCCGCTCGGCGCTCGTGAGCAAGCCATCGTCTCGGCCATCGGAGTATCCCTCGACCTGTTCTATCAGCAGTTCACCCCGACCGGGGGGCAAGCCGGAGTTTCCTCCTCCCAAACTATGGCCGGTGCGTTGCAGAGCGCGCCGGCCACTTTTTCGGGGGAGTGACGGCGATGGCAGCGCCAGGCAACCCGGCCCATTTCCACAAGCAGGGCTATACCGGCTGGCTGACGCGCGATGACGCTCTCGGCTGGCGGCTGGTGGTGCATCGCGACATGGGCGGCGAAACCGTCACGCATCACCTCGATACGCAACACACGCTGTTCGATGTCGGCCTGCTGTTCGAACGCAGCGCCGATTTCCTGATCGCGAAGCGGCGGCAGCGAGGCGACCATGACTAAGCGCCCGCTCGAAACCACGGCTCATTTCGAAATGCCGGCGGGTCTGGTGATGCTCGATTTCGAGCACGGCCGGCGCGGCGGCGTCGTCGGGATATCGGTCAACCTGTGCCCTGCCGGCTTTTCGATGGTGCTGATTGCGCTCTGCCGCACGCTGACCTTGCTGTTGCGGCACGAGGATGCGAGCTCGCTGAAACAGAAGTTCACGGGCGACCCGCTGACATGCTGGATTTTGACTGAGGTCGAGCGGCTTGAGCGCTTGTCGCTTGCCGCCATCGAGGCCTATGCCGCTGCTGAGGAGCGCGGCCTATGAGTGAGCGGCCGACCATCGAACAGGTGAACGCTGCGCTGGCGGATCGCGCCGACACGCTCTGCGAAACGCTCTTTCCGCTCGGCCGTCGCGTCAAGAACGAATACGAGGTTCACGATTTCGACGGCAGCCCCGGCGACAACCTCCGTATTCATATCGGACCCGGACCCAAGCGCGGAGTCTGGAAGCACTACGCGCGCGGCATTCCCGGCGGTCCACTCAAGCTGATCTGCCTGGCCGCCTGCGACGGCGACTGGAAAAAGGCATGGCAATGGGCGCTGACATTCCTGGGCTACGCTGACGGCGTTGTCTCGCTGCCCAAGCCCGACCCCGAGGCGCAGCGCAAGCGCGCGGCCGAGGCAGCCGAGGCGGCCGAGCAATCGCGCAAGCGCGCGGTGGCGATCTGGAACAAGGCCAAGGCCATCACGCCCGGCGATCCTGCCTGGCGCTATCTGACCGGCGCGTATCCGGGGCGTGGCATTGATTTCGACAAGCTGCAGCCGTTGCCGGCGGCGCTGAAATTCGACCCGGCCTGCTATCACGGCCCGACCGAAACGCGATTGCCGGCGCTGGTCTGCCTCGTGGTGGGCTGGGTCGATGGCAAGGTGAAGCAACTCGGCTGCCATCGCACCTATCTGCGCGACGACGGCAGCGACCGCCGCCGCGATCTGATCGGCGGCGACAAGCTGTTCTATGGCACCACGGCCGGCGGTTATATCCCGCTGTGGCGTGGCAACGATGGCAAGAGCTTCTTCGACCCCCGACCCGATGGCGTGCTGGCAGTGGCCGAGGGTATCGAGGACGCGCTGAGCGTTGCGATGGTCAAGCCGGCCTGGCGCAGCGCCTCGGCCATGTCGGTCGGCAATTTCGGCAAGCTGCTGCTGCCGCCGCCGGCCGTCGTCGGCCAGGTGGTGATTACCGGCCAGAATGATGAAGTGGACAGCCCGGCAGCAGCGCAGTTCCCGCCGCAGGTGGAAGCGCTGGCCGCGCGCGGCTATGCGGTGCGCGTTGCCAAGCCGCCGGGCTGCTATCAGGACTGGAACGACCTGATCCGCAATCGGGCGAAAGAGCGCGGCCATGACTGACGCGCCGCGCCGGAAAAATCCAAAGACCGGCTATGTCGAGAAAGGCCTGCTGGCTGCGCTCAGCGAGGGGCCGCAGACAACCGAGCGGCTGATCGACGCGATCTGGGGCGATGACCCTGACGGCGGGCCGGTCTGGGCTGGCGACTGCGTGCGGAACGCGGCGCGGCGTCTGCGCCGTCGCGGCTATCCGATCACGCGGCCATCGCCGGGCGTGTTGGCGATGGAGGTGGCGTGATCCGTATCTATGAAACGGTTCTATTGCAGCATGGCGCGCATGGCCTGCAAGTGCGGACCTACACGGGCCGCCGCTGGGGCGTGCTTATCATCTACCACGATGGAAAGTGCCATGGCTGGATGTGCGAGAGTGAAGTTGCCGCGCACCGCGCGGCGTCGCGCACAAATTACGTTGACCCTCGGACCGGCCGGGCCATGTACCGGCAGGTGGTGGCGGTTAGAGGATTTGTCGCGTGATGGCGCATCGTATCAGCTATCTCAATCGCCCGGTGATCCTGCCGAGACAGGAGCGGGCTTATCGAAAGTCGCGCCGTCAGAAGCCGCAGATTAAGCGGTTGCTCGGTGTGTTCTATGGAAACGTTGTGCTCCGGTATTCGCTTCATACCGTGCGCGACGTGATCCTGCTCCCTCGTGGTGCATGCCTGGCTGCTGGTGGTCGGGCAGTGGTCATCGGCAAAACAAATCGCCGCTACGTCTCGGTGCCGGCTGCGCGCGCTCTATGGCTGCGCGAGCCAGCCGAACCGCTGTTTAAATAAAATCCGTTCACTTGGGGGAATGCGTGAGTTCTGTTCCACAAGACCAAGCGGCGGTCGCTGCCGCCGCTCTCGATGCCGCCGCACCGCTAGGCGCGGTGCCGCCTGCGCCCCAACCCGCGCCGCCGGCAGATGATCCGCCGCCGAAAGACCCGTTCGAATTCATGGAATGGCAGGCGCGGCGCGGCATCACGTTCGGCGACGCGCTGGTCAAGGTCATCGCGGACAAACTCGATAAGCTGGGCGAAAAGCCGGCGAGGAAAAAGAAGCCTCGTCGCCCTCGTGATATCCCGATGGGCGAGTCTGTGGTGGATGGTGCGCCGGGCGATCCGGTCGCCGCTGGCGCCGCAGCGCTGGATGGTGCAACGCCAGTCTATGCGCCGCCGATTGATGCCGTCGCCGCGCGGCGCATGGCCGATGGCACCATGGATGGTGGTCTGCCGGCCGATTGCCCGGTGATCCCGCTGGGCAAGAATGGCGACGTGTTTTTCTACGTCGATGCGCAGCGCCAGTATCGCCACCTCAAGGCGCGCGATCACAACAGGCTGAACCTGCAGGCGCTGGTCGCGCCGAAAACCAATTGGCTGTGGGACAAGTATCCTCGCTACAACAAGGATGGCGACAAGACCGGCTGGCATGCCGAGCTCTTTGCCGAGGATCTGATGAACAACTGCGCCCAGATGCCCGCGTGGGAAGCCCGCGCGCGGCTTCGCGGGCGCGGTGCCTGGCGCGGCGACGGCAACGAGCTCGTGATGCATCTGGGCGATCAGGTGCTCGTGCGGCGCACCGATGCGCCGGAAACGCTGGCGCATGATCCGGGGTTGATCGGCTGGTATGTCTATCCGGGCAGTTCGCCGCTGCCCCGACCCGCTGATGACGACAAGGCTCTCGCTGAGGGCGTCGGCGAGGTCATGTCGCTGTTCGGTCAATGGTCGTGGCGGCAGTCGGATGAGGACAGGAAGGCAGGCCGGCATCCGCACTCGGCCCGCCTGCTGCTCGGCTGGATCATCTGCGGCCTGATCGGCGGCGCGCTGGAATGGCGTCCGATGATCTGGGTTACAGCGCCGTTCGGCAGCGGCAAGAGCACGCTGCAGGAATGCATCGACGCCATATTCGGCAAGGGCGGCATCCTGCGCGCCAGCGACGCCACCTCGGCCGGCGTGCGGCAGGTGCTCGGGCTCGATACCCTGTCGGTGCTGCTGGATGAAAACGAGGGCAGCGCCGACAACTCGAAAATCAACGCGCTCGTGCAGTTCGCTCGCCTGGCGGCCAGCGGCGGCCGGCTGTGGCGCGGCGGCGGCGATCACGAGGCGGTCGAGTTCGTCGCGCGGTCTTGCTTTGCGTTCTCGTCGATCATCGTGCCGCCACTCACGCCGCAGGACCGCAGCCGCATTGCCGTGCTGGACCTCGACAAGCTGGCGCAGGACGCGACCGAGCCGGTGATTGATCCCGACCGGCTGGCGGCCATCGGCGGGGCCATGCGCCGCCGGCTGCTGGATGGCTGGCCGGATTTCCTCGACCGCATCGCGTCGTTCAAGGGGGCCATGCGCCGGCTCGCCGGCCATACCTCGCGCAGCGCGTCGCAGTACGGCACGTTGCTCGCGGCGGCTGACTTCATGCTGAATGGCGAAGCGCCGGCCGGCGACGATGCCTGGCGCGAGGCGCTGCGGGGTTTCAGCCGCGCCGATCTGGCCTTTGTCGACGACGAGGAAGGCGGCGACGGCGAGAACTGCCTGTCGCATCTCCTGACCTCGCTGATTGATCTGGGGCGCGGCAGCGACCGGCGCACCGTCGCCGGCTGGGTCGACAGCGCGTTCGATGGGAAAGCGCAGCCGGATACCGAGAAGCTGCTCGCCTGCAACAAGGTGCTCGGCACGTTCGGGCTCAAGGTGATCGACAAGGGCGCGGTGCCTGGCGAGACGTGGTGGCTGGCAGTGGCGAACCGTCACACGATGCTTGGCACGCTGTTCGACTTCTCCGGCTCGCCCTGGGCGACGCCAGCGGGCCAGTCGGGCGCATGGGCGCGGTCGCTGCAGCGCGTTGACGGGCACCAGACGACCGGCAGCATGCGGTTCGATGGTGCCGGCAGCCGCGCCACGCTGATCCCGGTCTCGCTCTGCGTCCAAACCCCGACCCTCGGGAAGAGGGCAGAATGAACGCGCGGGTTGGGGGGGTGGCTATGCCTATCCTGCAACGCTCGGTCGGTGGCCGTTACACCTCTGTTGCGGCCGTCGTTGCAGCGATTATCAATACAACCCAAAGCCTTAGCCGTGGTTGCAACGCTGCAACGCCAGTTCGGCAGGTGCTCGCATGTGCGGGCGTGCGGGCGCGCGTGCGCCTGCGTGAAAGACAGGGTTTATCCCGTTGCAGTGTTGCAGTAGGTAAATATCCTAATAGTTACAATGGTTTAAGCTGCAACAAAAAGTGCAACGCGCCGGATAGCGCCGTTGCACTGGTCATAAATGCGAGCAGAACCAAGCGCTTAGCCTGCAACGGCCCGGCCGCCAGCAATAAAATATGGGGGTTTTATTCGCCATGACCGACCGCGATGGCCTCAAAACCTATGTCGAGCAGGCCGCGCCGCCGCGCGCGGATCAGCAGCCGCAGCAAATGTCGCTGCTAGGCGTCATCGGCGGCGCGAGCGCGGCCGATCTGAGCGCGCCGGACGATGCGCCGCGCCGCGCTGGCCGGCCGGCTGGCGCGAAGAACCGCAAGACCTACGAGAATGTCGCCTATCTCAAGGGCCGCTACGGCTCGCCGCTGGAACGCCTGCAGCAGACCGCCACGGCGAACACGACGCGCCTGGCTGACGAGCTCGGCATATCGGTTGTCGAGGCCTTCGAGCTCCAGCGGCGCTGCGACATCGCCTCGCTGCCGTACATGGAACAGAAGCTGCCGCAGGTGGTCGAGGTCGAGGACAACCGAGCCTCGCTGGTGCTCTACCAAGGGCCGGATCAAGCCTCGGTGGAAGATATTGAAATCCTTGAGGAATTTTCGGGCGAGCCGCGCCAGTTGGACGCGGCCGAGTTGGACGCCTTGCCGAAAACCGCAGAGAACGGGGAAAAACTATGACATATGCAGCGGTTCGAATAACCGCAGGACTCGGCATGCCTGGCGCACGGCGGCCGGCCTCGCGCGGCAATCGTCGGCCGGTCGCGATCCGTGACGCCGAGGCACCCCCCCACACCTGCCCACCTGTGATGGAGGTCCAGCCCGCGAGTAATTTTCCGGTTTCGGAAAAACAGACCCGCGCGACTTTGGGAGATTTTTCCACCGGGGGGCGGGGGCTGGCATGAGCACCATCGGCATTCCGATGCGGCCGGCCGGGGCCGTGCTGCGAAACTTCCTCTACGACACCACGTCGCTGGTCTGCTTCATCATGGGGCCTTACGGCTCCGGCAAAACCATCGGCCTGTTCCAGCGCATGCTGCTGTTCGCCTTCCGCATCGAGCCATCGCCCATCGACGGCGTGCGGTACATGAAAGTGATGGTGGTCCGCGACACCTATCCGAACCTCAAGCTGATAACCATTCCGTCCTACGAGCAATGGGTGCCGAAAAACCTGCCCGGCTCCGACTGGTCGAATGGGCCTCCGCCAACCCATCACATGCGAATGGATTTGGCGCTCGTTGATGGCGCTGGCGTTTGGCGCAAGCTCGGCAAGGTCGACATCATCGTTGAATTCCGCGCGGTCGGCCCGGCCGCCGCGACGCCGGAGTCTGTGTTCAAGGGTTGGGAAGGCAACCTCGTGCTGTTCGATGAGGCCGATCAGCAGCAGCCCGACGCGATTTCGCAGGCCGCCGCGCGCGTCGAGGCCGGCCGGTATCCCGCCCCGCATCATCGGCCGACCTTGCCGAATGGCGATAGCAAGCCGGCGGCTGGCGCCGTCATCGGCGCATTCAATCCGCCATCGGTCTCGCACTGGATACACGAGCAGTTCGTTGAAAACCCGGTGCCCGGTTACAAGCTTTATCGCCAGCCCGGCGGCCGGTCGCCCTATGCCGAGAACCGTCAGCGTTCGCCGCTGTCCTACTACGAGGGCCGCGTGCGGATGTGGGTCAACGAGCCCGATAAAATCCGGCGCTTTGTCGACGCTGAATTCGGCAACAGCCCGGAAGGCGCTGCGATCTTCCGAGAGTTCCGCGCGAACTTCATGGTGGCATCCGAAATCCTGATGCCGCAGCCAGGCATGCCGCTATACCTCGGCTTTGACGCTGGGGGCACGCCTGCGCTTTCCGTGCGGCAGGTGATGCCGGACGGCCAGCATCGCGGCTTGCTCGCCTTTGGCACGCCACAGGGTGAGTTCTGCGGGCCGGTGCGGT
This sequence comes from Ferrovibrio terrae, assembly GCF_943372915.1. Lineage (GTDB taxonomy): Bacteria > Pseudomonadota > Alphaproteobacteria > Ferrovibrionales > Ferrovibrionaceae > Ferrovibrio > Ferrovibrio terrae_A. Next base: position 57,962 of record NZ_CALSAN010000019.1, on the reverse strand, counting down.
TCGCTGGATTGGTCAAGCAGGCGTTCGCGGTGCGCTTCCCCGGCTGGCCTCGCACTCTGATTAAGGCGGCGGCCGACCCCACCGCGGCCTATGGTGGCGACAAGAAAAACCCGGAGCCCGGCGAACAGGCCTGGATACAGAAAGTCGCGGCCGAGCTCGGGTATTCGCTCTACCCGTCGAAATGCCGGAACGAGCTCGACATCCGGCTTGAGGCGGTGCGCCTGCCGATGCGGAGCACGCTCGACGACCGTCCGGGCTACCTGCTCGACCCCGAGCACTGCCGCCCACTGATCGCGGCCTATAGCGGCAAGTATGTCGCCGATGATCAGGGCAAGCCGAAAAAGAACGCGGCCAGCCACGTCGCCGACGCCGACCAATATGCCGCCGTGCTGCCGGCCGATCTGGCTGAACTGCGCGGCTCCCTGCAAAATCCGCACGCCGTGCGGAATTCACCGATCATAGCGCCCCATGACTTCAAGCTCTGAAAAAATCCTCGTCGTGTTTTGCGACAATCATCCCGCCGCGCCCGGTGATCCGCTGCGCGCGAAACTGCTCTATGCGTTCCTCCGGCGGTTCCTGCGGCCCGGTTTCCGGCATTGCTTCGCGGTGATCCCCGACCGCGATGGCCTGACCATTCTCGACCCGCGTTCCGATGGGCTGCGGGTCGAGCGGCTGCGGGGGCATGGGTATCTCGCTGACCTGCAGTTCTCGGCCGACTGCGGTCTGTTGCGCCTGGCGGTCGTCGCGCGGCGCGCGCCGGACGGAAATCCCCGCGTCGGCTTTTACACCTGCGTCGGTTTCATCACGCGGCTGCTTGGTCTGCCGAGAATGCGTCCCGGTCCGATTTCGCCCTATCAGCTATACAGCGAACTTCAACGCATCGAATGCGGCGAAGGGGCAAAGCATGGGCGGCAAGCCAAAAGCGCCTGATACCTCTGCGGCGGATCGCCAGGCCGAGGAATTGAGGGTCGAGAAAGAAAAACAGAAGGCCGCGAATGACGCGTCCGTGCGAGCGCGTAAAGCGCGTCGCGGCGGCGCGAGCGCCTTCCGATACGCCGATGAGGCCGGCGTCCGTTCCGGCGATCTGGCCGCCATGCGGTTCGATCCTTCCGGCGGCGGCGGCAAGACCATCGGGTAATCATGGCCGTCTCAGCGGGCAAGACCGACACGAGCGAGGTTTTTGGTAAGCGTTCCATGGAGCGCTACAAAACCGCGCGTGGCGATGCCGACCGCTGGAAAGGCCGGCTGCAGGATGCTTACAAGCTGCTGTTGCCGGCGCATGCGGGTGCTTGGGTAAAAGGCGCGCTGCCGTCGCTGGCTGACGTGTTCGACACGACCGGCAGCGAAGCGGTCGAGCGGCGCTCCGGCGATCTGCACGACCAGCTATTTCCCATGTTCGAAGAGTGGGCGGATTTCAGCGCCACGCTGTCTCCGGGCTTTGCAGCCTCGGGCGCGACGACTGCGCCGGATGAGCCCAAGGCGAAAGAGTACCGCGAGAAATTCCATGGCGCGGTCGAGGCTTCGAACTTCCATCCTGAAATCAAGACGGCGCTTGAAGAGGTTGTCGTATCGACCGGCTGTATCGAGGTGCATCCCGGTTTGTCGCATGCCAAGCCGCTCCGCTTCGAGGCCGTGCCGCTGGCGCAGCTCTGTTTCGAACAGGGCGTCGATGGCACGTTGCAGTCGACCTGGCGCGACCGCGAGGTCATGCTGTGCGAGATCAAGGAAATCTGGCGCAATGCCACGCTGCCCCACAAATGGGCCGAGCAGCTTAAGAGCGAGCCATATACTAAGGTCGAGGTCATTGACGGCATGGTTTATGACCATGCGACGCGTGAATGGGAACACCGCGTCACCGCGAAAGCTGAAAGCGATGTCGCTCCTCTGCTCATCGAGCGGCACCCCGTCAACCTGCGGATCGCCTTCCGCATGGGCAAGGCGCTCGGCTCGGCCTTCGGTTTCGGCTCGGGCATGCGCGTGCAGCCGGCCGCGCAGACCGCAAACAAGGTCGTCGAACTCACGCTGAAAAACGCCGCCATCGCCGTCACCGGCATCTGGCAGGCCGACGATGATGGCGTGCTCAATCCGGCTAACGTCCGGCTTGTGCCTGGCGCGATCATTCCCAAGGCGCTCGGTTCGACCGGCCTGACCCCGCTCAAGCCCGCCGCTGATTTCAACCTTTCGACCATCATCCTTGGCGATCAGCGCGCGCAAATCGACTTAGGGATTGCCGGGCCGCTGCCGCCCGAGGCGGCCCGGTCGTCGCGCCGCACGGCGGAAGAGGTCGCGACCGACGAACGGCGGCACCAGCGCATCGACATGCCGAAAACGCTGCAGGTCTATGCCGAGCTCTACGAGCCGCTTGTCGCAGCGATCCTCTACACGCTCGGCCATCCCTACAATGCCGGCGGCCGGTTCCATGTTCCGCGCGAGGATCAACCGACCATCTGGCCGATATCGCCGCTGGTGCGGCTGCGGAACCAGCACAAGGCCGAGCAAATCCTGCGGACCTTTGTGAATGCGCGCGCTATCGCTGAGGATTTGGTCGCGGAAATCGTCAAGGTTCCCGACCTGATCCGCTGGTATCTGGATTGGGGCGGCATGCCCGGAGAACTGATCGTCTCGGCCAAACAGCAAAAGCCGGCCGGCCCGTCGCCTGTCGAGGAACTTGCTGGCGCGGTGGCTGCGCCTGCGGCGAATGCCGCCGGCAAGGTAATCGGCGAAGCCGCTGCGGCTGAGCTCGTCTCGTCTGCGGTTGGGGGCGGCTGATGGCTGATCATGCTGAGCTCGCCCGCATCGCCGTGCAGCTTTTCAAGTCGCATCCCGGCTCGGTCCTGTTCGAGCATCTGCGTGCCCGGACGGTTGATCACCAGTTGCCGGCCAGCGCGACAGAGGCTGAATTGCGCGATCTGGAAGGCCAGCGTCGCAACTTTCGTTACATCGAAAATCTCGTGCGTAGCGGTTCCACTCAACCTCCATCCCCCGAGGAATGACCATGACGACTCCTGCCGATAATTCTGCTGGTGATAGCGCCGCGACCGTGGACACGGCCGCCCTTATGGATTTCACCCCGCCCGGTAATCAGGGCGGCGCGGATGACACTGCCGCCGATCAGACTGGCGATGCCAAGATTGCGGCCGACAAGGCAGCGGCCGATAAGGCGGCCGACACTGCCGGCGGCAAGCATATGTTCAAGATGCCGGACGGTGCCGAAATCGAGGTTCCGCCGGAGCTCTGGGATGCGAAGGCGAATGACGGCAAGGGTGGCGTCAATCACGCAGCCGCGCTCAAGCGTGCCATCGACCTGCGGCAGAAACTCGGCCTGGCCGGCGATGCCGCCAAAGAGTTGGTTCTGACGGTTCCGAAAGAGTTCGAAGGGAAATTCGAGGTCGATCTGCAGCACCCGTTGGCGCAGGCGCTTGGCGAGGCGATCAAGGGCGGGGCAATGATCCCGCAGAAAACAATCGACGCGCTGTTCGAAACCTTCGTCAAGGGCGAGCTCGGCCGCGACGATTTCTCGGCCAAGCAGAACGAGGAACGCCAGGCCGATATTGAAGCGATCAAGGCTGATGGCGCGAAGCTGCTGAAAGAGATTGGCGGCAATGCCGGCACCGTGCTCGGCGAGCTCAATAGCTGGGCTGCAGCCACGTTCGGCACCGATCCCGAGACAGTCTCCGAACTGCAGGCGATGCGGTCGAGCTACACAGGAACGAAAATTCTGATGAAGATGCGCGACCTGATGAAGGGCGGCGGCGGTGGCGGCGGCGGCGGTGTCTCGCTGACACTTGAGGATCTGCACAAGCTGCAGGAAAGCCCTGAATACCTGAATGGTGACATCGAAGTTCGGCGGAAGGTCGAGGCGGGCTACAAGGCCCTGTACCCCGGTTGACCGCAGCGGGCGTCGCCCTCCCGTGGCCGGGACCGACGCTTTCCGCATTTAGCCCGCCAGGTCGAGCGTTATCGACCCGCTGCGCGGCAGCCCATCTGGGCTGGCCGCGCCTCCGGGCCTCTCTCGGCAAGACCCCGGCAGTAGTTGCCCGCTGCCCGTAGCGCGAAACGGGCGCAAGCAACCCACTGTGTCATCAAACGAGAGAGACAACCCATGAACCCGACGATTGAAAATTCCTTCGTCAAGCAGTTCGAACACGACGTGCATGTCGCCTATCAGCGCCAGGGCGCGAAGCTGCGTTCGACTGTTCGCAGCAAGACCAGCGTCAAGGGCTCGTCGACCACCTTCCAGAAGGTCGGCAAGGGCACCGCGAGCACCAAGGCCCGTCACGGCAAGGTTCCGGTGATGAATGTCGACCACGGTTCGGTCGAATGCATTCTCGCCGACTACTATGCTGGCGAATGGGTCGACGCGCTCGACGAACTCAAGGTCGGCCACAGCGAGCGCGATGTCGTGGTCAATGCCGGGGCGTATGCGCTCGGCCGCAAGACCGACGAGCTCATCATCAAGGCGCTCGACGTGAATACCAATTTCGCCCTGACCGACGCCGATGGTCTGACCAAGGCGAAAATTCTGGCCGCCTTCGAAGCGCTCGGCAATGCCGACGTGCCCGACGACGGTCAGCGTTATGCCGTGGTCGGCTGGCGCCAGTGGTCGCAACTGCTCGACATCCCCGAGTTCTCGGATGCCGATTATGTCGGCGACGCTGATCTGCCGTGGAAGGGCGCGCAGGCCAAGCGCTGGCTCGGTACGCTGTGGATGGCCCATAGCGGCCTGACGCTGACCAGCAGCAAGCGGTTCTGCCACTGGTATCACAAGACCGCTGTCGGCCATGCCTCCGGTCAGGATGTCAAAAGCGACATCACCTGGCACGGCGATCGTGCGGCGCATTTCGTCAACAACATGATGTCGCAGCAGGCGGTTCTTATCGACCCGACCGGCGTCGTGACGATGCGCTGCCACGAGGCGTAATCGCCTCGCGGTTCTCCCATCCCGAAACCTAACTAGGAGCCTGCATCATGGCGCTTAACACTAAGAACTTCGCGGCGCTGTCGTATGCCAATGGGTATACCCACTGGCATTACGCCACGCCCGACACTGCCGCCACCGTCGATACGACGGGCTACTTCAATCTGGTCGCCAGCATGGTGAATGTCGGCGACCGCATCACCGCCAATGTCGGCATCGGCGGCACGCCCGCCTATGGCGAGTTCGTCGTGCTGTCGAACACGGGCGGCGTCGTCGATGTCGGCGACATGACCGCCATGGGCGGCACCGATACCGACTAACCCTCGGTCGTATTGCCAGGGCGCGGCGACCCCGCGCCCTGGTCCTTTCCCTCTAGCCTGCGAGGCAACATGACCAAACAGACCGATAAGAAAGCCGACGATGACGCAGCGCTGAAAGCTGCGGCCGAGAAGGCCGAGGCCGATGCCCAGCCGGGTCAGCGCTTCAAGACGCGCACCGTGTCTTGGATTTCCGGCCATCCGAAAAAGGCTGGCTAAGCCATGCTCGGGCCGCTGGGTATCCTCAATGCATCGCTGATCGAACTCGGCGTCGGGACGATCACGGCGTGGGGTGAGGACTCGCCCACGGCTGAAGCCGCGCGGACCATCTATCCGATGGTCCGCGACGCGCTTCTCTCTTCCTATACATGGTCGTTCGCGACGGTCGATGAGGACCCGGTTCCGGTGCCGACCTCTGAGGGGGCTCCGAAACGCTTCGCGATCCCGAACGCCTGCCTGCGCGTCGTCACCTTGACGGCTGGCGAGGATAACAGAATTAAGGTTCCGTACCGCCTGCGGAAGCCGCGCCATATCGTGATCCGCGCGAGCGCGATAGAGCCGGATACGATTACCTTTATCGAACGCGTCGATGAAAGCCTGTGGCCGTCCTATTTCGAACAGACCATGGTTATCGGCGTCGCAGCCAGGCTTTGCATTCCGCTGACCGAGAATGACGCGCGCCGCGCGGCTCTCAGCACTGTTCTTAAGAACGAGCTCTCAGGCGCACGCCTGATTGACGCACAGTCCAGCACGCCGCAGGCCCTTGAAGGCGTCGGCGATCTGATCGCGGTACGCTCGTGAGCACCACGCGGCTCGCATCTAATGTGTTCTCTCGGGGTCAGCTTGACCCCGATCTGTGGCCGCGTTCCGATCTGGAAATCTATTACAAGGCCGCGCAGAAAATCGAGAACCTGCAAAGCCTGCCACTCGGCGGCGTGGCGCTGCGCCCCGGTCTGGTCTTTGTGGCCGACCTTGGCGTTGCGGCGGATATGCACCGCATCAAGGAATTTGTGTTCGATCCGACTGCCGGCTCGACGCAAAGCTATCTGCATGTTTTCGTCGACGGCAAGCTGTGGGTTTATCACAACGATGTACGCGTTGCGGAGCTCGTGACGCCTTGGACGGCCGCGCTCGTTGGCGACATCGACTACGCGCAGTCCCTCGACACCATGATTGTCACGCATAAGCAGGTGCGAACCCGCCGCGTCATGCGCCGTGGCCGCCATGATGCGTGGGTTATTGAGAACGCGCCTTTCGAGAATATCCCAAAATTCGAATATGCCCGCAGCTTCCCGAATATGACGCTGACCTTGGCTGCCCTCAGTGGCGGGTCGGTTGCCGTTTCGACAAATGTCGACTGGTTCGAAGCCAATGACGTTGGCGCGACGGTTCGGGCGGATACCGGCCAGGCGACCGTAACGGCCGTCGCCGATGCTCGCCATGCAACGCTGAATATCAGCGTCGTTTTTGTTGCTCTGGTGCTCGATCCGTATTTCTGGTCGATTGACCGCAGCACGAGCACAACCAAAGCCGAGGACGTTTGGTCCGACCGGCGCGGCTGGGCTGGTGCTGTGGCGTTGCATGATGGTCGAACCTATCTCGGCGGCTCTCTGTCGCGCCCGAGCACGATCTGGGGCTCGTTCGTCGAAAAGGCATTCGACTTCAAGAGCACGACTGACGCGCACGATGACGAGGCGGTCGAGGCCACGCTGTCCGAAAACAATCCTGTCATCCGCAGGATGCGAAGCATCGGCGGCGCGCTCTGGGCGATGACCTCGGCCGGAGAATACTCCGTGACTGCGGTTCCGGTCACGCCCAAGGATTTCGCGCCGACCCGTCAAACCGACCTTCCGTCCGCGATGATCGCGCCGGCCGAAGTTGAAGGCTCGCCGGTTTTCGTGCGCTCCAATGACGACGGCGCGGACAATGCCATTTATGAGCTGGTGCGGTCGTCTTCCGAAAGCGTCGACAACGTAGCCTATGAACCGGTCGACATCGCGCAGCATGCCGGCAACCTGATCCGCACGCCGATACAAGATCAGGCTTACGCGCCGGGCAGCGATACCTCCGGCGCGAACCATCTTTTCGAGGTTAATGGCGACGGCACGCTCGCGGTATTCAATACCCGCCGCAAACAGAACATTTCGGCCTGGACGCTTTACACCTCGGCCGGGCAGTTCAAGCGCGTCGCTGTTGTCGGCGGCCGGGTCTATCTGACTGCAACCCATGGCGGCCGTCTCATGCTGCTGCGCCTCGACCGCACTGCTCGACTTGATTTTTCCAAGACCGTGACCAGTGAAGCGCCGGCAACGAACTGGCCGGGCTTCAATCATCTGGCCGGTCTGACTGTCCATGTCTATGCCGATGGAAAATTCCTCGGCCCGCATGTCGTCTCTGTTGGCGGTGCGATCACCACGGCGGCGGCCTATAGCAACGTACATGCCGGCCTGCCGTTTACCTGGCGGCTCAAGCTGCTGCCGGAAGAGGCGCGCACCGAGGAAGGCACGATAGTAGGCCGCCGCTATCGAGTTGTCGGCGTCAACATAAAAGTTCGCGATACGGCTGAGCTCTACATCAACGGCAAGCCGGTCGATTTTCGCAGGCTCAAGACCACGAATGACCCGATCCCGCTGTTCTCCGGTCATATCGAGCAGCGGTTGCTCGGCTGGTCAATCGGCGGCGATGCCGATGGCAGCCTCGAATTGTCCGGCCCGAACTGCAAGCCGGTCACCATTCAATCAGTCGTGCGTGAAATTAAGGGGTGAAGCATGGGTGCTAAAGCGATTATTCCAATTGTCGGCCTTGGCATCCTTGCTGTTGCTACGGGCGGTTTCGGGCTGCTCGGTGCTGGTGCTGCGGCGGGGGCTGGAGCCGGTGCCGGTGGCGCGGCGGCGGCAGGTGCAGCGGGAACGTCGCTCGTCGGCGGTGCCGCGGCCACTGCCGCCGCCGCTGAAACCACAGCCGCGATTGCGGCTGGCGACGTGCTGGCCGGCGCGGCCGCCAGCACTGCGACATCTGCGGCGGCAGTCGGAGCGCCGGTTGCTGCTGCGGCAAGCCCATGGGCGCAATTTCTGACTTGGGCCGGCGCGAACAAGACCGGCATCGGCCTCGGCATGTCGGGCGTTTCGTCGGTCTGGAATGGCGTTCAACAGTCGCGCCAGGCGTCCATGATGGAAGGGCAGCTTAAGGCTGAGGAAAGCTACCGCGCCCGCGACGAACTGACGGAAGAGGTCGAGGCCGAACGCGAGCTCGGGCGCGCGCTGGCGGCGCAGTCGGCGCTCTATGCCGCCGCCGGCATCGAAGCCGGTTCCGGCTCGGCAGGCAATATCGCCGACGCGACACAGCGCGAGGCGGGCGAGCGTTCCGCGACCATGCGGCTCAATTCCGAAGAGGCCGCCGGCATGGCGCTGCTTGACCGCCGCGCCGTGCGCCGCCGCCGTTCCATGGCCCCGGTCGATAGCCTGCTGCAATTCGGCGGCTCGGCCACGACCGCCCTGCTCGGGAGGGCCTAAGCATGGCTGGGCTTCCCTTCGCCTATCGGCAATCGGGTCTGCCGCGCCGGCCCGGTAGCACGCTGGCACCGCTGGCCTCACTGGATAGCACTGCCGGCGCGAGTTCGATCATTGCCCGCCTGGCCGATAACCTGATCCAGTCCGGTGCAATCGACCGTGAGCGCGCCGACCTGACCACTGCCCATGGTGAAGGTATCTCCGAAGGCCTCGCGGCAGCGGCCGAGGGCCGGCAGGTCCAGCGGCGCACGGGCGGCAGTGCTGCCGATGTCGCTTATACCCGTGCGGTTGCGACCTCCTATTTCACCCGCCGGCAATTGAATATCGACGACGCAATTTCCGGTGCGGCGGTCGAGAACTCCAAAGACGTTTCGGCGTTCCGCGCCAAAGCCGGCGAGCTCAAGGCAAATCTGCTGTCGAGCGTGCCGCCGGAAATCATGAATGACGTGTCGCTGTATATCGACAAGTCTGTTTCCGAGAACGGCCGCACCATCGCGCTCGCGCAGCGCAAGGATGTCGAGGCTAATGCCAACGCTGTACAGCTTGAGGCCTTCACCCGGTTCAGTGATAAGTCCGCTGCCGCCTGGCGCTCGGGCAATCAGACGGAAGCCGCGGCGCGCGACCTCGACGCGCGCACCGCCCTTGATGCGCGCTCCGATCTGACTGCGCCGCAAAAAGCTGCCGCGCTGCTCGAAATGGAAAAGCGCGGTCAGCGCGAATTGCTGCTCGGCGGATTTGACCGCGCCAAGGGGCGCGGCCTCGAATACGCCGAAAGCTATATCGCCGCCGTCCGCAAGAATGAGGCTGTCGAGCCCGACCTGCGGAACAAGGCTGCAGATTGGATGACGGCGCATGTCGCCGATCTGCGGCGCGACGCACGCGAAGCCGAACAGGAAACCCGGACCAAGACCGAGGAACAGCGCCAGCGCTGGCTGAGCGATTTCACTCTGCGGTTCGACGGCAACGGCGTTCGCGAGGCTGACATCGAGGACGCCTATGGCAAGGGCATGCTCAAGCCGACCGAGCGGACGCATTTCCGCCAGCAGCTTGCCAAGCGCGAGGGCGATGTCGTTCGCGTCGACCGTGCGCTCGATGGCGGCCGCAAACTCGATCCGAAAGAGGGTGACGACCGCAAGGCCGTCGACGCGCATTTCAAGCGCCGCTCGGCGGTATGGTCTGACCTCGATCCGTTGACGCGCGGCAACCGCGAGCTCGACTACATCGCCAAGGTCGGCGTCGTGCCTGATAGCGTGCAATCCCGCATCCGCGTGGATCTGCGTCAGAACGACCCGGCGAAGCTGGCTGAGACCTCGGGTTTCCTCGACCGCCTGTTCACGACCAATCCGTCGTTCCGCAATGATTTCAGCGATAGCGAGTTGTCGCTTGCCGATGCGGCGGCGACGCGCATGCGTCTGGGTGAACCGCCTGAGCAGGCCGCGCGTGCGGCGCTCGCGGCGCAGGCCGCGACGCCACAGGAACGCAAAATCCGTTCCGAGCTCTTTAAAGAGGAAAAGCCCGAGGTTTCGCGTAAGTGGATCAAGGGTAAGACCTCCGGCGGTGTTTTCTCGTCGCTGCCTGGCTCGACCGAGGATGCGCTGATTGGCGATTTCAATGCCGCCTATGAGCAGGAATTCATGGCGCATGGCAATGCCGAGGTCGCCAAGGAACTCGCATGGAAGCGGCTGCAGCGCGTGTGGGGTGAAAGTAACGCGGACGGCGGCGGCAAGCGCTGGATGCGCTATGCGCCCGAGGCGATCTATGGCAACGGACAAGACCCTGAATGGATTGGCGAGCAATTGCGCGCTGACCTCAAATCGGTCGGTGCTGAGCCTGGCGAAAAGGCCAAGCTGCGGCTGCAACCCGATGCGCTGTCGGCCTATGAGACCGGCGTCGACGGTCGGCCGATGCCGCATTACCGCATCGTCAAGCTCGGCGATGACGGCGCATGGCGGCCGATGCTCGACAAGGATGGCGGCTATCTGCGCTGGCGGCCGGAATGGTCGAACAGTCCGGCACGGTCCCGCCTGGTCGATGAAGCCAAGGGGGCGCTCAAGCGCGACCCGCTCTCGGCCGAGGCGACGCCAGATAAGCCCGGCGCGACCGGCAGTCCGATCCGAACCGGTGAAATCAAGGACTGGTTCTCCGGCCTCGGCAAGCTGGTGCGCGAAGGCGGCGGCGCTGACGGCTTCCGCGCGCGGTTCGATCAGTCGATGCAGACCTCGGCTGAGAACAACGACGCGATGTATGGCCGCCTGCGGAAAATTCTCACCTGGGATTTCGAACGTCTGACTGCGGCTGAGGAAGCGCAAATGGAAGCGCTGTATGCCGATCTGCAGCACGGCGGCAACTGGAACTTTACCGGCAAGGGGCGATGAATGCCGTTTCACACTCCCAACCAGACCGCAGCCCGCCCGACCTTCGCGGCTGATGGCCTGCTGTTCGATACCCTGCCGGCCGCACCGCGTACCGAGCTCTCGGCCGCACCGACCTTGATCCCGGAGCGGCCCGAGCGGGATATCCCGTTTGCCGATCTGCTTGCCGCCGGCTTCCGCCAGGATAACAGCATCGGGTCGCTGATCACGGCGGGCCGCTATCGGCGGCCGGCCGGCGCGGCGGGCGAACCTGATTTCGACCCGCTGCCGATGCTGGAAGATCGTTACCTCGCCCATGCGACGCATTTCGTCGACGCGGAGTCGGCCGAGGATGTCTCCCGTATCAAGCGGCGGCTCGACGCCGAGGCCGAGGATAAGCGGTTGCTGGCCGAGGGTGGGCTTGCCGGCATGGCGGCATCGCTGGCCGCCGGCCTGACTGACCCGATCAACTTTATCCCGGTCGGCGGCCAGATTTACCGGAGTGGCCGCATAGGCGCTTCTGTGGCCCGCTCAGCGCTTTCGACGGGCGCGGCGGGTGCAGCGGCCGGGGTACTGTCCGAAGGTGCCCTGCAGGCCACGCAATTGACCCGCACGCCGCAGGAAAGCGCTGAGGCGGTCGCCGCCTCGGCGATGCTGTCGGGTGTGTTTGGCGCAGCCGCGCCACTGGCCTATGCCGCTTTCGCGCGCGGCCGGGGTCATGCGACCCTTTCCCCGGCCGATGCGGTCGGCCTGGCCGAGCGCCAGGTCGCGGCCGATCTGGCCCCGCGGGCTGTCGGTCTGCCTGATCCGGCCGTAGAACCGCACGGCGTGCGGATTTCGGCGGCCGACGCCGAGGCCAGCATCGCGGCCGAGCGGGCCGCCCTGCGTGATGCTTATGGTGATGTCCGCGACCGGCCGGACGGTCCGTCCGATGATCCGCTCGTTCTGATCAAGCCTGAGGATATCGAGGGCACGATTGTTTCGCGCGGCGGCTTCCGTGAGCTCGGCGGCGCTGATGTCTCTGGCTCCGGCTGGGGCCTGGTCAAATTTATCTGGAAGCATGGCGAGAAATCGAACAAGGCGGCGGTCAAGCAGGTGACCGAGGCCGATGTCGTCAACTTCCCGAATGTGATCCGGGAATACGAACCGAGCGTGCGCGGCGAAACCCGCGAGTGGATCGTGCCGCGCGGTGACGGCGAAACGCTGGTCTATGTCGACCGCAAGTTTGTCGAGGATGGTCAGCGCCGGACGGTCAGCATTTTTGTGCAGGAAAAGCCTGATGGCCGCCCGCTGTCCGCTCGACTGAATGATGGGAAAGGCACCGGCCCGGCTGGGTCTCCCGACCGGGCTGTTCAAGGCCCTGCCGGGGATACGACTGGTCCGACTTTGAGATCGGCGGACCAAAGCCAGCGCGGGCCGGCGGACGCCAGTATAGACCCGCCGTCGCAATCCGGCAATCCGGCTCCCGGCGGCGGTTCGCTGTCGGCCGCCAGCGCCGCCGAGAACGTACTGCACGAGCGGCTGAAATCCGCCCTTGGGGTCGAAAAGGCGACGGCCTTCCAATCCCCCATGCTCCGCCTGGCGACTGCCGGCTCGGTCAAGGCGCGGCAGATGCTGCAGCTCGTGGCCGAGACCCCGTTCATGTACGAAAAGAACGCGCTCGGCATCGCTTCGCCGGTCTCGGCTGAAACGAGGGTCAAGTTGCGCCAGGCTCCGCTTGCCGAGGCGCTGGCCGAGGTAGACCGGCAATGGCTGAAGCATCGCGGCATCGAAGGCGGCAGCCGCCGTCTGCGTGAGGCGGCCGACCTGTTGCGCTCGCCGGAGGCCGGCCAGCTTCCGCGCCGGGCATTCATGGAAGAGGTCGGCCGCGCCATGCGACGCGGCGACGCGCACGAAATCCCCGAGGTTGCGGCAGCGGCGCGCGAACTGCGCCGCAAGGTGTTCGACCCGCTGAAAGATGCCGCGATCCGCGAGGGGCTTCTGCCTGAGGATGTCGCCGTTGAAACCGCGACCAGCTATCTCAGTCGCGTCTATGACATCGAACGGATGAAGGCGCGCAAGCCCGATTTCATCCGCACGGTCGGCAACTGGCTGGAAAGCGAACAGGCAGAAAAGGCCACGCTGCAATCCCGCCTGCGCGATCTGGATACCGACCGTGACGACCTCGTGCGGCTGCTAGACCAGACCGACGCGAAGATTGCCCGGCGCGAAAGCGCGCTCGGCAAGCTGACGGCGCGGGTCGATGAAGCCGGCAAGGCGCTCAAGACCGCCGTACAGCGCGGGTTCGACCTGGGCGGCCGGCGCGATGCGGCCGACATTGAAAGCCGCACGCTCAAGGTCCGCGCGAACGAGGCCGACTATCAGGGCCGCCGCCTGTCTTCCCGGTCGCAGGCGCTGCAGGACCGTCTCAGCGGCATCACGCATGACGCCGACGCCCTGCGTCTGCTTCGCGACGATATCGACGCGCGGCTGACCGACAATGGCAAGGCTATGGATGACATCGTGGCGCGCTGGCCGGGCAAGTCGGATACGCCCGACGCGATCCTGAAAGCCGATACCTCGCGCGAGCGGGTCGAGCTCGACGACGTTGCCGCGCAAATCTATGACCATATCCTGCGGACGCCTGGCGGCCGTGCGCCTTACGAGGCCGCGCCGATCAATCGCCGGCTTGGCGATCCTGCGGCGCGTGGCCCGATGAAGGCGCGCGCCTTCAATATTCCCGATGCGATGATTGAGGATTTTCTGATTAACGATGTCGGGGTGATCGCGCGCAACTACAGCCGCACCATGTCGCCCGATATCGAGCTCAAGCGCGCGCTCGGCAGCATCGACGGCGCCGACTGGATGGGCAGTATCCGCGACGACTACAACCAGTTGATCGGCGCGGCCAAGTCCGAAAAGGAACGCCGCGCGCTGGAACGCCAGTCGGCGAATACCGTGCGTGATGCCGAGGCCATCATCCAGCGCCTGCGCGGCACCTATGCGGCTCCGGCCGACCCCGACCATTGGGCGGTGCGGACCTCGCGGCTTGTGCGTGATTGGAATTACCTCCGCATGCTCGGCATGATGACCACGAGCGCTATTCCTGACATGGGGCGGCCGGTCATGGTCTATGGCATCGGCCGCGTGCTCGGCTCCGGCCTTGCTCCGCTGATGCGCGACCCGGCTGCCTTCAAGCTGCTCGGCCGCGAGGTCCAGCATGCGGCGGCGGCGCTCGACATGGTGCTCGATAGCCGCGCGCTCAATCTGGCCGACATCGGCGACGACTATGGCCGCCTGTCCAAATTCGAACGCGGCGTGCAGGCCATGGCCGACAATTTCGGCGTCGTGACGCTGATGGCCCCGTGGAATGCGACGATGAAGCAGTTTGCCGGCGCAGTCGCCAGCCAGGCATTCATTGACGATATCCGCGCCGTGGTGCGCGGCGGTGCGGCGGCCAAGGTGACGGAACGGCTTGCCGCTGCCGGTATCGACCGGGGCCGCGCCGGCATGATCGCCAAGCAGCTTGCCGAGCATGGCGAGAACCGCTCCGGCCTGGTGCTGCCGAATACCGAGCGCTGGACGGACGCGGCGGCGGTCGAGAGTTTCCGTGCCGCCATCCTGCGCGATGTCGACCGGGTGATTATCACGCCCGGAATTGGCGACCGGCCGCTGTGGATGTCGAGTGAGCTTGGCAAGCTGATCGGTCAGTTCAAGTCCTTCGCCTTTGCCTCGGCGCAGCGCGTCGCCATTGCCGGCCTGCAGCAGCGCGACGCAGCGGCGCTAAATGGCCTGCTGCTGATGACCGGCCTCGGCATGCTGACCTATGGCGTACAGGGCACGCTCGCCGGCCGCACCCTCAGCGATGATCCGGCTATCTGGCTGTCGGAAGGTATCGACAAGGCGGGCTATACCGGCTGGCTCTACGACGTGAACAATATCGTCGAGAAAGCGTCCCGTGGTCGGCTTGGCATTCATGCCATGACAGGCGGGCCGCCGATTTCGCGCTATGCGAGCCGTAACGTGATCGGTGCGCTGTTGGGGCCGTCTGCCGGCACCGTTGCGGATATGACGCAGGTGATGGGCGGGGCGGCATCTGGCGAGTGGACCGAGACCGAGTCTCGCGCTGTTCGGCGGCTGCTGCCCTATCAAAACCTGTTCTACCTGCGCCGGATGCTCGACCAGGCCGAGGCCTCGATAAACGACGCATTCGGGGTCCAATGACATGCCTGACGTACCGGTTCCTGCCATCGTCCCCCGCGAGCAGTATCTTGCGACCGGTGCAGGCCGGGTCGATTACGATTTCACCTTTCCGTTCCTGTCGGCCGAGGACATCGTTGTCTATCTGAATGTCGCGCCGGCCGATGGCTTCTACATCACGGGCGACGGTTCGGCGGAAAGCGGCACGGTGCATTTCGGCGTATCGCCTGTCACCGGAACGCTTATCACCATCATGCGGAAAATGGACCTCGTGCGCGAGGGCAACCATGTCGATGCCGTGGTGCAGGACGATTTCAACCGCCTAACCATGCTCATTCAGAACCTTGCCGAAATTACCGGCCGGGCGCTGACCGCATCTGAAACCGATCCGCCAAGCCTGCCGATGATCGTCCCGCCGGTCGCGGCGCGCGCGAACCGCGTGCTCGGCTTCGACGATGATGGCAAGCCGCAGGTGTCCACGCTATCGCTCGGCCAGCTTGAGGCCGGTATTTCCGGCGCGACCGAGCAGGCCGGTATCGCCACGACGCAGGCAGGTATTGCCACGACCAAGGCTGGCGAGGCTGCGGCCGACGCGGCCGACGCCGACTTGCACCGCATTGCGGCGCAGGCTGCGGCGGCTCAGGCCGAGGCCTTTGCGGCGGCGGTCGGCTTCGATCCCATCATTCGCGTACTGCCAGGCGACAGCCCGATTGCCGCGCAGAATGGTGCGTTCTATGTGTTCGAAAATCTGGCGGGCGCGATCACCTGCCAGATGCCGCAGATTGGCCCGTCGGCCGAGCCTTACAAGCTGGGCTGGTCTGTCATGTCCGAGGCTTATCCCGTCACGTTCCAGCCCCATGCCGGCGACACCGTGAACGGCCTGGCGTCGGCCGTGGTGCAATCCGTCGTGCATGGCCAGCTTGACGCCGACGACAACACCGGCACCGACGACTGGCTGTTCCGCATCTTCAATAAGCCCGGCACGAATACGGTCGGCATCGGCGAAGCGAAAGCCGAGATGAAGGCCTATGATCTGCCGTTTGTCGCTGGCTATGACGCGGACGGTACGGCGGAAACCTGCGAGGTCAAGGCGTTCCCGCCGATGGCGCTCGGCCGCGATGTCACGTTCGAAGGCTTCGCCGGCAAGCTGGCGAGTGCGCCGGCCGGCGCGGCGCTCATCTTCGACATCGAGCTCAACGGGGTGACCATCTTTTCCGTCAAGCCGCAGGTGGCGGCTGGCGCAACGGCGATCACTGCCGGCACGCTGAGCACGACGCAGGGTGCGGCCGGCGACCGTATCCAGTTCAAGGTTACGCAGGTCGGCAGCACCACGCCAGGCAGCGGCCTTATCGCGACGCTCAAGGCGCGGGTGCGATAATGACGCATCTGCTGTCCTCGCCGGCAGCGCGCGGCCTGCCGATCTTTCAGCGTAAGCACGGCATCGTCTTAAAGGGCTCTCACTACCTGACGCGCAACGTCGGTTCCGCTGGCGCGCTGAAAAAGTGGACGCTTCTCTTTGGTTTGCGCCGCACAAAGATCGCAGTTTCAAGTACCCAATATCCCACGGTGGTAAATGCCGGCGGCAGCGCCGGCTTTGGTTTTTATTTTACGGCCGCAGCGGCTCATCTGAATAAGCCGACGATTTACAACAACGGCACCGATTACCGCGCGGCTGAAATCGACCTTGAGTTCGCCGCGACCGAGCATCATTGCATCCAGTGGGATAGCGCCAATGCGACGGCTGCTGATCGTCTCAAGTATTTTCGGAACGCCAGGCAGACTGGCTTCGATGCTCTCGGCCTGAATGTCGATAGCATCTGGAATGCCGCGAACACTCATTACATTGGCACATTCAACCAAGTCGCGGGCTACTGGCTTGAGGGCCTGCTCGAATACGTCATTTTCGTTGACAACACTCTGGTCGCTCCGACTGCGGTTCTCCGCTACAGCGCGCAGACGAACGGCTATATCCCGCGCGCTTACAGCGGTCCTGTCGGGGCGGGCAACAGCTTCTATCTCGATTTCTCGAACGATGCCTCGCTGACCACGCTCGGTCACGACAAGTGGAACGGCAACCACTGGACCTTGAGCGGCTGGGCGAATGTCGCCGATGCGATCACCAGCGACCTCGGCACGCTGGGGCCGACCAAATCGACCTATCCGCGCCTTGATCCGTTGTCGTCGGCTGGCACCGTATCGAATGCCGGGCAGTCCGTATCCTCTGCGAACCTTACGCGCGTCACCGCGCCGCTGCCGAACTCCGGTGTGTGGCAAGCGGAATGGAAGGGCGGCGGCTCGACCGAAATGCCGGGCGTCTGCACGAACCGCGTCGATGCTGCAAACTACCTCGGCAACAATGCCTATGGCTGGTCGTACCATGGCAACGGCACGAAATATAACAACGCCTCCGCGCCGGCCTATGGCGCGGCATGGGGCGCTGCTGATTTCATCGGCATTGTCGTCGACAGCAATGCTCATACGCTGACCTTCTGCAAGAACGGCGTGTCGCAGGGTGTGGCCTTCTCTGGCCTGCCCGAGGATCTGAGTTTCGCTATCGGCCAGGCGACGGCCGGCGGCGTCATGAATTGCGGTCAAGCGCCATTCCAATATCCTATTGCCGGCGCGAAGCCGCTGAATGCCTATAACGCGCCATCGCCGGCAGTGAAGCGGCCAACAAACGTAACGGCAATTCCGACCTGGACTGGCAACAACGGCACGACAAATGTCCCGCTGCCGTGGGATGCCACGACCGAGCCGACGCTTGTGATCGCGCGCAACTATACGCAGACCTATTACGCGCAGGTTTATGATACCGTGCGCGGTGCCGGGAATGTGCTCTATGCCGGCTTGAACAACGCGCAGGCTTCGCTCGCTGGCCTGACCGCTTTCACGTCGACGGGCTTCACAGTCGGTAGCCATGGCAGCCTGAATGCCGGCGCAAACCAGTCGATTGCCTTGGCGCTGCGGATGCGGCCGGAATACGGCTGCCAGATGGTCGCCGTTCCGGCCGGCACGTTTACCGGCGCGGCACCCGTGGCGGTGGCCGCGCATTCCGGCGGCCCGAATGGCAACCGCGCGCCCGACATGATCTGGGCAAAATCCCTCGGCATCGGCAGTTGGGTTTGCTGGGTCAAGGGGATGGCGAACAACGAGTATATCTCGCTCAATCAGAATATCGGCATCACCACAAGCGCCAATGTCTGGGGCGCGCATTCCGCTTCGCAAATCATCGCCAGCCCTTCATTCATCTTCGGCGATAACGTCGCCGGCATCATCTATCTGTTCTGGAACGTGCCGGGCCTGCAGCATATCGGCTACGGCCGGGGCACTGGCGGCACCGCGCCTGCTCGCCGCGTGCTGACCGACTTCGATCCGATGTTCTGGCTTTGCAAATGCGTCAGCACGACATCGGCATGGATGCTGCTCGACCGCGCGCGTTCGTCGCGCCGGCAGTGGGGTAATTACCTGCAACTTAATGTCGACAGCCCGCAGTTCGGTAACGACACGTCGTTCCCCAACTATCCGGTTGCGACCGGCATGGCTGTCGGCACGACCGACGCAAACTGGAATGCCAGCGGTGCTTTCTATCTCGACTGGCTGCGCGCTGATCTGCACTGGAAATATGCTTAAGGGGGTGGCTGTGATCCACGACGAAATCAAGACGCAGGCGTTCAAGGCGGCTCCGGCCGTTGCCGGCGCGGCCTATAGTCTGACCGAGCTCACCGCGTCGAATATCGCGGCGTGGTCGACCGTGGCCTATATCGCGCTGCAGGCGTTTTTCCTCGTGCGCGACAAGTGGTGGCGCGATCCGCAGCGCAAGCGGTTCCGTCGCAAGGTGCGCGGCTAATGGCTGTGCCACGTCTCCCGCCGCGCGTCGTTGCCGCACTCGCCGGCAGCGGTGCGATGGCGATAGCCGCCACCTTCATCGACGTTCACGAGGGCTTGGAGTTGCAGGCCTATCAGGATGGCGCAAAGGTTTGGACGATCTGCCGGGGCCATACCAAGGGCGTCAAGCCGGGGATGCGTGCCACGGTCGATGAATGCGACAGGCTGTTCGCTGCCGACCTGGCGCAGACATTCGCCGAGGTCGACGGCCTGGTCAGCGTGCCGATGTCGGACCCCCGGCGCGCGGCCGTGGCGTCGTTCGTCTACAACTTCGGCGCGGCCAAGTTCTCGGACTCGAGGTTACGCCGCAAGCTGAATGCCGGCGACGCCTCGGCTTGCGGCGAGTTCCTGCGCTGGCGCTACATGGCCGGGTTCGACTGCTCGGCCAAGGGCAACACGGTTTGCGCGGGCCTGTGGACCCGCCGGCAACAGGAATACCAGCTATGCCAGCGCTGATCCCGTTCCTTGCGAAGTACTGGAAGCCGCTCGCCTGCCTGCTGCTCGCCGCCGGAATCTTCTTTGCCGGCTGGAAGGCGCAGGGATGGCGCTACGAGGCCCGCCTGGCGGCCATGGATGCCGCGCAGGCCGACGCCCATGCCGAGGCGCAGAAACTCGCCCTGCGCCGTCTGGTGGCGGAACAGGCGCGCTATGCCGATATCGACAACGCCAAGACCAAGGAACTGACCGATGCGCGCACTGAAGTTGATCGCCTTCGCAACGATGTTGCTGCCGGCCGTCGCCGGCTGCAGTACGCCACCCGCCCGGCCGATCACTGTCAGCCCGGAGCCGCCGCCGCCGCCGGCTTGGATCATGCGCGCCCTGCCGAGCTTACTGCCGACGCTCGACAGGCTTATTTCGATCTCCGAGCCGGAATAGCCGAGCGCGAGACGATGCTTTCGGCCTGCCAGGCGATCCTGCGCGGGCGGACGCAGCACGAGGCCGAATAGCGCCCTCAGCGCCGTCCTCGTGGACCTGCGAAACGGTCGCCTTCGGGCGGCCGTTTTCATTGGTCAATCCTTCCAGCCCTGACCGAAACCCCAGTGCGCCTTAAAGAGCTCGCGGTCGCGCAGGCGGTGGCTTGGCACGATGGGATAGGCCGTTACCGTTTTCTGCTTGCATGATCTGCAGCGCATTTTCCGGGCGATCTGGTTGGGGTCGGTGTATTCGGGATAGGCTTTGAGCGCGTCGCGCGTCGCGGCCGTGCGCCGGACTCCGCAGAGGCATTTAAAACCGATGTCGGCCTCGGCCTCGTGGTAGGCACGCAGGCTGTCTAGGTGCTTGTGCGGGTCGTGCCGGCTGGGCATTCCGGCCTTAAATCATGTTCTCAAAATGTTCTCAAGTGACAAAGGCCGGCCGGTTGACAGGGATGGGTACTGCCTCTAATTCGGTGCGCGATCCGCCGCGCTGCCCGCTAAAGTTGGATGCGTCCAACCCATGTTCCGATTTTCAGTTGGACGCGCCGGGGCGAAATGGTAGTGATATCAAGTAGATGCCGGATTAGCTCAGCGGTAGAGCAGCGGTTTTGTAAACCGAAGGTCGGGGGTTCAATCCCCTCATCCGGCACCATTTTCCCGTTTTGCTCAGCCCCTGGGGTCGAGCACCGGTTCGCCCATCACGAACCAGGCTTTGGCGATCCGGCCGTCCCTCACCTCGTAGATGCCGATCACATCCACCCGGCCTGGTCCTTCCGGAAACATGCGCGTCACCACTTCGCGGTCGACCACGGTGTTGCCCACCGCCATGCGCTGGACCAGCCGGCCGAACAGGTTGGGTTCCTGGAAACGCAGCACATGGCGGGCGCGAATCTCCGCAGCACCATTGGCCAGCAATGTGTCGGGGTGGGCGAAGACCTGCGCATCCTCGGCCCAGAAGGCCATGAAGGTGTCGATGTCCTTGGCGTTATAGGCATCGAGTTGGCCCTGCACGATCGCTTCATTCTGCGCTGTCATCACTCGCATTCCATACTGGTTTCCTGCCGGCACTCTAGCGAGCGCCCGCGCAAACGAAACAGCGGAATTGTCAGCATGCAATGTGCCGGCCGATTGCCGGTGCGCTATTCGCCGAGCAGCAGATCCTTGGCGCGGTTGATCTGCGCCGCCAGGAAGGTGGAGCCGCCCTGGTCGGGATGGAATTTCTTCATCAGGCGGCGATGGGCACTGCGGATATCGGCATCGCTGGCGCCCGGGGGCAGGCCCAGCACCTCCCAGGCCTGTTCGCGCGTCATCGCGCCGCTGCTGGCCGGCGATGCGGCCTCGCCGGCATCACCGGTCGTGGCCCGCTCGCGCCAGTCCTCGCCGATGCTGCGGTCCAGATAGGCCTCCAGCAGGGCGGCCGCCTGGTTGTCGCTGGCGCGGCAGTCGCGCAGCAGCAGAATCAGGTCTTCAAAGCTGAGCGACGACAGCCGCCGCCCGGCATGGCGACCCTGAAGCACATCGCCATCCATGCGGCCGGTGGCGTGATCAAGCTGCATGCGCAACCAGCCGGTCTCGACCGTGGACTGCTGGCCGGTGCCGCTGCCATTGCTGCCATCGAGATCGGCATACCCGGTGCGGGCGCGCTGCCAGCCACTGCCCAGACCACGACCACCGAACAGGTTGCTGAACGGCAGCAGGCTGCGCGGCAGATAGCCCAGCGAAAATGCCGCCACCGCACCCAGCATCATCGCCACATCGATGCGGCCACGGATCAGGAAAAAGATCGCCAGTCCGCCGCAGATCACGGCGCCGCCGATCTTCAACACCCTGGCGAGAAATTTCGGATCGGCTTTGACGAAACCGCGTGCACCGAGCAGCAGCAGGATCAGGCCGACAACGCCCAGCGCAAGATAGGCGATCATGGCTTACCGCATCTGCCCGATCAGGGCGCGCACTTCGCGGCCGGATCCAGCGGCGAAATTCTCCAGCGCGCGATAGCCGCCGGCGGCATAGACCGCAACAGCAGACAGCAACTCGCGCAGGGTGGCGGCACTGGAAGCATCGAAGCTGGAATAGGCGCCGCGGGTGAGCCGCGCCATTTCCTGGAAACAGGCCTTGGCGCGTGGCTCGCCGCCCTCCTGGAAAGCAAAGATCGGTACGCCGAGCAGGCCCAGTTCGCCGGCTTTCACCGCGATGTCGTCCGGGCTCTCTTCCATGCAGTCGCCGATATAGACCAGCGCATTGACCTTGCGCTCGCGTCCTTCGGCCAGGGTATGCTTGAGCACGCGTTCGATCTGGGTATGGCCGCCGACGCAGTCCACCTGACGCATCAGCCGCAGCATCACATTGGCTTCCGACACCCAGGGCGAGGCGCGGCATTCGCCCAGACCCCGGAAAAACACCAGCTGGATATCGAGGCCGCCAAGCGCGGCCGTGGTGCGGAACATCTCGGCCTGGATGCGCTGCGCCTCGTTCCAGGTGGAGCGGCGGCTGGCGGTGGCATCCATGGCGAAAACCAGCCGGCCGCGACCATCGGCAGCAGGCGCGGTGCGCGGGCTGAGCGCCACCTGACGGAGAAAGGCCTCAACCTCATGGGTCGCTGCTGGGGCCGGAATTCGGCCATCGGTACCCATTTCAACTCCCACGGAAGACTGATCCAACTCAGGATATAGGCATCGCCCGCATGATTGCCAGCCCGGCAAACCGGAACCGGACGGTAAATCGTTTGCGCCGCCCACAAATCCGCTGGTCAGGACGCGAAGCACATGGGTATCCTGCGTGCCTAAGTTCGGCGAGACCGCTCAACAACCGCGGCAATCAGTCCGGCAATCTCTCGGGAGGAGATATAATGATCGCGTCCAAACTGAAGACTCTACTTGCCTCTGCCGCCCTGCTGCTGGCGGCTCCGCTGCTGGTCTCACAGGCCGTGCAGGCCCAGCCGAAATCGCTCACCCTGGGCACCGCCTCGGTCGGCGGCACCTATTTCATCTATGGCGGCGTGGTTGCCACCCTGCTGACCGACACCATCGGCATCAATGTCTCGACCCAGCAGACCCAGGGCCCGAACCAGAACATCATCCTGGTCGATGGCGGCAATATCGAGCTGGGCATGACCACCATGGGCATCGCGCTGCAGGCCTGGGAAGGCAGCGGCGAATGGACCAAGGGGCGCAAGTTCACCAATGTGCGCGCCCTCTTCCCGATGTATGACACGCCGTTCCATTTCGTCACCACGGAAAAGACCGGCATCAAGTCGGTGGCCGAGATGGCCGGCAAGACGCTTGGCGCCGGCCCCAAGGCCGGCACGCCCGGCACTTATTTCCCGCTGATGTTCGATGCGCTGGGCATCAAGGCGAACTGGCGCTTCGGCCAGGCCAGCGACATGCAGAACCAGCTGGCCGATGGCCTGCTGGATGTCTTTGCCTTTGCGGCCGGACTGCCGATCGCCGCCTATTCGGAACTGGAAGCCCAGCGGCCGGTGCGCTTCATCACCTATACCGATGCGCAGCTCAACACCCTGAAGCAGAAAATGCCGGAGCTGAGCGACAGTGTGATCCCGAAGGGCACCTACAAGTCGTTGACGGAAGACCAGAAGACACTGGGCGTCTACAACTTCGCCATCGCGCATAAGGATCTGCCCAACGACGTCGCCTACAAGATCGTGAAGGCCGTGCTGGAAAACAACGACCGCATGGTCAAGGGCCATGCTGCCGCTGTCGAAACCCTGGCCAAGAATGCATCGCGCAACGGCTTCCTGCCGTTCCACCCGGGTGCTGCACAGTATTACAAGGAAAAGGGCATCGCGCTGAATCCGAAGGCCATGCCGTCCAGCTAGACCGGCATCGCACCATCACCTGAATGCCGCCGTCGGAATTGCGACGGCGGCATTTGTATCTTCACCATTCAGAGCGCAGATAAAAACGGGGGCGCGGAATGGCCGCAGGGCAGGACAAGGCCGGAGATATGGTCGATATCTCCGCCGCCGACAATTATGAATTCACCGGCTACAAGCGGAACCTGCAGGGCTGGCAGGGGCACCTGATCTTCTGGTGTTGCGTCAGTTTCACGGTTTTCCATCTGCTGATTCTGAATGTCTTTCCGATCGACTCCATCCTGTTCCGGGCCATTCATGTCGGCTGGGGCGGCGTGATCGCCTTTGCCGTCTATGCGCCGCTGCGCGGCAAGACGCTCGGGCAGATCCCGCTTTACGACTGGCTGTTCATCCTGCTCAGCATCGCCTGTGCCGGCTATGTCGGTTATTACATCGACGAACTGCAATTCCGCGCCGGTGCCCTCTACGAGCCCGGCGATGTGGCAGCCGGCTTTGTCGGCGTGCTGCTGATCCTGGAAATGACCCGTCGTACCGCCGGCCTGGCACTGCCGATCATTGCCGGCGTGTTCATCCTTTATGCCTTCATCGGCCCGTGGCTGCCCGGCATCCTGTATCACAAGGGCTATGGCTTCGGCTTCTTCTTCTCCTATATCTACAGCGACCAGGGCATCTTCGGCGTCACCACCCAGGTCTCCTCCACCTATATCGTGCTGTTCATCACCTTCGGCGCCTTCCTCACCGCGTCGAAGGCCGGCGATTACATGAACGAACTGGCGGTCTCCCTAGTCGGCTGGGCCCGTGGCGGTCCGGCGAAAGTGGCCGTGCTCTCCGGCGTTCTGTTCGGCACCATCAGCGGCAGCGCCGTGGGCAACGTGGTGGCCAGCGGCATGATCACCATCCCGATGATGCGGCGCGTCGGCTATGACCGCTCCACGGCCGGCGCCATCGAGGCAACCTCCTCGACCGGCGGACAGATCACGCCACCCGTGATGGGCGCCGGCGCCTTCCTGATGGCTGAAATCACCGGCATTGCTTATACCGAGATCGCGCTGGCCGCAGTGATTCCGTGCCTGCTGTTCTATATCGCCTGCTATGTGCATTGCGACCTGCATGCGGTGAAACACGGCCTGCGTGGCCTGCCGCGCAGCGAACTGCCGCCGATTGGCGCCATGCTGCAGAAAATCTATCTGCTAGCGCCGATCTTCGTGCTGATCGGTACGCTGCTGATGGGCTATTCCGAGTTCCGTGCCGGCACTCTGGGCATTGTCAGCGCCCTTGTGGTCAGCTGGATCAGTTCCAAGCATCGCATGGGGGTGAGCGCCACGCTGGAGGCTTTGCATCACGCTGCGCGTGAAACCGCACAGCTGGTGGCGATCTGCGCCTGTGCCGGCATTATCGTGGGCGTCATCGCGCTCACCGGCATCGGCGGGCGCTTTTCGCATGTGATCCTCACTGTCGCCGGCGAAAACCAGGTCCTGGCCATGTTCTTTGCCATGCTCATCTCGCTGGTGCTTGGCATGGGCATGCCAACCACGGCGGCCTATGCGGTGGCGGCGTCGGTGGTGGCACCCGGCCTGGTGCGCATCGGCATCGAACCGATCGTGGCGCATATGTTCATCTTCTATTACGCCGTGATCTCCTCGATCACGCCGCCGGTGGCGCTGGCCTCGTTTGCCGCCGCCGCCATTGCCCAGGCCGACCAGTGGCGCACCTCGATCATCGCGGTGAAACTGGGCCTGGCCACCTTCATCGTGCCGTTCATGTTCTTTGTCAGCCCGCTGCTGCTGGCGCAGGGCGAGTTGCTGCCGATCCTGTATGTGTTCGTCACCGCCAGTGCCGGCGTCTTCTTCCTCGCCTGCTCGACCGAAGGCTGGCTGAACGGGCCGCTGATCTGGCCGCTGCGCATCCTGCTGTTCGGCGGCGCGATCTGCCTGATCACGCCGGAAACGATCACCGATCTGATCGGCATCGCCATCGGCATCGGCGTCTGGGGCTTCCAGCGCCTGCGCCATGGCGCCGATCCCGGCGCCAAAATCCCCTCACCCGCCATCGCACGGTCATAGGCCGGACGGCGCCGGAAAGCAAAACGCCGCCGGGATGAGCCGGCGGCGTTTGCAGGGGTGACCGGATAACCGGATCAGCCTTCTTCGGTGAAGGCCTCGTCGCGTTTCTTGCGGATCGAGGGCAGCAGCACCACCACCAGGCCGATCACCGCCATCGCCAGCATGGTGGCGCTGATCGGACGCTCGATGAAGACCATCGGGTCGCCGCGCGACAGCACCATGGCGCGCCGCAGGTATTCCTCCATCATCGGACCGAGGATGAAGCCGAGCAGCAGCGGTGCCGGTTCGCAGTCCAGCTTGGACAGCACGTAACCCAGCACGCCGAACAGGGCCATCATGTAGACGTCGAAGCCGGAATTGTTCAGCGAGAACACGCCGATGGCGCAGAACACCAGGATGGCCGGATAGAGCAGATGATAAGGCACGGTGAGCATGCGCACCCACAGGCCGATCATCGGCAGGTTCAGCACGACCAGGAAGAAGTTGCCGATCCACATGGAGACGATGATGCCCCAGAACAGCGTCGGCTGTTCGGTCATCACCTGCGGACCTGGCTGGATGCCCTGGATAATCATGGCGCCGATCATCAGCGCCATCACCGGATTGGACGGAATGCCCAGCGTCAGCATCGGGATGAACGATGTCTGCGCGCCGGCATTGTTGGCCGATTCCGGTGCGGCAACACCCTCGATGGCGCCCTTGCCGAAATTCTTGGAGTTCTTCGAGACTTTCTTCTCCAGCGAATAGGCGGCAAACGAGGCCAGCATGGCGCCACCGCCCGGCAGGATGCCGAGTGCGGAGCCCAGCGCGGTGCCGCGCAGCACCGGCGCCACGATCTGCTTCAGATCCTTCAGGGTCGGCCACAGGCCGGTGATCTTGCGAGCAAAGACGTCGCGGGTCTCTTCATTCTCCAGATTGCGGATGATCTCGCCCAGGCCGAACATGCCCATGGCGACGATGACGAAATTGATGCCATCGGCGAGTTCCGGAATCTCGAAGGTGAAGCGCGGCGTGCCCGAGGTGACGTCGGTGCCGACCAGGCCGAGCAGCAGGCCGAGCAGGATCATCGCGATCGCCTTGGGCAGCGAGCCATGCGCCAGCACCACCGAGGCGACCAGGCCCATCACCATCAGCGAGAAGTATTCCGCCGGACCAAATTTCAGCGCAACTTCGGCCAGCGGCGGTGCGAACAGCGCCAGCAGGAAGGTTGCCACCGTGCCGGCGAAGAAGGAGCCGAGCGCCGCCGTGGAGAGAGCGAGGCCGGCCTTGCCCTGACGCGCCATCTGATAGCCGTCCAGCGCGGTGACCACCGAGGATGATTCACCTGGCAGGTTGATCAGGATCGCGGTGGTCGAACCGCCGTATTGCGCGCCGTAATAGATGCCGGCCAGCATGATGAGCGCCGAAACCGGCGGCAGGCCGAAGGTGACCGGCAGCAGCATGGCAATGGTGGCCGTCGGACCGAGGCCCGGCAGCACGCCGATCAGGGTACCGACGAAAACGCCACCCAGGCAGTACAGCAGATTCAGCGGGGTCAGCGCGACTTCAAGGCCAATGTAAAGATTGGAAAGCAGTTCCATAACGCAAATCCCCTCAACCGCCGAGCCACGGCCCGCGCACCGGCATCGGTAGGCCAAGCGCGTAGACGAACACGACAACACAGAAAATCGCCATGCCGATGGCCAGCACCAGCGTGGGCTTCCAGTTGAAGCGCTGGCTGGCGATGGCGCTGACGGCAACCATCAAGGCAACCGCGATCGGCACGCCCGCGGTGCGCACCAGAAAACCAAAGATCAGGGTAGAGAGCGTGACCAGGACAAGACCCTTGAGGGTGAAGCCCTTCGGCGGGTCTTCGGTCATCGCCACGCCGCGCACGCCAATCAGGATGCCGATGGCGATCAGGATGCCCGACAGCACGATCGGGAAGAAAGCCGGCCCCATGCGACGGGCCGTACCAAAACCGTAATCGCGGGCCAACCAGATGAAACCGATGCCGAACAAGATGAACAGCAAGCCGGCAAAGAAATCTTTCGGGTTGCGTATAAAGGACATTGTTCCCCCTGCGCCGTGTCTCCGGCTGCCCCAAGGTCACCCTGACCACGGGGCAGTCTTTGTACAAGGGGCGCCCGACCTGCAAAAGGCCGGACGCCCCAACTTTTACGCCAAAGATATGCCGCGTTTAGTCGGCGTATTCACCGGCTGCTTTGATGACCGGCGCCCACTTGGCGATCTCGGCTTTCAAATGCGCACCCAGCGCATCCGGCGTGGCGCGGTTCTGCGCGACAGGCTCGGTGCCCAGCTCGGCAAAGCGCTTCACCACATTCTCGTCCTTCAGGGCGACCTTCAGGGCTTCCGACAGCTTGTCGATCACCGGCTTCGGGGTGCCCTTCGGTGCGTACACGCCATGCCAGATCGAGACCTCGAAGCCCTTGATGCCGGCTTCGTCCATGGTCGGCAGGTTGGGCAGCGACGGCACGCGGGTCTTGGTGGTCACCGCATAGGCCTTGATCTTCTCGCCCTTGATCTGACCGGTGGTGTTGGTGGTCTGGTCGCACATCAGGTCGATCTGGCCGCCCAGCAGGTCATTCATCGCCGGGCCGGTGCCCTTGTAGGCAACCGTGGTCATCTGGGTCTTGAGCGCGCTCATGAACATCAGGCCGCACAGATGCGAGGCCGCGCCGATGCCGGCATTGCCATAGGACACCTTGTCCTTGTTCTGCTGCACATAGGCGATCAGTTCCTTGAAGTCCTTCGGCGGCAGATCCTTCTTCGCCACCATCGTCATCGGCACGTCGGTCACCAGACCGACCGGGGCGAAGTCGTTGATGGTGTCGTAGGGCAGCTTGCGGTACAGCGTGGCGCTGGTGGCATGGCCGATATGATGCAGCAGGACGGTGTAGCCATCCGGCGCGGCGCGCGCCACGCGGCCGGCGCCCAGCGTACCGCCGGCGCCACCAACGTTTTCAACGATGACCTGCTGCTTCAGTGTGGTGCTCATCGCCTGGCCGACCAGGCGGGCGACCGTGTCGGTCGGGCCGCCAGCGGCAAACGGCACCACGATGGTGACGGTCTTGTTCGGGAAATCCTGTGCCTGGGCGGCAGCGCCCGTCAGGATAAGGGTGGCACCGGCCAGCAGCGATAGCGTGGTCTTCATGATTTCTCCCCGTGAGAACAGCGTTCGGAATAAGCCCCCGAATTGACGCTGTATAAAGCACAGATCAGGGGCTTCCTCCAAGGGAAAGCAGGGTGTTTTCGACATCTTGTGAAATCGAAATTTCCCTTTGTGCGCTGCAGCATGCCGCCGTTTAAGGCAGATCAGTCTTCCGTAATCAGATTGAGTCCGAGCAGCAGCGCGCGCACCTCCTGCCGTGCCGCCGCCTGGGCCATGTTCAATCCCGCCACACCGCCTGACAGGCTGGTGCGGTCCAAGTCCATCAGCGTCAGGCCGGAGAGGAAAAGTTCGCGGAAAATCACGCGTTCCGACAGGCCCGGGAGAAACCGGAAGCCGATGCGCTTTTCCAGCGCTTCCAGCACATGGCCAACATTGCGCTTGTTGCGCGCATCCAGGTGCGACAGGCGGTTGCGGATCACCACCCAGTCGACACTCTGGCGATCGCGCGCCAGCCGTTGCTTGCGCTGCTCCCAAACCATCACGGCATATCGGCTCGGCCTGATCACCTTCAGCGTGTCGGGGTCGACGCTGGCCAGCAAATCCACATCAATGAAGCTGTCATTTACCGGCGTCACCAGCAGATCGGCATGGGAATGGCCGACCCGGGCCAGATTGGTGTCGCTGCCGGGACAGTCGACCAGGATGAAATCATGGGCGGCCGAAAGTTCGGCCACGACAGACTCAAAGCGCGCCGCCTCCTCTGCGGCCGCCTCCGCCTTCAACGGCAGGTCGCTTTCGACGATCACGCGATGAACGGGCATAGCCAGCTTGAGCGCGTGTTTGTCGATGAAGGACTGGCGGTTTTCCAAGTAGCGCGTCAGCGTGCGCTGCTTGCCGTCCAGGTCGACGGCGGCAACCCGGCCGCCCTCGGTCAGCAGGGCAATCAGGATATGCATGGCCGTGGTCGACTTGCCCGAGCCGCCCTTCTCGTTGCCGACGACAATGATGCGCGGCCGGGGCTGCACGGTCATCCCGAATCACCTGATGGAGGAAACAGACTGCTAGGTATTACAGCAGACCGAGGTCGCGCAACTCGGCCAGCAGCTTCGGCGGCAGCTCAGCGGCACCCTTGCCGGCATCGGCGACATCGGGCGGCGCGTCTTCGGCTTCGAGATAGCGCCAGCCCTGATGCGGCCGGCGCGGCAGCGGCAGCACCGGGATCAGCTGGGTCTTCATCACGATGCCGCAATGGGGACCCTTGTTTTCCAGCACGGCCTCTTCCAGCCGCACGATGGGGCAGCGTACGGCAATCGCGCCCTTGACGATCCAGTAGAGCGAACCGCCATCCAGCACTTCTTCAGCCCGCTTGGGCATATGGCGGGTGTAATGCGTAAACGTCTTGCCGGCCTTGCGACGCACCTTCATGCGTTCGCGGAAATGCTCCAGGCTTTCGATACCGACGGCGATCTTGAGCAGATGAACCGGCATCTCACAGGCACTTGGATTTGAGCGCGCGCGCCACACTGGACGCGGGCGGACGGCCAAGGCGGTCGGAAATCCACCAGGCGGTCTGCACCAGCTTCTTCAGGTCGACGCCAGTTTCGATGCCCATGCCGTCCAGCATGTAGACCAGATCTTCGGTGGCGACATTGCCGGTCG
This sequence comes from Ferrovibrio terrae, assembly GCF_943372915.1. Lineage (GTDB taxonomy): Bacteria > Pseudomonadota > Alphaproteobacteria > Ferrovibrionales > Ferrovibrionaceae > Ferrovibrio > Ferrovibrio terrae_A. The sequence continues at coordinate 27,223 of NZ_CALSAN010000019.1, read as the reverse complement.
CACCCGGCGCATAGGGGCAGCCGCCAAGGCCGGCGACGGAGGCATCATGCCGCGCGATGCCGCATTCCAGTGCTGCCAGCGTATTGGCCAGCGCCTGGCCGTAGGTGTCGTGGAAATGACCGCCGAGTTTCTCCACCGGCACCAGTCTGGCGCAGGCCTCGATCATCGCCTTCACCTTGCCAGGGGTGCCGACGCCGATGGTGTCGCCGAGCCCGATATCGTCGCAGCCGAGGTCGTACAGCTGCCTGGTCACCTTGGCGGTCTGCGCCGGTGCGATCTCACCTTCAAACGGGCAGCCGACCACGACCGAGACAAAACCACGCACCTTCACGCCATCGCGCTTGGCGGCTTCCACCACCGGACGGAAGCGCTCGATGCTCTCGTCGATGCTGCAGTTGATGTTCTTTTTCGAAAAGCTTTCGCTGGCGGCGGCAAAAATCCCGATCGCTTCGGCACCGGCGGCACGTGCACCTTCATAGCCCTTCATGTTGGGCGTCAGCACCTGATAGACCACGCCGGACCGGCGCTTCATCTGCGCCATCACCGCTTCATGGTCGCCCATCTGCGGCACCCATTTCGGCGAGACAAAGCTGGTCGCCTCGATATGGGTCAGGCCGCACTCGGCCAGGCGGTCGATCAGTTCCACCTTCACTTCCGTGGGCACCACGCCGGGTTCATTCTGCAGGCCGTCACGCGGCCCGGCTTCCCACAGGGTGATTCTGGTCGGCAGGGCCATGTCAGTCCTCCGCCTCGATCTGCAGCAGCGCGGCGCCTTCGGGCACCTGATCACCGGCGCGGAAATTCACCTTGGCAACCACGCCTCTGGCCGGTGCGCTGATCGTATGCTCCATCTTCATGGCTTCCAGGATCATCAGCGCCTGGCCCTTCTCGACCTTGGCGCCCTCGTCCACCAGCACCTGCACGATCTTGCCGGGCATCGGTGCGGTCAACTGGCCGCTGCCAGCCTCGTCCAGGTCGCCAGCCGCACGCGGATCGACAATGCTCAGGCGATGGGTCTCGCCCGGCAGCAGCACGATCACATCGTCGTCCTGCCGCACGATGCCGGCGCGCAGGCGGCGACCATCGATCACCGCATCCAGGCTGCCATCACCATCCAGGCTGCCCTGTGCGGTCACATGACCTTCGGGCCCATGCACGCGCAGCGCACCATCGGCGAGGTAGTCGATGCGGCAGAGGATGTCGCTGTCACGCTCCTTCATCACCAGTTCATCCCAGCCCTGGTCGTTCATGCGCCAGCCATCCACGGCCGACCATGGCGACCAAGGATCGCCGCTCTGCGCCGCCTGCCGCGTCACCGCCTCGCGGCGTTCCAGCGTCACGGCAAGGGCGGCCAGCGCCAGCACCACCGTCGAGGCGGGTGCCGGCGGCGGCAGCAGATCGGCACGGAAGCGTTCGATGAAACCGGTATCGAGATCACCATCGACAAAAGCCTTGTGGCCCACCAGCGCCATCAGGAAAGCGGTATTGGTGGCGACCCCGGCAATCTGGTATTCCGCCAGCGCCTGCCGCAGGCGGCGCAGGGCCGAGCGGCGGTCGGTATCCCAGACGATCAGCTTGGCGATCATCGGATCATAGTAAGGCGTAACAGAGTCACCCTCGCGCACGCCGGTATCGACGCGCACATGGGCATTCTCCACCGGCGCGCGCAGGCGATGCAGCCGGCCCACCGAAGGCAGGAAGTTCTTCTGCGGATCTTCGGCATAGATGCGGGCTTCCACCGCATGGCCGTCGATCGACAGTTGATCCTGTGCCAGCGGCAGCTTGCCGCCGGCGGCGACATCCAACTGCCAGGCGACGAGATCCTGGCCGGTGATCATCTCGGTCACCGGATGCTCGACCTGCAGGCGGGTGTTCATTTCCATGAAATAGAAACGATCCGGCCGAAGTCCATCCGACACATCGGCGATGAACTCCACCGTGCCGGCACCGACATAGCCAATCGCCTTGGCAGCGGCCACCGCTGCATCGCCCATCGCCTTGCGCATCTCGGGCGGCATGCCCGGCGCCGGTGCCTCTTCCAGCACCTTCTGATGGCGGCGCTGCACCGAACAGTCGCGCTCGAACAGATGCACGGCATTGCCATGGCTGTCGGCAAAGACCTGGATCTCGATATGACGCGGCTTGACCAGATACTTTTCCAGCAGAACCTTGTCGTCGCCAAAGGCATTGGCGCCTTCGCGCTGCGCACCGGCCAGTGCTGCGGCAAATTCCTTCGCACTGTCCACGCGGCGCATGCCCTTGCCGCCACCGCCGGCCACCGCCTTGATCAGCACCGGATAGCCGATACGCTCGGCTTCCCTGGCCAGCAGGTCGGGCGACTGGTCGTCGCCGTGATAGCCCGGCACCACCGGCACCCTGGCTTTTTCCATCAGCGCCTTGGCAGCGCCCTTCAGGCCCATCGCCTCGATGGCCTTGGGCGGCGGACCGATGAACACCAGCCCGGCCTCGGCGCAGGCCCTAGCGAAAGCGGCATTCTCCGACAGGAAACCATAGCCCGGATGGATCGCCTGCGCGCCGGTCAGCTTGGCGGCATTAATGATGCGGTCGGGCAGCAGGTAGCTTTCGCGCACCGGCGCGGCACCGATATGCACGGCCTCATCCGCCATGGCGACATGGCGCGCATGGGCATCGGCATCGGAATAGACTGCCACGGTGGCAACGCCCATGCGCTTGGCCGTGCGGATGACCCGGCAGGCGATCTCGCCACGATTGGCAATCAGGATCTTGCGGAACACGATACGGCCGCCCTTCTTATGACTGCGCCCAATTGGGCTTGCGCTTGTCGAAGAAGGCCGCCAGCCCTTCCTGGCCTTCCGCGCTGGCGCGACGGTCGGCGATATTCTGCGCGGTGAACTGCATCAGCTCTTCATCGACACTGCGGCCGGCGACACGGCCGACCAGGATCTTGCTGTCGCGGATCGCACCCGGCGCGCCCTGCAGCAGCATGCCGATCAGCTCGACGCCACGGGTTTCCAGCGCGCCCTCGTCGGCCACCACCTCGTGGATCAGGCCGATGCGGCAGGCATCCTCGGCACCGAAGCGCTCTGCGGTGAGGAAATAGCGTCGCGCCTGACGCGGGCCGATGGCGGCCACCACATAGGGCGAGATGGTTGCTGGCGTCAGGCCAAGGCGCACTTCGGTCAGCGCGAACTGCGCCGCGCTGGTGGCCACCACCATATCGGCAGCCGAAGCCAGCCCGGTGCCGCCGGCCATGCAGTTGCCGTGCACCAGGGCAAGCGTCGCCTGCGGCAGGTCATTCAGCTTTTTCAGCATGCGCGCCATGTTCATGGTGCTGGCGCGGTTCTGCTCCGGCGTCGCCTGGCCGGACTTGCGCATCCAGTCGAGATCGCCGCCGGCGGAAAAGCTCTTGCCCGCCCCTTTCAGCACGACGACGCGCACATCCTTGCGCGCGGCGAGATCGTCCCAGATTTTCGTCAGGCCGAGAATCACATCGTCGTTGAAAGCGTTATGCACCTGCGGCCGGTTCAGCGTCACGGTGGCGACGCCGCGGCCGTCGATATCGAGCAGGATGATCTGGTCACTCATGGCATTACATCCGGAACACGCCGAACTTGGTCGGCTCGATGGGGGCGTTATGGGCGGTGCTGAGGCCGAGCGCCAGCACGGTACGGGTATCAACCGGGTCGATGATGCCATCGTCCCACAGGCGCGCCGAGGCATAGTAAGGATGCCCCTGGCGGTCGTATTGGGCGCGGATCGGATTCTTGAAGGCCTCTTCCTCCTCCTTCGACCAGCTGCCGCCGCCGGCCTCGATGCCGTCGCGCTTCACCGTAGCCAGCACGCTGGCGGCCTGCTCGCCGCCCATCACCGAGATGCGGGCATTGGGCCACATGAACAGCAGGCGCGGGCTGTAGGCCCGGCCGCACATGCCATAATTGCCGGCGCCATAGGAGCCGCCGATGATGACGGTGAATTTCGGCACCCGCGCGGTCGACACCGCCGTCACCAGCTTGGCGCCGTCTTTCGCGATGCCGCCGGACTCGTATTTCTTGCCGACCATGAAGCCGGTGATGTTCTGCAGGAAGACCAGCGGGATATTGCGCTGGCAGCACAGCTCGATGAAATGCGCGCCCTTCAGCGAGCTTTCCGAGAACAGGATGCCATTGTTGGCGATGATGCCGACCGGATAGCCATGGATGCGGGCGAAACCGCAGACCAGCGTGCTGCCATACAGCTTCTTGAATTCGTCCAGCTCGGAATCATCGACGATGCGGGCAATGATCTCGCGCACGTCAAAGGGAATGCGCCCGTCCTTCGGGATCACGCCATAGAGTTCAGCCGGATCGAAGCGCGGCGGCAGCGGTGCCCGCACATCGCCCGATACCTGCTTCACCGTGTTCAGATTGCCCACGATCCGCCGGGCGATGCCCAGCGCATGGGCATCGTTCATCGCATAATGGTCGCTGACGCCCGAGGTGCGCGCATGCACATCCGCGCCGCCGAGGTCCTCAGCCGAGACCACTTCGCCGGTGGCCGCCTTCACCAGCGGCGGGCCCGCCAGAAAGATGGTGCCCTGGTTGCGCACGATGATCGACTCGTCCGACATCGCCGGCACATAGGCGCCGCCCGCAGTGCAGGAGCCCATCACGACGGCGATCTGCGGGATGCCGGCGGCCGACATATTCGCCTGATTGTAAAAGATTCGGCCGAAATGCTCGCGGTCGGGGAAAACCTCGTCCCAGGTCGGCAGGTTGGCGCCGCCGGAATCGACCAGATACAGGCAGGGCAGCCGGTTCTGCAGCGCGATCTCCTGCGCCCGCAGATGCTTCTTCACCGTCATCGGGAAATAGGTGCCGCCCTTCACGGTGGCATCGTTGCAGACGATGACGCATTCGCGCCCCATCACCCGGCCGATGCCGGTGATCACCCCTGCCGCAGCGATATCACCGCCATACATGTCGTAAGCCGCGAACTGGCTCAGCTCCAGGAAGGGCGAGCCGGGATCGAGCAGCGTGCGCACGCGGTCGCGCGGCAGCAGCTTGCCGCGTGAAAGATGCTTCTCGCGCGCCTTGTCGCCACCGCCCTGCTTGATCTGCTTGACCCTGGCTTTCAGGTCATCGACCAGGCTTTGCATCTGGGCGGCATTGTCGCGGAAGGCGGCCGAACGGGTATCGAGTTGGCTGGTGAGCGCGCTCATGGCAAGGCGTCTGCTTCTCGTTCTCGGGCTGTGATTGCAAACGACCATGCCAGCGCCTCCGGAAGCCTGCAAGGGGTGCCGCGGGAAAAGGGTGCGGCGCAAACCACAACCTGTTAATTTCGCCTATCTATCGGCTGCATCGACAAAAACTATGGAGGGAACATGGCCGGCAAAGGCTTCGATCTGAAAGGCAAGGTTGCGCTGGTGACCGGCGGCAATGGCGGTATCGGTTTAGGGATGGCCGAGGGGCTGGCACAGGCCGGCTGCGACCTGGTGATCTGGGGCGGCAACCCGGACAAGAATGCCGCTGCCGAGGCGAAACTGAAGGCCCATGGCCATCGCGTGCTGGTGCAGAAGGTGGATGTCTCCGACGAAGCCCAGGTCGAGGCCGGCTTCGCTGCCGCGCTGAAAACCATGGGGCGTATCGACGGCTGCTTCGCCAATGCCGGTGTCAGCCAGAAGCGCGCCGCCTTCCACGAACTGAGTACGGCGGAATGGCGCCGGGTGCTGTCGGTCAACCTGGACGGCGCCTTCTTCACGCTGCGTGCTGCCGCCCGCCACATGGTCGAGCGCAGCAAGGCCGGCGACACCGCTGGCGGCCGCCTGATCGGCATGGCAAGCACGGCCGGCGTGCATGGTGCAGCGCGCGCCGAATCCTACGCCGCCAGCAAGGGCGCGATGCTGTCGATGATCCGAGCGCTGGCCGTGGAAATGGCACGCTATGGCGTGACCGCCAATTCCATCCTGCCGGGCTGGATCGAGACCGAGATGACGGCGGCCGGCGTCGCCGATCCGAAATTCAGCGGCAATGTGCTGCCGCGCATTCCGGTGCGGCGCTGGGGCCAGGGTTCGGATTTCGCCGGCATCGCCACCTACCTGATGAGCGATACCAGCAGCTACCACACCGGCGACAGCTTCGTGATCGACGGCGCCTATACCATCTTCTGACGGGCGCGGGCGGCCTGCACGCCCAGCCACTGCATGCGGATGACGCCGGCGAGGATCAGGATCCCGCCGGCGATCTGCTGCAGGGTGATGGTGCTGCCAAAGAACAGCGCCGCAACGGCCACCGAGAAGACCGGCGCCAGGCTGGTGTAAAGCGTCGCCACCGGCACGCCGACATGGCTGACGCCGTAATTCCAGAACAGGATCGCCAGCCCCGCCCCGCCGATGCCGACCCAGGCCAGCATCCACAGGGCCGCGCTGGACGGCATCTCGGTCGGCAGACGTGCCGGCGTGATCGCCGCCAGCACGATGAACAGACCGCATATCAGAAGGCCACCGGCCAGAGAGGTCAGGCAGGTGATACGCATGTTGCTCCAGCCCAGCGGCGCGAGCCAGGCCTGCACCTTCAGTGAATAGAAACTCCAGCTTGCCATGGCGCCGACCAGCATCGCCTCGCCCAGATAGCTGAACTCGCCGGGGCCGCCGGCCTTGGGACGCACGGCATCCAGCGCCACCAATGCCGCGCCGATGGCAGCACTGATCGCCGCCGGCCAGAAGCCGCGCGCCAGCGGCATCCGCAGCATCAGCTTGGTCATCACCGCCGCCACCAGCGGACCGCAGCTCATGGCAATCGCCGCCCGCACCGGGTCAGACAGCATGATGCCGACGGTGTAGAAGATCGAGAAACAGGCCATGACGGCGCCCAGCTTCGCCACCACCAGCCAGGGTACTGGCGTGCGGAACGGCGATGCCCGGTCGAAGACCAGCGCCATGCCGATCAGCAGCGGCGCCGGAATCAGGTAGCGGATCGCCGACATGAAGAACGGGTCGATATGCCTGGTCGCCAGCACATGCGTCATCGGGATCATCGCGCCCCACAGCAAGGCTGTGGCGATGAGGCCGGTGACGGCGAGCGCGCCGCCGGCAGGCTTTTCGGTCATGGTCAGGGCTTACTTCTTGTGCGCCAGGGTCAGCCAGCGATCGATATGGTCGATGCGGTCCGAGCCCCAGAACATCTCATCATCGACGATAAAGGTCGGTGTGCCGAAAGCCTTGAGTTCAATCGCCTCGGCGGTGGCATCCAGCACCGCCTGGCGGGCATTGGCGTCTTCGGCCGCCTTGGCGATCTCGGCTTCGGGCACACCGGCCACATGCACCACGGTCTTCAGATGCTCGGGCTTGGCGATATCCTTGCCCTCGCCCCAGTATTGCTTGAACGCCGCCTTGGCAAAGGCCACCGCCTTGGTCGGATTCTGCTCCTTCAGCCGGTAGAACAGCAGGCGCGGCAGCTTGGCATCGGTGGGGAACGGGTTGGGCGTGGTGACGATGGGTAGCCCGGCGAGTTTGGCCGAGCGCGTCCAGTCATGCTCCATGTAATCCATCTTCACCTTGGGAAACGGCGTGCGATCCGGGATCGCCTTCCACAGATGGCCGATCGAAACCGGCCGCCAGTCGACGCTGCGGTTATGCTTGCGCGCCACCGCCTCGATCAGGTTGGCGCCGATATAGGCGTAGGGCGAGGTGAAATCCCAGTAGAAGATGATCTGCTTGGCCATGGCGAGGTTTCCTCGATTTTCTTTGTTATGGGTTACCAGCCGCCACGCGACAGCCAGCGGTCGATCTGGTCGAGACGGTCGGCGCCCCAGAAAGGTTCGCCGTCGACAAAGGTATAGGGCGAACCGAACACGCCGCGATGCTGGATCGCATCTTCGGTCACCTCGCGCAACTTCGCCTTGATCTCCGGGCTTTCGATACCGGCGAGAAAGGCCTTGCGGTCGATGCCCAGGTCCGCCGCGATATCGGCCAGCACATCAGGCGACGAGATATCGCGGCCATCAATGAAATAGGCCTTATAGACCGCCTTGGCAAACGGCACGGCCTGGTCGGGCGCCGTCTGCTTCAGCCAGTAGGTGCCACGGCAGGCGCCCTGGGTCGGCAGCGGAAAGGTGGCCGGCATATTGAAGGCAATGCCATGCTCGCGCGCGCTGCGCTTGAAATCATGGGTCGAGTATTTGCCCTTCATCGGATACTGCGTCAGCGGCTGGGTGCCTTCCGCCTTGAACACGGCGCCCAGCAGCATCGGGCGCCAGTCCACGCTGCGGCCATGCTTGGCGGCAACGGCATCGATGCGCTGGGCGGCGATGTAGCCATAGGGCGAAGAGAAATCGAAATAGAATTCCAGCGGCGCAGCCATCGCAGGCCTCCCTGTCGTTTTTTATCGTCTAGTCAAACCCGAAGGCGCGGCGGAAGCCACGCAGGATCGGATGCTCTTCCGGTTCCAGCTCGATGCCGACCGAGGTGATGCGGTCGTTGCGGATCTCGCGCACCACCAGCTCCACCGGTCCCCAGCGCAGGCGGTCGCCCACCACCGGGCGATGGCGCAGACGCCGGCGCACATAGCTACCCACAGGGTCATTGCGGTCCTTGTCATCGACCGGCAGGCCATAGAGCAGCGCCACTTCGCCCAGCAGCGTATCGCCCGACAGCACGAATTCGCCGAACACCTCCTCGCCGCGCTCGCGCCGTTTGCGCTGCTTCTTCGACTGCTCGCGGGCGGTGAACAGGCGGTCGAGCGAGAAGAACTGCTCGGCCGGCGCCAGCACCAGCAAGTAGTCACCCGGCTCCAGATGCTCCAGCCTGGCGCGGTCCATCACGGTGCCCTCGCGGATCACGGTGATGATACGGCAGCGTCGTGGCAGCGGGATTTCAGCAAAGCGATAGCCCAGCGCCGGCGCGTCGGCTTCCAGCCTGTAGCTCGCCACATCGCGATCCGAGGTGGAGCCGAGGTCGAGATCGGTGCGGCTGACCGCTTCGGGTTTCGGCGGCAGCTCCAGGCCGAAGAACCGCGCCACCGGGGCAATGGTCCAGCCCTGCAAAGTCAGCGAGGCCAGCACGCAGACGAAGGCCGCCGTCACGTAGAGTTCGGAATTGGGCAGGTTGGCCAGCACCGGAATGGTGGCGAGAAAGATCGGCACCGCACCACGCAGGCCGACCCAGGAGATGAAGCCGATCTCACGCATCGTGTAGCGGAACGGCAGCAGGCAGATCATCACCGCCAGCGGCCGCGCCAGCAGCATCAGCACAGCGGCGACAACCCCGCTGCCCACCGCATAGGGCGTCATCTCGTCCGGCGTCATCAGCAGGCCGAGCAGCAGGAACATGACGATCTGGCTGAGCCAGCTCAGACCGTCATAGAAGCGCAGGATCACCTGGGCGCCGCGATGGCGCCGGTTGCCCAGTACCAGGCCGGCGACATAGACCGCGACATAGCCCGATGCCTGCACGAAATGCGCGCCGGAAAAGATCAGCAGCGCTGCCGCCATGGCAACAATCGGATACAGGCCACCGGCAACCGATACGCGGTTGAACAGCGCCACCAGCAGGAAACCACCGATCAGACCGACCACCAGGCCGCCGGCCATCTGGGCGACGAAGTCGATGGCAAGCTTCAGCGTGTCGGGCGGCTGGCCATGACGCAACAGTTCCACCGTCATCATGGTGAGGAAGATCGCCATCGGATCGTTGATGCCGGATTCGACCTCCAGCGTACCGCTGACGCGCTTTTGCAGCGCCAGGCCCTTCATGTTGAGCAGGAAGAACACCGCTGCCGCGTCGGTCGAGCCGACAATGGCACCGACCAGGAAAGACTCCATCGGCTTCAGGCCCAGCGCATAATGCGCCGCCACGCCGACCAATACGGCGGTGCCAACCACGCCGATGGTGGCCAGCACGAAGGCCGGCGCCGCCACCAGCCGCACGGTGGCGAAATGGGTGCGCAGGCCACCATCGAACAGGATGATGCCCAGCGCCGCCGAGCCGACCGCATAGGTGAGCTGGTAGTCGCGGAAGACGATGCCGCCCGGCCCGCCCTCGCCGGCCAGCAGGCCAAGGCCGAGGAAGACCAGCAGGAAGGGCACACCAAACCGGCTCGAGGCCGATCCGGCGAAGATGCTCACCAGAACCAGGAGAGATGCGATAAAAAGGATCTCGTTCGCCTGGTTCAAATGACCTCTTTTCTGTTTGGCGGCCTAGCCGCCGGCTGCATTTCCGGCAATGGCCCGGCTGATCACCAGCCGCTGCACATCGCTCGTGCCTTCATAGATCTGACAGACCCGGACATCCCGGTAGATGCGTTCCACCGGGAAATCGGCCAAATAGCCGTAACCGCCGTGAATCTGGATGGCATCCGAGCATACCCGCTCGGCCATTTCCGAGGCAAACAGTTTGGCCATGCTGGCCTCTTTGAGGCAAGGCTGCCCGGCATCTTTCAACCGCGCAGCGTTCAACAACAGTTGATGCGCCGCCTCGATGCGGGTGGCCATATCGGCGAGCCGGAAGGCCACGGCCTGATGGTTGATGATGGCGGTGCCAAAGGCCTCGCGCTGGCCTGCATACAGCCGCGCAGCATCAAAGGCGGCCCGGGCCATGCCGGTGGCCTGCGCGGCGATGCCGATGCGGCCGGATTCCAGATTGGCGAGGGCAATGCGATAGCCCTCGCCCTCGGCCCCCAGCAGGGCATCTGCCGGCACCCGCACATCTTCCAGCACAATCTGGCAGGTATCGGAGCATTTCTGGCCCAGCTTGCGCTCGATGCTGGCAACGCGATAACCCGGGGTGTCGGTGGGCACCAGGAAACAGGAGATGCCGCGCTTGCCCTGGGCGGGGTCGCTGACCGCGAAGACCAGCGCCAGTTTGGCGATCGAGCCCGAGGTGATGAACTGCTTCACGCCGCTGATCAGCCATGAATCGCCGTCACGGCGGGCGCGGGTCTTCAGGGCCGACGCATCGGAACCGGCCTGCGGCTCGGTCAGGCAGAAGGCACCGATCCATTCCCCGCGCGCCAGCGGCTTCAGATAGCGTTCCTTCTGCTGCAACGTGCCATAGCGCAGCAGGGCAGCACAGACCGGCGAATTGTTGACGGACATGATGGTGCTGACCGCGCCGTCGCCGGCGGCGATCTCTTCCAGCGCCAGAACATAGGCGACGAAATCGGCCTCCGCCCCGCCCCACTGCTCTGGCACGCCCATGCCCATCAGGCCCAGATCGCCCATCTGCCGCAGCAGATCCAGCGGCGGCTGAGCGGTGGTGTCGCGCTCGGCCGCCCCCGGTGCCAGCTTTTCCTGGGCGAAGTCCCGCGCCATGTCGCGGATCATCTGCTGCTCGTCGGTCAGCATGCGGCGTCTCCGGTCTAGGCTTGCTTGCGGGCGGTGACTTCGATCTCCAGCTTCATCCTGGGATCGATCAACTGGCAGAGCAGTGCGGTGGCCGCCGGCAGCGCCGTGGCGAAATGCCGGCCGCAGATTGGCGCGATCTGCTCGAAGATGCTGGCATCGGTCAGGTAGTAATGCACCCGCACCACGTCATCCAGGCTGCTGCCGGCCTGGGCCAGCGCTGCCGCGATATTCTTGAAAATCTGCTCGCACTGCGTCACCGGATCATCGCTGATGGTCATGGTGGCGTAGTCGAATCCGGTGGTACCCGAGACATGAATCCAGTCGCCATCCACCACGGCGCGGGAATATCCCATGGTCTTTTCAAAGGTCGATCCCGATGAAATCCGGCGACGTGCAGTCATGAACTATTCCTTGCGCGAGGTGAGTTTGACGCCAGCGGCATAGGCCAATACCTGATCAGCGGTCAGCGGCTGGCCGGCCGTGGCGCAGTAGACGCCATCGAGCCGCAGGCTGCCTTCGGCGAGCGGTTCATCCTTGGCCGCCCTGGCCTGACTGCCGTTGCCTTGCGGCTGGGCATAGAAACCAAGCGCCACACATTGCCGCGTGCCGAGATTGAAACGACGGCTCAGCACCGGGCCATTCAGCGTCGCCACCTTCACATCTTTTGGCTCGCTCACCTGCGGTTTTGGCGCTTCCAGCCCCTTGAGCACGGCTGTGGCAAACTTGATCAGATCGACGGGGCCGCTCAGGTAATGATCGTCCTCGCTCAGGTCACGCAGCACCGCAATGGCAAAGCTGCCGCCCGGTTTCTGCGCCTTCCACAGATAGCGTTCCAGCCGGTAACCCAGCGGTGACGTGAAAGACTCCGCCATCTGCGGCGGTGCCGTCAGCCCCTCGGCCTGCCAGCGCACGCGCTGGTCAGCCGGGCGGATGGCTTCCCAGCGTGTATCCGTATCATGTGCCGCCGCCGGCAGGGCCGACAGCAGCAAAAGGCAGGTGGCAGCGAAGCGATACAGCAAACTCACTTGGTCTCCTCGAAGATTTCGCGGCCGATCAGCATGCGCCGGATTTCCGAGGTGCCGGCGCCGATCTCATACAGCTTGGCATCGCGCAGCAGGCGGCCGGTCGGATAGTCGTTGATATAGCCATTGCCGCCCAGAATCTGGATCGCATCCAGCGCCAGCTTGGTGGCCTTCTCGGCCGCGAACAGGATCGCACCGGCGGCATCCTTGCGCGTGGTCTGGCCACGGTCGCAGGCCTTGGCCACGGTGTAGACATAGGCGCGCGCCGCATTCATTTCGGTATACATGTCGGCCACCTTGCCCTGGATCAGCTGGAAGGTGCCGATCGACTGGCCGAACTGCTTGCGTTCATGGATATAAGGCAGCACCACATCCATCGCCGCCTGCATGATGCCCAGCGGACCGGCAGCCAGCACGGCGCGCTCATAATCCAGGCCGCTCATCAGCACGTTGACGCCCTTGCCCACCTGGTTGAGCACGTTTTCTTCCGGCACTTCGCAATCCTGGAACACCAGCTCGCCGGTATCGGAGCCGCGCATCCCCAGCTTGTCGAGCTTCTGCGCCGTCGAGAATCCCTTGAAGCCCTTTTCCACCAGGAAAGCCGTGATGCCGCGCGCGCCGGCGGCCGGGTCGGTCTTGGCATAGACCACCAGCACATCGGCGGTGGGGCCATTGGTGATCCACATCTTGTTGCCGTTGAGGATGTAGCGATCGCCCTTCTTTTCGGCGCGCAGCTTCATCGACACCACATCCGAGCCGGCATTGGGCTCGCTCATCGCCAGGGCGCCCAGATGCTGCCCGGAGATCAGCTTGGGCAGGTACTTCTGCTTCTGGGCTTCATTGCCGTTGCGGCGGATCTGGTTGACGCAGAGATTGGAATGCGCGCCATACGAAAGTCCCACCGCGGCCGAACCGCGACTGACCTCTTCGACGGCGATGCAATGCTCCAGATAGCCCAGCCCGCTGCCGCCGTATTCTTCTTCCACCGTGATGCCATGCAGGCCGAGATCGCCCAGCTTGGTCCACAGATCGCGCGGAAATTCGTTGGTCTTGTCGATGGCATCGGCGCGCGGCGCCAGTTCGTTGTCGACAAAGCCGCGCACGGACTGGCGCAGCATATCGGCGGTCTCGCCGAGCCCGAAATCGAGCGTCGGATAGCTGTTGGAGATCATGATTTTACCCTTCTCGGACGGCTCTTCTGAATCGGGTGGCGGCAGTGTAGCGGATCGGGCGTCAGGATGCAGCCGTGCGGGGTGCGTCAGGACGCCCCAGCATGCACATCAGCGTCGCCAGTCCCGTGGCGCAGTGCAGCATCTTTCCCGCTTTTTCGGCAAAGACATCGAAACCCACGATGGTGAGCGTCTTGCCATGGCGGGTCACCTGGGCGCGGGCCAGCAGGCGGTTGCCATCGGCCGGCGCCATCAGGTTCATCTTGTATTCCACCGTCAGCACGGTGGCATCGGCGGGGAACAGGCTGTAGGCGGCATAACCGGCGGCTGAATCGGCGATCATGCCGACGATGCCGCCATGCACGAAACCATGCTGCTGGGTCAGGTCATGCTTGCGCGGCATGCCGATTTCGCAAAAGCCCGGCTTCAGCGCCTCGATCGTGGCGCCGATCAGATGCATGGCCGGCTGGCGGTTGAAACTGTCGCGAACCCGCGCCTCAAAGTCTGGGTCGGCCGGTTTGAACTCCGGCAGCATGTTCATGCCGCCACCTCCTTGGGTGCGACGGGCTCAATGCCGAAGTTTTCACAAATGCGGGCGACAAAACTGGCCGGTAACGGCCGCGAGCGCCGCTGCACCGTATCGATGCACACGCCGGTCAGCCGGGCGGCCATGGCCTGCCGGTCATCACCGATGCGGATCAGGCGATGCCGGAACACGATCTTACGCTCGCCGATGCTTTCCACGGTGCTCTCCATTTTCACCATGTCGCCGCCGCGCAGCTCAGCCTGGTAATCCACCTCGGCCTTCACGGCGGCCACGCCGGCATTCTCGGCCATCATCTGCTCGCGCGGCCAGTCATGCATCGCGGCAACGGCGAAGGCCGCATCGCCGAGCCAGCCCATATAAAAACTGACATTCACATGGCCCAGATGATCGCATTGCCAGGCCTGGGTCATCAGCCGCAGGGTTTCGACATAGCGCTCCGCCATGGCGCCCTCCTCTTTTCAGCGGTTTCCTCTGCCTGCGGTGATAGCCCGGATTATTGAATAGAGAAAATCAATTGTCTTTATGTTCGAGATAGGGTTTTCCTATGGGCCATGAATCTGACCCTGATCCGCTATTTCATGGCCGTGGCCGAAACCGGCAGTTTCACCCGCGGCGCCGAACGCGCCAATGTCACCCAGCCGACGCTGTCGGCCGGCATCAAGCGCCTGGAAGAGTCGCTGGGCAGCAGCCTGTTCGAGCGTGGCCGCGCCTCGCAACTCACGCCGGCCGGCGCCCGCTTCCTGCCGCGTGCCCGCCTGTTGCTGCAGGAATGGACCGCCGCCCGGCGCGAACTGCGCCAGGAAGGCCGGCCGGCAAAGCTGCGCCTGCGGCTGGGCTACATTCCCGGGCTGCCCCAGCAAAGACTGACCGCCCTGCTCGGCAGTTTCACCACGGCACACCCTGATGTTGCGCTGGAGATTCTCGAAGCGCCGGCGGCAACGCTGACCCGCCGGCTCGATATGGGCCGCATCGATGCAGCGATCCTGCCGCTGGGCGATGACGGCGATGAGCACAGCCTGAGCCTGTTCCGCCAGCGCTACCTGCTGGCGGTGCCGCCGGCGCATCCGCTGGCCCGGCGCAGCAGTGCGAAGATCACCGACCTGCAGGACCAGCCCTTTGTGATCCGGCCGCAGGCCGAGATCATGCCGGCGGCGGAAAAACTGTTCGACGGATTGAATGTGCGGCCGCGCATCATCGGCCGGGCCGAGAGCGATGCGGCCCTGTTGGCGCTGGTGGAAGCCGGCATCGGCGTGGCGATCCTGCCGCACTGGCTCGGCAGCGATCAGGTGGCGACGCTGACCCTGCCCGAGCTGCGCGACACGCACCGCATCGGCCTGCGCTGGCGCGAGGATGACAGCGCCGCGTTACAGCAACTGCGCGATTTCGCCGCCGGCCATGACTGGGATGCAGCGGCCGGGCGCACGGTACTCGGGCATTAGTCGCCGGAGGCGCTGCGCCCCATCAGGCCTTCGGCATGGTCCTGGGCATCGACCACGGCAACCGCGCTCATATTGACCAGGCCGCGGACGGTGACATTGCGCGACACGATATGCGCCGATTTTGCCATGCCCATCAGGATCGGACCGACATAGAAGCCCTGCTCCATCTGGCGCACCAGATTGGCCGAGATATTGGCGGCATCCAGGTTGGGCATCACCAGCAGGTTGGCGCTGCCCTTCAGGGTGTTGTCGGGCATCAGCTTCTCGCGGATCGCTTCCGAGACGGCGGCATCGGCCTTCATCTCGCCCTCGATCTCCACGCCCGGCATCAGCTGGTGCAGGCGCTGGGTCGCTTCACGCATCTTCAGCGCCGAAGGCGCCGAAGACGTACCGAAATTGGAATGCGACAACAGCGCGATCTTCGGCACCACGCCGAAACGGCGTACCTCGTCGGCCGCGATCTGGGTGATCGCCACGATCTCGTCGGCACTGGGATCGAGATTCACATTGCTGTCGGTGATGAACAGCATGCCATGCGGCAGCACCAGCAGCTGCATGGCCGCCGGCAGCGATGCGCCAGCACGCAGGCCGATCACATCGACGATATGCGGCAGATGCTGGTCATACTGACCCACCGAGCCGCAGATCATGGCATCGGCCTCGCCACGCTGCACCGCCATGGCGGCAATCACCGTGGTGTTGGTGCGGATGATGGTGCGGGCATCGTCGGGCGCCACGCCCTTGCGCTTCATCAGCGCCAGATAACCGGTCCAGTATTCGTTGTAGCGGTCATCGCGCTCGGGATCGATCAGCGCGACATTCTCGCCGATCTTGAGCCGCAGGCCGAGTTTCTCGATGCGGCGCTCGACCACGGCGCGGCGGCCGATCAGGGTCGGAAGCGCCACCTTGTCGTCCAGCACGATCTGGGCGGCGCGCAGCACGCGCTCGTCCTCACCCTCGGCATAGATCAGGCGCATCGGCTTGCGCTTGGCGCGCTCGAATGTCGGCCGCATGACAAAGCCGGTGCGGTAGACAAAACGCTCCAGGCCCTCGCGATAGGCCTTCATGTCGGTGATCGGCCGCGTCGCCACGCCGCTGTCCATCGCCGCCTGCGCCACCGCCGGCGCAATCTGCAGGATCAGGCGCGGATCGAAGGGCTTCGGGATGAAGTATTCCGGGCCGAAGCTGAGCGCCTCGTCATTGCCATAGGCCCGCGCCACGACATCGGAGATTTCCGCCATTGCCAGATCGGCGATCGCGCGCACCGCGGCCAGTTCCATCGCCGTGTTGATCGTGGTGGCACCGACATCCAGCGCGCCACGGAACAGGAACGGGAAGCACAGCACGTTGTTGACCTGGTTCGGATAGTCCGACCGGCCTGTGGCCATGATCGCATCGGGCCGCGCCGCCTTTGCCACTTCCGGCAGGATTTCCGGCGTCGGATTGGCCAGCGCCAGAATCAGTGGCTTCGGCCCCATCTTGGCGACCATCTCGCCCTTCAGCACATTGGCGGCTGAAAGCCCGAGGAACACATCGGTGCCGACGATGGCATCGCCCAGCGTGCGGTGGTTGGTCTGCCGCGCATAGCGCGCCTTGAATTCATCCATCTGTTCGGTGCGGCCCTCGTAGACCACGCCGACGATATCGGTGACGACGATATTCTCTTTGCGCACGCCCAGCTCGACCAGCAGGTCGAGGCAGGCCAGCGCGGCGGCGCCGGCGCCGGACGCCACCAGCTTCACCTCGTCCATCTTCTTGCCGACCACGCGCAGGCCGTTCAGCACGGCGGCCGCCACGGTGATCGCGGTGCCATGCTGGTCGTCGTGGAAGACCGGAATCTTCATCTTCTGGCGCAGCGCGCGCTCGACCACAAAGCATTCCGGCGACTTGATGTCTTCCAGGTTGATGCCGCCAAAGGTCGGCTCCAGCGCCGCGATGATACTGATCAGCTTGTCGGGGTCGGTTTCGTTGATCTCGATATCGAAGACGTCGATGCCGGCGAACTTCTTGAACAGCACCGCCTTGCCTTCCATCACCGGCTTGGACGCCAGCGGACCGATATTGCCCAGGCCGAGCACGGCGGTGCCGTTGGAGATCACGCCGATCAGGTTGCCGCGCGCGGTCAGCTCGGCGGCCTGGGCCGGGTCTTCGACGATGGCATTGCAGGCGGCGGCGACCCCGGGGCTGTAGGCCAGCGCCAGGTCGCGCTGGGTGCCGAGCGGCTTGGTCGGGGTGATTTCCAGCTTACCCGGCTTCGGCAGCCGGTGGTATTCCAGGGCCGCGCGGTCGAGATCGGATTTCATCAAAATACTCGCAGGATCGGTACGATCAGGGGCACCGGCCGGGCAGAGCTGCCGCCGGGGAAATCAGGCTTACAACAGCCTGCCATGCGAGGAAAGTGGGACGGCCCGGTCCCGGACGGGTTTGTCGAATGGTGCGGTCGAAAAGACTCGAACTTTCACGGCCTTTCGGCCACAGCCACCTCAAGGCTGCGCGTCTACCAATTCCGCCACGACCGCATTTTCGGGCGACGCGGGGGAATAGCAAATCCCGCCCGGGTATTCAAGGCCGCGCCAGAGGTTAATACGGCCCTAGTCGTCCGACATGGTGTCGGTGATGGAAACCGCAACCTTCTCGCCGGAAATGACGATTTCGCCCCGGGCGATCAGCTTGTTGTTGGCGAAGATCCAGGCATGGTCGTCCACGCTGGCATCCAGCTCGATGACAGCGCCGCGGCCGACCTTCAGCACCTGATGGATCGGCATGGTCGCCTTCCCCAGCACCACGGAGATTTCGACCGAGACATCGTTGACGGCGGTATTGATCGCCATGCCGCACCTTCCTTCCGGTCCCTGCAGGGCTTAAGTAACCCGGGCAAGGTTAGCACAGCGTTAAGCCGCCCGGTACGTCCCCATGTCTCTCCCCCCGCCCAACCAGATCATCGCCACCCCGGCCGGCCCGGTGGAGTGGATCATCAGCGACGCGCCGGTCGACTACCCGGAGGCCCTGGCCGCCATGGAGGCCCGGGTGGCCGCCATCCATGCCGGCACGGCGCCCGAGGCGATCTGGCTGCTGGAACACCCGCCGCTCTATACCGCCGGCACCTCGGCCAAGGCCGCCGACCTGCTCACCCCCCAGTTCCCGGTGTTCGAGACCGGGCGCGGCGGGCAGTACACCTATCATGGCCCCGGCCAGCGCATCGCGTACCTGATGCTGGACTTGACCCGGCGCGGCCGCGACGTGCGGGCCTTTGTCTGCCGCATGGAGGACTGGGTGATCGCCAGCCTCGCCCGCTTCAACGTCACCGGCGCGATCCGCGACGGCCGGGTCGGCGTCTGGGTCGAGCGCCCCGACCAGGGCCCGGGCCGGGAAGACAAGATCGCCGCCATCGGCGTCCGCGTCCGGCACTGGATCACCTTCCATGGCCTGAGCCTGAACGTGGACCCCAACCTCGACCACTATGGCGGCATCGTCGCCTGCGGCATCCAGAAGACGGCGGCCGAGCCTTTCGGCGTCACCTCGCTGGCTGATCTGGGCCTGACGCCCAGCCTGCCCGAGGTGGACCTGGTGCTGCGCGACACGGTGGAAACCGCCCTGCTCGACCGGCTCGGCGCAAGCTGCCAAGCCTGATCAGGCAGTCTTCTTAAACTACTGAACTTCTAAGACTTATTCTTGCGCTCATGGGCGCGGCGCTGCTGCCGGGTCATGCCGGCGGTCGAAACCACCTGCGGCTCGGCTGAGGCTTTGCGTGACTTCAGCAGCAGGACGTAAACCGCGGTAAAGATGACGATGGTGCCGAAGCCGACCCACTGGTTGCCGGTCGCCCACCAGCCCACACCGCCAAAGGCCAGCGCGCCGACATAGCAGAGCGCCCACTCTTTGAGGGTCATTCGATATTTTTTCTTTGTAATCATAATATTACAGCGTCTTTCGATATTGATACGTCATGACTGGCCAGCCGGGCCGGCTGAGGGGCATTCTGCGTCATTCCGCTTCGCGACACCATCATTCGTGTTCGCCAGGCTTCGCCAGTGTTCGCTGGGGTTCGCTGGGGTTCGCTGGATGCTCGTGCGGCTTCGCTGGGGTTCGTTCAGGTCCATCCAGGTTCGTTCAGGTCGGTTCGGGGTCGCGCCGGCCCGCCGGCCTGCCGGCCTGCCGCTTTTCCCGAGCTGCAAATCCAGGAACATATAAGGTACATTTTCCGGCGATCAAGACCGGGATTACCCCCCGTCGCTCCCGCGAAAGCGGGAGCCCAGTCGGTCAGCTTGCTGGATTCCCGCTTGCGCGGGAATGACGGTTACGGGCGAGACTGTGATGGTCGCCCTGTCGCCGCTACCCCCGGCCGCTATGATCGGGACAGCTTTCCTTCAGCCCGGGGCCTTTATGAACATCCTGATCTTCGGCGCCACCGGCATGGTCGGCCAGGGCGTGCTGCGCGAATGCCTGCTCGACCCCGGCGTCAGCCGGGTGGTCGCCATCGGCCGCAGCCCGGCCCGCGATACCCCGATGGGGCGGCTGCCTGAGGCGACCAAGCTGACCGACCTGATCCAGGACGACCTGTTCGACTATGCCGGGATCGAGGACCGGCTGAGCGGTTTCGATGCCTGCTTCTTCTGCCTGGGCGTCAGCGCGGCGGGCATGAGCGAGGCGGCCTATACGCGGGTAACCCACGACCTGACGCTCGCCGCCGCCCGCACGCTCGCCCGGCTCAACCCGCAGATGGTGTTCACCTATATCACCGGGCGGGGCACCGACAGCACCGAGGCCGGCGCGCTCATGTGGGCGCGGGTGAAGGGCCGCACCGAGAATGCCCTGCTCGCCCTGCCCTTCAGGGCGGCCTACATGTTCCGCCCCGGCGCCATCGAGCCGCTGCATGGCATCACCCCGAAAAGCCGGGTCTACCGCCTGGCCTATCTGCTGCTGATGCCGGTGCTGCCGCTGGTGCGGCTGCTGTGGCCGCAGGCGCTGACCACCACCGAGCAGGTCGGCAAGGCGATGATCGCCTGCGCGCGGACCGGCGCACCCAGACCTGTTTTAGAAGTGGCGGATATCAACGCGCTGTAGCGCGCGATTCAGAAGACCTAGGCTCCCGCTTTCGCGGGAACGACGACTGTATTTCGGTCCATATCTCCGTCATTCCCGCGCAAGCGGGAATCCATGCCTGTAAGCAGCATGAGCGATACGTTGTAGCGATCAGTATTGCCCGAGCGAAGTGGGAGCGGCACCGCCCAGCTCTTTAAGATGCTGCTGCATCCAATAGACATATTGGCGGTAATTCGAGGTCGAACGGTCGCCATTCGACGCATGCAATGTGTACTGCTCGGCTTCGCCGCTCTGAATCATGTCGGTGATGTATTGAATCTGCTCTTTGGTCTCATCAAGAGTCAGGTCGGCAACATTCCGTGCAGAGAAGTTTATGTTGTCCGGACCTTTAGCAATGGCGACCCGCCG
Organism: Ferrovibrio terrae; assembly: GCF_943372915.1. GTDB lineage: Bacteria > Pseudomonadota > Alphaproteobacteria > Ferrovibrionales > Ferrovibrionaceae > Ferrovibrio > Ferrovibrio terrae_A. Next base: position 6,297 of record NZ_CALSAN010000019.1, on the reverse strand, counting down.
GTTATCCGCTTCGTCCATTATCCGATAGTGCTCGGCCAACCGTGCATAGGAGGATGCAAGATCGGTTCGAATCATCGCCTGTTCTTCCGGCGACAGATCGGTGACCTTTGTCGGCTCAACACGCGGGATGGTGCGCTGTGCTGGCGTTTTATAGGTTGTGGGCCGTTCTGCCGTTGCCGCCTTCAGCGCCTCAAGAAATTCGGCCTGCTGCTCCGGTCTGCGGTCTTCATGTCTACCGACAGCCTCAACCACTGTGATCGCCTGAACAGAATCGATGGAAATCGAATTTGAAACTGAACTCGTCATCGCGGACTCCGAAGTTGCTACCTTTGGAAGCAGTCCGCGACAGTTTCTCCTCCGATGATTAACGCATCGCTTGGAGAGATTATGAATTTCGCGTTTACCATAAATTTTCGCACCGCGCATATACGCGCAATATCCCCCGATTGCGTGGTCGGAGTGACCGCGTTTACGGCATCGCTTTCACAGCGTCGGCGTCTGCGAGAATTTGGTCGCGCCGGCGGCCAGCTCGGCTTCTTCCGGGGTCACCGGACCGGGCTCCACTGTTTCCACCGTGGCGGCTTCGGGACCGCCATGCAGGGTCTGCTCCAGGCTGTCGAGATCGGCGGTCTCGCCATAGGCCAGCACTTCCACGCGGCCGTCGCGCCGGTTGCGCACCCAGCCGACCAGGCCCAGCGCCTTGGCCCGTGTCGTGGTCCAGTAGCGGTAACCCACGCCCTGCACCCGGCCGGAAACGAAGTATCTGCGCGCCATCTTTGCCATGGCCCAAGCTTAGACTGTCGGCCCCCGGCGATCCAAGACCGCCTTAAGACAAAGACGGGGTTTCGCCAGGGTTTTCCGCCCGGGCCAGGACGGGCTTGACGACATCGCGAGTGTGCATTACGTTATTCGTCGAATTACGAACGGAGTACCTCCAATGCCCATCCGGGCCAAGACCAGCAAGACCAAGGCCGGCGCCGCCAAGACTGGCACCACTAAGGCGGATGCTGCCTGCTGCGATCCCGGCCTGTCGGCGGCGGCGATCCCGGCCGACCTGGTTGAGCATGCCCGGCCCGAGGATGACGAGCTGGCCGAACTGGCCAAGGCCGTCGCCCATCCGGTGCGCGTGCTGATCCTGCGCAACCTGCTGCGCATCGGCACCTGCTATTTCGGCAAGCTGGCCGACCTGCTGCCGGTGGCGCCCTCCACCGCCTCGCAACATCTCACCATCCTGAAAGACGCCGGCCTGGTGCGCGGCGATATCAGCGATGCCCGCCCCTGCTATTGCGTCGATGTGCCGAAGCTGCGCCGCCTGCAGCAGCTGCTCGGCACCCTGTAAGTCTCAACCCCTTTTTTTGACTGTTGCATTCGTATTTCGACGAACACCGAAGGAGCCCAACCATGAACGCCATCAACACGTCACTCTCGCTGCCCATTGCCGTGATCGGCGCCGGCCCCGTGGGTCTGGCCGCTGCCGCGCATCTGCTGGCGCGCGGCCTGAAGGTGAAACTCTATGAGGCCGGCGACGACATCGCCGATCATGTGCGCGACTGGGGTCATGTGCGGCTGTTCTCGCCGTGGTCCTACAATATTGACACGGCCGCACGCGCCCTGCTGGAACCGACCGGCTGGACGGCGCCGCGCCCGAGCGTGCATCCCACCGGGGCCGAGCTGTATGCGCAGTATCTGAAGCCGCTGGCGGCGACGCCGGCGATCAGCGCGGTGCTGGAAACCGGCGCGCGCATCACGGCGGTGAGCCGTCAGGGCTTTGACAAGATGAAGACGGCGGGCCGCGAGGCGGCGCCCTTCCTGCTGACCGTGCGCAAGCGCGATGGCAGCGAGCGGCAGGATCTGGCGCGCGCGGTGATCGACTGTTCGGGCACCTGGAGCCAGCCCAATCCGATCGGCAGCAGCGGCCTGGCCGTGCCGGGCGAACGCGCAGCCGCCGCACGCATTGCCTATGGCATCCCCGATATGCTGGGCCGCGATGTCGATGCTTACGTGGGCAAGCGCGTGCTGGTGCTGGGCGCCGGGCATTCTGCTGCCAATGTGCTGCTCGATCTGGCCAAGCTGAAAGGCCGGGCACCGACCACCGAGATCGTCTGGGCGGTGCGCGGCGGCAGCCTGGCGCGGCTGTTCGGCGGCGGCAGCAACGACAAGCTGGCGGCGCGCGGCGCGCTGGGCCATGCTCTGGAAACCCAAGTGAAGGCTGGCGGCATCGACCTGCATATGAACAGCACAGTAACGAAGATCGACAGCGGCACGGCGTTGCAGGTGACCCTGCAGCAGCCGGGTGGCGCGAGTGAGACCGTGACGGTGGACCGCATCATCGTGGCGACCGGCCAGCGCCCGGCGCTGGAGATGCTGCGCGAAATCCGCCTCGATCTCGATCCGGCCACCGAAAGCCCGCGCGTGCTGGCGCCGCTGATCGATCCGAATGTGCATTCCTGCGGCACGGTGCGGCCCCATGGCCATCGCGAACTGGCACAGCCGGATGCGGGCTTCTACATCGCCGGCATCAAGAGCTATGGCCGCGCCCCCACCTTCCTGCTCGCCACCGGCCATGAGCAGGTGCGCTCGATTGCCGCCGCCCTCGCCGGCGACATGGCCGAAGCCGACGATGTGCAGCTCGACCTGCCGGAAACCGGCGTGTGCAGCAGCACTCTGGCGACCGCCGGCGAAGGCAAAAGCTGCGGCACCGCCAAGCCGCGCGTCACGGTGACGGCGGCCACCGAGAAAAGCTGCTGCACGCCGAAGCCACATTTCGCCGGCACCGAAGCGGCCAAGGACTGCTGCTGATGCAGATCGGCAAGCAGCATCGCCTCGCCGTCATCCTGGCGCTGGGCACCGCGCAGACGCTGGGCTGGGGCTCGACCTATTACCTGCCGGCGATCCTGGCCGGACCGATGGCGGCCGATCTGGGCGTCACCACCGGCTGGATTTACGGCGCCTTTTCGGTGGCGATGCTGCTCACCGCCTTCATCGGCCCCGGCGTCGGCCAGCGCATCGACCGCTTCGGCGGCCGCAATATCCTCACGCTGTCCAGCCTGATCTTCGCAGCCGGCCTCGCCCTGCTGGGCAGCGCCACGCATCTGGCGGTGTTTGTCGCCGCATGGCTGATGATCGGCTTCGGCATGGCGATCGGCCTGTATGAGGCGGCCTTTGCCACGCTGGCCGCGATCTATGGCAGGGAATCGCGCAGCGCCATCACCGGCATCACCCTGCTGGCCGGTTTTGCCAGCACGATCTGCTGGCCGATCTCGGCGCTGGTGGATGCCGAATGGGGCTGGCGCGCCACCTGCTATGTCTGGGCCGGCGCGCATCTGCTGATCGGCCTGCCGCTCAACCGCCTGATGATTCCGCGCGAACTGGGCGACCATATCACCGCGCCGCCGCCAGCCATGGCGCAGGAGGATGCGCCGATCTTCAGCCGGCCGATGCTGCTGCTGGCCTTTGCCTTCGCCGTCACCTGGATCACCAGCACGGCGATGGCCGCGCATCTGCCGCGCATCCTGGAAGCCGCCGGTGCCAGCAAGACCATGGCGATTGCCGCCGCCGCCCTGGTGGGGCCCGCCCAGGTGGCCGCCCGCGTGCTGGAACATACCGTGCTGCAGCGCTTCCATCCGCTGCTCTCCGCCCGCATGGCCTCGATCACGCATCCGCTCGGCGTCGGCCTGCTGCTGATTTTCGGCGCGCCGGCGGCGTATCTGTTCACCCTGCTGCATGGCGCCGGCAACGGCGTGATGACGATTGCCAAAGGCACCCTGCCGCTGGTGATCTTCGGCCCCGTCGGCTATGGCCGGCGCCAGGGCTGGCTCGTCGCACCGGCGCGCTTCGGCCAGGCCGGCGCACCCTTTGTGTTCGCCCTGCTGCTCGAATGGTACGGGCAGCATGTGCTGCTGTTCACCAGCGGGCTGTGCCTGGCGGGCTTCGCCGCCATGCTGATGCTGCGCACCGCCACGGCGGAAACCGCCAAAGCCTGACGCAGCCGCGGCTGTCATCAAAGCTTCACTGGCGGCTGCCCGATATTTTGATATATCTGGAAATATGAAACGGATGACGGATTCGCTTGCGGTGCGCGCCTTCGGCGCCCTGGCGCAGGACACGCGGCTGGCGGTGTATCGCCGGCTGGTCGAGGCCGGGCCGGCGGGGCTTTCCGCCGGCGCGATTGCCGAGGCGCTGGATGTGCCGGCCCCCACGCTGTCCTTCCATCTGGCGCAACTGCGCGGCGCCGGGCTGATCACGCAGCGGCGCGACAGCCGCTCGCTGATCTATGCCGTCGATGTCGCGCTGATGAACACCCTGATCGGTTTCCTGTCCGACCGCTGCTGCGGCGGCCAGCCCGATCTCTGCCTGCCAACCCCCAAGAGTGCATCCGATGCCCGATCAAGACGCAAAGCCGTTTAACATCCTGTTCCTCTGCACCGGCAATTCGGCGCGCAGCATCCTGGCCGAGGCGATCATGAACGAGATCGGCGGCGGCCTGTTCCATGCCTACAGCGCCGGCAGCTTCCCCAAGGGCGACGTGCATCCGATGGCGCTCGACCTGCTGAAGAAGAGTGGCCATCCCGTCGCCGGCCTGCGTTCGAAATCCTGGGACGAATTCGCCGGACCCGACGCGCCGCCGCTCGATTTCATCTTCACCGTCTGCGACAACGCCGCCAACGAGGTCTGCCCGGTCTGGCCGGGCAAGCCGATGACCGCCCATTGGGGCCTGCCCGATCCGGCAGCCGTCGAGGGCGATGAGGTCGCGCAGCGGCTGGCCTTTGCCGAGACCTATCGCATGCTGACCAACCGCATCCGCGCCTTCACCAGCCTGCCGCTCAAGGCACTGGATGAGCTGACCCTGCAGAACCGCCTGCGCGAGATCGGCCGCGACCAGTCGAAGGCCTCGTGATGACGGATGTTGCGGCTGCCGCGCCGGCCAAGCCGGCGATGACGCTGTTCGAGCGTTATCTCACGCTGTGGGTGGCGCTGTGCATCATCGCCGGCATCGCGCTGGGCCACTGGCTGCCCGGCCTGGTGCAGGTGGTGGCGGCGGCCGAAGTGGCGAAGGTCAACCTGCCGGTCGCCGTGCTGGTCTGGCTGATGATCATTCCCATGCTGCTGAAGATCGACTTCGCCAGCCTGGGCGAAGTGCGGCAGCACTGGCGCGGCATCGGTGTGACCCTGTTCATCAACTGGGCGGTTAAGCCGTTTTCCATGGCTTTGCTCGGCTGGCTGTTCATCGGCTGGCTGTTCCGCCCGTATCTGCCGGCCGAGCAGATCGACAGCTATATCGCCGGACTGATCCTGCTGGCCGCCGCGCCCTGTACGGCGATGGTGTTCGTGTGGAGCAACCTGGTCGATGGCGAGCCGCATTTCACGCTGAGCCAGGTGGCGGTCAACGACCTGATCATGGTGGTGGCCTTTGCGCCGCTGGTCGGGCTGCTGCTCGGCATCTCGGCGATCACCGTGCCCTGGGATACGCTGCTGCTCTCGGTCGGGCTCTATATCGTGGTGCCGGTGCTGATCGCGCAACTCTGGCGCCGGTCGCTGCTGCGGCGCGGCCAGGCCGCGCTGCAACGCGCCCTGCAGACTCTGGCGCCGCTGTCGCTGCTGGCCCTGCTCGCCACCCTGGTGCTGCTGTTCGCCTTCCAGGGTGAGCAGATCGTGGCGCATCCGCTGGTGATTGCGCTGCTGGCGGTGCCGATCCTGATCCAGGTCTATTTCAATGCCGGGCTGGCCTATGGCCTGAACCGGCAATGCGGCGTGGCCCATTGCGTCGCCGGACCCTCGGCGCTGATCGGCGCCAGCAATTTCTTCGAACTTGCCGTGGCGGCGGCGATCAGCCTGTTCGGCCTGCAGTCGGGTGCCGCGCTCGCCACCGTAGTCGGCGTGCTGATCGAGGTGCCGGTGATGCTGTCGGTGGTGCATATCGTCAACCGCAGCAAGGGCTGGTACGAACGACGCTAGGGCGAAAGCCGTTTGTCCAGGCTGTCGTGGAACCAGGCGCAGGCCTGCTCGAAACGGCCGAAGGTGACATGCGTGTTGGCGCCGGCGCGGAAGCCGGCCTGGATCGCCTGGCCCATCTGGAAATCCTCGTCCAGCGCATCCCAGAAGATCTTCACGTTCTTGTCCCAGTAGGCCACCGCCTTCTCGGTGGCCGGCGGCTGCGGGATCAGCGCGCCGCCCTGCACGATGCAATTGTCCGTGCCCTGCGGGAACACCGTCATCACGGTGGCATGGTCGGGCTGCACCAGCACGATCAGGTTGGGGAAGATGAAATACAGCGGATTGCCGTAGTCGCGCACGCTA
>NZ_CALSAN010000018.1:0-81579 GCF_943372915.1 Ferrovibrio terrae | reverse complement strand
GCCATGCTGGTGATCGGCAACGAGATTCTCTCGGGCCGCACCCGCGACGCCAATATGTATTTTCTTGCCGGCAAGCTGACCGAGCTGGGCATTCGCCTGCGCGAAGCCCGGGTGGTGCCCGATATCGAGGCGACCATCATTGCCACGGTGCAGGAGCTGAGCCGGACTTACGACTATGTCTTCACATCGGGCGGCATCGGTCCGACCCATGACGACATCACCGCCGACTGTATGGCAAAGGCTTTCGGCGTCGGCATCGACGTGCATCCGGAGGCGCGCCGTCGGCTGGAGGCGCATTACGAGGCTGGCATGCTGAATGCCGCCCGGCTGCGCATGGCGCGCATTCCCGATACCGCCACCCTGATCGACAATCCCGTGTCGGCCGCACCAGGTTTTCGCATCGGCAATGTCATGGTGATGGCTGGTGTGCCGCGAATCTTCGAGGCGATGGTGGCGAGCGTGGCGCCAAGCCTGGTCGGCGGCGACAAGCTGCTATCGCGCACCGTTCTGGCCTTCGTGCCAGAGGGCGCGGTAGCCGAAGACTTAGCAGCCCTGCAGACCGAATATCCGGATGTGGATATGGGCTCTTATCCCGCTTTCCGTGCCGGCAAGGCTTCCACCGCGATCGTGCTGCGTTCCACCGACAAGGTGCGGCTGGATGCGGCTGCCGATGCGATGTATGCGATTTTCCGCCGCATGGGCGGCGAGCCATTCGAGAACGAGATCGTCTGATGCGCCTGCTCCTGCCGACCGCCATGGTGGCTGGTCTTTTTGCCTTCGCCGCCCTTGCCCAGCCGGTGTCCAATCTGAATCCGACGGGGAACCTGGCGCCGCCGCCGAAATTCCTCGCCAAGGATCTGCAGGGTCTGTGCGATGGCCCTGAGGGCAGTGCGCGCCTTGTCGGCTGCCTGCGTTACCTGCAGGCGGCGGTGGCTATGTATGAGATGGCAGTGGCAGAGAGCAAGGATATGACCTGGTTCTGCGCGCCGCGTGAAGCGCCGTCCACCCTGCTGCGCCAGCAGTTTGTTGAATGGGCCAAGGAGAACCCCGACCAGATGGGTCAGGAGGCCATTCAGGCCGTGCGTGTGGCATTGACCGACGCCTTTCCCTGCCAGGGGGATTAGTGCGGTGGGGCAGTAAACCCGACCACACGAAAAGGTGAGTGGCAGCCGTCATTCCGCCGCAATCCCGACGCAGGCTGTCATGCTAGAATGCGATACTGCCGGAGGTTGGAACCGCCATGGGCAGAACGGTCCTGAATTCTTTCGTTGTATTGGCGCTGGTGGGCACACTGGCGGCTTGTGGTCCGCCGTTGGGGTGGCAAAAGCCCGGCGTGACACTGGCCGAGGCCAATATAGACAGCAGCGAGTGCGCCGCCCTGGCGCGCAATCAGGCTTTCCGCGAAAGCGCTTTCGGGCCGCCCGGCTATTATGGCGGTTATTACGGTTCATGGCCGTATCGCTATGGGTCCTATGGTTATCGCAGTTACGATTCTTTCATGTGGCGCAGCCAGCGCGAGAGTGACCTGCAGGATTTTTGCCTGCGCGCACGCGGCTATCACCTTGCGCCCATCCCGCAATAGGGTTTCCCCCAGGAGGCAATCATGTCGCGTCATTTCGCTATCCTGCTACTGATCGCTACGGGTGCCTGTGCCCCGACCACGGAATGGGAGCGTGCTGGCACGTCATTGTCGCAACGCCAAAGCGACGAAAAGGCCTGCCTCGACCTTGCCCAGTACCAGGCCTTTGACGAGAGTGATAAATCCAAGCCGATCTATCCGCCCTTCAAGGATACGCAATTCACCACCGATGGCGGTGGCGATGACGGTGGTGGAGGCGGCCTCACAACTTCCTATGCCCGCCGCGGTGCGCGGGTCTATGAATTGTCGGAATACTGCATGCAGCAGCGCGGCTATCGTCTGGTGCCGATCGCCAAGAAATGACATCCCGCGGCATCGCTTTGTCTGTCCTGCTGATGCTGGCGGCTTGCGCCACGACGCCGACAGAATGGGTGCGGGCGGATACCTCCGCAGCCCAACGGCAGAAAGATGACGCGGCATGCCGGCAGATCGCATCTGATCGCGCCTATGACGAGAGCATGTCGTCCCGCCCGCTGTATCCGCCCTGGACCGGCACAGGCTTCGAGCAAAACCGCTCCCCTTGGTTGCCGGGTTACGAGACGCGTTCTCCGTCCTATTTCGCGCGCGGCCCGCGCATGGGCGAGCTCCACGACTATTGCATGCGCGAGCGCGGTTACCGCCTGCAGGTGCTTACGCCGTAATACTGTCGGCCATGATGGTCTCGGCCTTATGGCAGGCGACCAGCCGCCCGTCCTCCAGTGCCCGCAGCGCCGGCGTCACGGTGCGGCAATGCGTATCAGCATGCGAGCAGCGGGCGGCCAGGGCGCAGCCGGGCAGCAGGGCGGTCGGGCTCGGCGGATTGCCCTGCAGCAGGCTGCGACGGCGCAGCTGGCCCACTGGCGGCGGCACCGGGCGCGGCAAGGCGGCGAGTAGCGCCCTGGTATAGGGATGGGCCGGCCGGGCAAAAATCGTGGCGGTGCTGCCCTGTTCGACGATGCGGCCGAGATACATCACGGCCACGCGGCTGCACAGGTGATCGATCACGGCCAGGTTATGGCTGATAAACAGATACGTGATGCCCAGGCGCTGCTGCAGGTCGGCCATCAGGTTGAGCACCTGCGCCTGCACCGAGACATCCAGCGCCGAGACGGCTTCATCGGCGACGATCAGCTTTGGCTGCGTGATCAGGGCGCGGGCGATGGCGATACGCTGGCGCTGCCCGCCCGAGAATTCATGCGGATATTTTTCCATGTCGCCGGCCCGCAGGCCCACGGTGGCAAGCGTTGCGGCCACGCGGTTGCGGCGCTCGGTACGGCTCGGCCGTTCCAGCACATCCAGCGGCTCGGCAACGATGCGCTCGACCGTCAGGCGCGGATCGAGTGAACCATAAGGATCCTGAAAGACCATCTGGAAGTCGCGCCGTGCGGCGCGCAGGTCAGACGGCGACAGGGCATGCAGGTCGCGGCCGGCAAAGCGCATCTCGCCGTGGTCGGGCCTTTCCAGGGCCATCACCAGCCGAGCCAGAGTCGACTTGCCGCAGCCGGACTCACCGACAATCCCCAGGCTCTGCCCTGCCTCAATGGCCAGCGACACGCCATTGACGGCAAAGACCTGCTGCGCTGGCGAAAACGGGGTGGCGCGGCGCAGCGTATAGGCCTTGTGAAGATCGGCAACCTCGACCAGAGCCGTCATGGCGATGTCCCCGTACCAAGGGTCTGGTCGGTGCGCCAGCATTCTGCCCGATGGTCTGGACCGATGCTAACAGCCGGTGGGAATTCCACGCGGCAGCGTGGTTCGGCCAGGCTGCAGCGTTCGGCAAAGGCGCAAGCTGACGGCAGGTCATGCAGGTCTGGCACGATGCCGGCAATGGTGGCCAAAGGCGCGCGTGGATGGGATTGCCCGGGGGCAATGCGCGGCATGGCCGCGAACAGTCCGCGCGCATAAGGATGTGCCAGACGGGCAAAGACCTCGCGCACCGGTCCGGCCTCCACTGCGCGGCCGGCATACATCACCAGGACGCGGTCGACGGTTTCGGCGATCACGCCCAGGTCATGGCTGATCAGCACCAGCGCCATGCCGCTGTCGTCCACCAGGCGGCGAATCAGATCGAGGATCTGTCCCTGGATGGTAACATCGAGCGCCGTGGTCGGTTCGTCGGCGATCAGGATGTCGGGGTCGCAGGCGAGCGCCATGGCGATCATGGCGCGCTGCCGCTGCCCGCCTGACATCTGGTGCGGATAGGCGTCCAGCCGCTGGCGGGGGTTGGGGATGCCGACGCGGTCCAGCAGGTCGACAGCACGGTCGCGGGCCTGGCGCCGGCTCAGCTTCAGGTGCTGCTGCAGGGGTTCGGCAATCTGGTCGCCGATACAGTGCAGCGGGTTGAGCGATGTCATTGGCTCCTGGAAGATCATCGCCAGCCGGTTGCCGCGCAGGTCGCAAAGCTGCTGTTCGCGTAGCGTCAGCAGATTATGCCCGCCATAACGCACCGCGCCGGACGCCACTGCACCATCCGGCAGCAGGCCCATCAGTGCCAGCGCGGTCAGTGATTTTCCGCAGCCGGACTCCCCCACGATGCCGAGCGTTTCACCTTTGTCGAGCGTGAAGCTGAGGCCGCGCACGGCCTCTACCGCACCGCGCGCAGTCTGCAGCGCGACACGCAGGTCATTGACCGAAAGCAGCGGAGCCGGCGTCATCAGCGTTGCCGTGACAAGCGCGGGTCGGTCAGGTCGCGCAGCCCGTCGCCCAGCAGGTTGAGGCCGAGCACGGCGATGGCGATGGCACAGCCGGGAAAGACGGCAAGGAAGGGCGCGCGGAAAACCATGGCCTGCGCCTCGTTCAGCATGCGGCCCCAGCTCGGTGTCGGCGGCTGGGTGCCGAGGCCAAGATAGGACAGCGCGGCTTCGGCCAGGATGGCCAGTGCGAACTGGATGGTGGCCTGTACCACGATCACAGCCAGGATATTGGGCAGCACATGTTCTATGGTGATGCGGGTACTGCCCTTGCCGGCGCTGCGGGCAGCGAGGATGTAATCGCGAGCCCAGATCGCATTGGCCGAGCCGCGTACCACGCGGGCAAATACCGGAATGTTGAAGATCGCGATGGCCACCACCGAGTTCATCGTGCTGGGACCAAAGATCGCCGCCAGCATGATGGCCGACAGGATGGCCGGAAAGGCAAAGGTGAAATCGGCGAAGCGCATCACCAGCTCTTCGATCCAGCCGCGTCGTGCGGCGGCCAGCAACCCGAGCGTGCTACCCAGCACAATCCCGCAGCCGACAGCCAGCACACCAACTGTCAGGGAGTTCTGTGCGCCAGCCAGGATCAGCGACAACACATCGCGGCCAAAGGAGTCGGTGCCCAGCCAGTGGTCGGCCGAGGGCATCGCCATGCGGCGGCGGATATTGATCGCGGTTGGTGCATAGGGCGTCCAGATCAGCGACAGCAGTGCCATAGCAACCACGAAAGCAGTCAGCGTCGCGCCGACCACGAAGCTGCGATGACGGAATGCGCGCCGCAGGAAGGAAGAACCGGACCGGCCGTCAGACATCGCGGCCTTTCAGCCGTGGATCGATCACGGCATAGAGAACATCGACGATGAAATTCACCGTCACCACGGTAAAGGCCAGCAGGACCACGGCAGCTTTCACCACCTCGATATCCCGGTTGCTGATGGCCTGGAAGATCAGGCGGCCGAGGCCGGGCAGCGAGAAAACCTGCTCGACCACGATGGCGCCAGCCAGCAGGTTGCCGAACTGCAGGCCGATCACGGTGATCACCGGGATCAGTGCGTTGCGCAGCACATGGCGCCACAGCACGGCTTGGCGGCTGAGCCCCTTGGCTCGTGCGGTGCGCACGAAATCCTCGCGCAGCACTTCCAGGACCGATGAGCGCGTGATGCGGGTGAGAATGGCGGCCTGCACGGCGGCGAGCGAGATGCTGGGCAGGATCAGGCTTTTTGCCGCCGCCAGTATGCCGTCGCCCCAGCCTGGGAAGCCGCCGGCAGAAAACCAGCCGAGATTGACGGCGAACAGCAGGATCAGCAGCAGGCCGAACCAGAAGTTCGGCAGTGAGATGCCGAGCTGGCTGATGCCCATGATGGCCAGATCGCCCGGCTTGTTATGCTGGGCGGCGGCATAGACGCCAAGCGCAAGGGCCAGCACCACGGTCAGCAGCATGGCACTGGCGGCGAGCGGATAGGTCAGCAGCAGCCGTTCGGCGATCAGCGGCCAGACCGGTGTTTTGTAGGCATAGGAGATGCCGAAATCGCCCACGGCCAGGTGGGCGATCCAGTCGAGATAGCGGTCCAGCACCGGCCGGTCGAGGCCATACTGATTGCGGAACACGGCAAGTTGTTCATCGGTGGCGTCGATGCCCAGCACCAGCAGTGCCGGGTCGCCGGGCAGGATTTCCAGCACCAGGAACACGATCACCGAGGTCGCCAGCAGGGTGGCGATCAGGGTGGCGAATCGCTTGAGCAGGAAAGCGGGCATCAGGAACGGGACATGGTGGCAGCCTGCCGTTGGCGTTCGGCCAGCCGCGTCAGCAGGGCGCGTTTGGCCTCAGGCGCCAAAGCCGGCCAGGCGCCGATCTCCTCGCCGGTGCGGAAACAGCCCAGGCACCAGCCGGTGCGGCGGTCGATGCTGCAGACCTTGTTGCAGGGCGAGGGCGGTCCCGCATCCTCGCGCCCGGGGGTAGCGATCATGGCCAAAATATGGCGACCGGCCCGCCCGGGATGCAACCGGCGGGGCTGGCGGAAAGCGCGGTCCGGTGCCGCAAAATCCGGCCGGGGGCTTGAACCATGGGCAGGGAAACTCTTATCTAGCGGGCGCCGAGCGGCGGGGGCCGCGAAGTCTGGCAGGGGACGTACTAAAACGATGATCGACATCAAGAATCTGGTCAAGCAATTCGGACCGTTCACCGCCGTAGACAATGTCAGTTTCAGTGTGGCCAAAGGCGAGGTGCTGGGTTTCCTCGGCCCCAATGGCGCCGGCAAGTCCACCACCATGAAAATGCTGTGCGGCTTCCTCAATCCCACCGCGGGCAGTATCTCGGTCTGCGGCCATGACGTGGAGGCCGATCCGCTGGCTGCCCGCCGTGCCATCGGCTATCTGCCGGAAGGGGCGCCGACCTATGCCGATATGACGGCCCGCGGGTTCCTCGATTTCATCGCCGATGTGCGCGAGCTGGCCGGCAAGGACCGCCAGTGGCGGCTCGACAAGGTGATCGACCAGGTCAATATCAAGGATGTGCTCGACCAGCCGATCGACACGCTGTCGAAGGGCTACAAGCGCCGCGTCGGCCTGGCCCAGGCGATCCTGCATGATCCGCCGGTGCTGGTGCTGGATGAGCCGACCGATGGCCTCGATCCGAACCAGAAGCATGAGGTGCGCGGCCTGATCCAGGCGATGGCGCGCGACAAGGCCATCATCATCTCGACCCATATTCTCGAAGAGGTGGAAGCGGTGTGCAGCCGCGCCATCATCATTGCCCGCGGCCGTATTCTCGCCGAGGGCCGCCCCGAGGGTAACGCCGGCTGGCGTATCGGCACTGTGCTTGCCGCACCGGGCAAGCTTGATGCTGCCTTCCGCGAAATCACGCAAGCGCGCGCCGCCTGATCAGGACTAAAGACCATGAAACCGATGCTTGCCGTTCTCCGCCGCGAATTCAGCGGCTACTTTTCCACCCCGGTGGCCTATGTCTTCATTGTGGTGTTCCTGTTCACTGCGGGAATCTTCACATTCTATCTCGGCCAGTTCTTCGAACGCGGCCAGGCCGATCTGAAGGCCTTCTTCCTGTTCCATCCCTGGCTCTATCTCTTCTTTCTGCCCGCCATCGCCATGCGGCTGTGGGCAGAAGAGCGCAAGGCCGGCACGATCGAGCTGCTGCTGACCCTGCCGATCCCGCTCTGGGCTGCGGTGCTGGGCAAGTTCCTCGCCGCCTGGGCTTTTGCCGGCATCGCGCTGGCGCTGACCTTCCCGCTCTGGCTCACGGTCAACTGGCTCGGTTCGCCCGATAATGGCGTCATTCTCGCCGGCTATATCGGCAGCCTGCTGATGGCCGGCGCCTATCTGGCGATCGGCAGCTGCCTGTCGGCAGTGACCAAGAACCAGGTGATCGCCTTCGTGGTCAGCGTGCTGGTCTGTTTCATCTTCACCGTTTCGGGCGCGCCGATGGTGCTGAGCTTCTTCCAGGGCTGGGCACCGCCGCTGATCACCGACACCATCGCTTCCTTCAGCTTCCTGTCGCATTTCAATGCGATCACCGAAGGCGTGATCGATCTGCGCGATCTCGTCTTCTTCCTCTCGCTTATCGCGGTCTGGCTCTATGCCAATGCCGTTGTCGTCGATTTCAAGAAGGCTGGCTAAGTCATGAAAACCGGCAGCAAAGCCCTCCTTACCGGCACCGGCCTGATCGCCGCTTTCGCCGTTTTCCTCGGGTTCAACATCCTGGTGAATCAGGGTCTGCGCGATGTCCGCATCGACCTCACCCAGGCGCGGCTCTATACCTTGTCTGACGGCACCCGGAATGTGCTGAAGGCCATTCCGGAACCGATTACGCTGCGCTTCTTCTTCTCCGACAAGCTGGCCAGCAATGCGCCGCAGCTGAAGCAGTATGGTACCCGCGTGCGTGAGCTGCTGGAGCGTTATGCCGCCCTGGCCGGCGGCAAGATCCGGCTTGAAGTGATCGACCCGGAACCCTTCACCGAGGCGGAAGACCGCGCGGTGCAGGCCGGCCTGCAGGGGGCGCAGCTGCCTGGCGGCTCCCTTTATTTCGGCTTAGTTGGCAGCAACACGCTGGATCAGCAGCAGACGATTGCCTTCTTTCAGGCGGAGAAGGAGCAGTTCCTCGAATATGATCTGACCAAGCTGATCTATGGCCTGAGCAATCCGGCCAAGCCGACCATCGGCATCCTCGGTGCCCTGCCGCTGGAATACGGTCCGGGCGGCATGATGGCGGCCATGCGCGGCCAGATGCAGCCCTATCTGATCCTCGAGCAGATCAAGCAGTTCTTCCAGGTGAAGATGCTGGATGCCTCCAAGCCGGAGGAGATCGACGACAAGCTGTCGACCCTCATCCTGGCGCATCCGAAGGATCTCAGCCCGCAGGTGCAGTATGCCATCGACCAGTATGTGCTGAAGGGCGGCCGCCTGATCGTGTTCGCCGATCCCTATTCCGAAACCATGGCGGCGATGCCCAACCCGATGACCGGCCAGCCGATGCCGGGCGGTGACCAGTCTTCGCTGTTGCCTGAGCTGTTCAAGGCCTGGGGCATCGAGGTGCAGGCCGGCAAGTTCGTTGCCGATCTCAGCATGGCGCAGCGTGTGCAGACCGGCCGTCCCGGTGCCGCCGCGGTGGCCGATTACATCCCGTGGCTGGCGATCCCGGGCGAGCGCCTGAGCCAGGATGATGTGGTGACTGCCGAGCTGACCCAGATCAACGCGGCTTCCATGGGTGCGATCCGCAAGCTGGATGGCGCCACCACCACGCTGACACCGCTGATCACCTCGTCGAAACAGGCCATGCTGATGGATACCGCCGATCTGCAGGGCGATCCCAATCCGCAGGTGCTGGCCGAGAAGTTCAAGGCCACGGGCGAGATCTACACGATGGCGGCCCGTATCAGCGGTTCGGCCAGGACCGCCTTCCCGGGCGGCGCGCCGGCCGATGCAAAGACCGCCGGCCCGCAGGTGACCGACAGTGCCAAGCCGATCAATGTGCTGCTGGTGGCCGACGCCGATATGCTGGATGACCGTTTCTGGGTGCGGACCCAGCAGATGATGGGCCAGAGCATGTATGTGCCGATCGCGGCCAATGCCGATCTGCTGGTGAACGCCATCGACAACATGTCGGGCTCGGGCGATCTGATCGGCCTGCGCAGCCGTGGCCGGTCGCAGCGCCCGTTCGAGGTGATCGACAATATGCGTCGCGTGGCCGAGCAGCAGTTCCTGGCCCGCCAGCGTGCCCTGGAGCAAAAGCTGGAGACCACACAGAAACAGCTCGCCGAACTGCAGAGCAAGGCGCAGGATCAGTCCAATGCCCTGCTCAGCGCTGAGCAGGAGGCTGCCATCACCACCTTCCGGGACGACCTGTTGTCGACCCGGCGTGAGCTGCGCGGTGTGCAGCGCGAGCTGAATCGCGACATCGAAGGCCTGCAGGTTTTCGTCAAGTTCATCAATATCGGCCTGATGCCGCTGCTGGCCGCCCTTGTGGCGGTGGGCCTGGCGATCGTGTGGCGCCGTCGTCGCATCCGCCGCGCCATGGAAGGCTGAGGCTGTCTGTACGGAGTGAAGGCAATGCAGATGCGTAACAAAAGCTGGGCAATCCTGGTGGCGGCCGCCGTGATTGTTGGTGGTGCCGGCTGGTGGGTGGCCGCCTCGCGCGACCGTGCGGCCCAGGCCGATTTCACGCCTAAACCGTTGTTCGCCGGGCTCACCGCCAGAGTGAATGACGTCGCCGGTCTGGAGATCATCACGGTCAAGACGATGTTCCGCATCGAACGTGGCGCGACGGCAGACCAGTGGACCATGCCGAGCCGGCATGATTATCCGGTGCGTGCCGATCTAGTGCGCAAGAATGTTTTGGGCATCGCCGGGCTGGAGACCATCGAGCCGCGCAGCGACAAGCCGGCACATTACAACCTGCTGCAGGTTGCTGAGCCCGATCAATACCAGCCGGTGGACGATGCGGCGAAATCCGACCCGGGCCCGATCCTGGTGCGGCTGGCCGACAAGGATGCCAAATCGATTGCCGCCGTGATCGTCGGCAAGACGCGCAGCTATCCCTCGGGCGGTAAGCCTGGCCAGTTGCAGGTGCGCAAGCCTGACGAGGCGCGCGCCTGGCTGGCCCAGGGTACGCTCGAACTGCCTGCCGATCCGGCACAGTGGCTGGTCAAGGACCTGATCAAGATCGACCGCGCCCGCGTGGCCTATGCCACGGTGAAGCATCCCGATGGCGAGCTTTTGCGGGTCAACCGTGGGCCGGAGAAGCCCGATGGCACGCCGGTCGATTTCGTGCTGCCGGATATGCCCAAGGGCATGAAGGCGGTTTCGCCCTTTGATGTGAATGCGGTGGCCGGTGGCCTGGCTTATCTGGGCTTTGAGGATGTCGCCAAGGCCGCCGACCTCGATTTCTCCAAGGCGACGGTGGCCGAGATCGTCACGCTGGATGGCGTGAAGGCGGTGGTGCGCACCATTCCGGCCGCGGATCAGGACAAGAAATTCTGGATGACGATCTCTGTCAGCTTTGACGCCGCTTCGGCCAAACCCGATGCGGCCAAGGAGCTGCTGAAGCCCGAGGAGGCCGAGAAGCAGGTGAAAGAGGCGGCGGCACGCATGGGTGGTTGGGCCTATCTGGTCAACGACTATGCGGCGCGCGACCTGACCCGCCGGCTGAAAGACCTGATCGAGCCGGAAAAGAAAGACGAATCCAAGAAAGACTGATTCTGGAGGCATCGCCATGACCGACCAGACCATGCACTTCCAGTCGGACGTCGCCCGGCTGCTGCATATTGTTACCCACGCGCTCTACAGCCAGAAGGAAATCTTCCTTCGCGAGCTGATCTCCAATGCCTCTGATGCCTGTGACAAGCTGCGTTTTGCGGCGCAGACCGAAGCGGATCTGTGGGCGGGTGATACGGACCTCAAGGTCATCCTGACGCCCGACAAGGCCGCCCGCACGCTCACCATTGCCGATAACGGCATCGGAATGAGTCGTGACGAACTGGTGGCCAATCTGGGTACCATCGCCCGCTCCGGCACCGGTGAATTTGCCGCCAAACTCTCTGGCGATGCCGCCAAGGACATGGCCCTGATCGGCCAGTTCGGTGTTGGCTTCTACTCCGCCTTCATGGTGTCGACGAAAGTGGAGGTGGTTTCGCGCAAGGCCGGCGAGACAGAGGCCTGGCGCTGGGCTTCCGATGGCTCTGGCCAGTTCACCATCGGTGAGGCCGAAAAGACGGGTCGCGGCACCACAATCATCCTGCACCTGCGCGAAGGTGAGGATGAGTTCCTCGAAACGACCAGGCTGAGCCATATCGTCAGGACGTATTCCGACCACATCGCCCTGCCGGTGGTGCTGCAGGCGCAGGATGTGGACGGGGGCAAGAGCGAAACGCTGAACAGCGCCAGCGCACTCTGGGCACGACCGAAAAGCGAGATTACGGAAGAGCAGTATCAGAATTTCTACCACCATGTGTCGCATGCCTTCGACGACCCGTGGCTGACCTTGCACGCACGGGCCGAGGGCAAGCTGGACTACACGCTGCTGCTCTTTATCCCGTCATCGCGACCGCATGACCTGTTCGATCCGGCGCGCAAGGCGCTGCTCAAGCTCTATGTGCGCCGGGTCTTCATCACCGACCGCTGCGACGAACTGGTGCCGGCCTGGCTGCGCTTCCTGCGCGGGGTGGTCGATTCTGCTGACCTGCCGCTGAATGTCAGCCGTGAAATGCTGCAGCACAATCCGGTGCTGGCGCGGATCAGGCAGGCGATCACCCGTCGCGTGCTGGCCGAGCTGGAGAAGAAGGCCGGCAAGGATGCCGAGGCCTACAATGCTTTCTGGGAAGCCTTTGGCGCGGTGCTGAAGGAAGGCATCTACGAAGATCCAGAGCATCGCGAGACAATTCTCAAGCTGGCGCGCTTCCGCTCGTCGCAGCGCGATGGCTGGGTATCATTCGACGACTATATCGCCGCTATGAAAGACGGCCAGACGGCGATCTACGTGATCAATGGCGACCAGCGCGATCAGCTGAAGCGCAGCCCGCAGCTGGAAGGTTTCCGTGCCAAGGGCGTCGAGGTTCTGCTGCTGACCGATCCGGTCGACGACTTCTGGCTCTCGGTCGTGCGCGACTTTGCCGGCAAGCCGGTCAAATCCGCCAGCCGGGCCGGTGCCGATCTGGACGCCATCGCGGCTACCGCTGATGAGAAGAAGTCCGAAGACAAGCCCGATGATGCAGCGCTTGGCACCCTGATAGCGGCACTGAAGCAGATTCTGGGCGATGCGGTGAAGGATGTGCGCGAATCAAAACGGCTGACCGATAGTGCGGTCTGCCTGAGCGCGGCAGAAGGCGACATGGATCTCCATCTGGAGCGCCTGCTGCGTCAGCATCAGAAGCTGGAGCAGATCAGCGCGCGAATCCTGGAAATCAACCCGACCCACCCGCTGATCCGGGCGCTGGCCGCCCGGGCACAGCAGCCCGGTGCAGTGGATGCCCTGACGGATGCGGCGCAGCTGCTGCTCGATCAGGCCCGCCTGGTTGAGGGCGAGGCGCCGGCTGATCCGCTGCTGTTTGCCCAGCGGCTGGCGCGCGTGATGGAAAAGGCGCTCTAGGCGTTACATCCCGACGCGGCTGAGCGGCACTTCGGTGACGCCATAGCCGGCTGCGGCCGGGATGCGCAGATGCGGCTCGGAGAAGGATGTCTTGTCGAGTACCGGCATCACGTCGACGATGGCATCCTGCCGCGTGATCGCGATGGCCTCAGCCACTGTCTTCGCCCGCGCCAGTTTTACCAGCTGCATGCGGGTGGCAAACACGATGGTGCGGGTCTTGGCTTCCCAGTCATCCAGTGCGGCCTGGGCGCCGACCCATTCGGACTCCACCGATTCAGAGCCGTCATGCACGCCAATCTGGTCAGCCGGTGCCGGCGCCAGGAAAAACCAGGTATCAAAGCGCTTGGGCATCACCTCGGGGGTGATCCAGTGCGCAAACGGAATCAGGGTATCCAGTGCATAATCCAGGTCTTCGGCCTCGGCCATGTCACGGAGCGTCTTGTCGCCGCGATTGAGTGGCTCGCGCCAGTGATCCAGCGTCTCAATGCGGCTGGCCGGCAGCAGGGCGCCATCGCCCTTGGCGCGTGCCAGCAGCAGGCCGGATTCCTCAAAGGCCTCGCGGATCGCACCAAAGGCAAAGGCTGTCAGTTGCGGATCGAAATTGCCCGGCCGGGCGTGGCGGCCCATCAGCACCGGGTCGCTGTCGCCCTCGGCCAGCTTGCCGCCGGGAAACACCATGGCGCCGGAGGCAAAGTCGATGGCGTGGTTGCGTTTGACCATGAAGACTTCAAGACCGGCGGTGCCATCGCGCACCATCAGCACGGTGCTGGAAGGACGCAGGGCTGATTTATTCTGGGCGGGTGTGCTGTCGCTCATCGGTGTTCCCGGTCTCTTTTTTTATCAGACACTGCGGCTCAGATAGATCTTGTTGCCGCCATGCGGATTGCGCACGAAGCCGCGTTTGGCCAGCCAGGCGATGCCGGCTTTGTCCTGCTCCGGCCGCTGGATTTCGATGGCGACCAGATCAAGACTGCGGGCATGGAAGGCGGCGCAGTCGAGCAGCCAGGCCCCCAGGCCCTGTTTGCGGGCCTCTTCCGCCACCACCAGCCGGCTGATCAGCAGGCTGCTCTGCAACGGCAGCAGTACCATGAAGCCATCGATAGCGGTGCGCCACTCGGCGACAAAGAGGTTTTCCTCTTTTTGCAGGGCAGCAAGATCGAGGGTTGCTGCATCGGCCAGACTGGTGCGGGCGATCTCGCCCAGACGTGACAGGTCGTTGCGATCTGCCGCGCGCAGGCGATGCTCGATCCGGTTGCTCACCGGCATAGGCCAATCCCGGGAAGGCGGGCTGTTATCATGGGGAAAGCTTCGGCTGTGACGCCCGGACTGTCAACGGCAGGACTGTAACCTTTGCAGGGCACGCGGCCGCTGAAAGTCTATGGGGCGCCTTTGATATCGACCGCCGCGATAATCGGCCCGACGCCGTCATTGCTCAGCGTCTGCAGCATTACAACAACGCCCTGGCGGCTCCAGTCGGTGCCGCTCAGGTCTGGCACGTCGTAGCTGGCGCTCTGGCCTTTCCAGCGGCCAAGATCACCCCAGGCGCGGGCGACATTGAGATAGTTCAGCGTGCGACCGCTATTTTCGCCACGTTCAATGGAGACTTCATGCTTGGTATCATACCGGCACAGCACCAGTTTGGCCTCGCCCTGCCAGTGGGGCAGCGGCCCGACCTGCACCTGCCATGCCCCGGTTGTCTTGTTGCGCTCCGCACGCATCGACACCTGCTGCTGTTGCTTGCGCGCCTTGGCAATCGCATAGGCGACTGCGTCGCGGTCGGAGCCGACCACGGCATACTGGCCATTAATCACCACCTGCGGCGTATAGACTTCGCGCTTGCCGGAATTGCGCGCGTAATCCTGCTGGCGCACGGCGTGGCCCTTGCGGCTCAGCGTGTCTTTCCAGCCGAGGTAATCCCAGTAATCGACATGCAGCGAGATCGGGATGACGCCGGGCTGCTTCAGCCAGTCCTGCATCAGGGCATCGGCCGGCGGGCAGGAGTTGCAGCCCTGGCTGGTGAACAGCTCCAGTATCACAGGTTGCGGCGCCGCCTGGTTCTGCGCGAAAGCCGGTGTCATCAGCCCCAGCAGCAGCACAAGGGCCGGCAGCAACGCGGGCATGCGGCATGGTGAAATCATCGTCATGGAGGTGAACCTAGGCATGCTGCCAGCCTACGACTACTCACGTTGCGGTGAAAGCGGCAAGGCGTTGATCCAGCAGGCTGTCAGGCAGGGGCATGAGGCGTGCCGCATGGGTCCAGACCAGTGCCGCCTGCACGGATCGTCCCGGAAACACCTGCTGCAACAGGCCGCGATACAGGGCCATCTGGTCCAGATAGGCCAGGTCGACATCCTGCACGGAGACCGGCGGCGGCCGGTTTGTCTTGTAATCGACGACGAGCACCGCGACATCGGTGACCAGCAGACGGTCAACCTGTCCGGTGACCAGCCGTTGCCCGATCCGTCCGGCCAGCGGCACTTCCGCCCGCGCGCCGGGCTGGAATACCCCGGCAAAGGTGGGATCGCGCAGCAAGGTCATGGTCTCGCCGAGCAGACCGGCCTGGCTGGCGATATCCAGACCATGGCCGGGATGGGCCAGGAAGCGTCGGGCGGCTGTTTCCCGCTCGGCCTCAGGCAGGTCTGGCAGGGTCTGCAGCAGGCGGTGAATTAATCGGCCCCTTGCGAGGCCGGCCAGGCGGTCGGGCGTTGTCGGACTCAGCGGGGCCGGATCGGGTCGGCTGGGCTGCGATGGGCTCAATGGCCGGGGTGGGATCGGCTCCGGTGGTGGCGGGGCTTGCAGCCAGGTGGGCGCAGCGGGCGGTGCGGCGGCGGCGGCCGTTGGCCTGGCGGTAGCCCGGCTGTCCGGATTGGTTTCATAACGCCGTGCTTCATCGCCCCATGGCAGGGAGACAATCTGCTGCGGCACCAGCCGGTCGAAGCCAGCCGACACCAGGTCATACCAGCTGCCCTGCGGCGGGCCCTTTTCGGCATTGCGGCTACCGAGATAGCCGCAGACATACAACCGGTCGCGGGCACGGGTCAGCGCGACATAGAGCAGGCGACGGTATTCCGCCATCTGCTCGGCATTGCGCAGGCTGCGCAGGCCGGCGGTGATCGCAGTGTCATTTTCCTTGCGCATCGGCCAGTAGAGCTGCGGCACGGCGCGTGCCGCAGCGGGGCCCGTCACGCTGCTTACCGGTGGAACCGGTGCCTCGCCCCAGAGCAGGCCGCTGCTGCTCTGGTCCTGCGGCAGATCGCAGCTATCGGGCAGGATGACGATGGGGGCTTCCAGGCCCTTGGCACCATGCACGGTCAGCACGCGCACTTCGTTGCGGCCCTGATCAAGATCGCGCTTCACTTCGCCGGCATGGCGTGGGAACCAGCTCAGGAATCCCTGCAGGCTTGGCGCGGCTTCGCGTTCATAGGATAGCGCGGCGGCGAGAAACTCATCGATCGGCTCGTTGGCCTGTGGTCCCAGCCGCGCCACCAGTCGCCGCCGTCCGCCGCCAGCGCCCAGCAGTTCGGCATAGAGTGCAAATGGCGGCACCAGATCGGCACGGGCCAGCCAGCGATGCAGCTCCTCGCTGGCGGCTTTCCAGGCCGGAATCTCATCGGCACGGCGCTGCAGTTCATGCCACAGGCGCGGCTGCGTGCGGTTCCAGCACAATGCGAACAGATCGTCTTCGCTGAAATTGAACAGCGGCCCTTTCAGTACGGTGGCAAGCGTCAGATCATCATCTGGCAACAGGCAGAAGGCGCCGAGCGCCAGCAGGTCGAGCACGGCAATCTGTTCGGCCAGTTTCATGCGGTCGGCGCCGGCCACCGGCACGCCGGCGGTCTTCAGGGCCTGTACCATTGCCTCGAAGAATACATTGCGGCGGCGCACCAGGATCATCACATCACCCGGCTGCACGCGGCGCCCCAGGCTTGGCAGTTCCTCAGTGTCCATCCAGCGGCGGATCTGCTGGGCGATCTCGTCAGCAAGGCGGCGGCGTGGGTCTTTGGCGCCGACATAGTCCAGCGGCGCTTCCCAGGGTTCGCTCTGCGTCTTTGGATCGGGCTTGAAGGGCGGCCAGAGTTCGATGCGGCCGGCTTCGTCGCGGCGTTTGGCCTTGTGCTGGAGGATCGTACCTTCCTCGACGACGCCAGGCTTGGCGCTGTCGTCGGTGAAGACCGCGTCCACCAACTGCAGCACGGCGGGAGCGGAGCGGAACGACATTTCCAGCGGCACCGGATGCAACTGTTCGCCCACCGTCTCGGCGCGGCGGCGGAATTCGCTGCGCATGTCGAGGAAGGCCTGCGGGCGCGCACCCTGGAAACTGTAGATCGACTGCTTCACATCGCCGACGGCAAACACGGTGCGGCGCACATCGTCGCGGGCGCCAGTGCCGCTGAAGAATTCCTCAGCCAGCGCCGCCACCACCGACCACTGATCCGGGCTGGTATCCTGTGCCTCATCCACTAGGATATGGTCGATGCCGCGATCCAGCTTGAACATCACCCAGGGCACCTGGCTCGGCTCGACCAGCAGGTCGCGTGCGCGCAGGATCAGGTCGTCGTAATCCAGCAGGCCGCGCGAAAGCTTCAGCGCCGCGTAAGCCTCCAGCAGGGCTTTACCCAGCCGCAGCAGCATGGCGGTCGCTTCGGCGACAGTCAGCTTGTTGAGCTGCTGCTTCAGCGCGATCAGGCGGGTTTGCTCTTCGGCCAGCGTTGCCCCGCAGGCGGGATCGATCTTTTCGACTGTCTTGGTCGCCAGTGTGGCGCGCGGTTTGCCCTCGCCAGTGAAAAATCGGTCGAACCAGGCTTCCTCAAAAGTTTCTGCCGGCGCATCGGCCGCCAGCCAGTCACTCAGCGGCAGGCCGAGCTTTTTATCGTTGGCGCTGCCACTGCAGAGTGCGGCAACAGCCCGGCGCAGGTCGGGCAACGGCATGGCTGCGATATGCTGGCGGATGGCCATCTCGCGGGTGGCATCTGGCGGCAATTCAAGTTGGGCATAGAGCGCCCCGATGGCACCGGCCGCATCGCCATGGGCAGCCAACAGCAGGGCAAGGTCGCGGCGGCGGCCCAGCAGTGCTTTCAGCAGATCGGCAAAGCGACCGTCATCGACACGGGCGGCAAAGAAGCCGATCACCGGCGCGAAACCCGTATCGGTCAGGCTGCTGCCCAGCACCTGGGTCTGCGCTTTGGCGAACAGGTCGGCGGTCACCGCATCATCGGCGACCTTGAAGCCCGGCGGCACCTCGGCCTCGACCGGGAAGCGTTTCAGCAGCGCCTCGCAGAAGGCGTGCACAGTCTGCAGCCGCAAACCGCCGGGGGCCTCCAGGGTGCGGGCAAACAGCCGCCGCGCCGCATCCATGTCGCTGTCGGTGATTTTGCGGCCGAGCAGATCGAACAGGTCGGCCTTCAGGGCTGCGTCGGACAGAGTGGTCCATTTGCCCAGGCGCTCGGTCAGGCGCAGCTGCATCTCGGCGGCGGCAGCCTTGGTGAAGGTGAGGCAGAGAATGCCGCTTGGCCGTGTTCCCATCAACAGCAGGCGGGTGACACGGTCGACAAGCACGCGGGTCTTGCCCGATCCGGCATTGGCTGCCACCCAGGCCGACAGTGTCGGGTCGGCGGCGACGCGCTGGTTGGTCTGATGCGCCTGCAGCTCGGTATCGGAGGTCATGTGTCCTCCCCGCTGCCTTCGGCACGTTCGGCGACACGGGCAAGATGATCGTAGTCGCCGGGGTAATTGACGAATTGCGGTCGCGGGCGCGACAGATAGGGTGTTTTTTCGTCATCGTAGCGCGCGACCCAGCCGCTTAGGCGGGCCAAGGCCTCGCGGGCCAGCTCATCGGCCGGCGGGATCGGCGTGCGACTGGTGCTCTCGATGCGGTGTGCTTCGCCGGGCTCATTGCCGCCGCCTAGACGGATATAAACCAGTTCGGCAATCTCGGCTGCCGAAACATCCTTGAAACCGCCGGCACGCGCGATGGCGGCCTCCAGCGCCAGCTGCGGTGCCAAGCCACTGTTGACCTGTTTTGCGGTCGGCGGTTGGCCGGTCTTGTAATCCAGAATAGCCAGGTCGCCATCGACCTGGTGCCTGTCGATGCGATCGGCCTTGGCTTTCAGTATGAAGGCGCCGGCGGGTGCGGCAAACTCCAACATGCCTTCCTGTTCCAAAAGAACCGGACAGAATCCTTCAACGCGTCGCATGCGTTCGTAGGACAGGAACCAACGCATGGCACGCTCAAAGCGAGGCCACCACAGGGTGGCGATATCCGGCCGCTGCAGCCAGCTGCCGAATTCACTGCGGCCGAGGTCAAGCAGTTCCGCCATTGCGGCCGTATTGTCCGGCAGGGAGTCGCGATGTCGCTGCTGGAACTTCTCCAGCACCGTATGGATTACCTCACCGCGCAGACGGGCATCCGGTGGCTGCTCTGGTGGATCGAGAGATCGCAGGTTGAGAATGCGCCGGGCATAGAGCGCGTAAGGATCGCGGATCCAGGTCTCAATCGCCGTGACATAGAGCTGGCGCGGACGTGCGGCCACCGGTGGCGTGGGTTTCGGCGGATCGACGCGCAGACTCTGCGCCGGTGTATCCAGCTGTTCAGCCCAGGTGAGATACTGCGGCGACGCTGTAGCCTGCCAGCATGCATCGTTTTCCAGCAAGGCTTCCAGCCGCAGCAGCCAGCGGGCGGGCACGGTGGGGGTGCCATCCACCTTGGCCGCACGGCTGAGGATCACATCACTGCCGCTGGCGGCCTGCACGAAATCATGCGCGGTCTGGCCGAGGCGGAATTCCGGTGCGCTCAGGCCGAGTGCCTGGCGCATCGGCCGGCTGAGCCAGGGGTCCTCCTTGGCCTGCGGTGGCCAGGTGCCTTCGTTGAGACCGCCAAGAATGATGCGGTCGGCCTGTTGCAGGCGGGCTTCCAGCAGGCCCCAGATGGAAAGTCGTGGATGCAGCGGTCGGCGCGGCCGTACCACCTGGCCTTCCAGCAGGGCATCCAGCAACCGCGGCCATTCGGCCGGCGTCACAGGGCCGAACTGATCGGCCGCAGCCAAGAGATCGACCACCAGAGCATGCAGGGCCTCGCCAGCATCATGCTGCCACAGCGGCGAAGGCTGTTCGGGCGCCACTGTCAGCGCCTCGGCGGCGATCACCTGCACCTGCAGCAGGGTTTTCAGATCGGTGGCTCGGTGATCGTCGATCAGGGGCTGCGCAATGGCGGCAAGTCGCGCCAATGGGGTCAAAAGCTCGAGGTCATCGCCCAGGTCGGCGGCCAGTGCCTGCAGACCTGCCAGTGGCCGGCTCTTGCGCAACAGCTTGCGTTCGAGGCGACGGGTCCAGCGCAGCAGGTCTTCCCGGTCCATGCCGAGCCGGCAGAAGGGGTGTTTCAGCAACGCCAGCAAGGCAACTGGCGTGAAGTTTTCTGCCACCGCTGTCGCCAGCAGGCGCAGGAAGACGGCTGGTGCTGTCTGGAGCAGCGGCTGGCCGGCAGAGTCATCGACTATGATATCATAGCGCGCCAGTTCCGCCGCAACGCGGCGCGCCAGCATGCGGTCTGGCGTGATCAGGGCCGCCGTGCGGCCCGGTGTTTCCAGTGTCTCGCGCATTGCCAGCGCGATGGCCAGTGCTTCCTCGCGTGGGCCCGGTGCATCGATCCGCTGCAGGCCGGTCAGCGCATCGGCGGCCACTATATCGCCGCGCAGTTCACGCCAGCGATGCGTCTCGCCCGGCGGCAGCAGGGCGGCTGCCAGCAATCGACTGCGCGCGGTTTTTGTGCCATCTCCCGGCCAGTCCAGAACCTCGGCACGCAGGATACCAAGCGTATCGAGAAGTTTGGCCATCGCATGCTGGGGATGAGTCGGCTCGTCATGGGTTGCCGCCCAGGCCGCATCGTCCAACAGGCGATCAAGGCCGGGCAACACCACGCTGCCTTGCGGCAGGCGTGAGATCAGCTTCAGCAATCGCGCAGTGGCAGGAATAGTGCCGGTGGAGCCAGCAGCGATGACAGGATCGTGGGGCGGTGAGGACTGCCAGTGGTCGATCCAGCGTTGGGTGGCGCGCTGGCGCTGTTCGGCGCTGTCGCTGCGCCCCTGTTCGACCTTGATTGCCGGCCAGTTTTCGCGGATGACCTGCAGGAAATCCAACGTCTGCTGCCAGTGGCCGGCGAGTTCCGCCGGTACCAGGTCGGGCAGGCGGTCGAGGCCGACTTCCTCGGTGGCCGCGGTATCCAGCAGATGGCCGAGTTCGCGCGCCAGCCGCAATGCATTGGCGCTGTCTCCGCCAGCGAGCGGCGAGGCCATCACCAGACGCGCCAGCAGCAGGCTGCGCTCCAGCGTGCCAAACGGCAGGGCATGATCGCCGCCTTCACCGATACCGCGCAGATCCAGTTCGTCCTCGTCCACATCGCCGAGCGGGCGGATGGTCGGCAGCAGCAGGGCCTTGCCATTGCCCTGGCGCAGGAAGGCCTCAGTCAGAGCGCGACAGGCGCGCCGCGTCGGCAACAGCACCGTGACGTGCGATAACTGCAGCGGATCGGTACCATGCTGCTGCAGGATTCCCTGCGCCAGCAGGTCAAGGAACGGCCTGCCCGGCGCGATGGTATAGACGGTCGGGCTAGCAGGCGTCGCCATGCAGCATCGCCTCGGCATGGTTCAGGCCTTCATGTGTCCCGACATCCATCCATTGTCCATAGTGGACCAGGCCGTGGAGACGGCCTGCAGCGATGGCGCGGTCATAGAGGATATTCAGCGAAAAGGCCCCGCCGGGTGCGTCGCGGAAGAGTGCCGGTGATACAATCTGCACGCCGGTATAGACATACGGTGCCGTGGCATTGCTGCCGCGCCGCGCCAGGCGGCCATCGGTGCCGAGTGAGAAGTCGCCCGGTCCGCCATGGCCGGTGGCCCGCGCGCGCGGTTGCAGCAGCAGCAGGCCATCCATGGCGGCAGGATCAAAAGTTGCCGCCAGGCGTCGCAGCGCGGTGTCGCCGCCGTCGTCGCGCCAGATTAGGTCGGCATTGACCGAAAAAAAGGGTGCGGTGCCGAGCAAGGGCAGGGCTCTGACGATGCCGCCGCCGGTCTCCAGCAGCAGGTCGCTTTCATCGGAGATCACGATCTCGATATCACGACGGGCTTTCAGATGCGCGCGGATCTGGTCGCCAAGCCAGTGGACATTGACCACGGCGCGTCGCACCCCGGCTTCGGCCAGGCGGTCGAGACAGCGATCCAGCAAGGTGCGCCCGGCTATCGGGATCAGTGGCTTGGGGGTGTGGTCGGTAAGTGGGCGCAGGCGCGTGCCGAGCCCGGCGGCCAGCACCATGGCGATATGCGGAACTGTGCTCATGTCAGGCCCGGCAGCGGTGCTTGGCGCTGCTCCGGCGATACCATGGCATCAAGCCAGTGACGCAGATCGGCCAGTGCCGGATGGGCTAGGTCGCGCTCGACCAGGCTCCACATGCGCGGCATGAAGGCCTGATACTGCGGCTTGCCGTCACGTTTCCACAGCCGGGTGAAGACGCCGAGGATGCGGATGTTGCGCTGAGCGCCGAGAATGGCATAGGCGCGGCGGAAGCTGGCGTCATCCGCGCCGCTGCCGGCGATGTAGCGCTGCAGCATAGCCTCGGCCAGCTCGGGCGGCACGTCACGACGGGCATCTTCCAGCAAGGAGACAAGGTCATAGGCCGGATGGCCGGCAACCGCATCCTGGAAATCGAGCAGGCCGAGCTTTGCTGTGCCCTTGCGCTGCGGCAGCCAGATCAGATTCTCGGCATGGAAGTCGCGCAACACCAGCACGCGGCTTTGCGGCGTTGCATCCATCGCCACTTCCGGGGCCAGGATGTTCCAGAAGAAGCGGAAGGCCTGGCGCAAGGCGGGCGGCGTGTCGCGGCTGGTCAGGGCCGGCAGGTACCAGTCGATGAACAGTTCGGCTTCTGCGGCCAGCCGCGCTTCGTCATAGAGCGCGAGATCGGCCGGAGCGGGGTGGCGATGCAGGTCCAGCAGGAAGTCGATGGTGGCTTCATATAGCATCGCTTCGTCGCTGCCCTGCTTGAGCAGGCGGGCATAGAGATCGTCACCGAGATCTTCCAGCAGCAGAAAGCCATGCTCGACATCCTCGGCCAGCACGCGAGGCGCGCTGTAGCCCAGCCCTTGCAGGTGCCGGGCGATGCGCAGGAAGGGGCGGATATCTTCCTGCGGCGGTGGGGCGTCCATCAATACCGCCGGCTCACCTTTGCGGTTCAGCCGCTCGTATTTGCGGAAAGAGGCATCGCCAGCGAGATTGGAGCGTACAGCATCTCCCCAGCCCGCGCGCTGAAGGAATTCCCTGGAAAGTGCAAGACGGTCAGACATCGGCGCCATAGCTGAAAGCAACAGGAAGGTCGGATAGGCGCGCGGCCCATGTGGTATCGCCGCGCAATTCTGCCTGGCGGGGTCCGGCAGCATCACGGGTAAGCGAGAGCGTCACGGTAAGGGCCGTGGCCGGGGCATGGCTGCCAAGCCGGTCAGGCCATTCGATCAGGGTGATCCCCTCGCGCAGGGCGTCGTCGAGGCCGAGCTCATCCAGTTCGCGCGGATCATTCACGCGATAGAGATCGAAATGCCAGAGCGTGGCCCTGGGTGTGTCATAGGTCAGCACCAGGTTGAAGCTCGGGCTTGGCACTTCGGTGCTTTCTTCGCGGCTCAGATGCCGGATCAGGCCGCGGGCAAAGCAGGTCTTGCCTGCACCCAGCGGGCCATCCAGCAGCAGGGCATCGCCGGGCTGCAGCCGGTCGGCCAGCAGCACTGCCAAAGCGACCGTGGCCGCTTCGTCGGGCAACTGATAGCGGCGAATCATCGGCATGGCTGTCGAGTCTACTGGCGGCTCAGCAGAGCCGCAATCGGGCCGGGTTCTGGCAGGGGATAGCGCGGCAGCAGGATTTCCACCGCCTGGGCACCGTCATTGCCATCCAGCTTCAGCTGGGCGCCATGCAGGTCGAACAGGCCGCGCGCCACCACCAGCGACAGGTCGGCATTCACCCGGCGCTGGTCCGGTGCATCGACCAGGTCGGCAAACAGCTGGCGCGGTTGCACCGGGCTCAGGCCGCCGCTGTGACATTCGACCCGCAGGCCGAGGTGGGATTCATCGTCGGCCGAAAGCTGCAAGGCCACACGGCCACCCTGCGGCGTGCCATCCAGTGCCACGGCCATCACACTGTCGAGTGCCTGCCGCAGGCGCTGGCCGTCACCGATAATCGCCCCACTGCCGTTGCGCGCGGGCAGGTCGAGCACGATGGCACGGCGGTCGGCCAGTTCACGCCACAGCGTCGCATCCTCGCGCCACAGGGTATCGAGCGAAAGTTCGGCGGGCTCCAGGGCCATCTGACCGACCTCGATGGTGGCGATGGCGATAATGTCATCAAGCAGGCGCAACAGGTCGCGCGAGGTGGTCATGATGTCGGCGCAGTATTCTTCCTGCCGCGCATTCATCGGGCCGAGAATGCCCTGAGACAGCACTTCCGTCATGCTGATCAGCGTGCCAAGCGGCGAACGCAGATCATGCGTAATGTTGCTGATGAAGGCAGCATTCATGCGATCGGTCCGTTCCAGCGCTTCATTGCGTTCGCGCAGTGCACGTTCGATACGAATGTTGGCGCTGACGTCCAGATAGGTATAGAGCACGGCGCCATCGGGCAGCGGCACCGAGACATAGTCGATCACTGTGCCATCGCCGCGCTCTAGGCGGCCGCGTGTACCCTTGCGGCTGGCGAAGCTGTCGATCAGGCGTTCGCGCAGCTGCACCCAATCCGGGCCACGCTGCATCAGGGGGCGTGCTGCTTCCATCACTTCAGTGATATGCGGTTGGCGGTTCAGCATGTCGGCATCGATTTGCCAGAGCTGCGAAAAGGCGCGGTTGTAGAGCGACAGGCGCCCGTCCGAGCCATAGACGACAACGGCTTCGTAAAGGTTGTCCAGCGTAGCGCGCTGCACGGCGATCATGGTGTTGGTGGCGCGTTCCAGGGTCAGCTGCCGCGTTACGTCGTCATAGGCGAACAGCAGGCCGCCGGATGGATAGGCGCTGATGACCAGTCGAAGTGTCGAGCCATCGGGCAGGTGAATCAGTTCTTCCGATCTCTCGATGACGGTGGTGAACAGCGAGAGCTGGCTGCGCTTATAGGTCTGCCAGTCGATCTGTTCGGGCAGGCGGCGCTCGGCGCGCAGCTGTTCCAAGACCTCACCAAAGGCCGGACGGGTTTCCAGCCAGGTTTCGTCAAGCTGCCACAGTCGCGCATAGGCACGGTTCCAGATCAGAAGCTTCTTGTCTGGACCATAGATGGCGGTTGCAGTCGAGATGGTGCGCAGCACCTCCATATGGGCTTCCATATGGCGGCGCAACTGGCCGCGGGCATCGGCTTCGGGCGTGATGTCTTGACCGAAGCCAAGGGTGCCTTCGCCGACCGGCAGTTCGAAGATGCGGTAATTCCGGCGGTCACCCTCAGCAACAAAGCGGCGTTCCTGCGATTTCAGGGTGGCGGCGGCCCGGGCCGCCAGCGCCAGATCGCGGGGCTGGTCCAGATCATGGGCCGAGGCCAGTTCCAGACCGCGCTCGACCGCATCCTGTGCCGTGGTTTCTGCCATGAGTGCATAGCGTGCGTTGACCCAGATCAGCCGGCCTTCACCGTCACGGCGCCAGATCGGGAAAGGGGCGGCATCCAGCAGGGTGCTGGCCTGGGCTTCGGCCTGGCGCAGGCGGTCGGTTTCGGCCGTCAGGGTGTCGAGGCGTTGCTGCAGGGCGGTCGATGCCTTGCGCTCGCCGTCGCGGGCAATGGCGGTTGCGGCCATCTCGGCTTCAGCGCGGCGTAGCTGTTCGGCCATGTCGCGCAGGCGTAGAGCCTGCCAGCCGGCCAGGCCAGCCGCAGCAGTGCCGGCCAGTGCCGTCAGCCACAGCAACTCGCTCACGCGGCGGTCTCCGGTATTTCAGGTGTTCTGGCCCCAGACATGGCGCCACTATCGGCCAGCCGAGCCGTGCAAAACAAGGCGTTAAAAACGACAAAGGCCGGCCCAGGATGTTTCCCGGCCCGGCCTTTGCTCATGCGGGGCGATTCGCCCCGATTCATGGATCGCTCAGTAGCGGTAATGATCCGGCTTGAACGGGCCCTTTTCGCCGATGCCGAGATACTTCGACTGCACCGGGGTCAGCTTGGTCAGCTTGGCCCCTACCTTTTCCAGATGCAGGCTGGCGACCTTTTCGTCCAGATGCTTGGGCAGGGTATAGACCTGCTTGTCGTACTTGCCCGGGTTGGTCCAGAGTTCGATCTGCGCCAGTACCTGGTTGGTGAAGGAGGCGCTCATCACGAAGCTCGGATGACCGGTGGCATTGCCCAGGTTCACGAGACGGCCTTCCGACAGCACGATGATGCGCTTCTTGTCGGGGAATTCGACCTCGTCCACCTGCGGCTTCACATTGTGCCACTTCAGGTTCTTCAGCGCGCCGATCTGGATTTCGCTGTCGAAGTGGCCGATGTTGCACACGATGGCGCGATGCTTCATGGCGCGCATGTGTTCGATGGTGATGACGTCCAGATTACCGGTGGCGGTGACGAAGATGTCGCCCTTCGGCGCGGCATCTTCCATGGTCACGACCTCATAGCCTTCCATCGCCGCCTGCAGGGCGCAGATCGGATCGATTTCGGTGACCATAACGCGGCAGCCGGCATTGCGAAGCGAGGCGGCCGAACCCTTGCCCACGTCGCCATAGCCGGCGATGACAGCGATCTTGCCGGCCATCATCACGTCAGTGCCGCGGCGGATGCCGTCGACCAGGCTTTCACGGCAGCCATACAGGTTGTCGAACTTCGACTTGGTCACGCTGTCGTTCACGTTGATCGCCGGGAACAGCAGGCGGCCTTCCTTGGCCATCACATACAGGCGATGCACGCCGGTGGTGGTTTCCTCGGTCACGCCCTTGATCGCGGCGCCCATCTTGGAATACCAGCCGGGCGAGGTCTTTAGCTTTTTGGCGATTGCGGCATAGAGGACGGTCTCTTCCTCATTGGTCGGCTTGGAGATCACCGAGGCGTCCTTCTCGGCCTGCATGCCGAGATGGATGAGCAGGGTGGCGTCGCCGCCGTCATCCAGGATCATGTTCGGTGTGCCGCCATCGGCCCATTCGAAGATCTTGTGGGTGTAGTCCCAGTATTCTTCCAGGGTTTCGCCCTTCACGGCGAAGACCGGGATGCCGGCGGCGGCAATCGCGGCGGCGGCATGGTCCTGGGTCGAATAGATGTTGCACGAAGCCCAGCGGATGTCGGCGCCGAGCGCCTTCAGGGTCTCAATCAGCACGCCGGTCTGGATCGTCATGTGCAGGGAGCCGGCGATGCGGGCCCCCTTCAGCGGCTGGGCCTTGCCGAATTCGGCGCGGGTGGCCATCAGACCGGGCATTTCGGTCTCGGCCATGTCCAGCTCCTTGCGGCCCCAGTCGGCCAGGCCGATGTCCTTAACGATATAATCCGCGCTCATTTCGCAGCTCCAGTGTGGCGAGTTTTAAACTGGGCGCGGATATAGCAGGGCCCAGCCGACCCTGTCCAGCATTATATAAAGAAATCTTTATATAGGTATATAGATTTTAAGGTCTGGCTATTCAGATTCCCCGAATTTGCCCTCCACCAGGGCGATCAGGGCTTCGAGGGCAGCCGCAGCTTCGGCGCCGGAGGCGGTGATATCGATGCTGCTGCCCTGGGTTCCGGCCAGCATCATCAGGCCCATGATGGATTCGCCATTGACGGTCTGACCGTCCTTAGAAACCTGGATCTTGGCCTGGGGAAAGCGCGCCACCACCTGCACGAACTTCGCCGCGGCACGGGCATGCAGGCCCCGCTGGTTGGGAATGGTGACGCTGCGGAGCAGCGGCACGCCATTCGATGCCGCTGCATCCATCAGGCGGATTCTCCGGCCAGCAGCTTGGAGGCGACGTTGATGTATTTGCGGCCGGCTTCCTGGCCGGCGCTGACGGCGCTGGCCAGTTCGGCTTTGCCGCGCACGCTGGCCAGCTTGATCAGCATCGGCAGATTGACGCCGGCGATCACCTCGACCTTGGCCTGGTCCATGATCGAGATGGCGAGATTAGACGGCGTGCCACCAAACATGTCGGTCAGCACGATCACGCCCTTGCCGGCATCGACGGCGGCGACGGCGGCGAGGATATCCTGGCGGCGCTGTTCCATGTCGTCATCCGGGCCAATGCAGACGGCGCGCATGCTCTTCTGCGGTCCGACCACGTGCTCGGTGGCGTTGATGAACTCTTCAGCAAGGCGGCCGTGGGTGACGACGACAATACCGATCATGGGACGCTATCGATTTTGTTGCTGGTCATGGGTCTGGGGATTCCTTAGCGGCTGCGGCTCAAGCGCTGGTGAGATCGCGGTCGCGGTGGCGGATATCGACACGTTGGCTGGTTTCGCGCAAGTGTTTGCCCAGGGCCTCGGCAACCACAACGGAGCGGTGCCGCCCGCCTGTGCAACCGATCGCAATGGTCAGGTAACGCTTGCCCTCGGTGGCATAGCGCGGCACCAGGGTATCGATCATGTCGCGCAGCCGGGCAAAGAAATCGGCATAGCCTGGATCGGCAGTGACATAGTTTGCAACGCCTGGGTCGGTGCCGGTCTGCGGGCGCAGGATTTCATCATAATGCGGATTGCGCAGGAAGCGCACATCGAACACCAGATCCGCCTCGCGTGGCAGGCCAAGTTTGTAGGAAAACGAGAGCACCATGATACTGAGGCCGGGCAAGGCGTCCAGCGCGAATTGCGCGGCCAGAACCTGCCGGAATTCGGGCAATGTGACAGCCGAAGTGTCGATCACAAGGTCAGCCTCGGTCCGCAGGGGCTGCATAAGCCTGCGTTCGGCCGCGATGCCATCGGCAATCGGCCGGTCGGCTGCCAGCGGGTGGCGCCGGCGGGTGGCGGTGAAGCGCTTGAGCAACACCTCGTCCTCGCAGTCGAAATACAGCAGTTGCACGGCAAGGTCCGGGCGCTGCTTCAGCTCCGCCAGCAGGGCGATCAGGCGGTCGGGTTGAAAATCGCGGGTACGGCTGTCGATACCCGCGGCAATCGCACGGCGCGGCTGGCTGCCGGTGTCCGAGTTGCTGTCATCGTCGGGCAAGGTGAGGCGGCGCAACAACGGCATCGGCAGATTATCGACCGCCTCGTAGCCGTAGTCTTCAAGCAGCTTTAGCGCAGTGGTTTTGCCTGCGCCGGAGAGGCCGCTGACGACAACAAAACGGATCGGATCGGCAGCGGCTGTCATCGGTCAGGCTTTGCGCTTGAACGGCGTGACGATGGGGTTTTCCCCAAGACGCAGATCTTCCGGGCGAATTTCCTCGGGCTGGAACAGCGTACCGGCGACGGCGCGCGCCAGTGCCCATTTCACCTTTACCGCGGCGCTGGCCTCGAAGGCGTGTAGCGACAGGCAAGGCAGTTCGATCCTGAGAAAACTTTCAACGCGCGGCTCGGGCAGGCGCGGCACATCCTTGCGCGGCACCAGATCGATCAGCAAGGCCACCGGCATCGGACCAATACAGGCATGCGCAACCGGGCCCAGGCCACGCACTTCCAGCAGGCCGCGCAGCGCCGGCGGCGCGCTGGCGATCAGGCGGCTGCCATCGCGTTGCAGGCACGTCTGGTCATCGGCCACAAGGCCGGCGCCGGCATCAAGCAGGCGGAGTGCAAGATCGGATTTTCCAGCTCCGGACGGACCGCGCAGCAGCACCGCTGCGCCGGCAATCGCCACGCAGCTAGCATGGAGGGTCAGCATGGGCGCGCAGCCTGCCGAGCCATTCCGGCAGAGTCAATACATCCTTATGCAGAGTTGCCTTGGTTAACGGCCCAGGGCCTGCAAGGCCGGGCGGCCTACAACGGCAGGCGAACCGTGAAACGGGCACCGGTCCGACCGTCGTCGCGGTTCTCCGCACGGATTTCGCCGCCGAGCGACTGTACCACCTGGCGGGCGATGGAAAGGCCAAGACCGGAATGCAGGCCGAAGGCTTCACTTGCCGGGCGTTCGCTATAGAAGCGCTCGAAGATCGATTCCAGGTTTTCGGGCGGAATGCCGGGGCCCTCATCGGTGACACTGAACATGATGTGGCGAAGCTCACGCTTCACCACGATGCTGATCGTGCTGCCCGGAGGGCTGAAGGAAATGGCGTTGTCGATCAGGTTTCGGGCCACCTGGCCGATCCGGCCCTCGAAACCCGGTGCCACATAGGGGCCAGGCTCGATCAGTTTCAACTCGATCTGCGGGCCGGTTTCAGCCAGCCGGGCGCTGTAGGTTTCCACCACCGAGCGCAGCATCTCGGCGATATCCAGCGATTGGGCTTCGCTGCGTGCCAGTTCGGCATCCAGCCGCGACGCGCCGGAGATATCGGTGATCAGGCGATCCATGCGGCGCACGTCATCCTGCATCACGGTCAGCAGGCGGGCGCGCAGTTCCGGTTTCTCGGTGCGCAGGAAGGTTTCCATGGCGCTGCGCAGCGAGGTAAGCGGGTTCTTGATCTCATGCGAGACATCGGCGGCAAACTGCTCGATCGAATCCAGCCGCTGCGACAGCGCGGCCGTCATGGCGCGCAACACGCTGGACAGGTCACCGATCTCATCCCGGCGGCCTGAATAGTCCGGCAGCGACAGGTGGGCGATGCGGCCCTTGGCGGCGCGAATGCGCTCGGCGGCTTCTGCCAGACGGTGGATCGGCCGCACGATGGCGCCAGCCAGGTACAGCGAGGCCAGCACGGTGAAGCCAAGCACGGCGGCAAACACCTTGAGCACGCCCAGCCGTTCCTCGCGCACGCGGGCATCCAGCTCGGCGCTATCGACATTCAGCAGCAGGGCGCCCATCACCTTGCGCAGGCCCTGCACCGGCACGGCGACCGACAGCATGATGCGACCGTCGGGCAGGTCGCGCAGCTGATCACCATTTTCGCCGGTCAGTGCGCGGCGCGCTTCCGGATAATCATTGGCATGGGTGAATGGCAGCTCGACGTATTTGGGCAGGTCGAGCGTGGTCATGAACAGGGCATTGACCTTGTCGTAAAGTCCGATCAGCGCGCGTTCCCAAGGCGTGTCGATATTCGGCGGCGGCAGTTGCCGGGTCACCACGCCGCGGCCGGCCGCCAGCAGCAGCCGGCTGTCGGCGATCAACTCGCCCTCAGCATCGAACAGCCGTGCGCGCGCACTTGACTGTGCCGACAGGCGGCGCAGCAGCTGGCGGGCCAATTCCGGTTCCAGCGTGGGGGTGAACTCCGACGGGCTGATGGCGGACTCGCCCAGCGCGCCGGCGATCAGGTCTGCCTCGTAGCGCAAAGCGGTTAGTCGCGTATCGATCAGGCTGAGGCGGAACTGGTCGAGGTAGAAAAAGGCCAGCACCAGCGCGATCGGTGCTGCCAGATTGATCAGCAGGATGCGACGCGTCAGCGGCGACATCAGCCGCCGCCGCGGAGACTGATCGGTCACCGCCCGCTCTCCCTGCTGTGCATCCTGTTACCCCAGCCCGGCAGCTGCTTTGAAACGGTCAGGCCGCCTGTTCCTTGAAGCGATAGCCAACACCATACAGCGTTTCGATTGAATCGAAGCTGTCATCGACCATCTTGAACTTCTTGCGCAGCCGCTTGATGTGGCTGTCGATGGTGCGGTCGTCGACATAGACATTGTCGTCGTAGGCCGCATCCATCAACTGGTCGCGGTTCTTTACATGGCCGGGGCGCTGCGCCAACGCATCCAGCAGCAGGAATTCGGTGACCGTGAGCACCACTTCCTCACCCTTCCAGGTGCAGCGATGCCGCGCTGGATCCAGGCTGAGCGGACCACGCACCACCATCTTGTCGCTTGCGGTTTCTTCCGCACCTGGCCGGTTGGCCTCGGCACGCCGCAGCACCGCCTTGATGCGCTCGATCAGCAGGCGCTGGCTGAACGGTTTGGTGATGTAATCGTCGGCGCCCATCTTGAGGCCGAGCACCTCGTCGATCTCCTCGTCTTTCGAGGTGAGGAAGATCACCGGCACCTGGCTGACGCGGCGCAGGCGGCTCAGGGTTTCCATGCCATCAAGACGGGGCATCTTGATATCGAGAATCACCAGATCCGGCAGTTGCTGGGTCAGGTGGCGCAGCGCTTCGGCGCCGTCGTTATAGGTGCGCACCTTGTAGCCTTCGGCTTCCAGGGCGATTGAAACGGAAGTCAGGATGTTGCGGTCGTCATCGACCAGGGCAATGGTGGCGCTCACGGAGAGATCCTTGATGGCGGGCGGAAAGTCCCGGAAAACCGGTGATCATCGTCACATCTATATAGCAAGTCGCTGGCCGGTTTGCAGGGGGTGGGGCAGGCTTTGGGCATGAATTTCACGCCCCTCCTAACGGCCGGCTCAGCCGTTCATATCCATCTCACGGCGACAATTTTGGCGCTGCTGCTGGGAATCATGATGCTGGCCCGTCGCAAGGGCACCCTCTCGCACCGATTGCTGGGCTGGATCTGGGTCGGCCTGATGCTGACGGCGGCGGTCAGTTCCTTCTGGATCACCAGCATACGGGGCAGCTACAGCCCAATTCATGCCCTGAGCGTGCTGGTGCTGGTTCTGGTGCCGCTGGCGGTGCTGGCGATCCGGCGCGGCAAGGTCACCCGGCACCGCATGGCGATGACCGGCCTGTTTTTCGGTGCCCTGGTGATCCCGGGCCTGTTCACCCTGCTGCCGATGCGCCTGCTCGGGCGGCTGATGACCGACGGCGTGGCTCTACTCACCCTGGCCCAGTAGCAGCCCGCGCCGGCGCGCCGATTCAAACAGGCTGAGGAAGATGATGAAGCCGAGCGCCAGATACAGTGCGTTCAGCGCAAAGGCACCGATCAGCAGGTCGCTGCGCAGCACGCCATCGACCAGCAGCGCGCGCATGCCTTCGAACACATAGGCCGGCGGCAGCGACCAGGCGACCAGCTGCAGCCAGCCGGGCAGCACGCTGACCGGGTAATAGACGGCCGCCACCGGCAGGATCAGGAACATGGCGCCCCAGGCCGCGCTCTCGGCACCCAAACCGCGGCGCATGATCAGGCCGCAGACCGCGATGCCGATGGCCCAGCCGAACATGACCAGGCTGAAAAAGAACGCGGCCAGCGCCAGGCCCATGCCATAGACCGAGAAATCGAAGAACCACCAGGCCATGAAGCTGACTGGGACCATGCCGACCAGGGTGCGGATCAGGCCCATCGCCAGGATCGAGGCGGCGAATTCACCCGGCCGCAACGGGCTGACGAACAGGTTGCCCAGGTTGCGCGACCACATTTCTTCCAGGAACGAGATCGCCACGCCAAGCTGCACGCGGAACATCGAGTCCCACAGCATCATGCCGGCAATGAACACGCCGAAGGCTTGCGCCACATAGGAAGTCTTGCCGGCCAGGAACTGGGTCAGGAAGCCCCACATGATCATCTGCACGGCCGGCCAGTAGATCAGCTCGACGACACGGGTCCATGACCCAGATAGCAGATACCAGTGCCGCAGCAGCATGGCGGTCATGCGCTGCAGGCTGCAGCTGATGCTGTTGGTGCCCATGCTCATGCTGGCGCTCCTTCAAGCGCCGCCGCCTTGCCCTGGCCGCGCGCGATGTCGAGGAATACTTCCTCCAGGTTACGTCGGCCATAGCGGTCGATCAGCTCCGGCGCGCTGCCACGGTCGACGATACGGCCTTCCTTCATCATCAGCACCTGGTCGCACAGCCGCTCGACCTCGCCCATGTTATGCGAGGCCAGCAGGATGGTGACGCCGCGCTCCTGCCGGTATTTCTCCAGCAGGCTGCGCACCCAGTCGGCGGTATCGGGATCCAGCGACGCCGTCGGCTCGTCCAGCAGCAGCATGTCGGGCTGATTGATCAGTGCCTTGGCCAGTGCCACGCGGGTTTTCTGCCCGGCAGACAATGCGCCGGCCGGCCGGTCGAGCAGGGCGGCGAAGTTCAGTTCCTCGGCCAGCTGTTCGATGCGCGCGGCGGCCTGCGGCACCGCATAGAGCCCGGCAAACACCTTCAGGTTCTGCCGCACGGTCAGGCGATGCGGCAGGTCGACATAGGGCGAGGAGAAATTCAGCCGCGGCAGGATGTGGTGCCGGTCGCGCAGCATGTCGGTGCCAAGGATATGGATGCTGCCGGCCGAGGGCTTCAGCAGGCCAAGCAGCATGGCGATCGTGGTGGTCTTGCCGGCGCCGTTGCCGCCCAGCAGGGCGGTCACGCTGCCCGGCGCCACCTGGAAGTCGATGCCATCGACGGCGCGCACCTGCTTCTCGTCCGTGCCATAGGTCTTGGCCAGGCCGGAAACGGTAATGGCTGAGTCAGTCATGCGCAGGCTCTGGTGGCTGGTCGTGGCGAACTGATATGGCAGGCTTGGAAGGGTTGTCTAGTCCATTGCCGCCAAATGACGGACCAAAAACCTATTTCTGGGTCATGGTCCAGATGCCGTCCCAGGCCTCCGGCGTGTCCTTTTCCAGGATCGCGATGCGTGTAAGGAAAGCCTCGGCCAGAGGATCCTCGCCGGCCTTCTGCTCCAGATATCGGCGCGCGGCAGCCCAGTTGCCCTGCCGATAGGCTGCCAGCGCTTCGGCAAAGGCCGTGTCGCGTTCATGCTGAACCGCGCCAGCCGGCCCATACAGTTCGTAGACACGTTCCGGTTCGGTCTTGCCGACAACGCGCATCATGTCGATCTCGCGCAGGGCAAACTGATCGCCCACCATGTTGCGGGTTTGCGTATTGATCATGATGCGTGTGCCGTAGCTTTTGTTGGCAGCTTCCAGGCGCGAGGCGAGGTTGACGCTGTCGCCGAGTACGGAATAGCTCTGCGAGAATTCCGAACCGATCGAGCCGACCAGCATCTCGCCAGTGGCGATGCCGATCCGGATGTTGATCTTGGGCAGGTTGCCGCGCATACCGATCAGGTCTGGCAATTCGGCGTTGAAACGGTCCAGCTGCTTCATCATGTCCAGTGCAGCCTCGCAGGCCAGCATCGCCTGGCGATCGCTTGCTACGAAGGGAGGGCCCCAATAGGCCATGATGGCATCGCCGATATA
Source organism: Ferrovibrio terrae (assembly GCF_943372915.1). Lineage (GTDB taxonomy): Bacteria > Pseudomonadota > Alphaproteobacteria > Ferrovibrionales > Ferrovibrionaceae > Ferrovibrio > Ferrovibrio terrae_A. The sequence goes on along the minus strand of NZ_CALSAN010000018.1, from coordinate 46,629 downwards.
CTTGTCGATGACGCCGTTATGCTGACGCACAGGTTCCGACATCAGGGTCAGATAGCGGTTCACCACGGCCAGCAGGGCGGCTGGAGACAGACGTTCACTCAGCGCCGTGAAGCCCTGCATGTCGCAGAACAGCACCGTCATCACGCGCCGCTCGCCTTCACTGTGAGCGAGATCGGGGCGTTCAAGCAGGCCCTCCACGATCCGCGGATCCATATAGCGGCCGAAGGTGTCGCGGATGCGCTCCTTCTTGCGCAACTCTTCCACCATGACATTGAAGCTGGCGGTGAGCTGGCCGATCTCGTCGCGGGACGAGACCGGCAGATCGACATCGAGTGATCCGCTTTCGATCCGCTGAGCACCCAGCAGCAGCGCCTTCACCGGGCGCACCAGGCTGCGGGTGATGAAGCCGGCGGCAACCAGGCCGAGTGCGCAGGCCAGGATGGTGACGATCATGTTGGCCAGCATCAGGTTCTCTTGGAAACTGCGTGCGTTGCTGGCCGCAGTTTGCAGGATAGACCGCATTTCGGTGCGATACCGCTCGAGCCGCTCGTTTATCTCAGTGGTGCGATCCTCGATGGCATCCAGCGCCCCATACACCTTCTGCCAGTCTTCGGCGGCCAGGCCGTCCAGCACCGGGGTCAGCACGCGCTCTTCCTTGCTGAAAATCTCCAGCATCATTTCCAGCTGAGCGTCAACGCGGGCAATGGCCTGGTCGTTATGGAAATAGGAGTCCCATGCCAGCAAGGCAGCCAGATGCTGCCGTGTCACGCCCAGCTCGCTCCTGACCCCCTCGATCGCCTTGAAGATGTCGGCGCGATAGGCCTCGTTATGCTCGTTGGTCGTCATGTCGCCCGAGCGGACATGCACGATCAGGCGCCGCACAGCGAGGTCTTCTTCCACCGAACGGATATGGGCGCGCGCCAGTGCGGAATAGGCCGGCACGTAATGCTGCTCAATCAGGGTCAGTTCATCGCTGACGATCCGGGCCATCTGGCTGGCAACGACGGCGACCAGCACCATGATGGCAAGCAGGCTGGCGGCAATGGCGAAGATTTTGGCGCCAACAGAACGCAGGATGCTGACCTTGAAAGGCAGCGAGGCGATTGCAGAGAAGAAGGTCATGAAACTGCCGGGTGGGTCGCAGAGGCGACAGCATGACATAACGGGGACGGGGCGGGAAGGATGGACGTGGGCATGCCCGTCTTCTAGTCCCGATTCGCTGTTTGAAACCACTGGCTCCCGGCGTGGCAAACCGTGTAACGTCCGCCTCATGTCGCGCGAAACAAGACGCTTTGTCTGGTCTCTCCTCATTTCGATCGGGCTGATCTACACGGTTCTCGAACCGCGTCATGTCCCGTTCATGTGGACCTACCTGATTTCGCCGTATCTGCCATTCTGGCTCGACAAGCCGCTCGCCGTGCTGGCGTGGTTCAGTCTGGCCTGGACCGCGGCCAGCGGATTTGAGCTTTTCCTCTGGCGGCGTCTGTATGGGCAGAGCCTCTCGGGCGTGCCGCGCCAGCGCAAGCTGTTCACTGACCTGTTCAATGTCATGCTGTATGTCGCCGCGGCCGGTATTGTCGCGGTCGAGGTGTTCGACCAGGCGCCGACCGGCCTGTTTGCAACCTCCGGCATCGTTGTAATCATACTCGGCTTCGCCCTGCAGCAGCTGCTGGGTGATATCTTCGCCGGTGTTGCCCTGAATCTGGAGCGCCCTTTTAAGGCCGGCGACTGGATCACCATGGATGGCACCCAGGGTATCGTGCTGATGACCAACTGGCGCTCCACCCATCTGCGCACCCGCACCATGGATCTGATGGTGGTGCCCAATGCCGTGATCGGCCGCGCCAAGCTGATCAACCACAGCCAGCCACAGTTGCGCCATCTCGACTCTGTCGAGGTTCCCTTGCAATACGGTTTCGATGAAGCCGTATTGAGGCAGATGCTGAAAGATGCGGCCCTGACTGTGGATGGCGTGCTGTCCGATCCGGCGCCGATCATCCTGCTGCATGAGATGCGGCCGGTTACCATGCTGTGGCGTATCTATTTCTTCACCGATAATTTCGCTGCCCTGGTCATCATGAAGGGCGCCATTCTGAATGCCGCCTATTCGGCTTTGCGCAGCAGCGATCTGGCAGTGTACCTGCCGCGCAATGAAACCATCCTGCATCTGGATGCGCCGGGGGCGGCGATCCAGGGCAGCTGACACCGGATTTGGGGGACTACGACGATGAAAAAGAAGAGCCTGAAGCTGGCCCTGCAGGGCGGCGGTGCCCATGGCGCGTTCACCTGGGGTGTTCTTGATCGTCTGCTGGAAGATGACCGTATCGAGATCGAGGCGCTGGTCGGCACATCGGCCGGTGCGATGAATGCGGCGGTGACGGCCTATGGCCTGGGCGCTGGCGGTCCGGCCAAGGCGAAGGCGTTGCTGGAGGCATTCTGGCGTAAGTCGTCCGAAGCCGGCAAGAAAGGCCCGTTGCAGCCCAGCCCGATCGACAAGCTGTTCAGCATCGGCAACATGGATTACTCGCCGATGTATCATTTCTTCAATTCGCTGTCGCAGATGATGTCGCCGTATCAGCTCAATCCAACGAATGTGAATCCGCTGCGCGACCTGATCGCCGAAGTGGTGGATTTCGAGGCATTGCGGGCCAACAAGACGGCGGCCAAACTGTTCATCTGCGCCACCAACGTGAAGAACGGTCGCATCCGCGTGTTCAATCGCGATGAGGTGACGCCCGATGCCGTGATGGCATCGGCCTGTTTGCCTTTCCTGTTCCAGGCCGTGGAAGTGGATGGCAACTTCTACTGGGATGGCGGCTATTGCGGCAATCCGCCCATCTTCCCTTTGATCTATGAAAAGGGCACCAATGACATCCTGATCGTGCAGATCAACCCGATCAATATCCCCGAGGTGCCCAACACCGCGGCGGCGATCCTGGACCGCATCAATACGCTGAGCTGGAATTCCAGCCTGATGCGTGAGATGCGCGCCATCCAGTTCGTGACCAATCTGCTCGACACCGAAGAGCTTAACCGCGAGAAATATCCGCGCGTATTCATGCACAGCATCGACGCCGAGGACGTGCTGGCCAAGTTCAGCGTCTCCAGCAAGCTCAATCCCGACTGGGAATTCCTGTGCTATCTGCGCGATCTCGGCCGCGAGCGGGCGGAGGCCTTCCTGGCCGCGCATTTCGACGATATCGGCAAGGCTTCGACCACCGATATCGTGGCCAAATTCATGTAATTAGGCCGGCGGGACGGCCGCCCGGTCGGGGGCTGGACAGGGGTGGGGAATTTGTCTATAACCGCGCGCCGTTACGGCCCCGTGTGGACCGTAAACAAGGTTGTGTGCCCAGGTAGCTCAGTTGGTAGAGCAGAGGACTGAAAATCCTCGTGTCGGCGGTTCAACTCCGTCCCTGGGCACCATTTTCCCCCTGAAAACGCCCGACATTAAACCAATGCGCCCTAAAACCGGCGCATCAGCGCATCGATGCGGTCCAGATGCCGGCGCAGGGATTCCGGCGTCGCCACATTCATGTGGTAGTAGGCGTGATAGCCCACGCGGGTGCCTCCGGTCAGTGCACGCAGGTATCGCGTGATCACCTTGCGCGGCGGGTCACCCATGAAAAACGCCATCCAGCGCGGCCGGCCATAGGTGGTGAAGGCCGCGATCTTCTTCAGGTGCGTCAGTGCCGGTTTGACATTGGCCGGGTCGCTGATGTCGAAGGCGACACCTGGCATCAGCACGCGATCGAACCACCCCTTCAGGATCGCCGGCAGGCCGAAACACCAGACCGGAAAACACAGCACCAGGGCCTCGGCCGCCAGCAGGCGGTCGACATAAGTCTGCACCGGTGCGCGATTCACCGCTGTGTTGTGATAGTTCAGACGCTCCTCCCGGCTCAGCACGGGATTGAAGCCCTCGGCATAGAGGTCGCAATCATCGACCTCATGGCCGGCGGCGTTCAGCGCCGCCACCACGCGGGCATGCAGCGCGGCGTGGAAACTGGTTTCGACCGGATGGGCATAGAGAACCAGGACGCGCATCAGTCGGCTTTGTCCTTGGTCGCGGGCATCGGCAGGCTGTTGCGGATCGCTATCAGCCTGGCATGGAGCGCGTCGTCGCGGATGCGCGGCAGCAGCCGATCCAGTTCGGCGGCGATTTCCGCTGGCGACAGATAGCCGCGCCAGGCATCGGGTGCCTCATCGAGACTGCAAACAGTGGACGCAGGCGGTTTGGGTTCATCCATGGCCAAAGTGTAGCGCAGGGATGCGCGGCTGTCGTCATCGACCTGTCATCGCATCGGCATCGCAGTGTCATGCTAGGCCGTTACCGACTCTCCTCCCATACACTTCACAGGGGGAATCGGACATGAAACCGATCGCACTTGCACTGATTTCGGCAACTTTCCTGGCTGGCGCCGTCCACGCCCAGGATGCCAAGCCATTCCGCGCCACCGTCGCCGGGCATGTTTTTCTGCCGGCGGAAAGCTTCGTGCCGGCGCCGGCCGATGCGCCGGCCATGCTGAAGACCTCGGGCAAGTTCACCGGCGCCGTGCGCAACGACAAACTGCGCAGTGTCGAGGGCATCTCGGCGCTGTCGGACAAGGCCGCGCCACGCAAGATCGGCATCAGCCTGCCGTTCGAGGGTCAGCCGGTGCAGGGTTTCTCGGGCATCAAGGCGCTGGGCAATGGCGAGTTCCTCGTCGTCACCGATAATGGTTTCGGCAACAAGGCCAACTCCCCCGACGCGATGCTGATGTTCCATCGCTTGAAGATCGACTTCGCCAACGGTCAGATCCAGCGACAGGAAACAATGTTCCTGCATGACCCGGACAAGAAAGTGCCGTTCCTGATCGTCAATGAAGGTACCGACAAGCGCTATCTCACTGGCGCCGATTTCGACCTGGAGTCCATGCAGGTCGCGGGCGACACGCTGTGGTTCGGCGATGAATTCGGCCCCTATCTTATCGCTACCGACCGCCAGGGCAAGGTGAAGCAGATCGTCGAGACCAAGGTGAACGGCAAGCCGGTGCGTTCGCCCGATCATTATGCCGTGCGCACGCCGGGCGCGCCGGGTGCGGTGGCGTTCGAGTCGCGCCGCAGCAAGGGCTATGAGGGCATGGCCGCCAGCAAGGATGGCAAGTTCCTCTATCCGCTGCTGGAAGGCGCTCTTTGGGATGCCGCCGCCAACAGCACCGAGAAGGGGGCTGACGGCAAGGAATACCTGCGCATCCTCGAATTCGATCTGGCCAAGAATGACTGGAGCGGTCGCAGCTGGAAGTATCGCCTTGAAGTCAACGGCAACAGCATCGGCGACTTCAACATGATCGACGCCAGCACCGGCATGATCATCGAGCGCGACGACACCGAGGGGAATCAGGCTCAGGCCTGCAAGGGCGCGGTTGCGCCTGACTGCTTCAATGTGCCGGCCAAGTTCAAGCGGATCTACAAGATCGACTTCAGTCAGGCGGACTCGGAAGGCTATGTGAAGAAGGTCGGCTATATCGACCTGATGGACATGGCCGATCCGAACAAGAAGGCGAAGCAGGGCGGTGAAACCGGTGAGGGTGGCCCGAAGCTGACCTTCCCCTTCTTCACCATCGAGAATGTCGATGTGGTCGATGCCACCCATATCATCGTCGGCAACGACAACAATCTGCCCTATTCCTCGGGCCGCCAGCTCGGCAAGAGTGACGATAACGAGTTTGTGCTGCTGGACGTGAAAGACTTCCTCGCCGCCAAGTAAGCTAGCGGTTCAGAAAAGCGGCCCGGCCGGGGCAAACCGGCCGGGCTTTTTTATGGCGCAACGGCGGCCTTGATCCAGGCAGCGACGTCATCGCGCGCGACCACGGGCGTGGTCAGGTGGTTGGCGGCGACCTCGAGATATTTGCTCTTCGGGTTGTCCTGCAGCCTGTCGAATACATAGCCGCGACCGCGCTGGTAGATCGGGTCGGCATTGCCGACCACCCAGAGCACGGCGGTACCCGCAGGTATCTTTGGCGCGGTTACCGACATCTCCGCGTCCGAAGTCGGATCGAAAAAGGACAGATAGTCCTTCGCGGTCATCCGCACCTGCAGAATCCTGCCCTGGTTGTTGTCGTTGAAGTCCTTGCGCGTGTCGCCCTGGCCGGCCGCCACCAACCGGCGTGCCTCTTCTATGCTGCTCCCCGTGGCATTGACCGACATGTAGAATACGGGGATGTGACCCGGTGCCAGCAACGCAACCGCATCCACATTGCCGCTGCGTGCGGCATAGCTCATCGCCGCCGGGCAGCCCATGCTGTGGCCGGCGATCACGATCTTGGTCGCACCGCGGCTGCGCAGGGTTTTTACATGACTGTCGATCTCGGCCATCGCCTTGTCCCAGTTGCCGTCGATATAGCGCCGGGCCGACCAGGGCATGTCGGGCATCAGCGTAATCATGCCCTCATGATCCAGCTTGGCCTTCAGGCTGCCGAAATTGGGATCGTTCGGGCTGCCCGGATTTTTCCCGTGCAGCATCAGCACGCCAATCTTGTCCTGGGCCAGGGCCATCGTCGTCAAAGCCAGCCATGCCATTGCCAGCGCGACGATCAGTCGTTTGAAACGCATCATGCCCTCCCTTTGTTGGCGGCGATACTGCGCAACCGGCAGGAGGGCGACAAGGCTCAGGCCGGTTTGGCGATATCCCAGTCGGCTGCCTTGCCCATGGCGCCATCGGGCAGGCTGAGGCCGAAGGTAAGATGGCGTGGGCGCTCAATCGGCAGCAGCTGCTTGCGCAGCCACTCTTCCACCATGCGGCGCAGGCTGGGGATCTCGGTCGCGGTATCCTTCGGCACCACATAGGCCTTCAGGCGCAGCGTGCGGCCAACGCGATAGGGGCGCACCCGGGCGGCAGCGACCTGCGGATGCTGGCGCAGCACGGCAGCAACATGTTCGGGGTTCACGTTGATGCCGCCGATCTGGATGGCGCCATCGCGCCGGCCGACCACAACGAAACGGCCAGCCTGGTCCACCACGGCCAGGTGATCGGGCAGGGCCACCACCTGGTCACGGCTGCGGTGGCGCAGCATCGTGGTGCCGCCGGCAAAGCGCCAGTAGGGAAACAGCGTGAAGCCGGTATCCGGCGTATCGCGCCAACCGATGCCGGCGGTCTCGCTGGAGCCGTAGAGTTCCACCAGCCGGGTGAAGCCGGCGGCTTGCACGGCACGTGCGGTATCGGCCGGGCAGGGCGCGGTCGAGGTGATGCCGCGCACGTTGCGCGGGATCGGGCGGCGGCTTTCGCTCAAGGCCTGCCAGACCTGCGGGAAGCCGACCACCAGGTCGCCGGGTTGCAACTGCTCGGCCACGGCGGCCGGCCGCAGGCCACGCAGATCGATGAAGCCTGCGCCATAGCGCTGCGGCAGCAACAGCACGAACATGAAGCCATAGATGTGATGCGATGGCACCAAGCCGACGACGCGGCGGATACTTGCGCCAGCAGGTTCATGCAGGCTGGCCTGGAATTCCAGTTCCTCGACAAAGCGATCCCAGCTGTGGCGGATCGCTTTCGGTGTTCCGGTGCTGCCGGAACTGCGGAAGGTGAGGTCGCCGGCACCGCCACGCGCCGTGAAGGCGTCCTGCAGCAGCCTGAGCCAGTCGCCGAAGTGCCGGGCGGCGGCAAAGTCCTGCGGCAGGGTCAGGCCGAATAGCAGTGACAGGGCTTCGGCAATCGCCTGCCGTTCGCGGGCGGCGAAACCTTCCAGCCGCAGATCGTCGGGCCACAGTGCCGGCAGTATGGGCGCTGAACCGCGCAGGCGCAGCACCTCGGCCTGGCCAGCGTCGCTGACCACGCGGCGCAAGACATCGGTATCGCTGAACCAGTGATGGGCTGATATCGGCATGGCTGCATGTTAGCCGGCCTTGGCGGTTTGGCGGGCGTCATTTCCGCGTGAGGATATGCGCCGTTTATGCAGGGTGCCCGGCTTGCCCGGCCGGGGCGGCCCCCGTAGATTGCGGACATCCTGTTTCCCGCCCGAGTCGCACCCCAGCGGCCGGGCCTTGCCGTGACCCGCCATGCTCAATCCCCGTATCGACGAACTCAGCGACTATCCTTTCGCCCGCCTGCGCACCCTGCTCGATTCCGAGCCGCTGCCGGCTGGTATGGCGCCGATCAACCTGTCCATCGGTGAGCCGTCGCATCCGCTGCCGCCGATGGTGATCGAGCAGATGACGGCGGATCTGAGCATCCTCAACCGCTACCCCACCATCAACGGCACGCCGGAATTCCGCGCCGCCTGCGCCGCCTGGATCACGCGCCGCTACAAGCTGCCGGAAACTCTCATTGAGCCGGAGACGCAGATCGTGGCGCTGACCGGCACGCGCGAAGGCCTGTACATGATCGCCAATGTGATCGTGCCGCAGAAAAAGGGTCCGAAAGGCGAGCGCCCGCTGGTGCTGATGCCCAACCCGTTCTACCAGACCTATGTGGGCGCGGCGGTGGCGGCTGGTGCCGATCCGTATTTCATGCCGGCCACGGCCGAGAACGGTTTCCTGCCCGATTTCAAATCGCTGGACAAGGACACGCTGCAGCGCACGGCGCTCGTCTATATCTGCTCACCGGCCAACCCGCAGGGCGCGGTTGCCAGCGTGGACTATCTGGCGCATCTGATCGAACTGGCGCGGCAGTATGATTTCGTCGTCGCCTTCGATGAATGCTATGCCGAGATCTACGACCAGGTGCCGCCGCCAGGGGGCCTCGATGCCGCCCTGCATCTGGCCGGCAACAAGGTCGGCCAGGATGCGCTGAAGAACATTGTGGTTTTTCATTCGCTGTCCAAGCGTTCCAGCGCGCCGGGGCTGCGCTCGGGTTTCTGCACCGGCGACCTGGAAATCACCAAGGCCTTCATCAAGCTGCGCAACTATGGCTGCACCGGCATGATGATGCCGGTGGCGGCGGCCTCTGCCGCGCTGTGGCGCGACGAGAAGCATGTGGAAGAAAACCGCGCGATGTATCGCCAGAAATTCGACATGGCGCAGAATGTGCTGGGCAACCGCTTCGGCTTTTTCCGCCCGGCCGGCGGTTTCTACCTCTGGCTCGATGTCGGTGACCCCGAGGCCATGGCGCTGCGCCTGTGGCGCGAGGCGGCCATCCGCAGCCTGCCGGGCAATTACCTGACCCGGCCGGAAAATGGCGGAGAACGGGCCGGAAAGACCTATCTGCGGCTTGCCCTGGTGTCGGATATCCCGACCACCCAGATCGCCCTTCAACGCATTGGTAACGTTCTCGGGGGTTAACTGGTCAGGCTAGGGCGAATCGGCCCGGGTCGGCGGCCGTGTATGCGCGCCGGTATGGTTAATCTGTGAGGAACGGCATGGCTGCCAGGTCGAAGAAGAAGCGGTCTTTCTTCCCCGAGGGATTTGACGATTTCCTGCGCATGCGGGCCCGCGAGGGTGGCGGCATCCTGATCCTTGGCCTGGGCTTCCTGCTGGCGCTGGCGCTGGCCAGCTTCGACCCCGCCGATCCCAATTTCAATCACGCCACCCCCAAGGCGCCGCATAACTGGCTCGGCCTGCCGGGCGCCTATGTTTCCGATGTGCTGCTGCAGACGCTCGGCCTCTCGGCCTGGCTGTTCGTGCTGCTGCTGGCCAGCTGGGGTTTCCGCATCGTCTCGCACCGTGGCCTGCCGCGCTGGTGGCTGAATGTGGCCCTGGTGCCCCTCACCCTGATCCTGTTTGCGGCCTTCGCGGCTGCGCTACCGGTGCCGACGGTCTGGGCATTGCGCGCCGGGCTTGGTGGCGTGGTCGGCGATTTCATCCTCTATCACCAGCTGGTGCCCTTCGGCGTCATGCTCGGCATGCCGATCTCCGCCGTGCTGCCGGCCGTGCTCTGCTTCGGTTTCGCCGTGCTGTGCTTCTATTTCGCCTCGGGTCTCAGCATGAGCGAATGGCGCAGCATGGGCGCGGGGCTCGGCTTCGGCGCCGCCGCCACCGCCGGCCTCGCGGCACAGGGCATCTATCAGGGCGGCAAGGCCGCCGTGCGCGCCGGCCAGGAAACCCAGGGTTTCTTCGGTCGCCTCAAGGCAGCCTTCACCCGCGACGACGAGGACGACAAGCCGGTGCTCCGCAAGGCCGAGCCGAGCTTTGGCAAGGCCAAGGCGAAAGCTGCCGTCGAGGATGACTATGTCGATGCCGACGATCTCGATGAGGCCGACGACGAGGACGATGAAGACGACCTGCCGCGGCTGCCAACGGCCAAGCGCGCTGATGAGGGCCGCGTCACCCGGCGCATCGAAAAGCCGCGCACCGGCGTGCGGGCCGCACGCGAGGCGCAGACCACGCTCAATCTGGGCGATGCCGGCGATTTCGAGCTGCCGGAACTGTCGCTGCTGAAGCCGGCGCCGGCCGATACCGCGCGCGAAAAGATCAACGAGGATGCACTGGAGCAGAATGCCCGCATGCTCGAATCGGTGCTGAACGAATTCGGCGTGCAGGGCGAGATCACCAAGGTGCGCCCCGGCCCGGTCGTCACGCTGTATGAACTCGAACCCGCACCCGGCACCAAGTCCAGCCGCGTGATCGGCCTCAGCGACGATATCGCCCGCTCGATGAGTGCGCTGTCGGCCCGCGTCGCCGTCATTCCGGGCCGCAATGCCATCGGTATCGAACTGCCCAATGCCAAGCGCGAAACGGTGTATCTGCGCGAGCTGCTGGCCTCGGCCGAATTCGAGAGCCCGTCCACCAAGCTGGGCCTGGCGCTCGGCAAGGATATCGGCGGTTCGGCCATCATCGCCGACCTGACCAAGATGCCGCATCTGCTCGTCGCCGGCACCACCGGTTCGGGCAAGTCGGTGGCGATCAACACCATGATCCTGTCGTTGCTCTACAAGCTGACGCCGGATCAGTGCCGTTTCATCATGGTCGATCCCAAGATGCTGGAACTCTCCGTCTATGACGGCATCCCGCATCTGCTCGCCCCGGTGGTCACTGAGCCGGGCAAGGCTGTGGTGGCGCTGAAATGGACCGTGCGCGAGATGGAGGACCGCTATCGCAAGATGTCGGAACTCGGCGTGCGCAACATCGCCAGCTACAACGAGCGTCTCGCCCAGGCACGCGCCAAGGACGAGAAACTCGGCCGCACCGTGCAGACCGGCTTCGATCCCGATACCGGCAAGCCGATGTATGAAGAGCGGCCGATCGACCTCAACCCGCTGCCCTTCATCGTTGTCATCGTCGACGAGCTGGCCGACCTCATGCTGGTTGCCGGCAAGGATATCGAGGCCGCCATCCAGCGCCTGGCGCAGATGGCGCGCGCCGCCGGCATTCATCTGATCATGGCGACCCAGCGCCCGTCGGTCGATGTCATCACCGGTACGATCAAGGCGAATTTCCCGACGCGTATCTCCTTCCAGGTGACATCGAAGATCGACAGCCGCACCATCCTGGGCGAACAGGGCGCCGAGCAGTTGCTCGGCATGGGCGACATGCTGTTCATGCCGGGCGCCGGCCGTATCAGCCGCGTGCACGGGCCGTTCGTCTCGGATGAAGAAGTCGAACGCGTGGTCAAGATGCTGAAAGACCAGGCCGAGCCGATCTATGTGGAAGCCGTGACTGCCGATGCCGATGGCGGCAAATACGGTGCGCCGGGTTCGGGTGGCGAGGGTGGCGGCAGCGAGGAAGATAATCTCTACGACCAGGCCGTGGCGCTGGTCTGCCGCGAGCGCAAGGCCAGCACCTCCTTTATCCAGCGTCATCTGCAGATCGGCTATAACCGCGCCGCCCGCATCATGGAACGCATGGAAAAGGAAGGCGTGGTCGGCGGCGCCAACCATGTCGGCAAGCGCGAAGTGCTCGCCCGCAATATCGAAGCGGCGGAGTAGGGCCAGCCAATGGGAGATTGGATGGCATACGTTGTCATCGCCCCATTTGTGCTCGCTTGCCTGATCGGTTTTGTTGCTGGAGTGGTGACCTTTGGCAGTGCTGCCTTGGTTGTTGCCAGCCGCAAGCCTGATCAAACACCGAATGGGTTCTTCGCGTGGTTTGATCCCATAGATGGTCTGAAGCTGTGGCTGGCGCCGCGGGAGATGCTTACCGAAACCGGCCAGCGCCACTGGCATCGTCTCTGGAAGGCCGGGGGAGTATTCTTAGGTTCTGCGCTTTTCGCCGTATGTTATGTGGCGCTTCTGGAATTGATCCCTCGATAGCTGATACGGCCAAGTCGTCGTTCCGTTTCCGCAGAAGTTCGATTAGCCCGGCGTCACCGCCGGGCTTTTTATTGTGCAATCGCTAAAGCTGCAGCGCGCGCATTCCTCAATGCCCGCCGCGACTGCACCGGATCATGCTGCAGTGCCCGCGCGAGCAGCAGCCCACCAACCAGCACCGACAGCACGGCATCGGCGCGATCCTTCTGCTGCTGCCGGGTCGGCGCCTCGATCTGTGCCGCGAACAGCGCCAGCAGCCGCGCGATGCCACCCTCATAGGCAGCCTGCACGACACCGCCGGCGCGTTGCGCCTCCATACCCACACTGGCCATCACGCAGCCGAGTTCGGGCTGGTCACGATGGGCTTCCGTCAGGTAGGTCTCGATCAGGGCTTCCAGTCTCTTGCCCGGCGGTGCCTTGGCCGTGATCGCCTCCAGCCGTGCCCGCATATGGGCAAAAGCGGCTTCCACTGCTGCTGCCGCTAGCGCCTCCTTGGAGTCGAAATGCCGGTAGAAGCCGCCATGGGTCAGGCCGGTCTCGGCCATCACCTCGGCGACGCCGGTGTCGGCCAAGCCGCGACCACGGATCATTCGTCCGGCGGTGCGCACGATCTGGCGACGGGTTTCCGCCTTTTCCTCGGCCGAACGGCGCATGACTGGCTTTCTGCAGCACAAATAGCACTTGACGGATAGATGATAGCAATCATCTAATTTACTCGGCAAGAGAAAACACGGAGAGCCGCCATGTCCGCCCCCTCGTCTGCGCAGGATACGATCGTCATTGCGTCCGCCGTCCGCACCCCGCTCGGCCGCTTCGGCGGGGCGCTGAGCAGCGTTGCCGGAAACGAACTCGGTGCGGTCGCCATCAAGGCGGCGCTGGAGCGCGCCGGGGTGAAGGGCGAAGAGATCGACGAGGTGCTGATGGGCTGCGTGCTGCCGGCCGGCCAGGGCCAGGCGCCGGCGCGCCAGGCGGCGCGCAAGGCCGGCCTGCCCGATCATGTCGGCGCCGTCACCATCAACAAGGTCTGCGGCTCAGGCATGCGCGCCACCATGCTGGCGCATGACATGCTGCTGGCCGGCTCGGCCGATATCATGGTGGCGGGCGGCATGGAGAGCATGTCGGGCGCGCCGTATCTGCTGCCGCAGATGCGCTTCGGTCACAAGGCCGGCCATACGAAAGTGCTCGATCACATGATGCTGGATGGGCTGGAGGATGCCTATGAGCGCGACCGCGCCATGGGCACCTTCGGCGAGCAATGCGCCGAGAAATATGGCTTCACCCGGGCTGAGCAGGATGCTTACGCGATCGAGACGCTGACCCGCGCACGCAAGGCGGTGGAGAATGGCTGGTTCGATGCCGAGATCGTTGCCGTCACACCCACGGTGAAGGGTGCGGAGACCGTCAGCCGAGACGAGAATCCGCTGAAGGTGAACCCGGAAAAGATCCCGACCCTGAAGGCGGCCTTCAAGGCCAATGGCACCATCACGCCGGCCAGCTCCTCGGCCAATGCCGATGGTGGCGCTGCGCTGGTGCTGACGCGGGAATCCACGGCCAGGGAAAAGGGCCTGCCGGTGGTAGCGCGCATTGTCGGTCACTCTGTGCATGCGCAGGACCCCGCCTGGTTCACCACCGCGCCGATCCCGGCCATCCGCAAGCTGTTGCAGAAGGTCGACTGGAGCGTCGACCAGGTCGATCTGTTCGAGATCAACGAGGCATTCGCGGCGGTGCCTATGGCGGCGATGCGCGACCTCAATATCGGCCATGACCGCGTCAACGTGGTGGGCGGCGCCTGCGCGCTGGGGCATCCGATCGGCGCCACCGGCGCCCGCATCATCGTCACGCTGCTCAATGCGCTGCAGCGCAGCGGCGGCAGGCGTGGCATTGCCTCGCTCTGCATTGGCGGCGGTGAAGCCACCGCGATTGCCGTGGAGCGCGCCGCGTGAAGCAACGGTAACGCCGACGTAACCACAAGTTCGTGGTTCAAGGGCTTTCCATTGCGTGACCATGGCCTTTATTGTCCTGCAGCCCATATCGCAGGAGATTCGCCATGGACGTGCGCGCCGCTGTCGCTTTCGAGGCCAAGAAGCCGCTCAGCATCGAAACGGTGAAACTGGAGGGTCCCAAGGCCGGCGAAGTTCTGGTCGAGATCAAGGCCACCGGCGTCTGCCACACCGATGCCTATACGCTGTCCGGCCTCGATAGCGAGGGCAAGTTTCCCTGCATCCTGGGTCATGAAGGGGCGGGCGTGGTGGTCGATATCGGCCCGGGCGTCACCAGCGTGAAGAAGGGCGATCATGTCATTCCGCTCTATACGCCGGAATGCCGCCAGTGCGATTACTGCCTCAGCCGCAAGACCAATCTCTGCCAGTCGATCCGCATCACGCAGGGCCAAGGCATGATGCCGGACGGGACCAGCCGCTTCAAATGCCGCGGCGAAACCGTGTGGCATTACATGGGCACTTCCACCTTTGCCAATTACACCGTGCTGCCCGAGATCGCGGTCGCCAAGATCCGGCCTGACGCGCCCTTCGAGAAGGTCTGCTACATCGGCTGCGGCGTCACCACCGGCATTGGCGCCGTGGTCTATACGGCCAAGGTGCAGGCCGGCGCCAACGTGGTGGTCTTCGGCCTGGGCGGCATCGGCCTCAATGTGATCCAGGGCGCCCGCATGGTGGGCGCCGACCGCATCATCGGCGTTGATATCAATCCGGCCCGCAAACAGATGGCCGAGAAATTCGGCATGACGCATTTCGTCAACCCGAAGGACATGAAGGATGACGAGCTGGTGCCGCATCTGGTCGAGTTGACCAAGGGTGGCGCTGATTTCAGCTTTGAATGCATCGGCAATCCGAAGACCATGCGGCAGGCGCTGGAATGCTGCCACAAGGGCTGGGGTGAGAGCGTCATCATCGGTGTGGCGCCGTCAGGTGCGGAAATCTCCACCCGGCCGTTCCAGCTGGTCACCGGCCGGGTCTGGAAGGGCTCGGCTTTCGGCGGCGCGCGCGGACGCAGCGACGTGCCGCAGATCGTCGACTGGTATATGGACGGCAAGATCAACATCGATGACCTGATCACCCATGTGATGCCGCTGGACAGGATCAACGACGCGTTCGACCTGATGCATGAGGGCAAGTCGATCCGTTCGGTCGTGACCTTCTGATGGAGCGCATCAAGAACTGGGCCAGCTTCGGCGGCCAGCAGCAGGTCTGGCGGCACGCATCGACATCGCTGGGCTGTGCGATGGAATTTGCCGTCTATCTGCCGCCGCAGGCATCAGAGAAAAACGCAAAGCTGCCGGTGCTGTATTACCTGTCGGGTCTCACCTGCACCTGGGAAAACATGGTGGCCAAGGCCGGTGCGCAACGCTACGCCGCCGAGCATGGCCTCATTCTGATCGCCCCGGACACCAGCCCGCGCGGCGTGAATATCCCGGGTGAGGACGACTCTTACGATTTCGGTTCCGGCGCCGGCTTCTATGTCGATGCGACACAGACGCCCTGGGCGCGGCATTACCGGATGTATTCCTATGTGACGCAGGAACTGCCGGCGCTGATTGCCGAGCATGTCCCGGCTGCCGAGATGGCGCGCAGCGGCATCTTCGGCCATTCGATGGGCGGTCATGGTGCATTGGTCTGCGCCTTCCGCAATCCGCAACTCTACAAATCGGTCTCGGCCTTCGCGCCGATCGTGGCGCCGAGCCGGGTGCCCTGGGGCGAGAAGGCCTTCACCGGCTATCTCGGGCCGGATCGTTCCACCTGGAACAGCTGGGACGCCACGGCGCTGGCATCAGCCACCGACTGGCGCAAGCCGGTGCTGATCGATCAGGGCATGGCCGACGAGTTTCTGGAAAACCAGTTGAAGCCCCAGTTGCTGGCCAATGCCGCCGCTGCCGCCGGCATCCCGCTGACGCTGCGTCTGCAGGCCGGCTATGACCACAGCTACTATTTCATCGCCAGTTTCATCGGCGAGCATATCGCCCATCACGCCCAGCAGCTGCGGCGTTAATCCGCCGCATCGCTCTTCAGGCTATAGGCATCGGCCGGTGCGGTGCTGCTGATAAAATGCAGCAGCATGCTGTGCACGCCATCGTCGGTCATCAGCTTGCGATGACCGATGCCGTCCAGCACGCGGAAATCGGCGCGTGGCCACGCGGTGGCGTTCTCCTGGCTGTGCTGCAGCGGTACGGTGCGGTCCTCACGGCTGTGCAGGATCAGGCCGGGTTGGTTCAGGTTGCGTAGTTTGGGCGGCAGATAGAGCGAGTCCATGGTGCGGCCGATCAGCCGCTCGATGGCGGTGAAGACCATGGTGGTCTGCTGCCGGCTCAGTTTCAGCATCTGCATCATCGCGCCGGCGAACAGCCGCGGATGGTTGGGCGAGGCGAGGATGGCAAAGCGTTCGGCGCGCAGGCCCATCTCGGTGGCGGCGATCAGCGTTGCCGTGCCACCCAGCGAATGGGCGATCACCGCCTTGAAAGGCTGGTGGGGTGAGACTGCACCAATCGCTTCGGCCTCGCGACCGACGGCGGCGACGGCGGTCGCCAGGATCGGGATTCCGGTGATATCGGCCGGCGACCGGCCATGGCCGGGCAGGTCGAGTGTCAGCACACGATGGCCGCGCGCCACCAGCTTGTCGATCAGCGGCGCCCAGCTCAGGTGGTCGTCTTCCCAGCCATGCACCAGCAGGATCGCCGGCGTACCGGTTTGAGTTGGACCAAAACTCCAGGCCGCGATGGGGCCATACTGCGTTTCGGCGGCGAAGGCGGTTTCCCGGGTCGCATAAGGCGGTCGGCCCGCGGCGGGTCTGCGCCAGGGCCGCAGAAACATCCTGGCGGCGCGGTTGGCCGCCCAGCCCGGCGCCAGGCGGAAACCGGTGCGGATCAGGCTGCGTTGAATCAGGAAATTGATAATAGAATGAACATTCGTGCTTTTATTTGAGCGAGGTGAAGAATGTTTGGTCATGGCGAGGCTCGATTCAGCGCAGTGCGGGTGGTCGGGTTCAGGCAGAATATAGCACGATCGTTCTATTTCAAGCCGAAAATCATCCTCAGGTGACCCGTTCCAGCCGGATTTCCACTTCGCGGTCGACATAATCCCATTCGGGGCTGACCCGCAGTTCCGCCAGCAGCATATCGAACCGGGCGGCATGGTCGGGGGCGAATTCGAACCAGGTGAGGAAATCGAACGGCTCGCCCAGATCGCGGGCATGGAACAGCTTGCGCGCCACGGCGGGCAGATAGGCCATGCCGATGGCGATATGACGCGACTGTTCCTCGATGATGGCCCGGCGTTCATCCTGCGCCAGCAGCCACCAGGCTGCAGTCTTGCGGATCGGGATCAGGGCCGCGCAGCGCGCTTCCGGCCGCCCCAGACCCGGCTGCACGGACGCCAGCGCGTTGCGTTCGGCTTCGTTGGTATAACGCAGATGGCTGGCGACACCGCGCAGCTGCCAGGCCACATCTTCGGCCTCGGCCAGGCCATCTCGCAGATCCAGATGACTGGCCAGCGCCATGCCGTTGCCGCTGATCGCCCGCATTGAAACAATCTTCCACGGCCCCGTCGGCCCGCCGACGAAGCTGGTAAAGCGCGATTCCATTGTCTGGTTCCCCCGGCGCGCCGGGGCGCCCGGCGTCAGCCCAGTTTTACCGCAGTTCCGCTGGCGGCGACCATCAACATTTGGCGATCCGTGCCGCCGATCTGCTGATAATCCAGATCCATGCCGACCACCGCATCGGCGCCGAGCGCCTGGGCTTCCTCCATCATGGATTCCAGCGCCAGCGCCTTGGCCTTGCGCAGTTCCTTTTCGTAGGAGCCGGAGCGGCCGCCGAGGATGTCGGTGATGCCGGCGAAGAAATCGCGGAAAATGTTGGTACCCATCACGGCTTCACCCGCCACGATGCCGAGATAGGCCGTGATTTTGCGGCCGTCCACGCTGTCGGTTGTGGTCAGAATCATGCGACGCTCCCGGTTGATTTCGCGGCAGTTTAAGCATGCCGCCTTGATTTCGCCATCTGCCAGGGCTACCGCTGTGAGCCATGACAGATCGCCGCCGCTTCCTGCTTGCCATGGCCGTTGCCGCAACTGCGGCGAAACTGCCGCTTTCCGTTGCCTATGCCGCTGCCCCGGCCAGTTCGGCCAAGCTGACGGCACAGGACCAGGCTGATCTCGCCCGCATTGCCGCCTATTTCAACGAGGTGCGCAGCATGCAAGGCCGTTTCCTGCAGGTCGCGCCGCAGGGCGAGGCCTCGGAAGGCAAGATCTACATGAGCCGGCCGGGCCGCTTCCGCTTTGAATATGATCCGCCGGTCCCGATGCTGATCGTTTCCGACGGCGCCTATATCATCATGGAAGACCGTGAACTGAAGACGGTGGAGCGTATTCCGCTAGGGGCTACGCCGCTCGATCTGCTGGTGCGCGACAAGGTGGTGTTCGATGACAGCGTCGGCATCGCCAGGGTCGAGCGTGGTGCCGCCATCCTGCGGGTCACGCTGTTTGCCCCGGACCGTCCGAAAGAGGGTGCCCTGACGCTGGTGTTCGGCGACAAGCCACTCGAATTCGCCGGCTGGACCGTCACCGATGCCCAGGGCAAGGACACGGCCATCACCCTGTCGAAGATCGATTTCAATCCGCAGATCAACCCCCGGCTCTATACCTATGGCGACCGGCCGGCGGTGGAACGCGCCCTGCAGCAGCGCCGGTAACCCGGTTACCAGTGTAATTCTGGTCCGTTCACGGACCCTGTTTCCGACCCCATTCCGGGGGCCAGCGCTACCGGCGGTATGGGCACATGCCGTAACGGCAGCTACCGTCCACGGCGCCCTGGCCCCGAGGCGGGAATTCCACAGTCCCGGGAGCGGCGAGATCAGGCGCAAGTCTGTGAACTTTCGTCCAAAAACCTGAATTTCCGGCGGCGCGGCGGTTGCGGCCTTTCCGAAGGCTGCTATAACCTCGGCCCCGAACGGCAATCAGAGAAACCGGGGCTTTTCGCGCCGGTTTTAAAACCCGTAGGTCAGCATGAACATCCATGAATACCAGGCGAAAAGCCTGCTCGCGAAATACGGTGTCGCCGTGCCGCGCGGCGGTGTCGCTTTCACGGCCGACGAGGCCGTTACCGTGGCCAAGCAGCTGGGCGGTCCCGTCTGGGTGGTGAAGGCCCAGATCCATGCCGGCGGTCGCGGCAAGGGCGGCGGCGTCAAGGTGGTGAAGTCGATCGACGACGTTGCCGCACAGTCCAAGTCGATCCTCGGCATGACCCTGGTGACGCACCAGACCGGTCCCGAGGGTAAGCTGGTCAAGCGCCTCTACATCGAGGAAGGCTGCGACATCAAGCGCGAGCTGTATCTCAGCTTCCTGGTTGATCGCGCCACCTCGCGCATCACCGTGATGGCCTCCACCGAGGGCGGCATGGAGATCGAAGAGGTTGCGGCCTCGCATCCGGAAAAGATCCTCAAGGTCGCCATCGATCCGGCGACCGGCCTGCAGCCGTTCCATGCCCGCAAGATTGCCTTCGGCCTTGGCCTTGAGGGCAAGCAGGTGCAGTCGGCGGTGAAGTTCATGACCGCGATGTACGAGGCTTTCACCAGCCTCGATGCCTCCATCGTTGAAATCAACCCGCTGGTCGTCACCGGCGCCGGCGAGATGATTGCGCTGGATGCCAAGATGAACTTCGACGACAACGCGCTGTACCGCCACAAGGATGTGGAAGACATGCGCGATCCGGACGAGGAGGATGCCTCCGAACTGGAAGCCGCCAAGTGGTCGCTGAACTACGTTAAGCTCGACGGCGAAATCGGCTGCATGGTCAACGGCGCCGGTCTTGCCATGGCCACCATGGACATCATCAAGCTGTACGGCTCCGAGCCGGCCAACTTCCTCGATGTCGGCGGCGGCGCCACCAAGGAACGCGTCACGGCTGCTTTCAAGATCATTCTTGGCGACAAGAACGTGAAGGGCATCCTGGTCAACATCTTCGGCGGCATCATGCGCTGCGACATCATCGCCGAGGGCGTGGTGGCTGCGGCCCGCGAGGTCAAGCTGGCGGTGCCGCTGGTCGTGCGCCTGGAAGGCACCAACGTCGATCTGGGCAAGAAGATCATGGCCGAGAGCGGCCTGCCGATCATCTCTGCCGATAATCTCGCCGACGCCGCCGAAAAGGTGGTGAAGGCCGTGAAGGGAGCCAAGTAAATGGCTGTTCTCGTCAATAAGGACACCAAGGTGATCTGCCAGGGCATCACTGGCAGCCAGGGCACCTTCCACAGCGAACAGGCGATTGCCTACGGTACCAAAATGGTCGGCGGCGTCACCCCGGGTAAGGGCGGCACCACCCATATCGGTCTGCCGGTGTTCAACACCGTGGCCGATGCCGTGGAAAAGACCGGCGCCAACGCCTCCGTGATCTATGTGCCGCCGCCGTTCGCGGCCGACTCGATCATGGAAGCCATCGAGGCCGAGATTCCGCTGGTGGTCTGCATCACCGAAGGCATCCCGGTGCTCGACATGGTCAAGGTCAAGCGCGCGCTCACCGGTTCCCGGACCCGCCTGATCGGTCCGAACTGCCCGGGTGTCATCACGCCGGGCGAATGCAAGATCGGCATCATGCCGGGCCATATCCATCGCCGCGGCAAGGTCGGCATCGTGTCGCGCTCCGGCACGCTGACCTATGAAGCCGTGGCGCAGACCACGGCGGCCGGCCTGGGCCAGACCACCTGCATCGGCATCGGTGGCGACCCGGTCAATGGCACCAATTTCATCGACGCGCTCGATCTCTTCCTTGGCGACAAGGAAACCGAGTGCATCATCATGATCGGCGAAATCGGCGGCAGCGCCGAGGAAGAGGCTGCCGAGTTCCTGATGAAGTCCAAGATCAAGAAGCCGACGGTGGGTTTCATCGCCGGTCGTACCGCGCCTCCGGGGCGCCGCATGGGTCATGCTGGCGCCATCATCTCGGGCGGCAAGGGCGATGCGAATACCAAGTTGGAGGCCATGCGATCGGCCGGCATCCGAGTCTCGGAAAGCCCGGCAGCGCTCGGCACCACCCTGGTTGAACTGTTGAACGGTAAGTAACAGGAAAACAGAGGGCGGCGCCGGCCAACAAGCGGCGCCACGACATCGATGACGGCGCAGCTTGAACGCACGCAATTCCTCTATGGTGGCAACAGCACCTTTGTCGAGGAGTTGTACGCCAAGTACGTAGCCAACCCCGACAGCGTCGATGCTTCCTGGAAGCAGTTCTTCGAGGCACTGGGCGACGACTTCAGTCAGCCAAAGCAGGCGCTGAGTCGTCCCTCCTGGGCGCCGGCCACCGTGCTGGTGCCGATGGAGGATGAGGGTCTGCTCGGTCCGCAGGGCAAGGCGGCCAAGTCCGCCGACCGTGCGGCCAAGGGCGGCGCCTCGCCAGCCGACGCCCGTTCGGCTGCGCTGGATACCATCCGCGCGGCCATGCTGATCCGCAACTATCGTATCCGCGGCCACTTGATGGCCAACCTGGATCCGCTTGGCATTCAGGCGCCGGGCGCGCATCCGGAACTGGAGCCGCAATCCTACGGCTTCACCGAAGCCGACATGGACCGGCAGATCTTCATCGACAACATGCTGGGTCTGGAGAGCGCCACGCTGCGCGAGATCCTGCAGATCCTGCGCCGTACCTATTGCTCGACCATCGGCGTCGAGTTCATGCACATCTATCATCCTGAGCAGAAGGCCTGGATCCAGTCGCGCATCGAAGGCCGCGACAAGGAAGTGCAGTTCACGCCTCAGGGCAAGAAGGCGATCCTGAACAAACTGGTGGAAGGCGAGATTTTCGAGCGCTTCTGCCACATGAAGTTCACCGGCACCAAGCGATTTGGTTTGGAAGGCGGCGAAGCGCTGGTTCCGGCGATGGAAGCCATCATCAAGCGCGGCGGCCAGCTTGGCGTGCGCGATATCGAGTTGGGCATGCCGCATCGCGGCCGTCTCAACCTGCTCGCCAATGTGATGGCCAAGCCCTATCGCGCCATCTTCACCGAATTCAAGGGCATGGCCTACCACCCGGACGATTTCCAGGGTTCGGGCGACGTGAAGTATCATCTCGGCGTGTCGTCGGATCGTGAGTTCGATGGCAACAAGGTGCATCTTTCGATGGCGGCCAATCCGTCGCATCTGGAGATCATCAATCCGGTTTGCCTGGGCAAGGCACGCGCCAAACAGACCCAGTGGGGCGATACCGAGCGCGGCTCGGTGCTGACCGTGCTGCTGCATGGCGATGCGGCCTTTGCCGGCCAGGGCGTGGTGGCGGAATGCTTCGCGCTTAGCGAACTTCGCGGCTATCGCACCGGCGGTACTATCCACATCATCGTCAACAACCAGATCGGTTTCACCACCAATCCGTCCTACTCGCGCTCATCGCCCTATCCGTCGGATGGAGCGAAGGTGGTGCAGGCGCCGATCTTCCATGTGAACGGCGACGATCCGGAAGCCGTGACGCATGTGGCCAAGATCGCCATCGAGTTCCGTCAGCAGTTCAAGAAGGATGTGGTGATCGATCTGTTCTGTTATCGCCGCCACGGCCATAACGAGACCGATGATCCGTCCTTCACCCAGCCGATCATGTACCGCACGATCGCCACGCATCCGACCACGCGGCAGATTTACGCCAAGCGTCTGGTCGATGAAGGCACGCTGACCGAGGCCGAGGCCGAGGCGATGGTGACCGATTTCCAGAACCGCCTGGAAGAGGAGCTGGAAGCCTCGAAATCCTTCAAGCCGAACAAGGCCGACTGGCTGGAAGGCAAGTGGGCCGGTCTTGAGCAGGCTTCAGGCGATGAGCGCCGTGGCACCACCGGTGTCGCGATCGAGACCCTGAAGAAGGTCGGTATGGCGATTACCGCCGTGCCGGACGGTTTCAATATCCACAAGACGCTGGCGCGCAACACCGCCAACCGTCGCGCCGCCATCGAGGCGGGCGAGGGCATCGACTGGGCGACCGCTGAGGCGCTCGCCTTCGGCTCGCTGCAGCTGGAAGGCTTCGGTGTGCGCCTGTCGGGCCAGGATTGCGGTCGCGGCACCTTCAGCCAGCGCCATAGCGTCTGGCATGACCAGCAGACCGAAGAGCGCTATGTGCCGCTCAACCATATCGACGAAAAGGCCGCCCATTACGAGGTGATCGACAGTCTGCTGTCGGAAGTCGCCGTGCTGGGTTACGAATATGGCTACAGCCTGGCGGAGCCGAATGCGCTGGTGATGTGGGAAGGCCAGTTCGGCGATTTCGCCAATGGCGCCCAGGTGGTGTTCGACCAGTTCATCTCGTCGGGCGAAGCCAAATGGATGCGCATGTCTGGCCTGGCGGTTCTGCTGCCGCATGGCTACGAAGGCCAGGGCCCGGAGCATAGCTCGGCCCGCCTGGAGCGTTATCTGCAGCTCTGTGCCGAAGACAACATGCAGGTGGCGAACTGCACCACGCCGGCCAACTATTTCCACATCCTGCGCCGGCAGGTGAACCGCAAGTTCCGCAAGCCGCTGATCCTGATGACGCCGAAGTCGCTGCTGCGGCACAAGCTGGCGGTGTCGAAGCTGACCGAGATGGGTCCGGGTTCGACCTTCCACCGCGTGCTGTGGGACGATGCACCGCATGACGATGCCAAGATCAAGCGTGTCATCCTGTGCACCGGCAAGGTCTATTACGACCTGTTCGAGGAACGCCAGAAGCGCGAGATGAAAGACACCGTGATTCTGCGGGTCGAGCAGCTCTATCCGTTCCCGCACAAGGCGCTGATCACCGAACTGAGCCGCTACAAGAACGCCAAGACGGTGGTGTGGTGCCAGGAAGAGCCGAAGAACATGGGCGCCTGGAGCTTCATCGAGCCGCATGTCGAGGCGGTGCTGACCGAGCTGGGCGGCAAGGTGAAGCGTCCGGTCTATGCTGGTCGCATGGAAGCCGCTTCGCCGGCCACCGGCCTGATGAGCAAGCATAACCAGCAGCAGGCCAAGCTGGTCGACGATGCCCTGACGGCGTAAACCGCAGGGTCACGAAGGTTTCGAGGGGCGTTTTTAAGGATAAGGAAAGTAACCATGGCAGTCGAAATTCGCGTCCCGCAACTGGCGGAATCGATCTCCGAAGCCACTGTCGGCAAATGGTCGGCCAAGGCCGGTGACAGTGTTGCCCGCGACCAGCTGCTGGTCGAGCTGGAGACCGACAAGGTGACCGTCGAGGTCAACGCGCCGGAAGCCGGTACGCTGGGTGAGATTCTTGCCGCTGAAGGCGCCACGGTGCAGGTCGGCGATCTGCTGGCGACCCTGACTGCCGGTACCGGCGCCGCGAAGCCCGCTGCCAAACCGGCTGCTGCACCCGCTGCTGCCCCCGCCGCCGCGCCGAAGCCCGCTGCGGCCCCGGCTGCTGCCGCGCCCGCGGCCGGCCAGGCTCTGCCGGCCGCTGCCAAGCTGGCGGCGGAGAAGAATGTCAATGTTGCGGGGGTCGCCGGCTCGGGCCGCGATGGCCGCGTCACCAAGGGCGATGTCATGGACCTGCTGGCCAGCGGCACCACGGCGGCTGCCGCCAAGCCGTCGGTACCGGCCGGCCCGCGTGCCAATGGCGACCGCGAGGAACGCCAGCGCATGTCCAAGCTGCGCCAGGTGATCGCCCGCCGCCTGAAGGAAGCCCAGAACACTGCGGCCCTGCTGACCACCTTCAACGAAGTGGACATGACGGCGCTGATGGCTGCCCGCAAGCAGTATGTCGACCAGTTCGAGAAGAAGCACGGCGTGCGGCTGGGCTTCATGTCCTTCTTCGTCAAGGCTTGCGTTCAGGCCTTGCGCGAATTCCCGGCGGTGAATGCCGAGATCGAAGGCGACGAGATCGTCTTCAAGAACTACTTCAACATCGGCTGCGCCGTTTCCACCCCGACCGGTCTGGTCGTGCCGGTGATCCGCGATGCCGATCACCTGTCGTTTGCCGGCATCGAGAAGACCATTTCCGACATGGGCAAGCGCGCCCGTGACGGTAAGCTCGGTATCGACGAACTGCAGGGCGGCAGCTTCAGCATCACCAATGGCGGCGTGTTCGGTTCGCTGATGTCGACTCCGATCATCAATCCGCCACAGTCGGCCATCCTGGGCATGCACAAGATCCAGGACCGCCCGATGGCGATCAATGGTCAGGTCGTGATCCGTCCGATGATGTATGTGGCACTGACCTACGATCATCGCATCGTCGACGGCCGCGAGGCGGTCAGCTTCCTCGTGCGCGTCAAGGAATGCCTCGAGGATCCGCAGCGCCTGCTGTTTGAGATGTAAAAGAAAGCGGGTGGGCGATGATCGTCCGGGTGTGGATTTCGGGTTACGACGCCACTCGCCTGGACGATTTCATCGAATTCGCTCGCGACCGCCTTGAGCCTTTTTTCCGCGATCAGGATGGCTGCCTGGGCTGCATGTTCAACTATGACGCAGAACAGTGGCGCACAGTCAGCTACTGGCGTGACATCACTGCCATCGACGCAGTTAAGACCTCACCGGTCTATCATGAAATTCTGGAAGATCTGGTGGCCAGCGGCATGCTGGCTGGCAGCCAGTCGGTGAGAACCATGAATGTTGCCGGTGGCCGGCTTTATGCCCCGCTGCCGCTATAGGTTTCCGGAGGATTATCCTAATGAGTGAACAGGCTTTCGACGTTGTCATCATCGGTGCCGGCCCCGGCGGCTACACCATGGCGATCCGCTGCGCCCAGCTCGGCATGAATACCGCTGTCGTGGAAAAGGATCCCGGCCTTGGCGGTACCTGCACCAATGTCGGCTGCATCCCGTCCAAGGCACTGCTGCATTCCTCCGAGCTGTATCGTGAGGCGAATCATGGCTTCGCCCAGCATGGCATCAAGGTCGGCAAGATCGACATCGACCTGCCGGCGATGATGGCGCAGAAGCAGAGCGTGGTCAGTGCGTCGAACAAGGGCATCGAATTCCTGTTCAAGAAGAACAAGATCACCTGGCTCAAGGGCACCGGAAAACTGCTGGGTGGCGGCAAGGTGGAAGTGACCGGCGAGAGCAAGGGCACCTATGCGGCCAAGCATATTGTGATCGCCACCGGCTCCGAAGTGATGCCGCTCAAGGGTATTGAGATCGACGAGAAGCAGGTGGTGTCGTCCACCGGCGCGCTCAAGCTCAGCGCCGTGCCGAAGACCATGGTGGTGATCGGCGGCGGCGTGATCGGCCTGGAGCTGGGCTCTGTCTGGATGCGCCTTGGCGCTGAAGTCACCGTGGTGGAATTCCTCGACCGCATCCTGCCGACCAATGATGGCGAGGTATCGAAGCAGATGCAGCGCGTCCTCGCCAAGCAGGGCATGAAGTTCAAGCTGGGCACCAAGGTGACGGCGGCCAAGGCCGGTAAGGCTGGCGTGGCACTGACCATGGAGCCGGCCGCCGGCGGTGCGGTTGAAGAGATGACCGCCGATATCGTGCTGGTGTCGATCGGCCGCCGGCCCTACACCACTGGCCTCGGCCTGGAGGCTGCCGGTGTGCAGCTGGACGAGCGCGGCCGGGTCAAGACCGATGGTCACTTCAACACCACGGCACCGGGCATCTATGCCATCGGCGATGCAATCATCGGCCCCATGCTGGCACATAAGGCGGATGAAGAGGGCATGGTGCTGGCTGAGATGCTGGCCGGCCAGAAGCCGCATATCAACTACGACGCCATTCCGGGCGTGGTCTACACCTGGCCGGAAGTCGCCAGCGTGGGCAAGACCGAGGAAGAACTGAAGGCCGCAGGTATTGCCTACAAGGTTGGCAAGTTTCCCTTCACCGCCAACGCGCGGGCGCGGGCCATGACCATGACCGACGGTTTCGTGAAGATCCTGGAAGACGAGAAGACCAAGAAGGTGGTCGGCGCGCATATCATTGGCGCCGATGCCGGTCACCTGATCCAGGAACTGGTGATGGCGATCGAGTTTGGTGCCTCCGCCGAAGACATCTACCGCACTGTCCATGCCCATCCGGCTCTGACCGAAGCTGTGAAGGAAGCCGCATTGGCCGTCGACGGGCATACGATCACGATCTGACCGGGCCGCATGTCGGTCATAAGGGGCGGCTTCACAGCCGCCCTTTTTCATTCATGATAGACCGATGATCCCGCGTCTCGAATCAAAAGCCGCCGCGGCGCTCTGGGTGCTGGGCGCCGCCTTCGCCTTCTCGCTGCTTTATGCCTCGGGCAAGCTGACCGGCGGCCTGGTGCCGGCGATCCAGATCGTCTTCATCCGCTATGTCAGCGGTTTTGTCACGGTCAGCGGGATTGCCGCTGCCCAGCGCCAGCCATTGAAGACCCTTCTGGCTGGCGGGCGACGGCACCTGCATCTGCTGCGTGCGTTTTGCGGTGTCGGCGGCGGTGCCTGCTCGATCTGGGGTGCGACCCATATGCCGCTGGCCGATGCTTCGGCGCTCGCGCTGCTGCAGGGTGTTTTTACCATGGGGCTGGCCGTGCTGCTGCTGCGCGAGCGTATCGTGCTGATGCAGGGCATCGCCGGCCTGCTCTGCGTGCTGGGCGCGCTGGTGATCGTGCGGGGCAACACCGGGTTTGCCGTGGCGCCCGATCCGCTCAGTCATGCCTGGGCGCCGCTGGCCGTACTGGCCGGCGCCTTCCTCACCGCCTGCGAGGTGATCCTGATCAAGGTGCTGTCGCGCCATGAGAGCATGCTGTCCATGCTGCTGCATGTGAACGGCTTTGCCTCCGTGATCCTGGGCGGCGCGATGCTGTTTCTGTGGGTTCCGGTCGAACCGTTGACGCTGGCGGCGCTCTGCCTGATCGGGCCGATGGCGATCTTCGGCCAGATGTGCAATGTGCGCGCCTACCGCCTGGCCGATGCAGCCTGGCTGGCGCCATTCACCTACAGTTCGGTGGCCTTCGCCGCGCTGATCGGCTGGGCGGTGTTCGGCACCCTGCCCAGCCTGATGGCCTGGACCGGCACGGCGCTGATCGTGGCCGGTGGTCTGCTGCTGATTCGCAAGGGCAGATCACCCCAGCAAGGCAGCCCCAAGTAAGGCGCCCTAGTAATGCAGCTCCGCAATCACCGCGCGGTCATCGGTCGCTGCCCAGCTCTGCACGGCGATGGTTTCGTCGTTGCAGCGGCATACCACGGTGCGCTGCGCCGTGCCGCGCGGAATTGCCAGCGTCGAGGTCGAATTGGTCGGCACGCCGGCGGGAATACCCGGCGCCGGCTGGCCGTCGAAGGTGACGATGTCTCGACCCGGGCCGAAATAGCCGCGCGGCCGGCTGATGGTGACGATCGAACCGGCCTGGCGGTCGCGGTCGGCCACCACGGCGGTGCGCAGATGGATATGCGCCGACGAACGCGGGAATGGCGAACGATAGATATGCGTGGTGGTCTGGCTGGGCACGCTCAGCACGAATTCATAGGTCGCCGTCGGGCTCGCCTGGAACGGACCCCAGTAGCCATCGGCGCCGGTGACCTTGCGATGCGACGCTGCGCTGCGCAGGCGCGCGCCGGTCTGCGGGTTGGTCTCCCAGATTTCAACCGTGGCGCCTTCCACCGGCAGGTTGGTCGGCACGCCGCGCGCCATACCATTGACCTTGCCGTTCAGCACCGGATTGCTTTCGGGCAGGATCTTGGTGGTGGCCGGCGGGCTACCGATGATGAAGTCCCAGGTCGCGGCAAAGGCCTTTTCGTGGAAGGCCACCTCGCGATGGTCGAGGCCGGGCAGCACGATATTCTTGGCACCAGCGAGGGCGGGTCCATCGGCCGTCACGCCGGTCGGCGTGCCCGGCATGCCGATGCCGGCGCCATCGGGCTGTGCGAATTTGTCGAAGGCATCGCTGCGTGTGGTCATCCATTGCACGCCCGGCACGGTCTCCAGACCATCGTTGAGCCGGCGCAGGAATGGCGCGGCACCGTTGAATTCGCTGCCGACCAGCTTGTCATTCGAGACAATCACGCCATGGTTGGGCGTGCCGCAGAGCACGGCGTGGCTGACATAGGCGGGACCGGGGCCGTTCTTGAGATAATTCCGGATCGCATTGCCGCCGCGCGATGAGCCGACCAGGGCAACGCGGCCGGCGCCGGTCTGGCGCAGGGCAGCCTGCACAGCCACCGAAAGCTGTTCGAACTGGTCCTGCGTCGAAGAGCGGCCAGCCTGGTATTCAGCATCGTTGCTGCGCGCCAGCGGATAGGGGAAATCGACCGCGAACAGCCGTTTGTCGGGGAAGCCGTTGCTTTCCCAGCGCCAGATGCTGGTATGCCACAAAGCCGCTGTATCGCCATTGCCGTGTACGAAGATCACAGGCGGATAAGTATCGAACTGCGGCACGGCGACGGCGGCATCCTGTGGGCGCGGTGCGCAGGCCAGCAGCGGCGTGAGGCCAAGGGCGGCGGTGCCGGCCAGGAAGCTGCGGCGGGACGGGCGGAACTGGAAATTCTGTGGCATGACGGATCCTGGTTCTGAAGGCCAGTTTGGCTGGACGAGTCTGTCAGTTATCGCGGAGGAATGTGACGATACTCTGGCAGTGGGCGCAAGATGGGTGAATACTGCGTGATAACCCCTGACACCCTCAAGCCAATTCCGGTCTGATGTCCTCTCGTAACCTGATTTTTATGCTGGCGGCCCTCGAGGTTCTCGCCATCCTGCCGATCGCCAGCTTTCCGGCCCTGATGCCGGATTTCATCGCCGCCTGGGGCTTAAGCAACACCGAGGCAGGCTGGATCGCCGGCGTTTATTACCTTGGCTACATGCTGGTGGTCACGCATGCGATGATGCTGACCGACCGCTTCGACGCCAAGCTGGTGTTTGCTGGTGGTGCTCTGGTCACCGGTCTCAGCACTGTGGGTTTTGCCCTGTTTGCCGATGGCTTCTGGTCGGGCTTTTTCCTGCGTGCCATCGGCGGTGTGGGCCAGGCTGCGATCTATATGCCCGGCCTGCGTGCGCTCACCGACCGGCTGCAGGGCGGCGAACAGAGTCGCGCTGTTACCTTCTACACCGCCAGCTATTCGATTGCCGTTGCGGCAAGCTTCACCGTCACCGGCCTGCTGGCCGAATCCTTTGGCTGGCGCTGGAGCTTTGCCGTGGTGGGTGGCTTAAGCCTGATCGCCGGCCTGCTGGCCTGGTGGCTGCTGGCGCCGCATGTGCCGCCGGTCAAGGACAAGGCCGAGCGTGGCTTCGCCCTGCGGCCGGTGCTGCGCAACCGTGATGCCATGGGCTATATCATCGGCTATGCCGCTCATGGCTTTGAACTCACCGCCATGCGCGCCTGGATCACGGCTTTCCTTGTCTTCGTGCTGGCGCGCGACCCATCCGTGTCGGCCGTGTTGCCCAGTGCCACCGTGCTGGCAGCGCTGGTCACCCTGATCGGCCTGCCGGCCAGTCTGCTGGGTAACGAACTGGCGCTCAAGATCGGTCGCCGCCGCGCCCTGGTCGGCATCATGACCATCTCGGCGGTGATGGGGCTGGCGTTTGGTTTTACTGCCTGGCTGCCGGTCTGGGCCGTGCTGCTGTTCAGCGCGGTCTATTTCGTCTTTATCTGCGGTGATTCGGGTTCGCTTACCTCTGGTATGATGGCCGCCGCCGAGCCTGAGCATCGCGCCTCAACCATGGCGTTGCATTCGGCGCTGGGTTTCGGTGTTTCGGTGCTGGGCCCGCTGTTTGTCGGTTTCGCCCTGGATGCGGCGCAATATATGGCGGGCGGTCAGAGCGTGGTGACCTGGGGCATCGGCCTTGCGGTCATGGGAATTGGTGCGCTGATTGGTCCGCTCGCACTCATCCGCACAGGTAAAAATCTTCAATCGCGTTGACGCTTTTCGGCGTATCCGGTCTAATTCGTTCATGTGCGACCGCTGTGAACTGCCGCCCGATGTGGAGCTGATCGGCATGCCTGACGATCAGGCTGCTGCGATCCGTCGCCGCTACCAGCGTCAGCAGCGTATTCTCGATCTGCTCGCACTTGTCGAACATCCCGATGCCCTGCCGCCGCAGGATGCCATGCGCATCGGCCAGGAAATCCTGGTGCTGCTCGGCGAGATCGAAGCCGATCCGGAAGCGCCGAAATGCGGCCTGCCGCGCCTGCGCGCCGGCACCAAACCCCAGTTCCAGACTTACGCTTAAGAAAGAGAACGCTCATGCACGCACCCCGGCACCGCACGCTTTCCCCTGACAGAGCCGCGATCTTCGGCAAGATCGACGCCATGCTGCCCGAGCTGGAAAAGATCTATCTCGATCTGCACCGGCATCCGGAACTCTCGATGCAGGAAGTGCGCACCGCCGGCATCGCCGCCGCCTGGATGAAGCAGTATGGCTTCGAGGTGCATGAAAAGGTCGGCACCACCGGCGTGGTGGCGATTCTGAAGAATGGCGACGGCCCGGTGATCCTGCTGCGCGCCGATATGGACGGCCTGCCGGTCAAGGAAAAGACCGGGCTGGACTATGCCAGCACGCAGACCGGCGTGGATCGCTTCGGCCAGTCTGTGTCGATCATGCATGCCTGTGGCCACGACTTCCATGTCACCTGGCTGATGGCGGTGGGCCGCCTGCTGTCGGAAGCGCGCGACACCTGGAAGGGCACCGTGATGGCGGTGTTCCAGCCGGCCGAGGAAATCGGCGCTGGTGCCCGCGCCATGCTGGCCGACGGCATGGTCAAGCGTTTCCCCAAGCCCACTGTCTCGCTCGGCCAGCATGTCATCCCGCTGCCGGCCGGCCGCATCGGCTACAAGGCCGGTGTCGCCATGTCGGCGGCCGACAGCTGGGAGGTGAAGCTGTTCGGCCGTGGTGCCCATGGCTCCAAGCCACAGAACAGCATCGATCCCGTGGTGATGGCCGCCTCCACCGTGATGCGGCTGCAAACAGTCGTGTCGCGCGAAGTGGCGATGGCAGACAGCGCAGTTGTCACCGTGGGCACGCTGCAAAGCGGCTTCAATGAAAATGTGATCCCTGACGAGGCGCTGCTGCGCCTCAATATCCGCACCTTCAAGGAAAACGTGCGCACCCGGGTGCTGGCCTCGGTCAAGCGCATCATCGACGCCGAGGCACAGGCTTCCGGCGCGCCGAAGCCGCCGGAATACTCGGTGATCAGCCAGTTCCCGCTCACCATCAATGACGAGGCCGCCACCGCGCGCACCGTCGAGGGCATGTCGGCCTACTTCGGGCCTGAGCGCGTGATGACGGTGGAACCGGCCTCGGGCAGCGAGGATTTCGGCCTGTTCGGCACGGCCTGGAACGTGCCCTCGGTGTTCTGGGTGATTGGCGGCAGCGATCCGGATCTCTATGCCAAGGCGCAGACCGGTGACGATCCCACGATCCTGCCGGTCAATCATTCGCCCTTCTACGCACCGGTGCTGCATCCGACCCTGCGCACCGGCATCGAGGCGATGCTGGCGGCGTCCTACAGCTGGCTGGATTAAGCTGCGGACTCCGTGATGCTGGCTGGTCGCGCGAACACGCCGCCATCCAGCATCCAGCTGAAGCTGGCGGGGAAATCGAAATCCTCATGTACGCCGGCCGCCTGCATGGCGGCATCCAGCGGCACGCCGTTGGCCAGTTCGGCCAGCAGGCGGTCCTCGCCGTGATTGAGCTTGTGCCAGCGGACCGTGATGCCGCGGCGCCAGACCAGCAGGCGCTCGCTGCTGCCGGCCAGCTGGATACGCTCCACCGCCGGTGATTCCGGCTGGTGCACCTGCCAGATCTCGCTGACCGGAAACGGCGTTGAGAGACGTTGCGCGGATGGGTGCAGCGTGAAGGTCATCTCCTCGATGGCATCGGGCAGGTCTTCCGGCCGCAGCAGGTCTACATCCTCGGCATGTTCGGCCACATTCAGCGCCCATTCAAAGGCGGCGATATCGGGCAAGTAGTGGTGCCCGCTGAGATCGGGCAAGGCGGCGAGGAAGGTGGGAAAGCCGCCGCCATACTGTGCCAGGACCGGCGAGCGCGGCGGGTCGAAGATCAGGAAGGCGCGCGCGGTCTGGGCGAAAAAAGCCTCGCCGACCAGGGCGCGGGTGACCGGGAAGGTGAGGGCCAGCACTTCCAGCAGGCTGGCGCGGAAGCGGTCGGCATAGATCTGCAGCCGGCCTTCCGCCGGGATCGCATCGCCGATCACCTTCTCGACGATGCCATACAGCGAGCCGGTCAGCGCGCCGGCAAATTCGCGTTGACGTTCAAGCAGCGCGCTCATCGCCATCCGTCGCTGTCAGTTCGTCGCCAGGAGAATCTCCCGGCAGTTCGCTCGGCCGCAGTGCTGCGGCGCGCTGGCGTTCGGCATGCTGCGCTTCGGCCACCAGATGCGCCAGGGGCGGCAGGTTGCTGTCCCATTCCAGCGAGGTGGCGGCATGGGGGAAACGCTGCACCGCGCTGGCATAAAGCCGCCAGACCGGTTCGGCCACCAGGGCACCATGGTCATCGATCAGCATCAGCTTGCCATCGGCGGTGCATTCGCTGTGGCCGGCCAGGCGGATCTGGTGCACCGCCGGTCCGGGCAGACTGTCGAGATAGGCCTCCGCCACCGCCGGCGCCGCCTCGCGGCCGACATGGTTGACACTGGAGACATAGAGATTGTTCACGTCGCACAGAATGCCGCAGCCACTCTGCTGGCTCAGGCGGCTAAGGAATTCTGCCTCGGCAATCTGGCTTTCGCGGAAGCGCAGATAGCTGGCCGGGTTGGCCATCAGGATCGGCCGTTTCAGGCGCCCCTGCACGATATCGACATTGCGGCAGCAGCTTTCCAGGCTCTCAGACGTATAGGGCAGGGGCAGCAGATCATTGTAGTAGCGGCCATCGACGCCGACCCAGGCGAGGTGCTCGGACACCAGTGCCGGCTCCAGCCAGTCGACCAGGCGGGCCAGCCGGTTGAGATGATCGGTGTCGGGCAGTTCGTCGCTGCCCAGCCCCAGGCCGGTGGCCTGCACGGCAATCGGCCAGAGCGCCCGGGCCTGTTCCAGGTAGTGCCGTGCTGCGCCGCCGCCCATATAGGTTTCCGCATGGATTTCCAGCCAGCCGATCGGCGGGCGCGTATCCAGCAGATCCTGGTGATGCGGCGGGCGCAGGCCGATGCCGACGCGCTCCGGCGCCAGGCCAGGCAGAATCGCCGCAGCGATCCCCGGGGCCGGGCTGCCGGTGGTCGCGTCCCGCGCCAGAGTCTCTCTGGTCGGTGCGGCAATGGGTTTCTGATCCGTCATGGCGCCGGATGCACACTCTTCAGGCTGATGCGTCGCTGCACAGGCCTGCCAGCCCTGTGCATATCCCGGCACTCTAGCATCGCCTGTGGAAAAATACCTGCCGAGATCAGGCGGCCCTGAAGCTCAACTACTGGTTACTTAAAGGGGATTTTCCGTTGCCATGGCCGCGGGCGGCTGCAGCGGCAGGCCTAGGCGGCCGATCCCGGGCAGCTTCAGCGCCGGGCGCAGGATGTCGATGCCGATGGTCAGGCCGAGCAGGTTCAGCTCCAGCCCCTCGCGGGCTGCCGCCGTCACGCCGGCCAGGCCCAGCAGGTTGACCTGCCAGCCGGTGCCGCTCGGGGCGGGCGCAAACAGTGTGGTGGTGCCGAGCCAGTCCTTGCCCACGGCGGTCGGCGGCAGTTGCAGCCCCAGCTCCGGCACTTCACGCGCCAGGTAGGCGACAAAGCTGTTTGAATTGGGGCCGGGCCACATCACATAGCCGCTGCGGCCGGGATAGCGTTCGGCCGCCGAGATCAGCAACGGGATGGCGGCGGCGGCGGCCGGGCCGCGCAGGTCATGCAGCAGCTCGGGGGCATTGCCGGCCCAGTAGCCATCGGGGGTGCGGTTGCTGATGCGCACCGGCGCACCGCCCCAGCCGACCACCTCGTAGCGGGTAAAGGCCTCTGCACCGGCCGGCTTCACCACCACCCAGGTATGCACGGCGAAGGCCCCGCGCCAGCCCCAGACCCGGGCGGCATAGACCTGGATCACCGCGTCCTTCACGGTCAGCGGATCGGGTGCCAGGCCGACACTGTCCCAGCGCGCGGTCGACCAGTGCTTGCGCTCGGCCGTGGCGATGGAAGCGCCGCTGGCCATCAGCGGCACGGCGATCAGGGCGGCCAGCGCGATCAGGAGATTGCGGATCAGGGGGCGGGGGCGGAGTGAAATTTTGAGCGTCATGTCTGGCCTATGGGGTCAAACATAGAGTGTCGGCCAATTATGGCAAAGCTTGGACAGGGCGCTGTGACTGCCGTCTCAATCAGGCTCGGGCGCGCGGATGGGCACTGTCATAGACCCGGAGCAGCGCCTCGGCGTCCACCTCGGTATAGCGTTGGGTGGTGGCCAGCGAGGCGTGGCCCAGCAGTTCCTGGATGGTGCGCAGATCGCCGCCGGCGGCCAGCAGATGGGTGGCGAAACTGTGCCGCAGGGCATGCGGCGTGGCGGTTTCCGGCAGGTTCAGGGCCCGGCGGGCATTGCGCATGGCCTTCTGGATGATGGCTGGATCGACCCGCTTGCCGCGGGCGCCGTAAAACAATGGCGTGCCGCCGCCGATGGCGTAAGGGCAGAGTTTCACATAGGCGGCGATGGCCTCGCGCACGACGGGCAGGATCGGCACCAGGCGCTGCTTGTTGCCCTTGCCAGTGACGGTGAGGCTGTCGCCTTGTGGGATCTTGTCGCCATCCAGACCCAGTGCCTCGCCCAGGCGTAAGCCTGCGCCCCAGAGCAGGGTCAGGATCGCGGCATCGCGTGCCTGCAGCCATGGCGCGGTATCAGCCTCGTCCACGCTGTCGATCATCTGCTGCGCGGCATTCACGCTCAACGGCTTGGGCACGCTGTGCGGCCGCTTCGGCGTGCGGATCAGGTTGGCGGCGGCATTGTCGATGCGGCCGTCCTTCTGCAGGCGGCGGAAGAAGCTGCGCACGGCGCTCAGGTTGCGCGCCACCGAGGTGGCGCCGACGCCATCGGTGCGGCGATGGCTCAGATAGGCGCGGAAATCGGCCTGCCGCAGTGATTGCAGATCGGCCAGGCTGGCCGGTTCGCCCAGATGCTCGCTTAAGAATGACAGATAGACCGACAGATCCTGGCCGTAGGCGCGCAGCGTGTGGCGCGAGAAGCGTTTTTCCTTGGCCAGCCAGCGATACCAGGCTTCGGCCGCGGCCTTCACATCCTCGGCAGCAAGGAAGAACGGCAGGCCTTCGTCTGCCTCTGAGGCTTTCAGGGCTGCGGCAGGTCGAGCCATGCCCGCACCGAACGGCCGAGCACGCCGGCGAGGAACTGCAGCAGCTCCGTGCCCTGGTGCGGCTGGAACTTGTCGGCCTCGCGCGAACCCAGCGCCAGCATGGCATGCGGCGCATTGGGGCCGAAATCGAGGCGTGCCAGCGCGTCCGAACGCACCAGCGTCGCTGCCGGGCCATAGAGCCAGTCGGCCGCGTCGCATTTGTCGCGTGCCACGGCGGGCAAGGCACCCAGCAGGGTATCGATGGCGCCATTGGGCAGGACGAAGACGCCGCCGGTGGCGATGTCCTTCATCTTTTCCGGATCACCCTCGACGCACAGGCTGATCACATCGACCTCCAGCAGGTCGGTCCAGTCCTGGGTCGCCATATGGATCATATGCTCGAAGCTGCCCGCTTCCAGCAGCATCAGCACGGCAGCATGCACACGCTGGGTGGCCGACAGGTTCTGCCGGCTGGCATCCAGCAGCTCGTTGCCCACATGCGACACGCGATGCAACTCGCCCTGCAGGCGCTGCACCATGAAACGCTGCAGGTCGACGACATTGTCGCCACCGCGCGGTGCCGTCGGCGGCAGCAGGATTTCACACAGGTCCGGATGGCGGGTCAGCAGATCGGGATGCTGCTTCAGCCATGCGATCACATCCGCCTCGGCCAGGCCGGGCGCGGCAGGAAAGGGTGCTATGATGCCATCGGCCATGCGCAGCCCGCCTATTTGTCGTTGCCGAGGATCGACTGGCCGGTCTTCTTCCAGTCTGCCAGGAATGCCTCCAGGCCCTTGTCGGTCAGCGGATGCTTGACCAGGCCCTTCAGCACATTCGGCGGCAGCGTCGCCACATCGGCGCCCAGCTTGGCGGATTCGATCAGGTGGATCGGATGGCGGATCGAGGCGACCAGCACCTCGGTCTTGAAATCGGCATAGTTGTTGTAGATCTGCACGATGTCGGCGATCAGCTGCATGCCGTCCTGGCCGATATCGTCGAGCCGGCCGACAAACGGCGAGATGAAGGTGGCGCCGGCCTTGGCGGCCATGATCGCCTGTGCCGGCGAGAAGCACAGCGTCACGTTGACCATGATGCCGTCATCCGACAGCGTCTTGCAGGTCTTCAGGCCATCCATGGTCAGCGGCACCTTCACCGCGACATTGGTGGCCAGGGCTGCCAGCTTGCGGCCCTCGGCCAGCATGCCGGCATAATCGGTGGCGGTGACCTCGGCCGAGACCGGGCCTTTCACGATCTTGCAGATATCCTTGATCGTGGTGACGAAATCCTTGCCGGTCTTGGCCACCAGCGACGGGTTGGTGGTCACCCCGTCCAGCAGGCCGGTGTCGTTCAGCTCGGCAATCTCGGCGATATCCGCAGTATCGACGAAAAATTTCATACCCGATCACTCCTCAAGGCGGCCCGGGCTCTGCCCGAATCAGCCGCCGATGCTATAAGCAGGATGGTTAACAATACCCGACCCGGACCATCCGTTCCACCGGAACAACCCCCTTGACGAACGCCGATCTGATCCACGTCCTGCTGCCCCTGCCGCTGGCCGAGCCCTTTACCTACCGGGCTGGCAGTGCGGGTCCGCTTGCACCCGGCGATATCGTCGAGGTGCCGATCGGCAACCGCGTCTCGCTCGGCGTGGTCTGGGATGGCACGCCCGCGCCGCTGCCGGAAAAGGCGAAACTGAAGGATGTGCTGCGGCGCTGCGACGCGCCGCCGATTCCGCAGGCCTTACGCAAGCTGGTCGACTGGGTGGCGGCCTATACGCTCAACCCCACCGGCGCGGTGCTGAAGATGTGCCTGCCCGAACCGCGTGCCCTGATCGAGCCGCCGCCTGTGCGTGCGGTGTTGAGATTGGGCGATGCCAGCGGTGTGAAGGCCAGTGAGCAGCGTGAGCGTGTTCTGAAGATCGTGCGCGACCAGCCTGGCCTGAGTGTGACCGAACTGGCCGAAGCCGCCGCCGTCTCGCAGGCGGTGGTGCGCAAACTTTTGGAACTCGGTGCGCTGGTGGCAGATCAGGTGCCGGCCTTCCGCCCGCCCGCAGCGCCGGACTGGCGCCGTGACGGCCGTGCGCTGAATACCCTGCAGGCGGAGGCCGCTGCCGCCCTGCGTGCGGCGGCCGAAGCGCAGGATTTTTCCGTCACGCTGCTGGAAGGCGTCACCGGCGCCGGCAAGACCGAGGTGTATTACGAAGCCGTGGCAGCGGCCTTGGCACGCGGTCGCCAGGTGCTGGTGCTGCTGCCGGAAATCGCGTTGACCCAGCAGTCGCTGGATCGCTTCGAGCAGCGCTTCGGCGCCCCCGCCTGGGCCTGGCATTCGGAAATGGCCGAGGGCCGCCGTGCGGCCACCCTGCGCGCCATCAGCCGTGGCGAGGCAAAAGTCGTCATCGGCGCACGTTCGGCGCTGTTCCTGCCTTACGCCGATCTCGGCCTCATTGTGGTCGATGAGGAACACGATGCCTCCTACAAGCAGGAGGAAGGCGTGATCTACAACGCCCGCGACATGGCGGTGGTGCGCGCCAAGCTGGAAGGTATTGCCGTCGTGCTGGCGTCGGCGACGCCGTCGCTGGAAAGCCTGCATAACGTGGCGCGCCGCCGCTATGCCCATGCGGTGCTGCCCGAACGCCATAATGCCGCCAGCCTGCCGCGCATCCAGATTGTCGACATGCGCAAAGAGCGACTGCCGACGCAGCGCTTCATCAGTGCGCCCCTGGTGACGGCGCTGACCGAAACGATTGCCGCCGGCGAGCAGGCGATGCTGTTCCTCAACCGCCGCGGCTATGCGCCGCTGACGCTCTGTGGTGCCTGCGGCCATCGCCTGCAATGTCCCAACTGCGCCGCCTGGCTGGTCGAGCATAAGCGTCATGGTCGCCTGCAATGTCATCACTGCGGTCATCAGCAGCGCCTGCCGAAGAATTGCCCGCAATGCGAAGCAGAAGACAAGTTCAAGGCCTGCGGCCCGGGTGTCGAGCGCCTGGCCGAGGAAGCTGCCATGCTGTTTCCCGATGCGCGGCTGGCGGTGATGGCGTCTGATACCGCCAATACCCCGCGCATGATCGGCGAGATGCTGGAGCGCATGGAACGGCGCGAGATCGACATCCTGATCGGCACGCAGATCGTGGCGAAAGGCCATCATTTCCCGCTGCTGACGCTGGTGGGCGTGATCGATGCCGATCTGGGGCTGGCCGGCGGCGATCCGCGCGCCGCCGAACGCACGCATCAACTGCTCACCCAGGTGGCCGGCCGCGCCGGCCGCGCCGCCCATCCCGGCCGCGTGCTACTGCAGAGTTTCGATCCACAGCATCCGGTCATCGCCGCGCTCAGCCGCCACGATACCGCCGGTTTTCTCGCCGCCGAGATGGCCGAACGCCAGCGCGCTGGCATGCCGCCATTCGGCCGTCTCGCCGCCGTGATCATCAGCGGCACTGACCAGGCCGAGGTGGAGCAGGCAGCCCGCGCGCTTGCGCGGGTCGCGCCGCGCGGTGGGGGGCTCTCAGTGCTGGGGCCGGCGCCGGCACCGCTGCATTACCTGCGCGGTCGCTATCGCGAGCGGCTGTTGCTCAAGGCCGAGCGGGAAATCGATGTGCCTGCCGCTTTGCGGGAATGGATGGCGAAAACAAAACTACCGTCAGGTGTAAAACGCACGGTTGATATCGATCCCTATAGCTTTCTTTAAACCTTGGCCGTTTAAAGTTGCCGACGCGGCCGGGTGGTTGGTCGCTCTGAAGGGGAAGAATACCCATGTGGTCTGTTCGTCTGCCCGCGCTTGGCGCGGCGCTGCTCGCTGTTGGTCTGCTCGCAGGCTGTTTCGAAGCCAAGGAAACGGCGCCCGACAAGCGCCATACCAGCTTGAGCAATTTCGTGCAGTTCATCCAGAAGACCGGCGGCCTGAAGAGTCTGAACACCTTCTACAAGCGGCGCCCCGAGATCAATTCCGAGGAAAGCCTCGGTGTGCTCTACGACGGCGCCCGCACCCAGGGCGAGGTCATGCGCTTCAAGGACAAGCAGCTGGCCAAGGAAATGCTGCCGGCGCTGAAGGCGGCACGGTCGCGGCTGGGCGAGTCCGAGAATTGCACCCTGCGCGGTTTCTTCATCGCCTGCGGCGAAGAGAAATTCGTCGACGTTTTCAAGAAATGGGAATGATGGCAGGGGGCTAATAGCCCCGACTGTAATCCACCTGGCGTAGCAGCGGCTGGCCCTGCTGCATGCGGCGGATATTGTCGACGATCTGCGGTGCCACCTGGGCTGCGATGCTGTCGGCGGCATTGTGCGGCGTCACTGTCACCTTCGGATGCGTCCAGAAGGGGTGGTTGTCGCGTAGCGGTTCCTCGTCGAACACATCCAGCGTGGCGCCCGACAGCCATTCGCTGTCCAGTGCATGCAGCAGATCGGCTTCCACCACATGGCCGCCGCGCGCGGCATTGATGATATAGGCGCCGCGCGGCAGCAGCGACAGCGTGCGGCGGCTGATGATGCCGCGGGTTTGCGGCGTCAGCGGCAGCAGGCAGATCAGCACGTTGCACAGGCGCAGGAAGCTGTCGAGATGTTCCTCGCCATGGAAGCTGGTGACGCCATCGACGGCCTTGAGGCTGCGGCTCCAGCTCACCAGCTGGAAGCCGAATTGCGACAGCTTCTGCGCCGCCGCCACGCCCAGCGTGCCCATGCCCATGATGCCGATCACGCGTTCGGCCGCATCCACCGGCGGCAGCCATTTCCAGGATTTGTTGCGCTGGTTGGCCGCCATGGCATCGACCTGGCGATGGAAGCGCAACACATGCAGCAGCACATATTCGGTCATCGCCACGGTCAGGCGGTCGTCGATCACCCGCGTCAGCGGCACATGGCGCGGCAGGGTGGGGTCGGCGAGGATGGCATCGACGCCGGCGCCGAAGGCATGGATCAGTTTCAGGTTGGGAAAGCTTTTCAGCAGGCCATGCGGCGGCTTGGCCACCACGGCGGCCTCGATCTCGTTCGGATTGCCGGTGTTGGGATGCAGGCGGATGTCGAGATCGGGGGCAAGTTTCCTGAACTCGTCCGCCCATTCCGCCGGGTCATGCGCCTTGGTGTAGATCAGGACGGCCAAGGCTACATCCTGACGGCGGTTTCATGGCGCACCGCGACATCGAAGGCGGCCGCGATCAGCGCCTTGGTGTAATCGGTCTGCGGTGCGGTGAAGATGGCTTGCGCGCTGTTCTCCTCCACCACCTTGCCATCCTTCATCACCATGACGCGGTCGGCCAGTGCGCGCACCACGCGCAGGTCATGGCTGATGAAGAGATAGGCCAGGCCGTGCTTTTTCTGCAGATCGCGCAGCAGGTCGACGATCTGCGCCTGCACACTCATGTCGAGCGCCGAGGTCGGCTCGTCCAGCACGATGAAATGCGGCTTCAGCACGATGGCGCGCGCAATGGCAATGCGCTGGCGCTGGCCGCCGGAGAATTCATGCGGGTAGCGGTCCATGGTGGTCGGATCGAGGCCGACCTCGGTCATCGCCGCAGCCACCATGGCGCGGCGCTCGGCCTCGGTCTGGCCGATGCCGTGTACCGCAAGGCCCTCGGCGATGATGTCGAACACCGGCAGGCGCGGCGACAGCGAGTCAAACGGATCCTGGAAGACGATCTGCATTTCCTTGCGCAGGGGGCGCATCTCGCCCCAGCTGCGGCCCTGCAGCTCGGTATCGCGGAAGCGGATGCTGCCCTCGCATTTCTGCAGCCGCAGCAGGGCATAGGCCAGCGTCGACTTGCCCGAACCGCTTTCGCCCACCACGCCCAGCGTTTCGCCGGCCCGCACGCTTAAGCTGACGCCATCCACCGCCTTGATGTGGCCAATCGTGCGGCGCAGCAGTCCGGCGGTGATCGGGAACCAGACTTTCACATCCGTGGCGGCCATCACCACGGGCGCATCGATCTTGGCCACTGCCGCCGTGCCCTTGGGTTCGGCGGCCAGCAGCTTGCGGGTATAGGCATGCTGCGGCTGGCCGAACACCTGGGCCACCGGGCCCTGCTCGACGATCTCGCCATGGGTCATGATGCAGACGTGGTCGACCACCTTGCGCACGATGTTGAGGTCGTGGGTGATCAGCAGCAGCGCCATGCCCATTTTCTGCTGCAGGTCTTTCAGCAGTTTCAGGATCTGTGCCTGGATGGTGACATCCAGTGCCGTGGTCGGCTCGTCGGCAATCAGCAGGTCGGGCTCATTGGCCAGTGCCATGGCGATCATCACGCGCTGGCGCTGACCACCCGACAGCTGATGCGGATAGGCGCCCAGCCGCTTTTCCGCATCCGGCAGGCCGACCAGCTGCAGCAGCTCCAGCGTGCGGGCCCGCGCGGCTGCCTTGTCCAGCCGCTTGTGCAGGAACAGCACCTCGTTGACCTGCTGCTCGATGGTGTGCAGGGGGTTGAGCGAGGTCATCGGCTCCTGGAACACCATGGCGATGCGGTTGCCGCGGATGCGCCGCAGCTGGTCCGGTCCGGCCTGCAGCATGTCCTCGCTATCGAAGTGGATCGCGCCGTTCGGATGGCTGGCCAGCGGATAGGGCAGCAGCTGCAGCACCGACAGTGCCGTCACCGATTTGCCCGAACCGCTCTCGCCAACCAGCGCCACGGTCTCGCCGCGTGCGATGGTGAAAGAGACATGCCGCACGGCCTCCACCGCGCCGGCACCCTGGCCGAAACGCACGCTCAGGTCTTTGACATCCAGCAGCGGCGCCGTCATTTGAAGATCTTGCGCGGATCGAAGGCGTCGCGCACCGCTTCGCCGATGAAGATAAGTAGGCTGAGCATCACCGCCAGCACGGCAAAGGCGGTGAGGCCGAGCCAGGGGGCCTGGATGTTGGTCTTGCCCTGGCTGAGCAGCTCGCCCAGCGACGGCGATCCCGGCGGCAAGCCGAAACCGAGGAAATCAAGCGCGGTCAGTGTGGTGATCGAGCCATTCAGGATGAAGGGCATCATGGTCAGGGTCGCCACCATGGCATTGGGCAGCAGGTGGCGGAACATGATGGAAATATCCGAGACGCCGAGCGCGCGGGCGGCACGCACATAGCCGAAATTGCGGGCGCGCAGGAATTCCGCCCGCACCACGCCGACGAGCGCCATCCACGAGAACAACAGCATGATACCCAGCAGCCACCAGAAATTCGGCTGTACCACGCTGGCCAGGATGATGAGCAGATACAGGGTCGGCAGGCCAGACCAGACCTCGATGAAGCGCTGGAACAGCAGGTCGGTCAGGCCGCCGAAATAGCCCTGCACGGCGCCGGCGATCACCCCGATCACCGAACTCAGCGCGGTCAGCACCAGGCCGAAAAGTACGCTGATGCGGAAGCCGTAGATCAGCCGGGCCAGCACGTCGCGGCCCTGGTCATCCGTGCCGAGCAGGTTTTCTATGCTTGGCGGCGAAGGCGCCGGACGGCCGAGGTCGTAATTGATGGTGCGGTAGCTGTAGCGGATCGCCGGCCACACCATCCAGCCATCCTTTTCCTTCACCAGCTCCTGCACGAAGGCATCGCGGTATTTCGCCTCGGTCTCGAAATCGCCGCCAAACGTGGTTTCGGGATAGGCCTTCAGCACCGGGAAGTAATAGCCGCCATCGTATTTCACCAGCAGCGGCGAATCATTGGCGATCAGTTCGGCAAACAGGCTGAGCACGAACAGGATGAGGAACAGCCACAGCGACCAGAAGCCACGCCGGTTGTTGCAGAAGTTGCGCCAGCGCCGCTGGTTGATCGGGCTGAGTTTGATCGGGGCCATCTGCATCAGGCGTCGCGGCTCTCGAAATCGATGCGCGGGTCGATCAGCACATACATCAGGTCAGACACCAGGTTCACGATCAGGCCGAGCAGGGTGAAGATGAACAGCGAGCCGAACATGATCGGATAGTCGCGCTTCAAGGCCGCCTCGAATCCGAGCAGCCCCAGCCCGTCCAGCGAGAAGATCACCTCGATCAGCAGCGAGGAGGTGAACAGGATGCCGATGAAGGCGCCGGGGAAGCCGGCGATCACGATCAGCATGGCATTGCGGAAAACATGGCCATAGAGCACGCGGCCCTCGCTCAGCCCCTTGGCCTTCGCGGTCAGCACATAGAGCTTGTTGATCTCTTCCATGAAGGAATTCTTGGTCAGCATCACCAGGCCGGCAAAACCGCCGATCACCATGGCGATCACCGGCAGGGCCAGATGCCAGAAATAGTCGGTCACCTTGCCCAACAGGCTGAGCTGCGCCCAGTTGTCAGAGGTCAGTCCCCTGAGCGGGAACCATTGCAGGAAACTGCCGCCGGCAAACAGCACCACCAGCAGCACGGCAAACAGGAAGCTGGGGATGGCATAGCCGACCACGATGGCAGCCGAGGTCCAGATGTCGAAGCGGCTGCCATCGCGTACCGCCTTGGCGATGCCGAGCGGGATCGAGATCAGATAGACGATCAGCGTGGTCCACAGGCCGAGCGAGATCGAGACCGGCAGCTTCTC
This sequence comes from Ferrovibrio terrae, assembly GCF_943372915.1. Classification (GTDB taxonomy): domain Bacteria; phylum Pseudomonadota; class Alphaproteobacteria; order Ferrovibrionales; family Ferrovibrionaceae; genus Ferrovibrio; species Ferrovibrio terrae_A. Next base: position 1,893 of record NZ_CALSAN010000018.1, on the reverse strand, counting down.
CGCGATCAGTTGCACCACCGGCCGGTCCTTGAAATAGCTGACGCCGAAATCGAGTTGCACATACTGCTTCAGCATCAGCCACAGCCGCTCATGCGCCGGCTTGTCGAAGCCGAACTGCTTTTCCAGCCGCTTGATGAATTCCGGGTCCAGTCCCTGCGCGCCGCGATAGCGCGCGCTGACGCCCTCGGCCGCCTGGGCAAAGGCACCGGCGCCCGGCCCGGTCTCGCCGCCGGTGGCGCCCGAGATGCGCGCGGTGGTGTCGGCCGCCGTGCCGGTGACCTGGGCGATCACCTGCTCGACCGGGCCGCCCGGCGCGAACTGCACGATGGCGAAATTGATCACCATGATGCCGAGCAGGGTCGGCAGGATCAGCAGCAGGCGGCGGAGGATGTAAGCGAGCATGGCAGGCGGCGGTATCCGTCTGGCGAATCAATGACTTCAATTGACCATAGCGGACCGGCGGACGCAAACCCGGCTTCGCAGGCATTTTCCAACTTGAGTATTCCGTTTTTGTTCTATATCCTGCAATAAGAACAAATATTGAACATACTGCCGTATTCATTCCTTAAACAGAGCGGGAGGCGACATGCCCTCATTGCAGCGGGAGCCTGCGGTCCTGGACGAAACCGCCCTGCGCCAGATGATGCGCGACCCGCGCTACTGGCATCCGACCAGCCGCGACCCGGCCTATCAGCGCGAGGTGGAGGCCGGTTTCCGCCGCCTCTATTCCGGTCCGGCGCGACGGGATGCGACCGGGCGCCAGTATCGTCCCTGGGACGATCAGGTCGACCGCCCGCGCCCGACTGCCGGCGGTCCTGTGCATGTCGATGCTTATGGCCGCCAGCGCGACGGCCAGCGCGAGCAGGTGCGGCAGCATTATCGGGCACGGCCTGGTGATGGCGGCCGGCACCGGGCATTGCCGCCACCCGATCAGGTGCCGCGCAGTCCGCAGGATCTGTATCGCCGGCTTGATTTCGATCCAGAGGGCCTGGGTGAGAAGGCGACTGCGGCTCTCTATCCGCGGGAGGCGATCTGGACCAGGAACTATCTGGCGCCCGAAGCCTTGCAGGTGACCAAGCAACAGTTCCCCAATCATGAGCGATGGAATGACGAGGCAGATGCCTTTCGCCATGCCTATTGGTCCTATCGCATGACGCAGTATTTTGGTGCCGCGGTTGCCAAGAAGATTGGCGATGCGCATGAACGGTCCGGGGATAATCTTCCAGGCGAGCGCATGATGGATCTTTACAATAATGATGTCGGTCGCAGTTTGGCCCAGTTGCCCGAAAATCGTGATCGTGACCCCCGAGAGGTGATCGGCGATGCCATGCGGCAAGGCTTGCTGCGTCTGTCGCCCTATTGACCCTTTTCCGCTATGTGGGACTGACAATGGCGCGATTCAGTTTTGTCGATGCTGTCATCGTAACCTGCCTGCTTGCCATTCCTTTCTATGTGCTGCTGGTACTCCTGGGGCCCTGTGCCCGGCACAACCTGATGCTGATGAATGTTTCCAGCGAGGCCATTGATGGCCTCTCGGTGCGGATGCGGAGCGGCTCGGGCGAGGGCGAGGTTTGGCAGGGCCGGCTCGATCGTGGGCAGGTCCGTCACCTCGTTTTCGATTGGCCATCGGGCGATTACACATATCGGGTTTCAGGCCGTTATGAATCCAGGGGTGAGGATTTCGCCCTCGCTTACGGCTATGTCAGTGGAATGAGCGACGATGCCATTGTGATTGCCGATTCAGGGCCTGCCGGCATCTGGCTGCCCGATTATCCGTTGCCTTGCGGCAGAGGGGACGTCATCGGCTGTGTGATGGGGATTCTGGCGGTGACCTGGCCCCGCGAACTGCGCTGTATGGTGCGGCAGCGCTAGGCGCTGCAGCGCCTAGCGCTG
>NZ_CALSAN010000017.1:0-86546 GCF_943372915.1 Ferrovibrio terrae | reverse complement strand
TCGGCGTGTGCGTCATGTCGTAGTCGCTGCGATAGGTGCGGCCCGGCACGATGATGCGATAGGGCGGCGGCCCGCCGCGCATGGTGCGCACCTGCACCGGCGAGGTGTGCGTGCGCAGCACCATCTGTTCGCCGTCGGCGCCGCGGTTGGGCAGATAGAAGGTGTCCTGCATCTGTCGCGCCGGATGCTCGGGCGGAATGTTCAGCGCGGTGAAATTGTGGAAGTCGTCTTCGATATCCGGGCCTTCGGCAATGCTGAAGCCCATGGCGGCGAAAATCTCGGTGATCTCGTCGATCACCTGGCTGACCGGATGGATGCGGCCCTGCTGCTCCGCGCTCTCGTTGAGCGGCAGCGTCATGTCGAGGGTTTCGGCCTTCAGCCTGGCCTCGATGGCGGCATCGCCCAGCATGGCCTTGCGCGCCTCGATGGCCGCGGTGAGGGTGTTCTTCACTTCATTCAGCTGCTGGGCGCGTGCCTTGCGGTCGTCAGGCGCCAGTGTGCCGAGTTCTTTCAGTGCGGCCGACAGCCAGCCCTTCTTGCCGAGCACCGCAAGGCGGGCCTCTTCCAGGGCATCCAGAGTCTGGGCGGCAGCAATGGCGCCTTCGGTTTCGGCGGCCAGTCTGGCGATCTCGGTCATGCTTCCTCTTTACTGCTCAACGATAAGCCGGCGACGCGACAGTGGTATTGCAGGCAAAACAAAGGGGGCCGTGGTGACGGCCCCCTTCGCAAACGGTCGCTAAGTCTGAAACTGCGAGTGCGGGCCGATCAGGCCGCCGCGGCAGGCAGGGCCGCTTTGGCCTGCGCCACCAGGGCGTTGAAGGACTCGGGCTCGTGGACGGCGAGATCAGCCAGAACCTTGCGGTCGATCTCGATGCCGGCGAGCGCGAGGCCGTTGATAAATCGGCCGTAGGTCAGACCCTGCTCGCGGGCGGCAGCGTTGATGCGCTGGATCCAGAGCGAGCGGAAGTTGCGCTTCTTGGCGCGACGGTCGCGGAACGCATACTGCAGTCCCTTTTCGACCTTCTCGATCGCGACGCGGAAGACGGTGGAATTGCGGCCACGGTAGCCCTTGGCGAGCTTCAGGACCTTCTTGTGGCGGGCATGGGCGGTAACGCCCCGCTTAACACGTGCCATATCAGTGTCTCCTTAACTCAGGCGTTGGGCAGGTAGTTCTTGATGATCTTGCGCGCGTCGCCTTCAAACACCACGGCGGTGCCGCGATGATTCCGGATCTGCTTGTTGGTGCGCTTGATCATGCCGTGACGCTTGCCCGCATGGGCCCGCTTCACCTTACCCGTCGCCGTGAGCTTAAAGCGCTTCTTGGCCGAGCTTTTGGTCTTCAACTTGGGCATTTCATAACCTCCGAAGGTATGGAGTGATCTTCAAGGCGAACTCGGCAGCCCTTCCAGCCGGAACGCCCGATACGAGCGCGCGGTTTTAGCGGCCAATCCCTGGGATTGCAAGGCGCATTGCCCGGCCGGCCGCAGATGGATTTCCCTGTGGTTTTCCGGCCTCAGGGGCCGTTAACCGGTGGAGCCCCCTGCCGGAGGCCATGCCGGACGCCGGAGGTGGGCTTTACGCTAGGGAAACCGCCCGTATCCCGGTCATCCGGGCCCGGCCGAGTCCCGGCGGAGACTCCGACGCAGCCTGTTAACCATTTCCGAGTCGCCCGGCCCGGACCCCGTTTCACCCGCCGGGCGCGCAGCCCGGCCGCCACAGCGCAGCCGGCGGTCGAGAGTGCAGGAAAGACTCCAGAATCTGTGCGCATATGCTTGAAAAACCACAGTCTTGTCACCACATGACTGATCGAGGGCAGGTATGAAAAAACGGCATTTTTGGCCGCTTTTACATGATTGTCGCACCATGAGGTTTCGCGCTTGCAAAACAGGGAACGACCGCTAGTATCACGCGGGTTCGCGGTACCCCGCCGGACGCCGCCGTACCTCATGATCCTGGCTTCCGTGACATGACCCCCCGTTCGCCGCCGCGCTTCTGGCGCTGCCGGACCGGGACGAACTGTCACTCAAAACCAGTTTCACGGTGCCCGGTCTTTTAGTGGTAACCTGCCGCGTAACTGAACCTTTGCAGGCCGATGTTGAACAGCAATCAATTCTCCTCGCTCGATCTCGTTGAACCCATTCAGCGTGCCCTGACGGCTGAAAAGCACGTCGCGCCAACGCCGATCCAGGCGAAAGCGATCCCACATCTGCTTCAGGGCCGCGATCTGCTCGGGCAGGCGGAAGCCGGTGCTGGCAAGACCGTCGCCTTCACCCTGCCGATCCTGCAGCACCTGTCCATCGACCGTCATCCGGCCGGCCCGCGCAAGGTGCGCGCGCTGATCCTGACCACGTCGCGCGAGCGCGTGCAGCATATCCAGGAAAGCTTCCGCGCCTACGGCCGCTTCGTCAGGCTGAGCCAGGTCACCGTCTATGAAGGCCCCGGCAAGGCGGCGCAGGCCCAGGCGCTGTCGCGCGGCATCGACATCCTGATCGGCACGCCCGGCCGCGTGGTCGAACTGATCAATGCCGGCCAGCTGGAGCTGAACAAGCTCGAGATCATGGTGCTGGACGAGACCGACCGCATGCTGGAACTCGGCGTCACCAACGAGCTGCGCGCCATCTTCGAGGCCGCACCGACCGAGCGCCAGACCATCGTGTTTGCCACCACCCTGCCGGCTGAGATCAAGCAGCTGGCCGACAACCTGCTGACCGATCCGGTCACCGTGCTGGCCAATCCGCCGGCGCCGCGCCTGATCACCACCGCCCAGTCGGCCCGTATCCGCGACACCGAAGCCCGGCGCCGCGTGCGGGACCTGCTGCCGGAACGCATGGCCGGCCGTCGATAAAACTGGCGGCGCAACCCGGGGATTCCCGGTTGACCGAAAGAACAGGTAACCAAATCTAAAGTATACCCAGGCGCCCGCTTCTCCAGCGGGCGCTTGTTTTTGCGCCGCCCGTGATCCAGATTTTTCCACGGGGACAAGGCCGTAGCGCCGTTCGGCAACCAAAAATCAACCATATCGGCGCTACAGCAGACTGTCCGAGTCTGAATCTGGATACGACATTGGTGGTGAAGGAGAGCCCTGAGCAGTCCGAGGAAGTGACCTGGCGCGAGAAGCTGCGCGCCTGGTGGCATGGCGATGATTATGTCATGCAGCACACGATCAAGGACTATGCCGAACCCGCGCAGGCGGAGGGCGAAGCCGTCGAGGAGGCGCCGAAAGAGGTGCCCAGCATCGACAGCTGGTCGCCGCGCCGGCGCCAGGTGGTGCAGAAGCTGTTCGGCGAAGGCTTCAACCAGCCGGGCGGCGAGGAACTGATGAAGCCGCTGGTCGCCCCGCTCGGCCTCAATCCCAACATGTCGATCACCGAACTGGGCAGCGGCATGGGCGGCATGACCCGCCTGATGGCCCGTGAGAATCTGTGGATCGACGCCTATGAGCCCGATCCGGAACTGGCCGCCGCCTCGATCGACCTGGCCAAGAGCCAGGGTGTGAAGCAGCGCACCAATATCAAGGTCGGCTCGCTCGACGACCTCAACTTCAAGCGCAAGAGTGTCGACGTCTTCCTGTCCAAGGACGGGCTGATGAGCGTGCAGGACAAGCGCCTGCTGCTGGCCAAGCTGCGCGCGGCGATGAAGCCGAACGGCCAGCTGATGTTCACCGATTTCCTGCTGACCGGATCGACCGAAAGCCGCGTCTATGAAGTGTGGTGGGACCGCGAGCCGGTGAAGCCGCATCTGCTGACGCCCGAAGGCCTGCAGGCCGAACTGGAGAGCCTGAACTTCGTCATCTGCTACATGGAAGACGTCACCCATGAGCTGAAATCCGCAGTGATCGAGTCCTTCGCCAACTATGCCGAGGAAGTGAAGCTGAAGGGCAAGGCGGTGGACGAGAACGAGCGCGAATGGGCGATCTGCGAGGGCGAGCACTGGGCGATCCGCGTCAGCGCCATGGACGCCAACATCATCCGGCTGTATCGCGTCTTCTGCCGCGTGGTGGATTGAGCGGCGGTGTCGATGCGCCTTTGCGTACTGTCATTCGCACTACTCCTTTTGGCTGCCGGCATGACAGATGCCGCCGCCCAGAGCCGCATCCGCATCAGCTCGGACTGGGGTGTGCTGACGGCGACCCTGGCCGATAACGATGCCGGCCGCGCGCTCGCGCGCATGCTGCCGCTCACGCTGGAAACGCATGATCATTTGCGGCAGGAGAAGGTCGGAACCCTGCCGCGTTCGTTGCCGGAAATTGCACGCCAGCGCGGCTTTCAACCGGGCACACTCGGCATCTGGAACGCGGACCGGTTTGTGATTTATTACGTGCGCGGCGAGGTGCCGAATCCCGGCATCATGATCGTGGGTCAGGTCGACGGCAACACCGCGATCTACGACCGGCCCGGCTCGGTCACTGTGCGGATCGAACGGATCGACTGAGCGCCCTAAGCGGTCAGATCGGCTTCTTCAACATCAGCCAGACCGCCACGGCGGCCGGCAATCCGAACACCACCAGATGCACCAGCAGTTCGGCCTGCACCGAATAGCCGGCTTTCGTCACGCCCACATAGCCATTGTAGAACGACACCGCCGCCCATACCGGCAGAAACAGCCGAGGGCCGTTGACGACCATGCGGCCGGCGCGGCGGTTGAGCAGGCGGCCGATGAACCAGAAGGCGGCCAGCACCGCCAGGCCCAGCATCGTCATCATCAGCATATGCATGGTGTGGCCCTCCAGACTGAATGCAGAATTCAGCCTAGCACATCCGCATAATCGTCATTCCCGCGAAAGCGGGAATCCAGAACGACCGAAAGACTGGGTCCCCGCGTGCGCGGGGACGACAAGAGGAGAGCTACAAAGAAAAAGGGCCGCATCGCTGCGGCCCTTTTCGTATTCGATAGCTGAAAGCGTGCTTAGTGCAGCTTGGCCTTCACATCGCCGATGGCGCGGTCGATCTGCGCGGCGGCGGCAGCACCCTGCAGCGACTGGCCGAGCACCTGGGTCGCGGCAGCAATCGCCAGTTCCACGGCCGTGTCGCGCACTTCCTGCACCGCCTGCTTTTCGGCCTGGGCGATCCGGTCTTCGGCCTGCTTGCGGCGACGCTCCAGGCTGAGCTTCAGCTCGGCCTCGGTGTCCTTCAGCAGGGCCTTCGCCTCGGCTTCGGCCGCGGCGACGATCTCCTCGGCTTCCTTGAGGGCGTTGCGCTGCTTGCGCTGGTATTCGGCGAAGAGATGCTGCGCGTCCTGGTGCAGCTTCTCGGCCTCATCCAGGCCCTGCTTGATGCGGGCGCCACGCTCGTCGAGCTGCGCCAGCACCTTGCCCGGAACCTTCAGATAGAAGATCAGGGCAAAGAACAGGACGAAGGCGACCAGAACCCAGAATGTCGGATCTTGGAACATGCTGACCCCCGGTCCTACGCGCTGCGCTTGGCCAGCGCCTGGGCAACGGCGGCTTCCACCGCGTCGTTGCTCGGCGCCGTGCCGCTCAGCCGGGCCACGACATCGGATGCCGCCTGCGCCGCGACCGACTGCAGCGAGGCGAGCGCCTGCTGCTTGGCCGCGAGGATGCTGGCTTCCGCCGCCTTGGTCCGTTCGCTGATCTCGGCTTCGAGCTTGGCCCGCACCGCAGCCTGTTCGGCCGCAATCCGGGTCCGCGTCTCGCCGGCAATCGTCTGGGCCTTGGCCCGCGCGCTTGCCAGCGCCTGCTCGTAGTCGGCGATCGCCTTCTCGGTCTCGCGCTTCAGCCGGGCCGCTTCCTCGAGATCGTGTTCCAGGCGCTTGCGGCGCCCGTCCACAACCTCAGCCACGCGCGGCAGCGCCAGCTTTGCCATCAACAGATAGAGAATGGCAAAGCTGATCAGCAGCCAGACGAGCTGCGGCAGGAAAGTGGCTGTTTCGAGCTGAGGCATTTAACTCAGACGAACAGGATCAGCAGCGCGATCAGCAGCGCGAAGATGCCGAGCGCTTCGGTCACGGCGAAGCCCAGCATCAGGTTGCCGAACAGCTTCGGGGCAGCGCCCGGATTGCGCAGCGCGCCATTGAGGAAGTTCGCGAAGATCAGACCCACGCCGATCGCCGCGCCGCCCATGCCGATCGCCGCAATGCCGGCACCGATCATCTTGGCAGAAGCAAGATCCATGATACTCATCCTTCTTTCTAGGTTTGAACTGGTAAACGGTTGAACGAAAACAGATACGCTTAGTGGTGTTCCATATTCACGGCCTCGGCGAGGTAGAGGCAGGTGAGAATGGCGAACACATAGGCCTGCAGGAAGGCGATCAGGAATTCCAGCGCCGTCAGTGCAGTGACCATGATGAGCGGAAGAATGCCCGAAGCCGACATCACGCCGCCCATGCCGATCATCGACACGATGAAGCCGGCGAAGACCTTGAGCGTGGTGTGACCCGCCAGCATGTTGGCGCACAGGCGCAGCGACAGCGAAATCGGGCGCGATAGATAGGAGATGATCTCGATCGGCACGATGATCGGCGCCAGCCACATCGGCACGCCGGCCGGCATGAAATGGGTGAAGAAGTGGATGCCGTTGCGCACAATGGCGATCACCGTGATGCCGAGGAACACGACGATGGCGAGCGCGAAGGTGACGATGATGTGGCTGGTCACCGTGAAGCTGTAGGGCACCATGCCGAGCATGTTGGCCATCAGCACGAAGATGAACAGCGAGAAGATGAAGGGGAAATACTGGCGGCCGTTGGGACCGACATTCTCGCGCACCATATTGGCGACGAATTCGTAACTCAGCTCCGCCACCGACTGCAGGCGGCCCGGCACCAGGCTGCGCTGGCGCATGCCATAGACCATCAGCACAACGGCGCCGACCACGCTCAGCACCATGAACAGCGACGCGTTGGTAAACGAGAAGGCCTGCAGCTGGCCGCCCTCGCCGCACAGCGCGATGCACTTCACCTTGAACTGATCAAGCGGGCTGGCCACTGTTAGTCCCCTTCCTTTTTCGCGCCGCGCTCGCTGTCGGCGAGCTGCTGGCGCTGCATCATCATGCCCGTGCGGATCGCCGACCACATCGCGGCCGCGATCCCCAGCAGGATAAAACCAACCAGACCCCAGGGTGTCGTCCCGAGCCAGCGGTCGAGCCACCAGCCGATGAACACCGAAACACCGACCGCCGCGACCATCTCGATCGCCAGCGACCAGGCCTTGCCGACCGTCGCCGTCTGGCGGGGATCGGCATCCGGGCGCCGCTTTGCCTTCTCTTCGGCCTGCCGCTCGCGCACCCCTTGCAGGTCGCGCTCGAGCTTGGCGAGGGCCGGATCATCGGCATCGCTGCTTTCCGCTGTCGGTCGATCCTGTTCAGCCATGGCGTGATACCCCCGGCGCCAGGGGCGACCGCCCCCAGAAAGCGCGGGCACCATAGAAACCGGGGGAGTCAGCGTCAAGCCGCCGGGTCGCCCCGCAGGATTTAAGAATCACTCGCATCTGCCAAATCAACCCCTTTGCAACACTTGGGTTTTTCAGGGCTATTCGTGAAAGCATGCAGGCCACTGTTTGCACTGTGGCGGCGATCCGGCAGGGGGGCTCCGAACTGCGACAATCTGCCACACCAGGCCCGAATCGGCCGCGAAGCGCAGCGGTTCAGGGCAACTCGGCCGGCAGGTCGGCGCAGGGATAATAGGTGACGTCCGGCCCGACATGGGGCGGGTGGCCGGCCTGGGTGATCGGGTCGAAGTGATACAGCGACAGGCCGAAGATGCCATAGGGCTGGCCCCGGGCATCGCTGAGCGGCACCACCAGCCGTTCGGCGCCCTTTTCCTGCAGGGCCCGGGGGGCAATATGGCGGTAGCTGACATGCAGCGCCGGGGTCAGCAGGATGCGGCGGTAGATCTGGTGGGCGATGGCGGCGCTTTCGGCCGGCATGAAATCCTGCGGCTGCTTGCCGGTGATGTTGGTGCCCCAGGCCTCGTTGACCTGTTCGCCTGACAGCCGGCAGACAAAGCTGTCGCTATCGGCGCGATACTGGAACAGCCAGACATGCGGCAGGCAGGGCTTGATCGCGGCCGGCGCGAGCGCGTCGCGCGGCATGGAGAGGCCCACACGACTGCTGGCCCAGTGGCGCAACAACTGTAAAAAGCGCGGATCGCGCAGCACCGGCCACTGGCCCGGTGCGGCGACCCGGCCGATATCGCCCTGAGACTCGTGATCCGTCTGCCTGCTCATCCAGCATCATGCTAGGCGAGACCGAGTTGGCCGTCGAGCGGCACCCCCCTGTGGAAAAACAGTACCGGCGCCACCCCGATCAGGGCTTGGCGTTCAGGGCGGTGTCGCCGGCAGGCCGGCGCAGTCATACAGGGTGACGGCGCCCTGCATGTTCAGCGGATCCACGAAGCTGGTCTGCGTGCCGAGATCATACAGCGTCAGCCCGAACACGCCGTAAGGCGAACCATCGTCGCGCGCCAGCGGCACGATCAGGCGTTCGGCACTCTGCACCATGCCATCGGTCGGTGCGATGCGGCGGCGGCTGACCTGGATGGCGGGCAGGTCCAACATGCGGCGGTACAGCTTCGGCACGCGGGCCTGCATGGCCGGCGGCATGAAGACGCTGGCCCGCTTGCCGATCAGGCTGCGGCCCCAGGCCTCGTTCACCGCCTCGCCAGCCAGGGTGCAGATGAAGTCATTGTCATCAGGCAGGTATTTGTAGAGCCAGACATGCGGCAGGCAGTCGCGGATGGCAGACGGATCAATCGCCGAACGCGGCGCGGTCGGGCCGACACGGCGCTCGGCCCAGTGGCGCAGCAATGTGCGAAAGCGCGCATCGACCAGCCCCGGCCAGCAGCCGGGTGCAGCCATGGTGATGTCATGGGCGGTCAATGCCGCTGTACTGTCATCCTGCATGATTCCCACCCTGGCGCCGGCTGCATATCGGCGTTGCTTATGGCCACGATCATAGGCCACACGGCAGGTTCGTCCACATCATCGTGGCAGGCCAGCCGGACCAGGGGGATCAGGCGTGGGTGCCGCAGAGTTTGCAGGCCGGATCGCGCCGCAGTTTCACGGTGCGGACATCGCCGCGCAATGCGTCATACAGCAGGAGGCGCCCGGACAGGCTGTCGCCCAGATCGAGCAGTTCCTTCACCACTTCCAGCGCCTGCAGGCTGCCCATCACGCCGCCCAGCGCCCCCAGCACGCCGGCCTCGGAACAGGCTGGCACGCTGCCCGCCGGCGGCGGCTCGGGGAAGACGCAGCGGTAGCAGGGATGCGGCGCGCCCTGCCAGGGCTTGAAGGTGGAGAGCTGGCCGTCGAAGCGCAGGATCGCTGCCGTCACCAGGGTCTTCTTCAGGCGATAGCAGGTGTCGTTGACCAGGAAGCGGGTATCGAAATTGTCGCTGCCATCGGCAACGAGATCGTAGGCGCCGATCAACGCATCGGCATTCTGCGGCGTCAGCCGCTCGGTATGCTCGATGACGCGCACATGCGGGTTGAGGCCGGCAATCGCCACGGCGGCACTTTCGGTCTTTTTGCGGCCGACATCCTCGGTGCCATGCAGCACCTGGCGCTGCAGGTTCGACACCGACACGGTGTCGTCATCGACAATGCCGAGCGTACCGATGCCGGCAGCCGCCAGATACAGCAGCAGCGGCGAGCCCAGGCCGCCGGCGCCGATCACCAGCACGCGCGCAGTTTTCAGCCGCTGCTGCCCGGCACCACCCACTTCCGGCAGGATGATATGCCGGGAATAGCGTTCGAGTTCGTCCTTGCTGAACACGGCACTCACAGGCCGTCGAACAGCGCGGTCGACAGATAGCGTTCGGCAAAGGAGGGGATGATGACCACCACGGTCTTGCCCTCCATGCCGGGCCGCGCCGCCACTTCGAGGCCGGCGGCAATCGCAGCGCCAGACGAGATGCCGGCCGGGATGCCCTCCATGCGCGCCATGCGGCGCGAGGTCTCAAAAGCCGTCTCGTTGCCGATGGTGATGATCTCGTCGATCAGTTTGGTATCCAGGTTGCCGGGAATGAAACCGGCACCGATGCCCTGGATCTTGTGCGGGCCCGGCTTGCCGCCGGAAATCACCGGGCTGTCTTCCGGCTCCACCGCGATCATGCGCAAGCCCGGCTTCTTGGCCTTCAGCACGCTGCCCACACCAGTCAGGGTGCCGCCGGTGCCGACGCCGGAAATCACCACATCCACCTTGCCCGCCGTATCGACCCAGATTTCCTCCGCTGTGGTGTGGCGGTGGATCTCGGGATTGGCCGGATTCTCGAACTGCTGCGGAATCACGCTGCCGGGGACTTCCTTCAGCAGCTCTTCGGCGCGGGCCAGCGCGCCCTTCATGCCCAGTCCCGGCGGCGTCAGTTCCAGTTCGGCGCCGAGGAACTTGAGCATCTTGCGACGCTCCAGCGACATGCTTTCCGGCATGACGAGAATCAGGCGATAACCCTTGGCGGCGGCCACGAAGGCGAGCGCAATGCCGGTGTTGCCCGAGGTCGGTTCGATGATGGTGGACCCGGCCTTGAGCTTGCCGGCGGCTTCCAGCGCCTCGATCATGGCAATGCCGATGCGATCCTTCACCGAGGACAGCGGATTGAAGAATTCCAGCTTGGCCAGCAGATCGGCCTTGGCGCCGGCCTCTTTCGCCAGACGGTTGATGCGCACCAGCGGCGTGGCGCCGATGGTATCGACAATCGAGTCATACACCTTGCCGCGCGGCGGATTGTAGGTGCGGATCGTGTTGGGTCGCGCCTGGGTCATACTATCCTCCCGCTGTCGCGGTGCTGGTTATTGTTGATGTCAGATCGCGAAATTGTCGGCGCCTTCAAGCTGGGCGGCAAAGCCACTGGTTTCCGCGCGGGCGCACAGATCCTCCAGCGTGATCTTGTCGATCCGCGCCATGATCGCCACCTGGCATTCTTCCCAGATCGGCTGCACGGTGCGGCGGCCCAGTTCGGAGCCGGCGGAGAAATCCTCCTCGCCCTCGGCATCCAGCTCCGACACGATGCGCACCACCTCGCCCACCGTGATGCGGCGGCGTTCGCGCGCCAGCGTGTAGCCGCCGCGCGGGCCGCGCACGCCCTTGAGGATGCCGTTGCGCACCAGATGCTGCATCACCTGTTCCAGATAGCGCTGCGGCACATTCTGCCGGGTGGCGATATCCTTGGACTGCACCGGCTCCGGCCGCGCGTGGAAGGCGATATCGACCACGGCTTCCAGCGCATGCATGGTGCGCCGCGTACACTTCAACATGGTGTCAGTCTCCTGCTGCTGTCTTCTGCGTGCTTTGGGGCGTTGCCACACCCGTAGAACCGAATCCGCCGGCACCGCGCTGGGTTTCCGGCAACTCGGCCACCGGCACCCATTCGACGCGGCTGTAGGCGGCGACGATCATCTGCGCGATGCGCTCGCCGCGATTGATGGTGAACGGCGCATCGCCGTGATTGATCAGCACCACGCCGACCTCGCCGCGATAATCGGCATCGATGGTGCCGGGCGAATTCAGCACGGTGATGCCATGCTTGAAGGCCAGCCCCGACCGCGGGCGCACCTGCGCCTCGAAACCGGGCGGCACGGCGATGCTGATCCCGGTCGGCACCAGCTTGCGCTGGCCGGGCTGCAGCACGATGGACTCCGCCACGGCGGCCAGCAGGTCGAAACCGGCGGCATCCTCGGTGGCATAGGCCGGCAGCGGCTGGCCGGCCGCATGCGGCAGCTGCTTAATCGGCACATGCAGGGGTACAGGACGCGACATCACGAACCTTTCTTGGCGTTTTTCTTGATCGGTGCGTCGTTGAACGACGCGGCAATGCGGGCCGCAAGGCGTGCGGCCACTTCGGTCTTGCTCAAACGCGGCCAGTCCTCGACGCCGCTGGCCGTCACCAGATGCACGGCATTGCTGTCGCCGCCAAACGTGCCGGTGCCGTCCGAGACATCATTGGCCAGAATCCAGTCGCAGCCCTTCGACTGCAGCTTTTTCTGCGCATGCATGACGACGTTTTCGGTCTCGGCGGCAAAGCCGACCACCAGGGCCGGGCGACGCCGGGCATCGGTGGTGCTGATGGCGCGCAGGATGTCGGGATTCTCGGCCAGTTTCAGCACCGGCGGCAGTTCGCCGGTCTTCTTCATCTTCTGCGACGCTTCCACCGCCACGCGCCAGTCGGCGACGGCGGCTGCTGCCACGAAAATATCGACCGGAAGATCGAGGAAGCAGGCCGAGAACATGTCGCGCGCGGCTTCCACATGCACGGTCTTCACGCCCGCCGGATCGGGCAGCGTCACCGGCCCGGTCACCAGGGTCACATCGGCGCCCCGCGCGGCCAGGGCTGCGGCAATCGCATGGCCCTGCTTGCCCGAGGAGCGGTTGGCGATATAGCGCACCGGGTCGATCGCCTCATGCGTCGGGCCCGAGGTGACGATGGCGCGCCGGCCCTTCAGATCCTGCACAATCGGTTGAACAGTGGCGGTCTGCACGGTCGCGGGCTGGTCACCACGCGGCTGCACCAGCCCCAGATGCCGGGGCAGCGGCTTGCCGAACTGCGCCTCGATGGCGGCGACGATTTCCAGCGGCTCGGCCATGCGGCCCGGGCCGTATTCGCCGCAGGCCATCTCGCCGTCATTCGGCCCGATGACGGCGACGCCGTCGCCCTTCAGGCGTTCGAGATTGCGCTGGGTGGCCGGGTGGTACCACATGCGCACATTCATCGCCGGCGCGACGAGAACAGGCTTATCGGTGGCCAGCAAAAGAGTGGTCGCCATGTCGTCGGCCAGGCCATGGGCCATGCGGGCGAGGATATTGGCGGTGGCGGGCGCGACCACCACCAGATCGGCATCGCGCGACAGCTCGATATGGCCCATCTCGGCTTCGTCGGTCAGCGAGAACAGATCGCTGGACACCTTCTCGCCACTGAGCGAGGAGACACTGAGCGGGGTGACGAACTGCGCGGCGGATTCAGTCATGGCACAGCGCACGCTGACGCCGCGCTCGCGCAGGCGCCGGATCAGCTCCAGCGCCTTGTAGGCGGCAATGCCGCCGGAAATCACCAGCAGGATCCGCTTGCCCTTCAGCATTGTTTCCTCAGGTTCCCGGGCCTCCGGGTGGGGCATGCGACAGGGCGCAATACCACGCAACCGGAATGTGCTTCAGGTTAATCTACCCGATTGGAAACTACAAGGCTTTCAGGGGTAATTAGACGTGCTGGCCGCCGTTGATGTGGATTTCGGCGCCATTCACATAGGATGAGGTCTGGGTGCACAGGAAATAGATGGTGGATGCCACCTCTTCCGGCTTGCCCAGCCGGTGCATCGGGATATCCCGGCGCACGATCTCGTCGGTGCCGGGCGACAGGATCGAGGTGTCGATCTCGCCCGGCGCAATGGCGTTGACCCGCACATTATACGGGCCGAATTCCCAGGCCATCTCGCGGGTCAGCGCCGCCAGCGCCGCCTTCGAGGTGGCATAGGCCATGCCGGCAAAGGGATGCACGCGGCCGCCGGCAATCGAGGTGACATTAACGATCGAGCCCTGGGCGGCCTTCAGCTCGTCGAACAGGCCGCGCGCCAGCAGCGCCACCGAAAACAGGTTGACGTTGTAGACATGCATCAGCGTCTTGAGATCGGTATCGAGCACGCCGAGCCGCGACCCGCCCGGTCCCTTGGGCGAGATGGCGGCATTGCTGACCAGCGCATCGAGCTTGCCATCGGGCAGCCGGGTCTTGAGATCGGCGATCATCGCCGGCAACTGCTCGATATCGTTCAGGTCCATCTGCACATGGCTTTCCGCGCCGCCCTCCCAGGGGCAGTGTTCGGAAAACGGATGACGCGAGACGGTGAAGACCCGCCAGCCTGCGGCGGAGAAGCGCTTGACGGTGGCATGGCCGATGCCGCGGCTGGCGCCGGTGAGAATGAGAGTGCGTTGACGGTCCGACATGGGCTGAGAACCTATCGCAACACTATGCTGCACGCCAGCGGCGGTGTGGTCCTGTCACACGAAATCACCGCTTGATTCCTGCGGTTTGCGACAGGTGCACTCAGCTGCCCGGTTTCGCCCGCGTGACTGTCGCCGCCCCCAGCCGGTTGTTGATGTAATATTCATCACGCGGGAACAGGTCGGCATTCAGCATGGCGCCGCCGGCTTCCATCGCCACCGGCTCCCGCAGGATCGCATCGCGGAACAGGCGGTCGGCAGCAGCCGTGTCGATGCCGGCGGCGGCGAAATGGCGCCGGGTTTCGGGCAGCGCGAACAGCCGCGCCAGACGGGCATGATCCAGCTGCACCGGCTGGCGCGAGCCGATCAGCACCGGAAAGGGCTGCAGCATCGCCACATGCGGGAAGACGGCACTGAAGGTCGCCACGCTGCGCGCCGTCGGCCCCCATTGCACATAGATGCCGCCGTCATCCAGCGCCGCCAGCACCTGCTGCATGAATTCCTGCGAATAGAGCAGTCCGCTATGCGAGGATTCGGGCAGGATCGCATCGGCCTGGATCACATCATAGCGGCGATCGGCGGCGAAGATGGCGCGGCGGCCGTCCCCGACGACAAATTCATAGCGCGGATCCTTGAGCAGCCCGGCAATGGCGGAGTCAGGCTCGCGCGCGGCAAAAGCCCGCAGCACCTCGAATACCGGACCGACCAGCTCGACCACACGCACGCGCTGGGTGGCCGGATTGACGCCGGCCGCAAAGGGCGTGCCGCCGCTGCCCGAGCCGATCACCAGCACATCTTCCGGTGCGGGATGCAGCAACGGCCCGACCGCGCCGAGGAAGGCATGCTCGATCAGGAAAGGCCATTTCGACTGGGTGAAGCCCTGGATGAAAAACGGACTGGCGCTGCCGTCGCCGCTCAAGCGGAACAGCGCCAGGCCGGAGCGGTCTTCCGCCACCAGGATGTCGTGATGTTCGGCGGCCTGATGCAGCCGCGACCAGAATTGCGCATTGGTGGGAAAGGCCGCGACCACCACCGCCAGCACGGCGGCAAGCGCGGTGGCAAGGCCCGAGGCGACGGGCTGGCGTTCGCGCCAGGCCGCCAGACTCCAGTAGAACAGCAGGGCCACCGCCAGCAATGCCACCAGCTTGAGGCTGCCGGCGGTGCCGAGCCAGTGCAGCGCGGCCAGACCGGTCGCCAGGCTGCCCGCCGCGTTGCCGAGGATATTCGCCACTTGCACGGCCGCGACGCGCCAGCCGAGCCGGCTGAGATCGGTCTGCACCGCCTGCTGTGCCAGCGGGAAGGAAATCCCGAGCAGCAGCGAAGGCGGCGCCACCAGCAGCACCGTCACCACCAGCGCGATAGCCAGCGGCAGGCCGTAATGCCGGGTATTCTCGGCCGCCAGCAGGCCGTCCCACCAGTCCGCGCCGGCGAGCCAGTAGACGCCCCAGATCGAGGCAAGCGCATAGAGTGTGGCAAAGGCCTGCACGGCGAAGAACGCGGCGCGTGTATCGCGCAGTTTTTTCAGCCACACCGCACCCAGCACCATGCCCAGGCCATCGGCGAGCAGGAAGCTGCCGAGAATCGTGGCGAAGCTGTAGGCGGTGTATTGCGCGATCACGCCAGCAACCCGCACCCACAGGATTTCCAACGCGACGATGGCAAAGCCCGAGACGAAGACCAGCACGGCCCAGGTGGCGAAGCCGAAACCGCCAGTCGCGGGCGCAACCGCAGACTCTTTTTGAGGCGACGGTGCCGGTGTCGCATCGCTGCGCCACAGCACCAGGCCGATGACGGCGGCGATCAGGTTGAACAGCGCGCCGACGCGCAGGGAATTTTCATAGCCCAGCGTGCCGATCAGCCACCAGCCGCCGAGCAGCGCGCCCAGCCCGGCGCCCAGCGTGTTGAGACCGTAGAGCCAGCCGATACGCGGTGCTGCATCGGCCAGCGAGTTGATCGCCGCCTTGGCCAGCAGCGGCAGCGAGGCGCCCATCAGCATGGTGGGAATCAGGATGCCGGCGAAACAGACGGCGAAGATGCCCCAGCGATTGGGCACCAGCGGGCCGATCACCTGCACGACGAAATCGTAGAGAAATGCGCGGCTGCACAGCGCAAAAACGCCGATGCCGATTTCGCAAGCGACAAAGCCGATCAGGGCGGCGCGCATGCCGAGCCGGTCGGTGATCGCGCCAGCGGTAAGGCTGCCCAAGCCAAGCCCAAGCAGGAACGCCCCCACCACCAGGGCCGCGGTCACCGCATCAGAACCGGCGAAGAGCCCGAGCATGCGCTGCCAGACGATCTGATCGATCAGCGCAGCGAAGCCCGAGAGAAAGAAGGCGGCACATAACGCAAGAAACGAAACGCGGGCCAGAAAAGCCACCGGACGCGACGCGGCGCCCATACCGGACTGCACCATTGAGTTCCCCCGACTGTTGCAGATTTTGTACAGGGCGATGGCGGACGGACGCCAGCAGAAACACCATTTTGGGGCGGTGTGCCGGGATTTTTCTGGCGGCTGCGTCGTTGTTTCTGCCCGCCCCGGCCGTTTGTCGGCCTGGCGCCTGTCAGGGAGCGTGCATGACCCCAGCTTACACGATCGGAATCGAAGAAGAGTATTTCCTCGCTGAAACGGCCAGCAAGGCTGCAGTCTCGCGCATGCCCAAAGGGCTGATCCGGCGCGCCCGCGACCTGCTGGGTGCGCAGGTGACACCGGAGCTGCTGCAATCACAGATCGAGGTGGTGACGCCGGTCTGCGCCTCGCTGGACGAGGCACGCCAGCATCTGCGCGGCTATCGCAGCGCGCTGCATGGGCTCAGCGCGGATTTCGGGCTGCAGGTGTTTGCCGCCGGCACCCATCCGATGGCGGAATGGTCTGAGCAGACGCCAACCGACAAGCCGCGCTACGCCAAGCTGGCCAACGACCTGCAATTCCTGGCAATGCGCAACATGATGTGCGGCCTGCACATCCATGTCGAGGTGAGCGATCCGCATCTGCGCATCGACATCATGAATCGCGTGCTGCCCTTCCTGCCCACGCTGCTGGCGCTGAGCACCTCATCCCCCTTCTGGCGCAAGCGGCCCACCGGCCTGATGGGCTATCGCCTAGCCGCCTATGACGAGCTGCCGCGCACCGGCATTCCCGATTTCTTCGTCAATCTCGCCGACTACAACGCGCTGATCGATACCATGGTGTCGGCCGGCGTGATTGAAGACGCCAGTCATGTCTGGTGGGCGATCCGCCCCTCCACGCGCTTTCCCACGCTGGAACTGCGCATCGCCGATTCCTGCACCCATCTGGAAGACACGCTGTGCATCGCCGCCCTCTATCGCTGCCTGGTGCGCGCGCTGGGCCGCGTGCCGGAGCTGAACGGCATCTGGCGCAATCACACGCGGCTGCTGATCGAGGAAAACCGCTGGCGCGCCCAGCGCTACGGCACCACCGAAGGCCTGATCGACTTTGCCGACAAACGCCTGGTGCCGTTTACCGATGTGATCGAGGGCCTGCTGGCGCTGATCGCCGAGGATGCCGACGCGCTCGGCTGCGTGAGCGAAGTGCAGCATGCCCGCACGATCCTCACACGCGGCACATCGGCGGCGCAGCAGATGGCGCTGTATCGCCAGGCGCGCAACGATGGCGCCAGCCGCATCGAGGCACTGCGCCAGGTGGTCGACTGGCTGGCGCAGACAACAGCCGCCTAGCCTTTGCGAACCGGCGCGTTATAGTCGCGCCGCATGACCGATTCCGACGACCCTGTTGATGCACTGCGTCTCGACAAATGGCTGTGGCTGACCCGCTTCTGCAAGACGCGCGCGATCGCGCAGAAGCTGGCGACAAAAGGCCGTATCCGCATCAACGGCCGCCCGGTCGACAAGCCACATGCGCTGGTGCGGGTGAATGATGTCATCACCCTGCCGTTGCCGGCCGCCGTGAAGGTGCTGAAAGTGCTGAGCCTGCCGGTCCGCCGCGGCCCGGCAGTGGAAGCCCAGGCGACCTATGAACCGATCCCGTAAGACTGCGATTGACGGCCGACCGTTAGTGTACGAATAATTGACCGGAATGGGTGCCTGTGCTACCCGACGGGCCGCCGCTGCCCCATATCAGTGGCCCAAGCAGACCAACCCGCTTTTACGCCAGCTACAGACTTCCAGGGTTCCGCCGATGACCTATGTCGTGACCGAGAGTTGCATCAAGTGCAAATACATGGATTGCGTCGAGGTTTGCCCGGTCGACTGCTTCTATGTCGGCGAGAACATGCTGGTCATTAACCCCGATGAATGCATCGACTGCGGCGTCTGCGAGCCGGAATGCCCGGCCGAGGCGATCCTGCCCGATACCGACAACCGGGCGGAGCAGTGGGTCGAGATGAACCGCGACTATGCCGCCAAGTGGCCCAATATCACCCGCAAGGGCGAGGCCCCGGCCGATGCCGATGCCTGGAAGGGCGTCGAGGGCAAGTTCAAGGATCATTTCAGCCCGAACCCCGGCACCGAAGGCACCAGCAAGTAACGGGATGGCCCGGCCAGACTTTGGCCGGGACCGGCGAATTCGCCTAAGCCGCAGCCTAAAGAGCCTTATTTCTACCTTCACGCGCACCAGACCGGCCTGCGCGGCCGGTTCGTTGCTGTCATTGGGCGGCTTTTTGTGGTAGATTTATAACGATTGAATAACCCCGGCTTGCGATCCTTTGCAGCCGGGCGAACGGCTACCGGACTGCAGGGGAGGCAAGTTGCAGCTCCAGGTTGCGTTCGCGTGATCGGTTTCGACCAGAGCGCCATGGCAGCGGGTTCCCGTGAACCTGAACCGATGGCTATTCGGTCGGCCCGTCCCGGTACCGGAAGATCTATGGGTAAAGCCAAGCGCGAGGGTGGTTGCAGTGACGAAAGCCCCAGTTAAGAAGTCCGGCAAGGCGCCGGCCAAGTCTGCCGGCCAGAAAACGGCCGCACGGGCCGCATCGAGCAAGAAGCCGGCGACGGTGAAATCGGCGGCCAAGTCTGCGGCCAAGCCGGCCGCCAAGGCGCCTGCCAAGCCGGCGGCCAAGGTAACCGCAAAGCCCGCGCCCAAGGCTGCCGCCAAGCCGGCCGCAAAACCCGCGCCCAAGGCCGCTGCCAAGCCGGCGCCCGCGCCGGTGAAAACCGCCGCCAAGCCGGCCGCTGCACCGGCCAAGTCTGCCGCTGCCAAGCCGGCGACTGCGAAACCGGCCGCCAAGGCCGCCGCCAGCACCAAGCAGGCGGCGAAGGCCGCCCCTGTTGCCCCGGCCAAGCCGGTCTGGTCGAGCAAGCCGATGGCCGTATCGGCACCGCCGACCCGGCCGCTGCCGCAGCCGGTGAAGCCGGCCGCCGCCGAGCCCAAGCAGAACCAGCAGCAGAACAAGCCGATGCAGCTGAAGCCGGTGCCGGCCAAGGTGAAGATCGATTTCGCCGCCGGCGACCATGTGGTTTATCCGACCCATGGCGTGGGCAAGATTCTGCGCATCGAACGTCAGCTGATCGCCGGTTTCGAGCTTGAGCTGATGGTGGTGGAATTCGAGCGCGACAAGATGACCGTGCGCGTGCCGCTGTCGAAGGTGAATTCGGTCGGCATCCGCAAGCTCAGCTCACCGCAGAAGATGAAGTCGGCGCTGGAGACGCTCAAGGGCCGCGCCCGCGTCAAGCGCGCCATGTGGAGCCGCCGCGCCCAGGAATATGAAGCCAAGATCAATTCCGGCGATCCGGTCTCGATCGCCGAAGTGGTGCGTGACCTGCATCGCAATGCCGGCCAGCCGGACCAGAGCTATTCCGAGCGGCAGATCTATGAGTCTGCACTCGATCGCCTGGTGCGCGAACTGGCCGCGGTGGAACGGATCGACGAGGATTCGGCCGGCAAGAAGCTGGAAAAGATTCTCAAGGTCGCCTGATTCCGTTTCGTTCTGGTGTCCACACCAGGCGCGAAAAGATCACACGGCTTTTCGCTCGCATTCTTCAGCGGGTCCGGTAGCATCGGTTGCCGGACCCGTTTTTCATTGGCCGATTCGTTATCGATTTGTCCGCGCCGCTTAGCACCATTCCCGCTTCCGCCCCGCCCCTGCCGGCGGCGCCTGTTTCCGTGCCTCAAGCCGATCCGGCTTTTGCCGTGCTGCGCCATGCCCGCCGCATCTGGGCGGTTGCCGCCATCCATGCCGAAGCCGCACGCCTGAACGACGCCCATGACGAATTGGCCGCGCGCCTGCTGCCGGGCGACCGCCTGGTCTATCTCGGCAACATGATCGGCCATGGCACCGATACCATCGGCACCATGGATGCGCTGCTGGCCTTCCGGCGCGATTTCCTCTGCCTGCCCGGCGCCGAGCCGGAAGACATCGTCTATCTGCGCGGCGCGCAGGAGGAGATGTGGCGCAAGCTGCTGCAGATCCAGTTCGCGCCCGGGCCGGGCGAAGTCTTCGACTGGATGCTGCGCCATGGGCTGGCGCCGGTGCTGCAGGCTTACAATGTCGATCCGCAGCAGGCACGCGGCATCCTGCGCGAAGGCGCGCTGGGCATCAGCCGCTGGACCAACAGCTTGCGTGCGGCGATCCGCAAACATCCCGGTCATGACGACCTGTTCGGCTGTTTCCGCCGCGCGGCCTATTCCGGCGGCAACGAACTGCTGTTCGTGCATGCCGGCATCGATCCCGCCGTGCCGCTCAGTGCCCAGGCCGACCATCTGTGGTGGGGCTCGCCGGCCTTCCGCAGCTTGAGCCAGCCCTATGCCGGCTTCCGCCGGGTGGTCAGCGGCGGCAACCCGCGCGGCGAAGGCGCCCATCTCGATGCCTTCACCTGCTGCCTGGATGGCGGTGCCGGTTTTGGCGGTCCGCTCAATGTCGCCTGCTTCGGCCTGGATGGCGCCATTGTTGAAAGTTTCGCGATTTAGCCGGTAAACCAACCCCTGATGGTTGCGCCGGCTGGCCGCACCAGTAGCATGGCGCGCATGCAGACCTCCGAAATGGAGCAGCTGGTCGCAGATCTTCTCGATGACCGGCAACCGATCCTCAAGGACTATTTCGCCGCCCGTGGCGCAAGACTGGAAACGCTGGTCTGGTCCCCAACCAGTGCGGTTACCGATCATGACGTGTTGCGATTTCTGATCGGGTACTGGGACCGGCTGCGCGGCGAGGCGACCCTGCCGCTGGCCAGCGCGGTGACACCCTTCGATCTCAAGCCGGCGCTCGGCCATATCGTGCTGATCGATGTGCTGGATGACGGCTGGAATGGCCGCTTCCGCGTCTATGGCACCAAGGTGGCTGAAACCTATGGCCGCGACATGACCGGCCGGCTGCTGTCGGATATCGACGGCGGCAACTATGTCTCGATCTTCTTCCGCTCGCTGTATCGCGCCGCCTGCCTGCGCCAGGCCTCCTACTACTCGCATCATTTCCCGCCGGCCCATGTGGCGGTGGAATCCTGGCAGCGACTGGCCCTGCCGCTGGCCGGGCCCGACGGCAAGGTGTGCCGCTTCCTCGCCTGCAACATTGCCGGACCCTGGCGCCCGCCGCTGCGCCCCGGCACATCCACCACGGCCCGCACGGTACTCTGATCCGCAGGCCGCAGCGGCTGGCGGCTGTTTCACGCAGCCGTGAGTGATCCGCCTGCCGGGCACAGGCGTAGAATTGGCAGACCAGCGAGGCTGCCATGACGCCAGAACGGAGCCGACTAACCTTATTGGATGCCGAGGACGGAGCGCCTGGATCCGTTCCTGTTGCCCGTGCCGGTGTCGCCCGTGCCAGCGTCGAACGCGACAGTGTCGCGATTGACGGCGACCGTGCTTTCGTGCGCCGCGCCATGCGCCTGCCGCTGCTGTCACCCGAGCAGGAAGTCGCCCTCGCCCAGGCCTGGCGCGACCACCAGGACCAGACCGCCCTGCATAAACTGGTGGCGCCGCATATGCGCCTGGTGATCTCCACCGCCGTGCGCTTCCGCCATTACGGCCTGCCGGTCAGCGATCTGATCCAGGAAGGCAACCTCGGCCTGATGCAGGCCGCCGCGCGTTTCGAGCCGGCCCGCGAGGTGCGGTTCTCCACCTATGCCTCCTGGTGGATCCGCGCCGCGATCCAAGATTTCGTGCTGCGCAACTGGTCGATCGTGCGCACCGGCACCACGGCGGCACACAAGTCGCTGTTCTTCAACCTGCGCCGCCTGCGCGCGCGCATCGAGCGCGGCGGCCAGGATGTGCTGACACCCGAAGGACGCCGCATGCTGGCGCGCCAGCTCAATGTCAGCGAAAGCGATGTCGCCCATATGGAAGGCCGGCTGGCCGCCGGTGATCGCTCACTGAATGCGGTGATCGGCATCGATGGCGACAGCGACTGGCAGGATCTGCTGGTGGATGACCGGCCCGATCCCGAAGCCCTGTCGATGGCGCGCCATGACAGCCGCATCCAGAAACGCTGGCTGGGCGAGGCGCTGGCCGATCTGCCCGAACGCGAACGCCGCATCCTGCAGGCGCGCTTCTTCTCGGATCACACGATCACGCTGGAGCGCATCGGTGCCCATATGGGCATTTCAAAGGAGCGCGTGCGTCAGCTGGAACATCAGGCCCTGACCCGCCTGCGCCGGCGGCTGGGCGACATTCCCGGACTGCAGCCGAACTGAGCTGGCTTACTCCACCGTCTTGAAGCGTTCGCCCGGCTTGGGCTGTTCGCTGTCCTTCAGCGCATTCAGCAGCCGCAGCTGTTCGGTCGCATAAGATCCGAGCGGTGCGACCTTGGCGTAACTCTCCACCGTATCGCCGCTGCCCACCTTCACCACCTTCAGCCGCACCGGCTTCACCGCAGCGGCTTCCGCCGCGCTCAGATGCTTCAGCGTGTTGATGCTGCGCAGCGCCAGCTGGTCGATTTTGCCAAGGCCGCCCGGTGGCGCAATCACGACAAAGCGCATGATGTCGTCGGTGGGGAAGCCGACGGCGACGAACCGCACATCGGCATTGCCGCTTTTCAGCTGGATGCGCGCCGTGGCAGTGGCGGCCGGCATGCCATTCACCTTGATCGTCTCAACATTCTTCAGCGGCAGCTTGGGCACCCAGATGCGGGTGAGATAATCCTGCGCGTTGCGCGAGGCCTGCACCTTCTTCTTGTCACCCTCGATATCGAACTGGATGCGGCCGGCCGAGTTGCTGGCCACCACCGCATCACTGGCATTGGTGATCGGCCAGCCATCCGGCATGCTGAAGCCGACCCGCAGGCCGGGATGCGTGAAGGTATTGCCGCGCACCACGCCTTCCTTGGGATCGTCGCCATAGATCATGCCGTCGATGCGATCCAGATATTCGTCGCGGCGATAGACCGGGCTGTTGGGATATTCCTTCGCCGCCGCCATCGCCTCCTTCACGCGCTGCGGTCCACCCGGATGGGTGGCGAACAGATCGCTGACTCCGCCGCCGCCGCCATTGCGGCCGGCCATCTTGCCGGCCAGGTCGCCATAATTGCTCATCGACTGCAGGAAGGCAGCCTGCGCTTCGGGCGCGTAGCCAACGCGGGCCAACAGCTTCACGCCGATGGTGTCGGCTTCCAGTTCGTTCTCGCGGCTGAAGCCGGCGAGATAGAGGCCACCGCCGACACTGCCGAGCTGGCCGACCAGATCACCGGCACCGGAGCCGAGGAAGATCGAGCCCAGCACCGAGCCGATGCCAACCGCCCCCTGGGTGATGAGCGAGCGGTCGTAGCGTTTTTCCGAATGCTGCGCGATCACATGGCCGATTTCATGGCCGAGCACGCCGGCTGCCTCGGCTTCATTGTTGGCCAGCGCCAGGGTGCCGCGCGTGATGTAGACATAGCCGCCGGGCAGCGCGAAGGCATTGACGATCGGCGAATTGAGCACCGTGAAGGTGAAGCTCGACGCCGGCTGGCCCGACTGGCCGGCAATGCGCCCGGCGATGCCGGCGACATAGGCGCCGATATTGGGGTCATCATAGACGCCGCCGAACTCTTTCAGGATTTTCGGATGTTCCTGGGTGCCGAGCTTCTTGGCCTCCTCGGGCGACATGAAGATCTGCGCCGACGCCTGCGGAATCGTCATGGGGGCCGCAAACAGGCCGGCAGCAAGACAGGCGATAACGACACATCGCGACATGGTCATTGTCCTTTAAAACGCGCGGCGCGCCGCTCCACGAAGCTGGCGACACCTTCCTTAACATCCTCGCTGGCCATAAGTGCCTTCTGGGTCGGATGGAAATTTGCCACCGCCGACGCCGGGCCGGTTTCCACGGCGATGCGGGCGTTGCGCAGTGTGGCCGAGACCGCCAGCGGCGCCTGGGCGGCAATGCGTTCGGCCAGACGGATCGCCTCGTTCAGCTGGTCGCCGGGCGCGGTGACCTCCTGCACGAAGCCGAAGCGCAGCGCGGTGGCGACATCGAATTCATCGCCGGTGAGCAGGTAACGCATGGCATTGCCCCAGCCGGCACGTTCGACCATGCGGATGGTGGCGCCGCCGGTCGCCATGATGCCGCGCTTCACTTCCAGCTGGCTGAAGCGGCAGTCGCTGGCTGCCACCACCATATCGGCCGCCAGCATCAGCTCGATGCCAATGGTATAGGTGATGCCCTGCACGGCAGCGACCACCGGCTTGCTGCGGAACGGGCCGACATTGTTGCAGGGATCGATCTGGCCGGGCGCGACCAGCAGGTTGTTGTCGCCCATCAGCGGCGCCACCTTGGGCAGATCCAGGCCGGCGGTGAAATGCGGCCCCTCGGCATAGAGCACGGCGACGCGGGCCTGGGCATCGGCTTCAAAAGCCGTGTAGGCAGCGGCCAGTTCCTTCAGCATCTTGGGCGTGAAGCCGTTCAGCTTGGCCGGGCGGTTGATCCCGATCAGGGCAATCGCGCCCTCGCGCCGGGTCAGGATTTCGCCATCTGCATCAACGATCTGGGACTGCATGCTGCTCCGCCGGTTGTTCTGGGGGGTTTTCCGAGACTTTTCCACACCGCGCCGGATGCGGGCAAGGCAGGCGAGTATATAATACGCTTCATGGCAGAAGCTTGGCATTTGGGGGGAGTGGCGCGGTGCCGGATTTTGCGCTGGAACTGAGGCTGGCGGCCGATCTGGCTGACGGCCTGATCTGCGGCGTCGATGAGGCCGGCCGCGGCCCGCTGGCCGGGCCGGTGGTGGCGGCCGCCGTGATCCTGGATCGGCGCAAGCGGCCCCGTGGCCTGGATGACTCCAAGAAACTGACGGCCGCCGAGCGCGAGGCGCTGTTCGCCCGCCTGTTCGACTATGCCCGCGACGGCCATGCCCATATCGGCATCGGCGCCGCATCGGTAGCCGAGATCGGCCGGCTCAACATCTTCCACGCCACCATGCTGGCGATGCAGCGGGCGGTGACAGCCCTGCGCATTGTGCCGGCCCATGCGCTGATCGATGGCCCGCATTGCCCGAAGCAGCTCTGCTGCCCCGCCACCGGCGTGGTGGACGGCGATGCGCTCAGCCTGTCGATCGCCGCCGCCTCGATCGTGGCCAAGGTGGTGCGCGACCGCGCCATGGCCAAACTGCACCTGCGCTATCCGGCCTATGGCTGGGACCGAAACAAGGGTTATGGCACCGCCGCGCATCAGGCCGGACTGAAAACCGCCGGTGTCACAAAACACCACCGACTAGGTTTTGCGCCTATCAGGGAGCAGCTG
This sequence comes from Ferrovibrio terrae, assembly GCF_943372915.1. Classification (GTDB taxonomy): domain Bacteria; phylum Pseudomonadota; class Alphaproteobacteria; order Ferrovibrionales; family Ferrovibrionaceae; genus Ferrovibrio; species Ferrovibrio terrae_A. The sequence continues at coordinate 61,041 of NZ_CALSAN010000017.1, read as the reverse complement.
ACTCTACATCTGGTGTGATAACAAAGATTCACCATTTAAGGATTTGATTAACCTAATAGAATCTATGACTTGCGGGTCTTTTAGGGGATGATCCGCAGATGGCGCCGACGTTTATTGATCCGACCAGCAAGTCCCGCAACAAACCGGGGCTGCGTAAAGGCCATCTCAGCCTGGTCGGCACCAGCCCGGATGCGAGCCGCACCGCAACCGCCACGCGTGCCAAGCCTCTCATGGCCAAGCCTGCCCGCGCCGAACTGGCACAGGCCGTACCGCATCCCGACCTGCCGCTGGACAGGATCCTGCTCGGCGAATGCATCGCCCAGATGAATGCCCTGCCGGCGGAATCGATCGACTGCATTTTCGCCGACCCGCCCTACAACCTGCAGCTCACCGGCGAACTGCGCCGGCCGAATGACAGCGTGGTGGATGCGGTCGATGACGACTGGGACAAGTTCGCTTCTTTTGCCGAATACGACAAATTCTCGCAGGCCTGGCTGAAGGCGGCGCAGCGCCTGCTCAAGCCCAATGGCACCATCTGGGTGATCGGCAGCTACCACAACATCTTCCGCCTTGGCGCCCAGCTGCAGGATCTCGGCTTCTGGATGTTGAACGACGTGGTGTGGCGCAAGACCAACCCGATGCCGAATTTCCGCGGCAAGCGCTTCACCAATGCGCATGAGACGCTGATCTGGTGCAGCAAGGACCAGAATGCGCGCGGCTACACCTTCAACTACGACGCCATGAAGGCGCTGAACGAAGACCTGCAGATGCGCTCCGACTGGCTGATCCCGATCTGCTCGGGCGGCGAACGCCTGCGCGGCGACTCTGGGGCCAAGACACATCCGACGCAAAAGCCCGAAGCCCTGCTGCATCGCGTGATCATCGCCTCCACCAAGCCGGGCGATGTGATCCTCGATCCTTTCTTCGGCTCTGGCACCACCGGCGCCGTGGCCAAGCGGCTCGGCCGTCGCTTCATCGGTATCGAACGCGAAACTACCTATGCCAAGGCCGCCGAGCGCCGCATCGCTACCGTGCAGCCGGCCGCGCATGACGATGTCGAGACCATGCGTTCGAAGAAAGACGAACCGCGCATCCCCTTCGGCTGGGTGGTCGAACGCGGCCTGCTGCAGCCCGGCACCGTGCTGTTCGATCAGTCGCGGCGGTTTTCCGCCAAGGTTCGCGCCGATGGCAGCCTTGCCACCCGCGATGCCAGCGGCTCGATCCACAAGATGGGCGCCCATGTGATGGGGGCGAGCGCCTGCAACGGCTGGACCTTCTGGCATATCGAGGTCGAGGGCCAGCTCAAGCCGATCGACATTCTGCGCCAGAAGCTGCGCGCAGAACTGGGCTGACCACCCGTTTCGCGAGTCTTCCGCCCGGCGTTTTCCACATCAAAATCCCACGCGTTGCGCGGCTTCGTGCTGGCCTGATTCGCCATGCGGGTGATACCCTGCGCAGTGCCGCTTGGGTCGGAAGCCGGCAACTGGGGACAGGGCGTGAAGGATCAGCAAACCGCATCTGCTGCATTGCTGCAGCGGCTGAGTGAGGACGACGAATCGCTGCTCGACAGCCGCGATCCGAAAATCGATTCCATGCTGATCGAGCGGCTGTACCAGAGCAGCTTTGCCACCCGCTATGTGCCGATCCCGATGCTGTTCGGCGCCTTCGTGATCTACCAGGATTATCTGACCTGGTGGCATATTGCCGGCATCGGCCTGCTCTATGCCGCTGGCACGCTGTATCTCGACCGCCTGCGCGACGCCTATACCGAAAGCGGCGGCTACGACACCACCACCGACTGGGGCATGCGTTTTGCCATCGGCTGCGGCGCCACCGGTTTAAGCTGGGGCCTGGTCGGCTGGTTCGGCTATCCGCCCGGCGACTTTGCGCTGCAGGCGCTGCTCTGCGTGGCCTGGGCCGGCCTGACCACCAGCAGCCTTAACACCCGGGCGATGCATCTGCCGTCCTTCTACGCCTTCATCATCGGCATCTCGGTGCCGTTCTTCGCGCGCGGCTTCCTGTTCGGCGAGCCGAGCACCGTGGGCATGGCCTTCTTCGGCACCATCCTGCTGGCGGCGCAATGCTTCTGCGCCCAGGTCAACAACCGCCGTGAACGCCTGTCTGCCGCGCTGCGCCTGCGCAATGCCGAACTGATCGGCGAGATCGATCGCGCCCGCCATGCCGCCGAAACCAGCCATGCCGAACTGGAAAGCGCCCATCACATGGTGCTGGCCGATATGGCGACGCTGCAGCGCATCACCCAGACCGGTTCCTGGCACTGGCAGGCACCCGATGGCGAGGTGGCCTGGAGCGACCAGTTCTACCGTCTGCTCGGCCTGGCACCGCAATCCTGCCCGGCCGCCCTGGCCGCCTGGCTCGACTGCGTGCATCCCGATGACCGCGAGATCGTGCGCGCCCATTACCAGCGCCTGCGCCATGGCGCCGCGCGTGATTCCGTCAGCTTCCGCGTGGCCGGCGAAACCGCGAAGCCGCGCTGGCTGCAGTCGATTGCCGAAAGCGAACGCGCCGCCGATGGCAGCGTTGCCTGGATTCGCGGCCTGCTGCGCCACGAACCGGATTAGTCGACGGCGAAGACCTTCAGCAGCACCTGATCGGGCGTGCGTTCGCCCAGGCCGACATGCAAGCGATGCACCAGCCATTGCAGATCGGGCGCCGCGGTCTCGAACCGCATCGCCGTGCGCATGTAATAAGCCGATGGATCGACACGCTCGCCGCGTGCCAGCTTCGCCATCACCTCGGCCGGGCCGATGCGCAGGCCGCGGCTCCACACTTCCACCTGCGCGCCCCCGCCTAGAGAATTAGCGTCGAGCTTCAGCATGTAGCGCGCATCGAGATCGGCCAGCCCATCGGGTCGTAAGGTTTGCCAATCTGCACCGCCGGACAAAATCATACCCGTAAGCTTCCCGCTGACCTTGCCACCGGTGATCGGCACGCAGCGACGCTCGCCGCTCGCATCCCTGCCGATGCTCTGCGGTACGCCGACATCGACGGCCAGCGAAAAGACTTCTGTCAGCATGTTTCCTCCAGTTTCTTTTATGAGCCGCGCAGTTTTTCGACCACCTGCGTCAGCTGTTTATGCAAAGCCTCGGTCAGCGTGACACCGAGACGTTTCTTCAGCGCCGCCTGTGCCTTTTGCCACAGCGGAACTGCACGGAGGAAAAGCCTGCGGCCTTCCGGCGTCAGCCGCACCACACGGCGGCGGCGATCATCGGCGGCCGTATCCTGCAGCACCAGGCCGCGCCGTTCCAGCAGACGCAGATTGCGGGTCAGCGTGGTGGCATCGACGCCGATCAGTTGCGCCAGCGCCGCCATGGAGAGACCGTCTTCCTGATAGAGCGAGGCCAGCGTGGCGAATTGCGGCATGGTGAGATCGACCTCTGCCATGAAAGCGTTATAGGCCTGCATGCTGAGCCGGGTGGCCGCATGCAGGCGCAAAACCGTGCAGCCCTCCTCCATCAACTGGCGGAAAGCCGCGGACTCCAGCACAGAATCGGTTTTGCGGGCCATCCTCTCTAGATAGCCGGCTTCGCCTGCCCTTGCAAATTGGGCAGCGCCATCTTATCTGTAGCTGCAATATCTGTATATACATCTATTATCTGCCACTTTATTCCTCTTGGGGAGAACCGCCATGCGCGAAGTCGTCATCACCGGACTGGGACTGGTCACGCCGCTGGGCGTCGGCGTCGAAACCAACTGGCAACGGCTGACCGCGGGCCTGTCCGGCCTGCGCCGCATCACCGGCTTCGATACGTCTGACCTGCCGGCCAAAGTGGCCGGCATCGTGCCGGATATCCAGGATGATGCGCAGGGCTTCGATCCCGACAGCGCGGCGCCGGCGAAAGACCGCCGCAAGATGGACCGCTTCATCCAGTTCGCGCTGACTGCGGCGGGCGAGGCGATGAAACAGGCCGGCCTGACCCTGGCCGATGCCGCCGCGCGCACGCGTGCTGGCTGCATCATCGCCACCGGCATCGGCGGCTTCCCGGCGATTGCCGAGGCCACCCGCACGGTGGAGCGCGCCGGGCCGCGCAAGCTTTCGCCCTTCGTGATCCCCTCCTTCCTCGGCAACCTGGCCGCCGGCCATGTCTCGATCCGCCACGGGCTGGAAGGCCCGCTGGGCTGCCCGGTGACCGCCTGCGCTGCCGGTGCCCAGGCGATCGGTGACGCCGCACGCATGATCCGCAGCCATGAGGCCGATGTGATGGTGGCCGGCGGCACCGAGGCCTGCATCGACCGCGTCAGCATCGCCGGCTTTGCCGCCGCCCGTGCGCTGGCGACGGCGCATAACGACGACCCAGCCCTGGCCTCGCGTCCGTTCGATGCCAATCGCGACGGTTTCGTGATGGGCGAAGGCGCCGGCATCCTGGTGCTGGAATCGCTGGAGCATGCAAAAGCGCGCGGCGCGCAGATTCTCGGCCGCGTGCTGGGCTATGGCACCAGCGGCGATGCGCATCACATCACCGCGCCGCCGGAGGATGGCAACGGCGCCAAACGCGCCATGCAGATCGCCCTAGAGATGGCCGGGCTGACTACCGACCAGATCGGCTACATCAACGCCCATGCGACGGCGACACCGGTCGGCGATGCTGCCGAGATTTCCGCAGTGAAAAGCCTGTTCGGCAACCACATCGCCCAGCTTGCCATGTCGTCCACCAAATCGGCGATCGGGCATCTGCTGGGTGCGGCGGGCGCGGTGGAGGCGATCTATGCCCTGCTGGCGGTGCGCAGCGGCCTGCTGCCACCGACCCGCAATCTCGATCAGACCGATCCGGCCTGCGCCGGCATCGATCTGGTGCCGCATCAGGCCAAGGCGAAGGCCATCGACTATGCGATGTCGAATGCGTTTGGCTTCGGCGGCGTCAATGCCGCGGTAATTGTGGGGCGCTAGGAAGTCGCCCTCTTCACCAGCCTCCGGTGGTGATAGAAGCAACTCACTGGCTAAAAGACAGCCATTTCCGGCCCATGGCGCACCCAGTGAACGAAACTAGTCATGGCATTTTGCGTGCGGCTGTTTAAGTTGCTCTGATCTTTCGCCACCGCATCAGGGCCGCATGAACAAACCTGACGGGGTATCCCCAGCCCTGCTCAAACGGTTGATCCACGAGACAGACGCAACACCCAGACCGGCGGATCGCCCCCTCATCGAGGCCGTGATCGCGGAGCGGCTGTATCGATTGAGCCGCCCGACGCGATACATGGCGTTCCTGTTCATGGCCGGCCTGTTCGCCGCCTTCTGGAACAGCCTGCACATCTGGCAGATGGCGCTCACCTTCGGGCTCAACCTTGGCGGCACGCTGTGGTTCGACCAGCTGCGGCGCGGCTTCGCCGCACGTCCTGACCCTTTCGCGGCAGCCAGTTCCTGGACCAATCGCTTCGCCCTCGCATCGGCAGTCACCGGTGCCGGCTGGGGCCTGCTCGGCTGGTTCAGCTTCGTGCCCAACGATTTCGAATCGCAGATCACGCTCGGCTTTGCGCTTTGCGGGCTGATCACACTGAGCGTGCTGACCCGCAGCGTGCATCTGCCATCCTATTACACATTCATGATCACGACCCTCGCACCGCCACTGATCCGCTGTCTGGTGGAAGGTAGCGCCGGCGCATTGACGATTGCCTTCTGCGGCCTGGTTTTTGCGACTTTCACCTCGATCTGGAGCCACAACGCGCATGACAAGGAACTGCGCTCGGCCGCCCTGCGGCTGCGCAATGCCGAGCTGTTGCAGGAGGTCGACCAGGCCCGCAAGATGGCGGAGGCCGCACGCGATGTGGCGGAAGAGAATTATCGCCGCACCCTCGACTCACTGCAGAATGCCCAGCGCATCGGCAATGTCGGCAACTGGGACTGGGATGCGAAACGCAACGCGACCTTCTGGTCGGACCAGTTCTACCGCCTGATCGGCCTGGCGCCCGGCGCCATCCCGGCAAGCACGCAAGCCTTGCTGGACCGCGTCCATCCCGACGACCGCGACAGGCTGGCATACAGCATCAAGGCTGCACGCGATGACTCGGCGCAAACCACGGTGGAGTTCCGCGTTCCCATCCCCGGCGGAGAGCCCCGCATCCTGCTCGCCGTCAACGAGACGGTGCGCGACCGCGATGGAGAAATCCTCCGCGTCGCCGGCACGCTGCGCGATGTGACCCGGCAGCGCAGTTATGAAAACGCCCTGATCAAGGCAAAAGCGGAAGCCGAGCGCGCCAGCATGGCGAAGACGAACTTTCTCGGCAATCTCAGTCACGAGTTGCGCACGCCGCTCAATGCCGTGATCGGCTTTGCCGAGATCCTGACGCTGCCGCAGCTCAGGGCCGGCAGCGGCAAGGCAGCGGAATACGGTGCGCTGATCCTGAAAAGCAGCCGCCACCTTCTGACCCTGATCGACGACCTGCTCGATATCGCCCAGATCGAGGCCGGGCATTTCGCGCTGCGGCCGGAACACCTGGATCTGGCCACGGCGATCGCTGCAGCCATCGCACAGATCCAACCCGTGCTGCAACAGACCGATTGCCAGCTGGCGCTGAGCGAGACAGGCGGCAGCGTCGTGGCCGACCGGCGGCGGCTGCAGCAGATTCTCGTCACCCTGCTGGAGGAATCGATCCGGCTGTCGCCGGCGGGCAACCGCCTGGCCCTGACAACGGCCGCGGACAATGCGGCGATGCGTATCACCCTGACCAGTCAGGCGGCTTTGCCGGCAATCTCGGGCGAGACACGGCCGCTGCACAGTTTCGAGCAGCGCGCCCCCCATCAGGCCAGCGACCTGGCCCTGCGCCTGGCCATCATGCAGGAGCTGGTCCGCCATCACGGCGGCACATTGCAGAGCGAAGCCACAACGGACGGCGGCACGGCCGTGCATCTGCGTCTGCCGGTGGCCGCCCCGGCCTGAGCCCGGCCTGAGCCCGGCCTGAACCGGGACCGCACAGCGATCAGGCGGTGATATCGACCGCGCCACCCGTGGCCGGCGCGGCAGCCGCCTGCAGGCCGGACAGCGCGCGCTCGGCCTCGCCAACCGTGCGGTCCATCTCGCCGCGGTCTTTTCGGTTGAGGCCGGGATGCAGCCCGGTCTGGCGCAGCTTGCGCATGATCTTTTTCAGCTCTTGCACCAGTTCGGCCGCTTCGCCTTTCAGGGCGGCGAGGTCGCTGCCGGCGGCGAGCGCCTGCTTCTGCTGTGTGGCGGCTTTTTCGCTATCGGCCGTAGTGCCGGCAATGGCTGGCGCAACGCCACTGCCGCTGCCGGCTTCGTTCAGCGCCTTGCCCAGCTCGCGTGCCGCATCGCGGATATCCTTGGCCACCTTGCGCGCCAGTTTCGCATCGCCGGTGGCCGCCGCCGATCCGGCCGCCAGCTTCAGCGCCTGCAGCCTGGCCTTGATCTGCGCGATCTTGCGGCGCGCCGCTTCCCGGGCCGCGTCGGTCTTCTCGGCTTTCAGGTTTTGCAGGATGTCGTCGAGCTTGCGCTCGGCATCGGTTTTCTGGCGCGGTGCCCGCAGGGCCTCCAGCGCATCGCGCGCGTCCAGCAGGGCGCGCATCGGCACGCCAATCTCCGCCCGCGCGGCGTCTCTGGCAATCTCGGCGACCATTCTGGCCCCCTCCTCTGCAATGTCTGCCACCCGGCTTCTGCCGGATAGCCGCGTCATTCTGGGCCCGCGGGGTTAACAGATCACAAAAAAAGACGGCGCATCCGGAAGGATACGCCGTTTAGTCTGGGGGGAAGGGAAATGGAAATACGCGGGTATTCAGCCTGAGGCCCTGCAGCGCCCAGGCCGGGACATCAGTGCATGACCTTCCAGCTGCCGTCGGGCTGGCGGCAGGCGGTGCCATAGCCCTGCTTGCTTTCACCGCCGACCTGGATGGTCTGCTGGAACTCGCGGCAATACTCGCCGCTGGGCGCCTGGTAGGCCGGCTGCGGCACGATGGTGCCGGCATTGCCGCTGTCGGGGTTGCGCCACGACACCTGGGTGCCGGACGGGGTGGTTTCCAGGGCGCGCTGGTTGGCGCGCTCCATATAGGTGCGATCCGCCTTGTCGAGCGACTTGCCGACTTCCGAGCCGAGCAGCGCACCGATCAGGGTGCCGGCGGCAACGCCGACCAACTGGCCGGTGCCCTTGCCGAACTGGGCGCCGGCGACGGCACCGCCGATGCCACCCAGCACGGTGCCACCGGTCTGCTTCGGGCCGCTGTCATTGGCGCAGGCGGCCACCAGGGCTGCGATACCGATTGCGGCAACCACGCTCGTATAACGGCGAGTACCAGCAAAACGATGCGAAATGGCGTTCATGGACGTCGTGATCCTTTTGGACATACCCAGAGTGGGTACGCCGGAAAATCTGAGCGGGGATTACGGCGGGATTGCGGCGGGGGTTGGGTAACTTCGCGGCACACTGTAACATCGCATGACACCGGGATTGTGCCCCGGCCTTGTCGCGATTGTTTCGCAGTCCCAAAGACTTGTTCAGACGCCAAAGAGTTCAGACCATGACCCCCGCCGCCGATCCGTTTGCCCTGTTCTCCGCCTGGCTCAAACAGGCCGAAGCCAGCGAGCCCAACGATGCCAATGCCATGGCGCTGGCCACCGCCGATACCGACGGCCTGCCCAATGTGCGCATGGTGCTGCTGAAGGATCACGACGCGCGCAGCTTTGTCTTCTACACCAATTTCGAAAGCCAGAAGGGCACCGAGCTGCTGGCCAACAAACAGGCCGCCGCCGTGTTCCACTGGAAGAGCCTGCGGCGCCAGGTGCGCATCCGCGGCGCGGTGAGCGTGGTGTCTGACTCCGAGGCCGATGCCTATTTCGCCTCGCGTCCCCGCGACAGCCGCATCGGCGCCTGGGCCTCGCAGCAGTCGCGCCCGCTGGAAGGGCGTTTCGCGCTGGAAGCCGCGGTGGCGAAATATGCCGCCAAGCATGCCATCGGCGAGGTGCCGCGGCCGCCCTACTGGTCGGGCTTCCGCATCGCGCCGAGCTATATCGAATTCTGGACCGACAAGCCCTTCCGCCTGCATGAACGCCTGGTCTATCGCCGCGCCGATGCGGCGGCGCCCTGGGCCACCGAACAGCTCTACCCGTGACCGCAGCCCACGATCCGGCGCTCAAAGCGCGGCTGATGCGCCGCGCCACCTATGCCTCGGTGCTGGTGGTCCTGCTGCTGGTGGCGGCCAAACTGGCAGCCTGGCTGCAGACCGAATCCGTTGCCCTGCTGGCATCGCTGGTCGACAGCCTGCTCGATGGCGTGGCCTCGGCCATCAATCTGCTCGCGGTGCGCCACGCGCTGACGCCGGCCGATGACGAGCATCGCTTCGGCCATGGCAAGGCCGAGGCGCTCGCCGGTCTGGGCCAGGGTGCGCTGGTGGCCGGCTCGGCGCTGTATCTGTTCATCACCGGCATCCAGCATCTGGTGACGCCGCAGCCGATCGGCAGCAGCCCTGCCGGCATTGCCGTGATGGTGCTGTCGATCCTGCTGACCGGCGGCCTGATCCTGTACCAGCGCCACATCGTGCGGCAGACCGGCTCGCTCGCCATCGCAGCCGACCGGTTGCACTATGTCGGCGATCTGGCCACCAACCTGACCGTGATCCTGGCCCTGCTGCTGGCCAGCCAGCCCGACTATGTCTGGGTCGATGCCGCCGCTGCGCTGGTCGTCGCCGCCATCATCGTGAAAAGCGCCATCGACATCGTGCGCGGGGCGCTCGACAACCTGATGGACCGCGAGCTGGCCGATGCCGACCGCGAGCGCGTCCTTGCCGTGGTGCGTCGCCACGAAAAGGCCCGCGCCCTGCATGACCTGCGCACGCGCCAGGCCGGCACCCAGGTTTTCATCCAGTTTCATCTCGAACTCGACCCGGAGATCAGTCTGCGTGAGGCGCATCGCATTTCCGACGAGATCGAGGCCGAACTGCTGACCCTGTTTCCCGGCGCCGGCATCATCATCCACCAGGACCCGGCCGGCCATGACGCGCCAGAGGCCCCCTATGTGACCGCACCGGGGGAAACGCCGCCGGAGCAGGCGCCACCCGGCCGTCCGCCGGGTTGATCCCGCCCCGCCCGCGCCGTTAAGCTGCGCGGCTGTTTCGGGATATCGGGGGAATCATGACCTGTCTGCGTCTTCTGCGCCTTGCGCCTGCCTGTGTGCTTGTCCTGCTGGCTGCCCTGCCGGCCGAGGCCGCCGCCATCGACGGACGCAGCCTGAACATTCTCTGGGTGCTGCCGTTTGCCGGCATCCTGCTCTCGATCGCCCTGATGCCGCTGTTCACCCCGCAGTTCTGGCATCACCATTACGGCAAGGTCGCCGCCTTCTGGGGCCTGTGCGTCGTCGTGCCCTTCGGCCTGCAGATCGGCGCCGGCGGCACCGCGCATGTGCTGCTGGAAGTGGCACTGCATGAATATATCCCCTTCATCATCCTGCTGTTCGCCCTGTTCACCGTAGCCGGCGGCGTGCGGCTGACCGGCAACCTGCATGGCTCGCCCAGCCTGAACACCGGCATGCTGTTCATCGGCACTGTGCTGGCCAGCTGGATGGGCACCACCGGTGCATCCATGCTGATGATCCGGCCGCTGATCCGCGCCAACGACAACCGCAAGCACAATGTGCATGTGGTGGTGTTCTTCATCTTCCTGGTCTCCAACATCGGCGGCGCGCTGACGCCGCTGGGCGATCCGCCGCTGTTCCTCGGCTTCCTCAAGGGTGTCGATTTCTTCTGGACCACCAAAGCACTGTTCATGCCGACCCTGCTGGTCGCCGTGGTGCTGCTGGGGCTGTTCTATGCCCTCGACAGCTATCTCTACAAAAAGGAAGGCATCATCGCGCCCGACCCGACGCCCGACAGCGCCATCGGCATGGAAGGCGGCATCAACCTGGTGCTGCTCGGCGCCGTGATCCTGGCCGTGCTGATGTCAGGCACCTGGAAACCCGGCGTGGAACTGAGCGTGTTTGGCGTCGGCGTGGAACTGCAGAACCTGGCGCGCGACATCCTGCTGCTGGTGATCGCCGGCCTGTCGCTGAAGCTGACCGCGCAGCAGACCCGCAGCGACAACGGCTTCACCTGGGGCCCGATCGCCGAAGTGGCCAAGCTGTTTGCCGGCATCTTCGTCACCATCATCCCGGCCATCGCCATCCTGCGTGCCGGCCCCGATGGCGCGCTCGGTGGGCTGGTCAGCCTGGCCTCCAATGCCGATGGCTCGCCGAACAACGTGATGTATTTCTGGCTGACCGGCATTCTCTCCAGCTTCCTCGACAATGCGCCGACCTATCTGGTGTTCTTCAACATGGCGAGCGGCGATGCACAGGTGCTGATGGGATCGCTGGCCACCACGCTGCTGGCGATTTCAGCCGGTGCGGTGTTCATGGGCGCCAACTCCTATATCGGCAATGCGCCGAATTTCATGGTCAAGGCGATCGCAGAAGAGATGAACGTGAAGATGCCGAGCTTCTTCGGCTATATGGCCTGGAGCTGTGCCATCCTGCTGCCATGTTTCGGGCTTGTTACCCTGCTGTTCTTCATGTTCTGACCCGGCAGGGCCCGGCAAGGGTTGCCATCGGCGGCAGCGCCCCCCCATATCGGTTGCGCGACACACGACGCGAATAACAACCGAGGGGGCGCGCCGCGATGCCAGCCAGTCTTTCAGCCGCTATTCTTACGGTGCTGGCGCTGTGCAGCTTCGCTGCACCAGCAGAGGCCGCCGCCGCCATTGATGGCGCGGGCCTGAGCCTGCTCTGGGGCCTGCCCTTTGCCGGCATCCTGCTGTCCATCGCGCTGCTGCCGCTGCTGGCGCCGTCTTTCTGGCATCATCATTACGGCAAGATCGCCGCCCTCTGGGGCCTCACCTTTCTGATTCCCTTTGCGTTGCGCGACGGCTTCGGCGCCGCCACCCATGTGGTGCTGGAAGTGGCGCTGCATGAATACCTACCCTTCACCATCCTGCTGCTGGCGCTGTTCGTGATCGCCGGCGGCGTGCGCATCATGGGCAACCTGCATGGCAGCCCCAGCCTGAATACCGGGCTGCTTGCCGCCGGCACCGTGCTGGCCAGCTGGATGGGCACCACCGGCGCCGCCATGCTGCTGATCCGGCCACTCATCCGCGCCAACGACAATCGTAAGCACAATGTGCATGTCGTCGTGTTTTTCATTTTCCTGGTCGCCAATGTCGGCGGCGCGCTGACACCGCTGGGCGATCCGCCGCTGTTCCTGGGCTTCCTCAACGGCGTGCGCTTCTTCTGGACTATGGAGGCGATGTTCACGCCCACGCTGCTGCTCGGCATGATCCTGCTGGCGCTGTTCTACGTGATCGACCGTCACTACTACATCAAGGAAGGCATCGTCCGCGATCCGACGCCCGACACCACCATCGGCATCGAGGGCGGCGTCAACATCTTCCTGCTCGCCGGCGTGATCGGCGCGGTGCTGCTGTCAGGCACCTGGGCACCGGACTGGAGCCTGTCTGTCGGCGGCGTCGAGGTGAAGCCGCAGAATCTGGCGCGCGACATCATCCTGCTCGCACTGGCCGGCCTGTCGTTGCTGATCACCAGCAAGACCACGCGCGACGGCAACGGCTTCACCTGGGAGCCGATCCTGGAAGTGGCCAAGCTGTTTGCCGGCATCTTCCTCACCATCGTGCCGGTGATCGCCATCCTGCGCGCCGGCGCCGATGGCCAGTTGCATGACCTGATCGCGCTCGCCACCGGACCCGACGGTGCACCGCGCGACGAGATGTATTTCTGGCTCACCGGCATGCTGTCGGCCTTCCTCGACAATGCGCCGACCTATCTGGTGTTCTTCCACATGGCCGGCGGCGATGCCGCCACGCTGATGGGGCCGATGGCGAGCACGCTGCTGGCGATCTCGATGGGCGCGGTCTACATGGGCGCGCTCACCTATATCGGCAATGCGCCGAATTTCATGGTCAAGGCCATCGCCGAGCAGTCGGGCGTCCGCATGCCGAGCTTTTTCGGCTACATGCTGTGGAGCTTCCCGCTGCTGCTGCTGCCGTTTGCCCTGATCACCTGGATCTGGTTCCTGTAGGGCGGCAACCGCAGGTCGTCATCGGACTTTCATTGTCGGATACCCCGAGTCGGGGTAGACTGAAGCCGATTCGGCCCCCGCTTCGGTTCTGGGCCGGATCGAGGCCGGGAACCGGCCAAAAGCCGGGGATTGCGCAGGAGGACAGAGCCATCGCAACATCCACGACGCGCAAAAGCGCGACTGCCGCCAGTGGGGCCAAACCCAAGGCGACATCGAAGTCCAAGACCGCCGCCGCCAAGAAGCCGGCCGCCGCGGCAAAGAACAAGACTGCAGCCACCAAAAGTACCGGATCGAAGAAGGTCACCGCGCCCAAGACGGTGACAACCGCCGTGACCAAGGCCGCTGCCAAGGCGGCGAACAAGGCGCAGGCCGGCAAACCGAAATCCGCGAAAAAGGGCGCCGAGAAGACCACGGCGAAGGCCGCGCCGAAGAAGATCGCGGTGCCGCCCGCAGTGCTCAAGCTGCACCAGATGATCCTCAAGTCGCTGGATGACGACAAGGCCGAGGAGATCGTGTCGATCGAACTGGCCGGCAAATCCTCGATTGCCGACTTTCTGGTGATCGCATCGGGCCGCTCCTCGCGCCAGGTCAGCGCCATCGCCGAGCATCTGGTCGAGCGGATTTCCAAGGAAACCGGCCGCAAGGTGCGCGCCGAGGGCAAGGCCGTGGGCGACTGGGTGCTGATCGATACTGGCGATATCGTCGTGCATATCTTCCGGCCGGAAGTGCGCAGCTTCTACAATCTGGAAAAGATGTGGGGCGGCGCGGCCATTCCGGAACCTGCTGCGGCATAAAGCTCTCACGCCATGAAGATCACGGTCGCCTGCATCGGCAAGGCCGGCCGCGCCAAGCATGATGCGGCCCAGAGCCTGCTGGAAAGCTATCGCGAGCGCCTGCCCTGGCCGGTCACCATCCGCGAGGTGGAGGACAAGAAGCAGGGCGGCAGCGTGGCCGAGCGTAAAAGCCGCGAGGCGGCCCTGCTACTGGCCGCCATCCCGAAAGGTGCCGTCATCGTGGCGCTGGACGAGCGCGGCAAGAGCCTGACCAGCCGCCATTTCGCCGACCTGCTGGCCCAGTGGCGTGACCATGGCGAGGCCGAGATCGCCTTCCTGATCGGCGGCGCCGACGGGCTGGACCCCGCCCTGGCGGCGAAAGCCCGGCTGACGCTGTCGCTGTCTGCCATGACCTGGCCGCATTTGCTGGCCAGGGTGATGCTGCTGGAGCAGCTCTACCGGGCCTGGAGCCTGCAGACCGGGCACCCCTATCATCGTGATTGACCGGCCAGAATTGATGTTTCCGATCACTGTGAGGGGAAAGCCCGGCGTGACCTTTGGCCCGCGCTGCGTTATGTAGAAGCCCTAGAAACCCAAGCCTTTACCGACAGCCATGACCAAGACCCAGAATATCCGCAAACCCGTCGTCCTGTGCATCCTGGACGGCTGGGGCCTGCGCGACGATCCGGCCGACAACGCGCTGGCGCAGGCGCGGCTGCCCAATTACCGCCGCCTGCTGGAAACCCGCCCGTTCGCCAAGGTCGGCACATCCGGCCGCGATGTCGGCCTGCCCGATGGCCAGATGGGTAATTCGGAAGTCGGCCACATGAATATCGGCGCCGGGCGCATCGCCGTGCCCGATCTCGGCCGCATCGACAATGCGGTGGCCGATGGCACGCTGAAAGACAACCCGGCGATCACCGGCCTGATCGGCAAGCTGAAGCAAAGTGGCGGCGCGCTGCACCTGCTCGGCCTGCTGTCGGATGGCGGCGTGCATTCGCACCAGGATCACATGGCCGCCGTGGCCAGGATCTTTGCCGCATCCGGCATTGCTGTAAAAATCCATATGTTCGCGGATGGCCGCGATACCGCGCCGAAAAGCGCCCTGACGTTCCTGAAGACATTCCGCCAGCAGATTGATGGCGCGGCCCATGTGTCGTTTGCCACCGTGTCGGGTCGTTTCTTTGCAATGGATCGCGACAAGCGCTGGGAGCGTGTCGCCCAGGCCTATGAGGCGCTGGTCGACGGCAAGGGCAAAACCGCCACCAGCGCCGAAGCGGCCGTCGAACAGAGCTATGCCGCCGATGAAAGCGACGAGTTCATCGCACCCACCGCGATCGCCGGTTTCACCGGCATGCAGAACGGCGATGGCGTGCTGATGGCGAATTTCCGCGCCGACCGCGCACGCGAGATCCTGACCGCCCTGCTCGACCCGCATTTCGACGGCTTCAAGCGCGCCCGCGTGGTGACCTTTGCCGGCGCCGTTGGTCTCACCGAATATTCCACCGCACTGAATCCCTTCCTCGCCACGGCTTACGCGCCGGTGCGCTATCCCAATGTCCTGGGTGAAGTGCTGGCCAATGCCGGCAAGACGCAGCTGCGCATCGCCGAGACCGAGAAATACGCCCATGTCACATTCTTCATGAACGGTGGCGAGGAGCAGCCCTTCGCCGGCGAGGACCGCATCCTGGTGCCGTCACCGAAGGTGAAGACTTACGATTTGCAGCCGGAGATGTCGGCGCCGGAACTGACTGACAAGCTGACGGCGGCGATCACCTCGGGGCAGTATGATCTGGTCATCGTCAACTATGCCAATCCGGACATGGTGGGCCATACCGGCTCGATGCCTGCCGCCATCAAGGCCGCCGAAACCATCGATGCCTGCATCGCGAAACTGGAAACAGCCGTCACCCAAATGGATGGCGTGATGCTGATCACCGCCGATCACGGCAACCTGGAAGAGATGCGCGATCGCGCCAGCGGCCAGGCCCATACCCAGCACACCACCAATCCGGTGCCGCTGCTGCTGGTCGGCCCACGCACGAACGCTTACGGCCTCAACGACGGCCGGCTCTGCGACATCGCGCCGACCCTGCTGCATTTCCTCGGCCTGCCGCAGCCCGCCGAGATGACCGGCAGCATCCTGGCGGTGGCCGGCAAAACCCAGACGGCTGCCCGCCGCCTTGCGTAAGCTGATCCTTCCGCTCGCCACAGGCGCGCTCCTTGGAGCGCTGCTGGCGCCGGTGGGCGGTTTTGCGCAGGCGCCGCAGCAGCAGCTGCAGGATGTGCAGAAGCGCCTGCAGGAAAGCCGCGAGCGCGAGCGCGAACTGAGCCAGGAAGCCGCCAAGCTGGCGCAGAAGCAGCGCGAGCTGCAGCGCAAGCTGGTTGCCGCCGCCCGGAAACTGCAGGCGCAGGAAGACCTGGTCTCCCAGAGCGAAGACAAACTGGCCGGCCTGCTGGCCGATGAGGGCGCTGCCCGCGAGGCCCTGGAGGCCCGACGCGGCGAGCTGGCGCAGACCCTGGCCAGCCTGGCGCATCTCAGCCGCCAGCCGCCCGAGGCCATGGTGCTGGCGCCGGGCTCGGCGCTGGACATGGTGCGGGCGAGCCAGCTGATGGCCGCCCTGGTGCCCGAAATCGAGAACCGTGCAACATCATTGCGCAACGAACTGACGCGGCTGGCCAAGCTGCGCCAGGGCGTGGCCGCTGAGCAGGAGCGGCTGGGCAAGGCCATCGCCCAGCTGGACCATGAGCGCCGCGACCTGGAATTCCTGCAGGCCGAAACCCATGCCGCCGCCGCACAAACGGCGGAAGAGCGCGATTCCGTGCGCGAGACCAGCGGCCAGCTGGCCGCCCAGGCCAAGGATCTGCGCGCCCTGGTCGACCGCCTGCTGGAGCAGGAGCGCCGCGAGGCCGAGCGCCGGGCCGCCGAGGCGCGCGCCCGCAGCCAGGCCGGAACGCCGCCGAAAGGCAGCACAATCCCCGATCCGCCGGAGGCCTATGCCGCCCTGGAAGGGTCTGCCGCCCTGCCGGCGCGTGGCCGCATCACCGGGCGCTTCGGCCAGGCCGATGAAAACGGCGTTCCCTTACGCGGAATCCGCATCGAAACCCGGCCCGGCGGCCAGGTGATCGCGCCCGCTGACGGCAAAGTGATGTTCGCCGGACCCTTCCGTGGCTACGGGCAACTCTTGATTATCGCCCATGGCGGCGGATACCATAGCTTATTGGCGGGATTTGGACGGATCGACCGCTCTGTCGGTCAATGGGTGCTTGCTGGCGAACCGGTCGGCCTGTTGACCAACTCCCCAGGCGAAAAACCCGTCCTATATCTCGAACTGAGGCGCAAAGGCGAAACGGTCAATCCGTTACCCTGGCTGGCCTCGGGCGACAGAAAGGTGAGCGGCTGATGCGCAATTTCCTCCTCGGCGGTGTCTGTGCTTTCGCGTTGATGGGGTCGGTGGCGCTGTTCGCCGCTCCCAGCAAGGTCGGCGGCCTGCAGGCCAATGAAACCTATCGGCAGCTCAACCTGTTCGGAGAAATCTTCGAACGCGTGCGCAACGACTACTACAAAGAGACCAAGGACGACGAGCTGATGGAGGCTGCCATCAACGGCATGCTGTCTTCGCTCGATCCCTACTCGATCTACATGCCGCCGCGCAGCTTCCAGGAAGCCCGCGTGCAGACGCGCGGCGAATTCGGCGGCCTGGGCATCGAAGTGACCCAGGAGAACGGCCTGATCAAGGTGGTGTCGCCGATCGACGAAACGCCGGCGCAGAAAGCCGGTGTGCTGCCGGGCGACCTGATCACCCATCTGGACGGCGATCCGGTGATGGGCAAGTCGCTGAATGAATCGATCGAGAAGATGCGCGGTGCGCCCAACACCAACATCGTGCTCACCGTGCGCCGCGGCGCCGCCGATGCGGCCAAGACCTTCGACATCAAGATCACCCGCGCGGTGATCAAGACCCGCGTGGTGCGTGCCCGCCGTGAAGGCGAGTTCGCTTATCTGCGCATCTCGTCGTTCAACGAACACACCACCCAGGACATGGTTGCCGCCATCGACCGGCTGAAGTCCGAGATGGGCAACGACCTGAAGGGCTATATCATCGACCTGCGCGACAATCCGGGCGGCCTGCTGGATCAGGCGATTTCGGTGTCGGACAGCTTCCTGAACCAGGGCGAGATCGTGTCGACCCGCGCGCTGCGCCCCAGCACCGATGACGGCCAGCGCTACAATGCCAAGCGCGGCGATGTCGCCGATGGCAAGCCGATGGCCGTGCTGATCAACGGCGGCTCGGCCTCGGCGTCTGAAATCGTCGCCGGCGCGCTGCAGGATCATCACCGTGCCGTGCTGGTGGGCAACACCACCTTCGGCAAGGGCCTGGTGCAGACCATGATCCCGCTGGGTGAATTCGGCGGCATGAAGCTGACCACCGCGGGCTACTTCACGCCGTCGGGCCGTTCGATCGACAAGGTCGGCATTTCGGCCGATGTGGAAGCCTGGAATGAGCGCGACCGCCAGATCGCCGCGGCGCTGAAAGAGCGTCGCCAGATGACCGGCACGCGCGAGACCGAGGAAGACAAGCCCGAGAAGCAGGCGGAACCGTCGACGGTGACGCCGCCGCAGAAGGTGCCGACGCCTGGCCAGGATGGCCCCGATCTGGTGCTGCAGGCGGCGATGGAAGTGCTGCGCGCACCGCCCAAGCCGACCGCCCGGAAATGATCCGCCAGGACATGCTTCGATTGTGCGACGGCTCAGCAGAAGGCTGAACCACCGCGATGGCCGCCAAACTTCATGCCGATCCGGACGACCGGGCGCCTGAAGCAGAACCGAAGCAGGGTCTGCTCAAGCGCCTGTTCGGCGGCAAAAAGAAGAAGCCTGCCGCCGGCGAGATGAATGGCGGCGGCGAAGGCATGCTGGCCGCCGATGACGATGCCGACCTGATCCAGACCATCACCGGCGAAGACGACGCACCGCCGCCCGAGCCGCCGCGCCGGCGCGGCATGAAACACCGCATCACCACTTTTTTCCGCATCATCGGCCTGATCCTGTGGCCGCCCTTCCTGCGCGGCGACCTGCGCACGGTGAATCGCCGCCTGCTGATGGCGGCCTGGACCGTGGTGCTGTTCGTGCTGGCCGCCGGTGGCGGCTGGCTGGTCACCACCGGCGAGAAGCTGCCTTTCCTGCCCGGATCGGAAGTGGTGATCGGCGTCGGCAAGCTGGTGCTGCCGCCCGAAGCGCGCCTGGCGCCAGATCAAAAAGCCAATGCCGCCGCACCGCCGCCCGCAGTGGGCCGGCTGGCCAGCGGCCTGCTGGTGGCGCCCGATCCGATGCTGGCCGAGCCCACGCCGCGCGGCCTGGTGCCGAAGATCGGCAGCGATGGCCGCCAGCCCTGGAGCGCCTATGCACGGCCCTTCGACGAGCCGCCGACGCGGCCGCGCCTGGCCATCGTGCTGCATGACATGGGCTTGAATGCGCAACTTACCGCGCTGGCCGCCGAACGCCTGCCACCGGCCATCACCTTTGCCTTCAATCCTTACGCGCCCGATCTGGCCACGCAGATCGAGGCGGCGCGCAATGCCGGCCATGAAGTGCTGCTCGGCCTGCCGATGGAACCCTTCGATTATCCGGCCAGCGATCCCGGCCCCTATACGCTGCTGACCAGCTTGAGCGAGCAGGAGAATGTGCGCAGGCTCGACTGGATCCTGGCGCGCGCGCCCGGCTATATCGGCTTCAGCAATCTGATGGGCGGCAAATACACCTCCTCGCCCGAGCATATGCGGGTGATCGCCGGCAAGCTGAAGGAACGCGGTCTGCTGTTTGTCGATGCGCGCACCGCGCCGCGCAGTGTGGCGGCCCGCATCGTACGCGACGCCGGCGGCGTCTATGCCGTCGTCAACCGCCAGATCGATGCTGCCCCGACCGGCCCGCTGATCGATGCCCGCCTGGAAGAGCTGGAACGCACGGCGCGCGCCAGCGGCGTTGCCATCGGCGGCGCATTGCCCTATCCGATCACGCTGGATCGGCTGCTGGCCTGGAGCCGCGGCCTGGAAGCCAAAGGCATTGCGCTGGCACCGGTATCCGCCATCGCCAACCGACAGACCCCGGAATGAATTCTTTTTGAGTGAGTTTTCCATGAGTATGGATGCACGGCCCTATCGCGATGGCGTGGGCATCGCGCTGCTGAATGCCGACGACATGGTGTTTGTCGGCCAGCGTATCGATCAGACCGCTGAAGCCTGGCAGATGCCGCAGGGCGGCATCGACCCCGGCGAAGACCCGCTGCAGGCCGCCTTGCGCGAGATGGAAGAAGAAATCGGCGTGCCGGCGCATCTGGCCGAGGTGATCGCCGAAAGCCGCGACTGGCTGTCCTACGACCTGCCGCCCGACCTGGTCGACAAGGTGTGGAAGGGGCGATACCGCGGCCAGCGCCAGAAATGGTATCTCGCGCGCTTCAAGGGCCAGGACAGCGACATCAACCTGCAGACGGCGCATCCGGAATTCAACCAGTGGCGCTGGCTGCCTTTCCGCCAGCTGCCCGATATGATCGTGCCGTTCAAGCGGCCGATCTACGAGCTGATCGTCAGCGAATTCGCCGACCGCGTCCGCACCTGAGGCATCATGAACAAGGGCGACATCCTGCTGCTGCACGGCGCTTTCGTCGGTGGCTGGGTGTTCGAGAAACTGCGCGGCGAGCTGAGCCGGCGTGGCTGGAAAACCCATGCACCCGACCTGCCCTTCCATGGCAGCGCCTTTGCCAATGCGGCGCCGCATCCCGATCTGCACCGCCAGGGCCTGGCCGAGTATCGCAATTTCCTGACGGCCGAAATCGAGCGCATCACCCAGCCATCGCAGCCGGCACCGGTGGTGATCGGCCATTCGCTCGGCGGCCTGCTGGCACAGCAGCTGGCCGCGCAGAATCTGGCGCGCGCCGCGGTGCTGCTGGCACCAGTGGCGCCCTGGGGCACCCTGCCGCATACGCGCTGGGAACTGGAAACCGTGTACGGCCTGCTCAAGAGCGGCAGCCTGACGCATAAGGCGATGGCGCCGGACTTCAACATCGCCGCCGCCTATTCGATGGACCGGATTCCCGCCGCCCTGCAACGCGACATCTTTGCCCGCATGGTGCCCGAATCAGGCCGTGTGCTGTTCGAGACCCTGCTGTGGTGGCTCGACTGGCATGCCGCCAGCCATGTCTCGGCGCATCGCGTGCAGGTGCCGCTGCTGGTGCTGGGCGGCAGCGACGACAAGGTGACGCCGCCATCCACATGTCGCGCCGTGGCACGCCGCTATCCCGGCCGTGCCGTATTCCGCGAGATCCCCGAGCTGAGTCATTTCATCTTCGGTGAGCCGAAGGAAGACGAGGTGATCGCCATGGTCGCCGACTGGCTCGACGAACACGCCCTGTAGACCAACAGCGCGTTACGCTGACGGCGCGTCGAGCGGCACGCCGCAGCCCAGCACGATATTCACCGTCGCGCCATCCGATGACAGCGGCAGCAGCACGGCCTGGAAGCGATGGCGCCGGTCGCCGATCAGATAGTCGTAAGACAGTGTGCGCATGGCGCCGTCGGTGACCACACCGCGATACAGTGCCAGCAACTCGTCGCGGAATCCCACATTGGCGATATCCTCCAGCCAATGTCCGGTCAGGTCGCTGCCATGATAGAAAACGAATTCAGTGCCGAACAGGCGGTAGCGGAAGCGCAGGCCGCCATCCTCGGCACGCACGACATCCACCATCAGCAGATAGCCGAGCCACGGTTTAAGCTCGATCGGATCGAGATCGGATCGGGCTGGAAAACGCCGGCCACGGCGCTTGCTGGCCCAATATTCGACCAGGCCGATCAGTCTGGCATCCAGATCGGCTTCGGCGACTGGCGTGATGTGCCGTACACCCTGTGCGTTTCGCTCCATGGCAACGAGCCTAGCCGGATTGCCGGAATCGGCAAGGCATTCGAGGGTTGGGCGGTTGCGATGCAACCGGTGGCGAGTCCTCAGTATATCGCGACGGGTAATCCGCTGCTGAGGATCATGTCGATATGCCTGCCATCTGACGCCAGCGGCAGGATCACGGCCTGAAAGCGGTGGCGGCGGCTGTCCAGCAGATAGTCGTAGGACAGCATCGGTGTTGCCGCCGTGGCGATGACATGGGTGTACAGGCTGACCAGCTGGTCGCGGTAAACCGTGTTGGCAATGTCGTCCACCCAGTGCCCGGTCAGGTCGCCGCCGTGGTAGAATATGAATTCGGTGCCGAACAGGCGATAGCGGAAGCGCGGCTTGCCATCGGGCTGCGGCACCACGTCGATCAGGTTGATGTTGCCGAGCAGGCCGCGCAGATCGAGCGGATCGATATCGGTGCGCGATGGCAGGCGCCCATCGCGACACTTGCCGCGCCAGTAGCTCAGCAGATCCTTGAGCCGCGCATCGAGCTCCGATTCCGGGATCGGACCCTGCGGTGGCGGCTTCGCGGCGGCGGCCATGTCAATCATGCTGATCTATTCTAGGCCGTCAGGCCGGCATGGCAATCCGGAAAGCGCCCGTCAGATTGCCGCGGTGGCCAGGCGGCGCTGGCGCCACTGCATGACGCGCCAGACCAGGGCGGCAAACCCGCGGCTGAACCGGCTTTGCGGATCGACATCGCAGGCCTTCAGCGCCATGCTCAGACCGCGCTGGATATGGCCGAAGCGGTAGACCCGGCTGGCGCGCAGCTCGTAGGCCGCGCTCTGCTTTTCGCGATCGTAGATCCCTTCGCAACCGTTGCCGCACCAGTAGGCCATCGCCAGTTCGTCGTCGCTGGCCTCCTGCATGCGGCCGAGCGCGATGCGCAGACGGCGCAGACGCCCCATCGGCCGGGCCTGCTGATAACGCTGCAGGTGATCGTAGAACAGCTTGTAATGCCGGAACTCGTCGGCGGCGATCTTGCCAGCCACGATTTTCAGCACCGGCTCGTCGGTGGCATCGCGGATGGCGCTGTAGAAGCTGGACGTGCCGCATTCCACCACGCAGCGCGCCACCAGCTCGCCATTGCGGCTGCCGCGCACCGAGGCGGTGACATCCAGCGGCAGGCGATAGCCCTCGGTGAAGCGGCGCATTGCCAGATCGGGGTCGAAAGCCGGATCGGCCAGCTGCGCCCAGCGCGCCAGCGCCGCGCCATGCTGGCGCTCCTCGATGCCCCATTGCCGCACCACGGCGCAGAAGGCGGCATCGTCGGCAAAGACATTGCACAGATAGGTGACGTAATCGTCGGCATTATGCTCGACCAGCGCTGCCGCCTTCACGGCGCGCAGCAGCTCGGGGTCGACCCGGGCAGGGTCGAACGCGTCCCACGGGATGTCGTCCAGCGTCCAGGAACCAGCCATGCCCATGTATTTAGCCAACGGTCATGAAATTGCAACTCTTGCAGTGCAGGGCTAAGTACCGGTTAATACGCCATTCTTGGCGAAATTGCGGCAACAGGAGCTCGGCTGGCATGAGCGATGGCACCCTCTATCACAATCCGCGCTGTTCCAAGTCGCGCCAGGCCCTGGCCATCCTCAAGGCCAGCGGGCTGGAGCCCGAGATTGTCGAATACCTGAAAACACCCCTCAATGCGGCAGAGCTGAAGCGCCTGCTGGGCCAGCTTGGCCTGAAGGCCAGGGACGTGCTGCGCAAACAGGAAGCCATGGAAGCCGGCATCGACCCGGCCTCGAACGAGGGCGTGCTGATCGCCGGGCTGGCCGCCCATCCGCAGGCGCTGGAGCGGCCGATCTACGTGCGCAACGGCAAGGCGGTGATCGGCCGCCCGCCGGAAAAGGTGCTGGAGATTCTCTAGCGCTGGCCTTGGCCGGGGCTGCACGCTAGGTTTGTCAGCATACAAACGGAAGCACCCGCCCTGCCATGACCGACAAACCGATTGATGCGCCCGCCCCGGCGGCCGCGCCGCCGCAGGGCATTTCCGCCTACTCGCTGGGCCTGCTGGCGCTGCTCACCTTCTTCTGGGGCATCAACTGGCCGATCATGAAGATCGCGCTGGATGAAATGCCGGTCTTCACTTTCCGCGCGCTCTGCCTGGGCGGCGGCGCCATCGGCCTGTTTGCCATCGCGCTCTGGAAACGCATGCCGCTCGGCATCCCGCGCGGCCATGTCGGGCATCTGCTGTGGATCAGCCTGTTCAACATCACCGCCTGGAATGTGTTCGTGCTCTATGGCCTCGGCATGCTGCCGGCCGGGCGCACCACCATCCTAGCCTTCACCATGCCGCTGTGGCTGATCCCGATGAGCGTGCTGCTGCTGCATGAACGCCTGACCGGCTGGAAGCTGGCAGGACTGGGCATCGGCCTGTGCGGCCTGATCGTGCTGGTGGGCGGTGAATGGGAAGCCATGATCGCAGCACCGCTCGGCGTTGTGCTGGTGCTGGCGGCCAGCGTGTGCTGGGCGATCGGCACGGTGATGATCAAGCTGTGGCAGGTGCCGATGACGGCGGTGCCTTTCGTCGGCTGGCAGATGGTGCTGGGCGGCATCCCGATCTTCGTGATGGCGCCGCTGCTGGAAATGGACCGCTGGTATATGTATTCCGCCGGACCGTGGCTGGCGGCCTTCTACAACGCCACCGTCTGCTTCGTCTTCTGCTACTGGGCCTGGAATGTGCTGGTGCGTGTGCTGCCCGCCGGCATCAGTGGCCTGTCGACCCTGATGATCCCGGTGGTCGGCGTGTTCTCCAGCATGCTGATGCTGGGCGAGCAGCCGCGCTGGCCGGAATTCGCGGCCCTGGCGCTGGTCGCCACCGCGCTCGGCATGATCCTCAAGCCGTCGAAAAGCTGACGGCTATTCGGCCGTGACGGCATCGCGCAGCGCCTCGACCCTGGCCGCACAGAACTTGAATTCCGGAATCTTGCCGAAGGGATCGAGCTGTGGGTTGGTCAGCAGGTTCGCCGCCGCCTCGAAGAAGGCGAACGGGATGAACACCATGCCCTCGGCCACATCGCGGTCGATGCGGCATTTCAGCTGGATGGCGCCGCGCCGGGTGGAAACGCGGATCATCTGCCCGGCCGACACATCCAGCTTTGCTGCATCGCGCGGATGCAGCATGGCGATGGCCTCGGGTTCCAGCGCATCCAGCTGTGTCGCACGGCGTGTCATCGCCCCGGTATGCCAGTGTTCGAGCAGGCGGCCGGTGCTGAGCACCATCGGATAGGCGGCATCGGGCAGTTCGGCCGGCGGCGAGACGGTCGTCGGCACGATGCGGGCGCGCCCGGATGCGGTAGGGAAGCCGTCGCCGAAAATGATCTCATGGCCCTGCGGATAGGTGACGGCGCCTTCGGCCTCCAGCCGGTCCCAGCCGATGCCGGCGAGCGAAGGCATCAGCGATGCCATCTCGGCATAGACATCCTTGGGATGCGCGTAGGACCAGTTCAGCCCCATGCGCTGGGCGATGGCCTGCACCAGCTGCCAGTCCTGCCGGGCATCGCCAGGCGGATGTAAGGCGGCGCGGCCGATCTGCACCCGGCGGTCAGTGTTGGTGAAGCTGCCATCCTTCTCGGCAAAGGCCGAGGCCGGCAGGATCACATCGGCATGGAAGGCGGTCTCGGTGAGGAAGATATCCTGCACCACCAGGTGATCGAGCTTGGCCAGCGCCTCGCGCGCATGCGTCGCATCGGGGTCCGACATCGCCGGATTCTCGCCCATGATATACATGGCGCGGATCTCGCCCTGCAGAATGGCGGTCATGATCTCGACCACGGTGAGACCGCGCTTGGGCGCGATCTCGCCACCCCAGACCGCCTCAAAGGCCGCGCGTTTGGCGCCATCTTCCACCGACTGGTAATCCGGCAGCACCATGGGGATCAGGCCGGCATCGGACGCGCCCTGCACGTTGTTCTGGCCGCGCAGGGGATGCAGGCCGGTGCCGGGCCGGCCGAGCTGGCCGGTGATGAGGCCGAGCGCGATAAGGCAGCGGGCGTTATCCGTGCCATGCACATGCTGCGACACGCCCATGCCCCAGAAGATGATTGAGGCCTTCGAAGTGGCATACATCCGCGCCACGTCGCGCAGCACATCCGGCGCGATGCCGCAGAGCGGCGCCATGGCCTCCGGTGTCGCGCCCTGCACGGCCTGTTCCAGATCGGGGAAGCCATCGACAAAGCGCTGGATATAGGCCGGGTTGGTCAGGCCCTCAGTGATGATGACATGCAGCAACGCATTCAACAGTGCCACATCCGATCCCGGCTTGAAGCGCAGATGATGCGTGGCGTATTTGGTCAGCGCCTGGCCGCGCGGGTCGATCACGATCAGCCTGGCGCCGTTCTGCCGCACCGCATTCTTGATGAAGGTGGCCGCCACCGGATGATTGATGGTGGGATTGGCGCCGATCACGATGATGACCTCGGCATCCATGGCGGCCGAAAACGGCGCGGTGACGGCGGCGGAGCCGACCCCTTCCATCAAAGCCGCCACCGAAGAGGCATGGCACAGCCGCGTGCAGTGATCGACATTGTTGGTGCCGAAGCCCATGCGCACCAGCTTCTGGAACAGATAGGCCTCTTCATTCGAGCCCTTGGCCGAGCCGAACCCGGCCATCGCCTGCGGGCCGATCTCGTCGCGCACCTTCACCAGGCCGGATGCCGCGCGCTCAAGCGCCTCCTCCCAGCTGGCCTCGCGGAAATGCGTATACGGGTTGGCCGGGTCGACCACATCATCGCCGCGCTTCGGCACGCCATCCCTGCGGATCAGCGGCCTGGTCAGGCGATGCGGATGATTGATGTAGTCAAAGCCGAAGCGGCCCTTGACGCACAACCGCCCGCGATTGGCCGGGCCGTCTTTGCCGGTGACATACTGAATCCTGTCATCCTTGACGTGATAGGTGAGCTGGCAGCCGACACCGCAGAAGGGGCACAGGCTGTCGATCGCGGTGGCCGCCTTCTCGACGCCGCGGTTCTGCGCATCCACCAGCGTGGCCGGCAGCAGCGCGCCGGTCGGGCAGGCCTGCACGCATTCGCCGCAGGCCACGCAGCTGCTGTCGCCCATCGGATCATGGAAATCGAACACGATCTCGCTGTGATGGCCACGGAAGGCCATGCCGATCACATCGTTGCCCTGCACCTCGCGGCAGGCGCGGACGCAGAGATTGCACTGGATGCAGGCATCCAGATTGACCGCCATGGCGCCATGGCTGCGATCCGGTGCCGGCTGCTGCTCACGGGCTGGAAAGCGGCTCTCGGTGACGCTGAGCGCTTCGGCCCAATGCCAGAATTTCGAGTCTGCGTCATGGGCTTCGGCGCGCGCCGGCTGGTCGGCGACGAGAAGCTCCAGCACCAGCTCGCGCGCACGCTTTGCCCGGTCGCTGGCCGAAACAACCTTCATGCCCTCGGCCGGTTCCCGCTTGCAGCTCGGCGCCAGCACGCGCTCGCCTTCGATCTCCACCATGCAGGCGCGGCAATTGCCATCGGCGCGATAGCCCGGCTGCGGCGTGTAGCACAGATGCGGGATATCGGTGCCGCTGCGCTTGGCCACCTGCCAGATGGTTTCACCCGGCTGCGCCTCAACCGCTTTGCCATCGAGCATGAAGCGGATCATCAGAACCGCTCCAGCACGCTGAGCAGCGGATTGGGTGCGGCCTGGCCCAGACCGCAGATCGAGGCATCGCGCATCACCTGTGCCAGATCGCGCAGCAGCGGCTCGTTCCACGTCGGCTGCGCCATCAGCGCCACGGCCTTTTCGGTACCGACGCGGCAGGGCGTGCACTGGCCGCAGGATTCGTGGCGGAAGAAAGTCATCAGGTTCAGCGCCGCAGCCTTCACGTCATCCTGGTCCGACAGCACGATCACGGCGGCCGAGCCGATGAAGCAGCCGTATTTTTCCAGCTGGCCGAAATCGAGCGGAATATGATCCAGGCTGGCGGGCAGGATGCCGCCCGAAGCGCCGCCGGGCAGATAGGCCATGAAGCGGTGGCCCGGCAGCATGCCGCCGCAGAAATCCTCGATCAGTTCGGTGATGGTGACACCCGCCGGCGCCAGCTTGACGCCGGGATTGCGCACGCGGCCCGAGACCGAATAGCTGCGCAGGCCCGTACTGCCGTTGCGGCCATGGCTGTTCCACCAGGCCGCCCCCTTGTCGGCGACCTGCGGCACCCAGTAGAGCGTCTCGATATTGTTGATCAGCGTCGGCCGGCCAAACAGGCCGACCTGGAAGGGAAACGGCGGCTTCTGGCGCGGCAGGCCGCGCTTGCCCTCGATGCTTTCCAGCATCGCCGACTCTTCGCCGCAGATATAGGCGCCGGCACCACGCCTCAGCTCGATGCGCAGATCGCCCAGCAGGCCGGCGGCTTTCAGCGCTGCCAGTTCATCGGCAATCACCACATGCAGCGCCGGGTATTCGTCGCGCAGGTAGATATAGGCGGCGTCCGCCTCGATCACAAAAGCTGCGATCAGCAGGCCTTCGAGGAAACCATGCGGATCGGTTTCGAGCAGCCAGCGGTCTTTCAGCGTGCCGGGCTCGCCCTCGTCGCCATTCACCGCCAGCAGTCGTGGGCCCGGCTGCGCCAGCAGCGCCCGCCATTTGCGTGCGGTGGGAAAACCGGCGCCGCCCATGCCACGCAGGTTGGCCGCCTCGATCTCGGCCAGCAGGGATTCGCGCGTCAGCGCGCCGCTGCGCAGTTTCGCCAGCACCGTATAGCCGCCCTGCGCGCGATAGGCCGCGAGGCCCTTATACTGCGGCAGCACCGGCGCCACGGCCCCTGCCGCATGGGCGGCCTGCACCGTCTCCAGCGAAGCCGGCGCGATCACGTTTTTGCCCAGCACCGCGCAGGGTGCACGGTCGCACTGGCCCATGCAGGGCGCGCGTTCGACACGCACACCCTCAAGGGCTTCCAGCTGTGCCGCCAGCGCATCGGCGCCGGCCATGCAGCAACTCAGGCTGTCGCAGACGCGCAGCGTTGTCTGCGCCGGTTCGTCAGCCTCGACCACGCGGAAATGCGCGTAGAAGGTCGCGGTCTCATACACCTCGGCCAGCGACAGCCGCATCGCTTCGGCCAATGCCGCCAGCAGACCGGTCGGCAGGCCGCCGCGCGCATCGTTGATCGCATGCAGGCATTCGATCAGCAGGTCGCGGCGCCCAAAATCCGGTTGGCGGCCGTCAGGCTGCACGATCGCGCGCAACGCGGCATGGTCAGCATCGGAGGCCTGGCGGCCACGCGGCACGGAACGCCCGGCCTTGGGCGGGCCCGACCGGTGCTGGCGGGGCATGGGAGTGGCAATGGTCATCTGAAAACGCGCTGGCGACTGGGACGCGCCATCATCCGCCTGCCCGGCGGATGGATCAATATCGCAATTCCGTCGGGCGATAGAGGTTTTCTATCAGGCCAGCTGCAGGTCGCCGCCGAGCCGGCGCATCAGGTCGGCAAAGCCGGGGAAGCTGGTCTCCATCACGCGGGCATCGTCGATGCTGACACCATCCTTTGCCGCCATGCCCAGCACCAGGAAGGACATGGCGATGCGGTGATCCAGTTCGGTTTCGATGCTGGCGCCCCCTTGCGGCGGCTTGCCCCTGCCGCGAATCAGGATGCCGTCCTCGTATTCCTCCAGATCGACGCCACAGGCCTTCAGGCCGCGCGCCATCACAGCCAACCGGTCGCTTTCCTTCACCCGCAGCTCCTTGGCGCCGCGCACGATGGTGTCGCCTTCGGCACAGGCGGCGGCCACGAACAGGATCGGATATTCGTCGATCATGCTGGGCGCGCGCTCCGGCGGCACGGTGATACCCTTCAGCTTCGAATGACGGATGGTGATATCGGCGACCTTTTCGCCGCCTTCGTCGCGCACATTGTTCAGCGTGAAATCGGCGCCCATATCCTGCAGCGTATCGAACAGGCCGATGCGCAGCGGATTGAGCCCGACATTCTGCAGCGTGATCTCGGACCCCGGCACAATGAGCGCCGCCACCATCGGAAACGCGGCAGACGACGGATCGCCCGGCACCGCGATGGTGGCGGGTTTGAATTCTGGCTGGCCGGTCAGGCGGATGATGCGGCCGCCGGTCTTGGTCTTCTCGACCTCCACCGTGGCACCGAAATGGCGCAGCATGTTTTCGGTATGGTCGCGCGTCGGCTCGGGCTCGATCACCGTGGTGATCCCGGGCGCGTTGAGGCCGGCCAACAGCACGGCGGTCTTCACCTGCGCAGAGGCCACCGGCAGTTCGTATTCGATCGGCAGGGGGTGTGCAGTCCCCACAACTGTCAGAGGCAGCCGCCCGCCGCTGCGGCCGACAAAGCGCGCACCGATGCGCTGCAGCGGCTCAACCACCCGGCCCATCGGCCGGCGGCGCAGCGAGGCATCGCCGGTGAAGGTGGCGGCGAAATCGTGGCTGGCGACCAGGCCCATAACCAGGCGGGCGCCGGTGCCGGCATTGCCCATGTCGAGCACATCGGCCGGCTCGCTCAGGCCGCCCACGCCGACACCCCAGACCTTCCAGTTGCCGTCGCCCAGCCGTTCCACCTCGGCGCCCATGGCGCGCATGGCGGTGGCTGTCCGTAATACGTCTTCACCTTCCAAAAGCCCGCTGACCCGGGTCTCACCCACGCTGAGCGCCCCGAAAATCAGGGCCCGGTGGGAAATAGACTTGTCGCCCGGCACTTTAGCGGTACCGGCAAGGCCTTTGGTGCCCGGCCGGGACCGGAGCGGACGGGCTTTCTGGTCGGAACTGGCGGTCATGGGGGAAATGGTCCGGGCGGCAAACGGCTGTGGTGAAAAATACCCGCCGTTAACGGGTTGACAGGGCGCGCTTCTTTAACACAATCGCGCCGCTCCGGCCAGCCGGCCGGCTGCCGCCTCCGGGCCCTGTTTTCCCGGTCGCCGATACATGGAGATTTGCTCAATGGCTAAAGCCGAATGGGGCACCAAGCGCCGCTGCCTGAGTTGTGGCGCTGCATTCTACGATCTCGGCAAGTCGCCGATCCTGTGCCCGAAATGCGGTACCGAATTCAATCCCGAGGCGCTGGTGAAATCCTCGCGCCGCCCGGCCAAGGTGGAAGAAAAGGCCAAGCCGGTGGTCAAGGCGGTGGTGCCGGATGCCATCGACGACGAGGTTGAGGATACCGGCCTGGGCGACGACATCCTGGAGGATGCCGACGAGTTCGAGGAAGACGACGTCGCCGAGGA
Source organism: Ferrovibrio terrae (assembly GCF_943372915.1). Taxonomy (GTDB): domain Bacteria; phylum Pseudomonadota; class Alphaproteobacteria; order Ferrovibrionales; family Ferrovibrionaceae; genus Ferrovibrio; species Ferrovibrio terrae_A. Next base: position 30,117 of record NZ_CALSAN010000017.1, on the reverse strand, counting down.
AATCGACGTCGAGACCCCGACCGACGAGACCGAGGAACGCTGAAGATTCGCGGCCCTTTTCCGGGCCACGAAGCACTTGCAAAGCGGCGGGGGGCGGCTTATGGTCCGCCCCCGCCGACGGACCCCGGGCAACCGCAAGGAAGCCTCTAAGTCCGTGATTTTATGGGGCCATAGCTCAGCTGGGAGAGCGCCTGCATGGCATGCAGGAGGTCAGCGGTTCGATCCCGCTTGGCTCCACCAAATCCTTTTGGCAGATCCTTCCAAAAACGCCCGTGCCGCAAGCGCGGGCGTTTTTCGTTACTGCAGGAAGCAGAGCACGCCGTAGCAGGCGCCGAGCCAGTCGCGGAACACAAAATACAGCGCGATATCCAGCGCCAGCAGCACCAGCAGGCCGGGCAGCAGCAGGTATTTGAGGAAATACACCAGCGCCCAGCGGGTAAACCGCGGTGCGGGGATCACCATGCCATGAATGCGCGCGGGACGGGCCATGCAGGTTATGTATCCCAGGGCCGCAAAAACGGCAAAGTCATCCTGTAAATCCGACGCATGCTTTACAGGCTGCAGACAACCCGCCAAAGCTGGCAGCCATGACCAACGCTGCCCCCGGCCGCTCCACCTTTTCGACCGCCAGTCTGCTGCGCCGCGACTTCACGGCGGCCGACTGCCGCGAACCGGCCATCGGCCAGCTCTACGATTACTGGCAGAGCCGCCGCGGCAGCCATCGTTTTCCGGCGCGCCAGGATCTCGACCCCATCGAGATGAAATACGCACTCGGCGGCATCACCATGTTCGACGTGCATCGCGATACGCCGGTGCCGGGCAGCCTGCGTTTCCGCTACCGCCTGATCGGCTCGGCCATTGTGGCGCGCGATGGTTTCGACCACACCGGAAAATGGCTGGATGAGCTGCCGCTGCTGCAATACCGCGCCCTGCTGCTCGGCCGGCTGGAGATGCTGGCGCGCGATCCGATGCCGCTGCTGGTGCATAACAAGCAGTTCTATGATGAACGCTGGTACGATTACGAGGCGATCTGGCTGCCGCTGGCCAGCGACCATGAAACCGTCGACATCCTGATGGCCTGCCAGATTTTCGCCAAGCGCCCCTCCGGCCATGTCGGCCTGCCTGTGGCATGATGACCGCGCCTGACATGCGGCTGGAGCCCTGTGCCACGCCGGCCGACTGGGCCGCCGCCGAAGCCACCCTGCGGCTCAGCGTGCTGGAACAGAGCTGGTGCTATGGCGAAGCCACGGCGGCGGCCACACAGGGCAAGGTGCGGCCCGAACGCTGGCTGATCCGCCGCAGTGACGGCAGCCTGGCCGGCCTGGCGCAGGCCTTCGTACGACAGATCGGATCCGTGGGCCGCTTCGTGCGGCTGGTGCGCGGGCCGTTATTCGTGGCGGGTGTATCGCGCGATGAGCGCGATGCGGCGCTGGCGCTGATCCGCGCCGCCTATCCCTGGCGCCGGCGCTGCCTGCTCTGGTGGCTGCCCGAGATGAATGGCGGCCGCGAGTCAGAAGCTGCGCTGGCGCAACTGGGCCTGCGCCCGATGATGACCGGCTATTCCTCGATCCGGTATGACCTGCGCCCCGCCAAAGACCGGCTGCGCGCCAATCTCGACAGCAAATGGCGCAACATGCTCAAGACGGCGGAGAAGTCGGCGCTGCTGCTGGAGACTGCCAGCGTCGCCGCCGGCAGCTGGAACCCGGAGGCTTTCGCCGCCCTGCTGGGCGAGCATGCCCGCCACCGGCTGGAGGCCGGCTTCCTCGGGCCCGATGCAAAATTCTACGCCGCCTTCGCCGAGGCGGCGAAAACCGCACCCCAGATCGGACTGGCCGGTGAAGACGCCCTGCTGTTCTGGGCCCATGCCGGCCCCCATCTGGGCCGGGTGCGGCCGATTGCCGGCATCCTGGTGCTGCGCCATGGCAACGCCGCCACCTATGCGATGGGCTGGAGCAACGAGGCCGGCCGCCTGGTGAAGGCGCATTACCGGCTGCTGTGGCAGGCGGTGCTGACCCTGCAGGGCCAGGGCGTCACCGATTTCGATCTAGGCGGGGTGGATACCCAGCGCGGCGCCGGGGTGGCGCGCTTCAAACTGGGCCTCAACGGCACGGTTTTCACGCTGGCCGGCAGCTATCTCTGACTGCGCCAGAAGGTCGCATGCCGCAGCCCCGGAAACCCCGGAATTGTGACAGTCGCACCACAGCTTAAAAAAATACCCCCCGGCGCCGGCCGGGGGGTCGATTCCGCTTGCATCAGGGGGGGAATGGCCCCATACCCCCCTCTCAGAGACTGTTTGGAAAGCTGCGAACTGGCCGTTGGCACTGTCGTCTGTGCCGACCGGAACCACGGGGCTTTCCCAACAGTCTCTCTGCCAATCGGATACCCCCTTAGCGTTACCGGGGGTGCACATGTTCCTCAGGATTGCGGATAGCAATCCCCGTGGTGGAGAGACCTGTTATGAGCAAGACTTCCCTGAAGCCCGCCCTGCATGCCGTGCCGACCGAAAACGACGCGGCCGAAGAGCATTTCATCTGCAAGGACGGCATGCGCTATGCCGGCATGCACCTGATCATCGATCTGTGGGGCGGCAAGCATCTCGATAACCTGGCGCTGGTGAAGCAGACGCTGACCGAGGCCGTGGCCGAGATCGGCGCCACCCTGCTCAACATCGACCTGCATCATTTCGAGCCCAATGGCGGCATCTCCGGCGTGGCCGTGCTGGCCGAAAGCCACATGTCGATCCACACCTGGCCGGAAAAGGGCTATGCCGCGCTCGACGTCTTCGTCTGCGGCGACTGCCAGCCGCAGAAGGCGATTCCGGTGCTGCGTCGCGCCTTCCTGCCCGACAACATCCAGTGCACCGAACTGAAGCGGGGCCTGGTGCTGTGACCACCTGGTTCAACGAAACCCTGTATCAGGGCTTCCGCCAGAGTCACGAGGTCAAGAAGGTTCTCTTCGAGGGCAAGTCGAAATACCAGCAGGTCGGCGTGTTCGAGAGCGGCCGCTTTGGCCGCGTGCTCGCGCTGGATGGCGTGGTGCAGTGCACCGAGGGTGACGAATTCGTCTACCACGAGATGCTGACCCATCTGCCGATCCTGGCCCATGGCGCCGTGCAGTCGGTGCTGATCATCGGCGGCGGCGACGGCGGCATCCTGGAAGAGGTGCTGAAGCACAAGGTGATCAAGCGCGTCACCATGGTCGAGATCGACGGTGACGTGATCGAGGTGGCCAAGAAGTATCTGCCGAAAATCTGCGGCAAGGCCTTCTCCGACAAGCGCACCAACCTGATCGTCGGCGACGGCGCCGCCTATGTGGCCGAGACGAAAGACCGCTACGACATCGTGATCGTGGATCGCCCGGACCCGGTCGGCCCGGCCACCGTGCTGTTCAGCGAGGGGTTCTACAAGAACTGCCGCCGCGTGATGAAGCCGAACGGTATCCTCGTTGCGCAGAACGGCGTGCCGCATATGCAGGGCCCGGAACTGACGGAAGCCGTGAAGCTGTTCCAGAAGCTGTGGGCGCAGTCTGGCACCTATCTGGCCGTGGTGCCCACTTACGTCTGCGGCTTCATGTCGATGACTTGGGCGTCTGACCGCGACATTACCGATGTCGATCCGCGCAAGGTGTTTGCCCGCTTCGACAAGGCGCGCCTGCCGGCGCTGAACTACTACAACCCGGAAATCCATTTCGGCGCCTTCGCGCTGCCCAATTTCGTCGCCCGCCTGCTGCCGGCGCCGAAAAAGTCGGCCGCGAAAAAGCCAGCCGCAAAAAAGATCGTGAAGAAGGCCGCGAAGAAAAAGGCCGCCGCGCCGAAGAAAAAAGCTGCGCCGAAGACCAAAAAGGCGAAGCGCTAGGTTTCAGTAGAAGCAGAAGCGAGTACCGACTTATCAGCGCCCGCCGGGATCTCCGGCGGGCGTTTTGCTGTCTCACACCTTCATCGGCAGGATCACCATCGGCATGCCGCGCAGATGCAGCAGGCGCTGCAGCGACAGCGCAGTGGTGTTGTGCAGCAGGCGGGTGAAGACGTTGTCGTTGTGGAACAGCAGCTTCGAGGCGAAGAACACCGTATTGGGATAGGTTTTCAGTGCATCCCCGGCCAGTTGATCGAGCAGCTGCACCGTGTCGGTGCCATAGGCGACGTAAGACCCGGTGGCGATGCCGCGCCGCGCGCACCAGCTGGCAAACCGCTGCAGCCGCGCATCGATCTCGGCCTGCATGCGCGTAACCTTTTCCTGGCCATGGAACTGCTCGGTATCGATCTCACCCACGGTGAGGAAGATCACGTTCTTGAACTGGTTGGGGAACAGCGTCAGCGCCGCCAGCAGGGTATGCATCGCCACGCCGTCGCGCGATCCTAAGAACAGCGCCGCGGTGCGTGCCTTGGGATCTGGCACCAGCTCCGGCTGCGGCGCCGCGCTCTGGCCATTGCCGAACAGCGCATCGGCCTCGGCAAGCTGGCGGTTGACGCTGTCGTAATGGCGCTTGATGCCCAGGCCGACCAGGAAGACGAAACCGGTGGCCAGCACGGTGAACCAGGCGCCGTCGGCGAATTTCTCCACCAGCGTCACCATCAGAATGCCGAAGGTGACAATGAAGCCGAGCAGCGACTGCGACAGGCCGAAGCGCCAGCCCCGGGTGTCACGATGGGTGAGCCAGTAGCGGCACAGGCCGGCGAGGCAGAGCGAGAAGGTGAGGAACACATTGATCGAGTAGAGCACGACCAGCAGATGCACCTCGCCGCCGGTGATCCACAGCGCGCCGATGGCGGCCAGGCCCATCACCACGATGCCGTCCTGGGTCACCAGGCGATCCGACAGCTGGCTGAACTGGTGCGGCATCCAGCGGTCGACCGCCATATTGGCCAGCACCGCCGGGCCGCCGAGGAAGCCGGTATTGGCGGCGACGAACAGCAGGGCGGCGGCAAAGGCCAGCGTGATCGCGAGCAGGATACCCACCATATGGCCGCCGCCGAACAGCTCCAGCAGCACCGATTCGAACACGGTCGCGTTCAGCGTGCGGCCCGGCTGCTTGGCTGCGCCCCACAGCAGGTAGAGCACGATCAGGCCGGCTGCGGTGATCGCCAGCGACAGGGCCATGTAGAGCATGGTCCATTTGCCGGTGCGCACGCGCGGCTCGCGCAGCATGTTGACATTGTTCGACACCGCTTCGATGCCGGTATAGGTGCCGCCGCCCATGGCAAACGCCTTGAGCAGCAGCGCGATCACACCGACCATGCCGATCTCGGCCGAGAAGCTGCGCGTGTCGGCGATGGTATCGGGGATCAGCGCCGGCAGGCTGTCGGCATGCAGGCCGATGCCGACCACGATCAGCACCACATGGGTGAGCAGGAAGCCGAGGAACAGCGGCACCAGCAGCGCGATCGGCTCCTTCATGCCGCGCAGGTTCAGCCCGGTGAGCAGCAGCACGACGGCGAATTCGACCGGCAGCTTCCACATCTGCAGATGCGGCGGCACCAGGCTGAACAGCGCATCGACACCGCTGGCCACCGAAATGGCGATGGTGAGCACATAGTCGATGATCAGCGCCGAACCCGACAGCAGGCCGGCATGGCTGCCGATCAGTTCGGTGGCAACCTTGTAGCCGCCGCCGCCATTGGGAAACAGCGCGATCACCTGGTTATAGGCAAAGGCGATGATGAAGACGGTGAGCGCAGTGGCCACCGCCAGATACAGCGCCAGATGCGTGTGCTCACCCAGCGCGAGAAAGGTTTCCTCCGGACCATAGTTGGCCGAGGACAATCCGTCGGCGCCGAGGCCGACCCAGGCGAGGAATGCCGCCAGCGCGATATGCTGGCGCACTTTGGGAGAAAGCGGATCGAGCGGTGCGCCCAGAAATAGGCGCTTGAGCTTATCAAAGCTCAGCCAGTGCATGGTCATGATGGATCTCTGGGGAGAGGGTGTGGAGAGGCGGTGGCCTGTCGCAGGGCATTCATGTGCGAATGCGGCGCGGATGCTCTGCCTGAAACCAGAATCCGTCAAGCTGCAGAAAATGCATACCGGCAATGCGGCGCCGGAATAATTATTTTCGCGCTTTCACGGCAAAAACAAAGCCGGCGGCCGAAACCAGCATGGCCGCCAGCATGGTGAGAATAACCGCCGCGTAACCGCCGGTCAGCTCCCAGATCAGTGCCGCCAGCGACGGCGCGATGGCGGCGGCAATGCTGGCCGGCAGCACCAGCGCGCCGCTGATCGCGCCAAAGCCCTCGCGGCCGAGCAGCTCCGGCACCGATGTGCCGCGCAGGATGGTCATCATGCCATTGGCACCGCCATAAATCGCGGCCATGACAAACAGCACCGGCACCGCGGCGGGGAATGCGGCCAGCAGCAGCATGGCGGTCACGAACAGCGCCATGACGACATAGCCGGTGGTGACGGTTTCCATCTTGCGGCCGAACAGCAGCAGGATGCGGCCACCCACCTGGGCCGGTCCGATCACCGTGATGATGGCAACGGCGATGACAAGCGGAATGCCGAATTCATTCAGCATCGGCAGGAAATGGAAAATCAGCATGGCATGCGCCAGCAGGTAGAAGGTGAAGCAGACCGCCAGGCCCCAGAAGACTGGATTCCGAAGTGCCTTGTGCATCGGGCGGCTGGGCACGGGATGACTGGACTCCGGCCTGCCGGCATCGGCCGGCTTCTCCAGCGGCAGCACCGCGCGGTCGCGCAGCAGCAGCCCGTGCACCGGCAGGCAGAACACCAGATTGCAGGCGGCCATCAGCAACAGGGCATCGCGCCAGCCCAGCGCTTCGATGGCCCAGGCGATCAGCGGCGTGAACACCGTGCTGGCGAAACCGCCGGTCAGGGTGAGCACGGTAATGCGGGTCTTGAAGTCGACCGGGAACATCCGCGTCAGCACGGCAAACACCGGCGTGTAGAGCGTGCCGGCCTGGGCGAGGCCAAGGCCGAACCAGATGGCATAGAAAGCCGCGGGGTGATCGACCCAGGCCCAGGCGGCGAACAGCAGCACCGCCAGCATGGAACCAAGGCTCATCACCAGACGGCCGCCATGACGGTCGATGATGCGGCCGACCGGATAGGCGGCGAAACCGGCGGTGAGCAGGCCGAAGGAGAGCGCGCCGTTCAGCAGGCCGCGGCCCCAGCCCAGTTCGGTTTCCATCGACACGACAAAAAGCGGAAAGCCGTAGAAGATGGTGCCCCAGGACACCAGCTGGGCAAAGGACAGGGCGGCGACCAGGGGCCAGCCGTCCTGGCGCCAGTTTCTTATTGTTTCAGCGACGCGACTCATTACCCGCGTTATAGCCTGCCTGCTGCGCGGACCGCATGGGTTTTCTGATCCGCAGCGAAAGGATGGGCGACCTCTCGCAGCAGTGGTCGATCCAAAACCGTCACCCTCGGATTTATTCCGAGGGTCCATTTGCGCGTGCTGAGGCGTGGATGGTGCAGATGGACCCTGGGGACAAGCCCCAGGGTGACAATCAGTGATGAACGAAGGGCGACCCTACTCCGCCGCGCTCTGCAGCGGCCGCGCCGGCATACCCCGGTAAACCTCGCCCTCGCCATGCGCCTTGAACAGCTCCAGCAGGCGCTTGCGCATGATCAGGCCGCCCTTGTCGGATGGCATATGCGCCTCGATGCGACGGCTGATGTCGATGCAGGCATCGGCATCGGTGGCCTCCAGGATCTCTTTATCCTCCAGCGTGATCACCGCATCCCAGTCGATCAGCTCCTGCGTGGAGCACTGGTCCTCGGTGTCGTTGCGGTAGAGCCACTGCACCAGCTGGATCTTGCCGTCTTCCATCGGTGTCGCGCAGTTGAAGATGATGTGGCGCAGGCCGCCGGGATATTCCATGTCGAGGCGGCGGCAGAACGGCATGTACCAGTGATTGCGCATATGCCGCGTGGTGGTCGGCGCCGTGGTGCCGGTGACGCGATGGGCGATCGGTGGATTGGCAATCGGCACGATTGATTCGGCATAGAAACCATAATCGGTTTCCTGCATCTCGTATTTCTCCGGCTTGGGCTGGTCGAGCTGGCCGAAGGTGGATTTGTGCACGAAGGAGAAATGCGCGTTGTCGAAAGAATTCTCCAGCATGCGCAGCGGCGCGCAGTTCCACACCTCGTAGAACTGGTCGATGCGGCGGAAGCCCGCATCGGTGTCTTCCGGGATGTCGAAGATCTCGGCCAGCGGCTCTTCCAGCGCCACCCAGGCATAGCCATAGCGCGGCTGGCAGCGATAGCTCGGTGTCTTCAGCGTGCCTGACACGGCGGCGTTATCGGGGTATTGCGGAATCTTGATGCACTGGCCGGTCTTGTCGTAGGTCCAGCCGTGATAGCCGCAGACGATGTTGCCGTTCTCGCACCAGCCCTTGGATAGCTTGGCGGTGCGGTGGCAGCAGCGGTCGGCCAGCGCGGCCGGCTTGCCCTCGGCATCCAGGAACAGCACCAGGTCTTCGCCCATCAGGCGGAAGGGCTTCGGGCCGCTCTGTAAATCGGCAAGTTTGACGGTGGCGTACCAGAATTTACGCAGGGTCTTTTGCTGGGTCGTGAGCATGGGACACGGTGTCCTGTCGCTTGGGCCCCGGACTCCGGCCGATTCTCCTGATGAATCAAGGCCAGGATGGGGATGGGGCCACCAGCCGGCCTACCGCAAATGGTCGCCTCCGCTGGCAGGGTCGAAACCCTCCCCGCCACTATGCAAAACCCGAGCCGATTCGCCAGACTGTTTTCCGGCGCAGAGGGGTGTTTTCTTGAAAAGCGCCCCATGATGGTACAATATAACGCCAGCATCCGTTTATGAGGCTCGCCATGCGCCGTCGCCAGTTCCTAGCCGCTTCCGCCGCCGGATTTGCCTGCACGGCTGCGACCAGCCCTGCCCTGGCGCTGTCGCTGGAGCCCGCACCGGCCAGCGTGGCGGATCACCTGCGCGTGCCGGCGCCGCATGTGGATGGCGCGCTCGACTGGGACCAGCTGGCCCAGGCCGGCGACAGCCTGTTCCGCGATGGCACCATCAGCCGCTTCCCCGCCGCCCTGCGCCAGCTCGACGGCCGTCAGGTGGTGCTGTCCGGCTTCATGATGCCGTTCCGCGACGGCGCGGTGCACAGCGAGTTCGTGCTGGGCGCCATGCAGTTCCATTGCACCTCCTGCATGCTGGGCGACCTGCGCCGCATCGTGGCGGTGAAAGCGGCGCAGCCCGTCGCCCTGGCCGACCAGCCGGTGACCATCCGCGGCACCCTGCGCCTGCTGGAAGCAGACGCCTCGCCGCTGTATTACCGGCTTGAGGCGGCGCAGACGGCCTGACGCGCTGTCTGATCCGGGCGCTTGAACGAGGCCCGGCTTTTCCCTAAACATCGGTTTCCGGCCGGCGGCTCTCATCTCTTTGTTCTGCGCGATGCGCCCATGACTGCATGGGGCATCGCCGCGCCCCTTTCTTCCGTTCGGATTTCACCCATGACCGCCTCCAACACTGCGCGCGCCAAACTGCGCGCCACCCTGATCGGCACCATCGCCATCTGGCTCTGGGCCGCCCTCGCCCTCTTCACCACGCTCACGCCCAGCGTGCCAGCGCTGCAGCTCACCGCCATGACCTTCTCGCTGTCGGCGCTGGCCGCCGTGGCGATGTGGCTGCTGCGCGGCGATGGCGTGCTGAAGCATTTCAGACTGGCGCCGGCCGCCTGGGCGCTCGGTATCTTCGGCCTGTTCGGCTATCACGCGCTGTATTTCCTGGCGCTGAAACTGGCGCCGCCGCTGGAAGCCAGCCTGATCAACTATCTCTGGCCGTTGCTGATCGTGCTGTTCTCGGCCCTGCTGCCGGGCGAAAAGCTGCGCTGGTTTCATCTTGCTGGCGCAGGCCTGGGTCTCGCGGGAACAGTGATCCTGATCGCCGGCAAGGGCGAGCTGGGCTTCGACTGGCGCTATGCGGCCGGCTACGCCGCCGCCTTTGCCTGCGCCTTCACCTGGTCGAGCTATTCGGTGCTGAGCCGCCGCTTCGCCACTGTCCCCACCGATGCGGTCGGCGCTTTTTGTGCGGCAACGGCTTTATTGTCGTGGATCGGGCATGTCGCGTTTGAGACCACATCATGGCCAGCCGACACCGCAGAATGGGCTGCCGTCATCGCGCTGGGGCTGGGCCCGGTCGGGCTGGCCTTCTTCTGCTGGGATCACGGCATGAAACGCGGCGATGTGCGCGCGCTTGGCACCATGGCCTATGCGGCGCCGCTGCTCTCCACCCTGCTGCTGATCGTGTTCGGCCAGGGCGCGCTGACCCTGCCGGTGATCGCGGCCTGCGCGCTGATCATCGGCGGCGCCGTGCTAGGCACGGCCGACCTCAGATCTCATGGCGGACGCCGCTGACGGCTGCAGGTCACGCGCCGCTTCCGTGGGCGATCCGCCCGGGAAGACCAGCGCCGAGAGGAAGATGCTGAGACCCAGCACGGCCAGCACGCCGAACAGCGTGTCAAAGCCGCCGCCACGGTCATAGACCAGCGCGATCAGCGGCACTGCCGTGGCGCTGGCGCCAAACGACAGCAGATAGCGCAGCGAGAATGCCCGCGCCCGCCATTCATCCGAGGTGTAGCGCGCCACCATGGTGTCGTTGATCGTCACCTGGCCGAAGACGGCGAACATGACGCCGAGGCAGGGCAGGATCAGCCACCAGCTTTCGGTGAGACCGGCGAGCAGCAGGCAGGGTGCCTGCAGGAACGACACCGTCACGAAAATCTGCTTGAGCGTATAGCGGTCGACCAGGCGGCCGATGATCAGCTGCGCGAGCGCACCGGCGAGATAGACCACGAAGACCAGCAGGCTGATGCCGACCGGCGTGCCGATCAGATCCTGCATGCGTTCGCTGAACAGCTTTGGCATCGCAATCGTCGCGGCATTGAACACCACGCCGCCGCTGACGCCCACCACGGCCAGCACCGCGAAAGCGCGGACGGCAATGGCGCGCGGCACCTTCACCTGCGGCTTGCCCTTGCGCGGCGGGCTGGCATGGTCGGGCACCATCACCAGATAGGCGATGCCGAAGCCAATGGAGATCAGGCCCGGAATGAAGAAGGCGTAGCGCCAGCCAAGGAATTGCGCGATCGCGCCGGTGACCAGCGCTGCGCAGGCGACGCCGACATTGCCCCAGACGCCATTGGTGCCAAGCTCGCGGCCGAGCTTTTCCGAGCTGACCGATTCCGCATGGGCAGTCAGCATCGCCGTGCCGACCGGGTGATAGATCGAGGCGAACAGCCCGATCAGCGTGAGCGCCAGCGCCAGCATCCACAGCGAACTGGTGCTGCCGGCCAGGATGGCCGCCAGGCCGATGCCGATGAAGAAGACGCCGAGCATGTTGCGCCGGCTCCATTTGTCGCCGAGCCAGCCCGACGGGATCGAGCCGGCACCGAAGGCGATGAAACCGCCGATGGACAGCGCCAGCAGCTCGCCGTAACTGCGGCCGAAATCCGCCTCCATCGCCAGCACGGCGGTGGGGAAGATCAGCATGAACATATGGTCGAACAGATGGGCGATGTTGACGTAGTTGATCACCCGGCGGGCCAGCGGCATGGACGGAAACTCCTCTTGATCCGCCAAGGATAACCCTGTCTGATAAGCATCGTCCTGCCTGTTTCTATCGAAAATCAGACATAATGGCCGCCAGGCGCAGCACCAATGCCGAGGATTACCAGCGCGTCGCCCGCCCGGTGGCGGCGATGCCGAAGGATTTCCCGTCCGGCCACCATATCGCGCCGCACAGCCATGAGCGCGGCCAGCTGATCTATGCCACCACGGGCGTGATGCGGGTCAGCACCGCGCCCAAAGATAAAGAGAATGGCGGCACCTGGGTGGTACCGCCGCAGCGCGCGCTGTGGATTCCGCCCGGCATCGCGCATGAGATCCACATGAGCGGCGCGGTGGCGATGCGCACGCTGTATATCGCCGCCGATACGGCTGCCGCCCTGCCGGGCAGTTGCCAGGTGATCGAGGTCTCCGACCTGCTGCGCGCGCTGATCCTTGCCGCCATGGAAGAGCCGGTGGAGTATGAGGCCGGCAGCCGCGGAGAGGCGATTGCACAACTGCTGCTGCATGAACTGCGCGGCGTGGCGGTGGTGCCGCTGCATCTGCCGCTGCCGCAGGATGCGCGACTGCAGGCGGTGTGCCGCCTGATGCTGGACCGCCTGAGCGACAATACCGATATCGAGACGCTGGCGCGTGAGGCCGGGATGTCGAGCCGCAGCCTGGCACGGCTGTTCCAGCGCGAAACCGGCCTGGGCTTCCAGGCCTGGCGTCAGCAGGCGCGCCTGGCCGAGGCGCTGGCGCAATTGAGTGGTGGCAAACCGGTGGCTCTGGTGGCGCGCGATCTCGGCTATGCCAGCCCGGCGGCGTTTACGGCGATGTTCCGCCGCAGCCTGGGCATCACACCGGGCCGGTATTTTTCACGAGCACACTCCTAAACAAAAATCGTCACCCTCGGATTTATTCCGAGGGTCCATCTGCCCAAGAATATCTATGGGCCGATGCGCGGAACGTTGGGATGGACCCTTGGGACAAGCCCAAGGGTGACGGCAAATATAGCGGCGCTAAGGCTCGCGCTGCGGCAGCGTCTTTTCCAGGAACAGGATCGCCGCGCCATCCTCCACCGCCTCGTCGTGGATGACAAAGCCGTGGTGCAGGTAGAAGGCGACCGCGCGGAAATTGAACTTCTCCACCGAGAGGCTCAGCTTGTCGGCGCGCGGATACAGCGCGATCAGCGCATCGAGAAAGCGGTTGCCGATGCCCTGGCGCTGCCGGTCCGGTCGCACATAGAGCCGCGCGATCTCCAGCGCCGGCAGGTTCCAGGCGCTGGCGAAGGCATGACCGACGATCTGCCCCGCCGTCTCGGCCACCAGAAAGGAAATGCGCGGCTGCTTCAGCTGCTGCAGCAGTACCGCCGGCGCATGCCAGAGCTGTGTGATCTCGTCGACCTTGTCGCTGCCCAGCAGCGCATCATAGGTATCGTGCCAGGTTTCGATCAGCAGGGTGCTGACGGCTGCAACATCCTCCGGCAGGGCCGCGCGGATGCGGACCGGGTCCTTCAGGGTGCCCAGCCCTTCGGCGCCAGCGTGAAGCCGGCGAAGTCGAAGCCCGGCGCCACCGTACAGCCCACCAGCGTCCACGCGCCCAGCGACTCCGCCGCCTGCCACCAGCCGGTCGGCACCACGCCCTGCGGCCGCTCGCCTTTGGCCAGATCGTTGCCGAGCAGGATCTGCTGCACCGGAGCGCCGGCGGCTTCGGCAATGCGAAGGCGCAGCGGCGCGCCGGCATGCCAGTGCCAGGTCTCCACTGCATCCACTGTATGCCAATGCGATGCCTCGCCCTGCTGCAGCAGGAAATAGATCGCGGTCGAGCGGCTGCGGCCGTTGGCATCCACCGCGGCATCGCGGAAGGTCTCGATGTAATGCCCGCCTTCGGGATGCGGCTGCAGGCCGAGCAGGCGGATCACATCCGCGGCGGTCATGCGAACAGCCGCTCCAGCAGCGCCAGACCGACATCGAGCAGGAACCACACCCAGCCAGCACCGATCACACTGACCACCATGCCGGCGATCACGATCACGCCGTCGCGTTCGATCTGGCCGATGGCGATCAGGATGATCGCCCAGGCCGGGATCAGGTTGCCGAACGGGATCGGCAGCGACAGCAGTATGGCATTCCACAGCACCAGGGCACCGATCAGGCGGCTGGTGCCGCCATCGGCCAGATGCGACAGGCGCGGCCGGATATAGCGTTCGATGCGGATGATATACGGCAGGGCCGGCCGCAGCAGCTTGGCCACATCAGCGCGGCGGAAGCTGCGGCTGCGCCAGCTGGCGGGAAACCACGGCGTGCTGAAACCCAGCAGCATCTGCACCGAGAGCAGCAGCAGCGGCGCGCCCAGGATGGCCGAGAGTCCGGGCGCGATCGGCGCCGGAATGCCGTTGGGTAGCGCGAACACCAGCACCAGCAGGCCGAAGCTGCGCGCGCCAAAGGCCTGCAGCAGCTCGTCCAGGCTGATGCGGTCATCCTCCCAGCCGTCGCACAGGGCGGCGACGATATCGCTGATCTTTTCCGGCGCGGAATCGGCCGGGGTCGACGGCGCCTGGTCGGTCATTTGCCGTCCAGCCCCGGCAGGCGCGGCGCCGCCACTTCCTCGACATCGGCCTCGATCACGTCATCGGTGCGATGCACATTGACCTCGAAACTGGGCAGCGCCGCCGGCGCGCTTTTCGATGGCCGGATGCCGAGCTGCGCCAGCTTGCGCACGCGCGGCAGCAGCCGGGTGTTGACCGAGCGGCTGAAGCTTTCGAACTGCTCGGTCGCCTGCTGCAGGCCGCGGCCCATCTTCTCGGCCAGCGTCAGCGCCGTGGCGGTCGATTCGATCAGCAACGTGACGGCATCGATGATCTTCTGGTGATTCTCGGCCTGGCGGCCGCTGTCGATCTGCATGCGCGAAAACGCGATCAGCGAGAACAGCGAGGACGGCCCGGCCAGGATCACATCCGCCTGGATGGCGCGCTGCTCGAAATCCGGCGCCGCCAGCCGCAGCTTTTCGACCGCCGCATCGTTGGGCAGGGTCATCGCCACGATGCTGCGTTTCAGGCTGCCGCCGCGGTTCGAATCCTTGTAGGCCGCCAGCACGGCATTGCCGTAATCCTTTGCCGTCAGCGCCCGCAGATGGGTATTCATGCGCTGGGCCAGCTGGGCCAGCGCGGCAGCCTCGGCGCCCTCGCCTTCGGCCTCGGCATGATCGAGCAGCAGCTTGGAGGCTTTGGAATCGACCACCAGCACCGCATCGCCGGGCAGGAAGATCACCGCATCGGGGCGCAAGGCACCGCGGTCGCTGTCGCCGGCGATGTGATGCTGCAGGATGAAGTCGATGCCCGGCTGCAGGCCGAAAGCCTTCAGCGTGTTTTCCAGGCCGATCTCGGCCAGCCGGCCAGCGCCGCCGGGATGCGACAGCATGCGGTGCATGGCCTCGACGCGGCGGTTGTCCTGGCTCTGCTGCGCCACCGTGGTCGCCACCACCTGCGCCACCTCGGCCATCTGCTTAACCACCGCCTCGGTGACACCGCGGACCTTCTTTTCCGCGTCTTCCTTCTGCGCCTCGCCCTCACGCTTGAAGTCGGCCAGCAGCTTGCTCGACATCTGGCCGGCCGATTCCAGGGCTGCCGCGCGGGCCGCCATGGTGGCGGTTTCAGCCAGTTTCTCGAAAGCCTGGCTTTTCACCCCCAGCTCGGCACGCAGGCCGGCGGCGGCGCGTTCGGCCTCCAGCCGGGCGGCCTGGGCGGTGGCGGCCTCGTCGCGGGCCTGGTCCAGCTGGTCGCGCAGCTCGGCCAGCAGGGCTGCCTCACCAGCACCGCCGCCGGCCCGCCGGAGCAGCAAAACCAGCAGAATCAGCACGATCGCCAGGCCGGCAATGCTGGCGATTGCGAGAATCGGCATTATATCCATGGGCATGGACGTTAAATATCAGCGGGCTTGACGGACTGCCAGCCCGCAGCCTATCTCACGCCCCAGATTTAAGATCGCCGTATCACGGATTTTAACCCATGGCCCAGTTGCCGATCATTGTTGCCCCGGACCCCCGGCTGGAAGCCGTTTCGACCCCGGTCGAAGCGGTGACGGATGCGGTGCGCCAGCAGCTGGATGACATGCTGGAGACCATGTATGCCGCGCCGGGCATCGGCCTCGCGGCGATCCAGGTCGGCATCCCCAAGCGCATGCTGGTGATCGACGTCTCCCGCGACGGCGACGCGAAGCAGCCGCTCTATATCATCAACCCGGAAATCACCTGGGTGTCGGATGACGACCAGCTCTATGAAGAGGGCTGCCTGTCGCTGCCGGAGCAGTATGCCGAGGTGGAACGCCCGGCCGAAGTGAAGGTCAGCTATCTCGACCGCGACGGCAACAGCCAGGAGCTGCATGCCGAGGGGCTGCTGGCGGTCTGCCTGCAGCATGAGATGGACCATCTCGACGGCGTGCTGTTCGTCGACCACCTGTCGGCGCTGAAGCGCAACATGATCCTGCGCAAGCTGCTGAAGCAGAAGCGCCTCGCCGAAGCCGGCTGAGCCGGATCAGAGCCAATGACATTGCGCCTCGTCTTCATGGGCACGCCGGATTTCGCCGTGCCGGTGCTGGAGGCTTTCCTCGCGGCCGGCGACGAGATCGTCGCCGTCTACAGCCAGCCGCCACGCCCGGCCGGCCGCGGCCAGAAGCTGACCCCCTCGCCCGTGCAGGCCTGTGCGGAACGGCATGGCCTGATGGTGCGCCATCCGGTCAGCCTGAAGAGCGCCGACGCGCAGGCGGAATTTGCTGCATTGAACGCCGATGCCGCCGTGGTGGTGGCCTATGGCCTGCTGCTGCCCAAGCCGGTGCTGGATGCGCCGAAGTATGGCTGCTTCAACCTGCATGCCTCGCTGCTGCCGCGCTGGCGCGGCGCGGCGCCGATCCAGCGCGCCATTCTGGCCGGCGATAGCGAGACCGGCGTCTGTGCCATGCAGATGGATGTCGGCCTCGATACCGGCCCGGTGCTGCTGCGCGAGAGCGTGGCGATCACCCCACGCATGACCATTACCCAGCTGCATGACGACCTGGCGCGCATCGGCGCACCGCTGATGGTGCGCGCGGTGCATGACTTTGCCGCCGGAAAAATCCAGCCGCAGCCGCAGGCGACCGACGGCGTCACTTACGCGGCCAAGCTTGCCAAAGACGAAGGCCGCATCGACTGGACGAAATCTGCCGCCGAGATCGACCGCATGGTGCGCGCGCTCAATCCCGGCCCCGGCACGACCTTTGAACTGAACGGCGAACGCATCAAGCTGCTGGCCGCCGAGCCGGTCTCGGGCAGCGGCGCGGCCGGTACCATGCTGGACGATGCCGGCACGGTCGCCTGCGGGGATGGCGCGCTGAAGCTGCTGAAACTGCAGCGCCCGAGCAAATCCGCCGTGGCGATTGCCGATTTCCTGCACGGCCTGCCGCTGCCCAAAGGCACACGGCTCGCCTGATGCCGCGCTATCGCCTGACACTGGAATATGACGGCAGCCGCTTTGCCGGCTGGCAGCGCCAGCGCGACATGCCCTCCGTGCAGCAGACCTTCGAGACCGCCGTGCAGGCGATCTGCGGCGGTGCACTGAGCGTCGAAACCGTGGTGGCCGGCCGCACCGATGCTGGCGTTCATGCGCGCGGCCAGGTGGTGCATTTCGATCTCGACCGCGATTTCACGCCCGACAAGCTGCGCGACGGTCTGAACTTCTATCTGCGCGAAGACCGCATCGCCGTGCTGGATGCCGCCATTGTCGACGGCGAGTTCAGCGCGCGGCTCTCGGCCACGGCGCGGCACTATCTCTACCGCATCCTCAACCGCCGCCCGCCGCCGGCGATGGAGGCCGGCCAGGTCTGGCATGTGCCGGTACCGCTGGATTCAGCCGCGATGCATGCGGCAGCCCAGCGCCTGCTCGGCCATCACGACTTCAACAGCTTCCGCTCCACCGAATGCCAGGCGAAGTCTTCGCTGCGCACGCTGGATGACCTGCGGGTCATGCGCGCGGGCGACGAGATTCATGTCACCACGCGCTCGCGCAGCTTCCTGCACAACCAGGTGCGAATCATGGTGGGCACCTTGAAGCTGGTCGGCGAAGGCCGCTGGACGGCCGATGATGTGAGTGCGGCGCTGGAAAAAGCCGACCGCCGCGCGGCGGGGCCGACAGCGCCGCCGGAAGGGCTGTGCCTGATGCAGGTGGATTACTGAGTCAGCGGCTCAGCTGCGCCAACCAATGGCTTTCGCCCATTCGTCGAAATCCTTGCGTCGCGCGGCGGCTTCGGCCGGCGGCGGTGCGCTTTCACCATTCTGCTGGGCCTCGGTGCGGCGCTGGCGGATGCCATCGATCAGCGGGATGAGATCTGACAGCGCCCGGCGCGCATCCACGCTGGCTTCATCGGCAATCGGCACCGGGCTCAGCTCGCCATTGGCATCCCAGTCGAACTGCGTGCCGTAAATCTGCGGGCGGCCCTCGAGCCAGCAGATGCGGTCGGTGAGCAAAGCCACCTGCCAGCGCGGCACATCGCCCTTGCTCGCGGCGGCCTCGATCACCTCCAGGCAGGCGCGCATGAAACGCGGCAGGCCGATGGCCTGCTGCACGATCATCCAGGCGGCGGCGGCGCCATCTTCGCCCACAAGCATCCGGCCCGGCCAGCCCTTGGCATCGACGATATCGGCCAGCGTCTTGGCATGGGTGTTGTGCAAATTGCGCAGCTGCTCGTTATACCCCTGGAACAGGCTGCCATCGGCGGCGAGCACCGCGCGCAGACGGCGCGCATCTTCGACCATGCCGATCAGCTTCTGACGCAAACTCTGGTCCATGACGTTTCCCTATCTGCAGCCGCATGGGGGCGGCGTGCCGCAGGCGATGTGATTCGCTGTCGCCTACCCTGCCGTGATGCACCGCCCAAGTCCAGCCGGGCGATGGATTCGCCCTGAAATCCGCCGATTCGCCGGTATGGTAAACGCCGTAGGGGAAAGCGCCGGCTCAGGACAGCAGATCAATCACGCGATGCAGCAGCAGGCTGACCATCAGGTCGAGGGCCGCAGCGGCAAGCGCCAGCGGCAGCGGCGCCCCCAGCCCGAGCCGGGCGATGCGCACGACGATGTAAAGCCAGGCCAGCAGCAAAGCGGTGCTCCAGCCGCCCAGCGTGCCGGCTGGCAGCAGATCCCAGCGTGCCAGCGCCAGCAGCGGCAGCGTCGCCGCCGTGGTGATGCCCTGCGCCCAGTTGTAGAGCACAACAAACACGGCAAAACGCTGGCCCAGGCCATAGAGCCGGCTGAGCCCGGCGATCAGCGCGAAATACGCCACCCAGGCGGCGGCGAATTTCACCACCTGCACCAGCGTGAAGGCCGTGGTGTCGTCGCCCCAGTAGGCCTGCTCGGCGGCATCGGGCTGCATCAGCAGCGCATAGGCCACCAGCATGAGCAGCGGCAGCCAGAAGCTGCGCCAGAAGCCGTCCAGCGACAGGTCGTAGCACAGCAGCGCGCGACCATCGCCGCGCAGCAGCAGGCCGAGGCCCTTCAGGGCAGAAAGGATTTCGGCCTTATGCGGCAAGGCCATCGAAGAACCGCTGCAGCATGCCTTCATAGACTTTGGAGAGCGCGCGGATATCTTCGACGCCGGCCCGTTCGTCGACCTTGTGCATGGTCTGGCCGACCAGGCCGAATTCCACCACCGGGCAATAGGCCTGGATGAAACGGGCATCCGAAGTGCCGCCGGTGGTGCTGAGGTCCGGCACGCGGCCGGTGCCCTCTTTCACCGCTTCCGCCATCGCCGCAACAAACGGCCCGGGCGCGGTGAGGAAGGGTTTGGCGCCGTCTTCCAGCACCAGGTCGAACCGCGTGCCGAGCAGGGCGCGATTCTCGCCCTGGCCGCCGCAGACGGCTTCGCAGGCGCGCGTGATCCAGCTTTTCAGGCCGTCCGATGTCTGCTCGGTGTTGTAGCGGATGTTCAGCACGGCCTTCGCATTGGCCGGGATCACGTTGTTGGCCGGATTGCCGACATCGATGGTGGTGATTTCCAGATTGGACGGCTCGAAATGCGCGTTGCCGGTATCAAGGCGGCGCGACTTCAGCGCGGCGAGGATATCGAGCAGTTTCGGAATCGGGTTGTCGGCCAGATGCGGATAGCCGACATGGCCCTGCACGCCATGCACGGTCAGCCGCGCGGTCAGCGAGCCACGGCGGCCGATTTTCATCATCTCGCCCAGCCGCAGCGGGTTGGTCGGCTCGCCCACCACGCAGACGCTGAGCTTTTCGCCCTTCTGCGCCAGCCATTGCAGCACCTTGTCGGTGCCGTTGATGGCAGGGCCTTCCTCGTCGCCGGTGATGAGAAGGCTGATGCCGCCGGGAATCTGGCCCTTGCGCGCGGCGATGAAGCGGCCGGCAGCGGCGGTGAAGGCGGCAATCGCCGATTTCATGTCGGTGGCGCCGCGGCCATAGAGCTGGCCGTCGCGAATCTCGGCGCCGAAGGGGTCGACGGTCCAGGCCGCGGCATCGCCCACCGGCACCACGTCGGTATGGCCGGCGAAGCAGAAATTGGTCTCGCCGGTGCCCCAGCGGGCATAGAGGTTTTCCACGTCCGGGGTGCCGTTTGCCGAGAATTTGAGCCGCTCGCAGCGGAAGCCCAGCGGGGTCAGCGCCGCCTCCAGCACCCCCAGCGCCCCCTGGTCGGCCGGGGTCACGCTCGGGCAGCGGATCAGGGCCTGGGACAGTTCAACGGGATCAGGCAAGGCGGAGGCAGACACGGCAGGGACCCCGGACGGACGCGTTTGAGGAGACGCCGGCATGTAACCCCTTGAATTGCTGCGGGTCAATGCGGCCAGACCTGGTGATTCGGCGGGGTTATGACGCAGGGTCCCTTCGTTGACATGGAGGGGGGCAATGCATATCTAATGCCCCGGTTTCCGTTGCGCCGGTTCTCGTTGCGCGACGTGGATTTAGCGCATTTCCCAGGGGTACGGCATAGATGTTCGGCGCGATCGCCAAGAAGCTGTTCGGTTCGGCCAACGACCGTGCCGTCAAAAGCTACCTGAAGTCCGTCCAGGCGGTGAACGACCTGGAAGCCCAGATGGCCCCGCTGAGCGATGCCGAACTGCAGGCCAAGACCGCTGAATTCCGCCAGCGCCTGGCCGGTGTGGATGGCAAGCCCGGCGCCGATCTGGACGACCTGCTGCCCGAAGCCTTTGCCGTGGTGCGCGAGGCCGCCAAGCGCGTGCTGGGCCAGCGCCATTACGACGTGCAGCTGATCGGCGGCATGGTGCTGCATGACGGCCGCATTGCCGAAATGAAGACCGGCGAAGGCAAGACGCTGGTGGCCACGCTGGCTGTCTATCTCAATGCGCTGCCCGGCAACGG
Source organism: Ferrovibrio terrae (assembly GCF_943372915.1). Lineage (GTDB taxonomy): Bacteria > Pseudomonadota > Alphaproteobacteria > Ferrovibrionales > Ferrovibrionaceae > Ferrovibrio > Ferrovibrio terrae_A. The sequence continues at coordinate 9,238 of NZ_CALSAN010000017.1, read as the reverse complement.
CGTGCATGTCGTCACCGTGAACGACTACCTCGCCAAGCGCGACGCCGAATGGATGGGCCGGGTCTACCGCTTCCTGGGCCTCAGCGTCGGCGTCATCGTGCACGGGCTGGACGACAGCGAACGCCGCGCCGCCTATGCCTGTGACGTCACCTATGGCACCAACAACGAATACGGCTTCGACTATCTGCGCGACAACATGAAGTTCCGTCGCGAGGATATGGTGCAGCGCCCGTTCAGCTTCGCCATCGTCGACGAGGTCGACAGCATCCTGATCGACGAGGCGCGCACGCCGCTGATCATCTCCGGTCCCTCGGAAGACACCACCGACCTCTATGTGAAGGTCAATGCGCTGATCCCGCAGCTGGTACCCGAGGATTACGAGAAGGACGAGAAGCAGCGCTCGGTCAACTTCACCGAGAACGGCACCGGCCATATCGAGGAAATCCTGCGCGCCGCCGGCCTGCTGAAATCCGACTCGCTCTACGACATCGAGAATATCGCCGTCGTCCATCATGCCAACCAGGCGCTGCGCGCCCATGTGCTGTTCACCCGCGATGTCGACTACATCGTGAAGGATGACAAGGTCATCATCATCGACGAATTCACCGGCCGCATGATGGAAGGCCGCCGCTATTCCGATGGCCTGCACCAGGCGCTGGAAGCCAAGGAAGGCGTGGCCGTCCAGACCGAGAACCAGACGCTGGCCTCGATCACCTTCCAGAATTACTTCCGCATGTATCCCAAGCTGGCCGGCATGACCGGCACGGCCTCGACGGAAGCCGCCGAATTCGCCGACATCTACCGCCTGGAAGTGGTCGAGATCCCGACCAATGTGCCGGTGTCCCGCATCGATGGCGACGACGAGGTGTATCGTTCGGCGCGCGAAAAATTCGATGCCATCGTCACCCTGATCGGCGAATGCCGCGAAAAGGGCCAGCCGCTGCTGGTCGGCACCGTGTCGATCGAGAAGTCGGAACTGCTGTCCGACTTCCTGAAGCAGAAGAACATTCCCCATCACGTGCTGAACGCGCGCCATCACGACCAGGAAGCCTTCATCGTCGCCCAGGCCGGCCGCCTGGGTGCGGTGACGATTGCCACCAACATGGCCGGTCGCGGCACGGATATTCAGCTCGGCGGCAATGCCGACATGCGCATCCTGGCCGAAACCCAGGGCATGGAAGGCGAGCTGAAGGCCAAGATGGAGGCGCAGATCCGCGCCGAAGTGGCGGTGGAGAAGGACAAGGTGCGCGCTGCCGGCGGCCTCTATGTGATCGGCACCGAGCGCCATGAAAGCCGCCGCATCGACAACCAGCTGCGCGGCCGTTCCGGCCGCCAGGGCGATCCGGGCGCATCGAAATTCTTCCTCTCGCTGGAAGACGACCTGCTGCGCATCTTCGGCTCCGAGCGCATGGACAGCATGCTGCAGCGGCTCGGCCTGAAAGAGGGCGAGGCGATCATCCATCCCTGGATCAACAAGGCACTGGAAAAGGCGCAGCAGAAGGTCGAGGCGCGCAACTACGAGATCCGTAAGAACCTGCTCAAATTCGACGACGTGATGAATGACCAGCGCAAGGTCATCTACGAGCAGCGCATCGACATCATGAGCGCCGACAATGTCGCCGATACCGTGGGCGACATGCGCGACGAGATCGTCAACGACCTGGTCACCCGCCACATCCCCGAACGCGCCTATGCCGAACAGTGGGATGCGGAAGGCCTGCAGGCGGAAGTGGCGCGCATCTTCTCGATGGAGCTGCCGATCGTCGACTGGGCCAAGGAAGAAGGTATCGCCGAACAGCAGATCCGCGAGCGGCTGCTGGATGCGGTCGAGCGCCGCATGGCCGAGAAGGCCGCCAATTTCGGCCCCGATGTGATGCGCATGGTCGAGCGCAGCCTGCTGCTGCAGGTGCTCGACCAGACCTGGAAGGAACATCTGCATCACCTGGACTACCTGCGCCAGGCCATCGGGCTGCGTGCCTATGCGCAGAAGGACCCGCTGAACGAATACAAGCGCGAGGCCTTCTCGCTGTTCGAACAGATGCTGACCCGCGTGCGCGAACAGGTCACATCCATCCTCGCCCGCGTCGAAGTGCGCGCCGAGGAACCGCCGGCCGAGCTGTTCGCGCGGCCCTCGATCCCCATGCATGAAAGCCGCGGCGAAGCGCTGGAAGGCGGCAGCGACGACGATGCCCTGCCGGCGCGCCCGGTGGCGCAGGCACGCGGTGCCGCCATCGACCCCAACGATGAGTCGACCTGGAAGGCCACCCCGCGCAACGCACCCTGCCCCTGCGGCTCGGGCAAGAAATACAAATACTGCCACGGCAAGTAAGCCGTGGCTGTTCCAGCAAAGGCGCCCTGCTGCGGCCGGGCGCCTTTTTCTTTGCCCGCGCGGCATGCGATGATCCGCGCATGACCCAGCTCACCCTCGCCCAGGCCGAACGTTTCGCTGCCCTGCCGCTGCGCAATCTCGCCACCGAATACCCCAACAGCCTGGCGCATTTCGTCCATGGCCCGGACGACATGCAGCCACCGCACAAGCTGCATCCGATCTTCTGGGGCAGTTACGACTGGCATTCCTGCGTGCATGGCTGGTGGCTGCTGACGCGCTGCCTGCGCCGGCATCCCGCTCTCGCCGCAGCACCGCAGGCGCTTGCGCTCTATGCGCGTTTCTTCACAGCCGAAGCCGGCGCCGGCGAGGCCGCCTATCTCGATGCGCCGGGCCGCAACACCTGGCAGCGGCCCTATGGCTGGGGCTGGCTGCTGGCGCTGAGCGCCGAACTCGCACTGTGGGATCACCCGCAGGCGGCCAGCTGGCGCGCGGCGCTGCAGCCACTGGAACAGCGCATCGTCGCGCGCTTTCCCGCCTATATGGAGAAGCTCACCTATCCGATCCGCGTCGGCACCCATTTCAACACGGCCTTTGGCCTGCTGCTGGCGCTGCACTATGCGCATGTCACCGGCGAGCCGGCGCTGGAACCGGCGATTGCCGCCTATGCCGAACGGGTGTTCCGGGCCGACACCGACTATCCGGCGCATTACGAACCCAATGGCGACGATTTCCTCTCCGGCGGCCTGGTCGAGGCGCTGCTGATCGCCGCGCTGATGCCACAGGTTGACTTCGCCGCCTGGTGGAACCGCTTCCTGCCCAATGCCACGACGGTGTTCAAACCCGCCATCGTGGCGGATCGCTCCGATGCCAAGGGCGTGCATCTTGATGGCCTGAATCTCAGCCGGGCCTGGTGCCTGCGCGGCATCGCCGACTGTCTGCCGGGCGACCAGTCGGGCCTGCTGCAGTCGGCCGCCGCGCATGAAGCCGCCAGCCTGCCGTTTCTGGAAAGCGGCGAGTATGGCGGCGAACACTGGCTCGCCACCTATGCGGCGCTGGCGGTGGACGGGCTGGACGGCTAGGCCCTTGATTTAGCCAGCGTCGCCAATCGTGAAAGAAATACGCGCGCCTTTGTTGTCGACACCCTCGCCAACGGCGCCGCCAGTTCTGCCAATCTCACGGAAGCTTCCCTTGCCTGAGCTCCCATCCGGGCATTCAACCGTCCATGTGCCAGTCCCGTTTTTCTCGAGCACCGACTTGCCGTGGCAGACGCCACTTTGATTGGGCAGACGTATTTCAAGACGCGCGGTCGCCTTATCCAGTTCCACTGTGATGGTCCCTGACAGCGGCTCGGGCAACCCTTCCCATGACAAAACGACCTTAAGAACATCGGCGGTAACAGTGGGCACTGGCGGTGGAAAGGCTGGTGCCGGACCCGGAGTCGCAACGAATGGCTGCGGCGGCGATCCCTCCGCCTTGCCCAATCCCTCGAAAGAGAGCCTGGAGAGCACGACCTGAACATCGGCTTCCGACAGCGTGTATCCCCTGATCGCGCAATAGTAGCCCATCACTTGCTCGGTACCGGTTTTCTGCGCGCGGCCGCTCATGAACCCGATTGCCGAAACGCGCCCGAAAAGCCCCCCAAACGACACGCAGGAATTCCCCGTCACGTTAAAGCGGCGATACTCGATCGTTCCCAGTGGCGAGGGTGATGTGAGCCGTTGTGCATCGATCCAGTCGATCCGCTGGCTGCGCAACTCCCTGTAAACGACCGACAGGCGGCCGTCGAAATCAGGGTTGCTGTTATAATAATTCCCATCGGCGGCAACTGCCCATACGCGGATATGAGAAAACGCATCGTCGTTGCTGTTGCCATTAAAAAGATAGGCGAAGCTGCGGGCCGTTCGCTTGGAGGCGCCAGAGTCGACCCACTCAAAGATATGGGTCGGACGGCCAGACAGTCCTGGCGGATCGAAACTCAGCCAGCTCCGCGCATATGATACGTCGGTCCAGTTTGCTTGTGCCACCGCAGACCAAGTGCAAATGGCCATAGTTCCTGCCGCAAGGAAAACTGCCCGCATGAATTCCCTTTCCAAGTCCTTCGAAAAATCCTAGCACCCGCAACACCAAAGCCAATACATATTGCCAAGACCCGTATTCTGTGGCCCGCCTTGGCCGCCCATCTGACCGGCGATCAGTCGGGCCTGCTGGCAGTCGGCTGCCGCGCATGAAGCCGCCAGCCTGCCGTTTCTGGAAAGCGGCGAGTATGGCGGCGAACACTGGCTCGCCAACTATGCCGCGCTGGCGGTGGAGGGGCTGACGACATGACGACCGCTGCATACTAGCGTCATCGGCATCCGCTGATGCTCCGGCAAGACGAAGCTGATAGACTGGAGTCGTGAGCATGACCGGAGATCGGCTACCCAACGAAGAGCGTGACGGCTTCGAACGCGCGCTGGGCGTCAGCCTGCCCAAACGCACCCTGCTCGACCGCACATTGGTGGGGTTCATCGCCCTCGCCACCTATCCGGCCTGGCTGATCCCGGAAACCCTGCGCCTGTGGACGGCGGCGAAGCGCGCCACATCCTGGCGACGCATCTACTTCATCATCGATCGCGCCACCGAATGGCCGGCCCGTTACTGGGGCATTTTTCTCATCGCCATTCCGCTGCTGCTGCTGCTGGGCTGGATCAACCGCCTTCTCGCGCCGCCGCTGCGCTGACGCCGCTCACGGCCCGCTGCTGCGCCGCTGTTCCTCGGCATTGAGGCGCTCGAGCAGGTCTTCAAAGCCTTTGCGCGCCGCACCGATGCCGTAATCGAATACCCGCATGCCCAGGCCGATCACCTTGGGTGCCCCCTTCGGCTTGCCATAGCGCCAGGCACCCCTGCCGCCATCGGTGATGCCTTCGATGGTTCGCATGATCTGCAGCGTCTGTTCGGTCTCGCGTTTGGACTCGGTCAGCCGCTGCGGTGTCATGGCCGGAACCTCCCAAACCGGATTGGCGATGCTGTCTGCGATCTTGGCGCGCAACTTGCCGGCCAGGGCCGGATTGCTGCGGCCGAGTTTTTCAATGTCCGCCATCGCCGCATACTGCCCGCGCTTGTCGAGGTGATGATAGAAGCGTACCGCACCCAGGCCGCGCATGGTCTCAAGGCTGTCCAGCTCCATCGTCTCCGGGTCGAGGCCGAGCGTGGTGGCCAGCGCATGGTTGGACATGCGGATGGCGTCGCGATCCGCCGCCGGCGGCGGCGATCCGGACGCCGGCCCCGTTTGCGATTCTGCGTTGGCATCGCTGACTGCCCCGCTCTGCACCTGCAGGCCCTGCGGCGGCCGGTAGATATCGCGCAGCCAGCCCATGGTCTCGCCGCCCGGACCGGCCCAGCCATCGACGGTGAGGCCATTCTCTTTCTGCAGGCGACGCAAGGCCGCGTCGTCGCGGTTGCCCCAGTAGCCGGTCGGGCCGCCGGTGGCCTCGGCATCGAGCACGCCTTCGCGATGCAGCAGCGCCTGGGTCTTGAAAACGTCGCCGCGCTGGTTGGCCTGCCCGGTACCGACCGTGCCATTGAGATCGAACAGCCGTTCGCCGAACAGGCTGTTCAGCGGGGCGCCGTTCATCCAGGCCCCGCGCGCCGCTTCCCAGGCCGGATCGCCGGCGCCAATGCGGCCGAAGGGGTCGGAATCGGGCTCCGGCGCCGGGTTGGAGCCGAACAGGGTGCTGAAATCCATCTCGTCGAGCGGCGAAGCCATCGGAAATCTCCATCGGACGATTAAAAAAGAACAAAATATGAATTCATAATAGGATATTATTCGTATAATTGCAAGAAAAAGTTCTTGTTAAATTCTATTCCGCCTAACCTACGGGAAGCCTTGCCAATCCCCGCCACCCTATGGCTGGCTGCTCTGATACCGGAGGAAACCGCATGCCCGTCAGCCCAGAACTCTGGCTCGCCTTCGCCGCCGCCGCGACCGTGATGATCCTGATCCCCGGCCCCACCACGCTGATGGTGCTGGGCCATACCATGGCCGGCGGGCCGCGCCGCGGCGCGCTCAGCCTGATCGGCGTGACGCTCGGCGACATCTGCGCCATCACGCTGTCCATGCTCGGCTTCAGCGCGATCCTTGCCACCTCGGCCGAGGCCTTCACGGCGATGAAATGGATCGGCGCCGCCTATCTGCTCTGGCTCGGCATCAAGCTGTGGCGCGCCCCGCCCATGGATCTCACGCCTGTCAGTGCCGGCGCCTCCACCGCGCGCGATGCCATCCTGCAGACCTTCATCGTCACGCTGCTCAATCCCAAGGGCATCCTGTTCTTCGCCGCCTTCCTGCCGCAGTTCATCGACCCGACCCGGCCGCTCTGGCCGCAGGTGGCGGTGCTGACGCTGACCATGAATGTGCTGGCCGCCAGCATCCAGGGCTGCTGGATCGCCATGATGGGCCAGGCGCGCAACCGCATCGTGAGCCCGCGTGTGCTGAAGACCATGAACCGTGCGGGTGGCGCCATGCTGATCGGCGCGGGCATGCTGACCGCCACGCTGAAGCGCGGCTGACCATGCTGCGGCTCGCTCCGGCGACGGAAAAATTCTCCATCGCGATCCCCGAGGCGGCACTGGCCGACCTGAAAGATCGACTGGCGCGCACGCGGTTCCCCGCCGAGCCCGCCGATGCCGCCTGGCAGTATGGCAGCAACGGCGCCTATATGCGCCGCGTCATCGGGCACTGGCAGACACGGTTCGACTGGCGCCAGTGGGAAGCGCGGCTGAATGCCTTCCTGCAGTATCGCGTCAAACTGAAACGCCCCGATACCGGCACGCTGCAGACCATTCATTTCCTGATCGAGCCGGGTTCCGGTGACACGCCGCGCCCGCTGCTGCTCACCCATGGCTGGCCCGGCTCGGTGCTGGAATTCATCGCTGTGATCGAGAAGCTGGCGCATCCCGAACGCTTCGGCGGCAAGGTGGAAGACGCCTTCACCGTGATCTGCCCGACCCTGCCGGGCTATGGCTTCTCGATGCCGCTGGAGAAACCCATCGCCCCGCGTGCCATTGCCAGATTGTGGCGCGACCTGATGGTGGAGGTGCTGGGCTTCAATCGCTTTCTGGTGCAGGCCGGCGACTGGGGCTCGATCGTCTCCAGCTGGCTCGGCGCCGATTTTTCCGATCATGCCGCGGCGCTGCATCTCAACATGGTGCCGCTGCGCCCGCCGCTGACCAAAGACTCCGCGCCGCTCAGCGCCGGCGAGAAGGAATGGATCGCCCATACCAAGAAGCTCTATGCCAGCGAGGCCGGCTATTTCGCCATCCAGAGCACCAAGCCTTCGACGCTCGGCTTTGGCCTGAGCGACAGTCCCGCCGGCCTGGCCGGCTGGGTCATCGAGAAATTCCACGGCTTCCCGCGCGCGCCGGCCGAACAGGGACCGCCCTTCGATCTCGATCACCTGATCGCCAATGTGGCGCTCTACTGGCTGACCGATACCGCCACCACATCGACCTGGATGTACTGGGCGGCCGTCCGCTCCGGCGACATGGCTCTCAAGCCCGGCGAATTCGTGCGCAGCCCCACCGGCTTTTTGCTGCCGCCCTGGGACCTAGTGCCGCCGCCGCCGAAAGGCTGGCTCGAGCGCGGCTATAACGTGACGCATCGCCACGACCTCGAACGCGGCGGGCATTTTGTCGCGATGGAGCAGCCCGAAGCTTTCGTCGCCGATGTGCAGGACTTCTTCCGCAACATGGTTGTTTAAATATGAGCAAGAACGAACGCTGGTTTGAGGATTACACGGTGGGCGAGATCATCCGCGCCGATGGCCGCACCATCTCGGAGCCCGAGATTCTGGCCTTTGCCTTCAACTACGATCCGCAGCCCTTCCATATCGACAAGCTGGCCGCCGAACAGTCGCCGTATAAAGGCCTGATCGCGTCGGGCTGGCAGACCGCCTTGCTGGGGTTCCGCATGCTGCTGGATGCCGGCCTGCTCGGCAAGGGCAGCATGGGCTCGCCGGGGCTGGACGAGATCCGCTGGTTCATGCCGGTGCGGCCGGGCGACACGCTGTATGGCCGCGCCAGCATCGAGGACAAGCGCGAGAGCGCCTCCAAACCCGACCGCGGCATCGTGAAAATGAAATACTGGATCGAGAACCAGGCGGGCGACACCGTGATGCATTTCTTCGGCACCCAGATGGTGCTGAAACGGCCGGCTTGACTCTGGCGCGCAGCGCCCTTTCTCAAGCCGACGCAAACTCAGTCCAGGGAAACACCACCATGTCCGTCACGCTTTATTATGGTTCCGGTTCTGCCTATGCCTGGCGCGTCTGGCTCGCGCTGGAACACAAGCAGGTGCCCTATGAACTGAAGGTGCTGTCCTTCAGCGAGGGCGACCTCAGGACACCCGAATACACCAAGCTCAACCCGCGCCAGCGCGTGCCCATTTTGGTGGACGATGATTTCGTCATCCGTGAATCGGCTGCCATCATGGAATATGTCGAGGAGCGCTGGCCGCAGGCACCCTTATTCTCGAAAGACCTGCGTGAGCGCGCCGAGCAGCGCCGCATGATCCGCGAGGCCGACGACGATGTCGGCACCAAGGTGGGTGAGCTGTTCGGCGCCGTGTTCGCACCGCCGGAAAAAGCCGATGCGGCGAAACTGGCCGCAGCCGTAGCCGATGTGAAAGCCGAAATCGCCAACTGGGAGCCGCAGATCGCCGGCGACTATGTGAACGGCAATGCGGTGTCGGTGGTCGACTACACGCTGTATCCGCATCTTGCCATCATCGGGCGTTTCCAGCTGCGCAAGCCCGAGGCGATTGCCGCCGATATCTTCAGCCCGAAGGTGGGTGCCTGGATGGCGCGCATGAAGGCACTGCCGATCATGCAGAAGACCTGGCCGCCGCACTGGAAGTGACCTCCTCTCGTCGCTCCC
>NZ_CALSAN010000016.1:0-91142 GCF_943372915.1 Ferrovibrio terrae | reverse complement strand
GAAACGCCCGGCTTGTCCAGCCGCTTTTCGCCTGAGAAGACGAGACCGGCCATGATCGCGGCCTGCGCCTTGGCCCGGCTTTCGGCCAGGCCGCGCTCCACCAGAATCTGATCCAGGCGCTGCTTCGGGGCTTTCATCGGGCCGGCACTCTGTCTAGCCGCTGCAGCCTATGGGTCATGGCGTGAAAACGCCAGAGCAGCAACGCCGCCACCACCGCCAGCCCGACGACCAGGCCAGCCCAGACGCCGATGCCGCGCAGTGGCGTATAGAAGCCGAACCAGATCGCCACCGGAAACCCGATCAGCCAGTAGCCGACGAGCGTGATGACCATGGGAACAGCCGTATCCTTCAGGCCGCGCAGCGCGCCATTGGCCACACCCTGGGCGCCATCGACCAGCTGGAACAATGCGGCGATGCCGAGATAGGTGACGGCCAGGGTGAACACGGTGGACGCGGCATCGGAGACAAACACCCGCACCAGCAGCCCGCCGGCAAAATGGAAAATCAGCGCCGTGCACAGCATGAAGGACATACCCATGGCGATGGCGATCCAGCCGGCACGCGCCGCGCCGGCATAGTCGCGTGCGCCGGCCGCCAGACCGACGCGCACGGTGGCAGCCTGACTGAGCCCCATTGGCACCATGAAGGCAAGCGCCGCCCATTGCAGCGCCACCTGATGGCCCGCCACCTCGGCCGCGCCGAGCCGCCCCATCAACAGGGCCGCTGCGGAAAAGAGTCCGATTTCAGCCCCCAGTGCCAGCGCGATCGGTGCGCCGACGCGCAGGAAGGCACTCATGCGATCCGGCGTCGTGCACCACCAGCCGCGCGACAGGTGATAACGGGCGAACTGCGGATCGCGTGCGATATACCAGCCGAACACCAGCAGGATCAGCAGATTGACTAGGCTGGAACCGATGCCGGCGCCGACCACGCCGAGCGATGGCACGATCCAGAAGCCGAAGATCAGCACCGTATTCACGGCGGCATTGAGCAGCACCGCCAACAGAGTCAGCACCAGGGCGGCGCGCGGACGCTCCAGGGTGGCGAGAAAGCCGCGCAGCACCATGAACCACAGCGCGGTGATGAACATGCCGCTGACCGCCTGCATGAAAGGCACGGCCAGCGCGATCAATTCCGGCGGCTGGCCGATCAGCACCAGGAAGGGTTCGCTGAAAATGAGCAGCAGCGTGCAGACCAGGCCATAGATGCCGGTGGAGATCAGGCCGTCATGCACGGCCTGGCGCACGCCCTCGATATCGTCGGGATCGCGGCCCCGCGCCTGTGCCGCCAGCGCCGGCGTCGCAGTGGCCAGGCCAAGACCCGCCATCCACAGGAAGCTGAAGATCGCCACGCCAAGCGCCGCCGCACCCAGCGCTTCGGCGCTGTAATGCGACAGGAGCCAGACATCGGTGGTGTGGATCGCCATCTGCGCCAACTGCGTGCCGACAATGGGCAGCGACAGCGTGAGCGTGGCCCGCGCTTCCTGGAGGATCATATTGTGCTGTCCTGCTAGGCGCGCGCGGTGGCGTCGGCGGCGCGACCCAGCGCCAAGAGAGCTGTGGCGACGATCTGCGGTGCATTCAGCCCCGCCTCGTCATACTGCTTCATCGGATTGTCGTGATCGATGAAGCGGTCGGGCAGCACCAGCGGGCGGATCTTCAGGCCCTGATCGAGCAACCCGTCATGGCTGAGGAAATGCAGCACATGGCTGCCGAAACCGCCGACCGAACCCTCTTCCAGGGTGATCAGCACTTCGTGATTGCGCGCCAGCTGCCGCACCAGATCGGTATCCAGCGGCTTGCAGAAACGCGCATCGGCCACGGTGGTCGACAGCCCGCGGGCGGCAAGGTCGTCAGCGGCTTTCAGCGCCTCGGCCAGGCGGGCACCGAAGGAGAGAATGGCAATCTTGCTGCCTTCGCGGATCACACGCCCCTTGCCCAGCGGCAGCACCAGGCCGCGCTCGGGCATGACCAGGCCGGTGCCCTCGCCACGCGGATAGCGGAAAGCCGACGGCCGGTCGTCGATGGCCGCCGAGGTCGCCACCATATGCATCAGCTCGGCTTCATCCGCCGCCGCCATCAGCACCATGTCGGGCAGGCAGCCCAGATAGGCGATGTCGAAACTGCCGGCATGGGTCGCGCCATCGGCGCCGACCAGCCCGGCGCGGTCAATGGCAAAGCGCACCGGCAGCCGCTGGATCGCCACGTCATGCACCACCTGGTCATAGGCGCGCTGCAGGAAGGTGGAATAGATCGCGGCAAACGGCTTGAAGCCTTCGGTGGCGAGGCCGGCAGCAAAGGTCACGGCATGCTGCTCGGCGATGCCGACATCGAAGCAGCGGTCGGGGAAGCGCTTGGCAAACAGGTCGAGGCCGGTGCCTGACGGCATCGCCGCCGTCACCGCCACGATCTTGTCATCGCGTGCGGCTTCGGCGATCAGGCTTTCGGCGAACACCTTGGTATAACTCGGCGGGCCGGCTTTGGGCTTGGCCTGGGTGCCGGTGACGACATCGAATTTCGACACGCCGTGATACTTGTCGTCGGCAGCCTCGGCCGGGCCATAGCCCTTGCCCTTCTGGGTCACGACATGGATCAGCACCGGGCCGGTCTTGTTGGTGTCGCGGATATTCTTCAGCACCGGCACCAGATGGTCGAGATTGTGCCCATCGACCGGGCCGACATAATAGAAGCCCAGCTCCTCGAACATGGTGCCGCCGGCAACCATGCCGCGCGCATATTCCTCGGCCTTCTCGGCCATCGAGGCGAGGCTCTTGGGCAGGATCTTCTCGCCGATCTGCTTGGCCAGCTGGCGCAGGCCGAGATAGGAGCGCGAAGACAGCAGCCGCGACAGATAGGCGCTCATGGCGCCGACCGGCGGCGCGATCGACATGTCGTTATCGTTGAGGATGACGATCAGCCGGGTATCCATCGAGCCGGCGTTGTTCATCGCCTCATAGGCCATGCCGGCCGACATGGCGCCATCACCGATCACGGCGATGACGTTGTTGCTCTCGCCCTTGAAGTCACGCGCCACCGCCATGCCAAGGCCGGCGGAAATCGAGGTGGAGGAATGCGCGGCGCCGAAGGGATCGTATTCGCTCTCGCTGCGGCGGGTGAAACCCGACAGACCGCCGGGCTGGCGCAAGGTGCGGATGCGATCGCGCCGGCCGGTGAGGATCTTGTGCGGATAGGCCTGGTGGCCGACATCCCAGATCAGCTTGTCGACCGGCGTGGCAAACACATGATGCAGCGCCACCGTCAGCTCGACCACGCCGAGGCCGGCGCCGAGATGGCCACCGGTGACCGAGACAGCATCGATCATCTCGCGACGCACTTCGTCGGCGAGTTGCTTGAGCTGGTCCTGGTCGAACTCCCGGATATCGGCCGGGGTCCGCACCATATCCAGCAGGGGCGTGCGATTGCTGATCATTCTGGAGCCAATGGTGTCACGAGCGGCGGGTTATAACAAACTCCGCCAGCTCCTGTAAAACCATGGAACCGGGGCCAAAATGGGTCGAAACCCGACTTTTGGCAGAATTCGTTAACGCCCGTGCCTTGGCCCGGGCCTCATCCAGGCCCAGCAGGCCCACGAAAGTCGCCTTGCCGGCCGCGGCATCCTTGCCCACCGCCTTGCCCACTTCCTCTGCCGAGCCCTCATGATCCAGCAGATCATCGGCGATCTGGAAGGCCAGACCCAGCTCTGCGGCATAGTCACGCAGGACCGCACGATCCTCCGGTTTCGCCTCGCCCAGGATGGCGCCGGCCTCGGCGGAAAAGCCGATCAGGGCGCCGGTCTTCAACGCCTGCAGCCGGGCGATCTCATCGTAGGTCAGCGGCCGACCGGCCGCAGTGCGGATTTCGGCATCCAGGTCGATGGCCTGGCCGCCGACCATGCCGCGCGGCCCTGCCGCCTGGGCCAGCCCGGCCACCAGGGCAGCCTGCACACTGGCTGCGGGATGGGTGGCCGGATCGGCCAGCACCAGGAAAGCCTGGGTTTGCAGTCCATCGCCTGCCAGCACGGCGGTGGCCTCATCGAAGGCCCTGTGCACGGTGGGCTTGCCGCGCCGCAGGTCGTCGTCGTCCATGCAGGGCAGATCATCGTGAATCAGCGAATAGGCATGCAGCATCTCGATGGCCGCCGCCACGCGCAACGCGCGCTCACGCGGCACACCGAACAGATCGCCCGACGCGACCGCCAGCAGAGCACGCATGCGCTTGCCGCCACCCAGGCTGGCATAGCGCATCGCGTCATCAAGCTTGGCTGTGGCACCGGCAGGGACCGGCAGCAGGTGGTCCAGCGCAACCTCCACGGCGGCGGTGACCTCCTGCATGGCCGCCGCAAGTGCGGGCGACGGCAGCATCGTCATCTCAGTCGGCCTTGAAGGGCTGGGTGCTGGCCTGGCCGTCGCCGCCGACCACGATCTTTTCGATCTTTTCTTCGGCGGCCTTCAGCTTGGCCTCGCAATGGCGCTTGAGCAGGGCGCCACGGCCGTAAAGCGCAATCGAATCTTCCAGGTCGACGCGGCCGCTTTCCAGCTTGGCGACGATCTCGTCCAGCGCCTTTAGCGCAGCCTCGAAGCTCATCGCCGCGATATCCGGCGGGATGATCTCCTGATGGGCGTCTTTATCAGCCTTGGACATGCCGCCTCCGTTCCACAAAGCCGCCACAGTTTACGGTCTAGCTGTGGCCTCAACAACCGGCGCCGCCGGCCGATTCGCGGCCGAGCCGACGTGGCCGAAGCAATATAACGCGCTGTATAATTTGCCAACCCGCCAAGGGAGACAATGCCATGCCCAGCCTCACCACAAATCGCCGTACCCTGCTCGCCTCCGCCCTCGCTGGCGCCGGTATCCTGGCCTTGGGCCCGCTACCCGCCCTGGCCGCCTCCGACGACCAGAGCCTGATCGATTCCGCTCGCATCACCGTCGACCATTTCATCAATGACACCCAGATGGGCGACCTGCGCCGCAAGCTGGCCCGCGCCAAGGGTGTCTTCGTGGTGCCGCAGTTGCTGAAGGCCAGCTTCATCATCGGCGGCGAAGGCGGCAGCGGCGTACTGCTGGCCAAGACCGCCAACGGCTGGAGCGAACCGGCGATCTACACCATGGGATCAGGCTCGATCGGCCTGCAGATCGGCGCTGAGGCATCCGAGGTCATACTGGTGCTGATGAACGAGAACGCGGTGAACGCCATCCTGCGCAACGAGTTCAAGCTCGGCGCCGACGCCACCGTGGCGGCCGGTCCTGTCGGCATGGGCGTGGAAGCCGCCACCACCACCAATTTCGGCGCCGATATCTATTCCTTTGCCAAGACCAAGGGTCTGGCCGCCGGCATATCGGTGGAAGGCGCGGTAATCACCGCGCGCCATGGCCGCAACGCCGCCTATTACGGCAAGGAAGCGCATCCGCGAAATATCCTCTACGATAATGTGGTCAGCAATCCCGGCACAGATGCCCTGCGTCAGGCGCTTGCTACAGCGGAGATGCCGTGATCACACCTGCTACCCTGAAGGGTTACCGCGCCACCACCTATGCCGTAACCCTGCCGGACGGCAGATTGATCGGCCTGCGGCTGAATGAACCCAGCCCGCAGGCCGATGCATTCCTGCGCCGATGCAAGGCGCAATCGCTGACCTGCCTGAATGCCTGGAATCCCCGCAGCAAACGCTGGCCGGTCAGCCGCAACATGGCGGCGCATCAGGGCCTGCGGCGCGACCTGAGCGCGCGCGGCTATGTCGCATTGCCGCAGCTTGGCGTGCCCGACCGCCGCAACTGGCGGCCCGAACCCGGTTTCGCCGTGCTGGACCTTGAAACGCAAAAGGCCATGACGCTCGCGGAACGCCATGGCCAATTCGCTATCGTGCATTATCCACGCGGCGGAGTTGCGGAACTGATCCTCACCCGCCTCGCACTGAGATAATCAGGCAACCTCGAACAAGCCGGCGCCACCCTGGCCGCCGCCGATGCACATGGTCACCACCACATACTTGGCGCCGCGCCGCTTGCCCTCGATCAGGGCATGGCCGGTCATGCGCGCGCCCGACATGCCATACGGATGGCCGATGGAAATGGCGCCGCCATTCACATTCAGCAACTCATTCGGGATGCCAAGCTTATCGCGGCAATACAGCACCTGCACGGCAAAGGCCTCGTTCAGTTCCCACAGGCCGATATCATCCATCTTGAGGCCGAAGCGCTGCAGCAGTTTCGGCACGGCATAGACCGGGCCAATGCCCATTTCGTCGGGCTCGCAACCCGCCACCGCCATGCCGCGATAGATGCCGAGCGGCTGCAGCCCCTTCTTCTCGGCCAGCTTGGCATCCATCACCACGCAAGCCGAAGCGCCATCCGACAGCTGGCTGGCATTGCCCGCCGTAATGACCTTGCCCGGACCGCGCACCGGCTGCAGCCCGGCCAGGCCTTCCAGCTTGGTGTCGGCGCGGTTGCCCTCGTCCTTGGTCAGCGTAACATCCTTGTAGGAGACTTCCTTGGTCTCCTTGTCCACCACCGCCATCTTGCTCGGCATGGCAACGATCTCGGCATCGAACTTGCCGGCCGCCTGGCCCGCGGCGGTACGCTTCTGGCTTTCAAGTGCGTATTCATCCTGCGCCTCGCGGCTGATGCCATAGCGCTTGGCCACCGTCTCGGCAGTGTCGATCATCGCCATATAGATGTCGGGCTTGTTCTTCATCAGCCACTCATCGCGGGCGCGGAAGGTGTTCATATGCTCGTTCTGCACTAGCGAAATCGATTCCAGGCCACCGCCGACCGCGACCGGCACATTGTCATGGATCACCTGCTTGGCTGCCGTGGCAATCGCCATCAGGCCCGAACCGCACTGACGGTCGACGCTCATGCCGGCCACCGAAACCGGCAGGCCGGCGGCAATGGCGGCGTGGCGCGCAATATTGCCGCCGGTCGAGCCCTGCTGCAGGGCCGCGCCCATGATCACATCGTCCACCTCGCCCGGCTCGATGCCGGCGCGCTTGACCGCTTCACGGATCGCATGGGCGCCGAGCGTCGCTGCATCGGTGTTGTTGAAGGCGCCGCGATAGGCCTTGCCGATCGGCGTGCGGGCAGTGGAAACGATGACGGCTTCGCGCATTTTATCCTCCCAGGACTTGGTCTGAGCCGAACGCTAGCGCCAATCTTTTCGCGGCGCAAACCTTACGCTACGGCAGCTTTACGTGCGCGTTAGCTGGCTGGCCAGCGTTTGGCGATTTCTTCCAGCATCACCTCGGTGGCGCCGCCACCAATCGGATGGATGCGGGCATCGCGCGCCATGCGCTCGATCTCGGTGTCACGCAGGTAACCGGCGCCGCCATGGAACTGCAGGCAGTCGTAGGTGACCGCATTGACCAGCTCGCCACACAGTGCCTTGACCATCGAGACCTCGCGCACGGCATCGCGACCCTCGCCCACCAACCAGGCAGCGTGATAGACCAGCTGGCGCGCAGCTTCCACCCGTGCTTCCAGCATGGCGAGCCGCTGGCGGATCACCTGCTTGTCGGCCAGCACGCCGCCGAAGGCCTTGCGGGTTGTCACATACTGCCGGGTGATCTCTAGGGCGCGACGGCATTCGCCCACCGCCATGGCGCCCAGCACCAGGCGTTCATTCTGGAAATTCTTCATGATGGCGTAGAAGCCACGGTTTTCCTCGCCGAGCCGGTTTTCCACCGGCACGCGGCAATTGTCGAACACCAGCTCGGCTGTATCGGAACAGAGCCAGCCATGCTTGCGCAAACTGCGCCCGACGCTGAAGCCCGGTGTGCCTTTCTCGACGGCGAAGATCGAGATGGCACGCGAGCCCTTAGCCTCCGGATCGGTCTTGGCGGCAACGAAATACAGATCCGCATGCACGCCATTGGTGATGAACATCTTGGCGCCGTTCAGCACGTAATGATCGCCATCGCGTTTCGCCCGGGTGCGGATCGCCGCCACATCCGAGCCCGCATCGGGCTCGGTGACGGCTACTGCGGTAATCAGCTCGCCGGCAATGACTTTCGCGAACCAGCGATCCAGCTGGGCCTGGTTGCCGGCATGGGCCAGATGCGGCGAGGCCATGTCGGTATGCACCAGCACGGTGGCGGAAAAGCCGCCGAAGCCCGAGAGGCCACATTCCTCGGCCAGGATGGCGGCGGCGACCGGCGCCTGCGCGCTGCCGCCATAAGCTTCGGGGTAACGGATGCCAAAGAAACCGAGCGCGCCCATCCTGCGTAAGGTCTCGCGCGGCACCATGCCCTGCTCTTCCCAGGCAGCGCCATGCGGACGCACCTCGTTGTCGACGAAGCGGGCGATCTGTTCACGCAGGGCTGCGTGTTCGTCGCTTTCGTAGATGCTGCGCAAGGGTTTCCTCCATGGCGTTTTTTATTTTAATTGCGGCACCAGGCGTTCGAGCGCCTGCGACAGCTTGGGCAGTGACGCGGCATAGCAGAGCCGGATGCGGCCCTCGCCAGCGGGGCCAAAGGCGATGCCGGGCGCCAGGCCGACCTGGGCGTTGCGCGCCAGATCGATGCAGGTGTTCAGGCTGTCGGTCATGCCATCCAGCGCGAAGAAGGCATAGAAGGCGCCTTCCGGTTTGGCCAGCCGCACGCGCGGCAATGGCGCCAGCGCCTGATACACCATGTCGGCGGCGCGGCTGTATCGTTCAACAAGGCCCTCTATGTACGTATCGCCCTCGTTCAGCGCCGAAACACCGCCCCACTGCACGAAGGTGGTGGGATGCGAAATATTAAACTCGGTCATCTTTTCAACGGCCGTGCACAGGCGTGGCGGCGCCACGATCCAGCCCAGCCGCCAGCCGGTCATCGACCAGCTCTTGGAAAACGAATTGACGATCACCACCGGATCTTCCGGCTGCGCCAGCGTGTAGTAGCTCGGCGCGTGCTTGGCGCCGCCATAGATGATGCGGCCATAGACCTCGTCCGACAGGATCCAGATGCCGCGCTTGCGGGCAAATTCCAGGATCGCCATCAGTTCGGCTTCGCTGGCCACCCAGCCGGTCGGATTGCCCGGGCTGTTGATCATGATCAGCTTGGTGGTCTCGTCGCAGGCATCGAACAGCTCGTCGAGGTCGAGCTTCCAGCGGCCATCCTCCTGCGCCTTCAGGAAGACATCGCGCGGCTCGCCGCCCATCGCCTTGATCGCCGAACGGCCGTTGGGC
This sequence comes from Ferrovibrio terrae, assembly GCF_943372915.1. Taxonomy (GTDB): domain Bacteria; phylum Pseudomonadota; class Alphaproteobacteria; order Ferrovibrionales; family Ferrovibrionaceae; genus Ferrovibrio; species Ferrovibrio terrae_A. The sequence continues at coordinate 81,980 of NZ_CALSAN010000016.1, read as the reverse complement.
CAGATCGGGCCGAGCACCACGGCGCTGTCGCCGGGTTCGATCAGACACTGGATGGTGATCATGATGGCGTTCATGCCAGATGCCGTCACCACCATGCGGTCGGCGCCGATCTCGGCGCCGTAGCCGCGCTTCAGGTAATCGCTGATCGCCTGCAGCAGCGGCGCGATGCCGCGATTGGGCGCATAGAAAGTCTCGCCCTTTTCCAGCGCGGCAGCGGCGCCCTTGCGCACGAATTCCGGCGTCGGCTCGTCGCCTTCGCCGAACCACAGCTTGATGATGTCGGGGATATCGGCCGAGGCGCGGGTGACAACACGAATGCGGGAACCGGGCAGATCGAGAATGGACTGGCAGATACGGGCGTCGAGCATGGTCATAGAAATCGAATCACTTCTCTTTGGGCAGGTTGGAAACCAGCAGGTCGATGATCTGGAAGGAGGCGGCTTCGATATCGAGCCGGCCGGACAGCACGCCGTCGGCCAGCACATCAAGCTGGTCGGAGGGCAGATCGCTCAGGCCCCGGCGCAGGCGGTCGAGCACAAGATTCTGCAGCAGGCGCCGGGTGCGGGCACGCGGATCGGGCCGCTTGCGCCGGCCGATGGCGAGAATGGCATCGGCCAGTTCCGGCACACCCTGTCCGGCCATGGCACTGGTCTGCAGTACCGGTACCGGTCCGCCGCCGCGCTGCGATGACATGGCCGCGAGCTGGCGGGCGGAGCGTTCGGCATAGGGCAGGTCGGATTTGTTCACCACCAGCACATCGGCGATTTCGAGGATGCCGGCCTTGATCGCCTGAATGTCGTCGCCAAGCCCGGGCGCATTCACCACCACGCGCACATCGGCGATCTCGGCGATCTCGACCTCCGACTGGCCGGTGCCGACGGTTTCCACCACCACGACATCGCGGCCCGAGGCATCGAAGACATCGATCACGCGCGCGGTGGTGCGCGACAGGCCGCCGAGATGGCCACGGCTGGCCAGCGAGCGGATGAACACGCCGGCATCGGTGGCATGCTGGCTCATGCGGATGCGGTCGCCGAGGATGGCGCCGCCGGTGAGCGGGCTGGAGGGGTCGACAGCGACGACGCCGACGCTCTGGGCCCGCTTGCGCAGTTCGGCGACATAGGCCGAGACCAGGGTGGACTTGCCCGCGCCCGGCGCGCCGGTGAAGCCGACCACCAGGGCGCGGCCAAGCCGGCCGCGGATCGCCTGCAGCACCAGCCGGGCCTCGTCGGTCTCGTTTTCCACCGCGGTGATGGCACGGGCCAGCGCCGCCCGGTCACCGGCCAGCAGGGCCGGCAGCCAGTCCGGCATGGCCTCTGATATCGCGGATTCGGCATGCTTTTGCATCGCCGCACCATACGCGCTATGAAGGCGCCCGAACAAGCTGCCAGAGGCGCGAACACCCATGCCGGCCCCCATCCTTGCTCCCCGTGAATACGGCCTGGTCAACTGGCTCGGCCTATGGACGCTGTATGTCAAGGAAGTGCAACGCTTCCTCAAGGTGATCACGCAGACGGTGCTGGCTCCGATGGTGACCACCCTGCTGTTCTTCGCCGTTTTCGCGCTGGCGCTGGGCGGCGCCGTGCGCCATATCGCCGGCCTGCCATTTGTTGATTTCCTGGCGCCCGGCCTGATCATGATGGCGACCACGCAGAATGCCTTCGCCAACACCTCCTCCTCGATCATGATTTCGAAGGTGCAGGGCAATATCGTCGACGTGCTGATGCCGCCGATCAGCCCCGGCGAACTGCTGGTCGCCTATGCCCTGGCCGGCGTCACCCGCGGCCTGATGGTGGCGCTGGCGGTGGCACTGGCGATCTGGCCGTTTGCCGCCATCCACCTGTATGACGCGGCGGCGGCGCTGTATTTCGTGCTGGCCGGTTCGCTGATCCTCAGCCTGATCGGCATCATCGCCGGCCTGTGGAGCCAGAAATTCGACCATATGGCAGCGGTGACCAACTTCATCGTCACGCCGCTCGCGTTTCTGTCCGGCACGTTTTATTCGGTACAGGCCTTGCCGCCCTTCTGGTATGCCGCCGCCCATGCCAACCCGTTCTTCTTCATGATCGACGGCTTCCGCTACGGCCTGACCGGCCATACCGATGGCGATGTGGTGCTGGGCGCCAGCGTGCTGGGCCTGGTGGCCGCGGGCCTGTGGGGCCTGTGCTACCTGCTGCTGCGCCGGGGCTACCGCTTACGGCCGTAAGCGCTTCGCCAGCCTTCGCGGCGCTTCCCCAGCGTTCGCAGCGCTTCGCCGGGGTTCGCTAGCCTTCGCCCAGGTTCGCCAGAATTAGCCCGGGTTCGCCAGAATTCGCCAGCGTTCATGGGCAGTCCCGCCTTGGCAGACACATTACCGGCTGCTGCCATTTCATGACAGCTAACATGAACATAAAGAATACATTAAATAGGAATAAATGTCAAACCGGGCCGATGCGGAGCGGCTGCGGCAGGCTGTCTGGCAGCGCGTCGAGCATCCGCGCCACGCATTGCAGGGACACGACATAGCCATAGGCGCCGAGGCCGCAGATCACCGCGCGCACGGCGGACGACATCTTGGAATGCTGGTAGGTGGCTTCGCGCGCATGGATGTTGGAAATATGCAGCTCGATGATCGGACCCTCGAACATCTTCAGCGCATCGAGGATGGCGATGGAATAGAAGCTGAAGCCGGCCGGATTGATGATGATGGCATCGGCCTCCTGGCGGGCGGCATGAATCCAGTCGACCATCTGGCCTTCCCAGTTGGTCTGGTGGAAGGCCAGCGTCGCGCCGATGGAGTCAGTGAATTCGCGGCAGCTTTTCTCAATGGCAGCGAGTGTCACCGAGCCATAGATCTTCGGCTCGCGCACGCCCAGCAGGTTGAGATTGGGGCCGTTCAGGATCATCACGCGCATCGGCATCGCATTCCTCGACTCTTATTTAAGATCAGCCCTTGTAGCCCATCACCCGCGGCAGCCAGAGCACGGTCTCGGGCACATAGGTGATGAACAGCAGCGCCGCGATCATCACCGCGATAAAGGGCGTGATGTCGCGCACCACTGCGCCCAGCTTGGCCTGCGACACCTTGGAGACGATGAACAGCAGGATGCCATAGGGCGGCGTGATCAGGCCGATCATGGTGTTGAACACGACCACGACGCCGAAATGCACCAGGTCGATGCCGAGCGCGACAGCCGTGGGAATGAAGATCGGCACCACCACCAGCAGGATGGTGCTGCCTTCGAGTAGGCAGCCCAGCACCAGCAGCACCACATTCACCGCCAGCAGGAACTGGTTGGCGCTGAGATCGTAGGCGGCCAGCATGGTGCGCACGGTCTGCGGGATATTCTCGATGGTGACGACATAATTGAACACCAGCGCGCCGGCGATCAGCATGCCGATCGAGGCGGTGGAGCGTGCGCTGGACAGCACCGCCACATAGGTCTGCTTCGCCGTCACGCTGCGATACAGGATCAGCGAGATCAGGAAGGCATAGGCGGCGGCCACGGCAGCAGCCTCGGTGGGCGTCATCACGCCGCCGCGGATACCGCCAAGCAGGATCACCGGCATCAGCAGCACCGGCAGGGCACGCAAGGTGATGAGCGGCAGGTCGCGGACCGGCACGGCCGCTTCAACCGGGAAATTGCGGCGATGGGCCACCCAGGTGTTGATCGCCATCTGGCCCAGGCCCATCAGCAGGCCGGGAATGATGCCGCCCCAGAACAGGTAGCCGATCGAGGCATCGGAGACGAGCGCGTAGAGCACCAGCGGAATGGACGGTGGAATGATCGGTGCGATCACCGCCGTGGCCGCGGTGATCGCGGCCGCATAACTGGCGGTATAGCGGTTATCGCGCTTCATCATGTCGATGACGATGCGGCCGGTGCCGGCAACATCGGCGATGGCCGAACCGGAAATGCCGGCAAAGATCACGCTCTGCACAACGTTGACATGGCCGAGGCCACCGCGGAAGCGCCCGACGAAGGCATTGCAGAAATGCAGCAGGCGATCCGACATGCTGCCGACATTCATCAGCTCGGCGGCGAACAGGAACAGCGGCACGGCCAGCAGCACGTAGCTGTTATAGAGGCCGTTGAGCAGCTGTTCGGCGGCAATGCCCATATCCTGCCCGACGATGAGCAGATACAGGATCGAGCCGGCAATCATGGCATGGCCGATCGGCAGGCCGAGGATCGCCAGGATGGTGATGGCCCACAGCGTGAGCGAAAACGGACTGGCGAAGTTCATGAGACGTGACTCTTGTCGGAAAGATCGGCATCCGGGGCATCCGCGCGGATGGCGCGCCAGGTGAGCCAGATATACCGGACCAGCATGGCAACGGCGAAAATCACATAGATCGAATACAGCCAGTCGAAGCGGATCTTGAGATAGGCGGAACGTTCGACCCGCATGAAGGCGACATAGTCGGCGACCGCCGGCAGCGACACGCCATAGAGCGCGATCAGGGCCAGGCCGGTGATCAGGGTGAAAACGCGCCGGGTTTTCGGGCTGACCGCCGAATAGATGATGTCGAAGCGGATTTCTTCTTCTTCACGGATCACGAAGGCCGCACCCCAGAGCACGCCCCAGAGCCAGGCCAGCACGCAGACCTCGGTGGTCCAGCCGACCGGCCAGTTGAAGACATAGCGGGCAATGATCTGGAACATGAAGGCAAGGAACATCGCCGTCAGCAGCGCGGCGGCTACATTCTCGGCCCGCCGGTGCAACCAGCCTGCCGTCTGCGCTGACAACAGCTTCATTCTATCCCCCACTCATGCAGCGGCCGGCTGCTTGCGCAGCCGGCCGATACCATACTGTATCGCGTGCGACTTACTTCACCGCGTTGATGCGCTCGAGCATGCCCTTCGGCCAATCCTTGGCAAAGGCCGATTCCTGATACTTCTTCTGCGCATTGGCGCGGAAGGCGGCAACATCAGGCGCGTAGACCTGCAGGCCCTGCGACTTGAAGTACGCCACCAGTTCCTTTTCCTGGTCGACATGCTTGGCGGTGCTCCAGTCGATCGCCTTGTCGGCGGCGGCCTGGAAGGCGGCCTGCTTGGCGGCCGGCATGGCATCCCAGATCTTGGCCGAGACCGACAGCAGGTCGTAACCGACCAGATGGTCGGTCAGCACGAACTGCGTGGTCACTTCATGGAACTTCATCACGCGGCTGTTGGGCAGCGGATTGTCCTGGCCGTCGATGGCACCGGACTGCAGCGAGGTATAGACCTCGGCGAAGGCCACCGGCGTCGGGTTGGCGCCCATCGCCTCACCCAGCAGCTGCCAGACTTCGCCCGGCGGCATGCGCAGCTTGATACCGGCCATATCGGCTGGCGTGGTGATCTTCTTGTTCGGCTTCAGATTGACCTGACGGGTGCCGAAATAGACCGGCCCGAGGATCTGCACGCCGAGCTGGTCGCGCGCCAGCTTGTTCATCTCCTTGCCGACATCGCCCTTGAAGGTCTTGCGCAGATGATCGGCGTCGCGGAACAGATAGGCCGCAGTCATGATCGACCAGGCGGGGATCTGCTTGGAGATGTCCTGCGGCGGCAGGATCGCCATTTCCAGGTTGTTGCGCTGCATGGCCACCAGCTCGGTGCCCTGCTTGAACAGCGTGCCGTTGAAGAACGGCTCGAAATCGAAGTCGTTCTTGATATCGGCGGCGAACATCTTGATCGCCTCGGCCCGGATATCCTGTTCGGAGATCACGGCGGAGAAACGCAGCTTCGGCTTGCTCTGCGCCATCGCGGCATGGCCGGCGCCAAGCGCCAGGGCCGCGCCGGCAACCACGGCGGTGAGACTACGGATAACGGAAATATGCATGGTGCTGTCCTCCCAGGACGTTTCTGCCCGTGACCTTTATTTGGTCCGGTGTCGCAGACAGTTATCCGTCCCGATCAACCGGAATCAATAGGTAAATTGCTTTTCGTATGATATTTCTATATTTGTATGATAGATGAACAAGTCATTCAAATCCTTGTAAATGAATGGCTTTCCACCGATTGCGTTGAATATTCCCTGGTTTTCCGCCAGCCTAACCCCACGCTTCCGGCTTCCCAGCACGAGTCCAGCCATGCTCCACCAGCCCCTTCTGCCCGAGACCGCGGGCGAAAAAGCCTACCGGCAGATCCGCAGCGACATCCTGTTCGGCCGCCTCGCCCCGGCGCAGAAGCTGAAGCTGGAAAAGCTGAAGGACGACTACGGCGCCAGCGTCAGCACCCTGCGCGAATTGCTGAACCGCCTGTCATCGGAGGGCCTGGTGGTGGCCGAGGGCCAGCGCGGCTTCGAGGTTGCGCCGGTCTCGGCCGCCAACATGCAGGAGGTGGCGGCGCTGCGGCTGCTGCTGGAAGGCCATGCGATGCGGCAGTCCTTTGCCGCCGGCGACATGGAATGGGAAGGCCGCGTGGTCTCGGCCCATCACAAGCTGACCCTGATGGAAAAGCGCATGCTGGCGGGCGACCGCGGCGATCCGGAAACCTGGAAACGCTATGACTGGGAATTCCACCATGCGCTGATCTCGGCCTGCGGCTCGCAGACGCTGCTGGAGACCCATGCCGCGATCTATGACAAATACCTGCGCTACCAGATGATCGCCGTGGTGTTCCGCGGCCAGCTGGCCGCCGACGAGCATGAACGGCTGCTGGACTGCGCACTGAAGCGCGATGCCGAACGCGCCGAACAGATCCTGCGCATCCATATCGACAGCTGCGTGGAGCACACGCTCAAGGGCGGCCTGATCCGCTAGGCGACCAGCAGCTTTTCCAGCGCGGCGCGGATCTTTGCCGGGATCGGTACCGGCTTCTGCACGCCGCGCTCGACAAACACATGCACGAAATGCCCGGTGGCGGCGGGATGTGAATCATTCTGGCGGAACAGCGCGATCTCGTGCCGGGCCGAGGAATTGCCCAGCTTCACCGTACGCAGCCAGCCTTCCACCGTTTCAGGGTAGTTCAGCGACTTGTGGAAACGGCAGCCGCTTTCCACCAGCAGGCCGATGATCTTGTCGTTGACCATGTCGAGCCCGCCGAAGCGGATCATGTAGTCGTTCACCAGCGTGTCGAAATAGGCGTAATACTGCACGTTGTTGACATGCTGGTAGACGTCGATATCCGACAGCCGGGTGGGGATCAGCAGGCTGTGGCGGTAGTTGTCGCGCGTTTCATTGCGCGGGTCTGTCACATCACTCATAGGGCCTGCTCGTAGATTTTCAGGGCGTCGTCATAAGCCACGTCGCGCGGATTGTTGACCAGCAGGCGCTGCTGGTTCATCGCGTCTTTCGCCAGCATCGGCAGATGATTGTGGCTGATGCCGACCTGGCGCAGCTGCTTTTCCAGCTTCACATCGTCGATGATCGCTTCCAGCTCGGCCAGCAATGCGCCGGCGCCTGCAGATGCAGTTGAGAAACTTTTACCAGGAAGAAGGATCGGCGCCAGTTCGGCATACTGGCTGGCGGCGAGCGGCACTTCCAGGTTGAAGCGCAGCACATGCGGCAGCATCAGCGCATTGGAAAGCCCATGTGGCACATGGAAATGCCCGCCCACGGGATAGGCCAGCGCATGCACCGCCGCCACCGGCGCATTGGCAAAGGCCATGCCGGCCAGCATGGCGCCGAGCAGCATCTCGGAGCGCGCGGCGCGATCCTTCATGCCATCGGGCGAACAGACCGTGCGGATGTTTTTCGACAGCAGTCGCAAAGCCTCGCGGCCCAGCGCATCGGACATCGCATTTTTCTTGTGCTTGCTGGTATAGGCCTCGATGGCATGCACCATGGCATCGACACCGGTGGCCGCCGTGACATGGCGCGGCAGCCCGAGCGTGAGGTCGGCATCCAGCAGCGCGATATCAGGCAGCAGCAGCGGCGAGACCACGCCCTTCTTCTCAGATTCGCCCGTGGTGATGATGGCAATGCCGGTGACTTCCGAGCCGGTGCCCGCCGTGGTGGGCACCTGGATCAGTGGCAGGCGTTTGCCCTTCGCATTGCCGACGCCGTAGATCTCGGACAGCGGCTGGGTGGCGACGGGCAGGAAGGCGACCAGCTTGGCGATATCCATCGACGAGCCGCCGCCGAAACCGACGACGCCATCGGCCCGGAAGTCCTTCGCCACCTGCACGGCCTCATGCACCAGCTTTTCCGGCGGGTCCGCCTCGGTGCGGTCGTAGATGGTCACCGCGATGCCGGCGGCCTTCAGGCTGTCCAGCCCGGCCTGCGGCAGGCCCAGTTTCATCACGCCGGGATCGGTGACCAGCACCACCCGGCTGGCGCCCAGGTCGGCCATCAGGGTGCCGAGTTTTGCCGAGGCGCCCGGTTCGCAATAGACCCGCCGCGTGGTCTCGAAACTGAGTGTGGTCATGGCGGGCCCTCCGGTAATAGTTGAGCGTTTTCCTGACACTAGCCCGAGCCCCGGGCCCCGGCCAGCCCCGGGCGCCGCTGTCCCTACGGCAGTCTGGGGCCGGCCGGAATCGCCCGGCCGGCAACCCTCTGGCAACCAATGTCCCCCTACATTCGCTGAATTGACACAAGGCCTTATCGGCCCTTAGAGTCCGGTCTTACCGCCAGCCCGGCCGCGTAAAACCCGGGGCTGGCTTCATTATTTTTTGGCCCTGATCAAAGGAGAGGTGTCGTGAGCGAAGCATTGATGTCGACCTACGCAAGGCAGGACCTTGCGTTCGAGCGGGGCGAGGGTTCCTACCTCTACACCGCTGACGGTCGACGTTATCTGGACTTCGGCTCCGGCATCGCCGTCACCGCGCTGGGTCACAGCCATCCCCATCTGGTGCAGGCGATCCAGGAGCAGGCGGCCAAGCTGTGGCACACCTCCAACCTGTTCCGCATCCCGGAGCAGGAGAAGCTGGCGCAGCGGCTGGTCGACAACTCCTTTGCCGACAAGGCCTTCTTCTGCAACTCGGGCGCCGAGGCGAACGAGGGTGCGGTGAAGGTGGCGCGCAAGTATTTCGCCTCGAAGGGCAAGCCGGAGAAATTCCGCATCATCACGTTTGAGGGCGCCTTCCATGGCCGCACGCTGGCCATGCTGGCGGCGACCAACAACGCCAAGTATCTCGACGGCTTCGGCCCCAAGGTGGAAGGCTTCGACCAGGTCGCCTTCGATCTCAAGGCCGCCAAGGCCGCGATCACGCCGGAAACCGCCGCCTTCATGATCGAGCCGATCCAGGGCGAGAGCGGCATCCGCAGCGTGCCGACGGAGATGCTGCGCGGCCTGCGCCAGCTCTGCGACGAGCATGACATGCTGCTGATCCTCGACGAGGTGCAGACCGGCATGGGCCGCACCGGCAAGCTGTTCGCCTATGAATGGTCGGGCATCACGCCGGATATCATGTCGCTGGCCAAGGGCCTGGGCGGCGGCTTCCCGGTCGGTGCCGTGCTGGCCACCAACGAGGCCTGCTCCGGCATCGTGCCGGGCACCCATGGCACCACCTTTGGCGGCAACATCCTGGCGATGACGGCGGGCAATGCCGTGCTCGACGTGATGCTGGAAGACGGCTTCTTCGACGGTGTGCAGAAGCGCAGCTCGTATTTCAAGCAGCAGCTGGTGATGCTGAAGGACCGCTATCCCGATGTGATCGAGGATGTGCGCGGCCAGGGCTTCCTGCTGGCGGTGAAATCCAAGCCGCTCAACACCGAGCTGCAGGCCGCCATGCGCGACGAGCATATTCTCGGCGTCACCGCCGGCGACAACACCGTGCGCCTGATTCCGCCGCTGACCACGCCGGAAAAGGATCTAGTGGAAGGCATCCGCCGGCTGGAGGCCGCCTGCCAGAAGCTGCAGGACAAGGCGAAAGTCGCTGCATGATGGGCACACCGCATAGCAACGGCGGCATCCGCCATTTCCTCGATCTCGACCAGTTCGCGCCGGATACGCTGCGCGGCATCCTCAGCCATGCCATGCGCATGAAGGCCGGCCGCAAGGGCATGCCCAAGGGCATGGTGGAAAAGGACCGGCCGGGCCGCGACCGTATCCTGGCGATGATCTTCGAGAAGCCCTCGACCCGCACGCGGCTGTCGTTTGACAGCGCCATGCGCCAGCTCGGCGGCGAGACCATCGTGGTGCGCGCCGACGAGCTGCAGATCGGCCGCGGCGAGAGCATCGCCGATACCGCCAAGATCCTGTCGGGCAATGTCGATGCCATCATGATGCGCACCAGCAAGGCGCAGAATCTGCGCGAGCTGGCGGCCAACGCCTCCGTGCCGGTGATCAACGGCCTGACCGACGACAGCCATCCCTGCCAGGTGATGGCCGATGTGATGACATTCGAGGAAAAGCTCGGCCCGATCAAAGGCCAGAAGCTGGCCTGGGTCGGCGACGGCAACAACATGGCCACCTCGCTGATCCATGCCGCCGTGCAGTTCGGCTTCCGCCTCGACCTCGCCTGCCCGCCGGAACTGCAGCCCGATCCCAAGGTGCTGAAATGGGCGGCCGAACGGCAGGGCCAGATCCGCGTCACCGCCGATCCGGTCGAAGCGGTGAAGGATGCCGCCTGCGTCATCACCGACACCTGGGTGTCGATGGGCATGAAGGATGCCGAGCGGCGCCACAAGATCCTGGCGCCGTTCCAGGTCAATGCCGCGCTGATGCGCCAGGCGGCGCCGAATGCCATCTTCATGCACTGCCTGCCCGCCCATCGCGGCGAGGAGGTGACCGCCGAGGTGATCGACGGCCCGCAGTCGGTGGTGTTCGACGAGGCGGAAAACCGCCTGCATGCCCAGAAGGCGATCCTGGCCTGGTGCTTCGGCTCCTGAGCGGCAGTATATTGTTCCCGTGAGTAGCGCCGCCCTTCACGACGACCTGTCGCTGCCATTCCAGATCGAGCAGTGCGATACGCGCGGCCGCCTGGTGCGGCTGGGCCCCGCGCTCGACCGCATGCTGGCGCGCCACGACTATCCCGAGCCGGTGTCGCATCTGCTGGCCGAAGCCACCGCGCTGGTCGCCACCATGGCGGCGGCGCTGAAATTCGACGGCATCTTCTCCATGCAGGCCAAGGGCGACGGCCCGGTCTCGACCCTGGTGGCGGATTACCGCACGCCCGGCCATCTGCGCGCCTATGCCAGCTACAATGCCGAACAGCTGGATGCGCTGGCGCTCGGCCCCGGCGCCACCGCCACGCTGGTGCCGCTGCTGCTCGGCGGCGGCTATCTCGCCTTCACCATCGACCCGCAGGGGCCGGACATGGAGCGTTACCAGGGCATCGTCGACCTGTCGGGTGCCACCCTGGCCGATGCCGCCCATGCCTATTTCGCCCAGTCCGAACAGCTGAATGCCCGCGTCGTGCTGGGCGCCTCGCACCGCAAGGGCGCCGACGGCCGCAAGCACTGGCGCGCCGGCGGCATCCTGCTGCAGCAGCTGCCGCTGCAGCCCGGCGGCCTGTCGAGCGAGGACAGAACCTTCGCCTGGGAAAAAGTGACCGCGCTGCTCGGCACCGCCAAGGCCGACGAACTGACCGATCCGGCACTGGGCCATAACGAGCTGCTGTTCCGCCTGTTCCACGAAGACGGCGTGCGGGTGTACGAGACCAGCCCCCTGGCCGATCACTGCACCTGTTCCAAGGACAAGGTGCGCGGCATCCTCTCGACCTTCAGTCCCGAGGAAATCACCGAGATGACGACCCCGGACGGGCTGATCAGCGTGACCTGCCAGTTCTGCAGCGACACCTACAGTTTCCCCGCCGCCAGCGTGAAGGGCTGACGAAAGCCGAGCTGGAGCGTTTCTCTCCCAGGCCGACCTTCATCCGTGCCCCACCGATTTTGCCATGTCCTGGCCCGATCGGTCCCGCGGATGCCATCGCCGGGCCTTGAATTTGCCCCATTTCGCCGCCTATTAGGGGGCGGAAAACAAGGAGAAACGACCCATGCGCACCCGCCTTGCCTCCCTGCTCGCCGTCCTCGGCCTCTCGCTCGCCGTGGCCGCCTGCTCGACCCCGCTGGAAAAATCGATCCTGCCCGAGATCACCTTCGAGGGGCAGCCGAAGCTGACCTTCGCCGCCAGCTCGGTGGAAACCATCCTGGAATACCAGCCGACCGCGCAGCCGCCGCATATCGAGCTGGCGATCCCGCAGCCGCCGGCCAGTGTGGCCACCCGCTGGACCCGCGACCGCATCGCGCTGGACAACAGCCAGCAGAACCGCGTCACCGTCGTGGTCAAGAAGGCCAGCGTCACCGAGGTTGATCTGAAAAAGACCCCGGGCCTGCGCGGCAGCTTCACCGAGGACCAGGTCGCCCGCTTCGATACCGAGGTGGAAATGGCCGTCGAAGTGCGCGATGCCCGCGGCTTCCGCGTCGGCGAGGCGCAGGCCTCGGCGCGCCGGTCCAACTCGATCAGCGAAAAGGCCACGCTGAACGACCGCGACCGCCTGATCCACGCCCTGGTGCGTGAGACCATGATGGACGTGAACCGCGAGCTGGAGCGCAATATCCGCCAGTATATGCCGCTTTACGTCCGGTAAGCCGCCCGGGCCCTGATGCGGCAGCCGTTCGCATACGAACGGTGCGCCGCCCGGGGCCAGGCCCAGCCTGCCGCTAGGTCATTCTTTAGGCAGTTGTTTTCGACCCGGTCGAGGTTTGTCTCGGCCGGGTCGATCTGCTAGAGAGGGCCGAGAAATCTCCTGCCGGGAAGCGGAAACGTCTGCCATGCCAACGCCGAAAAAGCGCCCTCTGGTGATCGTGACCCGGAAGCTGCCGGATCCGATCGAAACCCGGATGATGGAGCTGTTCGATACCAGGCTGAATATCGCCGACAAGCCGCTGAGCCATGCCGAGCTGATCGACGCGGCGAAGACGGCCGATGTGCTGGTGCCCACCATCACCGACAAGATCGACGGCGCCGTGCTGGCCCATGCCAGCCCGAACTTCCGCCTGATCGCCAATTTCGGCACCGGTGTCGACCATATCGATCTCGCCGCCGCCCGCCAGCGCGGCATCACCGTGACCAACACGCCGGGCGTGCTGACCGAAGACACCGCCGACATGACCATGGCGCTGATCCTGGCCGTGCCGCGCCGCCTGGTGCAGGGCGCGCAGGCGCTGCGCGAGGGCAAGTTCGAGGGCTGGTCGCCGACCTGGATGCTGGGCCAGCGCATCTGGGGCAAGCGGCTGGGCATCATCGGCATGGGCCGCATCGGCCAGGCCGTCGCCCGCCGTGCCAAGGCTTTTGGCCTGTCGATCCACTATCACAACCGCAAGCGGGTGCATGAAAGCATCGAGCAGGAACTGGAGGCGACCTACTGGGAGAGCCTCGACCAGATGCTGGCCCGCATGGACATCATCTCGGTGAACTGCCCGCATACGCCCGCCACTTTCCACCTGCTATCGGCGCGCCGGCTCGACCTGCTGCCGCCGCATGCCTATGTGGTGAATACCGCGCGCGGCGAGATCATCGACGAAAACGCCCTGGTGCGGAAACTGCGCAAGGGCGAGATCGCCGGCGCCGGCCTGGACGTGTTCGAGCATGAACCGGCGGTCAACCCCAAGCTGCTGGAACTCAACAACGTGATCCTGCTGCCGCATATGGGCTCGGCCACCCTGGAAGGCCGCATCGACATGGGCGAGAAGGTTCTGATCAACATCAAGACCTTCGCCGATGGCCATGCCCCGCCGGACCGGGTGATCGCCGGGCTGCTGTAGCCGAATCACGCCGGACGGGTCTTTTTCCGGCCGGTCTGCTCTACCGGAGCGGGCCGGCGAGCGGATATCTGGAAATTTCCATTCCCAGTTGCCGGGCGCCTGCGCCATACTCCGGGCCAACAGACAGCCGCCCCGGATGACCGCCATTAGCCTTTACGCGCCCTGCCCGCCCCGCTTCAGCGAGTTGCTGGAATCGCACAGCCGTTTTGTGTCCTCGCTCGGCAGCCAGGTGCCGATGGGCCGGCGGCTGCAATGCGAGCGCATCGATTTCGGCGCCATCAAGCTGATGAAGCAGAACCTGCATCGCGCCTCGCTGCCGATGTGCAAGCTGAGCTGCGCCGACCTGCGCGAGAGCAACTTCGTCGAGGCCGAGATGATGGCCTGCGACATGAGCGCCGCCGACCTCACCTCGGCGAATTTCGCCAAGGCCGATCTGCGCGGCGCCGACCTGAGCCGCGCGGTGCTCACCAACACCCGGTTCAACGATGCCCAGCTCGGGCCGTATCAGTCATCGCAGGATATCGCCAGCCAGGCGACCCGCCTGCATTCCGCCAAGATCAAGGGCGCCAGCTTCTCGGGCGCCATGCTGAATGAAGCCGCCTTCGACAAGGCCAACCTGCAGGACACCAGTTTCGCCTATGCGCGGCTTGAGAATGTGAGCTTCCGCGGCGCCGACCTGCGCGGTGCCAGTTTCGCCAAGGCCGATCTGGGCCATGGCATGGCCGAGATGATCGAATCCGCCGGCGGCAAGGTGGACCGGCCGATGAGCATCGAGAATCTGGCCGAAGCCATCGCCCAGCATCTGGAATGGATACACAGCGACGGCCGCCGCGGCAGCCGCGCCGTGCTGCGCGGCCTCAACATGGCCGGCGGCCGCTTCATCGGCGCCGACCTGAGCGGCGCGGATCTGAGTGAGACCAACCTGGCTGGCGCGGATCTGAGCGGCGCCAAGCTGATCTGCACCGACCTGCGCGGCGCCAATCTGAGCCGCACCGTGCTGGAGAAAACCGATTTCCGCGGCGCCATGCTGGATGGCGCCTTCGGCTTCATGCCGAGCGGCAGTTTGTAAGCAGGCGAAATTATTACGATCTTTTTGGGTTTAACAGGTCAGGCCCATTCAGATTGATCGTCTGAGGTCAAAAGCGACCGGCTTTCTGCAGCCACTTGCGTATATGAAAACTCCTTGAACGAGATTCGAACCTCGTCTGCTTCGGTCAACATATTGAAGGCAGGCTTGAGGAGAAAGCCATGCGACATCCGCCCTGCTTCCCCCGAGAATTCATCATACAAAATTTCTGCGGGCCGTCTGCTCAGACTGTCGCGTAATAATGTCATGCCACAATCGATTGTCGCGCCGGCATAAACGAGCCGTGTGTGCCAATAGCCAACCTGGAGATCGCCAGTGAGCAGTAAAAGCTGGAGGTTTCCCTTACGGCTATCGAAGATAAGCCGGTCGAGATAGGCGTCGTTCAGGCTGACTGAAGTTGCAAACCGCCAAACTGCCGAGGAGCGATCCAAGGTGCTCAGATAGCGGTTATATCGTGCAACCACCGCCTCTGACTCGGCATCGGTAAGAATTCCCCGAACCCATTCAGATGTGAAGTACTGCACTCACGCCTCACCAAATCCGACAGGCGTGCGGGCTCTGCATAAAGCCCTTAAGCGATCGCCTTCAGCTCGTTGACGCCGCCGAGATCGACGCTGACCAGCGTGGAGACGCCGCGCTCGGCCATGGTGACGCCGAACAGGCGGTCCATGCGCGCCATGGTGATCGGATGGTGAGTCACCACCACGAAGCGCGTGCCCTCGCCAATCGTCGAGGTCTGGCGCGCCATCGCTTCCATCAGATTGCACAGCCGCTCGACATTGGCGTCGTCCAGCGGCGCGTCCACTTCGTCCAGCACGCAGATCGGTGCGGGATTGGTGAGGAACACGGCAAACAGCAGGGAGAGCGCGGTGAGCGCCTGCTCGCCGCCCGAGAGCAGCGACATCACCTGCAGCCGCTTGCCCGGCGGCGAGGCATAGATTTCCAGGCCAGCCTGCAGCGGGTCGTCGCTTTCCACCAGCTGCAGATGCGCCTTGCCGCCGCCGAAGACCTCGACGAACAGCTTCTGGAAATGGCTGTCGACCTTCTGGAAGGCATCGAGCAGGCGCTCGCGCCCTTCCTTGTTCAGGCTGGTGATGCCCTGGCGCAGCTTTTCGATGGCCGAGACCAGGTCGGTCTGTTCGGTGCTGAGCGCCGTGAGCTTTTCTTCCACCTCGTTGGCTTCCAGCTCGGCACGCAGGTTCACCGGGCCCATATTGTCGCGCTCCTTGCGCAGACGCTCGAGCCGGTTTTCCACCACATGGAGTTCGGGGAATTCCTCGCCGTCTTCCACTTCGCCGGCCTTGAGCACGGCATCCAGCGTGCAGTCGAGCACCTCGCGCACGCGGATCGCCAGTTCATCCAGGCTGACGCGCTGATGCTCCAGGTCGCTCTCCGCCTTGACGCGGGCCTCGCGGCCATGGCCGAGCAGCTGTTCGATCTCGCGCGCGGTCTTGGCCGCCAGCTGCTGGGCCGCCTCGGCATTGGCGAGATGGTCGGCGGCTTCCTGGCGTGCGGTCTCGGCAACGGAAATCTGTTCCAGCAGGCCGCTGCGGCGGCTTTCGATCTCGAGTGGAATCTGTTCCAGCTTCTGCAGTTCGGCCGCGGCCTCGGCCTGGCGGGCGCCGAGCTGGGCCAGCTGCTGGCTGGCGCTTTCGTTGCGCGCATTGGCGGCGCGGCGCTCGATGACGATGGCTTCCAGCCGGCGGGCACGAGCCTGTGCATCCAGGCGCAGCTGTTCCAGCGCGGCGCGGCGTTCGACGAGCGCCTGGCGCAGGCCATTCAGCTCGTCGCGCAGCATGGCAATCAGCTGGCGCACCTCATCTTCCGCCGGCATGGCGGCCAGGGCGGCTTCTTCGGCGGCGCGGACCTGTTCGGTCTCGGCGATCTCGGCGGCAGTCTGCTGCTTCTGCTCGGCCAATGCCGCAAGGCGTGACTGGCGCTCGGCCTCCTTGCGCACCATCTCGGCCTGGCGGTCGCGCGCCTGGCCCAGTTCGCGGTCGGCGCGGGCGATATCCTGGTTGGCGCGTTCACGCGCGGCATTGCGCTCGCGCTCGGCGGCGGCAATCGCGCCGGTGGCATGTTCGCGCGCGGTGTTGCGGTCGCGCTCGGCACTGGCCACGCCATGATTGGCGCGGTCGCGCGCACTCTGGCGCTCGCGTTCGGCCACGGCCACGGCCTGCGCAGCTTGGTCGCGGGCTTCGGCAGCGGCGCGTTCGGCCGCCTGAACAATGGCGCTGGCGGTGGTGCGTGCCTCGTTGCGATTCTGCTCGGCGGTCTGCACCACGCCTGCGGCCTGCTGGCGCGCGCTGTTGCGTTCGGCTTCGGCGGCGCCGACGGCCTGGCGCGCGGCGCGTTCAGCAGCCGCAGCCTCTTCGGTCGCCATGCGGGCGGCTTCATAGG
Organism: Ferrovibrio terrae; assembly: GCF_943372915.1. Classification (GTDB taxonomy): domain Bacteria; phylum Pseudomonadota; class Alphaproteobacteria; order Ferrovibrionales; family Ferrovibrionaceae; genus Ferrovibrio; species Ferrovibrio terrae_A. The sequence goes on along the minus strand of NZ_CALSAN010000016.1, from coordinate 64,881 downwards.
CCTGTTGCGCATCGCGCAGGCGGCCTTCCAGCTCGCGCAGTTCCTCGCGCAGGTCGGCCAGGCGGTTGCGCTGTTCCAGCTTGATCGAGGCCGAGGTGGGCGCGCCGGCCTTGACGGTGAAACCATCCCAGCGCCACAGCGCGCCGGATTTGGTGACCAGCCGCTGGCCGAGTTTCAGATCGGCGCGCAGGCGGGCGCCATCGGCATCATCCGACACCAGGCCGATCTGGCTGAGGCGGCGCTGCAGGGCTGCCGCACCGGTGACGAATTTCGACAGCGGCTCGGCGCCGAAGGGCAGTGCCGGCGCATCGGTCAGCGGCGGCAGCGCATCCCAGTGCATCGGCGCATTCGGATCGGTGGCGGCATTCAGCTCGTCCGCCAGCGCCGCACCCAGCGCCTTTTCAAAGCCCGGCTCCACCGTGACCTGGTCGATCAGCGGCGGGAACAGGTTGCTTTCATCCAGCTTGAGCAGCTTGGTGAGGCCGGCCTCTTCCGCCTTCAGGCGGGTGAGTTCGCCCTGCGCGGCCTGCCAGGCATCGCGGCTGGCCTGTTCGGCCTGCTGCTTGGCGGCGCGGGCGGCCTCGGCCGCCTCCACGCCACCGCGCACGGCGGCAATCTTCTCGGCATGCTCGGCTTCGACGGCGTTCAGCCCGGCGCGGGCGGCCTCGATCTTCTGGGCGTGTTCGGCTTCGACGGCATTGAGGCCGAGGCGGGCGGCCTCGATCTTCTGCTCATGCTCGCTGCCGGCCTGCGCCAGCGTGGCGCGGGCGGCGTCGATCTTCTGCGCATGCTCGGCCTCGACGGCCTCCAGCGCCGCACGCGCCGCCTCGATCAGGCGGGCCTGTTCGGCCTCGACGGCCTCATAGGCCTGGCGCGCGGCGTCGATCTTCTGGGCATGCTCGGCCTCGATGCCATCCAGCGCATTGCGCGCGGTTTCGACCGCCAGCTGCTTGGCCTCGACCTCGGCATTGGCAGTCTCGGCTTCGGCCAGCGCCTCGGTCTGCTCCTGCAGGCGCAGCTCTTCGGCGCTCAGTTCGGCGATACGCGCGCTCAGGCGCTCGAGCCGGCGGCCGGCATCTTCGATGGCCTGGCGCAGGCGGGCACGCTGGGCCTGTTCCTCGGCCGCGCGGTTGGTCAGCGTATCGAGTTCGGCCTGGCTGGCATCGACCTTGCCCTGCGCTTCGGCAACGCCGCTTTCGGCCGCAGTCTGCGCCTCGGCCTCGCCGGCGCGCTGGACTTCCAGCTCTTCGGTTTCGGTGGCGAGGCGGGCCACGGTCTCCTCGGCATCCTGCGACAGCGCGCTTTCGCGCTCGGCGTCGGAGGCGATCTGGGCGAGACGGGCGCGCACCTGTTCGGCGGCTTCCTGGGCGCGGGCGGATTCCGCATCCAGGCCTTCGCGGGCGACTGTCAGGCGATGCAGGCGGGCGCCGGCCTCGGCCTCATGCTGGCGCAGCGGCGGCAGCGCCTCGGCGGCGATGCGCTCGGCCTCATGGGCTTCCGACACCTGCAGGGTGCGGTCGGCCACTTCGCGCTCGGCGGCCTGCAGCGCCTGCTCGGCCTCGGCCAGCGCGTGTTTCAGCGCATCATGCTTGAGGTGGAACAGGATCGCTTCGGTCTTGCGGATCTGGCCGGCGATGTTGCGGTAGCGGCTGGCCTGGCGGGCTTGTCTTTTCAAAGACTGCAGCTGGTTGTCGAGCTGGCCGATCACATCGACCACGCGCTCCAGATTCTGCTCGGCCGCCTTCAGCCGCAACTCGGCCTCATGGCGGCGCGAATGCAGGCCGGAAATGCCGGCGGCCTCTTCCAGCAGCATGCGGCGATCGGTCGGCTTGGCATTGATGATGGCGCCGACACGGCCCTGGCTGACCATGGCCGGCGAATTGGCGCCCGAGGCCAGGTCGGCAAACAGCAGCTGCACGTCGCGCATGCGCACGTCGTTGCCGTTGATCGAATAGTCGGAGCCCTTCTCGCGCTCGATCTTGCGCGTGATCTCGACCATTTCCTGCTCGTTGAAGGCCGCCGGCGCGGTGCGCGTGCTGTTGTCCAGCGTCAGCGTGACTTCAGCGATGTTGCGGGCCGGCCGCGTGGCCGTGCCCGCAAAGATCATGTCGTCCATACCCGTGCCGCGCATGCGCTTGGCCGAGTTTTCGCCCATCACCCAGCGCAGGGCTTCCACCAGGTTGGACTTGCCGCAGCCATTCGGGCCGACAATCCCGGTCAGGCCGGGATGGATCACGAAATCCGTCGGCTCGACGAAGGACTTGAAACCGGACAAGCGCAACTTGGTAAACTGCACGGGAACTCCCTTTCAATAACGCAGACGCCGGCCGTCTTACGACTTGGCCAGCGCGTCGAGTTTCTTGCGCAACTCGTCCAGCGACGGCACACCGGTCTCGGTCTTGCCGTTGATGATCAGAGTGGGCGTCGAACTCACATTGTGTTTCTGGGTGCCTTCGAGGCGCGAATTCAGGATGTAATCGCCAAGCGGCTTGTCAGCCAGGCACTTGTCGAACTGCTCGGCCGAGACACCGCCCAGCCGGCCGATCTGTACCAGCGCCGCCTTCGGGTCGGCCGCAGTCGACCACTGGCGCTGCTGCGCGAACAGTACGTTGAGATAGGTGAAATACTTGTCCGGCCCGCCGCAGCGCGCCAGCACGGCGCCGGCGAAGGCGAGCTGGTCGAGCGGGAAGTCGCGGTAGATCAGCTTGACCTTGCCGGTGTCGATATACTCGGTCTTGATCGCCGGCAGCACATTGGCATGCAGCGACGCGCAATGCGGGCAGGTCAGCGAGGCATATTCGATGATGGTGATCGGCGCATCGGCCTTGCCGAGCACCATGTCCTGCAGGCGCGGATCGGCACCGGCGGATCCAGACTGCGCCTGGGCACCGACCGCGAGGAAACCACCGAAGACCAAAACCAGGGTCAGGACGAAACGCTGTATATATTTCATAGAGATGCTCCGACCCCCTACATCTTGGGGGCATTGTATGGTTGCACGTCCGGCTGGCAACCGGACTCTGCCGTTATCCACAAGAATCTGGCGCACTCAAGGCGCGTCAGCGACTCGCACTGAAAAGTGATTGCCCAAGGTTCTCAAGGGCTTGTCGCAGCTCGCGGTCATCGACTCCGGCGAGCAAATCTTCCAGTTTGGCGCGCTCCTCCGCGCTGAGCGGCCGGCGGCTGCGCTCCGCTGGCTTCGCCGACTCGGGACGGCGGATCGGAGTCTGTTTCAGGCGCAGCTTCTCGACCGCGCGGAATCCGAAATAGCCGTTGATCTTGTCGATGATCAACGGCGAGAGATGCTGCAGCTCGAGCGCAAAGGCCGGGCTGACGCCGATCTCCAGCGTGGCGGCATGGCCCGCACCCGAGGCATAGACCATTTTCTCCGGCTGGGTTTCCTGCGTCAGCAATGGCCCGGCGATCTCGGCCCAGTGGTTGATGATCTCGGCCAGTGCCACGCCGCGCTGTTTCATGATCGGGCGCGTCAGCCGCCCGAGTGCGAGGCCGAGAGCCTTTGGCGCATTCGTCCGCTGCGCCGGGTCGCGCGGCGGTTTTTTCTCGCTCACGGCGCCACGACCGCGCGGATCACCGCCAGGCCGGCAAACAGCCCGGCCACCGCCAGCACGGCAGACCCCAGCATGTAGAGCCCGGCGGCGAGAAACTCGCCGCGTTCATAGAGCAGCGCGGTTTCCAGCGAAAAGGCGGAAAAGGTGGTGAAGCCGCCAAGCACGCCGGTGGTGAGGAACAGCCGCCAGTGCTGCGGCAGGCCGCTTTTCAGGGCGAAATATTCGGCCACCAGCCCCATGGCGAAGGAGCCGACAATATTGATCGCCAGCGTGCCCCAGGGAAACCCGGCGCCGACCAGGCGCAGGGCTGCGACATTGACGCCATAGCGCAACGCCCCGCCGATGCCGGCGCCGATGAAAACGATCAGGATGTTCATGCCGCCAGTCTAGCGCAGGCGCGGCTCATAGCCCACCGCCTCGCTCAGGCGCTCATAGCCCGGTCCGCGCAGCTGGTAGACATAGGCCTGGTAGGTGCCCTGGCGATGGCCGCCGGCAAAGGTCTGCAGGGTGCCGCCGAACAGGTCGCGCCAGCCGCGGATGCTGGCCACCGCCTGGGTCAGCCGGGGCAGCGCGGTGTCGCCCTCGGCACGGTCGAGCGCCAGCACGGCCAGGTCGGCGATGGTGGCGCCATAGATCGCGCCGGCATTGGGCTCGGCACCGAAGCGGGTCTTGTAGGCCTCCATCCAGGCCACCACCGCGGGCGGCGCGGTGTCGCGATCGGGCAGCGCGATCGACGATACGCTGTACAGGCCCTGGGTGGCGCCACCCGGCGCCTGCGCCAGCAGATAGTCATGGGTGGTCGACGGCCCGAGGAAATCAACATCGGTCCAGCCCGCCGTGCGCGCCGCCGCCATCGGCAGGATGGTGTCGCGCAGCAGCGTGGCCAGCACGATCAGGTCGCAGCCGGCACCGCGCAGGCGTGCGATCGGCGCGCTGAAATCGGTATCGATCGGACGATGGGTGGCCACCGCCTTCACCGTCTGGCCGTGTTGCGCCAGCTGGTCGCGGATCGCCTGCTGCACCTCCTCGCCATACTCGGTGCTCTGCGCCAGGGCGCAGACCGCCTGCTTGCCCTTTGTCTCGACCATCCATTTCACGCCGGCGCGGATCTGGTCGTAATACAGCGAGCCGGAGATCCAGCTGACGGAATCGGCGGCCTGCACCAGTTCGCGGTTGGCCGCCATCGGAAACAGGTTGGCGCGGCCGGCGGCGCGCAGCTGCGGCAGCACCGCCTGCACCTGCGCGGTACCGAGCGAGCCGACGAAGACCTGCACGCGGTCATACTTGATCAGCTTGGCCGCCGCCTGCACGGCGCGTGGCACCTGGAACTGGTGATCCTCGACCACCATCCGCAGCTTGCGGCCGCGGATGCCGCCGGCGGCATTCACCGCGTCAAAGCGCAGCCGCATGGCGTTGACCACGGCATTGCCATAGACCGCGGCCGGACCCGACAGGTCGGTGAGGGTGCCGATAATAATCTCTGTCCGAGTTGGTTCAGTTGCCTGAGCAGACGGCGCCATCGCCGTTCTGGCGAGGGCAGCGAAAACCGCCGCATAAAAATATTGCCGCATGAGATTCTCCCAAAAATGGCGGCTCTAAATGGCGCAGAGACGGGGTCGGATGCAAGCCCGGATATGCGCTGCGCGGTGACAGTTGGCGAATCCCGATGTTAAGATATCGCACATGCCCAAACCCCGCACCAAGACACCGGATATCGCCTCATTGGTGCTGGATTGGTATGACCGGCACTATCGTAAATTGCCCTGGCGCAGCCCACCCGGTACTCCGCCCCCGGAGCCTTATGGCGTCTGGCTCAGCGAGATCATGCTGCAACAGACCACGGTGCCCGCCGTGATGCCGTACTTCGCCAAATTCCTGACGCTGTGGCCCAGCGTGCATGACCTTGCCGCTGCGCCGGTGGAAGATGTGATGGAAGCCTGGGCGGGGCTGGGCTATTACGCCCGCGCGCGCAACCTGCACAAATGCGCGCAGGTGGTGAGCCGCACGCTGGACGGCCGTTTTCCCGACAGCGAAGAGGGCCTGCTGAAACTGCCCGGCATCGGCGCCTATACCGCCGCCGCCGTTGCGGCGATTGCCTTCGATCGCCCGGCCGCCGTGCTGGATGGCAATATCGAACGCGTGCTGTCGCGCGTCTTTGCCGTCGAAACGCCACTGCCGCAATCAAAGCCGGCGTTGCGCGGGCTGGCCGCAACGGTGACGCCACAGCAGCGCCCCGGCGATTTTGCGCAGGCCATGATGGATCTCGGCGCCACGGTGTGTACGCCGAAATCGCCTGACTGCCTGCTCTGCCCGCTGCAGGCGCAATGTGCCGCCTTCAGTCGCGGCATCGCCGCCGAATTACCGCGCAAGGCGGCGAAGACGGCCCGGCCGGTGCGCCATGCCATCGCCTTCCTCCTGCAGCGCGCGGAGGATGGCGCCGTGCTGCTGCGCCGACGCCCGCCCAAGGGGCTGCTGGGCGGCATGCTGGAAGTGCCGAGCACGCCGTGGCGCGACACGCCATGGCTGCCGGGCGAAGCCCTGCCGCATGCGCCACTCGCGCTGGACTGGCTGCCGCTGAACGGCGATGCCGCCCATGTCTTCACGCATTTTGAGCTGAAGATCGCCGCCCTGCTAGGCCGTGTCGATGCCCGCATGGCCGCCGGACTTGATGGCCTGTGGCAGCAACCCCAGGCGGCGGCGCTGCCCACGGTGATGAAAAAGATGCTGGGCCTGCTGCCGGCGGCCGAGGCCGACGAGATCAGATCGACGAAAAGTCGCCGTGCCGGCCGAGCCCGCTCTTGAAGCGGGCGGCACCGGCAATGGCTTCCTGCTCGATGATCGGCAGGCCGCTTTCCGCCTCGTTATGCAGGGCGGCATCGAGCGACATTTCCCACTGGCGGTAGCTGGAGCTGCGATCTGCCAGCATGCAGGCCTGCGGGAAGCGGCTGATTTCCTCGGCCAGCGCCTCCGCAGCACTGCGCGACTCGCCCCTGGGCACCACGCGATTGGCGAGACCGATCTGCAGGGCTTCCTGGGCATCGACGGCCCGACCGGTGAGGATCATGTCGAGCGCGCGGCTATGGCCGATCAGGCGCGGCAGACGCACCGTGCCGCCATCAATCAGCGGCACGCCCCAGCGCCGGCAGAACACGCCGAAGGTGGCATCGGCCTCGGCCACGCGCAGGTCGCACCACAGCGCGAGTTCCAGACCACCGGCGACGGCATAACCCGACACAGCGGCAATCACCGGCTTGGACATCATCAGGCGCGTCGGCCCCATCGGGCCTTCGCTTTCGGGAGAGACATCGTTGCGCTGGTCGCCGCCGGCCACCGCCTTGAGATCGGCACCGGCACAGAAATGCCCGCCGGCGCCCCACAGCACGGCAACACGCGCGCTGTCATCAGCATCGAAATCCTTGAAGGCCTGGCGCAGGGCATCGGCGGTGGGACGATCGACCGCATTGCGTGCCGCGGGCCGATCCAGAATCACGGTGGTGACCGCGCCACGCTTTTCCACATGCACCGCCATGGCGCTACCCTCCCGGTTGGCTGTTCTATCTGTATCGATACAGGCTGACAGCGGCGGCGGCGCGCTGCAAGTGCTTGCGCGACTCTTCCCCTGGGGTTCCCGTTACGGCAATCTGCGGCGGCAATGAACAGGCAGACAGAGTCCACGCCTTTCGACGGGCGACGCTTGATCTGGCGCGGCATCGGGCATCTGCTCGGCCCGCTGGTACGGCTGTGGCTGCGCCGTCGCACCGCCCGGGGCAAGGAAAACGCCGCGCGCCTGGGCGAACGCTTTGGCCATGCCACGCGACCGCGACCGCGCGGCCGGCTGATCTGGAGTCATGGCGCCAGCGTCGGCGAGGCGCAGGCCCTGCTGCCGCTGCTGCAGCATCTGCGCCAGGTGCGGCCCGATGCCACCGTGCTGCTGACCACCGGCACTGTCACCTCGGCGGCGCTGGTGGAGCAGCGCATCGGGGACGACAGCGGCATCATCCACCAGTTCGTACCGGTCGACCTGCCCGGTGCGGTGGATCGCTTTCTCGATCACTGGCAGCCCGATCTGGTGCTGTGGAGCGAGTCGGATTTCTGGCCGGGTCTGCTGAGTGCGTTGCGGGCAAGAGGCGTTCCCGCTCTGCTGATCAATGCCCGGCTGTCTGAACGTTCGTGCACCCGTTGGCTGCAGGCGCCGGGCACGGCGCGCTGGCTGATCGACTGCTTCGCCGCGATCTATGCCCAGACCGCCGGCGATGCCGAGCGCCTGCGCCGCATTGGCGCGCAGACCGTGATCGAGGCCGGCAATCTGAAACAGGCGGCACCGCCGCTGCCGGTCAATGCCGTGCTGCTCGAAACCTGGCGCCAGCGCCTGGGCCACCGGCCGCTGTGGCTCGCCGCCAGCACCCATGACGGCGAGGAAACGCAGATCGCCGCTGTGCACCGGGCGCTGAAAGCCCGCTTCCCCGGCCTGCTCACCCTGATCGCCCCACGCCATCCTGAGCGCGGCGCCGGCCTGAGCCAGTCGCTGGCAGCACCCGATCTGCGCGTGGCATTGCGCTCCACCGGTGCAGAGCCGGCCGGCGACACCGATATCTATATCGTCGATACGCTGGGCGAACTCGGCCTATGGTATCGCCTCAGTCCGATTGTGCTGATGGGCGGCTCGCTGATTGCCCATGGCGGCCATAACCCGCTGGAGCCGGCGCGGCTGGGCTGCGCCGTGCTGTTCGGCCCGCATATGTTCAATTTCAGCGAAGCCGCCGCCGGCCTGCTGCTGCAGGGCGGCGCGCTGCAGGTGGCCAATGACGGCGAACTGATTGCCGCGCTGGGCCTGCTGCTCGCCGAGCCGGCGCGCAGCGCAGCCCTGAGCCATGCGGCGCAAAGCTATGCCGGCCAGCAGAGCCGCATCATCGAAACCCTGACCGAAGCCGCCCTCGCCCGCCTGCCGGCCTAGAGCAGACCCTAGCCCACGAAAGGCTTGGCGATATGCATGACCTCTTCCATTGAGGAGCCGAAACCACGCGGCTTTGCCATATCGGTGATCTTGGCATAGTTAGCGGCGATGTCGTCGATACTGACCTTGGCATCGATCCCGAAGAACAGGCCTTCGGATTCCATGATCTGGATTTTTGCATAAAAGCCTGCGCCAGCCGAAATGATGTCACCGGTGGCAGAACAAGCTTCCGAGCAGAGATAGGCCACGGCCTGGGAAACGTATTCCGGCTTGAGATGCGGCAACAGCTTGGGTGGCAGCAATGCTTCGGTCATGCGCGTAGCGGCTACCGGCGCAATCGTATTGACGAGGATGCCATATTTACCGCCTTCCTGCTTCAGCGCATTCATCAGGCCAACCACCGCCGTCTTGGCGCCGGCATAATTCGACTGGCCGAAATTGCCATACAGGCCGGAATTCGACGAAGTCATGACGATGCGGCCATATTGCTGCTGCTGCATGACCGGCCAGGCCGCTTTGGTGACATAGGCGGAGCCGAGGAAATGCACATCGACCACCGTGTCGAAATCGGCGATCTCCATCTTGGCAAAGCTCTTGTCGCGCAGGATCCCCGCATTGTTGATCAGGATGTCGACGCGGCCGAAAGCCTCCATCGCGGTCCTGACGATATTGGCGGCCGAGGCCGGATCGGAGACGCTGTCGTAATTGGCAACGGCTGTCCCACCCTTTGCCTTGATCTCGGCAACCACCGTATCGGCCGCCTTGGCCGAGCCACCGGTGCCATCCACCGCGCCGCCCAGATCGTTGACCACCACTTTCGCGCCGCGCTCGGCCAGCAGCAGCGCATGGCTGCGGCCAAGACCCGCACCGGCCCCGGTGACAATGGCGACACGGCCCTGGAAATCGATGGCCATCTGGAATTCTCCCTGTTTGTGCGGTCAGATTTTATGTTCGAGCAGAAGGTCGCAGACCTCACGCACGGCGCCCGCGCCGCCGGCGGCCTCGGTGATATAGGCGGCAGCATTTTTCACACTGGGCCGCGCATTCGACACGGCAACCGGCAGGCCGACGGCCCCCATCACATCGAGATCGTTGACGTCGTCGGCGACATGGCAGACTTCATGCAACCCAATGCCGAGTTCGGCACAGATGGCCTTCAGGCGCGGCAGCTTTTCCATCACGCCCATCAGGCCGAAGCGGATTTTCAGGCGGTCGATGCGCTTCTGGATCGCCGGGGTGTCGCTGCGGGTGATCAGCGCCACTTCAATGCCGGCATCCTTAACAAGCAGAATCCCGAAACCATCCTGCACATGGTATTTGCGCAGTTCGCTGCCGTCCTCGGCATAATACAGACCGCCATCGGTGAGCGTGCCGTCGAGATCAAGTGACAACAGCTTCACGGCCCGGAAACGGGCCGCGAGATCGGCATCGATGGCCGGCAAACCGAACATTGGAAAAATCCCCCGCCCCGTCGGGCAACCTGTCACGCTGCACACAGATTAGCGGGGAAGCCGGGGCGAGCACCAGCATCGGCACCGCGTCTGCCGCTACGGCATGGCCCGCCTCTGCGGCCAGTCTGTTGGGCGGCCGGCCTACTGGGGCTTGCGCTGCTGGATCAACGGGGTGGGCGGGGCGGAGGATGGCGTGCGCTCCAGCCGGGTGCGCTCCTGCTGGCGCAGTTCCTGCTGCCGGCGCTGGTCCTGCCGCTCGGCTTCCTGGGTGCGGTCGCGCAGTTGCTCCTGCGCGCGCTGCTCGCGCTCCTGCTCGATGCGGCGCACTTCAGCCTGAATCCGCTCGGCGTCGGTCTGGGGCAGGATCTGCGCCGAAACCGCGGCCGGCAGGAGCAGCAGCGCAAAAAGAAAAGGCAGGCGGAGAGACATGGGGAAACCCTGACAGACGGACTGCCGAAGAAACTACTGTCGAAGAAACGCTGCACCGGCGCCGGCGTTCCGACCGGCCCGCGCTTTTCGCGGCTATCACTTTTTGGCCCTATCGCTTTTTGGGCCCTATCGCTTTTTGGGTTTGGGCGGGCCCTTGTCGTCGAGCCAGTAGACCACATGGTCTTCCAGCTCGCCGGCCTCCTTTTCGGAGATGCAGCGGCCCGCCACCGAGATGCCGGCCTGGTGCACGGTCTCGCGGTTGCCACTTTTCAGCGGATGCCACCAGTAGAGATCCTTGCCCTGCGCCACCAGGCGATAGCCGCAGGTGGCCGGCAGCCAGTTCATCTTCGCCACCTTGCCCGGTGTCAGCTGGATGCAGTCGGGCACCAGCTTCTTGCGCTTGGGGTAGTTGCTGCACTGGCCGGTGGCACAGTTCAGCAGCTTGCAGGCCACATTGGTCTGTTCCAGCGCGCCGGTATCCTGGTCTTCCAGCCGGTAGAGGCAGCATTTGCCGCAGCCGTCGCAGAGCGACTCCCATTCGGACGGCGTCATCTGGTCAAGGCGCTTGCGGCGCCAGAAGGGCAGGCTGCGGGGCATGGCAGCAGATTACGCCGGATGGGCGTTCGTATAAAGAGACGGCCGGCGCGACTTAGCGGCGTTTCAGCGGATTGCCGTCATGCTGGCGGATAAAGGCGGTCACCTTCGGTGCGATCTCCTCGCGCCAGCGGCGACCATTGAACACGCCGTAATGGCCGACGCCGGCCTGCAGGTGGTGGCCGCGCTTCGCCGCCGGGATATTGGGGCACAGATCATGCGCCGCCATGGTCTGGCCGACGCCGGAGATATCGTCCTTCTCGCCTTCCACGGTGAGCAGCGCGGTTTTGCGGATGGCGGTGCAATCCACCGTCTCGCCGCGCACCGTCATGATGCCGCGCGGCAATGCGTGATCCTGGAACACGGTTTTCACGGTCTGCAGATAATACTCGGCCGGCAGGTCCATCACGGCGAGGTATTCGTCATAGAAATCGGTATGCGCCTTGGCACTGTCGCCATCGCCCTTGATCAGGTGATGGAACAGGCGGACATGGGCGCCGACATGGCGATCCAGATTCATGGTCATGAAGCCGGTGAGCTGGATGAAGCCGGGGTAGACCTGGCGCATGAAACCGGCATGCGGCAGCGGCACGTGGTTGATCACGCTGTGCTCGAACCATTCGATGGAATGTTCCTGCGCCAGGTTGTTGGGCACGGTGGGGCTGATACGGGTATCGATCGGGCCGCCCATCAGGGTCATCGAGCGCGGCACATGCGCGTCATTGTCGGCCGACATCAGCGCCACGGCAGCCAGCACCGGCACCGAGGGCTGGCACACGCCGATGACATGGGCGCCGGGGCCAAGGGTGACAAAGAATTCGCGGATGTAGTCGACGTAATCGTCGAGGCTGAACGCGCCTTCGCGCAGCGGCACGTCGCGGGCATCGATCCAGTCGGTGATATAGACCTCGTGATGCGGCAGCATCGCTTCCACGGTGCCGCGCAGCAGCGTGGCATAGTGACCAGACAGCGGCGCCACGATCAGCAGTTTGGGGTCGTTGCGGCCTTCGCAGCCCTCGCGCTCGAAATGCTTGAGATGACAGAAGGGCAGGCTCAGCACATTGCGCTCGGTCACCTGGCGCGGCGTGCCGTCGACCATGGTGGTGGCGAGGCCGAAGGCGGGCTTCGGGTAACGGCGCGTGATGTTGCTGAACACTTCCAGGCCGGCGGCGAGCGTGCGGGCGGCAGCCGTATAGTTCATCGGCAGGTAGGGCAGCTTCAGCGCCTGGGTCTGTGCCTCAACCATGGCACGCACCGGCCGCAGCGCGGCGTGGTGAAGTTCATAAAGCGAATAGAGCATCCGGTCCCACCCTTCTGCTGGACAGCGGCACGCCGGGAAACCAGCCCGGGCGGCACCGCCTGACAAGCCTTGGACAACGCCATGGGGAATCGTGGCCGGTCCTGGCAGCGAGGCGCTAGTCTACGCCTCTTCCTCAGTAGCCGCACGATTTATTTTGCACTGCAACATAAACGTGCAATGCCGGAAATAGTTCAATATTTCAGAAATTTAAAGCCTGGCGCGAATGCGCTGCGCCATCTGATCCGGCGTCGCATCATGGCGGAAATGGCTGAGATACTGGCCTTTGCCGTCCATCAGATAGATGAAGCCGGAATGGTCGACCGAATAGCCGAGGCTGGAATCCTTCAGCACCACCTTCTGGTAATAGACCCGGTAGGCCTTGGCCACCGCGGCGATCTGCTCCGGCGTGCCGGTCAGGCCGACCAGCCGCTCATGGAAGGCCTGCACATATTCCTTCATCACCGGCGGGGTGTCGCGCTCGGGGTCCACCGTGATCAGGATCGGCTGCACTTTTGCGGCTTCAGCGCCCAGTTCGTCCATCGCCAGCGCAATGGTCTGCAGGCCGGTCGGACAGATATCGGGGCAGTTGGTGAAGCCGAAATAGACCAGCATCAGCTTGCCGGCGAAATCCTTGTCGCTGACGGTGCGGCCATTCTGGTCGGTCAGACTGAACGGGCCGCCTATGGAGACCACGCCACTGCCGGCGGTCTCGCCGTCGCCGCGCTGCGGCAGCAGCTGCGGCACCGCGAGATAGCCGATCACGCCGAACAGCGCGATGATGGCAGCGAGGATCAGGCCGCGTTTGAGACCGCGTGTGGCTGCACTCATTTTACTTACCCTTCCCGCCCATCGCGGCGGCGGCGGCTTCGATAAACGTCGCCAACTTCACATCGCGGTCGCTCAGGCCATTCACATCATGGGTGGCCAGCGTGATCTCGACGCGGTTGTAGACATTGAACCATTCGGGGTGATGGTCGGCCTTCTCGGCCTCCAGCGCCACGCGGGTCATGAAACCGAAAGCGGTGTTGAAATCGGCGAAGAGAAAGGTCTTCACGATGGCATCGCGGCCGGCCACATCCTGCCAGCCCGGCAGGGCCTGCAGCGCGGCAGCGCGGGCAGCACCTTCCAGTTTCGCGATGGCCATGGCATCCTCCTCGCGGTGCCATGATCGGCACCTTGATGCCGCGCAAGCTAGCGCGCAGGCCTGCCCGCTTCAACCAGTCGACCCCGCTTTGAGACGATACGCCGCATGACCGATCCCGCCACGCGCACCGCCCCCAGCCTGGACGACCTCGCCGCCATCGGCGAAGCCGAGCTGCAACGCCTGCGCCCGGCGCTGGGCCCCTATATCGACGGCGTGCCGATCCAGGTGGCCGACTTCGCCGATGACGAGATCCTGCAGGAGATGGGCTGCGAGACGCCGTTCGACCTGCTCGGCCTGTATCAGGGCGGCAGCTTCCTGGCCGAGCAGCGCGGCGAGACCGGCACGCTGCCGGCGATGGTGTTTCTATACCGCCGGCCGCTGCTGGATTACTGGTGCGAGAGCGGCGAATCCTTACGCCACGTGGTGCGGCATGTACTGATCCATGAGATCGGCCATCATATCGGCCTGTCGGATGACGACATGGAGCGCATCGAGGCCAGCGTACCGGATTAGCCGCCCGCCAACACCCGCGTAACGAAGGCCGGCACCACTTCCGTGGCCGGGCCGTAGATTTTTTCGGCAAACAGCGAAAAGCCGTCAGACGGATCGAGATTGAGTTCGACCGTATGCGCCAGGCCGCCGCGACGCACCTCGGCGACGAAGCCGGCGGCGGGATAGACCTGGCCCGAGGTGCCGATCGACACGAACAGATCGCAGGTGTCCAGCGCGGCGGCGATGTCGTCCATATACAGCGGCATCTCGCCGAACCACACCACATGCGGCCGCAGGCCGCCAGACGTGCCGCAATCCGGACAGGCGGTGGCGAGATCGAGATCGCCGCGCCAGACACGCACGCTATCGCAGCTTTCACAGCGGATCTTCAGCAGCTCGCCATGCATGTGCAGCAGTCGGGTCGAGCCGGCGCGTTCATGCAGGTCATCGACATTCTGCGTCACCAGCAGGAACTGGCCGTCGAAGCGGCGTTCCAGCTCCGCCAGCGCGTAATGCGCCGCATTGGGCGTGGCCTCGACCAGGTTCTTGCGCCGTGCATTGTAGAAGTCGTGCACCAGCACCGGATTGCGGGCGAAGCCTTCCGGCGTCGCCACCTCCTGCAGATCGTATTTGGTCCACAGGCCATCCTTGTCGCGGAAGGTGCCCAGCCCGGACTCGGCCGAGATGCCGGCGCCGGTGAGCACGACGATGGAGCGAAACCGTTTCTGCACGTCAGCCGTCAGCCGTCAGCCGTGGCCGTAGGCCGCCGCTTCCGCCTTGTCCCAGTCGCCGTGATCCTCGGCCCAGGCATCGGCCTCGTCCGCCATCCAGTCATGCTCGACATCCTCAGCCATGCCGCCGTCCAGGCGATAGACCTGTTCGGGCGTATAGATGGCGCCCGACGATGACAGGAAGCTGGAATACAGCACGAAGCGGTCGCAGCGATAGGCCGGTCCGGCATAGAGCGCGTGATGACTGAGGAAGGCGCCGATGCGATCGAATGGCGCATAGTTCAGCCGTGCCAGGGTCACATGGGGGCTGAATTTGCGCCGGTCGGGCGGCAGGCCGACGCGCAGCATGGCGTTGTCGACCTTTTCCTGCAGGCGGTTGAGCGCCGGGTTGGGCCGCACCCCGGCCCAGAGCGCATTGGCCTTGCGCTTGTCGCCAAAGGTTCCGACGCCGAACAGTTCGACATCGAAGGACGGCATGATGACGCTGGAGAGTTCTTCGGAGATGGCGCGGGCCGTGCGGCCATTCACCTCGCCGATGAAACGCAGCGTGAGATGGAACTGGTCAGGGTTGACCCAGCGCGCACCAGGCACACCGGCACAGAGGGCAGCAAGCGACCGACGAATCTCGTCGGGGAATCTCAGGGCAACGAACAAGCGGATCATGGCATGGCCCTCCGCTGGAAAGGACCTTACGGTCCGGAACGAACGCTAATCAGGCGCTCGGGTTCGGATGCTCGCGATGGATGGCTTCAATGCCGTCAATGACCTCCTGAGACAGTTTCACGCTGATGCTGTCGATATCGGCCTTGAGTTGCGCCAGGCTGGTGGCGCCGATGATATTGGATGTGACGAACGGCCGGCTGTTCACATAGGCCAGCGCCATCTGCGACGGATCGAGGCCGTGCTGCTGGGCCAGCGCCACATAACGCTCGGTGGCGCGCTCGGCCTGCGGATTGCTGTAGCGGGTGAAGCGGGTGAACAGCGTCATGCGCGCGCCGGCCGGCTTGGCGCCGCCGAGATACTTGCCGCTGAGCACGCCCATGGCGAGCGGCGAATAGGCGAGCAGGCCGACGGCTTCCTGCTTGGTCACTTCCGACAGCGAGGCTTCGTACCAGCGATTGAGCAGGCTGTAGGGATTCTGGATCGAGACGATGCGCGGCAGGGCGGCATTGGTTTCTGCCGCGGTGATGTGCCGCGTCGCGCCCCAGGCGGTTTCGTTGGAGACGCCGACGGTGCGGATCTTGCCGGCCTTGACCAGTTCGGCCATGGCTTCCAGCGTTTCCGCAATCGGAATCGCGACCTCGTCATTCCAGGGATATTCGGCACGGCCGAAATTCACCGTCAGGCGGTCCGGCCAATGGGTCTGGTAGAGATCGATATAATCGGTCTGCAGGCGCTTCAGGCTTTTGTCGACCGCCTCGAAGATCTGCTTGCGGCTCAGATTCGGCGGCTGGCCGTCATTGCGCAACCAGGCAAAATCGCCGCGCGGCCCGCCGCCACGGCCGGCCACCTTGGTGGCCAGGATGATCTTGTCGCGATCCTTGCGGTTTTTCAGCCAGGTGCCGATGTAGGTTTCGGTGCGGCCCTGGGTCTCGGCCCGCGGCGGCACCGGATACATTTCGGCGGCATCGATGAAGTTGATGCCATGATCCAGTGCGTAATCGAGCTGGGCATGGGCTTCGGCTTCGGTGTTCTGTTCGCCCCAGGTCATGGTTCCGAGGCAGATAAGGCTGACCTTGATATCGGTGCGGCCTAAATGACGGAACTCCATGACAAAACTCCCAACGCAGGCCAGGCGAAAACAGCCCCCGACTGTTTCGGCGGCATGCTTATATTGTCGGCACGACTCGGCTTTTACAACAACGAATTGAGGTCTATTGCCCCAGGAACCGCAAAATCTGGGGTAGCGTGCGCTCCACCATCACGGTGACGCCTTCGCGGCTCGGATGCATGCCGTCGCTCAGATTGAGTTTCGCCTCGCCGGCCACGCCGTCGAGGAAAAACGGGTAGAGCGGGATGCCGTATTTGGCGGCCAGATCGGGATAGATCGCGTTGAACCGCCGGCCGTAATCGGCCCCCAGATTGGGTGCCGCCAACATGCCGACCAGCATGGTGGGCAATCCCGCCTGCTTCAGCTTGGCCAGGATGGCATCCAGGTTGGTCCTGGCCTGCTCCGGCGCCAGACCGCGCAGCATGTCGTTGGCGCCCAGTTCGACCAGCACATGGGTCGGCCGGTCAGCCAGCGACCAGTCGAGCCGGGCGAGCGCGGCGGCCGTGGTATCGCCGGAAACGCCGGCATTGAGCACGGCAACATCAAGGCCTTTCGCCTTCAGCGCCTTTTCCAGCTGCGCCGGATAGGAAGCATCAGGCGGCAGGCTGTAGCCGGCCACCAGGCTGTCGCCAAACACCAGCAGGCGGGCCTTGGCGCCAGATTGGGCATTGGCCGCACCGCACATCAGCGTGACCAGGATCACGGCCAGCAGCCCTGCGACATTGCAGCATTGCCGGAAAACCCCATATCTTCCGTATAACTTCACGAGCTGCCTTCCTGACAAGGACTGAACCATTGATAGCGTCATCTAGCGCAAATCCGTCTGCTGTCGAGCAGAGCCCCATCGTTCAGTCGACCCCGATCGTTCAACTGACCGATGTGCATCTCACTCTCGCCAGCACGGCCGGCCCGGTCAACATCCTGCGCGGCATCGATCTCAGCGTACAGCCCGGTGAACGCATCGGCATCGTCGGGCCGTCCGGTTCGGGCAAATCCACCCTGCTGGCGGTGCTGGCCGGGCTGGAACGCGTCAGCAAGGGACAGGTGGTTGTCGCCGGCGGCGATCTCAATGCCCTGAACGAGGATCGCCTGGCGCTGTGGCGCCGCAGCCGGGTGGGCATCGTGTTCCAGAGTTTCCATCTGATCCCGACCATGACCGCGCTGGAGAATGTCGCCGTGCCGCTGGAACTGGCAGGCGCGAGTGATGCCATCGTGCGGGCACGTGCGGCGCTGGCGCAGGTGGGCCTGGCCAAGCGCGAGACGCATTATCCGGCACAGCTGTCAGGCGGCGAGCAGCAGCGCGTGGCGCTGGCGCGCGCCGTGGCGCCCCGCCCCGCCCTGCTGCTGGCCGACGAGCCGACCGGCAATCTGGATGGCAGCACCGGCCATGCCATCATCGACCTGATGTTTGGCGAGGCGGCGAAGCTGAACTCCACGCTGATCCTGATCACCCATGACGAAAACCTGGCGGCCCTGTGCGACCGCGTGGTGCGCATCGAAGACGGCAAGATCAAATCCATCGAACAGCGGCCGGCGCGCCCGCAGGCGGCAGACTGATGCTGTCGCTGCGGTTTTCACTGCGTGAATTGCGCGGCGGCCTGCGCGGCTTCCGCCTGTTTGTCGCCTGCCTGGGTCTGGGTGTTGCCGTTATCGCCGGCATCGGCACGCTCTCTGCCGCGATCATCACCGGCATGGAGCGTGATGGCCGCAGCCTGCTGGGCGGCGACCTGGAATTCCGCCTCACCCATCGCGGCACCACGCCGGAAGAACAGAGCTTCCTCGCCCGCCAGGGCAGCGTTTCCTACAGCGTGCAGATGCGCGCCATGGCCCATGCCCTGCGCAGCGACGAACGCACGCTGGTGGAACTGAAGGCGGTCGATGGCGGCTATCCGCTGTATGGCGCCGTCGAGCTGGAACAGCCCGGCACGCTGGCTGCGCTGCTGGAAACCCGCAACGGCCTGCCGGGTGCCGCCGTCGATCCGCAGAGCCTGATCCGCCTCGATGCCGCCGTGGGCGACCGCATCGGCATCGGCGAGGCGCAGTTCGAGATCCGCGGCGTGATCGCGCGCGAACCCGACCGCGCCACCGAAGGCCTGACGCTGGGTCCCCGCGTGATGATCGCCGCCGAAGCGCTGGAGGCCACCAAACTGGTGCAGCCCGGCACGCTGGCCTACTGGCATTACCGGGTGAAGCTGCGTCCGGAGCTGACCGCGGCCCAGGTGCAGGATACCGCGCAGAAGGAACTCCCCACCGCCGGCTGGCGCATCCGCGACTGGAAGGAAGGCAGCCCCGGCGTGCGGCGCTTCCTCGATCGCGCCGCGCTGTTCCTGGTGCTGGTCGGCCTTACCGCGCTGCTGATCGGCGGCGTGGGCGTGGCCAATGCCGTGCATGCGCATCTGGATGGCAAGACGCCGACGATTGCGACCCTGAAATCGCTCGGCGCCACCACCGGGCTGATCTTTCGCGTCTATCTGTGGCAGACCCTGCTGCTGGCCGCCTTCGGCATCCTGATCGGCCTGGTGGTCGGCACTGCGATTCCCAATCTCGCCGCCGGCGCACTGGCCGATATCCTGCCGCTGCCGCTGGTCGCCGGCATCTACTGGCAGCCGCTGGCACTCGCCGCCGCCTATGGCCTGCTGGTGGCGCTGGCCTTCACCATCTGGCCGCTGGCGCGCGCCGCCGATATCCGCCCGGCCGCACTGTTCCGTGACCTGGTGGCCCCGGGCCGCAGCCTGCCGCGACCGGTATATGTGATCGCCACGCTGCTGCTGTTTGCCGCGCTGGCCGCGCTGGCCATCTTCGGCGCCGATGAGCGCCGCTTTGCCACCGCCTTTGTTGGTTCGGCTATCATCGCCTTCGTGCTGTTCCGCCTGATCGCCGGCGTGGTGGCGCGCGTGGCGCGTCATATCCGGCCACGCAATGTCCGCCTGAAGCTGGCCTTTGCCAGCCTGCACCGACCGGGGGCTGCCACCGCAGCGCTGCTGTTGTCGCTCGGCGTGTCGCTGACGCTGCTGGTCGCCATCGCGCTGGTCGAAAGCAACCTGCATGCCCAGGTCGAGGACCGCCTGCCTGATGAGGCGCCGGCCTTCTTCTTCGTCGACATCCAGCCCGCGCAGATGGAGGATTTCCGCGCCACCGTGCTGGCTTCGCCCGGCGCGCGCGATCTTGAGACCGTGCCCAACATGCGCGGCCGCATCGCCAAGGTGAAAGGCGTGCCATCGGAACAGGTGGAAGTGACACCGGAGCAGCGCTGGGTACTGCAGGGCGACCGCGGCCTGACCTACGCCCGCGACCTGCCGGCGGGCTCGAGCCTGCTGGCCGGCAGCTGGTGGCCGCGCGACTACAACGGTCCGCCGCTGGTCTCGATCGAGGAAAAGGCAGCCCAGGGCCTTGGCGTCGGCATCGGCGACAGGCTGACCGTGAATGTGCTGGGCCGCGATATCGACGCCGAGATCGCCAGCATCCGCCGCCTCGACTGGAGTTCGTTCGGCATCAATTTCGTGCTGGTCTTCTCGCCCGGCCTGCTGGAACGCGCGCCACATACCTTCCTCGCGACCGTCAAAGCCGGGCCGGCGGCCGAACTAGCGCTGTTCCGCAGCGTGACGCAGCGCTTCCCCGGCATCTCGGTGGTGCGCATGAAGGATGTGCTGAGCGAGCTGAACGCCATCGTGCTGAAGCTGGGGGCCGCCGTGCGCGGCGCCGCCGGCATCACGCTGATTGCCGGCCTGATCGTGCTGGCCGGCGCACTGGCGGCGGAACATCGCCGCCGCCTCAAGGAAGGCGCGATCCTGAAGGCGCTGGGCGCCACACGGCGCGACATCATCGCCGCCCATGTGATCGAATACGGCACCGTCGGCCTGGTGGGGGCAACGCTGGCTTTCGGGCTCGGCTGGCTCGCCGCATGGGCGATGGTGACGCTGATGATGGGCGCGACCTTCTATTTCGCCCCCGGCATCGCCGCCGCCACCGCGTTGGGCGGCGTGGCCGCCACGCTGCTGCTGGGGCTTGCCGGTGCCTGGCAGGCGCTGGCCGCCAAGCCGGCACCGCTGCTGCGCGCGCAGTAATCTGATCCAGTGATGAATGGGCGGCCAGAACAAATTATAGGCATCTACGAGCGCAAGGCGCGTGAGTTCGATGCGGTGCGCAGCCGCAGTCTGTTCGAGCAAGCATGGCTGGAGCGCTTTGCCGCACTCCTGCCCAAGGGCGCATCCGTACTGGACCTCGGCTGCGGTCATGCCGAACCGATCGCGGCGTGGCTGATCGCGCGCGGCTGTCGCCTCACCGGCATCGACACCGCCCCCAGCCTGCTGGCGCTCTGCCGCCAGCGGTTTCCGGCGCATGACTGGATCGAGGCCGACATGCGCAGCCTCGCACTCGGTCGTCAGTTCCACGGAGTGGTTGCCTGGGACAGCTTCTTCCATCTGCCGCATGACGACCAGCGCGCAATGTTCGCCAGCTTCAGAGCGCATGCGGCGCCCGGCGCAGCGCTGATGTTCACCAGTGGGCCTGCCCATGGCGAAGCCACCGGCAGTCATGCGGGCGAAGCCCTGTATCACGCCAGCCTGGCGCCGGAGGAATACCGCACATTGCTGGCGAAGGCCGGCTTCGCGGTGATGGCCCACAAGGCAGAAGATCCGGATTGCGCCGGCCATACCGTGTGGCTGGCGCAGCGGCAGCCCTGAGGCCGGTTCACCGCACCAGCACCAACCGCGCCGAGAGACCGCCGAGGCCGCAGAGGGCAACGATCACCGCCATGGCGAGCGCCGGGTCGCCGGACAGCAGGCTGACGATGCCGCTGGTCATCGCGCCCAGCGTGAACTGCAGCGTGCCCATCAGCGCCGCTGCCGAGCCGGCGCGTTCGGCTTCGGCCGCCATCGCGCTGGCAGCCGCATTGGGCAGGACGCCACCGAGGCTGGCGATATAGAAGAACAGCGGCACCCACAGGCCGATCATCCCGCCAATCGAAAACAGCGCGGCAATCAGCAGCGCAATGCCAGCCGCCGCCATGGTGGAGATCGAAACGATCAGCACCTCATCCAGCGTGAAGTGGCGCAGCAGGGCGCGGTTGACCTGCGAAAAGCCGATGATACCGACCGCGTTGATCCCAAAGACCCAGCCATAGGCCTGCGGCGACAGGCCATAGAGATCGATGAAGACAAAGGGCGAGGCGGCGATGTAGCAGAACAGCCCGCCCATGCCGAGACTGGAGGCCAGCGTATAGCCCATGTAGCGCCGGGTGCCGAGCAGCCGGCCATAAACCTGCAGCACGGAACCGAGCGTCAGCCGCATATCGGGCCGCGCGCCGCGCGTCTCGGGCAGCCACCGCCAGGCGGCCAGCATCGCCAGCAGGGCGAAGCTGGCGAGGAACCAGAAGATCGCATGCCAGTCGAACCAGGCCACCACATAGCCGCCCAGCAGCGGCGCCAGGATCGGCGCCACGCCCATCACCAGCATCAGCAGCGACATGACGCGGGCACCTTCGCGCGGCTCGAACAGGTCGCGCACCATGGCGCGCGAGATCACCAGACCAGCGCAGGAGCCGAAGGCCTGCACAAAGCGCGCGCCGATCAGCGTGTCGATGCCCGGCGCCAGCGCGCAGGCGATCGAGGCGCCGATGAACAGCAGGTTGCCGACCAGCAGTGGGCTGCGGCGGCCGAAGCGGTCGCTGATCGGGCCGTAGAACAGCTGGCCGATAGCCAGGCCGAGGAAAAAGACCGACAGCGTCTGCTGCACCTTGCCCGAATCGGTGGCCAGCGTGCGCTCCAGCGCCGGCAGGGCGGGCAGATACATGTCCACCGCCAGCGGCGTGAAGGCGCTGAGCGCGCCCAGCACCAGGGTCAGGCGCCAGAGGCCCCCGGAGGGCGGCGGGGATGCGCGCAGGGAATCGGTCATCGGGGTCTCGATTAAATCGGCGGTTTTCCGCCTTTGCGGGAGGGACTTATGCTTACGGCATCCATCGTGTACTGACGAGTACCGGGGTCACAAAACCGGCGTTTAGGGCCAAACCGCCCGCCACCGGGCATTGTATGAAGAAACTGCGTCAGCAGAATGACTTATACAGAAAGTTTATGTCGGGTTTATTCTTGAAATTCACCCCGACACTGACAATATGCTCACCACAACCATTGTCTGAGGAGGCAATACCATGTCGACCCCGTTTAACCAGCCGCGCTATGGCTACGGCACCACCACGATTGACCGTGCGGTGGTGGATGAGGCCCTGCGCAGCTACATGCTGCGGGTCTACAACTATATGGGCTCGGGCCTGGCGCTCAGCGCCATCGTCGCGCTGCTGGTGTCGCAGTCCCCCGCCCTGATGAGCACGCTGTTCACCGGCGGCCTGTCCTTTGTGGTGATGCTGGCTCCGATCGGCCTGCTGCTGGTCATGAGCTTCGGCGCCAACAAGATGTCGGCTGGCGCCGTGCAGGCGCTGTACTGGGCCTTCACCGCCACGATGGGCCTGTCGCTGTCGACCATCTTCATGGTCTACACCGGCACCTCGATCCTGCGCATCTTCTTCATCACCGCCGCGATGTTCGGCGCGATGAGCCTGTGGGGTTACACGACCAAGCGCGACCTGACCGGCATGGGCAGCTTCCTGTTCATGGGCGTGATCGGTCTGTTCATCGCCAGCATTGTGAACATCTTCCTGGGCTCCAGCGTGCTGCAGTTCGCCATCTCGGCGATCACGGTTCTGGTCTTCACCGGCCTGACCGCATTTGATACGCAGCGCATCAAGTCGGAGTTCTACGAGGGCGATGCGTCTGACATTCAGACCAAGCAGGCGATCTTCGGTGCCACCTCGCTGTATGTGAACTTCCTCAACATCTTCATGGCCCTGCTGCAGCTGTTCGGCCAGAAGAACGAGTAATTCCGGCTTAACCACCGAAACGACCCAGGCCCCGGCAGGCAACTGCCGGGGCCTTTTTCTTTGGCTTGCCCCTGCATGACCCGTGACAAAGCCGGTGGCGCGGTTTTAAGCTTTCATTCGTCTGCCTACGAATTACTCAGCCAGCAAGGAAGTCCCGCCCCATGAAGCTTGTCCTCGCGATGGTGAAGCACGAGACCAACACCTTCTCGCCGATTGTCACCGACTTCGCCCGCTTCGAATCCTGGGGCCTCTATACCGGCCAGGCGGCCATCGACGCCTATGCCAAGACCAACATGCCGCTCGGCGTCTATCTGACACTCGCTAAGGAATACGGCGCCGAGGTGGTGCTGCCGATGGCTGCCGAGGCCATGCCGGGCGGGCTGGTGACGAAAGACGCCTGGAAGCGCCTGACCGATCCGATCCTGGAGGCGGTGAAAGCCGGCTGCGACGGCTGCCTGCTCGATCTGCATGGCGCCATGGTGGTGGAAGGCCTGGAGGACGGCGAAGGCACCCTGCTGGAGCAGATCCGCCAGATCGCGCCGGACCTGCCGATCGCCGTGACGCTGGACCTGCATTGCAACCTGACGCCCAAGATGGTGGCCAACTGCACGGCGCTGATCGGCTACAAGACCTATCCGCATGTCGACATGGACGTGGTGGCGGGCCAGGTCGGCCGCGTGGTGATGCCCTTCATTGCCGGCAAGGCACCGAAGCCGGCGATGGCGCTGCGCCAACTGCCGCTGCTGTCGCAGACGCTGTGCCAGGGCACCGATGACGAGCCGATGAAATCGGCGATCCAGGCCTGCAAGGATGAGGAAGCAAAGGGCCTGCCCTGCGCCAGCGTGTTTGGCGGCTTTGCCATGGCCGATATCCGGGATGCCGGCACCACCGTCATCACCGTGGGCCTCGACCAGGCGCAGGCCGATGCGGCGGCCGACCGCATCGCAGCCCAGGTCTGGGACAAGCGCGATATCCATATCTACCAGCATCGCGATCTGGCCGAGACGGTGGCCAAGGCCAAGAAGCTGAAGGATGGCCCGGTGATCCTGCTGGACCATGCCGACAATTGCGGCTCGGGCGGTACCCAGGATGTGATGATGGTGATCGCCGAAGTGTTGCGCCAGGGCCTGGAAGACGTGGCCGTGGGCGCGGTGTGGGATCCGGAGGCCGTGCAGATCATGCAAAAGGCCGGCGTCGGCGCCACGGTGACGCTGGCCCTGGGCGGCAAGAGCGACATGCCGTCGCTGAAGCTGAAGGGCAAGCCACTGACGCTGACCGGCAAGGTGCGCACCATCACCGACGGCGAATGGATCGTGCGCGGCCCGATGTATCATGGCTACAAGGTGATGATGGGGCCGACTGCGGTGCTGGAGGTCGAGGGGCGGATGCAGATTGTTGTCGTCTCGCGGCACCACGAACCCTGGGATACCGGCGTGTTCCGTTCGGTGGGCATCGAGCCCGAGCACAAGCGCTACCTGCTGCTGAAGTCGCGCATCCATTACCGCGCCGGCTTCGCCCCGCTGGCCAAGGCGACGTTCACGCTGGATGGCGAGGGCGTCACCACATCGGACAACAGCATCATCGACTACAAGAATGTCCGCCGGCCGATCTATCCGCTCGACAAGATCAACGACTGGCAGGACGCCGCCAAATAAGCGAAGGCAAAGCATGCTGCAGGACCGCTGGGGCCTCGACGTCGCCACCGACCATCCAGCCGTCATCGAGGGCCTGAATACCTTCGATACCAGCTTCATCACCTATGGCACCACGGCGGCGGCAATCTGGGAGGCGGCCAAGACCGACCCGGCCTGCGTGATCGCCCAGGCCAAGGCTGCGGCGCTGGAGCTGTTTCTGCAGACCGGACAATCGGTGGCCAAGGCACGGCCCTGGCTGGCCACCGCCGAACCGCATCTGGCCAAGGCGACCGAGCGCGAACGCCTGTGGCATGCGCAGGTCAGCGCCTGGGCTGCTGGCGATGCGGAAACCGCAATTGCGCTGACCTGCGACCTCGCCGCGCGCTGGCCACAGGATCTGGCGGCGGTGAAGATGGCGCAGTTTCACCTGTTCCATGTCGGCGACCTGGCCGGAATGCTGCGCGTGGCCGAAGCCGCCCTGCCCCAACACCGCGCTATGGCCGAGATGCATGGCATGCTGGCCTTCGGCCTTGAGGAGATGAACCGGCTGGACGAGGCCGAGGCGGCGGCGCGGCAGGCGATTGCGCTCAAGCGCGCCGAACCCTGGGCGCATCATGCGCTGGCCCATGTGCTGGAAACGCAAGGGCGCTGCGCCGAAGGCCTCGAGACCATGCTGGGCTTCTCCGATACCTGGAGCGACCGGAATTCCTTCATGCGCAGCCACAACTGGTGGCATGCCGCGCTGTTTGCCATCGACAGCGACCAGCCCGATGCCGCGCTCCGCCTCTATGACGAACAGGTCTGGGGCGTGTGGAAAGAGTACAGCCAGGATCAGGTCAACGCCGTCGCCCTGCTGGCGCGACTGGAATTCGCCGGACTGGATGTTGGCGAGCGCTGGCAGGATGTTGCCGACTATATCGAACGGCGTGGGCCCGAGCATGTCGAGCCGTTCCTGGATGCGCATTACCTGCTGGGCCTGAGCCGCGCCGGCCGGGATGCAGCGGTGCAGACTCTGCTGACCAGTCTGCGCGATCACGTCGCCAGCCAGGCTGAGCAGCAGCTGATGGGGCGTATCTGGCGTCAGGTCGGAGTCGATCTGGCAGAAGGCGTTGCCGCCTATGGGCGCGGCGAGTGGCGGCAGGTGTTCGAAAAATTACCCCCAGCATTGCAAGGCCTGCAGCAGATCGGCGGCAGTCATGCACAGCGCGATCTGTTCTGGCAACTGTGGCTGCAGGCGGGGGCCAGAGCAGGCGCGCGGGATGCCATAAAGCCGCATCTGGAGCGGAGAATCCGTGATCGGCCCAGTGTGGAAAAGCATCGCCGCGAATTCGCTGCACTCCTGAAAATATAAATTTCCCGTAAACCGACAGAGTGTCGCAGTGAAAATATCTGCCATTGCCGATTGCGTGCGACGCGCGCAAGACTGATGGTGATGCAGCCACCGATTCGATGGGGGGTTTGCAGCACTGTACAAGGGATGGATTCCAATGATGACCCGCTTCAAGACGATTGCCGCTGCTTTCGTGATGGCCGGCTTCCTGGCCGGCGCCGTGGCGCCTGCCTTTGCCCCGGCCGCCGAGGCTCAGACCACGCAGCCTGCCAAGAAGAAGACTGAGAAGAAGGCCGAGAAAAAGAAGACTGGCGAGAAGAAGGCAGCCAAGCCGGCTGCGAAGAAAGCCAAGAAGGCCTGAGCGTCACACGCCACAGAATCCTGGAACGGGCTCCCATCGGCTGATGGGGGCCCTTTTCTTTTCCAGACTATTGTTGTCGCGCTAGAGCGTTGCTTCCCGCTTGGGTTCAAAAAAACGCAGCATCACGGCCAGATCCTTGCCGCGGCGCACGATGCGGCCACCCTGGGCGATGATGGCGAAGGCGCCCTGCTTGCGCGCCAGTTTCGGCGTTTTGACAATGCGATACAGCGCGCCATCGGCGCTGCGGCGGAAAACAGCAAAGCTGCAACTCTCGCGGTCATGGCCGATGGCATAGTCGCGCCATTCGCCCATCCCGACCATGCGGGCATAAAGATTGAGAATCAGGTTGAATTCGCGCCGGTCGAAAAAAACGGCGGTTTCGACCGCCGGACGAGGATCTGTGCTCCTGGCAACGATCAGCTTTACATCCGGACCTGAAGTCACACCCGCAGTCACACCGTCCAGGACGGTTTCCTCGGACGAACGGCGGAACTGGTGCAAAGCAACAACTTCGCTCATGCCGGAACGGCTGACCTCCCAACTGCTTCAGTTGCTTGAATCTTGGTCCCGCGCCGGCAGAACGTCAACCGGAATGTAATGATCAGAGCTCGTTGAGCAGGTTCGCGACGGCGGATTCATCCATCTGCTGGTCGCCCTTTTCCAGCATATCCTTGCGCCGCTCTTCGCCGGTGTAGTTCGACACCTTGTGGCGGCGGCGGTCGGGGCCAAAGAATTCGTCGGTGCGCACGAACTGGCGCGGATATTCGACCACCATGCTGATGCGGCGCGCCATGGTCTTGGCCGAAAATGGCTTGACCAGGAATTCAGTGACGCCAGCATCGCGCGCCTTATGCACTTTCCATTCTTCAGACTGCGCCGTCACCATCACAATCGGCACGAACACATTCTTCGATGCCGGGTTCTTGCGGATCCATTCGACCAGGCCAAGGCCATCCACATCACCGTCCATGTGCCACTCGGTGAAGATGATGTCGACGACATTGTTTTCGAGATAGGTGAGCGCGTCTTTGGCATTCAGGCACTCGGCGATGCGATTGACACCAAGCGGTCGCAAAACCTCTTTAATAAGCTGCATGTGGTTGTGATTGCTGTCGACCACAAGCACTGCGACGTTGTTGAGTTTGTATGCCATGGCGACGAAAGCTCTGCGCGGATCTCAGTCGAACAGCTCGATGCTGCCGGCCGTGGTTTGCACAGCTGTGATCTTCTTCGTGCTCTCGCGCTGGAACACGGCCTTCGCACTGGCATCTTCAATCTGCTTCATGCGCACTACCCCGGTGGTCGGGAAATACTGCACCTTGCGTGGCAACGTGCCGCGCAGATCGGCGCCCATGATCTTGAAGCCTTCGGCTTTGAGATAGCGTTCGACGAATTCAGCATTCTGGTGGCCAATGCCGCGCAGGCCAGCCAGCACGTTGGCGCCGCCGAAGATTTTCACCTCCAGCCGCTCGCGACGCCCACCAGCCCCCAGGATTCCGTTGATCAACTGCTCCATCGAATAACTACCGTAGCGCAGCGATGCGGAAAACGGCAAATCCGGATTGTTGTCGCCGCCTTTATCGGGCAGCAGGAAGTGATTCATTCCGCCGACCGCCGCGACCGGGTCGCGGATGCAGGCGGCCACGCAGGAGCCCAGGACGGTGGCCAGCATCTCGCCCTCGCGGGTCGAAACATAGAAGTCGCCCTGAAAGACCTGGACCACGTTAACTTTTAGAATCGGGTCGTAATACCGGCGGCGCTCCGCATTGGGACCTGCAGCGCTGCCCTCGGTGGCGGCTGGACGCCGCAGGATACTGCCCGGTGTGGTATTCATTTTGCCATCATGACTTTCGGCCGGTCACGGTTCAAGGCCGCTGACGTCGTGGAGGATCGCATCCCCCCAGTCGACGCCATCGCAGACCGCCCCGGCAAGGCGGGCATTGGACAGATCCGTGTAGATCCGGCGGCCGGTGCGCTCGCCACTCGAGCTGAGAATCTCGGCGCTGGCAAAGCGGCTGCCACTAAGGCGGCCATTGCGCAGATCGGCTCCCGTCAGGTTGCACCCGGCGAAGGTTGCATCCAGGGCGTGGCAGCCGCGCATGTCAACGCCGGACAGATCGGCGAATTTAAAGGTTGTCTTGTCCACCTTGGCATCGCGCAGGGCAGCACCGCGCAGCTTGATGCCGGACAGGTCGAGGTTGCTGAGATCGAAGCCGCTGAGGTCCTGGCCGCGCAGATTGGCCGGCTTGCCGTCGCCGCCGCTGACCCAGCTCTTATGCTCGGCCAAGGCAGCCTGAATCTCCGCTTCGCTCATCGGGGTGGGCGCTGCCGAACTGGGTTCGGCTGCCATATTGGCCATCACCACATTGGCGCCGAAGGTATCGACCGTGCTGAGATCCACGCCATGCAGATGCGCATCGGTCAGGTTGGCGCCCTGCAGTGTGGCCCCCGCCAGGTTGGCGCCGCTGAGTTCGGCCCCCACCAGATTGGCGCCCGCCAGCGTGGCGCCGCCAAGATCAGCACCCGACAGATCGACACTGACCAACTGGCAGTCGGTGAGCGCGGCATCCTGCAGGTTGGCGCCAGCCAGGTTGCTGCCGCTGAAATCGGCGCCCAGCGCATCGACCCCGATCAGCGTCGCACCGGCAAAATTGCTGCCGGTGACGTTCTGGCGCAGCAGTTCAACGGCCTCGGCAGGATTCTGTCCCAGTTCGAGACCACGGCGGAAATTCGCGCCGGTCAGATTGGCGCCGGCCATGTTGACATTTTCCAAGGTCGCGCCGCGCAGATCGGCGCGGCTGAGATCGGCCTCCGACAGATCGGCGCCACTCAAATCCGCCTTGAAGAGATCGCATTGCACCAACTGAGACTTGGCCAGCCTGGCATCGCGCATCGTCGCCATACGAAAGGACGCACGGCGCAAATCTGCGCCGCTCAGGTCTGCGCCGGTGAGGTCGCGGCCGGAAAAATCCGCCGGACGACCACTCGGCATCCCCTTGAGCCAGAGATGATGGTGATGCAGCATCTCCTTGATATCGATCGGATCCATACCCGCCCGGTGCCCCCTTAATTAATCCGGTAGTTACCATGTTTCGGAGCAGCGGCATACGCATGCTGTGCAGTGTTACCGCCTTTTAATTTCCACCCCTTAGCGAATTTGTCCACAGTGCCAGACAATCATTGGGCGTGCGACCGCAATGACAACCAGCGGTCGTAATCCGGAAGGGTGCCGAAGCATAAAAGATACCAGAAGCGCTTGCCGGGCGACGGGTGCAAACCGCCGGGAAGTATGGAAGAGTTAACCCATGGGGAAGGCTGGGGCATTGCCTAACAACACTCGGAGTACGCCATCGGGCAGCGCGGAAATCGGCATCGGGCCGGCCGCGTCGCGCGAACTGCTGGATTTCATCGCGCTTGTCCTGCTCGCCCTCAAGGAAGAGGTCGAGGACCTGCAGAAAGTCCAGAACAGCAACGGCCAGGCCTTTGCGGCCAAGCTGGTGGAACTGGGCAAGCAGCTGCCGGACTCCCCCTTGATGGGTGAAGCCATCAGCCTGATGCAGGGGGATGACCTGCGCAGCCAGCGCCAGCAGCATGTGATCAATGCGCTGCGCTATGTCGAAGACATTATCCGCGATCAATCAGGACGCGACTGGGCGCCGCGCCTGACCGAACGCGCCGCTGGCTGGGGCGAAGGCCTGATTGCCAGCCAGACCCTAGAACAGGTGCGCGCACATTTTCAGCATTATCTGCTGGGATCGCCATCTGAAGATGCAGAGCGTGGCCAATCTGCAATCGCCGAAAAAAGCGATGTGGAACTGTTCTAGTCTTTATGCAGATCAGCTCTATTCGGTTGCGGTGATGAAACAGGACGTTTACTTTGCCCGTGTTATTGCAGTGGCTGATACGTCACCGCACCAGGAGCGTCATGAGCATGGCTGACAACGATCGCGCCAAGACGGACGGCGCCTCCAAACCCTCGAAGGGCGCGGAGTTCGTTACGCCACCCAATTATCTGAAGATGAAGGTTGGTGCCGGCGGTATCGACAAGGAAGCGATCAAGGAAGCCGAGATCGCGATCCAAGTGCTGGGCCATAAAATGTATTCGAAATGGGCCGATGACGATCTCGGTCGCATGCGCGCCTCGTTCGAAGAACTCAAGCAGACCAGTCTGGACGATGCCGACAGCGTTAAAAAGATGCTGCGCATCTGCTGGGACATGAAGGGCCTCGGCGGTACTTTCGGTTACCCGCTGGTCACCACGATTACCCATTATCTCAGCAATTACCTTGAATATTGCCTCAGCACCGAGGCTGCACATGTCAGCGCCGCGGTTGTATCGCCGCATATCGACGCCCTGTATGTGGTGCTGAGCCAGAAGATCAGCGGCGATGGTGGTGCCATCGGCCGCGAGCTGGTCTCCGGTCTGGAAAAAGTCGTGCTCAAGACCGGCGCGCGCATTGGCGGATAACCGCCACCATTCTGCCGAGAACCCAATAGCTAGTAGCTTTACGATCGGCCGACCCGCGATCTAGCGGTTCGACCTTGACCCCCCGAATCGGCGCAGGTAAGGTCAAACCGAATCGGACAGACGTCCCGATTCGAGACTTCTGTATCTGCTTTTTCAGGGATTGGAACACCCGTGGATCTCGATCAAGGGTTGTTCGCTGAGCGCGATTCGGATTCTTCGGGCCACGATGACGCCCCGTTCAGCCATGACCCGTTCAGCCAGAGTTCTTTCAGCCACGGGCTGGCCGACGATCCCATCATCGATGTGGAAGCAGAAGACATCGAGCCAGAGGATGCCGGGCCGCGCGCGCAGCCGCTGAGCCGCCTGCCCCGCATCGGCGACCGCTTCAACACCGAAACCCGCTTCCACGGCCAGTCGCTTTCACAACTTGCAGTTCATTCCCTGTGGATCGCGGATTATCTGCGCCAGCTCGGCGAGACCGAAATGGCCGATGGCGACCTGGACAGCATCGGCCGCTGCGCCGATGATCTGGAAAGCGCCATCATGCTGATGTTCCAGCTGGCCGGCGGCACCCGCCAGGAGCTGCGGCAGCGCTATCACGAAATCAAGCGCGCCATGCGGGCGCAAAGCCACGCCACCATCGATCTGGGCCGCGCCCAATAAGAACCGGCGCACCCAAGGGTTCGCCGAAGTCTCGGATGAAATGTGGTTTTTTGATAACCCCCCGACTCATCCCCCTTCCGTCCCGGCAGGCCGTCGGCTAGGCTTGTCCTCATAAGGGTGTGCGGTCGTTCCGGCGGCCGCGGCCGGTGCCCGCTCTGCGGGTACTCAGGGGGCGAGTGGATGGAACCGTTCACGATCACGAAGGCTGACGACGCGACCCAGCTCGGCTTGGTAGCCAGCATGGATTTGCGGGCTGCCGAACCGCTGTTGCACAGTTTCCACGAGATTATGAGCCAGGGTGGCAAGGTGGTAATCGACGCCGCCGCGGTCGAACGCCTGTCCACCCCCTGTGTCCAGATTCTGCTGTCTGCCGCCCAGCATATGGAGCAGAACGGCATCGCCTTTGTCGTGAAATCGCCCAGTGATGCCTTCGTCAGCGCCTTTGACGACCTGGGCCTGTTTTCGTTTCTCATGAAATGGCCGGTACAGACATGACCAAGCGGGTTCTCACTGTCGACGATTCGAAGACGATGCTGCAGATGCTGCAGTTCGCGCTCAAGCAGGGCGGCTTCGAGGTCATCCAGGGCGAGAATGGCCAGGAAGGCCTCGACCTTCTGGACGCCAATACTGTTGATGTCATCATCACCGACATCAACATGCCGGTGATGGATGGCATCACCTTCATCAAGGAACTGCGCAAGAAGCCGAAGAACAAGGCGACGCCGGTTCTGATTCTCACCACCGAAAGCAGTCAGTCCAAGAAGGAGGAGGGCCGCAGTGCCGGCGCCACCGGATGGATCGTCAAGCCGTTCGATCCCGGCAAGCTGCTTGAGGTAATCCGTAAGGTCAGCCCGTAACGGGCGATGGCGGAACGGCGACGCGGAGCAGAAGCGGGACGCGGCCTATGGATGACTTAGCCCAATTCAAACAAACCTTCTTCGCGGAATGCGAGGAGCTGCTGGGCGACCTTGAAGGTCACCTGATGGCGCTGCAGTCCGGCGAAGGCGACAACAACACGCTGAATGCCGTGTTCCGCGCCATCCATTCGATCAAGGGCGGCGCCGGTGCATTCGGCTTCGACCGCCTGGTCGCTTTTGCGCATATTTTCGAGACTGTGCTCGACCTCATGCGCGACGGACGGCTGGAGCCGACGCCGGATTCCGTGCTGCTGGTGCTGCATTGCGCCGATATCCTGTCTGATCTGGTGAAGGCCGCGCAGAACGGTACCGAGCTGCCCGCCGATCACGAAAATGAAGGCCGCAAGTCGCTGATCGACCTGGCGGCCACCATCGGCGTCGACGCCGACCCGAATGCGGCCGATGCGGCCCTGGCCGCGCTGGATGCCCAGCTGGCAGGTGGCGGCGGCCTGGATGCAGAACCCGAGCCCGCCCCGGCCGCCGCGCCTGAGCCGGAGCCCGAACCGGAAGCGCCTGCCGCCGCGCCAGCAGCGCCGGCCAAGGCGCCCCTGCTGAAATACCTGGTGAAATTCACCCCGCGCGATGCGCTATACCAGCGCGCCAACGAGCCGCTGATCCTGATCCGCGAATTGCGCGAACTGGGCGGCTTCCTGGCCAAGGCCGATGCCGAAGCCGTGCCGGCCCTGGATCAGATCCAGCCCGAAGGCGCCTATATCAAGTGGGAATTCGAGGTCGAGACCGATCGCGGTGAACAGGCGATCAAGGATGTGTTCGAATTCGTGCTCGATGACTGCGAGCTTTCGATCACCTGCCTGAACCCGCCGGCCGCAGCAGCAAAACCTGCAGCAGAAGCCAAGCCCGCCCCCGAGGCGGCCCCCAAGGCCGAAGCCCCGGCCGCAGCGGCCCCCGTTGCCCAGCCCAAGCCCGAAGCGCCGAAACCGGCCGCTGCCGCCGCGCCCAAGCCTGAGGCTGGTGCTGGCGGCCCCGGTGCTGGTGCTGCTGGCGGTGGTGGCGCACCCGGCGGCGAGACCAAGGCCGCCCGCTCGATCCGCGTCGATCTCGACCGCGTCGACAAGCTGGTCAACATGGTTGGCGAGCTGGTGATTACGCATGCCATGATCGCGCAGCAGACCGAGCATCTGCATGCCGACCAGCATCCTGAACTCGCCAACGGCCTGGCCGAACTCTCGCATCACATCCGCGATCTGCAGGAAAGCGTGATGGCGATGCGCGCCCAGCCGGTGAAGAGCGTGTTTGCCCGCCTGCCGCGCCTGGTGCGCGAACTGGCGATGATGACCAACAAGAAAATCCGTCTCGACATGAGCGGCGAGAACACCGAAATCGACAAGACGGTGATCGAGCAGCTGGGTGATCCGCTGACCCACATGATCCGCAATTCCTGCGATCATGGCATCGAAAGCCCGGAAGACCGCGCCGCCGCCGGCAAGCCTGCGGAAGGCGTGATCCATGTCTCCGCCGACCAGCGCGGTGGCCGCATCGTGATCGAAATCACCGACGACGGCCGCGGCATCAACCGCGAAAAGGTGATGAAAAAGGCGATCGAGAAAAAACTGGTCGCCCCCGATGCCGTGCTGAGCAATGAAGAAATCGACAACCTGATCTTCCTGCCCGGCTTCTCCACTGCCGACACGGTGTCCAATATTTCCGGCCGCGGCGTCGGCATGGACGTGGTGCGCCAGAATATCCAGTCACTCGGCGGTCGCGTGCATATCCAGTCACGTCCGGGCCAGGGCTCGAGCTTCATCCTGACCCTGCCGCTGACGCTGGCGGTGCTGGATGGCATGGTGCTCAAGGTCGGCGTGCAGTCCTACATCCTGCCGCTCGCCAATATCGTGGAAAGCCTGCGGCCCGAGCCGGACCAGATCAACATCGTCGCCAACCAGAGCCAGCTGCTGCGCATCCGCGGTGAGTATGTACCGCTGGTCTACCTGCATCGCATCTTCAAGGTGCCGAATGGCATCGATGACACGACCAAGGCGCTCATCATCATTGTCGAACTGGAAGACGGCTCGAAGATGGGCCTGGTGGTGGACGAGATCATCGGCCAGCAGCAGGTGGTTATCAAAAGCCTGGAAGAGAATTTCGATCCGATCCGCGGCGTCGGCGCCGCCACCATCCTGGGCAATGGCCGCGTGTCGCTGATTCTGGACGTCGCCGGCATCAAGCATATTGCCGAGCATGAGGGCCAACAGCGCGGCTCGGTTCCGCGTCTGGCCGCGCCGGCCGCGTAAATCAGGAGAGTTCAGTCATGGCATCCGCAGAACAGACCGCCCGCTCCAGCCGCACCGTCCAACTGGTTTCGTTCACGGTTGGCAACGAGGAATACGGCGTCGACATCATGGCGGTGCGCGAAATCCGCGCCTGGTCGGAAACCACACCGCTGCCGAACACGCCGGAAGTGGTGCGCGGTGTCATCAACATGCGCGGCGCCATCGTGCCGATCTTCGACCTGCGCGCCCGCTTTGGCATGCCGCGCACCGAGCCGACCAAATACAACGTCGTGATCATCGTTTCGGTGTCGTCACGTATCGTTGGCATCCTGGTCGACGCGGTGTCAGACATCATCACCATCAACGAAGATGAAATCCGCCCGATGCCCGATATGGAGCAGGTCAGCGGCCTGGGCTTCATGGAGGGCCTGATCACCGTTGGCGAGCGCATGGTCGGCCTGATCGGCCTGGAGCGCATGTTCGCCGGCCGCATGCTCGAAGCAGCAGACAATACCGGCAAGCCGATGCTGGCCGGTCCCGCCGAATCCGCGGCCTGATAGCGCAATCACATGTCCGCCGACAGCAGAACAGCAGAGACCCCCGGCACCGAAGATCGCGAATTCGCCTTCTCCACGGGCGATTACGATTACCTGCGTTCCATGCTGAAGGAGAAAACCGGCATCGAGCTGGGGCCGACCAAGCACAATATGGTCTATGCCCGCCTGGCCAAGCGGCTGCGCAAGCTCGGCATGAGCGGCTTCCGCCAGTATATTGAATTCATCGGCTCGCCCGCCGGCGTCGATGAACTGGGCACCACGCTGAATGCGCTGACCACCAACCTGACCAAATTCTTCCGCGAGAACCATCATTTCGAGCATCTCGCCACCAACGCCCTGCAGGAAATCCGCGCCCGCGCGGTGAGCCAGGGCCGGCGCCTGCGCATCTGGTCGGCCGGCTGTTCGTCTGGTGAAGAGCCCTACTCGACGGCCATTACCCTGTTGCGCGCGATGCCGGACATCAAGCAATGGGATGCCAAAATCCTGGCCACCGATATCGATACCGAGATGGTGCGCCGCGGCACGGAAGGCATCTATCCCGCCGCGTCGCTGGAAGGCATGCCGGCCGATATCGCCAAGAAATATTTCGAACCCTATGGCGACGACAAGGTGCGCGTCGTCGCCGAAGCCCGAGCCCTGATCAGCTTCAAGCACCTCAATCTGGTCAGCCACTGGCCGATGAAGGGCCCGTTCGACGTTATCTTCTGCCGCAATGTCGTGATCTACTTCGACAAGGACACCCAGCGCGTGCTGTTCGACCGCTACGCCAATCTGCTGGCGCCTGGCGGCTTCCTCTATATCGGCCATTCAGAGAACCTGTTTGGCATCACCGAGCGGTTCAAACTCTTGGGCCGCAATATCCATCGCAAGATTGCATAATCATTCTGGGACGTGCGGAGCAGCGCAGTGGCCGGCAAACGTATCAAGGTTCTCATTGTTGATGACAGCGCGCTGATCCGTCAGCTGCTGACGGCCGCCCTGTCGAGCGACCCGGAGCTGGATGTGGTGGGCGCGGCCCCCGATCCGCTGGTGGCCCGCACCATGATCAAGGAACTCAACCCCGATGTCCTGACCCTGGATATCGAGATGCCGAACATGGACGGCATCTCCTTCCTGGAAAAGATCATGCGGCTGCGGCCAATGCCGGTGGTGATGGTGTCCACCCTGACGCAGAAGGGCGCCAATATCACGATGCAGGCGCTGGAAATGGGCGCCGTCGACTTCGTGCCCAAGCCGACGCTGGACATCAAGCATGCCCTGGAAGAGATCAAGCTGGATCTGATCGCCAAGGTTAAGACCGCCGCTACCGCCCGGGTGGTGGCGCGCAACCGGCCGGTCGAGGGCCAGTCGCCCAAGCGCCTGACGCCGGGCCCGGGGTTCAACTCGACCGACATTATCGTGGCGATCGGATCCTCAACCGGCGGTGTCGAGGCGCTGAAGGAAGTGATCACCATCCTGCCGCCGGACAGTCCGCCGGTACTGATCACCCAGCATATGCCGCCCCGCTTCACCGGCAGCTTTGCCGCCCGGCTCGATTCGCTGTCCGCCGTCACGGTGACCGAGGCGAAAGACAATGTCCGGGTCTTCCCCGGCCACGTCTATATCGCCCCGGGCGACTTTCACCTGACCCTGCACCGCTCAGGCGGCCACTACTATACCAAGCTGAACCACGACGCCCCGGTGTCCGGGCACCGGCCCTCGGTCGATGTGCTGTTCAACTCGGTGGCCGAACATGCCGGGCACAATGCCATCGGCGTGATCCTGACCGGCATGGGCAAGGATGGCGCCACCGGACTTAAGAAAATGCTGGAAGCGGGTGCCCAGACGATCGGCCAGGACGAGTCGACCAGCCTGGTTTACGGCATGCCCAAGGCCGCGAAACTCATGGGTGCAGTGCAAGCGGAAATCGGTATCAGCCAGATCGCCTCCGAGATTTTGAACCGTTGCAAACAGCGTTGAGAAACCTTGTTTTTTGGGATAAAAACCATGATGTTAGGCATTGATTTGGACACCACCGGCCAGAAGGGCCGGCGTTGGTTGAGTTGAGGGAAGAGCGAGCGATATGCCTTCGGCCAGCACTCTGCGAGTTTTGATTGTCGATGACCAGATGAGCATGCGCGGCATTGCGCGTTATTGCTTGCAGGAAATCGGCATCAAGAATGTTGTCGAGGCGAAGAGCGGGGCTGAGGCCCTGGTCGCCATCGGCTCCAACAAATTCGACCTGATCATCTCCGACTGGAACATGGACGGGATGGATGGCCTGACTCTGCTCAAGACCATCCGCAGCAATCCGCTGACCAAGCGCATGCCATTCATCATGGCAACGGGCCAGCGTGACACCGAAATGGTGAAGACTGCAATCCAGGCCGGCGTGAACAACTATATGGTGAAGCCGTTCAACGCGGCGACCATGCGACAGAAGATCGAGGCAGTGCTGGGCAAGCTCGGCTCCTGACGCCGCAGCTCCCCAGCGCAGCATCATGGCCGCGCCACAGTCGACAGCCCCACAGTCCACAGCGTCGCAGCCTGCCCCATCACAGCCCGATCCCGTGTTGCCGCCGCCAGCGCCGCTGAAGCTGGATCTGTATCTGCCCTACCTGATCAATCGCGCCGGCGTTTCCCTCGCCGCACGTTTTGGCCCTGCGCTACGCCAGGCCGGCGTCACGCTGCAGGACTGGCGCGTGCTGGCGGCACTGCGCGAACATGACAGTCAGCGCCTGACCGAACTGGCCGTGCGCACCAGCATCGAGGTCTCGACGCTGTCGCGCCTGGTCAGCGGGCTGGAAACCAATGGCCTGGTCAGCCGCAGCCGCGACAGTGACGATGCCCGCGCAATTGCCATCCGGCTGACTGCTGTCGGCGCCGCCGCCACCGCCACCCTGATCCCGGCGGCGCAGATCCTGGAGCGCGAGGCGCTGGCGGGCCTGAACGAAGCGGAAATCGCGACGCTGAAGACTCTGTTGAACCGGATTTACGACAATCTGGTCACGCAACCGCCGACGGGCGGCGACACGCCCGCGCGCTAGGCGCAACGAACCCGGCTACAGGCAGCGCCGGAAGAAGGCGATGATATCCGCCGTTACGGCGTCGCGGTTGGTTTCATTCAGCAGTTCGTGGCGCGCTGCGTCGTAGAAACGACTTTCCACCCGCGTCAGGCCGGCCGCGGCATAGGCATCCAGCAGCTGTTGCAAGCCGCGGCCGCCGCCGGAAACCGGATCATGCCGGCCGGCTATGACAAAGACCGGCAGGGTCTTGGGGATGCGGGCCTGGTGCTCGGGCCGCGCGATGGCGGCCAGCCCATCCAGAAAATCGACCCAGGACTGCACCGTGATCGGAAAGCCGCAGAAGGGATCGGCAATGTATTTGTCCACCTCGGCCGGGTCGCGCGACAGCCAGTCGAAATCGGTGCGCTGCGGCTGGAACCGTTTGTTGAAGGCATCGAAGGACAGGGCCTGCACCAGCGGGCTGATGCCACGCCGGCCGCGCCGCAGGCGCTCCAGCCGGGTCACCAGCCGGCCAAGCCCTGCGATCGCCGGCGGCTTGCCGTTCGAGCCGCAGAGCACGCAGCCGGCCAGCAGATCGCCATGCTCGTAGAGCAGCTGCTGGGCCATGAACGACCCCATCGAATGGGCAAACAGCAGCACAGGCTTGCCGGGATGGCGCTGCTGCGCCAGCCGGCAAGCGGCCGCCAGATCGCCGACCGCGCGATTCCAGGTATCGGTATCGCCCATATGACCGAGCAGTTCCGGGCCGGGCACGGAATGGCCATGGCCGCGATGATCGAAGCCATAGGCGGCAAAGCCGGCGCCGTTCAGGGCAGCGGCGAAGCGGGCATAGCGCCCGGCATGTTCGGCCATGCCATGGGCGATCACCACCACCGCCTGAATCGAGTCTGCCGGCGGCAGCCAGGCATAGCCCGACAGCGTGAGGCCATCGGCCGGTGAAACCAGCGTGATGTTCGGGGCGATACCAGGGGAAGACATGGCCCCAGTGTAACCAGCGATTTGCGTCATCGGTAGAGTCGAAGTTTTGACAGATCGCCGATTTCGCCGTCTACTGAGTACCTCTCCCGGACCCCACAGACAGGTTGATCCAATGCCGACTCCCCAGTTGCCCAACTCGATGGCCGCCCGCGACATCGCCCATGTGCTGCATCCCTATACCAATCTGGTGAAGCACGAGACCGTCGGACCGCTGGTGATCGAACGCGGCAAGGGCATTTATGTCTATGACGACCAGGACAAGGAATATATCGAGGGCATGGCCGGCCTGTGGTGCGCCGGCCTGGGCTTCAGCGAAGCATCGCTGGTCGATGCCGCCATCGAGCAGATGCGCAAGCTGCCCTACTATCACGGTTTCGGCCACAAGACGACCGGACCCGTGGTGGAACTGGCAGAGAAGCTGAAGGAACTGAGCCCGATCAAGCTGGCGAAGGTGTTCTTCGCCGAGGGTGGCTCGGGTGCCAATGACACGCTGATCAAGCTGATCTGGTATTACAACAACGCGCGCGGCAAACCCGAGAAGAAAACCATCCTGTCGCGCATCAAGGGCTATCACGGCGTCACCGTCGCCAGCGCCAGCCTGACCGGTCTGCCGGCGAATCATAAGGATTTCGACCTGCCGATCGCACGCATCAAGCATGTCGATTGCCCGCATTATTACCGCTTTGCACAGGACGGCGAGAGCGAGGCCGAGTTCGTCACCCGCCTGGCCAAGAATCTGGAGGACTTCATTCTCCAGGAGGGGCCCGACAATGTCGCGGCCTTCTTCGCCGAGCCGATCATGGGCGCCGGCGGCGTGATCCTGCCGCCCAAGGGCTATTTCCCCGCCATGCAGGCCGTGCTGAAGAAATACGACATCCTCAGCGTCTCAGACGAAGTGATCTGCGGTTTCGGCCGCACCGGCAACTGGTGGGGCGCGCAGACGTTTGACTACAAACCCGACTTCATCTCCTGCGCCAAGCAGCTCTCCAGCGCCTATCTGCCGATCTCGGCCGTGCTGGTGCCCGAGCATGTCTATGAGGTGATCCGCGACAATTCGGGCAAGATCGGCACCTTCGGCCATGGCTTCACCTATGGCGGCCATCCGGTAGCAGCCGCCGTGGCGCTGCGCACGCTGCAGATCTACGAAGAACGCAACATCGTCGGCCATGTGAATGCCGTGGCACCGCGCTTCCAGGCCCGCCTGAAAAAGCTGGCCGACCATCCGCTGGTTGGCGAAGCGCGCGGCACCGGCCTGATCGGCGCCACCGAACTGGTCGCCAACAAGAAGACACGCGCCAACTTCGCCCCCACCGCCGGCGTCGGCGCCGCCTGCATGGGCTTTGCCCAGGAGGAAGGCCTGATCATCCGCGCGATGGCCGGCGACGTGATCGGCTTCTGCCCGCCGATGATCATCACCGAAAGCGAAATCGACGAGCTGTTCGACCGGTTCGAGCGCGCCTTGGCCAAGACGCTTGCCTGGGTGTCTCAGCAGGGCCTGACCGCAGCGGCCTGATGCGCGGCATGCGCCGGCCGGTCATGGCAACCGCTAACCGGCCGGCGCACCGCATTGCATCCTATCCTTTTGAGGGGGTAACCGGCTGGTTCCTCTGCAACTGGAATGTGTTAAGGTTAATGTAACATACACCAGCCAGTATCCCGCGGATGATCGCCGATAACCAAGCGCATAGCCAGGAAGCCAACGAACTGGTTTCGCGTATCGAACAGCGCGCCATGTACATCTTCAAATTCACTGAAGATGTGAACGAGAAGCGCAACACCGTCACTGGCTTCCGCAAATTCTCCACCCTGGTCGACGACTTCCACCAGGCCGCCGAGATCGCCGAAGGGCGGCTCTCGGTGCTGAAGACCGGCCGCCGCGATGAACTGCGCCGCTTCGTGTCGCAGTTGCGCGCGAAAATCCTCAAAGTCGAGATCGACGTCAAACAGAGCTATCTCGAGAACCTGATCGAGGCACGCTCGGCCCTGCCCTATGGCGCGCGTGAATTCTTTGCCTCGCGGCTGAAGCGGCTGGAAGAACTGAGCAGCCTGCTGGTCGACGGCCCCGAAGCCGGCGGCACCGCCGACCAGCTGCTGATCCATATGCGCCAGATGCTCAGCCATCTGATGGAGCAGGCGCCCCAGCTCGAGGTCTTCGAACGCGACCCGGACTGGCGACCGACCCAGCGCAGCGTGCCCACCGGCCGGCCGGCCGCGGCGCCGGCGCCGCGCGCCGCCAAGACTGCCACGCTGGAGATCAAGCCGATCCGGCTGACCGGCCGCGACGAATGGGGCCGCGTCTTTCTCGACAAGGGTTCGTTTGACCAGATCACCGTGGCCTGTCGGGCGCGCGGAATTAACCTGGACCAGGTTGCCTCGAAATTGGGCATTACCCGGGTGGCCCTCACCCTGATTCTCAACGGCCAGGACCCGATTGCCCGCAACCAGCTGGATGTGCTGCACCGGATCATTAACAATTATAACACCAATACCGGCGAAATGGGCTGAACCGGGGGGATATCCCTTGCCGGCGGACGGTCCTAAACCCCTAAAATTTATGAAATTTTTCGTGCCCTGACCGGGGCATGTCGATTATAAATGGCCCCGGTCGCCGGCCGGGGCTTTATCGAGCGATCCGCATAGAATAAATACGCCCCGCAACAGGGAACGCCGGTTCCGGATCCGCCTGCAGGCAAGATCCGGCGCCACATCAACCATTCGGGTCACGACGGCCATTCATCATCGGCCTGCTGTGAAGGGGGATTTATTGCATGCGTCTGCTCTTGGCTTTCAGTTCAGCCGTTGACCGTTTCAACGACTGGGTCGGCCGCATGGTCTATTGGGCCATCCTCGTCGCCGTGGTGATCAGCGCCGGCAATGCCTCGGTGCGCTACATCTTCCACAACAGCTCGAATGCCTGGCTGGAAGTGCAGTGGTATCTGTTCTCTGCCGTCTTCCTGCTCTGCGCCGGCTATACGCTGCTGCGCAACGAGCATATCCGCATCGACGTGATCGTCAGCCGCTTTTCCGAGCGCACGCTCACCTGGATCGACATCATCGGCACCGTGCTGTTCCTGCTGCCGATGGCCATCGGCATCATGTATCTGTCCCTGCCCGCGGTGGTCGACTCTTTCGTACGCAACGAAATGTCGAGCGATGCGGGCGGCCTGATCCGCTGGCCGGTGAAGGTGCTGATCCCGATCGGCTTCCTGTTCCTGATCCTTCAGGGCCTGTCGGAGCTGATCAAGCGCATCGCGTTCCTGCAGGGCCTGATCCCGAACCCGGCACCGAAAAAACAGGATGCCCATAGCCCCGTCGAAGGCGCCGCGGAGTAAGAAAAATGACACAGTTCCTGATCGACAACATGGCGCCACTGATGTTTGTGGCGCTGGTCTTCTTCCTGCTGTTCGGTTATCCGGTCGCCTTCGCGCTGGCCGCCAACGGCCTGATCTTCGCCTTCATCGGCATCGAGCTGGGCCTGCTGACGCCGGCCCTGCTGCAGGCGCTGCCCGAACGCGTGTTCGGCATCATGCGCAACGACACGCTGCTGGCGATTCCCTTCTTCACCTTCATGGGCCTGATCCTCGAACGATCCGGCATGGCGGAAGACCTGCTCGACACCATCGGCCAGCTGTTCGGCCCGCTGCGTGGCGGCCTCGCCTATGCGGTGATCTTCGTCGGCGCATTGCTGGCGGCAACCACCGGCGTGGTGGCGGCCTCGGTGATTTCGATGGGCCTGATCTCG
The DNA here is from genome assembly GCF_943372915.1 of Ferrovibrio terrae. Lineage (GTDB taxonomy): Bacteria > Pseudomonadota > Alphaproteobacteria > Ferrovibrionales > Ferrovibrionaceae > Ferrovibrio > Ferrovibrio terrae_A. The sequence goes on along the minus strand of NZ_CALSAN010000016.1, from coordinate 21,689 downwards.
CTGCCGATCATGCTGCGCTATGGCTACGACCGTAAGCTGGCCAGCGGTGTCATTGCCGCCTCGGGCACGCTGGCCCAGATCATCCCGCCCAGCCTGGTGCTGATCGTGATGGCCGACCAGCTCGGCCGTTCGGTCGGCGACATGTATGCCGGCGCGCTGATCCCGGGCCTGATCCTGTCGGCACTCTATGCCGGCTATGTCTTCATGGTCACCATCATCTTCCCCAAGGCGGCGCCGGCGCTGCCGATGGAAGCCCGCTCGCTGCGCGGCATGCAACTGCTCATCCGCGTGCTGGTGTCGCTGGTGCCGCCGCTGGTGCTGATCTTCCTGGTGCTCGGCACCATCTTCATCGGCGTTGCCACGCCGACCGAAGGCGGCGCCATGGGCGCGGCCGGCGCCATGATCCTGGCGCTGATGAAGCGCAAGCTGGACTGGTCGCTGATGCGTCAGGCGATGGACTCAACCGCCAAGCTGTCGGCCTTCGTGATCTTCATCCTGATCGGTTCGACCGTGTTCGGCCTGACCTTCCGCGCGGTGAACGGCGACCTCTGGGTCGAGCATCTGCTGACCAGCCTGCCTGGCGGCCAGCTCGGCTTCCTGATCGTCGTCAACATCATGGTCTTCCTGCTGGCCTTCTTCCTCGATTTCTTCGAGCTGGCCTTCATCGTCGTGCCGCTGCTGGGGCCGGCGGCCGAAAAGCTGGGCATCGACCTGATCTGGTTCGGCGTACTGCTGGGTGTGAACATGCAGACCTCGTTCATGCACCCGCCGTTCGGCTTCGCGCTGTTCTACCTGCGCAGCGTGGCGCCAGTGGCCGATTATATCGACAAGATCACCGGCAAGCTGACGCCCCGGGTGACCACCGGCCAGATCTACTGGGGCGCGGTGCCCTTCGTCTGCATCCAGATCATCATGGTCGGCCTGGTGATCGCCTTCCCGGAAATGGTGACCGGCATGCTGGATCGCGGCACCGGTGTCGATCCCAACACGATCCAGATCGAACTGCAAAGCGATCCGACGATCGAGGAAAAAGCCGACGACGCCGAGGACACCCCGCCATCCTTTGGCGAGCCCGATGCCGATCCGGATACCGAAGAGGAAGAAGAAACCAAGGCCGACTGATGCGGCCCTGACGAAAAGCCCGGCATCGCCAAGATGCCGGGCTTTTTGTTGCCTAAGGGGCGGGTTCCAGCCGCAGGATGCGACCGCGCGGACTGTCGGTGGCGAGATAGAGGAAACCATCGGGCCCGTCGCGCACGTCGCGGATATTGTCGCCGATCTCCTTCAGCATCTGCTCCTGCCGCACCACGCGCGTGCCATCCAGCACCACGCGATGCAGGGTGCCGAATTTCAGCGAACCGACAAACAGGTTGCCGGTCCAGCCCGGCATCTTGCTGCCGCTATAGAAGGCCATGCCCGAGGGCGCGATTGACGGCGTCCAGTGCAGCAGCGGCTGCTCCATGCCCGGTGCCGCCGTACCGACGCCGATCTTCGCACCTGAATAATCGATGCCGTGGGTGATCACTGGCCAGCCATAGTTCTTCGCCCGCTCGGGGATGTTGATTTCGTCACCACCCTGGGCGCCATGTTCGTGCAGCCAGACGATGCCGGTCTGCGGGTGCCGCGCCATGCCCTGGATATTGCGATGCCCGTAAGACCAGATTTCCGGGCGCGCATCGCTGCGACCGACAAAAGGATTGTCCGCCGGCACGCTGCCATCCTTGTTCAGCCGCAGCAGCTTGCCCAGATGCACGTTCAGATTCTGCGCTTCATCGCGCCGGTAGCGCTCACCGACACCAAGCCACAGCTTGCCATCACTGCCCACCACGACACGGCTGCCGAAATGCAGACCGCCGGAGACCTTCGGCTGCTGGCGGAACAGCACCTTCACATCGGTCAGAGTGGTCTCGTTGAAGACGGCGGTGGCCAGCGCCGTACCGGCGCCGCCGTCGCCGGGTTCGGCGTAGGTGAAATACAGCAGGCGGCTGCGCGCGAAATCCGGATCGAGCGTGACATCCAGCAGGCCGCCCTGACCGCTGTCATACACCTTCGGCACATTGCCCAACGGTGGCGACAGCGCACCATCCTTGGCTACCACCCGCATGCGCCCCGGCCGCTCGGTCACCAGGATGCGGCCATCGGGCAGGAAGGCCATGCCCCAGGGATTTTCCAGGCCGCTGGCCACCGTCACCACCCGCAGGCTGGCAGCCTCGGTGCGGATGACCGGAACCGGCTGGGCCACGGCCACGGGCGCCGCCAGCATGGCCAGCAGCAGGGGAGCAGTCAGGAATCGGCGCATGCATCTCTCCACGGTCTTTACATGCTCTGACATAGGAGCAGGCGTTAGCAAACCCAGCTTGACCGATATTGTCTTATATAATAGACGATTGTCTTATGAATGAGACACCCGCCGCTTCAGACGATATCGAGGCCCGCATCGCCGGCCGGCTGAAAAGCCGCCGCGAGGAACTGGGCCTGTCGCTGGCCGATCTGGCCACCCGCAGCGGGGTCAGCAAGCCGATGATCTCCCGGATCGAGCGCCGTGAAGCCAGCCCGACCGCCGCCCTGCTGGGCCGGCTCTGTGCCGGCCTCGACATCACCCTGTCCGGTCTGATGGCAGCGGTGGAGGATAAAAGCCTGGTGCTGCTGACCGCCGCCGCCCAGCCGGTCTGGCGCGACCCGGAAACCGGCTTTGAGCGCCGCGCCGTGACACCGGCCGGCACCGGCTCGTCGGTGGAAATCGTGCAGGCCACCCTGCCGCCGGGCGCACGCATCGCCTATCCCGCGCTGCCGCTCGGCGCCTATGACCAGCACATCCTCGGCATCAGTGGCCAGCTGCGTTTTGAAAGCGGCGCCGAGCATTTCCTGATCGGCCCCGGCGATTGCCTGCATTGCGCGCTGGACCAGCCGCATGCCTTCGCCAACGAAACCGGCGAGCCCTGCCGCTACCTTGTGACGATTGCCAGACGGAAGACACGATGATCGAGATTCGGGACGCCACACTTGAGGATTCAGAAGCGATCCGCGCCATCTACAACGATGCCGTGCTGAATACCACGGCCGTGTTTGACTATGTCGCGCGCGAGCCGCAGGCCCAGCGCGACTGGATGACGATGAAAGCCGACCAGAAGCTGCCGGTGCTGGTTGCCACCGATGGCGCGGCTGTCGTGGGCTACAGCAGCTTCGGCCAGTTCCGCCCGTGGCCGGCCTTCCTCTATTGCGTGGAGAATGCGATCTACATCGCACCCGACCGGCGCGGCCAGGGCATCGGACAAAAGCTGCTCGCAGCCCTGGTCACCGTGGCGACCCAGCGCGGCCTGCGCAGCATGGTGGCGGCGATTACGGCGGAAAATGCCGCCAGCCTGCGCCTGCATGAAAAGCTGGGTTTCACGCGCACCGGGCTGATCCGCGATTCAGGCTGGAAATTCGACCGCTGGCTCGACCTGGTTTTCCTGCAGCGGATGTTGCAGTCATGACCATCGCCATCCTGGATGCCGCCGGCGCCGAAGCCGCACTGGATGATCTTGCCACGGTGCTGCACGACAGCGTGCTGCATGGCGCCAGCGTCAATTTCGTGCAGCCGTTTCCGTTGGCCGATGCGCGCGCCTACTGGCAGCGCCAGCTGCCGGACTTGCGCACCGGCAAGGCGGTCCTGCTTGTGGCCAGACAGGACGGCGATATCGCCGGCACCGTCATGCTGGGCCTCGATACGCCGCCCAACCAGCCGCATCGCGCCGATGTGAAGAAACTGCTGGTGCACAGCCGGGCACGGCGGCGGGGTCTGGCGCGCGCGCTGATGCAGGCCATCGAGTCCGAAGCACGCCGCCATGGTCGCAGCCTACTGACACTGGATACCGAGCATGGCAGTGCTGCCGAGCCGCTTTATCACAGCCTCGGCTATATCCTGCTCGGCATCATGCCAGGCTATGCTCTGTCGGCGGATGGAACGGCCGCACAGCCCTGCGCGTTTTTCTACAAGACACTGACCTAACACCGGCCTCGCGATGCCACGCGGCCTGCGCTAGACTCAGGCTCAGCATCATGCCGAACCCGTTCAACCTTTCGATCTTCGCCCTGCCGGCGCAACAACTACTCAGCGGCGCCACGGCTGCTGCGGGTGTCGCCATCGTCGCGCTGGCGACCGGCCTATGGCTCGGCTCTGCCGCCGCGGCCGTGGTGGCAGTGGGCGCAACCTGCGCCAGCATTGTCGACACCCCGGCGCCGCCCGGTCATAAACGCATCGCCTTCCTGATCGTCATCCTGTTCGACAGCCTGGTGACGCTTGGCATCGGCCTGAGCGAGCAGAACCTTGTCGCCCAGGCCGGCATTGTCGCCATCACCAGCTTTGTCGCCGCCATGCTGACGATCTATGGCAAGACCATGCTGGCGCTGTGCATGTCGATGATCCTCTCCATGGTCTTTGCCTTCGGCGTCGAGATCGGTGGCGGCGCAGCCGCCGTGCATCATGCCCTGCTGTTCTTTGCCGGGGCCGTCGCCTATGCCGCCTTCGGCATGGGGATGAGCCATGCCCTGGAGGCCCGCCACAAGCAGATCGCCCTGACCGGCACACTGGATGCCTTTGCCGCCTATGTGCGGGCCAAGGCGGCGCTGTATGATTCCCGCATCAGCGTGGAGGCGAGCCATGCCACCCTGATCGAGCGCCAAGTGACGCTGATGGAGCAGGTGGAAGCGGCACGCAACCTGCTGTTCCGCCACATGCAGGCGCCGCGCGAACGACAGATGGCCGCCGCACTGATCGCCACGCTCGATACCTTTGAGATCATCCTCTCCAGCCAGACCGATTACTGGCTGCTGCGCCGCCAGTTCGCCGGCCAGCGTGACAGCGGTGCGCTGCTGGAGCGCATCCGCATCGGCGTGCAGCATACCGCCCTGCTGATCGAGGATATCGCTAATGAAATTCGCGATGGCAGGCCGAGCCCATCATTGCATACGCTGCGCAACGAATTCGCCGCCATCGCTGAAAAGCTGCAGCAGGTGGCGCCCCTGGAGAGCAGTGATGGTGATACCGAGCATGGGGCCGCCCTGCTGGAACTGCGCGCCACGCTGGAGCGGATCGGCCATGCCATCGAAGCGGTGGAGCGCCTGCAGCAGGTGATCCGCCAGTCCGACACCGCAGAGATGGTGCTGGCCACCATCAGGATCGAGGAATTCCTGCCCCCGCGCCCCTACCGGTTGCAGCTGTTGCGCCGCCATCTGCGCCTGACCTCGCCGATTTTTCGCTATGCCCTGCGCCTGACGGCGGCAATGCTCTGCGCCTTTGTCATCGCAGCAGCGCTGACGCATTACTTCAGCCACGGCAGCTGGATCCTGCTCACCGTGGCCGTCATCATGCGCGCCAGCTACAGCGCCACCCGACAACGCCAGAAGGATCGCCTGGTCGGCAACCTGATCGGCTGCGTGCTGGCCGCCGTGGCCCTGCATCTGCTGTCCGATCCGGTGCTGCTGGGGCTGTATTTCGCCAGCATTGCGCTGGCCCATGCCTATGCCCCCGTGCGCTACCTGATCACTTCGACCGCCGCCTGCGTGATGGCACTGCTGATGATGCATTTCCTCAGCCCGGCCAGCGGCTCCCTGCTGGCCGAGCGTCTGCTGGATACCGCCATCGGCGCCGGCATTGCAGCATTGTTCAGTTTCGTGCTGCCTTACTGGGAACGACAGAGCCTGCCACAACTGACGGCCGCATTGCTGCGCGCCAACCGCAAATACGCCCGCCAGGCGCTGAAGCGCAATCCGCCCGAACAGAGCTACCGTTTGGCCCGCAAGGATCTGTTCGATGCTGGCGCCGATTTCGCCGGCGCGCTGCGCCGCCTGGCCGCAGAACCCGGTGCCGGCACGGCCGACATGACACGGCTGCAGGCTTTCCTCTCGGCCAATTACCGCATGATGGCACAGCTGGCGGCGCTGCATGTGCTGCTGCGGATGCGCGGACGCGATCTCGACCCGGCGGTGGCCGAGGCTGTTCTGACGCGGCATCGCCCGACCCTGCTGAGGCTGCTGGGTGCCGAGACGGATACCGAATTGTCAGTTGATGACGCGGACGACCGCCCAGCTGCCGCCGATCAATGGCAGATGGCGGCAGCTTTGATGCAGCGGCTGCAACAGGCCGAATCGGTAGCGCGGCAGATCAGCGACCTGGCCGCCGGCCTGCAGATCGCGCCACTCAGGCGCGGAACATGAAATACCAGGCCAATGCAAAGGCGATGATCACGCCGGCAAGGCCGAAGCCCAGCACATAGCGCATGCGATGCAGTTCGATGCCACCCCGTGCATTCTGTGTTGATATGACGCGCCCGCCGGTTTCAGTGTCGACTTTCTCCCTGGGCCCGTATCGCGTTTCTATAGCCATGAGATGCCTCCGGTGTTTGATCCCGTAGACATAAGCCCTGCCGGCTGACATAGGTTCCCGCCAGCCAGGCTTAGCCGCCGCACAAACAGTTCGGGCGCCTGGATCACTCCAGACGCCCGGCGTCGCGCCTCCCGGTTTTTTTATGCTGCGACGGTTCGTTCGCTCAGCCGCGATTCATGCGGTTATTGACCAGATCATCCACCACACTGGGATCGGCCAGCGTGCTGGTATCGCCCAGTGCCGAATGTTCGTTCTCGGCGATCTTGCGCAGGATGCGGCGCATGATCTTGCCAGAGCGCGTCTTTGGCAGGCCTGGCGCCCACTGGATCAGATCGGGCGATGCGATCGGCCCGATCAGCGTGCGCACATGCTGCACCAGTTCCTTGCGCAGCTCTTCGGTCGCCTGGATGCCGGTCTTCAGGGTGACATAGGCATAGATGCCCTGGCCCTTGATGTTATGCGGATAACCCACCACGGCGGCCTCGGCCACCTTGGGATGGGCGACCAGCGCGCTTTCCACTTCGGCCGTGCCCATGCGATGGCCCGACACGTTGATCACGTCGTCGACGCGGCCGGTGATCCAGTAGTAACCATCGGCATCGCGGCGGCAGCCGTCGCCGGTGAAATACTTGCCGGGGAAGGTGCTGAAATAGGTGTCGATGAAACGCTGGTGATCGCCATAGACCGTGCGCATCTGGCCCGGCCAGCTGTCGCTGATGCACAGGTTGCCCTCGGTGGCGCCCTCCAGCACCTTGCCTTCGCCATCCACCAGCTCCGGCTTGACGCCGAAGAACGGCAGTGTCGCCGAACCCGGCTTCTGGCCGATGGCGCCCGGCAGCGGCGTGATGAGGATGCCGCCAGTCTCGGTTTGCCACCAGGTATCGACGATCGGGCAGCGGCCGTCGCCGACCACGCGGTGATACCACAGCCAGGCTTCCGGGTTGATCGGTTCGCCCACCGAGCCGAGCAGGCGCAGGCTGGCACGGCTGGTCTTCTTCACCGGTGCCTCGCCTTCGCGCATCAGGGCGCGGATCGCGGTGGGCGCGGTGTAGAAGATGTTGACCTTGTGCTTGTCGATCACCTGCCAGAAGCGCGAGGCATCGGGATAATTCGGCACGCCCTCGAACATCAGCGAGGTGGCGCCATTGGCCAGCGGCCCGTAGAGGATATAGCTGTGACCGGTGACCCAGCCCACATCGGCGGTGCACCAGTAGATGTCGCCATCGTGATAGTCGAAGACATACTGATGTGTCATCGAGGCAAATACGAGATAGCCGCCCGAAGTGTGCAGCACGCCCTTCGGCTTGCCGGTCGAGCCCGAGGTGTAGAGGATGAACAGCGGATCTTCCGCGCCCATCGGCTCCGGCGCGCAGGTTGCCGGCACCTTGGCGGCTTCGTCATGCAGCCAGACATCGCGGCCGGCCTGCATATCGATCTTGCCGCCGGTATGTTTCACCACCAGCACCGTCTTCACATTCGGGCAGGTTTTGAGCGCCGCATCGGCATTGGCCTTCAGCGGCACGCCGCGGCCGCCGCGCAGGCCCTCGTCGGCAGTGATCAGGAACTGGCTGTCGCAATCCTGGATGCGGTTGGCCAGACTGTCAGGCGAGAAGCCGCCGAACACTACCGAATGCACCGCGCCGATGCGCGCGCAAGCCAGCATCGCATAAGCGGCCGCCGGGATCATCGGCAGGTAGATGGTGACACGATCGCCCTTCTTGACGCCCTTGGCCTTCATGATGTTGGCCATGCGGCAGACTTCATCGTGAAGCTGCTGGTAGGTGATATTTTCGGATTTGTTCGGGTCGTCGCCTTCCCAGATGATCGCGGTCTGGCTGGCGCGTTTGGCCAGATGGCGGTCGATGCAGTTGGCCGAGACGTTCAGCACGCCATCGCCGAACCAGCGGATATGCAAATCCTTCTTGTCGAAGGAGACATCCTTCACCTGGCTGAAGGGCTTGATCCAGTCGACGCGCTTGCCTTGCTCGCCCCAGAAGCCTACCGGGTCTTTCACCGACTGCTCGTACATGGCCTTGTATTTGCCGGCATCGGCCCAGGCGCGCTTGGCCCAGTCGGCGGCCACGGGGAACAGTTCGTTATCGGCCATGGTGCGGCTCCCTTCATGCTCTTCCGGCCGGTCGAGGTGTTTCAACCTGCTGGCCGGCGGCGTTTCCTCAGTCGGGCCGGATGATGCCCGCTGCGGCGCAACCGGACAAGGCGGGCTGCCCCGGCTTTCGACCAAAGCATAGCCCGATCAAGGCCTAAGTCTAAGGATCAGAGGTCGTTGGCGACGCTGCTGCCGGCCGCTGCAGGCAAACCTGCAATGGTGGCTTCCAGACCCTGCATCAGGCCCCGGAACTGCGGGCCCAATGCGGCCTGCGCTTCATCCTGCGCGGCACGCCACAGCGCCACGCCGGCGCGATAGGCGGCCCGGCCCTCGCGGGTGGCCCGCACCAGCTTGGCCCGGCCCTCGCCGGCCGGCGCCACCTCGACCAGGCCGGCGGCGATCATCGGCCTCAGGTTGCGGCTCAGGGTGCTGCGATCCAGATCCAGCGCTGCGGCCAGTTCAGTGATGCTGGGCGGGCGGCCATTCTGCTTCTCACAGGCCGCCGCCATGCCAACCAGGCTGTATTGCGGCAGGCCCAGACCGATCGGGGCCAGGCGGCTGGTATAGAGCGCACTGGCCCGGCGGGCGGCGGCGCGCAGCTGGAAGCACAGGCACAGATCGCGGCCGTCGGGCATCGGCGGCGGCAGGGTGAAGACCTCCCCGGCTGCTGCCGGGGCAGACAACGGGCCGGAAGACGGGGCTTGCGGTGGGCGGTTCATAACGTGTATATACACGATGCACGGCAGCCCGACAAGCCATCCTCCCGGTTTCACCGGACCACCGGCGCTGCCGCGAACTTCCGGCCTCCCCATTTTTGCCCGCCGGACCAGAAACGACCCGAGACAGGACCCCGCCATGTCTGCCGCCCCGCTTCCGCCCGCCCGCTCCGCCGATCTGCACCCGCCCAAGGGCGGGCGCTATGCGCCGATCCCGCTGGAGACGTTGCGCGAGATGGCGGGCATCGAGCTGTTTCGCAAGCTCATGAGCGGTGAGCTGCCTGGCGCGCCGATCGCCGAACTGATGAATATGTGGATTCATGAAGCCGAACCTGGCCGCATCGTGTTTGCCGGACGGCCGGATCTGCAGCACTACAATCCGATCGGCAGCGTGCATGGCGGCTATGCCGGCACCATGCTGGACAGCTGCATGTCCTGCGCCGTGCAGTCGATGCTGCCCAAGGGCATGGGCTACACCACGCTGGAATACAAGGTCAGCCTGGTGCGCGCGATCTCGCACAAGACCGGCACGGTCTATGCCGAAGGCACCGTCATCCAGGTGGGCAGCCGCGTCGGCACGGCAGAGGGCCGCATCGTCGATGCCACCGGCAAGGTTCTGGCCACCGGCACCACCACCTGCCTGATCTTTCCGATCTGATTCACACTCAGCGCGACCAGCCCGGTTTGCGCAGCTCGGCCCAGACATCGGCCTGCGTCAGGCCGAGATCCTTCAGCGCCGCATCACTCAGCTCGGCCAGCTGCTCACGCTCACGCATCCGTCGCTGCGCGGCAACAACCTGAAGCAAGATGGTCGTCAGCAGACCTTGCGGCTTTTGCCGCTGGTCTGCCGACAGGTCGTGGTCGCGCGCTATGACGATCATGGTCTGGGGCATGGCGAGGCTCCTTTTTTATGATTCGGTTCCGCAGTCCTATCCGACGGCGATGACGCTGTGGTGACGATAGACCGGCGCACTGACACCTGCTGTCACCAGCATGCGCGGCCAGGCTTCGCACCGCCACCTGCAACGCTACGGCCGCGGCCGAACTGTTGCAGATGGACGACAGCAGATGGCCGGCCTAGAGTCGCACCATGAGCAGCAACGACCCCCATGTGGCCAAGATAGCCGCCCTGATCGGCGATCCGGCACGTGCCAATATCCTGAAGGCGCTGATGGATGGCCGCGCCCGCACTGCCAAGGAACTGGCGCAGATCGCCGGCGTGTCGCCACAGACCACCAGCGGCCACCTGGCCAAGCTGTCCGATGGCGGCCTGCTTGGCCTGGCCAAGCAGGGGCGGCATCGCTACTACCACCTGGCCAATGCGCAGGTGGCCACGGCAATCGAAAGCCTGATGGCCCTGGCCGGAGAGCGGCCGCTGCCAAAGCACCACCACCACACCCGCGTGGCCGGGGCACTGCGCGCCGCACGCACCTGCTACGACCATATTGCCGGCAAGCTCGGCGTCTGCCTCTTTGACCAGCTCATCGCGCGCGGCTGCCTGCTCCCCAGCGGTGAGGATGAGTTTGTTGTGACGGCGGCGGGTAAACAGCTGTTCGCAGGCCTGCAGATCGATGTGGACTCGATTGCACAGGGAAAACGCCGTTTCGCCCGTGCCTGCCTGGATTGGAGCGAGCGCAGCCCGCATCTGGCCGGCAGCCTGGGGGCGGCGCTGGCCGACCGCTGCTTCAAACTGGGCTGGCTGGAGCGGCGCCGGGACAGCCGGGCGGTGACCCTGACCCGTGCCGGCGCGGCCGGTCTGGGCAAGCTGTTCGACCTCACCCCGGACCAGATCGCCGCCACCATGGCAGATACACATTGAGCGCCGCGCCACCCAAGCTTGGGATAACGTTTCACTCAGGCCGAAGCGGACAAGACGGCATCCCGCTGCGCAACACCAGCGCGCCAGGTTGACTGATAGTCCGCAAGTCCATTCAGTGCCCAGGGAGACACGACTTGCAAGGCAGGGAGAGTCGCGTGCAGCGACGGCTGCCCCAGCAACCAGGCGCCTAGCGTTGTACCCTGGATATCATCCGAGATAAAAACCCTCCGCGGCGCCAGCAAGGCCGCGAGAATGCCTGTATAGGCGGCGTTGGCGGCGAAAGGTCCATCGATATAAACATCCCCGTGAGTCTCGAATCGCCGGACCACATCCTCGGTCAATAATGCCAAATATAGGCATGCGAGCGGCACGGCTGCAGCATCGCCTTGGATGGAACCAGTGTGCTGGCGGTACGGCCCGCCCTGTGGTGCAAAAGACGGCCAGCACCACGCCTTGCTGTCTATGATACTTTGAATCTCCGCAAAACCCGCCTGCCGCGAGACCGACGAGGAACCGGCGATCGCCTCATACTCGCGCCCCCCCATGAAGCGGGCGCAGGGAACCGGTTTGCCGAAACTGTCGATATTCGCCAGCATGTCTCTGGCCGGATCAAGGCGGCGCGGATCTGCCCCACCGGCGAACACCACCACCCATGTGCCGGTGGAGATCGCCGTGGCGTTGGCAGCCGCACCGGCCGCCAGATACCGCAGATACGTCGCGTTACTGTCATGAATGCCGTTGACCACCATGCACTCCGGCGGCAAGCCCGTGCGCGCCGCCACCGCCGGCAGAATCGGTCCGAGCCTGTCCCAGGCGGGCCGCAGAGCAGGAAACAGCCGGGCGATATCCAGCCGTTCCAGCCAACTGGACATGCGGTTCTCCGCGATGTTCCACAGATCGGTATGACAACCCAGCGAGGTGATCTCGCTGGCCATGACACCGGATAACCGCCATGCCCAGTATTGGGGATACAACAGGATGGCCGTGACATTCCGGAAATCCCGCGCCTGCCGCAACCAGTATAGTTGCCGCCCCAGATTCAGGCCGGCCGGCAATGCTGGAGATCCAGTCAATGAATAATCCCGTGCGAGCGCCTCATAGTCGCTGTCGGCAGACTCTGGCAGGATCCACTCATAGTCCATGACCGGGAAGGCTAGTCGATCACCGGCCAACACCGCTGCCGTGGCACCATGCGTAACTGGAATGATGCAGCGGATATCCGCTTCAAGCCTGGCGAAATCAGTCAATACATTCAACAGCCACTGCCATACGTCATCGACGCGGAGATGCGGATAGGGGGGCAGGTCCGCCATCATGCTGTCGGTCTGCTGCTGAGCGAGAATGCGCCCCTGCGCGTCGATTAACGACGCCTTGAGTCGCGTCTTGCCGCAGTCGAAGACAATTGAACAGGCAGGCATCCTCAAACCCCTTAATCCAGCCGGAAGACCTCTCGCAGGGGTATCGCGACCGGCGATCCATCCGGGTTCGTCTCCATGATATCCTTCATGTAATCCCACCAGCGTCGCATGATCGGATGATCCGGCAGGGCATCCACCGTGTTGCTCTCGGCAACCTCCAGGACAGCAAACAGCTTCCCGCTGTCCGCTTCCAGGAAGATCGAATAGTTCGATATTCCCGATTGGCGCAAAAGCCCAGTCAACTCAGGCCATATTTCATCATGCCGCCGACGATACTCATGCTCGTTCCCAGGGTTCAACCGCATCACGAAAGCCCGCCGCATTCCACGCTCCCAAGGTTCATTCTCCGCTGGCCGGCCTCGAAGACAGGGCCGTCAGCAGTGCACAAAGCAGATCATTTTTGATATACACGATCAAACACGTTGTTAATAATCACGGACCCTCATGTTCATAGAATATATTGTCTTCACCGGCATGCTGCTTGTGTATGCAGGTACTGGCTATATGCTGGGGGCGCGATCTCTACTCACGGCCATTCTGCTAGGATTGGGCAGCGCCGGCATCGCCGCCAATATCCTGGCAGTTTCCGGGCCCGCGCTGATCAAGCCGGCACTGTTCGGGCTTGCCGCTCTGGGCGGCCTGGGTCTTTACCTGACTCGACATATCAACATCCTGTCTGTCGATAAAAGCCGGCTTCTAAAAACTGGCATCCTGACCGACGCTCTACTGCTGTTACTCGTCGCCTGGATATTCCGCTTCCTCGAAGCGCACCTTTATATTTTCGAACCGCATGATGTCCTGTATTTCAGCCCCGCCCTGGAGATGCTGAAGGCCGACTATTTCGATTCCCTGCGGCTCTTCACCTATTATCCGGAGAAGATGGCGAGCTTCCATCATTTCTCCAGTGGCATCCTGGCCGCATTGCTGGCACCCGTGAAGACCCCCACCATGATCGACGCCGTTAATGCACGATACGTCATCATCGTCGTCTGCATGTTTCTATTCCTGCGTCCGCTGCTGCGGCGCCACGCTATTCTGAGCCTGCTGATCTTCTTAGCCCTTCTGACCATCTACGGCGAGGAAATCAACTACAGCCTGACAATATCCTCCTACTTCTACGTGCTGCTGCTGTTCGGCATCAGCGCGATTCTAATCCGAAGGAAGGAACCGCCGCAGGTTTTCGTGCTCCTGTTGTTTGTGCTGACTTGCGCCAAGGGACCAATCTTCTATTCCGCCTTCCTCGCCGCGCTGTTTGCCGGCGCCGTATTCTGGCGCCAGATCAACAAGCCGATCTTCGGACTGTACCTGATCCTCGTGCTGACAGCTGTGGCGTGCTGGATCGTCCCGCCGCCGCCATATGACGGACAGGAACTCGGCCTGACGATCTATCGTGGCATACCCGCTGCCGCCGCGCAGGAAGCCATGAGCGCTGTAACAGGCTGGACCCTGCGTGACCCGGTGGTGCGCCAGATCACGGCATGGTTCGGAGCAGACTCGCTTTTAACTGCTTTGTCGCTGCTACTCATCAACACGGTCAAATACTACCTTGCCGGCTTCATGGCCGTTTATGCACTGGGGCGGAGATTTTCCGGGCCCCACGATGCCAGGCCGGTACTTGATCAACACAAGATGGGGATGGTACTCGCGGCCTATATCGTGCTGTCGCTCGCCGGATTTCTGTGGATCCGCAACGGACTGACCGCCGCGCATCAGGCACACGGCCCGTTGCTGGCTGCCGCGCTGTCAGCGGCGGTACTATCTGTCTGGGCCTCGGAACGCCAATCTATCGTCCGACCGTTGTTGATATGCGCTGGACTTCTGGTTTTGTATGCGCCCCACCCCAATGAATTCTCGCTGCCGAATTATCATGTTCGACAGGGCCGCCTTACAGAATCCGATACCGGGAAATCCACTTGGAAATTTGGAGAACCGTTGCCCGCGCCTTCTAAGGATGGCTGGTACAAAGCGGCGCAGGGAGAGACCATGATCATGAGTGAAATACTGGCGGGCCTGACTGGCCAACGCCTCAGAATTACCGACGCACCTTCCGCTCCGGAAGGGGTTATTCGATATTGGCGGACTGGGAAATAGCATCATGAACAGCAATCATACTCTGACCGGCATTCGCGATCTTTTCAGCGGCAAGGCGCCAGCATCGGCCACGATGCGCGTCAGCGTCGATACGGATGGCAAGGTCTTTCTCTGTCGTATTCCGGAGCTGTCCCTATCGGCGCACGGCAAGACGGCGGAGGAAGCGCATGCACAGCTCGCGAAGCAGATCGCCGAGATCGACAGCATGCTTGGAGAAGGCGACAGCCCGATTGCAAAGGTTGCCCGCATACAACGAGTCGAGGGACTGAACCGGCGCCTGCGGAAGACCTCGTTCGTTCTGTTGGGACTGTCGCTTCTGTTCTTCGCCGTCACTATCACCGTAGTTCCATTGCTTGACGTCAAATCCGCACTGTTCTCAACCGCATCCAACACACTGCACAACGGCATAGGCAAGCTGGCTGATGTCCTCACGCGCATGGACCCTGAGCGGAAGAAAAAACTGGCCGAAGATATCGGCACAATCCGCCAGTTCATCGATGAGATGCTGGCTGACCGGAAGCCCCAGTAACGGCGGAACCGGCTAGGCCCACAGGCCGGGCATTTTCGTGCAGACCGCATCTGGCACGACGCCGGATGCCTTGAGCATCGCGCGCATGGCGGGAATTTCCACCAGCCCGTCCCGACCATGCAGTTCGGGCGAGACGATGCATGTCTTGATCCGGGCCGCGCGGAACTTCGCCGCGGCAACTGCATCCAGCGGCAGATGAGTGAAACAATCTACCCAGACCCAGTCTATTTTGCCCGCCAGGCTCATGGCAGTTTCAATCGATTCGAATTCGGAATAGCGGATCGCCACGCGACTTTCGCCAGAACGCACCGTGCGGATCAGAAAGGGAAAAGATTGATCGAGAAAAAAGAAATCCTCGATACCGCAGCGCTTCATGCAATCCAGCAGTGCCTGCTCCAGCCCCTCTTCCTTGACATTCAGGATGACAAAGCGATGGCGATAATGTTCAAGCCAGTCATTGAACCGCAGTCCCGGGGTAAAGGGGTCGTGATGGATGATCAGGTCGGCGCCATGGCTACGAATATCAACCTCGACTCCGAATTCGATTGGCGTCTCGCGCAGTTGATCGATGGTATTGCGGCGGTGCGAAATCACAAGCATGACCTTACCTTTCGCTTCTGAACAGGCGCCAGCTGTATGCCACAATCCGGCGCGTAAGACGCATCTTCGAGCGCCAATCGACATTCCAACTCGACATACCGGCCAACCGCTGGCGGAAATCGACAGGAATCCGGATCACCGACAGATGATCGCGCCGGGCGGCGTAATAGGCAAATAGGTCGAACGAGAAATCGAACGGCGGCGTGCCCCAACTTTCCATGAACCGGCGCGGCATCAAGGTTGGCTGTGCATTGATATCCCACAGCGGCACCCGCAGCAGACAGGTCTCGAAAACCGCCATACCCCAAGTAAAGATACTGTCACCCAGCGCGCGATGCCGGCGGGTACCCTTGACAAAGACAGTCGCCGGTCTGTCAGTATTGCCAAATAGCGCCAATGCAGTGACCGCATCCATCGGATCGGTCTGCATGTCGGCATGGGTCCAGCCGACAATCTCACCATCCGCCGCCTGAAGTCCGCTCCATATACCGAAGCCATATCCCAGGTTGCGCTCGACCGTCACCATCTTCAGCCCGGGCTGCTGCTGTACAAGTGCTGGCAGGATCGTCGCCGTATTATCGCCCGAGCCATTATCAACCAGCAGAATTTCCATCACAGACGGTCCGCCCGCAGCGGCGATCGCCTGCTGGCAGCGCGCAACCAGTGCCGGCAGGTTGCCGGCCTCATTGAAACAGGGAATGACCAGAGAGAGTTTCATGACCGCATGATCGATCGGTCGGATGCCGCCAGAGCCCAGTAGCGCAAGCCGATGAAATTCAGCGCCGCCGATACGCCAGTCGCCATCACAAAGGCAGCCACGATGGCAATCGGATCACGGCCGATCAGCAGCAGAACTCCGTAATTGATGACCGAGTTCACACAAAGCGTGACCGTGAAAACCGCGTAGGATTTCAATAACTGGTGCCGGCCATGGCTGACACGGAAGGTGAACCATCGGTTGGCGCTATAGCTGAACAGACCGCCGAGTAGGAAGCTGGCTATCTTAGCCGGCACCACCGGGACCGAAGCAGCCATCAACAGAAGATAACAGGCGAAGTCCAGCCCGACGGTCAACAGGCCGACAATAATGAAACGCCCAACCTCTCCATACAGCTTCGCCAAGCGTTAGCCTCTGCCCTGTCCGCCAAGCGCACCCGCGATGACCGCGTCGCGCTGTCCGGCGGGTATCATGGGGTCACGCATCATATCATAAGGATGCCCAGACCAGCGATGGAACCCGGCCTGCCAGTACAGGAAGGTGTCGAGATCTTCCGGCGTTCCCCAGTTCAGAAATGCGTCCACTTCAATGATACGCGCCTTCAGCCCCATCTCGATGGCCGCATTGACGCAGGCATCAACATAGAATTCACCGCCGACACGCCGTTCCTGGCTGAAAATCCGTTCCGCCGAAGCCACAAAATCAGCAGCGCGCTTAAAGGTGAACCCGCCAAGCACCACCGGATCGTGGAACGGATCGTTCAAGGGATGCTTAACCGACACGCTCCGGCAGACATCACCTTCGGCCTCCACCCAGCTATAGGCGCCGGGCGTGAGGTCGACGCAGGGCAGGCCGCGCGCCGTCCATACCACAAGATCGACATCCGCATCTGCCATAAGGGCATGAAACCGCGCGGCGGAGTAGGTCACGGCGGAATCGCAGGCCATGATGGTCAACGGCGCGTTGCCGTCTACATCCGCCAGGGCATGCACGCAGGTGCGCGCCTGACCATCCGTCGGGGCGGCAAGCAGATGGAACTCAGCCTGCGGGAAAGCTTCGCGCAGGCTTGCCTGCAGGGTTCCCAGCCCAGCCGTATCGGCGCGCAGGACGAAAATCGTCCGCTCGGCCCGCGGCATCGCCAGGGCGGCCTGCACCGCCATCGGACGACCGGATACAGGGATCAGCGGTTTGATCGTGGTGATGCCGCGCTGGGCAAACCGCTGCCCCAGACCGGCCATCGGCATCAGCAGCGTGCCTGCCTGCGCGGCGGCGGGCCGCGGCGCGACAATGCTGGCAAAGGCCCGATGCCAGGAGCGATAGTCCGACACATCCTCTGGCGTTCCCCAGTTCAGGAAATGGGGAATCTCGAAGATGCGGATATCACGCCCCTGTTCCAGCAGCGGCTTGTAGGCCAAGCTGATGAAATACTCGCCAACCGCAGAGATGTTTTGGTCGACCACCGCCTGACAGGCGCGCTTGAGCAGCGCGCCGGAGGCAAAGTAATAAATGCCGCTGGACGCGTATTCGTTGATCGGATCCACAGTGAAGGGCTGCTTTTCCTGAATATCGATGACGTGCCCGGCGGATTCACGGATATAGGCGTGAAACATTGAGCGGCGAAGATGTGGATGGAAACCACGATAGGCCGGAATGACGCCGTCGTAATCACCTTGTGCAATAAAGTCGACTAGTTGCGCCCAATCGAAAACCGAAACGCAATCGCAATAGGTGACCACAACCGGTCGATCATCGTCGATCCGGTCGGCAGCCGCCAGGGTGGAATGTACCGGCCCCAGTTTGTGAGACGGAATGCCGACGATCCTAGCCTGTGGTGAAACCTGCGCCAATTGAGCCGCCATGGCATAAGCCGGATCGGCAAGATGCTCGGCATTGCAGATGAGCAGCGGGTCGGCGATGCTGCCAAACTGACCGAGGATATGGGCAATCATCGGCTGCCCATCGATATCGATCAGTGGCTTGGGCGTTTTGTAGCCGGCCTGGCGAAACCGCTCTCCGAACCCGGCCATCGGCACAACAAGCTGCATCTGGCTCATCACCGTCACCCCGTCCCCTAGCTGATCGAATGCGGATAACCGCAGTCAATCCTGCTGCACGCCTTAAGCACCAATCAGACCGGACAGGTACTCCTGTTGGGGTTTGGAGCGAAACAGGTTGAAACCATTCCGGGCAACGGTTTTCAGCTTGTCCAGATTATCCAGGTAATGCTCACAAGTCTCGACCACAGACTCATACGGCGCGAATACGATGCCTTCTCGATAGGGATCTTCCAACTGATGGTCAGCGCCCGGCTCAGAAATAACAAATTTCTCATTTGAGAGCAGGTAGGACACCCGCACGATCTCGAAAATGCGTGCTGCATAATAATGAATATTCAGCACGATCTTGGAACGCGCGATATAACCATCCCGATCGGCACCGTATACGCCGTTTAGGAAAACCACCTTACGCCCGACGCCTTCGAGTGCATCCATGATGGCGACGCGGCGCTCGCTGCGCAGGCCATACATCAGAACGTCTATATCCTGCTCTTGCTTGGGGATACGGCTCAATTGCGGCACATAGCCGATCCCGCAAAACCGCACGTTTTGCACGCCCATCCGATGCAGGCGTTCAATATTCAGCCGGCTGTAATCCCAGACTTCGTGATTGCGCAGCTGCTGCAGGTACAACTCCGTCAGCCAGGGGCTTTCGTCATAAATCTGTTCAAAATTGAATAAGATCGCATCGGCAGGGATCTGCGATGAGGACTGCTCGTTCAGCAGATTACATCCCAGGACGATCGGCCGGCCGACAACATCGTTGCGGCGGCGCACGATCGGCAGGGTATGTCCGAGCGCCTGGAAGCCGTAAGAAAGCGATTCGGCAACCTCATCAAGGCCATGTGCGCGAGAATCTCCGTCCGGCGTAACGATCCAAATTGAATGAGTGGACATAATATATTCTAAGCCGTCGCTTTCTCGTCTTCATGCCGACTTACCGGGGCTAACCCAGCCATCAAGACATGCTTCAACCTGCCCGCCTCGAGGCGGCGCTAATGTAGAGCGTGTAACATCACGCCCCCCCCTGTACAAGATGGCAAAAAGCAAATCTAATGCCGGATTATTGACTAATTATGCAGAGTTATCCGTCCTATGGATCATCTTGCCCGTCTCGAAGCGCAGGTCGCTGACCATAATCGGACCTTGTTGCCAGATTTACAGTCGGCCTATCAGGCGCTGGGCGCCAATCTGGCCCGTGCCGACATCGACATCGATCGAATAACCCTTCTGGTTCAATCCTTTAAAATGGCCATCCCATCATGGGGCGTGGGCGTGGGCGGTACCCGCTTTGCCCGCTTCCCGATTGCCGGCGAACCCCGTAACGTGGATGAGAAACTACAGGATTGCGCCGTTATTCAGCGGCTCGTCCGTTGCACACCCTTGGTTTCTCTTCATTTCCCCTGGGACAAGGCCGCCGATTTCCGCACGCTCAAGCAGTTGGGCGATTCTCTCGGCTTGGGCTTCGATGCTGTCAATTCTAACACCTTCCAGGACCCTCCCGGCCAGACTCTGTCGTACAAGTTCGGCAGCCTGAGCCACAGCGATGCTGCGGTTCGCGATCTGGCGATCGCACATAACATTGAATGCATTCACCATGGCGAGCAATTGGGCTCTAAGGCCCTGACGGTCTGGATTGCCGATGGCGCGAACTTCCCAGGCCAGCAGCATATGCGAAAGGCACTTGACCGCTATCTCGACAGTATGGCGAAAATCTACGCAGCCCTGCCGGCCGACTGGACGCTGCTGCTGGAGCACAAGCTATACGAGCCCGCCTTCTACGCTACCGTGATTGCCGACTGGGGCACCAGCTTTGCCTGCGCCCAAATGCTGGGGGAAAAGGCCCGCTGCTTGGTGGATCTCGGCCATCACGCGCCGACCACCAACATCGAAATGATCGTCGCACGCCTGATCCAGTTCTCGAAGCTGGGGGGCTTCCATTTCAATGATAGCAAGTATGGCGACGATGATCTCGACAGCGGCTCGATCGATCCTTTCCGGCTGTTCCTGGTCTTCAATGAACTGGTTGATGCGGACAGCGCCGGGATATTGGCACCGCCAGCCTACATGATGGACCAGTCGCACAACATCACCGATCCAATCGAAAGCCTGATGATGAGCAGCCGCGAAATCTTGCGCGCCTATGCGCAGGCGCTGCTGGTCGATCGCCCCGCATTGCATGCCCATCAGGACAGCAATGATGTGGTCATGGCGGTTGAAACCCTGCGCAAGGGCTTCCAGACGGATGTCGGGCCTATCCTTGCTATGGCACGCTATCGGTTGGGCGGTGCCATCGATCCCGTTGGCGCATACCGGCACAGCGGCTATCGCGCGAAAATGACTGAGCTGCGCCCCAAGGCAATGATAGCCGGCGCTGGCATCGTCTAGCCGGTAGCGTGCAGCTCCTAGGCGATCATAAGGACCGGTTGCATGGTCGAAACCTGTTGGTTATGGTTCTGACAAGGTTACCCACACACGGGCGGGTGTAGCTCAATGGTAGAGCAGAAGCTTCCCAAGCTTACGACGGGGGTTCGATTCCCCTCACCCGCTCCAGAACTTAGCGATTGATAAGCCCGTAGAGCTTACGACGCCGCGTTCCTATCCCTTAAAATCAAACGCTAAACAAGCCAAGCCCAGCCGTTTGGGACAATTTGGGACACTGTAAGCAAAAAGCCGCAGTTGAAATCTTCTGTACCAATCATCGAAAAACGTAGAAATGGCGAGTACCGCGCCAAGGTGCGACGGAACGGCGTCAGTCAGAGCAAAAACCCTCGAAACGCGCCGCAGCGCTGAGGATTGGGCCACACAAGTTGAAGACTGGATTTAAACGGGCAGGCACCGCCGTACAGGCCCACCATGATCACGCTGGAAGTCGCGATCGAGTGGTTTCTGGATCGCGGCGCATCTCGGCACGCTAGCAATCACTTGTCCATGGCAACTGCTGGCTTGGTATGATCTTCACCGACTGGCCATTGCAGGCGATCTCAAAGGCTGACCTGGAAGGATGCCGACGGGCCACACTGCCGAAAGCAGCCGCAAGCCGGTAGGCCACCTGCAGACCTCGCGGAGCTGACCGGCTGGCGGTAAGGGATATGCCGGCTTCGCACTAGCCGTGGACGAAGATCGGACTGACAAGATATGCTCCACCAAGCATGGCACAGGAACTCGCTGATATCGAACTGGCCCAGCTCCGGCTGTTCGCCGAGGTGGCCGATCTTGGCAGCCTCACCAAAGCGGCGGTTATGCTGGATACGGCACAGCCTGCCA
>NZ_CALSAN010000015.1:0-103096 GCF_943372915.1 Ferrovibrio terrae | reverse complement strand
AGTCAGCCCTTCCTGCGCCGTCGCCTGTCGCGGCTTGATGATATCAGCACTTTCCATACCGACCATACTGCGCAGTATCAGCTGACCGCGCCCAACGCGACGATGATGCAGAAGATCCGCGACCAGATCGGCCAGCAGATCAACAGCAGCCTGGCGCTGGACGATTTCAGCATCGCCTCTGCACCGAGCGCATTCACGCCGGCACCGCTGCAGGCCGAACCGGTGCGCCGCGCCGCGCCGAAACCCAAGGCGCCGCCACCGCCGGTAGCCAAGCGCTTGATGCGCCTGCAGGTGCGCGAGGCGGATGGTTACAGCTATATCGCGGAAGACGGCCTGGCGGTGATCACCGAGGCCTGCAAGGTGGCCAATACCAGCATCGACGAATTCGCCAAGGCGCTGGAACTCAGCCGTCCGGGCCTGGTGCTGATTCTCAATGGACGCGATCCATGCAGCACGGCCTTGCTGAAAACCCTGCGCCGGCTGGTGGTGCGTGCCGGCGGCGTGGTCTAGGGCTCAGAACTCGACGTCGAGCTCATCCAGCTCGTCGGGCTCGGCTTTCGCGGCGTCGATCCAGTCCTGGATGATCGGCCAGGCCATCACGGTCTGGCAGTAGGCGGCGCAGGCCGGATCGAGCTTCACGTCATAGGTGAGAAAGCGCGAGCAGACCGGGGCATACATCGCATCGGCCACCGTCGGCTTGGCGCCGAACAGCCACGGCCCGCCATAGGCGGTGAAGCAGTCGCGCCAGATCGACACCACGCGATCGATATCGGCCTGGGCGCCAGCCCAGACCTTGAAGCCCGGATAATGCGCTTTCAGATTCATCGGCAATGCCGAGCGCAGGTTGGCGAAGCCCGAATGCATCTCACCCGAGATCGAGCGGCAATGCGAACGCTGCGCCATATCGGTGGGCAAAAGGCCGGCATCGGGGAAGATTTCGCCCAGGTAAGCCGCGATCGCCAGCGTATCCCAGACCGACACCGCGCCATGGGTCAGCCGCGGCACCAGGAAGCTGGGCGACAGCAACAGCAGCTCGGCCCGGGTTGAGGGGTCGTCGCTGGAGAGCAGGACTTCCTCGAAATCCAGCCCGGCCATGCGGCAGAGCAGCCAGCCGCGCAGCGACCAGGACGAGTAATTCTTGCTGCTGATGGTGAGTGTGGCCTTCATCCGCCGGCGTCCCCCATAGGTCCCCAGACTTTAGTCTGCTACATATATCTCGCATTGCAGCACAAACTGCATTAGCTTTTTTAGCGATAAGGCGGCGGGCCGGCATTTTCGCACTCCAGGGGGGAGGGCGGCCTCCAGCCGGGACCAGCCAAGACGCAACAGCTCCAGAACACGCAGCTCCAGAATACTCCAGCAATGGCCCTCGCCGCTCAGATTTCATGATGTATCTGGCCTACCAGACCCAAGCCAACCTGATGGCGCCCCTGCGGGCGCTGGCCGAACAGGCCTTGCCCGGCCTGCAGCAGGCCGCCGGCAGCAACCCGTTCCTGCGCGGTTTTGCCGCGGCCACCGAAATGGTGGCCCGCGCCGGCCTCAGCCACGGCCGCCCGCCGTATCACATCGACAGCGTGCGGGTCGGCAACCGCGAGGTGCCGGTGGTGGAAGAACCGGCGCATGTGACCCCCTTCGGCACCCTGCTGCATTTCCGCAAGGATCTCGACGAGGCGGCGCAGGCGCGGATCGGCGTGCAGCCGCGCGTGCTGGTGATCGCGCCGCTGTCGGGCCATTTCGCCACCCTGCTGCGCGACACGGTGGCCACCATGCTGCCGGATCACGATGTCTATATCACCGACTGGCACAATGCCCGCGATGTACCGCTCTCGGCCGGCCGTTTCGGCTTTGAGGATTATGTCGATCACCTGATCCGGTTCCTCGAGGTGATCGGCCCCGGCGCCCATATGGTGGCGGTGTGCCAGCCCTGTGTGCAGGCGCTGACCGCGGCGGCCGTGATGGCGGAAGAGAAGAACAAGGCCGCGCCGCGCTCGATGACGCTGATGGCCGGCCCGATCGACACGCGGATGAATCCGACCAAGGTGAACGATCTTGCCAAGGAACACCCGATCGAGTGGTTCCGCGAGAAGCTGATCGCCACCGTGCCGCCCGGCCTGCCCGGTGTTGGCCGCCGCGTCTATCCCGGCTTCATCCAGCTCACGGCTTTCATGAGCATGAACATGGACCGCCATGTGAAGGCGCATGTCGAGCTGTTCCAGAATCTGTGGAAGGGCGACATCGCGCAGGCGACCAAGACCAAGGATTTCTACGACGAGTATTTCGCCGTGCTGGACCTGGATGCCGATTTCTATCTCGAAACGGTGGAATGGGTGTTCCAGCAGCATCGGCTGGCCACCGGCGAGCTGATGCATCGCGGCAAGCTGGTGAATCCCAAACTGATCAAGAAAACCGCCCTGCTCACCGTGGAAGGCGAGCGCGACGATATCTGCGCCATCGGCCAGACGGTGGCGGCGCATGACCTGTGCACCGGCATCAAGCCCTATATGAAGCGGCATCATCTGCAGGCCGGCGTCGGCCATTACGGCGTGTTCAGCGGCAAGCGCTGGAACAGCCAGATCTACCCGCTGGTGAAAAACACCATTCTGGCGATGGAATAACCGCCCACGGCGGCGCGTTTTCCGGCAAGCGATTGATTTAACGATACAACTTGGCGCCGATGCGGCGCCGGGCCAGGCCCATGCGCGGCCAGGGCGATCCCATTCAGAGCCAAGGGAAGCCGATTGGAGGCCAATGTGATCCAAGAGAAGCCAATGCGATCCCATGCGATCCGGTTCGATCCAATGGCTGCGACGACAGATTCACGATGGGCAACAGCGGCAATCCTTCGATATGAGCGCTGTGTCCGGCCGATCAAGCCAGGGCTGCAGCGTGGGTGTGATCCGTGGCAATGGCGCCACAGTCTGCAACTGTCTCGCAGATGCGAAAGGCCGGCGCCCCATATCCGAATCTCAACCTAACGCTCGCGCTTCGCTTTCGGCATAAGCTGGCCTCCCGATTGCTGTTCAGGACGGCCAATGATCATCGAGGCCAATCCGGTGTTGAAGGCGGCGCGCGACTTCTGGCGCACCCTGCCGATGCCGGTCAACATTCCCGATATCCGCCTGCTGGATGTGGCGACGATTCCGCGCATCATCCTGCCGCATCTGCTGATCGCCGAGACCACGCGCGGCAATTTCGATCTCGGCCGTCTGAAGCTCTGCGGCACGGAGATCGCGCGCTGGTTCCGCGAAATGCCCGAGGGCATGGATGCGAAAGCCTTCGGCGCGCTCACCGATCCCGCCTATATGCGCCATATGCGCGACCTGCTGGCCGAGCTGATCCAGCGCCGCAAGCCGCTCTATTGCCGCAGTGTCTATACGCTGCCCGGGCTTACCGCCGGCGACCCCGAGAATATTGTCACCGCCGAACGCCTGGTGATGCCGCTGGCCGATGGCGCCACCGCGGTGGAATGCGTCATCGTGGTCGAGACCCTGCGCGCCTCCGACGACCGCGCCGGCCCGATCCGCATGCTGCCGCCCGCGCCGGGCATCAAGGTGGAGCACGATCCCTTCGAGGTCGTCTAGCCGTGTCTGCGGGCATGGACATCGTGGTGGCGCCGGATGCAGTGCTGCCCGCACCGGCCCTGCCATTGCTGCAGCACTGGCGGGCGCTGTGTGGCGATGATCTGCTGCCCGACCTGCATGCGATTGCGCCGGCGAAGGTGCCGCCAGCCATGCTGCCCTGGACCATGACCTTCCGCCGTGATGCTGAGCGCAATCTCACCTATGGCGTGGTGGGCGAGGAACTGGCTTTCCTGTTTCGCGGCAATCCGCGCGGCGGCATGGTGCTGAACTATGCCACGCCCGAGGTGCGGGCCGCACGCTATGCGGTGATTCACCGTGCCCTGGATGAGGGCATCCCGGTCTGGTACACCGCACGGCTATTGTTTGAAAGCGGCGCGGCCGATATCGGCCGGCTTGGACTGCCGACCCGCACCGAGACCGGCGCGGCGCTGCTGCTGATCTATACGCCCCTGACGCCATTGCCCGAGATGACGCAGCGGCGACAACATTTTGGCGAGGGCCCCAGTGCAACCGTCTGGCTCGGGCGCAAGCCAGCCGCATAAAGCGCTATCGGCCGCGGCTTTTCCCCGCCGGCCAAATGCTTACACTGGTGCCCGGGACAAGAAACGCATGAGGGCGCCGCGCCGATGTCGATCCGCAACCAGGCCTATATCGCCGGCGCCTTTGAACATCCCACCCGCAAGGCCACCGATCTCTCGCTGGCGCAGCTGCATGCCGAAGTGGCGAAGGGCGCGCTGGACGATGCGGGCCTGAGCAAAGACGACGTCGACGGCTATTTCTGTGCCGGCGATGCGCCGGGCCTCGGCCCCCTCAGCATGGCCGACTATATGGGGCTGACGCTGCGCCATGTCGATTCCACCGATACCGGCGGCTCGTCCTACCTGATTCATGTTTCGCATGCGGCGCAGGCGATTGCGGCGGGCAAATGCAATGTCGCGCTGATCACGCTGGCTGGCCGGCCGCGCAGCGAAGGCATGGCCACCGGCACGGCGCCACGGGTGTGGAACGCCGCCGCCCCCGACGTGCCGTTCGAGCATTTCTATAACCCCACCGTGGTGAACATGTATGCCATGTGCGCCATGCGCCACATGCACGAGTATGGCACCACGGCGGAACAGCTCGCCTGGATCAAGGTGGCGGCGTCGCAGCATGCGCAGTGGAACGAGCATGCCATGCTGCGCGAGGTGGTGACGGTGCAGGATGTGGTCAACTCGCCGTTGATCGCCGATCCATTGCATCGGCTGGATTGCTGCGTCATCAGCGATGGCGGCGGCGCGCTGGTGGTGGTGCGGCCCGAAATCGCACGCAGCCTGAAACGGCCGCGCGTGCGGCTGCGTGGTGCCGGCGAGGCGCCCAAGCACCAGATGGGCGGCAAGATCGATCTCACCTATTCCGGTGCGCGCTGGTCCGGCCCGGCAGCCTTTGCCGAAGCCGGCGTCACACCCGCCGATATCAAATACGCCTCGATCTACGACAGCTTCACCATCACCGTGCTGATGCAGCTGGAAGACCTCGGCTTTTGCGAAAAGGGCCGCGGCGGGGCCTTCGTGGCCGATGGCAACCTGATCTCCGGCGTGGGCAAGCTGCCGTTCAACACCGATGGCGGCGGGCTGTGCAACAACCATCCGGCCAATCGCGGCGGCATGACCAAGGTGATCGAGGCGGTGCGGCAGCTGCGTGGCGAGGCGCATCCGAAGGTGCAGGTGCCAAACTGCGACCTGGCGCTGGCCCAGGGCACCGGCGGCTCGCTCGGCACCCGGCATGGCAGCGCCACCCTCATCCTGGAACGGGAGTAAGTCGCATGGCCGAGACGCTGGCGCTGCCGTCCAATCCCGAGACCGAGCCCTTCTGGCAGGCCTGCCGCGAGCGGCGCTTCCTGGTCAAGCGCTGCGAAGCCTGCGGCGAGGTGCACTGGTATCCGCGCAGCCTCTGTCCCTTCTGCTTCAGCGACAAAACCGTGTGGCAGGCGGGCGAGGGGCGCGGCACCATCTACAGCTTCAGCATCATGCGCCGCGTGCCCGAGCCCTATGCCATCGCCTATGTGACACTGGCCGAAGGCCCAAGCATGATGACCAACATCGTCGACTGCGATTTCGACGCCATCCGCATCGGCATGGCGGTGACAGTGGATTTCAAGACGCTGGCGGACGGCCGGGTGATCCCGGTGTTCAGGCCGGTCTGAGCAACAGGGATGGAGCGAGCATGAAAGCGGCCTGGTACACAAAAAACGGCGAGGCGAAAGACGTGCTGGTGGTGGGCGAACAGCCGACACCGCAGCCGGCTGCCGGCGAGGTGCTGGTGCGGCTGCACAGCTCCGGCGTCAATCCATCGGATGTGAAAAGCCGGCGC
The DNA here is from genome assembly GCF_943372915.1 of Ferrovibrio terrae. Lineage (GTDB taxonomy): Bacteria > Pseudomonadota > Alphaproteobacteria > Ferrovibrionales > Ferrovibrionaceae > Ferrovibrio > Ferrovibrio terrae_A. Next base: position 97,166 of record NZ_CALSAN010000015.1, on the reverse strand, counting down.
GGCCGGCCACTCGCCTGGCCGCTGGTGGTGCCGCACAGCGATGGCGCCGGTGTGATCGCGGCGGTGGGCGCCGGCGTGGATGCGGCCACGAAAGTCGGCCAGCGCGTGTGGATCTGGAACGGCCAGTGGCAGCGGCCGCTCGGTACGGCGGCGGAGTATATCGCGCTGCCCGCAGCGCAGGCCGTGCCGTTGCCCGATGCGGTGGATTTCAACACCGCCGCCTGTTTCGGCATTCCCGCGCTCACCGCCATCCATGCCCTGCGGCTGGCCCAGGCTGCGGGGGCGCAATCCGTGCTGGTGACCGGCGCGGCCTCGGCCGTGGGGCATTACGTGACGCAGATCGCCGCATCGCGCGGCCTGCGCGTGATCGGCACGGCCTCTGCCGCGCGGGCCGCCACCGCGCGCGCGGCGGGTGCTGCGGATGTGATCGATTACAAGAGCGAGGATGTCGCGGCAAAGATCGCGGCGCTCACCGATGGCCGTGGTGTCGATGCGATCATCGACATGGACCTTTCCTCCACCGCGCCGCTGCTGGCCAAGGGCGTGCTGGCGCCGCATGGCACGCTGGTCTGTTATGGCTCCAATGCCATGGGCGACGTGCCGATCCCGTTCCGCGACCTGCTGTTCCGCGGGCTCAGCCTGCGCTTCTTCGTCGTCTACGAGCTGACGGCGGAAGACCGCCGCGCGGCCCTTGCCGATCTGGATGCGATCCTGCAGGCGGGCAAGCTGGTCACGCGGATCGCGGCAAAGTTTCCGCTTGCGCAGATCGTGCAGGCGCATGAAGCGGTGGAGCAGGGCGCCGCCGGCAATGTGGTGCTCGAGATCGGGTGAGCGACCCCGTCAGCGCGCCTGCTGCAGCTGGTTCAGAAAGGCTTCCGCCGCCCTGCGGCGGCGCAGCCGGATGAAACGGATATGGGCGAAGTCCGGATTTGCCATCAGGGCTTCATAATTGCGGCGGTGCTTGGCAAAGGTCTTGATCGTCCACCACAGAATTGATTGGCGGCTGAAGAAAGTCTGATGGAAGGATTCGCGGTTGCCGGTGCCGGGCCAGAGTTCCTGTTTGCGCCATGCCCGTTGTATGGCGCGCAACACGGCCTGCGTGACGGTGACAGTGAAGGGATAGTCGAGCCAGATCACGACATCGACATTCGCCCATTTGACCGGGATGCTGCGGGAATAGTTGCCATCCAGCACCCAGCACGGGGCGTCGAGCGCCGCCTTCAGATCGGCGAGGAATTCGGCTTCGGGGGCCTGCTGCCAGTGCGCGCGCCAGAACAGCCGGTCCATCTCGATATGTGGCGCGCGCAGGATCTCCGCCAGCCGCCGGCTGAACACCGATTTGCCGCTGCCGCTGGTGCCGACCACGTTGAAGCGCGCGGCCGTGTGCGGGATGTCGGAGAGAGCCGGGGTTTCCATGGCGGATCAGGAAAATTGGTGGAGCCGAGGGGAATCGAACCCCTGACCTCCTCATTGCGAACGAGGCGCTCTCCCATCTGAGCTACGGCCCCAAGCCGGTGCGCCGGCCGGGTCGAAAACGGGACCTCGCAAGGGTCCGGGCCGGGCGGCCAAGCAAGTAGCAAACGGGCCCGGCTTTGTCTACCGCCCAGAAACGTCCGGGGCGCCTTTCGCTCCGGTTCGCCGGGGCTGATCGACTACCAGCCGTTGCACCCCGCTTTTGCCATGGTTTTCCCGTCTTTTTGGCGGCGTTTCCGGGGTGATCAACTTCCCTTTGCTGGTTGCTCGGGTTGCGTTTCGCCGGCCCTGCCAGTATCACTCAGGCCCAGCATCACCCGGGACGATGGCGTCTGCCGGCCGCCCCGAACAGCCCCTCAGAGGAGCGCGAAGCCGCCGATGTATGCCCTGTTCTGGCTGATAGACACCATCCTGGAACTCTACACATGGGTTCTGATTGCCTCGGCCATCCTGAGCTGGCTGATTGCCTTCAACGTGATCAATACGCGAAACCGCTTCGTCTATGCGGTTGGCGATTTCCTCTATCGCATCACCGAACCGGTACTGCGACCGATCCGGCGCATCCTGCCCAACCTGGGCGGCATCGACATATCGCCCATCGTCTTGATCTTGCTAATCTTGTTCCTGCGCCAGCTGATCCGGAACGACATCGCGCCACTGGTTCTCTAAGAGCCGCCGCTGACCGCGCCGAAGCCATACCGCATGCAACCGGAGGGACTCCGCCTCTTCGTGCGGCTCACCCCCAAGGCCAGCCGCGACGGCATCGACGGATTGAAGCCCACCGTCGATGGCGGGGTTGAAGTGGTGGCCAAGGTCACCGCCGTGCCCGAGAAGGGCCGCGCCAATGATGCGCTGCTGCGGCTGCTGGCCAAGCAGCTGAAGCTGCCGCCCGGCCGGCTCAGCGTGGTGGCCGGCGAGACCGACCGGCATAAACAGATTCTGATCAGCGGCGAGGCCGACGCGCTCGATGGCGCGCTGCGTCCCTGGCTCGCCGCGCTTGTCCTGAAGGAGTGACCCGATGAGTGCAACCCGGATCGATGGCAAGGCAGTGGCGGCGGCGTTGCGCGCCGAGGTGGCGGCGAAGGTGCAGCGCTTTCAGGCGCGCGCCGATCGGCTGCCGGGGCTGACGGTGGTGCTGGTTGGCGACGATCCGGCCAGCGAGGTCTATGTGCGCAACAAGGGCATCCAGACCCGCGAGGCTGGCATGATCTCCAACGAGATCAAGCTGGAGGGCAATACCAGCCAAGCCGACCTGCTGAAGATCATCGCCGCCCTGAATGCCGATCCGACCGTGGATGGCATCCTGGTGCAGATGCCGCTGCCGAAACAGATCGACACCCAGGCGATCATCGAGGCGATCGCTCCGGGCAAGGATGTCGATGGCCTGCATCCGGTGAATGCCGGCAAGCTCAACCAGGGCATCGATGCGCTCACCCCCTGCACGCCGCTCGGCTGCATGATCCTGCTGGAAAAGGCGGGCGTGCCGGTGGCCGGCGCCAATGCGGTGGTGATCGGCCGCTCGATCCTGGTCGGCCGCCCGGTCGCAGCCTTGCTGCTGGCCGCCCATGCCACGGTGACCATCGCCCATTCGCGCAGCAAAGATCTGCCCGCGCTCTGCCGCCAGGCCGATATCGTCATCGCCGCCGTCGGCAAGCCCGAGCTGGTGCGCGGCGACTGGATCAAGCCCGGTGCCGCCGTGATCGATGTCGGCATCAACCGCGTGCCGAAAGAGGACGGCAAGACCAGGCTGGTCGGCGATGTGCATTTCGCCTCCGCCGCCGAAGTCGCCGGTGTCATCACCCCGGTGCCCGGCGGCGTCGGCCCGATGACGATTGCCTGCCTGCTGCAGAACACCCTGACGGCGGCCTGCTATCGCGAAAAGATCGACCCGAAGACCCTGTGACACCGGCAGGCTGCCGCTGCGGCAGCCTTTTCCGGCCTGTCTGACGTCACGTCACGGCTTCCCATCCGGCTGAATCGTCCTAATCTGGCGTCATGTCGAAACGCCTGCCGCCGCTGCTCGCCCTGGAAGCCTTCGACGCCGCCGCGCGTGCCTTGAGCTTCAAGGCCGCCGCCGCCGAACTCAATCTCACGCCCTCGGCGATCAGCCACCGGGTCAAGCAGCTGGAGCAGCATCTGGGCCTGCCGCTGTTCCGCCGGCTCAACCGCGAGATCCGCCTCACCGAGGCCGGCCAGGATTATTTCGGCACCGTGCGGCGCGCGTTTGACCAGGTGGCGCAGGTCAGCCTGCGTCTCGGCCGCTCGCCGCAGCAGCCGGTCGAGGAAATGCGGCTGTCGGCGGTGCCGCATTTCGCCGCCGGCTGGATCATCCCGCATCTGGAGGAATTCCTGAACCGCCGGCCGGGCCTGCGCGTCTATGTCGAGTCCAGCGTGCGCAATGCAGATTTCGCCCGCGACGCGGTGGATGCCGCCGTGCGCTATGGCGATGGCAGCTGGCCGGGACTGGCGACGACCAAGCTGACCGATCTCAGTGTGGCCCCGGTCTGCACGCCGGCGCTGCTGAAGCGCCTGCGCAAGCCGGCCGACCTGCGCGAGGTGACGCTGATCCATTTCACCCAGTTCCCGCAGAGCTGGAGCGAATGGCTGGCCGCCGCCGGGCTGCCGGCCTTCCGGCCCGGCCGCGAGGTGTTTGTCGACAGCGTCACCCAGGCGATCGATGCAGCCGAGAATGGGCTGGGTATCGCGCTCGGCATCGCGCCGCTGATCGGACCGCGGCTGGCGACGGGCCGGCTGGTGATGCCGTTCGGGCCGCTGGTGCCGCTGCAGCATGGCTACTGGCTGGCCTGCCGCAAGACGGAGGCGAACCGTCCTGCCATCCAGGCGCTGCGCGACTGGCTGCTGGAGCTGATGCAGCGCGCCGAGGCCGCGATGAAGCCGCACCGGCCGAAGCGGCTGGCGGTGGCGAAGACGCCAGCGGCGAAGAAAAACGCCGCGCGGCGCAGCGTCAGGTGAACCGGATTCACCTGAAACCACCGGCTTATGCGTTTGCGGCCGCGGCAGCGCTTTTCTAGAGTCGCCGCATGAGCGACACAGCCTTTTCCTCCGAACCGGTCACCCTTCCCTGCAGCGATGGCCAGCAGCTGGCCGCCACGCTGTATCTGCCGCAGCAGTCCAACGGCCTCAGCCTGCAGATCAATGCCGCCACCGGCGTGCCGCGCGGCTATTACAATGCCTTCGCCGGTTACCAGGCCGGGCGCGGCTTCACCGTGCTGACCTATGACTATCGCGGCATCGGCGGCTCGGCACAGACACCCGGCGCGCCGGCACCGCGCATGCTCGACTGGGGCCTGCAGGATGTGCCGGCGGCGGCGCGGTTTCTGGCGCAACAGTTTCCGGCGCTGACGCCCACCCTGCTCGGGCATTCCTTCGGCGGCCAGGTGCTCGGCCTGATGCCGCAGGTCGAGGCTTTCGCCGCCATCGTCACCGTCGCCTCGCAGCATGGCTACTGGCGCAACTGGCCGCGTTCGCATCAGGCCAAGCTGTTCTTCGCCTGGTACATGCTGGTGCCGACCCTGCTGGTGCTGCGGGCGAAGGCGCCGTCGCGCCTGTTCGGCGGCGAACCGCTGCCGCGCGGCGTGCTGGCCGACTGGTCGCGCTGGTGCCGCTCGCCGCATTATGTCTGCGACGAACAGGGTCGCGCGCTGCGGCCGTTCAATGATCGCGTGCGCGCACCGATCCGCATGATCAGCTTTAGCGACGATCTCGATTTCGGCCCGCGCAAAGGCGTCGACCGGCTGGCCGAGTATTATCCGCAGGCGCGCATCGAGCGGCAGCATGTGATGCCGGCTGACTGGGGTCTGCCGCGCATCGGCCATTTCGGCTTCTTCAAGCGCGAGATGCCGGCGCAGCGCTGGGCCGAGATCGGCGACTGGCTGCATACGACTGCAGCCGCGCGCAAGCGCCAGGCGGCCTGAGCCGGCGACTCACGCGCTTGTGAGTCAAACGAATCGGACTGACGCTGCGGCAACGGTTCACAGTCGCGCGAATTGACCTGCCACGTCATTGCTGCGGTGGAATCGACGCTTCTAGGGTCGCGCCCCATGAGCATGATTCCGAACGCACCCCAGATCACCATCACATCCGTTTCGATTCCCGTTGCCGATGGCCAGCGCCTGGCCGGTACCCTGTTCGAGCCGCAGCAGGGCAACGGCGTCAGCGTGCAGGTCAATGCCGCCACCGGCGTGGCGCGGCGCTATTACGAAAGCTTCGCCGCCTATCTCGGCAGCCGCGGCTTCACCGTGCTGACCTTTGATTATCGCGGCATCGGCGGCTCGCCGCGCAGCCCGGCCGCGCCGCCGCCGCGCATGCTCGACTGGGGCCGGCGCGACATTCCCGCCGCCGCCGATTTCCTCGCCAGCCGCCTGCCGGGTGCGCGCCGCACCATGGTCTGCCATTCCTTCGGCGGCCAGATGCTGGGCCTGCTGCCGCAGGCCGGCGAGATCGCCGCCGTGCTGGCGATTGCTTCCCAGCATGGCTACTGGCGCAACTGGTCGCGCGCGCATCAGCTGCGGCTGTTCCTGTCGTGGTATGTGGCGTTTCCGCTCGTGGTCACCCTGATCGACCGCATTCCGGGCTGGTGGCTGGGCGGACAGCCGCTGCCGGGCGGCGTGGCGCGCGACTGGCGGCGCTGGTGCTGCTCGCCGCATTACCTGGTGGGCGATGACGGCCGGCCGCTACGGCCCTACAACCACGCCCTGCGCGCGGATATGCGGCTGATCAGCTTTGCCGATGATCTCGATTTCGGCCCCAAGAAGGGCGTCGATGCGCTGGTCGACTATTATCCCAATGCCTTCATCGAGCGGCTGCATGTGGCGCCGCGCGACTGGGGGCTGCAGCGCATCGGCCATTTCGGCTTCTTCAAGCGCGACATGCCGGTGAAGCACTGGGCGGCGCAGGCCGACTGGCTGGAGCGCGCGGCACAGGCCAGGTCCCAGCAGGCCGTGCCGCAGCAGCAGGACAGGGCGGCTATTCGGCCGCTTCAGCCAGTTCGTTGATCAGCGCCGGATTGGTGATTTTGCCCTGATACCCTGGCGCGGTCTGCGCTGCGGGTTTGTCGCGGATCGGAATCCAGCCCATGTCCTGCCAGCCCGATGGCAGCCAGGCCGGGTCGTCCGTCGGTGGCTTCAGGCGGCCGCGCGTGGTCGCGATGCTGCTTTCGATCCGGTTCAGGAAATGGTCGATGATGTCGATGGGATTGCGGCTCACGCCATCGGGCCAGGTCTCGTCGCTGCCGGCAATCGCGGCCAGGAAGGCATCCTGGATGTCCATGGGATCGGTGTAGCCGAGTTCTTTGGCCAGATCGAAACCGTCGGTCTTGCCGGCAAACCAGGCCGGGCTCAGGTCGAGGTCGCCGCCTTCCCAGTTGAATTCGCGTTTCAGACGGTCCTTGACCGAGTCGAAACAGGTCTGCACCCGCAGAGCATACTGCCGCGTTTCATTGCGCGCGTGCGGATCCGCATCGGCCGGCAGTTCCGCCAGCTTCTTCTTCAGGTCGAGGAACAGCTTGCCGACATTCTCCAGAATCTCGTCCACGGTCTTCGAGCCGAACACCTTGTCGATCAGCTTTTCACTGTAGATTGTCCCGCTCATCATCCATTCCGACAGGCCATGCGCAATGTCCTTGCGATAGGTGCCCTCGGGACCGAAATTCTCTTCCAGCCGTTCCAGGCGGCCCTGCGATTCTCTGATCGAGTTGTCGAGGCGCTTGATGTAGCCCAGCAGCAGATCACGCATCGCGCGGTCTTCGCCGTCCAGCGGCAGGCTGTCGAGTTTCTCGACGAGCTCCTGGCGGGTTTTGCGTTCTCCGGCGAGCTTGTCCTCGATTTCCGATTTTACCCGGTCGTAATTCTGCAGCGCCTCTCTCCGGCTCGCGATCGCACCCGCCCTTGTCTCACTGTGGCGAAAGCGCTCGTCGGCATCCATGTCGGCGATCTTTCGCATCTGCCACCGGGTGACCTCTTCGCCGGTCGTATGATTGACGACCGGTACGCCCGGTGGCGGCAGCTCGAAGGTGTGTCCCAGAACCCCTGAGACCTTCTCCGGCGTGATATAGGTCAGCCAGTCCGCGTAATTGATTTTCGGGCCATAGATGGGGCCGGTCACCGGCACCCCGGATTGCGGCAGCTCAAACTTGGTTGTCCCCGGCAGCGTCACTGCAGACATCGCGCTCTCCTGTCACCTTCTGCTTTTGCGCAGCGAAGTTGCAGAAGTCATGCCAGCGGGTTGCGCCGATTAACCATGTGGTAAGAGACTGAATTGGTTGTGCAGCGATAACGCCGTATGCGCGACGCTGCCTGCAGCTTCTGCCACAGCGGAAATTTATTCCCGCCCGGTATGGTGAATGAAAGCTTAGTTCGCCGGTGTGGCCGGGCCGGTCACGCTGCCATCCCAGCCGCCGCCCAGCGCCTTGTACAGGCTGACATTGGCGCTGTAGCGGCTCAGCGCCGCCTGCACCATGGTGTCGTTGGCGGCGAAGACCGAGCGCTGCGCATCCAGCAGGTCGAGGAAGCCCACCGTGCCGGCGCGATAGCGCGAGTCGACGATGCGATAGGCGTCGTTGGCCTGGTTGAAGGCTTCCGAGGCGAAGCCGTATTGCCGGCCGGTATGCACCGTGGCACCCAGCGCATCCTCGGTATCGCGGAAGGCGCTCAGGATGGCGCCGCGATAGGTCTCGACCAGTTCATCCTTGGTGGCGCGCGAGAGTTCCTCGCCGCCTTCCAGCCGGCCGCCCTGGAAGATCGGCGCGGTCAGCCCGGCGGCAATCGAGTAGATCATGGTGCCGGGATCGAACAGGGTCGCTGTCTGGGCACTCTGCGTGCCGATGCGGCCGGTGAGATCGAGGCTGGGGAAGCGCGCGGCACGGGCGGCGCCGATATCGAAATTGGCGGCGCGCAGATCGGCTTCGGCCTTGCGCAGGTCGGGCCGGCGCAGCAGCAGTTCGGAGGGCAAACCGGCCGTGACCGGCGGCAGGGTGAGGGCGGCGAGGCTGTCGCCCTGCACGACAAAGCCCTGCGGCGGACGGCCGAGCAGCACGGCCAGCGCATCCAGCGTGGTGCGTTCGGTCTGCTGCAGGCTGGCGACAGTGGCGCGCTGGGTGGCAACGCTGCTGCGCTGCTGCGCCACTTCGTAATCGGTGATGATGCCGTTGCTGCGCTGGGTCTCTAGCAGGTCGAGGATGCCCTGGGCGGCGCCCAGCGTTTCATTGGCCAGGCGGATGCGGTCGCGCAGTGACAGCAGCTGGAAATAGGTGCTGGCGATATCGGCATAGAGCGTGATCGCCACGGTCTCGCGGTTGTAGCGGCTGGATTCCAGCCGGGTCAGCGCCGCATCGGCGGTGGCGGCACTGCCGCCGAACAGGTCGACCTGATAGCCGGCGGTGAGGTCAGTGCTGAAGCTGTTGCGGATCGTCGAGCCGTTGCGGGCCGCGCTGTTGCTGGTCGTCGTGGTCGTTGTCGTGGTGCCGGTGTTGCGGCCCTGGCGCGTGCGGGTGGCGCTGCCATCGGCGCCGAGCGTGGGATAGAGATCGGCGCCGGAAATCTTGGCCTGGGCCTCGGCCTGGCGGATACGGGCGACGGCAACGCGCAGGTCGGTGTTGTTGGCCTGGGCCTCGCTGATCAGCCGGTTCAGCTCGGCGCTGTTGAAACCGGTCCACCATTGCGCATCGGGCCACAGGTTGACGGCATCCTGGCGGCTGTCCCAGGCGGCCGGGGTTTCCACCTTGGGCTTGAAATAGTCAGGCACCATCGAGCAGGCACCGAGCGAGACCAGGACGACGGCGGTGGCCGTCAGGCGGGCAGGGGACGACATGGATTATTCCGCAGCGAGAGCGACGACAGGATCGAGATCGGCGGCCTTGCGCGCCGGCAGATAGCCGAACAGCAGGCCGGTGGCGAAGGCGCAGAAGAAGGCGAGCAGCACCGGTTCGGGCGAGAAGATCACCGGGCGGCCGAAATAGGCGAACAGCCAGGTGACACTGAGGCCCAGCGCGACGCCGATCAGGCCGCCAAGCGTGCAGATCGCCAGCGCCTCGGAATTGAACTGCATCATGATGTTGAAGCGCCGCGCGCCGGTGGCCATACGCACGCCGATCTCGCGGGTGCGTTCGGTCACGCTGACCAGCATGATATTCATGACGCCGATGCCGCCGACCAGCAGCGAGATGGCGGCAATCGAGCCCAGCAGGATGGTTAGTGTGTTCTGGGTTTCCATGGCGGTTTCGATAATGGAGGCCATGTTGCGGATCTGGAAATCCTCGGCACGATGGCGCGCCATCAGAAGCTGCCGGATATCCTCCTGCGTGTCATTGATCTGCTTCACGTCCTGCACCTGGACTGTGATGGTGCGCACATAGCGCTGGCCGAAAAGCCGCAGCATGCCGGTGCTCAGCGGCACGTAGATGATGTCGTCCTGGTCGGCGCCCCAGGGGGTGGCGCCCTTCGGGCTCATGATGCCGATGACCTGGAAGGGAATATTGTTGAGCAGCACATAGCGGCCGATGGGGTCGGTGCCCTCGAACAGGTTGTTGGCCACGGTCTGGCCGATCACCGCCACCGGCAGGTAGGATTTCACGTCGCTTTCGGAGAAGAAGATGCCTTCGGCCACCGGCCATTCGCGCGCCACCGGGAAGGGTGCGGTGGTGGCATTGACCTGGGTGACATAGTCGCGGCTGCCGGTGCGCACGGTGACATTGCCGGTATATTCCGGCACCGAGGCCAGGATGTTGTGCACCTCGGCGGCGATGGCATCGGCGTCGTCTGCGGTCAGCGTCGCCGTCACGCCGCCGGCCTGGCGGATGTTGGGTGCCCCGGGGCGGATCAGCAGAAGGTTGGTGCCCATGGCGGTGATGCGGTCGAGCACCGACTGCTTGGCGCCGTCGCCGATGGCCAGCATGGCGACCACAGAGGCGACACCAATGATGATGCCCAGCAGGGTGAGCAGGGTGCGCAGCAGGTTGCTGTGCAGGGCCTGCAGCGCCATGCGGCCGGCTTCCAGCGCGTCGAACAGGGCGAAACCGGTGCTGCGGCCGCGGGCCGGGCGCAGCGGCGTGGCCTGCGCCGGCGCGGTTTCAATCTCGGGATGCGTCACCGGCTGGTCGGCGATGATATTGCCGTCCTTCAGTTCGATGATGCGGTTGGCCTGGGCGGCCACTTCGTGATCGTGGGTGATCAACAGAATGGTGTGGCCCTGGGCATTCAGGTCATGCAGCAGGCGCATCACCTCGGCGCCGCTTTTGCTGTCCAGGGCGCCGGTCGGTTCGTCGGCCAGGATCACGGCGCCGCCATTCATCAGCGCGCGCGCAATCGAAACGCGCTGCTGCTGGCCGCCCGAGAGCTGCGTCGGCCGATGATCCAGGCGGTCGGAAAGGCCCAGCTGGCTCAGCAGGGCTTCGGCGCGCTCGCGGCGCTGGCTGCGCGGCAGGCCGGCATAGATCGCCGGCATCTCCACATTCGCGGTGGCGGACTCAGACGGCAGCAGATTGTATTGCTGGAAGATGAAGCCGAAGGCCTCGCGCCGCAGCAGGGCGCGGCCATCGGCATCCAGGGTGGAGACTTCATCGCCATCAAAGCGGTAGCTGCCCTGCGTCGGCCGGTCGAGCAGACCGATCAGGTTCATCAGCGTCGATTTGCCCGAGCCCGAGGCACCCATGATGGCGACGAATTCGCCGGCATGGATATCCAGCGAGATGCCATGCAGCACCTCCACGGCTAGGGTGCCGCGATAGAAGGTCTTGCGGATGTCGCGCAGGGAAATGATCGGCGCCGGATGAATGGCGGCCGTCGTCTCGCTGCCCGGAAGCATCACGTTCATGGGCTTACAATCGCGGCGGCGGGCCTGGCCGCTGCTGCGCGGCAGCGGCCGGCGACCTGGTCGCGGTCACATCGATCACCACCACATCACCCACCTCCAGGCCTTTGCTGACGGCAGCATTGACGCGGTTGCTGGCGGCGACTTCAACGGTGCGGCGCACCGGCGTGCCATTCTCGATCACGCGCAGGCCGTAACGGTTCTTGCCCTGGGGGATGGCCCGCAGCGCCGCCATCGGCACCACTGGCAGATTCTCGGCTTTCGAGATGACGAAGAACACCTGCGCGCTCATCTGGGTCAGCAGATCCCGCTCGGGATTGGCGACATCGAACAGGGCCGAATACAGCACCACGTTGTTGACCACTTCCGGCGTCGGCAGGATCTGGCGCAGCTTGCCCTCGCGGCGCTTATCAGGTTGCCCCAGTGTGGTGAAATAGGCGGTCATGCCCAGCGTCAGCTTCGGCACATCGGCTTCCGACACCTGGGTCTTCACCGTCATGGTGTCGAGATCGGCGATGCGCAGGATGATCGGCGCCTGCTGGTTGGCATTCAGCGTCTGGCCCTGGCGCGCCGTGATATCCACCACGGTGCCGGTCATCGGCGCATAGATCTTGGTGTAGCTCAGGCTGGCCTGGTCGGACCGCAGGGTCGATTCACCCTGCTGGATCTGGGCGTCCAGCACGGCGATCTGCGCGACCAGCGATTTGCGGCTGGCTTCGGCGCTGTCATAGGCATCCTGGCTGGTGGCGCGGCCGGCCAGCAGGTTTTTCTGCCGCTCGAACTGGCGCTCGGCCAGGGCAAGCTGCACCTGCTTGTCGGATTTCTGCGCGCGCAAGGCCATCAGGTTGGCCTGGTCGGCGGCGACGCGGGCTTCGTAGATGGTGGGATCGATCAGCGCCAGCAGCTGGCCCTGTTCAACGCGCTGGCCGAAATCAACCGCGATCACCTTCAACTGGCCCGATACCTGGGTGCCGACATCGACATAATTCAGCGGCTGCAGGGTGCCGACAGCGGAGACGGTGTCTTCCACGCTGCCCAGCGCCACGGTCTGGGTGCGGAAGGCCGGCTTGGTATCGGCGCGTGCCGACCAGAACCACCAGGCGCCGCCGGCGAGCAGGGCAACGACGACGGTGGAAGACAGGATAAGGGATGTGCGTTTCATGATCTGGGTTTATGGGCCGTTTCCAGATCCAAACGGAAGAGGCATCTGAATCCTGCGTTATTCCAGCCGGGTCTAATATATGGCCTGCTTTCAATATGGTGCCTGTTGCACGGAAGCCACTGTGATCGGAATGTTTATGCAAATGAGTTGCAAAAGCGACTGAGCCAATGATATTGCATCCGCGTTCCGCAGCGAATCAATCCCGATGCGGATCAATTTGAGGGCGGCGGCCAGACGGGCGTTCTTCCCTTAACCTATTGCTGTGGCTTGGATTCTCCGGGCCCAGAGCGCGACCCAGCCAGCCTTTCCCGGCCCTGCTTCAGGTTCCGGGTGCCAGCCAGGTTCCCACCCTTTGTTCCGAGGTGAACCATGGCTTTGTCTGATACCCCCCTTCCTGTTGTCACGCCCACCGTTGGCCGCCTGCGGCTCGGCCGCGTCGCGCCGCATATCCTGGGCGCGGCTTCTGCCGTTGCACTTGGCGCCGCCGGTCTGCCGGCCATGGCGCAGGAGAGCAAGCCGACGCAGTTGCCGGCCATTTCAGTGGAAGGCCAGAAGCCGGCCGGTTCACCGGCCGATCCTGCCGTGGACTACAAGATCGACCGTGTGCAGTCAGGCAAGTTCACCGAGCCGCTGCTGGACACGCCGCAGACCATCAACGTGATTCCGCAATCGGTGATCGAGGAGCGTGCAGCCACCACGCTGAAGGACGTGATCCGCAGCACACCGGGCATCACCGCGCTGGGTGGCGAGGGTGGCGGTGCGCAGGGCGACAATTTCCGCATCCGCGGTTTCGCCGCCAACAACGACATGACGCTGGATGGCATGCGCGACATGGCGCAGACCACCCGCGATCCGTTCAATCTTGAGCAGATCGAGATTTTCAAGGGCCCGTCCTCCAGCTATGCCGGCCGCGGCTCCACCGGCGGCACGCTGAACCAGGTCAGCAAGACCGCCAAGCGCAATGCCTTCCAGAATGCCGATATCACGGTGGGCACCAACGAAACGCTGCGCGCGACCGTCGACGTTAATCAGCCGCTGGATGGCTGGCTCGGGCTTGATGGTGCGGCCCTGCGCCTGAATGCCCTGGGTCACCAGTCAGAAGTTGAAGGCCGCGATCTGATCGAGAACGAACGCTGGGGCTTCGCGCCGACGCTGGCCTTGGGGATGAACAAGCCGACCAGGGTGACGGTCAGCTATTTCCATCTGTCACAGGACAACAAGCCCGACTACGGCCTGCCGCTGATCAACGGCCGCGTGCCCGATCAGGCCCGCAAGAGCGGCTATTACGGCCTGTACAATATCGAGACCGAACAGACTGAAACCGATGTCGGCACCATGCTGTTCGAGCATGACTTCAACGACACTTACACGCTGCGCAACCAGCTGCGGTACGGTGAAGACCTGCGCTACATGATCGTGTCGCCGCCGCGCATTTCAGCCGCCTATATTGCGGCAAACCAGCTTGGCCACAATTCCACGACAGGCACGGGCAATGCGTCGGGTCGCGACAGCAAGAATACGCTGCTGGTCAACCAGACCGATGTGACCAGCCGCTTCGATACCGGCTTTGCCGGTCACATCCTGGTGACTGGCCTCGAACTGAGCCGTGAGACCTATCGCAACGCGGCTTTCAGCTATACCGGGGTGCCGATTGGCAACCTGTCCAATCCAAATCCCTATCAGTCCTACGGCACCTATTCGCGCGGGGCGCTGTCACAGGTCGAAACCCAAGGTGCGGCGCTCTATGCCTTTGATACGATCAAGCTGGATCCGCAATGGGAGTTGGTCACCGGCCTGCGCTGGGACTATTTCGACGCCCATAGCGACTCCACCGCAACGACCGGCGTTACCACCTCGCTCGGCCGTACCGACAAGGAATTCAGCTATCGCGCAGGCCTGGTCTACAAGCCGGAAGAGAATGGCAGCGTCTATGTCTCTTACGGCACATCGTTCAACCCGTCCGCAGAAAGCCTGTCGTTATCGAATGCGCTGACCAATGCGGCCAACGTGAATGTCGCGCCGGAGACCAATGTCAGCTACGAGGTTGGCACCAAGTGGGACGTGCTGGACAAGAAACTCAACCTGGCCACCGCCATTTTCCGCACTGAAAAAACCAATGCACGCACAGAAGACCCGAACAATTCTCTCGATCAGGTCGTGCTGGAGGGCGAGCAACGGGTCGATGGCGTTGAATTCAACATCACCGGCGAACTGACCGACAAGTGGAAGGTGATGACGGGCTACACCTACATGACCAGCGAGGTGACCAAATCGAAGAATCCCGCCGAGCTGGGCGCCAAGGTTGGCCAGGTGCCGCGCCATACCTACACCCTGTGGACGACCTATCGCCTGCCTGCCGATTTCACCGTCGGCTTCGGTGCCCAGTATGTTGGCGAGCGTGCCATCAGCACGACCAACCAGAACGACCTGTCTGGCTACACGGTCTTCGATGCGATGCTGAGCTACCAGTTGACCAAGAATGTCGAGCTGCAGCTCAACCTCCTGAACCTGACCGACGAGTTCTATCTGGAAACCGTCCATCCGGGCGGCGGCCACGGCACGCCGGGCGCCGGCCGGACTGCCCTGTTGACCACCAGTCTGAAGTTCTGAGCAAGCGTTCAAACCACGCGCAGGAAACGCGCGCCCCGCCCGTGTTGAAACCGGGCGGGGCTTTTCCGTCTTGACCCGCAACGGCTTTCGAGGGGGAGCCTGGCCATGATGCTGCATATTCCGCAGGTGCTGAGCAAGCAGCAGGTTGCCCATTGCCGGCAGGTGATGGATGCGGCGCAGTGGGTCGATGGCAATATCACTTCGGGCCCGCAGGCCGCCCTGGCCAAGAACAACATGCAGCTGCCTGAAACGGCGCCGGAGGCGCGCCAGCTCGGCGAGATGGTGCTGGATGCGCTGGAGCGCAGTCCGCTGTTCATTTCGGCCGCCCTGCCGCTGAAGGTGTTTCCGCCGCTGTTCAACCGCTATGCCGGTGGACAGTCGTTTGGCATACATGTCGACAACGCGATCCGCGGCTTTCCCAATGCGGACTTCCGCATCCGCACCGATCTGTCCTGCACGCTGTTCCTCGCCGAACCCGACGAGTATGACGGTGGTGAGCTGATCGTCGAGGATACCTATGGCGAGCATCGTGCCAGGCTGCCGGCCGGCGACATGGTGCTGTATCCCTCCACCAGCCTGCATCGCGTCACCCCGGTGACCCGCGGCGCCCGTGTCGCCTCCTTCTTCTGGCTGCAGAGCATGGTGCGCGACGATGGTCAGCGCAGCATGCTGTTCCAGCTCGATACCTCCATCCAGCAGCTGGTCGCCCGGCTCGGCAATGCCGATGCGCAGGTGGTGCAGCTGACCGGCATCTATCACAACCTGCTGCGGCGCTGGGCCGACAGCTAGAACGGGACGCTTCCTCATGGCCGGCAAACCGAAAACCGTGCGCTACTGGCTGCAGCAACTGCATCTCTGGGTCGGACTGATCCTGCTGCTGCCGCTGGTGATGATGGGCATCACCGGTTCGGTGCTGGTCTACGCCCATGACATCGAGCATCTGCTCGGCCAGGCGGGGCCGCAGGCGACGACGCCGGGCGAATGGCGCAGCCCGGGCGAGATCGTTGCCGCGGTTCAGGCCGCCAATGCTGAACCGGGCCGCCTGCCGATCGCGGTGCGCTGGCCCTCAGAGATCGGCGAGCCCGCCGCCGTGCGGCTGTCGCGGCCCGGTATGGCCGGCGAACGCCAGCAGATGCGCGGCGGCGCGCCGCAGGCCGGTGCGCAGGGCCAGGCGGGTGCCCAGGGCGCGGTGCCGACGGTCAGCCCGTTTGCCGGCAGCCGGCAGATCCTGGTCGATCCGGTGTCGCTGCAGGTGCTGGATACCCAGCAGGCGATGACCGGCTGGGTGCGGTTCTTCCACGACCTGCATGGCCATCTGTTCATCACCGGCGGCCTGGGCCGCGAACTCGTCGGCTGGCTCGGTGTTGCCATGCTGGTTCTTGGCACGTCCGGGCTGATCATCTGGTGGCCCCGTCCGGGGCAGTGGAAATCTGCCTTCACCATCCGCAAGGGTGCCAAGGGCCTGCGGCTGCATCGCGACCTGCATGGCAGTGTTGGAATCTGGACCCTGCTGCTGTTCCTGCTGGTGAATTTCACCGGCGTCTATATCGCCTTCCCGCAACAGCTCGGCGCCGTCGTGAATGCCGTGTTCCCCGGCCGCGACATGCGGGCTGCGATGTTCCAGGCCCGTGTCGAGCGGCCGCAGCCGGGGCAGACCGCCATCGCACTGAATGATGCGGTCGCCCTGGCGCAGGACCAGGTGCCCGATGCGCGCTTCCTCAATGCCTTTCTGCCGACCCGGCCGGAGCAGGCACTGCGTATCGGTCTGGTGCGCGGCGTGCCAGAGGATGGCGCGCCCAGCATCACCGTGCTGATCGATCCCTGGCGGCACAGCGTGATCGATGTGTTCGATCCGAAAACCTTTTCCACCGGCGAGACGATCATCGCCTGGCAGCGCGCCCTGCATTACGGTACCGGCCTCGGCGGCCTCTACAAATTCCTGGTCTTCGTATCCGGGGTGATCATTCCCCTGTTTGCAGTGACCGGCACCATGATGTGGTGGCTGAAGCGCCGCAACCGCCGCGCCACGGAACTGGCCAAGCAGGCGGTTCTGCGGCAGGCTGGCCAGAACCAGACCCTGGATCAGAGCCCGGAAGGTCGCGCCGCAGAATAGCCGTCGTCGATCCGGCCCTGGCTGTCACAGCCGGCAGTGCCGATCCGTCTAAGGGGTATCTGAGCGAAAGGATGCCCCGTGACGAAAGATGATGCGGCACAGGAAGACGCCAGCGCGCGTTTCGAGGCGCATCGCCGCCGGCTGTTCGGCCTGGCCTATCGCATGCTGGGCAGCGTGGGCGATGCCGAGGATGCCGTGCAGGATACCTATCTGCGCTGGCATCGCGCCGACCGCAGCGCGATCCTCAACCCGGAAGCCTGGCTGGTGACGGCCTGTACCCGCCTCTGTATCGACCGCCTGCGTGCCGCCAAGGCGGAGCGCGAACATTATCCCGGCATCTGGCTGCCCGAACCGCTGGTCGAACTGGAGGTCACTGTCACCGGCGCCGAAGCGGCCCATGAGATGGCCGATGACCTGTCGATGGCGCTGCTGGTGGTGCTGGAGCGGCTGACGCCCGCCGAACGCGCCGCCTACCTGCTGCGCGAGGCTTTCGATTACGACTATCCGCAGATCGCCGTTGCACTGAAGAAAACCGAGGCCGCCTGCCGCCAGCTGGTAAGCCGGGCGCAGAAACACCTGAAGGATGCACGCCCGCGCTTTGCCGCCGACGAAGCGGCAGCCCGCGCCCTGGCCGAGAAATTCTCCCGTGCCACGAAAGCGGGCGATGCGGCGCAGTTTGCCGGATTGCTGGCCGAGGATGCCATGCTGTGGTCAGACGGCGGCGGCAAGGCGGCGGCAGCGCTCAACATCATCCACGGGCCGGACAAGGTGGCACGCTTCTTCATCGGCATCCGGCGCAAGCTGCCGCCGGGGCTGCGGCAGGTGAATGCGCGCATCAATGGCCAGCCTGGCTGGCTGCTTTTGGATGGCGAGGTGCCTTATCTGGCGCTGGCGCTGGATATCATGGATGGGGCGGTGCGCAACGTCTTCATCATGCGCAATCCCGACAAGCTGGCGCGGCTGCCGGCGGTATAGGCGAGATCAGACGTCGATATCAGACGTAGATATCGACGTAGCGGCCGAGCTTGGAATGCACGGCGCGCAGCACGGCGGCAAAGGATGCGATGGCGCGGTTTTTGGGCTTCTCCACCTTGGCCGGGCCTTCCAGGCGGCGCAGGGCGCGCTGCCACAGGCGCTCTTCCATATAGCGTTCGGTGGCTTTGGTGGTCCGGCGATAGGCGGTGGCAGCGGGCACGCGGCGCACAGTCGTCATGGCGGATCTCCTGTTTTCTACGGGAGCGGCGGATGCAAGCAGCCGGCCGCAGCCCCTTCAGGCTGCCGTGAGCTTAAGCGCGATTGCGCGCGTCCGGTTGCGACCAGACTGTGGCCTTGCGTGACAACAACGCGACACAACTTTCGGGTTTCGCCCGAAAACCGGGTTTTCGGCCTGGCGCTGCTACAGGCATGAAAAAGGCGGGCCAGAGGGCCCGCCTTTTGGTGCTGCGCCAGTCAGCGAAGCTTGGCTTTAAGTCTTCTGCCGGTTCAGCAGACGCAGACGCAGCGCGTTCAGCTTGATGAAGCCGGCCGCATCCTTCTGGTCGTAAACCGAGTCT
Source organism: Ferrovibrio terrae (assembly GCF_943372915.1). GTDB lineage: Bacteria > Pseudomonadota > Alphaproteobacteria > Ferrovibrionales > Ferrovibrionaceae > Ferrovibrio > Ferrovibrio terrae_A. Next base: position 78,430 of record NZ_CALSAN010000015.1, on the reverse strand, counting down.
TCCTCGAAGGTGACATGCGCCAGGCTGTAGAGCGACTTGGGCGACTTGCGGCCGACCACGCTGACCGAGCCCTTGTACAGCTTCAGCCGCACGGTGCCTTCGACATTCTGCTGGCTCTTGTCGATCAGGGCCTGCAGCATCTCGCGCTCGGGCGAGAACCAGAAGCCGTTGTAGATCAGCTCGGCATAGCGCGGCATGATCTCGTCCTTCAGATGTGCGGCGCCGCGATCCAGCGTCACCTGCTCGATGCCGCGATGGGCCATGTGCAGGATGGTGCCGCCGGGCGTCTCATAGATGCCGCGGCTCTTCATGCCGACGAAGCGGTTTTCCAGCAGGTCGAGGCGACCGATGCCGTGCTTGCCGCCCAGTTCGTTCAGCTTGGTCAGCAGCGCGGCCGGCGACAGCTTTTGACCGTTCACCGCAATCGCGTCGCCCGTCTTGAATTCGACCTCGATATATTCCGGCTGGTCCGGCGCCTTCTCGGGATCGACGGTGCGCGAATAGACATAGTCGGGCGCTTCCACCCAGGGGTCTTCCAGCACTTTGCCTTCGGCCGAGATATGCAGCAGGTTGGCATCCACCGAGAAGGGCGCTTCGCCGCGCTTGTCCTTGGCGATCGGAATCTGGTGCTTCTCGGCAAAGTCGATCAGCGTGGTGCGCGAGGTCAGTTCCCATTCGCGCCAGGGCGCAATCACCTTGATCGAGGGGTTGAGCGCATAGTAGCCCAGCTCGAAGCGCACCTGGTCGTTGCCCTTGCCGGTGGCGCCATGGCAGACCGCATCGGCACCGACCTCGCGGGCGATCTCGATCTGGCGCTTGGCGATCAGCGGCCGGGCGATCGAGGTGCCGAGCAGGTAGAGGCCTTCATACATCGCATTGGCGCGGAACATCGGGAAGACGAAGTCGCGCACGAATTCCTCGCGCACATCCTCGATGAAGATCTGCTTCACGCCGAACATCTCGGCCTTCTTGCGCGCCGGCTCCAGTTCCTCGCCCTGGCCCAGATCGGCGGTGAAGGTCACCACCTCGCAGCCATAGGTTTCCTGCAGCCATTTCAGGATCACCGAGGTGTCGAGGCCGCCGGAATAGGCGAGGACCACCTTCTTGACGCTGCCATGCTTGCTGCCGCTCATCGGGCGCACTCCTTAACTCTGCTTGGGAAAGCCGGGAAAATCGGGCCGGAGTATAGGCATGGGCCGATGGCGCGCAAGCCGTGCAGGGTGGCTCTGTCGCCGCAATTCCGGCGCAATCGGCTCCTAAATCGGCTTCAGACGCCAGTCAGAAGTCGGACACGATGCCCTTGCGTTCCCAGTCGCCGTAGCGGGTGGGTTCGGGGCCCTTGGGGCCGTCTTCCTCGCCTGGCGCCTGGGTCAGCTTGATCGCCGGCTGGGCCGGCGCCAGCGGCTTGCCGGTCTTGGGGTCGATGGGCCGGGTATCGGTGGCGTTGCCATCCAGGGAGGGGACGGCGTCTTTCGGCTGGTTCGGATCGTCGGCCATGGCGGCACCATCTTGCGGCGGGGTACGGGCTTCTTACATATAGCGGTGCGGGCTGGCCGGAAAGCTTTTGGCAGGTGGGCGGTCCGCCACGGAAAGAGGTTGGGAGACCATGAACTACTTCAAGACGGGTTTGCTTCTGGCGGCCATGACGGCGTTGTTCGGCGCGGTCGGTTTCCTGATCGGCGGCGAGGCCGGCATGCTGATCGCGCTGGCGGTGGCCGCCGTCATGAACCTGTTTGCCTACTGGAACAGCGACAAGATGGTGCTCTCCATGTATGGCGCGCGCGAGGTCGATGCGCAGACCGCACCGGAATTCTACGGCATGGTGCAGCATCTGGCGCAGCGCGCCGGGCTGCCGATGCCCAAGGTCTATGTCATCGACAACGACCAGCCCAATGCCTTCGCCACCGGCCGCAACCCGGAGAATGCCGCCGTGGCGGCCACCACCGGCCTGCTGCATCGGCTCAGCCGCGAGGAAATCGCCGGCGTGATGGCGCATGAGCTGGCGCATGTGAAAAACCGCGACACCCTGATCATGACGGTGACCGCGACGCTGGCCGGCGCCATCGGCATGCTGGCAAATTTCGCCATGTTCTTCGGCGGCGGCAGCCGTGACGCGGAGGGCAACCGCAGCGGTCTGGGCATCATCGGCAGCCTTGCCGTGATGATCCTGGCGCCAATTGCCGCCATGCTGGTGCAGATGGCGATCAGCCGCAGCCGCGAATACGACGCCGACAAGGCGGGTGCGGAGATCAGCGGCAATCCGCAGGCCCTGGCCTCGGCGCTGCAGCGCATCAGCGGTTCGGTCGAACAGGTGCCCAATGCGCAGGCCGAGGGCAATCCGGCCACCGCGCATATGTTCATCATCAACCCGCTGCATGGCGGCGCCATGGACAGCCTGTTCTCGACGCATCCGAGCACCGAGAACCGCGTCGCCGCGCTGATGCAGCTGGCGGGCGGCATGTCTGGCGCCCGGTCCTACCAGCAGCCGGCCTATGCCGCGTCGTCGCCGATGCCGGTGCGCCCGGCCGTGTCCGGCAGCGGTTCGGTGCCCAGCTCGGGCGGTCGCCGCCGCATCAGCCCCTGGGGTGGCCGGCGCTAAGTCGCCCCGCTCATTGGCGCTGCCACCAGCCGCGACGGCTCGCCTGCGGCGGCACCGTCCAGCATCTGGCGCTGGCGGTGGAACGCCACCAGCGCCGGCTTGTGGCCGATGCTGAACACCGCCGTCTGCGGCAGTGAAGCGCGCAGGGCATCCAGCGCCTTTTCCTCGGTGGTGTCATCCAGCGCCGATGTGGCTTCATCCAGATACAGCCATTGCGGCTTCAGCAGCAGGGCGCGGGCCAGCTGCACGCGCTGCTGCTCGCCGCCCGACAGCTGCTGCTCCCACACGGCCTCTTCATCCAGCCGGTTTTCCAGCTTGGACAGATCGAGCGCGACCAGCGCGGCGCGGTACTCGGCATCGGAGAACTGCGCCGGGTCGCGCGGATAGGCGAGGGCTGCGCGCAATGTGCCGTGCGGCAGATAGGGCTTCTGCGGCAGGAACAGGCTCACATCGTCGGCCGGGCGCTGCAGCCGGCCGGTGCCGAACGGCCACAGGCCGGCGATGGCGCGCAGCAAGGTGGTCTTGCCCTTGCCCGAACGGCCCTGCACCAGCAGGCTGTCGCCAGCCGCAAGCCGCAGGCCATCAGCGCGCATCAGCGGCTTGCCATCGGGCAGGTCGAGCGTCAGGGCATCGACGCTGAGGGCATCGCCGGTCTGCGCCACCGTGATCTGCGACTGGGTGGAAATCCGGCGCGCCCGGTCCAGACCGGTGCGGAAGGTGGTGAGGCGGTCGATCACCGCGCGCCATTCGGCGATTTCGGAATAGGATGTGATGATGTAGCTGAGCGCCTCCTGCACCTGGCCGAAGGCGGAGCTGATCTGCATCAGGCCGCCCAGCTGGATGGCGCCGCTGAAATAGCGCGGCGCGCCGACCACGAAGGGAAAGATCACCGCCATCTGGCTGTAGCCGGCGGTGAACCAGGTCAGCTGTTTCTGCTTGCGCATAATGTCGTAGAAGTTGCCGAACACGGCGGCGAAGCGTGCGCCCAGCCCCACACGCTCGACCGTTTCGCCATGCTGGAAGGCGATGCCCTCGGCATGTTCGCGCACGCGCACCAGATGGAAGCGGAAATCGGCTTCCATATGCTGCCGGTCGAAATTCAGTTTCACCAGCGGTCGGCCGATCAGATGGGTCAGCCAGGTGCCGGCGGCGGCATAGATGATGGCGACCCAGACCATGTAACCCGGAATCGCATAGTCGGTGCCGCCAAGGGTGATGGCGAAATCGCCCGACAGGTTCCACAGGATGCCGAGGAAAGACACCAGCGTGACCACGGCATTGAGCAGGCCGAGCGTCAGCGTCAGCGAATAGGCGGGGAAGAGCCGCAGGTCTTCGGCGATGCGCTGGTCGGGATTGTCGGTGCCCAGGCCCAGCATCTGCATGTGGTAGTAGCGCTTGCCGCCCAGCCAGTCGTTCAGCCAGTGCTCGGTGAGCCAGCGGCGCCAGCGGATCTGCAGCATCGACTGCAGATACTGGCGATACACCGCCACCACGATGAAGGCGATGGCAACGCCGGTGAAATGCAGCAGCAGGGTCTTGAAGGCCTCGAAATCCTTCTCCTGCAGGGAATTGTAGAAGTCGTTGTACCACTGGTTGAACCAGACGCTGAGCCCCACGCTGCCGAGATTCAGGATCACGATCACTGCCAGCAGGCCCCAGGCGCTGCGGCGTTCCTTGCGGTCGGTGAAATAGGGTTTGGCCAGTGTCCAGAAGGCACGGGCGAAGCTGAGGCTGGCGGATCGCGGCATGAGGATATTCCCGGGCGGAGGGCGAGACTGAACGGCGCGACCCTAGCCCGGGAACTGTGGCGAAGTCTTGGCCTGACGACGGAAAATCGGCCGGATGAAAAATGTTTAATCCGCGGCGAATGCCGGCGCGTAGGTTCCGAAGCTCCAGAGGTGCCCTTCGGGATCACGGGCGGCAAAATCGCGCGAGCCGTAATCGGTATCGCGGATCTCCATGACGATGCGGGCACCGGCGGCCTTGGCGCGGGTGAACAGGGCGTCGATGTCTTTCACCACGATGTAAACGCCCTGCGTGGTGCAGCCGGCTTCCTGTGGCGTCGACAGGGCAAAGGGGCCATCCGGTTGCCGGCTGCCGAGCATCACCATGCCCTGGCCGAGCTGCAGTTCTGCATGGGCAATGCCGCCCTTGCCATCCGGGTGCGACATCACGGTTTTGAACCCGAAGGCTTTTTCCAGCCAGGCGAGTGCGGCCGGTGCGTCGCGATACTGCAGGAAGGGATAGATGCTGGGGGTCATGCGCGTCTCCAATGATGGCGCGGCGAAAATAGGTGGGGTGCGGCGCGCCGTATTGGAAAAATGTAACCTGATGCGGCGGCGGTTCAGCCGACCGGCAGGCCGTATTGATCGGGCAGGCGGTCGGCCAGGTAATCGCCCGGCGTGCGGCCGGTCAGCTGACGGAAGTCGTTGGCGAAATGTGCCTGGTCGAAATAGCCGGCATCCTGGGCAATCGCACTCCAGCGGGCCGGCTTCGCATCGATCAGGGTGAGCGCATGGCGGAAGCGCAGGATGCGGCTCACCGATTTCGGCGTCAGGCCGACATGCTCGCGAAAGCGTGCAGCCAGCAGCTTGCGGCTGCAGCCGAGTTCGGTGGCGAGCGCCGCCACCGTCATCCGGCCGTGGCTCTGCTGCAGCTGCCGCAGCGTCCAGGATGCCTCGCGGGCGCCGGCGATGTCGAAGCCGGGCGCAATCGCCATGCGCTGTTGCAGCATGGCATCGAGCAGGCGAAACCCGGCGTCCCAGCTGTTGACCGCCTGCAAGCCTTCAATCAAGTCTCGCGCAACAACCGGTCCGAGCAGATCGGCCAGATCGAAGGCCCGGTTGGTCAGCGCGCGCATCGGCAGACCGAAAAAGCGCCGCGCGCCCTGCGGCGTGAACATCACCTGGAAGCCGCGCTGGCTGCCGGTCGAGTCCGAGACGGCATAGGCATCGCTCAGGCCGGCGGCGAAACCGGCACCACTGGCGACGGGAAGGGTATGCCCGTCGGTATCGATGATGGTGATCGGCGCACCCAGATTGACGATCAGCACCGCCTGGATACCGGGCAGCTCATGCCGACGGGTGAAGCGGGTGTTGCGCTCGTCATAGCCACTGTAAGTGTCGACCAGGCCGCGCAGGGCCGGCGCCGGTGGCGCCAATGCCATTTCCCAGCAGCCAAGATCGGAGTGATGGTGCAGCAGCTTCATCGCGCCAGTATTCTGATTCGTCCGACGCCGGTCCAGCCCTATTGCGCCGGACGTTCGAGGTTGAAGCGGATCGGGACGATGAAGGTGACCCTGTCACTGCCCTGCGGCAGTTGCGGCGGCGGGAAGGGCGCTGCCCGCTGTGCCATGCCGAGTGCTGCATCATCAAGCGCGCTGTGGCCGCTGGGCTGGACAAGCCGGAGTTCGAGCAATCGGCCGGACCGGTCCAGGGTCAGCGCGATATGCGGCGCGCCCTCCTGGCGGCGCAGGCGGGCCGTGCGCGGATAGTCGCGGTGGCGCGCCAGCCAGTCGAGCAGGATCGGTGCATAAGCCGGTGTCTGCTCAGGCGCGGCCGGCACTGCTGCCGCCGGCGCCGCCACAGCCGGTGCAGCAGCCATTGCCGGAGCCGGAGTGTCGGCAACCGTTTCCCCGGGCGTCGTGATCGCGGGGCCGGTGGCAGGAACCGGGCGTGGGCGAACCGGCGGGCGCGGTTTGGGCTCGACCCTGGGCGGCGGCACAGGTGTCGCCAGCTGCGGCTCGGGCTCAGGTTCGGGTTCGGGCGCGGGCTCTGGCGGCGCGGCTGCGGCCGGGGCCGGCGGGGCGCTGGCTGTCGGGCCGGGCAGGTCGAGCAGAATTTCAAAGACGATCGGATCCGCATCGCGCAGCACCGGCGCGATCGCGCCGATCAGGCCGAAGGCCACCGCCGCATGAACGGTGATGGCCGGCAGCAGACCCCGGAGCGGTATGTCCCGCTCCGGAGCTGTCGGCAGTCTATCGTCGAGCGTTACCAACGGTACTCGGCGCCGACATACACGGCCCGGCCATCGCCCGGATTGTAAAGAGTCGAGGTGGCGGTCGCGGTGGCCGCGACCCCGACATTGGAGATGTAGGTCTTGTCCAGCAGGTTGCGGCCGTCGACGAACAGCTTGAGGCCGTTGCCGAAGTCATAGCCGGCCTTGGCGCCGAGCAGGGCATAGGGATCGGTCTTCAACGCGCGGGTATTGGCGTTGTCGACATAGTAGCCCTGCGGCACCCATTCCACATTCGGCCCGCCATACCAGCCACTGGCATGGCTGTAGCGCAGCTCACTGCGCAGGAAATGCCGGGGTGCGCCGGGGATGTCGTTGTTGCGATAGACGCGGTCGCCATCGAAATGGAAATCGCTATAGGTATAGGCGGCCCGGATCGATGTCTTGTCGTCTTTCGAAACCACGTCGCGCAGCGCGATCCATTCGCCGCCCAGCTCGATGCCCTGGTGAATGGTTTCATCGGCATTGAACACGTTGGTGGTATTGCCCACGGTCTGGAACTGCAATTCATTCTGCAGCCAGGCGCGATAGAGGGCGGCATCCCAGGCGAAATCACCGGCCTTGCCGCGGGTGCCGAGTTCAAGGGTCTTCGAGTCCTGTGCCTTCAGGTTATTCTGCACGCCGGTGGTGCCGAGTTCGGAAAACGGCGGCGGCTCGTTCGACCAGCTGAGGTTGGTGAACAGCTGCTGCTGCGGTGCGTAGTCCCAGCGCGCGCCGATCTTGGGGTTGATGCTGTCATAGTTGCGCTTGAACGACTGGTTGCCGTCGCCGAGGAACTCGTCCTTGTATTCGCGATAGGCAAAGGTGCCCTGCAGGCCAGCGATCAATGCCACCGTCGGCACGACATAGAAGGCGTTCTCGCCGTAGATTTCGGTGGTGCGCGAAATCTGGTCGGAATCCGACAGCAGGGCGCCGCGCGATCCGCCCACATTGTTGAACTGCTTGGCCTCCATGCGGCCGCCAAAGTAATTGATACCCAGTGTGGTCTCGTTGCGATGGTCGGCGATCTGCTGTTCGTCGGTCCAGCGTGCGAAACCGCCGCCGTTCAGTTCATAATTATCGATCACCCGGTTGAAGCCGCCGAACAGCGGATGGAACAGGTCCTTGCGCGCGGCAAAGGCACCGACCGTCACCTCGCCGCTGTCGGTCAGGAAGCTGGTCTTGTTGGCGCCCCGCAGGCTGTCGATATTGCGCTTGGTGTTGCCCTGGAAGTTGGCGGCCGCGGCCTGCTTCGGATTGGCCAGGGCCTGGGCGCGCGTCAGGCTGCTGGGAATCTTCTGGTTGATATCGGCGGCCGACAGGAAGAAGCGTGTCTCGGCGCCATCACCAAAGCGATAGCCGAGATTGCCGTTCAGCCGCCTGTAATCCTGATCGGAGTGGTCGCGGAAGCCCTCGGAATGGCTGTAGGTCGGGGTCACGTAGTAATCATACTGGCCCAATGCCATGCCGACGCCGAACTGGCTGCGCATCGACTGGAAGCTGCCGAATTCCTGCCGCACCATATAGCCCGGCTGGCTGCGGCCGGTCGGGCTGACGAAATTGACGGCACCGCCCAGCAGCGAGGCGCCATACTGCATCGCATTGGCGCCCTTGTAGATCTCGGTATAGTCCACGGCGAGCGGATCAATTTCCATGGTGTCGCCACCACCATCGGCATCGGTGATCGGGATGCCGTCGCGCAGAATGCGGGTGCCGCGCAGGTGGTTGTTGCGCGACAGGCCGGAGCCGCGAATCGAGAGCCGCGAATCTTCCTGGCCGTATTTCGACTGGGCGAAGACGCCGGGCACGTAATCCAGGACATCGCGCACGGTGTTGGCGTGGCCATCGCGGATTTCCGCGCTGGTGACGATATCGACGCCACCGGCGGTTTTCTCGATGCGTCGCTTGGCCTCCTCGGCCGCGGGCACGGTGATCGCCTCGTCTTCCGGCTTTGCGGTGACGGTGACCGGTTGGGTCATGGTCTGGCTGCGGGCATCAGGGGCCAGCAGCGCGATCGCGGCGGTGGCCCCCAGCAGGGCGAGGGCCAGGCGTGGCAGCAGCCGCTCGGCGGTGCTGCGGGTGACGAAATACGGGGTTGGATTGCAGGTCATGGATGGTCTCGCTGACAAGGTCGGGACGCAACGCGCAGACATGCGGCGGCCGCAGCCGCGCAGAATCGTGGCGTCGAACCCGAAAAAGATGGATCTGGCTTAGTGCTTGTGCTGGTGGCCGCCGGCGGTCGGCATGCCCGACGATCCGGCTTTCTGCACCGGAACGCTGAGCGTCACCGTGCCGGCCTTTTCGAAGGTCAGCGTGAGCGGAAAGCTGGTGCCTTCCTTCAGCGCCTGCTTCAGGCCGATCAGCATCACGTGATAGCCGCCGGGCTCCAGTGCGGTCTGGCCATGGGCTGGCACCGGGATGTTGTCCACCGCACGCATGCGCATGGCATCGCCATCCTTGATATGCGTGTGCAGCTCGACCGTCTCGGCCACCGGCGAGGCGGCCTTCAGCAGCTTGTCCGCCGTGCCGCCGGCATTCTTCAGGGTCAGGAACACGCCGCCCACTTTCGCCGGCGTGGCGCGGGCAAACGGCTGCAGCACCTGGATGTCGCCGGCCTTCACGCTGGCCTGCGGGGCATCGCCGGCAATGCGGATCAGTGCCGCCGGCCGCTCGGCCCTCTGGCCGGCCGCCGGAATCTGGTCCCAGCGGGTTTCGCCGCCGGCGCAGGTCTGTATCACCGGCAGCCAGAGCTGCTGGCCCGGCGCATCGGGCAGTTTCAGAACCAGGCCGAATTCATCGAACTGCTCGTTCGGCAGGCTGCCGCCGCGCCAGTTGATTGCGCTGACCACCGTGTCGGTCTTGTGGCCATGGCCGGCATCGATCGGTTGCGCCAGCTTGGTGGTTTCCACCGTGATTTCCCAGCCCGGCTTGGGCTGGGCGCTGGCATTGGCAACGCCTTCGGGGATGGTCACGCGGATCGCCGTGGTCGGCTTGCCAGCGCCGCAGCCATGGCCGACGCGCAGTGCCGTGCGGAAATAGCTGCCCGGTTTCGCCTCGGCCGGATCGGCGACGATATGGGCATGAACAGGAGATGAAAGCAGGGTGGCGAGCGCCGCGGCGCCCGCAAATTTGGTGATCGACATTGGGAAAACTCCCGGAATCCTGAAAACAGACGAAGCGGTGGCTTAGTTCAGGAAGCGAAAACCGGGGGCGCGCGCGCCTGGGGCGGCAGAGAGGATGCCGAAGCCGCCGTGCTGGACGGCGTCGCGCCATAGAGCACCGTGATCGCCAGGCTGGGCAGCGCCAGCACGATGCCGACGGGCAGGATCGCATGGTTCAGGCCGGCGGTGGCGAAGCAGACCGGGCAGATGCGGCTGCTTTTTTCGCTTTTGGCCGGATCGGTATCGACCGGGGCGCCGTCTTTCAGGGCCACGGTGCGGAATCCCAGCGCCGAGCAGAGCACGACCTGTTCGATGCCCTGGGCCGCCTGGATCTGGCGGGCGAGCTGATGGGTCAGCGGCAGCAGGCCGTGGAACAGCAGTGCGCAAAGCGCCACCAGCGCCGCCAGCCGCGCAAGACCGTGTCTTGCGGCGGGGCGGGGAAGGCGGGCTATGGCCGGCAGGCTACGCATGGCGCACAGGCTTACCCCCGGGGGCGGCTTTGGGCAAGGGCGCGGTTTGCCGCAGGATCGCCGGGCGGGCCGGTCTATTTGACGGCATCTCCCCAGGCACTTAAGGTCGCCGGCGATGGTCCGCCGCGGCGATTCGCCAAAACGATCCGATGCGGTGGTGAAAAGGGAACGCGGTGCGGGACTTAACCCTCTTCAGGGGGGCGTTCTCAGGCCGCGGCAGCCCCCGCTACGGTAGGCGGCGAGTCCTGCGCCAGAGTGCCACTGGGATACTCATCGCGATGATGAATGACCCGGGAAGGCGGTGCAGCCGACAGCGACCCGCAAGCCCGGAGACCTGCCATCGCTGTTCCGGCGGACCGCCCTGCATCGGGGGATGATGCAATGGCCGGTTTGCTTTTTTCGAGATGTTTGCACGGGAGGTGCATCATGGTCCGTTCTGTCACTCTTGCCGCTGTTACCTTGGCCCTGGCCTATGCTGCACCCGCCCTGGCGCACCATCCGATGGGTGGTGTCACGCCATCGACGCTGAGCGAAGGTCTGCTGTCCGGCTTTGGTCATCCGATCCTCGGCTTCGATCATTTCGTCTTCATTCTCGCAGCCGGCCTGCTGGCGGCGCCGCGGGCGCGCGGCCTGCTTCTGCCGCTCGCCTTCGTGGTTGGCTCCTTTGCCGGCTCGCTGCTGCATCTGGGCAGCATCACCATCCCCGGCGGCGAATATCTGATCGCCGGTTCGGTTATCCTGCTTGGTTTCCTGCTGCTCAGCCCGCGCGCCATCAATGACGGCCTGTTCGCCGCGATCCTGGCGGTCGCCGGCCTGCTGCATGGCCATGCGCTGGCGGAAGCCATCTTCGGTGCCGAAGCTACCCCGCTGGTGGCCTATCTCGCCGGCCTGGCGGTGACGCAGTATCTGATCGCCGCGGCGGTTGTGCTGGCGTGGCGCAAGATCACCGTCATCAACAGCCTGCCGCAGTTCAACCGCATTGCCGGTGCTGGCGTGGCGGCGGTTGGCGCGGTGTTCCTGGCGCTCAATATCGCCGGCTGAGTGCCAGCGGATCGCTAATTTGTTACAGGGCGGGCGGCAGATCACACTGCCGCCCGCCCTTGACTTACCCGGCGCGCATTGCTATTTCGCTTAGGCAACCGGCCCATCTTCTTTCGGGCTGGCGCCGTTCTGGCACCCCTTCCGCACGATTTCGAATACCAGTCCATGATGCGGAATCTGCGCGGGCGGCTCTCGACATCCCCCTTCACTGGCTGCTGCTCCACCCTGGAGCCGGCGCCCAAATCTCCCAAACACATCCGCTCTAGCCTGAGTCCGCGAGTCCGTCGATGAATCTCCAGGAACTGAAAACCAAATCCCCCACCGACCTGCTCGCCTTTGCCGAAGAGCTGCAGATCGAGAACGCATCCACCCTGCGCAAGCAGGACATGATGTTCGCGATCCTCAAGCAGCTGGCCGACAAGGAAGTCGAGATCACCGGCGAGGGCGTGCTGGAAGTGCTGCAGGATGGCTTCGGCTTCCTGCGTTCCGCCCAGGCCAACTACCTGCCGGGCCCCGATGACATCTATGTCAGCCCCAACCAGATCCGCCGCTTTGGCCTGCGCACCGGCGACACCATCGAGGGCACCATCCGTGCGCCGAAGGACGGCGAGCGTTACTTCGCCCTGCTCAAGGTCAACACGATCAATTACGAAGACCCCGAGCAGAGCCGGCACAAGGTCCATTTCGACAACCTGACGCCGCTGTATCCGACCGAGCGCCTGAAGATGGAGCTGCCGGCGGTGGAGGAAGAGGCGCCGGCTGCGGCCGCACCTGCCGTCAAGGGTTCGACGCTGAAGAGCCGCAGTGGCAGCGCCAAGGTCGAAAAGATCATTTCCGGCGGCCCCAAGCGCGATGTTTCGGCCCGCGTCATCGACCTGATCTCGCCGCAGGGCAAGGGCCAGCGCGCCCTGATCGTGGCGCCGCCGCGTACCGGCAAGACGATGCTGCTGCAGAATATCGCGCATGCCATCAGCCACAATCACCCGGAAGTCTACCTGATTGTTCTGCTGATCGACGAACGCCCGGAAGAAGTGACCGACATGCAGCGCACGGTGAAGGGCGAGGTGATTTCCTCCACCTTCGACGAGCCGGCAAGCCGCCATGTGCAGGTCACCGAAATGGTGCTGGAAAAGGCCAAGCGCCTGGTCGAGCACAAGCGCGATGTCGTCATCCTGCTCGACTCGATCACGCGCCTGGCCCGCGCCTACAACACCGTGGTGCCGTCGTCGGGCAAGGTGCTGACCGGCGGTGTGGATGCCAACGCGCTGCAGCGCCCGAAGCGCTTCTTCGGTGCCGCCCGCAATATCGAAGAGGGTGGCTCGCTCACCATCATCGCCACCGCGCTGATCGAAACCGGCTCGCGCATGGACGAAGTGATCTTCGAAGAGTTCAAGGGCACCGGCAACTCGGAAATCATTCTCGACCGCAAGCTGTCGGACAAGCGCACCTTCCCGGCCATCGACATCACCAAGTCGGGCACCCGCAAGGAAGAGCTGCTGGTCGACAAGGGCGTGCTGGCCAAGATGTGGGTGCTGCGCCGCATCCTCATGCCGATGGGCGGCCAGGATGCGATGGAATTCCTGCTCGACAAGATCAAGCACAGCAAGAGCAACGCCGATTTCTTCGATTCGATGAATACGTAAGATCCGGCTTACACGGACCGATCGCGGCGGGCGGGGCACAATCCCCGCCCGTTGGCGTTTTGCGCCATGGTTCCGCCGCTTTGGCGCTATAGTTGGTATCGGGAAACGTCCGCCATAAGGAGAACCGCGATGCAACGCATTCTGTTGACGACCGCCCTGTCGTCTTTCCTCGCCCTTACGACTGCCACGGCCTTTGCCGCCGAAAAGAGTATCGACATCATGGCGATCAGCGCCACCGGGACTGGCGCCAAGATCGGCACCGTGATGGCCAAAGACAGCAAGCATGGCCTGGTGCTGACGCCCAGCCTCACCGGCCTCAACCCGCCGGGCCCGCATGGCTTCCATGTGCATGAAAAGCCCGATTGCGGCCCCGGTCCGGGCGCGAACAATGCGCCGGCCGCCGGCATGGCCGCCGGCGGGCATTACGATCCGATGAAGACCGGCAAGCATCATGGCCCGCATGGCAAGGGTGGCCACAAGGGCGACCTGCCGCCGCTGGTGGTCAATGGCGACGGCACTGCCACGCTGCCGGTGATTGCGCCGCAGCTGAAGGTGAAGGATCTGGCCGGCAAGGCGCTGATGATCCATGCCGGCGGTGACAATTACGACGATACGCCGGCCCCGCTGGGCGGCGGCGGCCCTCGCATTGCCTGCGGCGTCATCAAGTAACCGGGACAGGCATGGAGACAGGCGCAGACTGGCTGGTGTTTGCCCGCGATCCGCAGAGCGGCACCGAAGCCGTGCGCGCCTGTTTCCATGCCCATGCCTATGACCCGCATTTCCACGACCAGGTGCTGGTCGGCATCACCGAGCAGGGCGTGCAGCAGTTCCGCTGCCGGCGCGCCATCCATTGCAGCACGCCGGGGCGGCTGATCTTCTTCGAGCCCGGCGACACCCATGATGGCGAGGCGCGCGAGCCCGACGGCTTTATCTACACGATGCTGTATTTCGATCCGTGCTGGCTGCGCGATGCCGCCGCGCTGTATACCGGCCGCGCGCCCGCCGACACGATCTTTCACTTTCCGCGCACGCTGGATGACGATGCCGGGCTCGCCTTTGCAGTGCGCGCCGCGCGCCAGCAGATCGCAGCCCCCGACAGCCGCATGGCGCGCGAGGCGGCGCTGGATGCCGTGGTCGCCCGGCTGGCGCAGCGGTTTGCCGGCAGCGCCGATCGTCAGTATCGGGCGCCACGGGCCGCCCGGCTGGCCCGCGACGCCATGGATGCGGGTTTCGACCGCGATCTCGGCCTCGATGACCTGGCCAGCGCTGCCGGTACCGACCGCTTCCGCCTGACGCGCGCCTTCTCGGCCGCCTATGGCCTGTCGCCGCATGCCTATCTGGTGCAGCGGCGGCTTAATCACGCCCGTCGTCTGCTGGCCGACGGCAGCATGCCGGCCGATGTGGCGGCGGCCACCGGCTTTGCCGACCAGAGCCATCTGGGGCGCTGGTTCCGCCGTGCCTATGGCATGACGCCGGCGGCCTATCGCCGGCTCTGCACAAATCTTCCAGACCCGGCCACGGCCTGACGGGCAGTCTTCCCGGCGTTCGATAACGCAAGAGGACCGCCTGTGTTCACCACCAAGATCGCCATTGTCGTGCGCGAGGATCTGGCGCCGTGGCAGAAACTGAATGTCACCGCTTTCCTGTCCAGCGGCATCGCAGCATCCGTGCCGGCCTGTATCGGCGAAGCCTATGTCGATGCGTCCGGCCGCCGCTACACCGCGCTCTGCGGCCAACCGATCCTGGTGTTTGCCGCCACGCTTGCCGAGTTACAGAAAGCCCATGACCGCGCCTGCGCCCAGGATGTGATCATCGCGCCCTATGTGGAGGCGATGTTTGCCACCGGGCATGATGCGGCCAACCGCGCGGTGTTTGCCGAAGGTGATGTGACAGCACAGACTTGGGCAGGCCTGGCCTTCCATGGCGAGCGCAAGGCGGTCGACAAGGCCGTGAAGAGCCTGAAGCTGCATCCCTGAGAGCGCCTAGATCTCCGGATTGAAGAAGTCGGCGGCCAGCAGGATCATGTCGATGCTCGCGCCGTCGCTGCTGAGCGGCAGGCGCAGGATTTCATAATCATGCGTGCGGTTGTCGATCAGCATGTCGAGCCGTTCGACCAGCGGCAGGCGGCGCTGCAGCACTTCGGCATAGGCCTTGGCGACATGCTGCCGATAGGCCGGCTCCGGCAGGTCGTCCAGCCAGCGTCCGGTCGGATCATAGCCAAAGCGCTGCACCGCGCGCGTGCCGACCAGGCGGAAGCGATAGCGCGGTCCGTCCGGTCCGTGCACCACATCGACGAGCGAGATATTGCCAAGCAGCCAGGACAGATCGAGCGGATCGATATCCTGCCGGCCTGGCATGGCGCGGTCGCCACGCCGGGCCTGCCAATACTCCAGCAGGCGGCGCAGGCGCGGCCGCTGCACGATCTCGACGGTTGCTTCGATCTGTCCTGCCACGCTGCGCTCAGTCCCCGTTTCCCCAACCCGCCTAGAGCATGCAAAGCAAAGAGTGAAAAAAGCATGGGGGCGGCCAGATAAGACTTGTAACTGCAAATCATTCGCATATACTCATCGACATCGCGCTCCGGTGCGGTTCTTAAGTCGGCCTCGTCACTCTGCTGGTCGTGACGAGGTTTGTGGTCGGTCCGTCATTATGGGGCATTGGCGGGCCGACCCCGACTGAGCCAGCCAGCTTCCCTGTCCATCAGTCCAATCAGATCAATAGCTTGAACAGAGCTATGCTGTATCTGCGTGTGAGATATTCCCAGTTTGCATCATATACTGTGAAATAGACTTGACTTGGCGATACGGGTGTGGAATATAGGCATCATCCGGTCACGGCCGGATCGCGGGATTTGAAGGGCAGCTTGCGCCGCGCACCAACGCTAAAGCGCCACGACGTGGAGACACGCGTGGGCCCGATCTGAACTCGGAGACGACCCATGACCATCCGCACCCCCCGCTTCTGTTGTTGTCGCTGAACGCAGCCCGCCTGCCTTCATCTTTTCCCGCGACATGACTGCCAGCCCCGGCTGGCCAACGGAGCTATCCCATGAGTGAAGCCTATCTGATCGAGGCGGCCGGCGAGGCCGCCGGCCTGGTGATCCGCGAACGCGGCGGGTTCCGCTTCTTCGCCTCCACCCCGCAATTCTCCGCCATCGAGCAGCAGCTGTTCCGCCGCACCGCCGATGCGGAACGGGCCGCGCGCGTGTTGCAGCGTGCCGCCAACGATAACCAGCACAGCCGCGCCTGGAGGTAAGACCATGACCGATATCCAGCTGGAAGTTCCCATCCATGTGACGCATCACGACCGCGGTCGCCGTCTTGCACTCGGCAGCCGCCTGCAGGCGGCTTTCACGGCCTTCCTGGCGCCGGAACGCCTGAGCGCTGTGAGCCGCCAGGCGGTGAGCAACGACAACGCCATGGTGGCCTGGGCCGATCAGGCCACCTCGCTGACCGATCCGCTGGCACTGCCGCCCGACTGGCATGCGGGTGGCGATCTGCTGTCGCTCAGTTTCCTGCCGTTTGACCGTTGAGTGCCATGATCGACCTGCAAAACATCACCAAGCGCTTTGACGCCGAGTCCGGTTCGGTCGAGGCGCTGCGCCAGGTGTCGCTCACCGTGCAACAGGGCGAGATCTTCGGCGTGATCGGCCGCTCGGGCGCCGGCAAATCCACGCTGATCCGCGTCATCAACCTGCTGGAACGGCCCACCGAGGGCCGCGTGCTGGTCGCCGGCCGCGATCTGACGGCGCTGCCAGCCGCCGAGCTGCGCGCGGCACGCCGCGACACCGGCATGATCTTCCAGCATTTCAACCTGCTGTCGGCGCGCAACGTGTTCGACAATGTGGCGCTGCCGCTGGAACTGCGTGGCGAAAGCAAGGCCGGAATCCGCGCCAAGGTGACGCCGCTGCTCGATCTGGTCGGCCTGGCCGACAAGGCCGACCGCTATCCGGCGCAGCTGTCCGGCGGCCAGAAGCAGCGCGTCGGCATTGCGCGCGCGCTGGCCACCGATCCCAAGGTGCTGCTCTGCGACGAGGCGACCTCGGCGCTCGATCCGGAAACCACCGAACAGATCCTGAAGCTGATCAAGGATATCCGCGACCGCCTCAATCTGACGGTGGTGCTGATCACCCATGAGATGGCGGTGGTGAAGGAAATCGCCGACCGCGTCGCCGTGATGGAGCGCGGCCAGATCATCGAACAGGGCGCCACCTACGATGTCTTCACCCGGCCGCAGCATGCCACCACGCGCAGTTTCGTGGCCGACCTGATCGGCTTCGCCCTGCCGCCGGCGCTGCAGAAGCGGCTGGCCGCGCAGCCTGTCGCGAATGCGCGCCTGTGGCGCATCCTGTTCACCGGGCCCCATGCCGATGCGCCGGTGATCGCCGAGCTGTCGCGCAATCTCGGCCTCGATCTCAATATCCTGCATGGCCGGATCGATGAGATCCAGGGCCGCCCCTTCGGCGTCATGGTGGTGCAGGCGCGCGGCGACGACGCCAAGCTGCTCGCCGCCAAATCCTATCTGGCCAGCCGCCAGCTCATTGTTGAGGAACTTGAAGATGTCATCGCAATTGATCGCGCTGCTGTTTGACGGCCTGCTTGAAACCCTGGTGATGGTCGGGATTTCCGGCGCCATCGGGGCCGCCTTCGGCATCCCGCTCGGCGTGGTGCTGATCCTCACCGATCGCGGCGGCATCCTGCAGAATGTCGGGCTCAACCGCGTGCTCGGGCTGGTGGTCAATGCGGCGCGCTCCACGCCGTTCATCATTCTCATGGTCGCGGTGATCCCGTTCACGCGCCTGGTGGTCGGCACCTCCATCGGCACGGCCGCCGCCGTGGTGCCGCTCACGATTGCCGCCATTCCCTTCATCGCCCGCCTGGTGGAAACCGCGCTGCGCGAAGTGCCGGCCGGCCTCATTGAAGCCGCCGAGGCCATGGGCGCCACGCCGCTGCAGATCGTGGTGAAAGTGCTGCTGCCCGAGGCTCTGCCCGGCATCGTCGCCGGCCTCACCATCACGCTGGTCAGCCTGATCGGCTATTCCGCCATGGCCGGCGCGGTCGGCGGCGGCGGCCTGGGCGATATCGGCATCCGCTATGGCTACCAGCGCTTCCTGCCCGAGGTGATGCTCGCCGTCGTGCTGGTGCTGATCGTCTTCGTGCAGGGCGTGCAGTCGGCGGGCGACCGCCTGGTGCGCCGCCTCAGTCACCGTTGAATTTCAAAAAACCCGTCTCCCCACCAGAAAAGGAAACCATCATGTCTCTTACCCGTCGTTCGCTTGCCGCTCTCGCGCTCGCATCCTTCATCAGCCTGCCCGCTGTGGCCCAGGACAAGCCGATCAAGGTCGGCGTCACCGCCGGGCCCCATGCGGAAATCTTCGAGCAGGTGAAGAAGGTGGCCGAACGCGACGGCCTGAAGATCCAGATCGTCGAATTCAGCGACTATATCCAGCCCAATGCCGCGCTCAATGCTGGCGACCTCGACGTGAATTCCTACCAGCACCTGCCGTATCTGGAGGCGCAGGTGAAGGATCGCGGCTACAAGATTAGCCCTATCGGCTATACCGTGAACTTCCCGATGGGCGTCTATTCCAAGAAGGTGAAGGATCTCGGCGCGCTGCCCAGTGGCGCCCGCCTCGGCATCCCGAACGACCCCACCAATGGCGGCCGTGCCCTGCTGGTGCTGGAATCGGCCGGGCTGATCAAGCTGAAGAAAGATGCCGGCCTGAAGGCGACGCCGCTGGATATCACGGATAACCCGAAGAAGATCCGCATCGTCGAACTCGATGCCGCCCAGCTGCCGCGCGCGCTCGATGAGCTGGACGCCGCCGCGATCAACACCAACTACGCCATCCCCGCCGGCCTGTCGCCGGTGAAGGACGCCATCGCCACCGAAGGCGCCAAGGCGCCCTATGTGAACATTATCGCGGTGCGCACCCAGGACAAGGACAAGCCGGAATACGCCAAGCTGGTGAAGGCCTACCAGTCGCCGGAGGTGAAGGCCTTTGTCGAGCAGAAATACCAGAAGGCCGTCGTCACCAGCTGGTAAGCGGTTTTTAGATTACCGTCCGCGCAAGTCCTCCCCGGACGCAGGACGTGACGAAGCCCGTCGGTCGCAAGACCGGCGGGCTTTTTCATGTAAAGAGGGGCACTGACGTCATGCTGTTTCCGATATGCAATCGTTTGGTCGTGGCGTTGACTTTTAAGTTGGCGAAAAGAGTGACCTTCGCAGGGTTTATGGCGTGTGATTCGACCAGCTTGATCAATTCCAGATCGACCTGACGAATTAGTGAATCAATCTCTTTCGCACTCTGATCCTGCATGGCATTGCCATACCGTTCCACGAGGTCAGATCGCGTTTTGGCTACGTGTGACAGTGAGTTGATGACGCGTTGTAGGACTGGTGGCTCTGCGCCATATGCTTCATAGGCCCGAACGATTACCGACAGAAACGGGGCTGAATCCGGTTTGGATTTCATTGCTGCATAACGATCAGGAACCCCGCGCCTGCTTGACCAGCCGCACCAGTTCGACGCGGGCTTCCTCGGCCGTCGCAATCGTCTTGGCGAAACCGAGCCGCGCGACCTCGCCATCGCGCAACAAATCCGCGCCCTCGGCATCGATGCCGCAGAGGCTCCAGCCATCGCCGCTTTTGCCCAGCAGCTTCGTGGCATAGAGCTGCACGGCATCGGCATGGTCGGTGTTCATATGCTGCAGGATATCGGCTTCGGCCGCGGCCAGCGCCGCGCTGTCGCCGGCATAAAGATAGTCATCCAGCCAGTGGATCTTGCCGAAGCCGGCGACGATATGTGCGCGCTCGACATGGATTTTGTAAAACGCGAAATCGCCGAAGCCGGCATACATTTCGGCTGAAGGATGGCGGGCGAGGTAGCGGGCGCGGTGGCGCGGCTCGTCGGTTTTCTCGGCCATGCCGAGCAGGCTGACGCGCGGGCCGGTCAGCGGCTCAGACAATCCAACTGTTCCGTCGCAGAGCAGGCTGACGCGGTCGCTGGCCAGAATATTCTTGGTATGGTCGGCCAGCCGCGAGATCAGCAGCAGCGGCGCGGCATCATGGTCGAAGGCCACCAGCACCAGCGAGGCATAAGGTTGGTGCCCGGGATTGCCGGCCATGATGGTGGCGAGACTGGCGGTGCGGCAGGCGCGCGCCACCGCGCGGGCCTGCTGGGCGGGGGTTTTCGGGTCCATTAGAAGCGGTCCGGCCGGGCCACGTCCACAGCGGACGTGTAGACCACCGCCACCGCATCGGCGAAGCGGGTGTGGAAACCATCCAGCACGGCGGCTGCCACCGTCTCGCTGGCGATGGCGACAATCATCACATTGTCAAACGCGCGGGTGATGTCGTCGCCGCTGCGTTCGCCATGGCGCCCGCCGCCGATCACGCGCGGAAACACGCTCCAGCCCTTCACGCCCTGCTGGGCCAGCCAGTCGAGCACCGGCTTCTGCAGCGGCGCCTCGACGATGATCTCGATCTTCCTGCGCGGATGGGCCATGTGGTCAGTTCCCGAAAAGCCGCTGCGCCACGATCAGGTACAGCGGCAGGCCGATGGCGACATTGAAGGGGAAAGTGATCGCCAGCGCCAGTGTCACCGACAGCGAGGGATTGGCGGCCGGCAGCGCCAGGCGCATGGCCGCCGGCACGGCGATATAGCTGGCCGAGGCTGACAGCACCGCCAGCAGCATGGCGCCGCCGACCGAGAGGCCAAGGGCTGCTGCAGCCAGGAAGCCGCAGGCGGCACCGATCGGCGGCATCACCAGGCCGAACAGGATCAGCGCCCGGGGGAAGTGTTTGGCGGCACGGCCCTGGCGCACCGCCACCAGGCCCATATCGAGCAGGAAGATGCAGAGCGCGCCGTTGAACAGGTCGGCGACGAAGGGCTTGATCTTGGCCAGGCCGGCATCGCCGGTGATCCAGCCGATGATAAAGCCGCCGACCAGCAGCATCACCGAGCCGTTGACCAGCACCTCGCGCACCAGGGCGCCGCGCTCGCTGGCGCCATGCTGCATGCCCTGTTGCGTCTGGCGGCCGGCCAGCAGCAGGCCGATCAGGATCGCCGGGGTTTCCATCACCGCCGTCATGGCAACCAGATAGCCCTCATAGGGGATGTCGCGGCTGCGCAGGAATTCCGCCGCCGTCACGAAGGTGACGATGCTGATCGAGCCGTAATGGGCGGCGATGGCGGCGGCATTGATGCGTGGCTGGCGCCACACCCCGCGCAGCAGCGCAAAGGCCAGCACCGGCAGGGCCAGGCTGAGGGCGAGGGCGGCGACAATGGCGCCGACCAGGGCCCAGCCGCTGGCGCTGTGCATGGCGACGCCGCCCTTGAAGCCGATGGCAAACATCAGATAGATCGCCAGCGCCTTGGCGGCGCCCTCGGGGATTTCAAGATCGGAACGGAGGAAGGCCGCCACCGCGCCGAGCACGAAGGCGAGGATCATCGGCGACAACAGGTTGCCGGCGGCGAGGCTGAGAAGGTCGGTCATGGCGGCGGCAGCATGGCAAACCCGCCGCCATGACGGAAGAGGTAGGCCGCTACCGCATGGCAGTGGCGGGCTGGGCGGTCCAACCCATAAGCCGGGCCACTCCATAAACCGTCACCCTCGGGCTTGTCCCGAGGGTCCATCCCAGGCATCCACATCTCGGGAGCCCGCAGATGGACCCTCGGAATAAATCCGAGGGTGACGGTCTTTGTTGTGGTGTGACGATCTGTGTTGTAGGTGCCTTACGGCAGCAGCAGGGTCGAACCGGTGGTCTTGCGCGCTTCCAGATCGGCATGGGCGCGGGCGGCATCCTTCAGCGCATAGGTCTGCGGGATTTCCACCTTCACCTTGCCGCTCTTCACCACCGCGAACAGGTCGTTGGCCGATTTGACCAGATCGGCGCGTTTTGCCGTGTAGGTGACCAGCGTCGGCCGCGTGACATAGAGCGAGCCCTTGCCGGCCAGCGTGGTGATCTCGAACGGCGGCACCGGGCCGGATGCGTTGCCGAAGCTGACCATCAGGCCAAATGGTGACAGGCAGTCGAGCGAACCGGCCCAGGTGTCCTTGCCGACGCCGTCATACACCACCGGCACGCCGGCGCCCTTGGTGATCTCCTTCACGCGCTCGGCGAAGTTTTCCGTGCGGTAGTTGATGATATGGTCGTAGCCATGGGCCTTCGCCAGCTTGGCCTTGTCCTCGGTGCTCACCGTGCCGATCACGGTGGCGCCCAGCGCCTTGGCCCACTGGCCGAACAGCAGACCCACGCCGCCGGCGGCGGCATGGAACAGCACGGTATCGCCGGCCTTGATCTTGTAGGTGCGCTGAACCAGGTATTCCGTCGTCATGCCCTTCAGCATGATGGCGGCGGCGGTCTGGTCGCTGATGCCCTCGGGCAGCACCACCACGCGGTCGGCCTGCATCAGGCGTTCTTCCGAATACGAGCCGAGCGGCGCCGAGGCATAGGCGACGCGGTCGCCCACCTTGATATCGGCCACGCCGTCACCCACGGCGGTGACGGTGCCGGCACCTTCCATGCCAAGCGTGAGCGGCAGCGGCAGCTTGTACAGGCCGGTGCGGTGATAGGTGTCGATGTAGTTCAGGCCGGCGGCGGTGTTCTTCAGCCGGATCTGGCCGGCGCCGGGCGCGCCGACCTCGACCTCTTCCCACTTCATCACTTCGGGGCCGCCGGGGGCGTGCATGCGGATCGCGTGAACCATTGTGTGTTTTCCTATACGTCGCTCAGGACAGATGCTTCTTGAAGAAGTCGGCGCTGCGGCCATTGGCCAGATCGGCCGCCGCCTTGTCGTAATGCTCGCCGCCGACGCGGGCGAAGGCATGATCGTTGCCCTGGTATTCATGCAGGGTGATGGCGGGATTGGCGGCCACGGCGGCTTTCACCTTGGCCTGCGCATCCTTGGGCACGAACTTGTCCTCGGTGGCGCAATGCATCAGCAGCGGCTTCCTGATCTTGCCGACTTCACCCAGATGGTCGGCCAGCATGACGCCGTAATAGGCCACGGCGGCATCCACATCGCTGCGCGCCGCCATCAGGAAGGCGAGTCGGCCGCCGAGGCAGTATCCCACCGTGCCGACCTTGCCGCCGGTGAGCTTGCGCAGCACCGCCAGCGCGGATTTGAGGTCTTCCACGCCATTGTCGAGATTGAAGCCGCCGAACAGCGCAAAGGCCTTGTCCCATTCCGCCTTGGATTTGTCGGTGATGTCGACGCCGGGCTCCTGGCGCCAGAACAGGTCGGGGCAGAGTGCGACATAGCCCTGGCGGGCCAGATCGTCGCAGATGTCGCGCATCACCTGGTTGACGCCGAAGATCTCCTGGATGACCAGGATGCCGGGGCCTTTGCCAGACGCAGGTTCTGCCAGGTAACCGCTGAATGTGCCGCCATCATGGGCGTTGATCGTGATGGTCTTCGCCATTGCGCGTTCCTCCTGTGTGATATCGCCGGATATGTATGGCGCGGACTCTAGCGACTCCGCGCGCGGGCAATCAACCGCCGAGCGGCGGGATTCCGGCAGCCAGAACCATGTTCACGCTCTGGTTATCGTCCGACAGCGGCAGCACCAGGCCCTCGAAGCGGTAGCGCTGTTTTGCCGTCAACATGTCGCGGAACATGCGCAGCGGCTTGCGATGCACGACCGACCAGTCGATATAGCCGACCGCCGCGACACGGAATTCCGGATCGTCGAAATCCTCAGGGGTGCGGAAATCGGGTCCGAGATCGAACATCTGCTCGGTGCGACCACCGAGCACGCGCATGACGAAGCGGCCGGCACCCTGGCTGACATCGATCAGGTTGACCCAGCCGACGGCGGTGCGAAACTCGATGGGATCGATATCGCTGCGCGCGGGTGCGATGCGCTGTCCGCGCCGGCTCTCCCATGCGCCATAGAGCTGGCGCAGGATCGGGTGGTCGACACGATCCCTGGGATCGCCCATCTCCTCGATCGGCATATAGGGCAGATGTCCCAGATACTGCGTGGCTACCTGCACCGGCCCGCCTCCCATCCTGTTGGCACAGGATGTAGGGGACAATCGTCATAGGCAAGGGAAGACTAGAACAGACTGACCTGTTCGGAGGGCACATAGGCGCCTTCATGGCGCAGCAGCCAGCGCTTGGTGTCCAGCCCGCCCTTGCCGGAATAGCCGCCGGCATCGCCGCCGGCCGCCAGGATGCGGTGACAGGGGATGATCACCGGGATCGGGTTGGCGCCGCAGGCGCTGCCCACCGCCCGGGAATCCACCACGCCGCTGCCGATGGCGGTGGCGGCCTCGCCGTAGCTGCGGGTGCGGCCGGCCGGGATCGCCAGCATGAAATCCCACACCGCCTGCTGGAAGTCGGTGCCGGCCGGTTCCAGCGGCAGGTCGAAGCGGAATTTGCCGTCGCCGAAATAGGCCTCCAGTTGGCGCGCGGCCTCGGCCAGCAGGGCCTGGGCTTCTGCCGGCGTGTCGAGCGGCGCCGGTTTGGCGCCCCGGCCGCCCCAGTCCAGCTTGACGATGGCGGCCGTGGTGGCGGTCACGGTCAGCGAGCCCAGCGGGCTGGGCAGGGTGAGGCTGTAGGTTGCACGATTCTTCGACATGATTCAGAGGCTTGGCATGCGGTGTCGGTCTCGGGGTCCAAGGCTGGACTTGGGCGATCAGGCCACTATGGTTACGCCCAAATTCCACAATTCAATAGCATGGCCGCATCGGCCGGAGATATCCGCTTATGGCACAGTCATCTGAGACCGCACAGACGCCCGTCACCGTCCTGACCGGCTATCTGGGCGCCGGCAAGACCACGCTGCTGAACCGCATCCTGACCGAGAATCACGGCAAGAAATATGCCGTCATCATCAATGAATTCGGCGAGATCGGCATCGACAACGAGCTGGTGGTGGATGCCGACGAGGAAGTCTTCGAGATGAACAACGGCTGCATCTGCTGCACCGTGCGCGGCGACCTGATCCGCATCATCGAGGGCCTGTTCAAGCGCAAGGACCGGTTCGATGCCATCGTGGTGGAAACCACGGGCCTCGCCGATCCCGGCCCGGTGGCGCAGACCTTCTTCGTCGATGAAGACGTGTCGCGCCGGGCCCGGCTCGATTCGATCGTCACCGTGGTGGATGCCCGCCATCTGCCGGCGCGGCTGAAGGACAGCCGCGAGGCCGAGGAGCAGATCGCCTTTGCCGATGTGATCATACTGAACAAGACCGATCTGGTGACCCCGGCCGAGCTGGCCGAGGTGGAGCGCCGTATCCGCAGCGTCAACCAGTTTGCCCAGATCCATCATGCGACCAAATGCGACGTGGATCTCGCCAAGGTGCTGGATCGCGGCGCCTTCGATCTCAGCCGCATCCTCGACCTGGAACCCGATTTCCTGAAAAACAATCCGGCGCATGGCGAACATGGCCATGTGCATGACGAGCATTGCGACCATGACCATCATCATCACGGCCATAACCCGGCCCATGGCGAACCGGGCCATGTGCATGACGAGCATTGCGGGCATGATCACCATCATGACCATGGCGACAGCATCCACGACACCACGGTGAAAAGCGTGTCGCTGACCGTGGATACGCCGATCGATTCGCGCAAGTTCGATGCCTGGATCGGCGAGCTGCTGGCGACCCAAGGCCAGAATATCCTGCGCAGCAAGGGTATTCTCGACTTCAAGGGCAGCGACAAGCGCTTCGTCTTCCAGGCCGTGCATATGATCAAGGATGGCGACTTCCAGCGGCCCTGGCGCGCCGATGAAAAGCATGTCTCGCGGCTGGTGTTCATCGGCCGCGATCTAGACCGATCCGCCCTGCAGCAGGGCTTTGAGTCCTGCCGCGCCTGATGTCGAACCCCGTTAAAGCCGCGCCCGGCGCGCAGATCGGCTTCCGCGCCTATCTCTGGCAGTTCAAATCCGGCGTGGTGGCGGCCGCCTCTGCCGATGCCGCCGGCCATGCCGGCTTTGGCCTCGGCGATGGCTCGATCGCGCTGCGCCCGTTTGCCACGCCCGATGCCGATACCACGCGGCGCCTGGTGGCGCATCCCGATGCCGCACTGCTCTGCATGGCGGCCTCCCCCGATGGCCAGGGCTTCGTGTCGGGTGGCGATGACGGCAGGGTGATGCTCACCACCGTGGCCGGCGAGGGCAGCGAGCTTGCAGTCGTGCCGCGCAAATGGGTGGAGCATGTCGCGGTTTCCGAGGGCGGTATTGCCTATAGTGCCGGCAAGCGCGTCGGGCTGCTGAGTCCACAGGGCGCCCCGATTGCGGTTTTCGAGGATCATC
Organism: Ferrovibrio terrae; assembly: GCF_943372915.1. Taxonomy (GTDB): domain Bacteria; phylum Pseudomonadota; class Alphaproteobacteria; order Ferrovibrionales; family Ferrovibrionaceae; genus Ferrovibrio; species Ferrovibrio terrae_A. The sequence continues at coordinate 52,253 of NZ_CALSAN010000015.1, read as the reverse complement.
CCAGCACGGTCACCGGCCTGGTCTTCAATCCGAAGGGCAAGCGCATTGCCGTGTCGCATTACGGCGGCGTGTCGCTGTGGTGGTGCAAGGCCGAGGCGCAGCCGACCAAGCGGCTGGCCTGGAAAAGCTCGCATGTCGCGGTCACCTGGTCGCCAGACGGAAAATTCGTCATGACGGCGACGCAGGAAAACGAAATGCATGGCTGGCGGCTGTCGGATAGTGCCGACATGCGCATGAGCGGGTATCCGAACAAGCCCAAGAGCCTCAGCTGGTCGAAGGACGGCCGCTGGCTTGCCACCTCGGGCGCCGAAGTGGTCGTGGTCTGGGATTGCAAGGGCAAAGGGCCGATGGGTTCGGCGCCGCTCGAACTCAGCCGCGGCGCCATTGTCACCACGGTGGCCTGTCATCCGCGCCATGGCCTGATCGCTTCGGGTGATGTGAACGGCCAGCTCAAGCTCGGCCGCATCAACGACCAGTCGAGCATCGATCTCGAGCGGCTGGGCGATGCACCGGTGACAGCGCTCAGCTGGAGTGCCGATGGGCGCTACCTGCTGGCCGGTGCCGAGGACGGTGCCGCCGGCATCCTGGATTTCGGTACGGCCTAGCGACTGACGCGTGCGGCCCGGGCGATGCGCAGCAGCGCGTCGCCGCAGGCCGCCGCCGCCGGCATGCCGGTGCTTTTCGCCATCAGTTCGGCATCGGTGAGGATTTCCAGCGCGCGCATCAGCCGGTCGCTGGACCACAGCTTGGTCTGGCGCTCGAAGCCGTCGCGCCGCGTCCAGTGCACACCCAGGCGCTGCGGGTCCATGCGATTGCCGGATTCACGTCCCGCCGCGGCCAGGTGCAGCTTCTGGCCATGCTTCTGTGCCACGCGCAGGATCGCCACCGGTGACTCGCCGGCGCCCTCGCAGCGGGTCAGGGCATCGGTCAGCAGATTGAAATCGCCACCGAAGGCGGCAAAGGCAGCATCGTCGAGAAACAGCGTCGAGCTGTCGCCGATCACGGCCTCGCAGTCTTCCAGGCTGATCGGCGTGGCATCCTCGCCCTTGTACAGCAGCAGCTTGGCGATCTCGCCGCGGGTGATCATGCGATCGGCGCCCAGATTGTCCAGCAGATAGGCCATGGCTTCCGGCGCGATCTTCTTGCCGGCTTCCTTGACCATGTCTTCGGCCAGGCCCTGCAGGACGCGCTGGTCGTCGGCATAGCAGCCGAGGGCGACGGCGATATTCGAGTCCTCAAAGGCGACCCGCAGCGAGGATCGTGCGGTGAGTTCGCCGGCCTCGACCACGATCAGCGCATCGCCGGCCGGGGCGTCGAAGAAACCGGCAAACAGCTTGCCGTTGCGGTCGCCGGCGCCGGAGATCATCACCACGCGGCGACCGCCGGTCAGGGCCATGGCCGCCGCCTCATCGGCCAGGCGGGCAGGATCGTCCTGCAACTGCGCGCCGGTCAGGGTGGCGACACGGAAGGGATCGTTGAGATCTTCGCAGGCGCTTCTGGCGATGGCCTTGGCGCGCTCGCGGATCAGGCCGGCATCGCTGCCGAACAGCAGGACGGCGCGGATATCAGGGCGAGGCCGCTTGACGAAGCCTTCGACCTCGCGCGCTGCCAGCTTCATGACTTGGTCTGGCGCTGCTGCTGGCGGTCGAAGAAATTGCCCAGCCGCAGCCGGATCTGCTCGGCCGCATCGCGCAGGGCGCGCTCGCGGGCATTCTTCTCGCTCACGAGATTGGCATAGTCTGCCTGTGTCACGTTGTAGGAGGCTTGGCTGGTCGCCGCCAGGGAGAACACCACTGTGCCGCCCTGGTAATCGCGCAGATAGCAGGACACCGACAATTGCAGATTGTTGCGGGTGATTTCCTCGCTGCGCGTCACGAAGACAGAGCCAACCGCTTCGGTGATGCGGTATTCCAGCAGATAGCTCGGCCGATCCGGCGCGCCATGCGGGGTCAGCATATCAAGCAGGTGATTGCGCAGCTGCTGACTGACGCGGTCTTCCGGCTGCGCGATGGCGATCTGGGCAAACTGCGGCACCGTATCGCTGTCATTATTCTGCCGGTATAGCGGCTTGAAGCCGCAGCCTGATACCACAGCCGCCAGCAGGGCCGCGCAGAGGATGGTGCGGGATAGCCTAGACCACGACATTGACGATCCGGTTCGGGACGACGATCACCTTGCGCGCCGGCTTGCCGTCCATGGCGCGCACGACATTGTCGTTGGCCAGCGCGAGTTGCTCAAGCGCAGCCTGATCCATGTCGCGTGCAACTTCAATGGTGGCGCGCAGCTTGCCCGAGACCTGCACGGCAATCGTCACCGTCTCGTCGCGGGCCAGGTCGGCATCGGCCACCGGCCAGGGCTGCTCCAGCAGCATGCCGTCATGGCCGAGCGCCTGCCAGATTTCCTCTGCCAGATGCGGCACCATGGGGCCGATCAGCTTGGCCAGGGCTTCGAGCGCCTCGCGGCGGGCCCAGGCGGTCGCGGCATCATCTCCCTTGGTCGCCTCCAACAGGTTGGCGAATTCATGGATGCGGGCGACGGCCTTGTTGAAGTGAAACTGCTCCAGATCCTGGGTCAGCGCGGCGACTGTCTTATGCAAGGCGCGACGCAGGTCGAGGGCCGTTTCAGGCCATTCTGCCGGCATGGCGGCTGCCTTGGCCGCAATCGGGCCGCGCGGCTCCGCGATCAGACGCCACAGGCGCTGGGTGAAGCGCCAGGCACCTTCGACACCGGATTCACTCCATTCCAGATCGCGTTCCGGGGGACTGTCAGACAGCATGAACCAGCGCGCGGTATCGGCGCCGTAGGTATCGATGATCAGGCCGGGGTCGATGACGTTTTTCTTCGATTTCGACATCTTTTCGGTGCGGCCGACCGTCACCGGTTCGCCGGTGACAATATGCACGGTCTTGGTGCCGTCTTTTTTCACCTCGGTCGGCTGCAGCCAGACGCCGGAGGCATCCTTATAGGTCTCGTGGCAGACCATGCCCTGGGTGAACAGGCCGGCGAAAGGTTCGCCGCTCGGCAGCGAGACATGGCTGGTGTCACGCAATGCGCGGGTGAAGAAGCGCGAATAGAGCAGATGCAGGATGGCATGCTCGATGCCACCAATATACTGATCGACCGGCAGCCAGTAATCGACCTCCTCCTGCACCATCGGCACATCGGCACGCGGGCTGCAGAAGCGGGCGAAATACCAGGACGAGTCGACAAAGGTATCGCAGGTATCGGTTTCGCGCCGGGCCGCCTTGCCGCAGGTCGGGCAGTTCACGTGCTTCCAGGTCGGATGATGATCCAGCGGGTTGCCCGGCTTGTCGAAGGTGACGTCGTCGGGCAGTTGCACCGGCAGGTCGGCGTCCGAGACCGGCACGATGCCGCAGCTCTCGCAATGGATCACCGGGATCGGGCAACCCCAATAGCGCTGGCGCGATACACCCCAGTCACGCAGGCGGAAAGTGACGGTACCCTCGCCGATCTTCAGCTCTTCCAGTTTTTTGATCGCGGTGCGCTTGGCAGCCGTGACATCGAGGCCATTGAGGAAACCGGAATTGATTGCGATCGTGCCGTCAGTTTCGGTAAAGGCTTCGGTGCCGATCTCGATGGTGGCTTCCCCCTTCGGCGCAACAACCGCCTTCACCGGCAGATCATATTTGCGGGCGAAATCCAGATCGCGCTGGTCGTGACCGGGGCAGCCGAAAATGGCGCCGGTGCCGTATTCCATCAACACGAAATTCGCCACATAGACTGGCAGGGTCCAGGCCGGATCGAAAGGATGCAGGGCTTCGACCGGGATGCGGTAGCCCTTCTTCTCGGCCTTTTCCAGTTCGGCTTCCGCCGTGCCGGTCTGGCGGCATTCCTCGATGAAGGCAGCGAGCTTGGCATCGCTCTTCGCCATTTCGGCGGCCAGTGGATGATCGGCGGCAATCGCGACGAAACTGGCGCCATACAGCGTGTCCGGGCGCGTTGAGTAGACCTCGATGGTGTCGGCGCGATCTTTCAGCGCGAAGGCAAAGCGTGCGCCTTCTGATTTGCCGATCCAGTTCTGCTGCATCAGCTTGACGCGCTCGGGCCAGCGCTCCAACCCGGTCTGCAGTGTATCGAGCAAGTCATCTGCATAAGCAGTGATCTTGAGGAACCATTGCGACAGCTTGCGTCGCTCGACGATTGCACCGGAGCGCCAGCCGCGACCATCGATCACTTGCTCGTTGGCGAGCACGGTGTGATCCACCGGATCCCAGTTGACGAAACTTTCCTTGCGATAGATCAGGTCGGCTTTGAGGAAATCCAGGAACAGCTTCTGCTGATACTTGTAGTAGCCTGGATGACAGGTCGCGAGTTCGCGGCTCCAGTCGAGCGACAGGCCCATGCGCTGCAGCTCGGCGCGCATGTTGGCAATGTTGTCGTAGGTCCAGGCAGCGGGATGAACCTTCTTCTCCTGGGCGGCATTCTCTGCCGGCAGGCCGAAGGCATCCCAGCCCATCGGGTGCAGCACGTTGAAGCCCCGCGCCCGTTTGTAACGGGCGACGACATCGCCCAGCGTGTAATTGCGGACATGGCCCATATGGATGCGTCCCGACGGATAGGGAAACATCTCGAGCACGTAATATTTAGGACGCTTGGGATCGGCTTCAGCGCGGAAGGCCTGTCGTTCGTTCCAGACAGCCTGCCACTTGGTCTCGACCGCCTTGGCATTATAGCGGGACATAAACGGTTCCGATGTTAGACGACGACGGGGGTGGCCGAAGCCGGCGACTGTTCCTGTTTGGGATCAGCGCCGTGCCTCAGCTTCCATGCGGAATTCGCGCGCACGCTGCAGGATCGCATTTTCCATGCTGATGGCTGTGTTCGGTGCGGCAGCCTGATCAGCCCAGTTATCGCCCTGCCGCACCTGGCGGAAGACGGCAACGCGCAAACCGTCGGCGCGCAAGGCGCGATCAAGGATGTAAACCGTCACCTTGAAACGCTCGCCCGGTGTTTGCGGGGGGGTATACCAGTCGGTGATGATGACGCCGCCAAAAGGATCGGCAGAGACCAGCGGCATGAAGGAAACCGTGTCGAGCGTGGCGCGCCACAGGAAGCTGTTGACGCCAATGCCGCCGCCGCCGGTGCCATCGTCCTTTTTATTGTTGCCGAACAGGTTCAGGCCGCCAGAGCCCCAGATCGTTTGCCGGTCTGCGTTTGGCGACGGGTCGTAGCTGTTGCCGTAACCCTTCTCCGGATAATAGGTCTGAGTCTGGCCGTCGCCTTCGGCGGCACAGCCGGTCAATGCAAGCAGGGCCGTGGCCATGGCCAGGCCGGCCCAGCGAGTCCGGATCGGACGATAAACAGCCATTGCGGCCAACCTCCTAAAATACTCGAGCGCGCTGGATACCACGAATTGGCTTTTCAGGCCAATCGCCGGCTAGCTTCGGACATGGGTTGAAACAGGATTGTATCGATCGCGGCCGGCACAGGACTAGACTGGGTTTTCGGCGTAACGATTTGGAATAAAAGGGAATATGCCTTATTTTAGCTGCTGCCCCGCGATAAACTGCTCGAGACGGGCCTTGGCCTCGGCGATGACCGGATGCCATGTGCCCGCTCTTTGCTGTCTCAACAGGGTCAGGCTGCTATACCAGGGCGAGCGCTCGGTATCACGGAACCAGTACCATTGCAGGCCATAAGTTGCCGGCAGTAGCACCAGGCTGGGCACGCCGAGCGCCCCGGCAATATGGGCCGCGGTGTTGCTCACGGTGATGACCATGTCCATGGCCGCGATCTGGGCTGCCGCAGGGTCGGTGGGGCCGAGCGGATTCACGCTGCTGTCATGCAGGATATCGATGCCAAATTTGGTTCGCATCTCGGCCAGGGCCGGCTGTGTATACCCATATTGCAGGTTTACGAAGGTGATCCCCGGGGTCTGCAGGATCGGCAGCCAGTCAGACAGGGCTGTCGATTTCTGCCGCGCGCGGGACGCCTTGCCGCTGTCCCATGAAATCCCGACTAGGAGATTGCCGGGCTGGCGGCTCTGATAGCGCTGCCGGAGATTGTCGCGAAGGCTTGGGTCGGGCTGCAAATAGGCACCCTGGTTGCCGAAACTGGCCGAATCGGGGCGCAGCAGGGCCGTCAGGTCTGCCAAGGGCATCTGTAGCCCGATGCCGGGCAGGTCTGCCCGTGTGACTGTGTTGATGTCCTTGACTTGCAGATCAGGGAAGCGGCGCTGGAAAAGCGGAATATTTCTCGAATTACAGCCGAAAATAAAGTCAAAGCCAGCCTTGCGGGCCTCTGGCAGTACGCTCGCGAGCAGGATTTCGTCGCCGATTCCCTGCTCGGTCCAGAGCCAGAAGGGTTTTGTTGGCCGTGTTCCGGGTGCAAGGGGAGGCAATCCCAGGTCGCGACGCGGTGTATTCCAGGCGGTCGGCGGTAAACGCCAGCGTGCGCCATAATAAGACCAGCCTTCCTCGAAGCGGCCATAGCTGAGGCAGACCAAGGCCCGCATCCACAGGATTTCAGGTGCCGGATTCTGCGCGATGAGCTGTCGGCTCAGGTCGTCAAAGCTTTCCCACTCCCCAGCCTGTGCCAGGGTGATCGCCAGGTTGAGACCGACACCGGCATCATGTGGATAATCTTTGTGGGATTCTCTTAATACTAGAATTGATTTATTAATATCCCCATTTTCATTCAGTATCGTCGCGTAATCAATTCTTGCAGATAGTAATTCCTTATTTTTTTCAATCAATAATTGTAGATCGCATAATCCCTCGTCGACATTCCCAAGCCGGAATTTACAGACCGCCAGCAGATGCAACAGGGGGGGGTGGTTGGGTTTCAGCGGTTTTAAAGCGGTCAAAAGGACGCGGGCAGGGGCGTATTGCCCCTGGTCGTATAATGCGATTGCGTCACGCCACATCCGGGCGGGATCCTGCTTCATGACCGACCTCAATCGAGCCTTGCTTCTCAATAGAATGCCCACTCCCGACTGCCAAGTGCGGTGTGGCGCATTGGCAACACAGCGGGCAAAAGCGCGCGGCAAGCGGTTGCTTAAATTGACACTTGCGCCGGCGTAATGGCTACATGACTGCGGTCATTCAGCCCCTGCAGGCTGTTTGCTCATTGCTAGTGACTAGCACGTCAACCCTTAATCCCGGTGGGAGAGGAAAAGTGGAAATGAAGAAGACTCTGCTTCTGCAAACTGCCCTGGTAGCGGCTGCCGGCCTGTTCGTGGCCGATGTTGCCTCCGCGCAGGTGAAGGCCGAGCCGATCAGCGTATCGCTGGGCGGCTTCATGGAACAAAACTTCAAGATTCAGGACAAGGGCACCAGCGCCAACACGACGCAGGCGAACGAGAGTTCGATGACGTTCGGCCGCCCGAACACTGAAATCTGGTTCAACATCCGCGCGGTGCTGGACAACGGCCTGAAGGTCGGTGGCCGCGTCGAGCTGGAAGGCGCGACCTACGGCGACCAGATCGACGAGTCCTATGCCTGGTTCGAAAACGATTCCTACGGTCGTATCGAAGTGGGTTCGACTGACCGCGTGTCGTCGAAGATGAACTACTTCGCCCCGGCCGCCATTCCGGGTATCGGCACCACTGCCCCGGCAGAAGCCTCGGCCGCCCGCATCTCTCCGCTGATGTGGTACCGCAACAGCGGTAACGACGTGCAGGGTATCAACGTCTACACCGCCTCGAACCGTTATTTCGGCTCGAAGGTCGGCAAGGGCCTGATGCTCGGCGTGTCGTATGTTCCGGATGGCTGTGAAGACGACAGCGTGCTCGGCACGGTCACTGCCAACAACGACACCACGACCGGTGCGCTGTCCAATGCCCTGTCGTCCTGCGGCCAGGGTGCGGGCACCAGCCCGTTCGGCACCAAGACCTCGGGTAACCTCAAGGATCAGATCCAGTTCGCTGGTAACTACCTTGAGAGCTTTGGGTCCTTCGACGTCGCTCTGTTCGCTTCGTACACTCGCACGAATGTCGAGCAGCGTGGCACTGTTGTTACCGGTGTGACTGGCAATCCCTACCTGAAGGGTGCCAATGGTCTGGCCGGTTACGCACTGGGCACCACCATCACCTATAACGTGGGTGACGGTTCGACCGTTCAGGTCGGCGGCGGCTACCGCAACGAAGAAGTCTTCGCTGTGCGCGCAGCTGGTGCGTCGGTTAATCCGGTCATCGGTACGGAAACCGCCTACACCGCTGGTATCAAGTACCTGACCAACGGTGCGGCTGCAGGCTCGATCGGTATCGGTGCTGACTGGTGGACGGGCAGCAATGTGGTTGGTGCCGGTTCGGCGAACGTTGCCGGTTCGGACATGGATTACTACGGCCTGGGCCTGACCTATCAGCTCGCCGCGGGCATCCTGCTCTATGTCGGTGCGGGTATTGTTGACTACACCGACCAGCTGCCGGCCACCAAGACTGGCGATTACAAGCAGACCTTCGGTCAGACCGGTTTCGTGTTCAACTTCTAAGTCGAGCACAAATCTGTTCGGAGAGGGGCCGGGAAACCGGCCCCTTTTCTTTTTTGTGAAACTGTTGTGACTCTTCTGTCTTGTGACTGCGGTTACAGGTTTTGATGGCCGATCGGCCACACCCTGGAACCAGTTTCTCCCAAAGGCCTGAAATGACAGGCCTTGAATTGACAAAATCCGGTCCGGCGCGCATGTCTCATCCGGCTTCCAGCGGGAAGCACCAGTGCGGCCACCCGACGATGCTGACACCATCCTCAAACAAAGGACCCACCGGATGAAAAAGACTCTCCTCTTGCAAACTGCCCTGGTGGCGGCTGCCGGCCTGTTCGTGGCCGATGTTGCCTCCGCGCAGGTGAAGGCCGAACCGATCAGCGTCTCGCTGGGCGGCTATATGAACCAGGCCTTCAAGATCCAGGACAAGGGCACCAACGCCAATACCACCCAGCAGAACGAGGGTGATATGACGTTCGGCCGTCCGGATACCGAAATCTGGTTCACCATCCGCGCCGTGATGGATAACGGCATGAAGGTCGGTGGCCGTGTCGAACTGGAAGGCGCGACCTATAGCGACCAGATCGACGAATCCTATGCCTGGTTCGAGCATGACGCCTATGGTCGCGTCGATATCGGTTCGACCGACCGCGTATCGGCCAAGATGAACTATTTCGCGCCGACCGCCATTCCCGGCATCGGCACCAACTCGCCGAACGAGCTGACGGCCACCCGCATCAATCCGCAGATGTGGTACCGCAACAACGGCAATGACTCGCAGGGCATCAATATCTACACCGCTTCGAACCGCTACTTCGGCTCGAAGGTCGGCAAGGGTCTGATGCTCGGTGCGTCTTACGTGCCGGATGCCTGTGAAGACGACAGCGTGCTCGGCACGGTCACGAACAACGCCGATGGCGCTGCTTCGGGCAGCCTGTCGAATGCGCTCAGCTCGTGCAACCAGGGCAGCGGCTCCAGCCCGTTCGGCACCAAGACCTCGGGTAACCTGCGCGATCTGACCCAGTTCGCCGGCAATTACATCGAGAGCTTTGGTCAGTTCGACGTGGCGCTGTTTGCCTCGTATACGATGACCAACATCGAGCAGCGCGGTGTGACGGTTTCCGGTGTCACCGGCAACTCGTTCCAGCCGGGCGTCAATGGTCTGAGCGGTTACTCGCTCGGCACCACGGTGACCTACAATGTCGGCGACGGCTCGACCGTTCAGCTCGGCGGTGGCTTCCGCAGTGAAGAAGTGGCCATCACCCGCTCGACGGCCGGTGTTGTGCAGATCGATCGCGAGCAGGCCTGGACCGCTGGTCTGCGCTACCTGACGAACGGCGTCCGCCCGGGCTCGATCGGTGTCGGTGCCGACTGGTGGACCTCGAAGAATCCGGTCGGTCCGAACACCTCGAACAACATCGCGGGTGCCGACATGGACTATTACGGTCTTGGCCTGACCTATCAGCTGGCGGCAGGCATCCTGCTCTACAGTGGTATTGGCGTGGTGGACTACACCGATGCCAACCAGGCGACCAGCACGGGTGACTACAAGCAGACCTTCGGCACGGCCGGTTTCCGCTTCGACTTCTAAGTCGGGCAAAACGTCTGTTCGGGAAGGGGCCGGGAAACCGGCCCCTTTTCTTTTTTCGGGGCGCGCGTCTTTCAGAGCAGTACTGCGAGGGCCAGCAGCAGTGCGATGGCCCACAGGGCCCAGAGCAGCGGACGGCGCCGGCGCGCATTGGCCAGCGCCTGGGTTTCCGCCAGTGCGGCTATGCTGGCCGGGCTGAGCTGCAGGCCCTCGGCTTTCGTCGTTTCCGCCAGCGCTTCGAGATCGCGTGCCACCTGCGGCAGTTTGCGGGCGAAGTCGAACAGGCTGCTGGCGGTTTCCTTCAAATAGGCCTCTGGCCCCATATGCTCCCGGGCCCAGGCCTCGATCACCGGGCGGGCTGCATTCCAGAAGTTGATCTCCGGATCCAGGCTGCGCGCCACGCCCTCCACCGTCACCATGGTCTTCTGCAGCAGCAGCAGATGGGTCTGGGTCTGCATGCCGAAGGTTTCGGTGATCTGGAACAGCTGCGCCAGCAGGCGGCCGATCGAAATCTCCGCCATTGGCCGGTCGAGAATGGGCTCGCCGATCGAACGGCAGGCCTGGGCAAAGGCATCGATCGAGCGGTCGGCCGGCACATAGCCGGCTTCGAAATGCACTTCTGCGGCCCGGCGCCAGTTGCCGGTCAGGAATGCTCCCAGCATTTCTGCCATGAAGCGCCGGGTCTTCAGGTCGAGCCGGCCCATGATGCCGAAATCGACCAGTTCCAGACGTCCATCGGTTGCTACGAACAGGTTGCCGTGATGCATGTCGGCATGGAAATAGCCATCGCGCAGTGCCTGTTTGAGGAAGACGCGGATCACGCGATCGGCCACGGCCGTCACATCGATGCCGGCGGCGATCAGGGCCTCGCGATCTTCAATGGCGATGCCACCGATCCGCTGCACTGTCATGACGCGGCGCGCGGTGCGCTGCCAGTCGATGGCGGGCACGATGACATCGGCATCGTCGATGAAGTTGTCGCGCAGTTCCGAGGCTGCAGCCGCTTCAAGTCGCAGATCGAGTTCAATGGCAACCCAGTCATGCAGTGCGGCGACCACCTCGCGCGGACGCAGGCGCGCCATGCCCGGCAGGTGCCGCTCGGCGGCATCGGCCAGCCAGGCGAACAGGGCAAGATCGCGAGCAAAGGCCTGCTCAACGCCGGGGCGCAGGATCTTTACGGCGACGGGCAGGCCTTCCGTGGTGTTGGCCAGGTGAACCTGCGCCACGCTGGCCGCTGCCACCGGCTCGATCTCGATATCCGCAAAAACCCGCTCCGGCGGCACACCCAGTTCCGCGCTCAGGATCGCATGCGCCTGTTCCCAGGGAAATGGCGGCAGTTTGTCGCGCAGGCGGCCGAGATCCTCGGCAATCGCGGGGCCGACGATATCGGGCCGCACCGAAAGCACCTGTCCAAGCTTGATGAAGCTGGGCCCAAGATCGCCCAGTGCCGCGGCCAGACGTTCGCCGGGCCGCAAATGCGCTCGCCTGCGGCCGAAAACGCGCCCGAAGAGATCCAGCGCCACTTGGGCGCCGCGCGGGGTGAATGCCGACTCGCGCAACAGGAACAGTGCATCGTGGCGCGCGAAGCAGCGGCCGATGGCAAACAGGCGAAGCAGATGGCGCAGATCGGTCAGCACGTCAGTCGGCACCGGGTCAGATACGGCGGGCTGAATGCATGGCGGCGATCCCGCCGGTGAGATCGCGCACCGCCACATTGCGGAAGCCGGCGGCCTCGATCATGGCAGCAAAGCGTTCCTGGCTGGGAAAGCGGCGGATGCTTTCCACCAGATAGCGATAGGAATCGGCATCATCGGCAACGATCCCGCCCAGTTTCGGCAGCAGGTTGAAACTGTAGATATCGTAGATCTTGGCCAGCGCCGGATTGCGCACGGTGGAGAATTCCAGGCAGAGAAAACGCCCGCCGGGCTTCAGCACGCGGTACGCCTCGGCCAGCGCCGCCTCGATATGGGTGACATTGCGGATGCCAAAGGCGATGGTATAGGCATCCACCGAACGGTCAGGCAGCGCAAGCGTCTCGGCATCCATGCAGGCCCAGGTCAGGCGGCCGAGGCGCGCCTGGTCGATGGCGCGGTTGCGGCCCTGCTCGAGCATGGACACGTTGATATCGGCCACGATCACATTCGACTGCGGGGCGCGGTCAAGGATACGGAAAGCGATGTCGCCGGTGCCACCCGCCACATCCAGCACGGTCATGGTGCCATGCGGATTGAGCCAGTCGATCATGGCGGCTTTCCACAACCGGTGGACGCCGCCCGACATCAGGTCGTTCATCACATCGTAGCGGCTGGCAACCGAATCGAACACCCCGCGCACCAGGCGCGCCTTGTCGCCTTCCGGCACGTTGCGGAAGCCGAAATGGGTCTCGTTTCCCGGCTTGCTGTCCGGGGTCGGGTCGGGGTGGCTCATGGCGGCAGACCATAGCCGAAATGGGTCCGGAACGGTATAGAGACAGCCCAGAGGATCGTCATGCCTGAACTGCCCGAAGTGGAAACCACCCGCCGGGGGCTGGCCCTGAAACTGGAGGGCCGGCGCATCACCCGTATCGAGGCGCGCCGCCCCGATCTGCGGTTTCCGCTGCCGAAGAATTTCGCCAAATCCATCCAGGGCCGCCGGGTCGAGGCGCTCGAGCGCCGTGCCAAATACATCCTGGTGCGGCTGGAAGGTGATCTGGTCTGGCTGATCCATCTCGGCATGTCGGGCCGCATGGTGATCCGCGCCGGCTGGCCCAACGATATCGGCCCGCATGATCATGTGATCTTCGCCACCGAGGATGGCTCGGCCGTCACCTTCAACGATGCGCGCCGCTTTGGCATGATGGACCTGGTGCCGGCGGCAAAGCTGAGCACGCATCGCCTGCTGGCCGGAATCGGGCCGGAGCCACTGGACGATGCTTTTACCGCAGCTGTGCTGCGGGATGCACTGCAGGGCAAGAAGGCGCCGATGAAGGCCGCCCTGCTGGATCAGACCGTGGTGGCGGGCCTGGGCAATATCTATGTCTGCGAGGCCTTGTTCCGCGCCGGCATCAGCCCGGAAAAACTGGCCGGCAGCGTCAAGGCCGAGAAGCTGGAAATACTGGTGCCGGCGATCAAGGCGGTGCTGGGCGAGGCGGTCGAGGCTGGTGGCTCGTCCCTGCGCGATTACGTACAGTCCGACGGCGAACTCGGCTATTTCCAGACCCGCTTCCGCGTCTATGACCGTGAGGGCGAGGCCTGCGTCACCTGCAAGACCAAGGTGCAGCGGATCGTGCAGTCCGGGCGGTCGACCTTCTTCTGCAAACGCTGCCAGAAGTAGCGATTCTCAGGCCCTCCAGGGCTTCCAAAAAGCGCCCCGACCTGCCAAATTCCCGGCCATGTTCCGCCCCGGCTGGAGGTGTTTCCCGGTCCCGGCGCTAGCTGCACTTTTCGTCCTGGCCACACCCCTTATGGATGGTGTCGTCATCGGCGGTCTGGCGCTGGCGGGGATTCGTGCAAGCCTTTCAGACGCCCTGATCCCGGGCGCCCGTGCGGCGGCCGGTTTTCTCTCCATCTCCGAAGACGTGCCGCTGATGCCGGGCCTGGCTGAAAATGCCGATGCCGCCGCCGTTTTCGACAAACCCTCCGGCCGCATCGCCAATGCCGAGGCCAAGGGGGCGGTCACGGCCGCCGCCGTGCGCCAGTTCTATTCCACGACCCTGCCGCAACTCGGCTGGCAGGCGCTGGGCGCTGAACAGTATCGCCGCGAACGCGAGCGGCTGCGGTTCAGCTTCGCCGGCCGCGACGGGGCGCTGACCGTGCGCTTCGAGCTGTTACCCGACCAGCAATAACTTCAGAAACCAGAGGAAACAGTCATGTCCTACGAGAACATCCTGGTGGAGACGCGCGGCCAGATCGGCCTGATCACGCTGAACCGGCCCAAGGCGCTGAATGCCCTGAATGCCGCGCTGATGCAGGAACTGACGCGTGCCCTGGATGCTTTCGAGGCGGACGATGCCATTGGCTGCATGATCATCACCGGTTCGGAAAAGGCCTTTGCCGCCGGTGCCGATATCAAGGAGATGCAGTCCAAGACCTATATGGATGTCTACAAGGAAGACTTCATCACCCGTGACTGGGAGCGCGCCGCGCGCTGCCGCAAGCCGGTGATCGCCGCGGTGGCAGGCTATGCGCTGGGCGGCGGCTGCGAACTGGCGATGATGTGCGATTTCATCATTGCGGCCGATACGGCGAAATTCGGCCAGCCGGAAATCAATCTCGGCACCATTCCCGGTGCCGGCGGCACCCAGCGCCTGACGCGCTTTGTCGGCAAGTCCAAGGCGATGGAAATGTGCCTCACCGCCCGCATGATGGATGCCGAGGAAGCCGAGCGTTCCGGCCTGGTCAGCCGCGTGGTGCCGGCGGCTGAACTGCTGAATGAGGCGATCAAGGCGGCCGAGAAGATCTGCAGCCTGTCGCGCCCGATCGTGATGATCGCAAAAGAATCGGTCAATCGCGCCTACGAGAGCACCCTGGCTGAAGGCATCCGTTTCGAGCGCCGGGTCTTCCATTCCACCTTTGCCACCGAAGACCAGAAGGAAGGCATGAGCGCCTTCGCCGAAAAGCGCAAAGCCGATTTCAAGCATCGCTGAACAGGACGATCAGATCATGGCCCCGCGCGGACGCAATCCAGCGAATGACAGCGAGACCAGTGCAGCCGCCGGCCTGCTGCCGGCCGGCCTGCGCGATGTGCTGCCGCCGCGCGCCGAATGGGAGGCCCAGGCCAGCGAGAAGCTGATCGCCAGCTTCGCCGCCCATGGCTATGCCCGGGTCAAGCCGCCGCTGATCGAGTTCGAGGAAACCCTGCTGGCCGGCTCAGGCCAGGATCTCGCCGGCCAGATGTTCCGCGTCATGGACCCGGTGTCACAGCGCATGATGGGCCTGCGCACCGATATCACCCTGCAGGTGGCACGCATCGCCGCCACCCGCATGAAGGATTCGGCGCGGCCGGTGCGGCTGGCCTATGCCGGCCAGGTGCTGCGCGTGCGTGGCACGCAGCTGCGCCCCGAACGCCAGTTCGCCCAGGCCGGTGTCGAGCTGATCGGGTCGGATGCACTGGCGGCCGATGTGGAAGTCGCCGTGCTGGCGGCCGAAGCCGTGGCGGCGCTGGGTGTCGGCGGGTTGTCGCTGGATATCACCCAGCCGCTGCTGGCGCCGGCGATCATCGCAGCCCATGGGCTGGAGCCGAAACAGGCCCGCGCGGCACGCCGCGCCCTGGATCGCAAAGATGCCGCCGAACTGAAGGCTGTCGGCGGCGCTGCGGCTCCCACGCTGCTGAAACTGCTGGCGCTCACCGGCCCGGCAAAGGCTGCGCTCGACGGCCTGAAAAAACTGAAGCTGCCGGACACGGCAGCCAGGATCGTTGCCGATCTCGACCGGCTGGTGGCCGAGGTTTCGGCAGCGGCCCCCGATCTGCTGGTCACGCTCGATCCCGGCGAATTCCGCGGCTTTGAATATCACACCGGCATTGCGTTCACGCTGTTTGCCCGCAATGTGCGCGGCGAGCTGGGCCGTGGCGGGCGCTACACCGCGCCGGCCGGCGAAACCGCCACCGGCTTCACGCTTTATCTCGACAGCGTGATGCGCGCCCTGCCGCCGCAGGCAGTGCCGCAGCTGGTTTATCTGCCCTATGGCACGCCGCGGGCCGCGGCGGCAAAGCTGCGCCAGGATGGCCGTGCCACCTGGGCCGCGCTGGCCAAGGAAAACATTGAGATCAAAAAGGCGGCCAAGGCCGCCGGGTGCAGTCATTGGTGGGACGGCAAGGCCGTCCAGTCCGTCTAATCCGTTTCGCGTGAAGGATCGTTGAGATGAGCAATGTGGTCGTGGTCGGCGCCCAGTGGGGCGACGAGGGCAAGGGCAAGATCGTCGATTGGCTTAGCTTGCGCGCCGATGTCGTGGTGCGGTTCCAGGGCGGGCATAACGCCGGCCATACGCTGGTGATCGGCAACAATGTCTACAAGCTGTCGCTGCTGCCGTCGGGCATCGTGCGCCGGAACAAGCTGGCGGTGATTGGCAATGGCGTGGTGGTCGATCCCTGGGCGCTGTTTGCCGAGATCGACAAGCTGCGCGGCCAGGGTGTGGAGATCGGCGAACACAATCTGAAAGTGGCCGACAATGCCGTGCTGATCCTGCCGCTGCATCGCGAGCTGGATGGCCTGCGCGAGGATGCCACCGATGGCGGCGTCAAGATCGGCACCACGCGGCGTGGCATCGGCCCGGCCTATGAGGACAAGGCCGGCCGCCGTGCCATCCGGGTCTGCGATCTGGCCGATACCGCCACGCTGGGCCGCAAGGTCGATGGCCTGCTGTCACATCACAATGCGTTGCGCCGCGGCTTTGGCGTCGAGCCGGTGGACCGTGCCGAACTGCTGAAGCAGCTGGCCGAGATCGCACCGAAAATCCTGCCTTATGCCGCGCCGGTCTGGCGCGATCTGGATGAAGCCCGCCGCGCCGGTAAGCGTATTCTGTTCGAAGGCGCGCAGGGCTCGCTGCTCGATGTCGATCACGGCACCTATCCGTATGTCACATCGTCCAACACCATGGCGGGCTCGGCCTCGGCCGGTTCGGGCCTCGGCCCGGGCTCGCTCGGATTTATCCTTGGCATCGTGAAGGCCTATACCACCCGCGTCGGCGAAGGCCCGTTCCCCACTGAACTGACTGACGATATCGGCCAGTGGCTGGGCGAGAAGGGTCATGAATTCGGCGTCGTCACCGGGCGCAAGCGCCGCTGCGGCTGGTTCGATGCCGTGCTGGTGCGCCAGACCGTGAAGCTGAACGGCATTCATGGCATCGCGCTGACCAAGCTGGATGTGCTGGACGGCCTGAAGGAACTGAAAATCTGCGTCGGCTATGACGTGAACGGCAAGGTGCTGGATTATTTCCCCGCCGGCATGGGTGACCAGGCCGCGGCCAAGCCGGTCTACGAGACCATGGAAGGCTGGAGCGAAACCACCAAGGGCGCGCGCAGCTGGGTCGACCTGCCGGCGACGGCGGTCAAATATGTGCGCCGGATCGAGGAGTTAATCGGTGCACCGGTGGCGCTGCTCTCCACCTCGCCGGAGCGCGAGGACACCATCCTGATGAAGGATCCCTTCGAGGATTGATCGCGGTGCGGTTGTAGCTGTGGATAAGTCGGTGTTACTGAAAAGTAACACCCTATTATCGAGCCGTAACCTGCCGCTAAGCCGCTACCCGGACGACACTGCAGCCATCGAGTTTGCAGACCCGGGAGGGGTTGATGCTCAGGACGCAGGAAGCAGCTTTATACACATTCGGCCATGATGGCATGACCGCGCTGTGCGAGGCGATCTGCCTTGACGCTGTCGAGGTCGCCGCCGCCACCCGCGTCAGCATCTGGTTCTTCGACGACAGTGGCGACATGATCTGCAAACGCCTGCTCGACTCGCGCGACGGTCGTTTCAATGAGGGCGCCGTGATTCCGCGCTCAGCCACCCTTGCCTATCTCGATGCCGCCGCCCGCGGCCTTGCCTCGATGCAGACCGAAAATGCCCCCGAACTGCCGGGCGACACGCCAGCGGCCCGCGATCAGGTGCAGGCCCGCATCGATCTTCTGCTGGTGGATGCCCAAAACAATCCGGCAGCGATTTTCCGCTGCGAGCGCTGCGATACGGCCCAGGAATGGCGCCCGCGCGATATCACCGTGCTGCGCAACCTGGCCCAGACATTGGCTACCGCCATCCGCCGTCACAGCCAGCGCTACAATCCGGTGCCGGCGATTCCGGCCGTGCCTTCGGTTGCCCTGTCACCGATGGGATCTGCCCGCCAGAATCTGGAGTGGCTGCGCCGCGGCACCGAACCGTCGATCTGGCTGCAGGCGATGACGGCCGACGCCGCCTTCGATGCCCTCGGCCTCAATCCGCAGGTGCCGGGCGTCGAGCCGCTGACCATCGATCCTTTCGCCGATCTCGACGACGACGACATGCTTTGAGGTTGATTTTCTTCGAGTCGATCAGTTCCGACTCAGTACGCAGGAGCGCGCCGCAAGAAATGCAGCGCGCTCTTTTTTTACCTGCGGTCAGGCGGTCGCCTGGCCTTCGATCTGGCCCATGCCGGCCTGGGTGCTGATGCCCTGCTCCAGGGCGGCATTGCGCACGGCTTTCTGCAGCTTCTCGAATGCCCGCACCTCGATCTGGCGCACGCGCTCACGGCTGATGCCATAACGCGCTGACAGGTCTTCCAGGGTGGTGGGCTCCTCGGTCAGGCGCCGCTGCATCAGGATGTCGCGCTCGCGCTCGTTCAGCTGCTGCATGGCCGTGGCGAGCAGCTGCTTGCGGCTGTCGAATTCGTCGCCTTCCACCAGGCGGGCTTCCTGGTTCGGAGTCTCGTCCACCAGCCAGTCCTGCCACTCGCTGCTGCCCTCTTCATCGCCACGCAAGGGCGCGTTCAGCGAATGGTCGGGCGCCGCCAGGCGGCGGTCCATGGTGATGACTTCGTCCTTGGTGACGGCCAGTTGGGTGGCGATCTTTTCCACCTGTTCCGGCGTCAGCTGACCACCATCGATCGCTTTCATCTGGCCGCGCAGGCGGCGCAGGTTGAAGAACAGCTTTTTCTGGGCTGCCGTCGTACCGATTTTCACCAGCGACCAGGAGCGCAGGATGTATTCCTGGATCGAGGCGCGGATCCACCACATGGCATAGGTCGAGAGGCGAAAGCCCTTGTCGGGGTCAAAGCGCTTGACCGCCTGCATCATGCCGACATTGCCTTCGGAGATCAGTTCGCCCACCGGCAGGCCGTAGCCGCGATAGCCCATGGCGATCTTGGCCACCAGGCGCAGATGGCTGGTCACCAGCTTATGCGCTGCGTCCACGTCGCCATGATCACGCCAGGCCTTGGCCAGCATGAACTCTTCCTGCGGCTCCAGCATGGGGAAGCGGCGGATATCGGACAGGTAGCGGGATAGCCCCCCTTCGACGGAGGACAGGGCAGGCAGACTGGCTGTGCGAGACATCGATGAAACTCCCCCGACCGGACCCTTGGTTTGGGGGCCCGACCCAGTGTGAGAAATGGTGGTCGTGTCTTTCATTTGCAATGAGCAAAGCGGCCAAATGCGGCGGAAGTACGGCTGCCCGACCGGACTGTGCCGGCGATCACAGTCGCGGAATTTACCAGAAAATTAGGAAAACCCATTGATGCCAGTCAAGCCCGGCCTGCCCCATGGCCGGTCAACGCGGCGTCGAGCGCTGGGTGGAGAGCAGTTTCAGCAGGGTGGCGAAATCCGCCGGCAGCGGACTTTCAAACCGCAATAGCTTGCCGCTGACCGGGTGCCGGAAGCCCAGGGTGGCCGCGTGAAGCGCCTGGCGTTTGAAGCCGAGCAGGGCGGTGCGGGCCGGGTCGCTGAGCTGGAAACGCTGCAGGTTGCGGGCCCGGCCATATACCGGATCGCCGATCAGCGCATTGCCCTTGGCGGTCATATGGACGCGGATCTGGTGCGTGCGCCCGGTTTCCAGGGTGCAGCGGACCAGGGCGCAGACCGGCTGGCCGCGGGCATCGAAAATCATTTTCTGTGTGGCGTAATGCGTGACCGCTGCCTTGCCGCCGCGCGCCACTATGGCCATGCGCTTGCGGTCCTTGGGGTCGCGGCCGATGGCGCCCTCGATGGTGCCCTGCAGCGGGTTGGGATGGTCCCAGACCAGGGCATCGTAACTGCGCTCGATATCATGCTCGGCAAACAGCGCGGCCAGCGCATGATGGGCACGGTCGGTCTTGGCCGCCACCACCAGGCCCGACGTATCCTTGTCGATGCGGTGCACGATGCCCGGCCGCTTCACGCCACCGATGCCCGACAGGCTGTCGCCGCAATGATGCAGCAGGGCATTCACCAGCGTGCGGTCGGGATTGCCCGGCGCCGGATGCACCACCAGGCCGGCCGGCTTGTCGACCACGATCAGCTGGTCATCCTCGTAGACCACGGTGAGCGGGATATCCTGCGCCTGCGGATCGGCTGCCACCGCACTGGGCTCGCCCACCACATAGAGTTCGCCCGGTTTGATCTTGCGGGAGGGGTCGGTTATCGTCGCGCCATCTAGACGAACCTGACCATCGAGGATCAGCGACTTCAGCCGCGAGCGCGACAGCGAAGCCCCGGATTCGGCCGCGGCCAGCTGCTCGGTCAGCACGGCGGCCAGATAGCGGTCGAGCCGTTCGCCGGCCGCGTCAGGCGGCACCGGCGGCAGACTGTGCTGGACGCTACTCTGCTGTATAGGGTTGGGTTCGGACATCGGAGTGTTTTACATGGTCGAGCAGACGACGGAAGAGTCGACGACGAGGATACGGTGGTTAAAGGCCACCGTCATCGGTCTGGGTGTCATCTTCCTGGGCCTTGCCGTCCTGCTGATCGTGCTGATCATGACCGGCGGGCCGAAACGCACGGCCAGCAGCGGCACGGTGGCACCGCGCAGCGTGGTCGTGGAAGACCTGGAGTTCAGCCTGCCGCGCAACAGCCGGGTGGCCGAGGTATTTGCCACCGGCAACCGCATCATCCTGCGCGTGCGGCTGGCCGATGGCACCGAGCGGCTGTATGCCCTGGATGGCGAGACGCTGAAGCCGCTGGGCAGCATCACGGTGAAAGTCGAGAAGTGAACCTCCTGCGGCTGAGCGCAGCGCAGCTGGCGCGCCTCGCCGATCTGGGGCAGGCGGCCTGGCCGCGCGAGGCCTGCGCCCTGCTGGTCGGGCATGGCGACGGCGACGCACTGCAGGTGAGCGAGATCGTGCCGGCAGACAACATCTCCACCGATCCAGAACGCGAATTCGAACTCGATCCCGCTGTGCATTTCGCCACCCTGCGCCGCCTGCGCGATGATCCGATGCGAACCAATTCCATGATTGGTCACGACTCAATTATTGGTCACTGGCACAGTCATCCCAACGGCCGCAGTGAGCCCTCTGCAAAAGATGTCGCGATGATCAATGATCCGGGACTCGTCTGGCTGATCTCGGCCGTGCATGATGGCCGGGCCTCGGCCCCGCATGCCTTCCGCGCGGTCAGCCAGGCCACCGGTTTCGGCTTTCTCCCCTTGACGATCGAGCAGCAGGACTAGCGCAATGGATTTTCGCAGCGACAACGTGGCCGGCGCAGCGCCCGAGATCATGACCGCCCTGATGGCGGCCAACAGTGGCACGGTATCGTCCTATGGCGCCGATCCATGGAGCGTCGAACTGGATGCCGCTTTCTCCGTTCTGTTCGACCATGACTGCAAGGTGTTTCCGGTTGCCACCGGCACCGCCGCCAATGTGCTGGCCTTAAGCTGCATCACGCCGGGCTATGGCGCCATCTATTGTCATCAGGACAGCCATATCGTCACCGATGAATGCAATGCGCCGGAATTCTATACCGGCGGCGCCAAGCTGGTGAATGTGCCGGGCGAGAACGGCAAGATCGACCTTGCCGCACTGGATGCACTGCTGGCGCTGGGCTGGAAGGGCTCACAGCATAATCCGCAGCCTGCGGCGGTCAGCATCACCCAGGCCACCGAGGCCGGTACCGTCTATTCGCCCGATGAAGTCGCCGATATCGCTCATCGCTGCAAGGCCAATGGCATGAAGCTGCATATGGATGGCGCACGCTTTGCCAATGCGGTGGCCGGGCTGAACTGCGCACCGGCAGACCTCACCTGGCGTGCCGGCGTCGATGTGCTCAGCTTTGGTGCCACCAAGAATGGCGCGATGGCAGCGGAAGCGGTGGTGTTCTTCAAGCCCGAGCTGGCGGAGAGTTTCCTCTATCGCCGCAAGCGTGGCGGCCATCTGTTTTCCAAGTCGCGCTTCCTGTCGGTGCAGCTGCTGGCCATGCTGGAAAATGGCCTGTGGCTGCGGCTGGCGCGGCAGGCCAATGCGCGCGCGCGCGAACTGGCCGATGGCCTGGGCAAACTGCCCGGTGCGAAAGTTGTGTGGCCGGTGCAGGCCAACGAGGTGTTCGTGCAGCTGCCGGTTGCGGCGGCAGCGGCGATGCGCCAGCGCGGCGCGCTGTTCCACACCTGGAGCGAGGCCGACAGCCTGTATCGCTTCGTCTGTTCCTTCGACAAGACTGCCGATGATACGGCGGCGCTGGTGCAGGCGGCCGAAGCCGCGCTGGCTTAACTCTCCGGGGTCATGACCCACGGCGGCGTCGGCGAGAAGCGTTCGGCCAGAAAATCGACGAAGGCGCGCACGCGCGCGGCCAGATGCTTGCGGGCGGGATAGACCGCATAGATCGGCCAGCTGTTGTGGCGGACGAAGTCGTTCAGCACGGTGACCAGTTTTCCCGTGGCGATCTCGCGGTAGGCGAGTGAGTCGGCAAGATAGGCCAGGCCGAGGCCTTCGCTGCAGAGACGGAACAACGCATCGCCACTGTTGGAATAGATATGGCCCGGCACGGCGATCTGTTCCTCGCGTCCGTCGGGCCAGCGCATCGACCACTGGTTCAGCGCATTGACATCGTTGCTGTGGATCGCGCGATGCTGCAGAAGATCGGCGGGCGTTTGTGGAATGCCATATCGTTCGAAATAGCGCGGTGCGCCGCAGATCATCCGTGTATAGGTTGCCAGCTTGCGCGCGATCAGCGTCTCGTCACGCACATCGTTGAGGCGGATGCCGACATCGTCGCCCTCGGCAATCAGGTCGACAATGTGATCGGTGAAGGTCAGCTTTATATCCACCTTGGGATGGCGGGCGATGAAGTCGGGAATTGCCGGCACGATCTGCGTCATGCCGAAGCCATGCGCAACGTTGATGCGCAGCAGGCCGCGCGGTTCGGCCTCGGCGCCGCCGATGCTGGATTCCACCGCATCGATCGTGGCGAGGATCTCGCGCACCTGTTCGGCATAGACGCGGCCCTCGGCGGTCAGGCTGACCCGGCGCGTGGTCCGCTGCAACAGGCGGGCACCCAGCCGGTCTTCCAGGCGGGAGATCAGCTTGCTGACGGCGGATGGGCTCAGGCCCAGCACCTTGGCGGCCTCGGTGAAGCCGCCCTGGTCCACCACCTGCACGAAGGCTTCCATTTCGCCGTAACGGTTCATGATCGCTCTATTTATGAATTTAAGTCATCAAATACTGCCATAATACTGTATTAATGAAAAGTGCAGTGCGGGATAGAGTTTGCCTCAGCCACCCAGCAGAGGAAGGCCTCCCCCATGACCTACAGCACCACCCAGTCCACCAACCTGATGACCGACATCGACAAGCGTTTCGACATGAGCGTCGCCGTTTCGCCGGTCCGTTACATCTCGGCCGATGAAATGGCCTATCTGCGCGCCCGCGCCGTGACCCTGCGGTCCGAGGCGAGCCTGGCCTTCTTCAAGACCATCGGCGCCAAGCTTGCCGGCCTGTTCCGCAGCCGCGCCGCCGAGTGGTCGGCGCCGACCGGTGCCGTTACCGCCAAGTAAGGCGTCACCACCCAGTAACGTCTTGCGGCCTCGCCGCCGCTGACTTAGGTGAACGCTGCGCCGTCATTTCAGGCGGCGCAGCGGAGTCCCCGATGTCAGCCCAGCCCCAGCGCCTGCCCGCCGTCTTCATCAGCCATGGTTCGCCCATGCTGACGCTGGAACCGCAGCGTCCCGCGCATCAGTTCCTGCGCAGCGCCTCAACCCTGTGGCCGCGGCCGCAGGCGATCCTCGCCATATCGGCCCATTGGGAAACCGAATGGCCGGAAGTCGGCGCGACGGCAAAGCCCGAGACCATCCACGATTTCTACGGCTTCCCGCCGGCGCTGTACCAGATGCACTACACCGCACCCGGTGCACCGGCGCTGGCTGACCGCATCCATGGCCTGCTGGAAGCCGCCGGTTTCAAGTCGGTGCTCGACCCCTCACGCGGCCTCGATCACGGCGCCTGGTCGCCGCTCACGCTGGTCTATCCCGATGCCGATATCCCGGTGCTGCAGCTCTCCATCCAGTCGCATCGCGATCCGGGGCATCACCTGGCGCTGGGGCGTGCCCTGGCGCCCTTGCGCGACGAGGGCGTGCTGATCATGGCGACCGGATCAATGACGCATAACCTGCGGCAGCTGGATCGTAGCGACAGCGGCCCGCCTGCCGACTGGGCGATGGCCTTTGCCGAATGGATGGCGCAGAAGCTGGAACAGCGCGACGATGCCGCCCTGCTGGACTATCGCCAGCAGGCGCCGTTTGCCACCCGCAATCACCCCACCGATGAACATCTGCTGCCGCTGTATGTGGCACTGGGCGCGGCGACGCCGGGTGCGCCGGCCAAGCGCATACATGCCAGCTTTGCGCTGGGTGCGCTGGCGATGGACAGTTACAGCTTTACCTGAGGCGCCGTGTTCAGCGACTGATATCGATCAGCAGTCGCACCATGACCACGTCAAGCACGACGATATACAGCAGCATCGCCAGCAGCATGAAGTAGCGGTGAATGTCGCCGCTTAGCTTTGGCTTGCGCCGCAAGGCGCTGCGCGCGAAGTTGGAAAAATCCGCTGCCAGATAGGCCATCTTTGCGTGCTCGTTGGCCTGCCAGGATTGCAGCATGGCGATCACCACCACACTGAAGATGCCCACGAAGACCAGGAAGCCGGCGACGAAGCGCGCCACGTCATGCGCAAAAGGCGCGGCAATGCCGATGGCGACCAGTGACAGGCCGAGGATGGTGAAATACTGCAGCACGCGCCACTGCTGATCCTTGGCGAACAGCACGTTGCGTGCGGCCGCGTCATAGAGCAGGCGGTATTCGGCATGGGTGATGTCGTCCAGCTCGCTGGCGGCCAGCTGTTCCTTTTCCGCGGCCTCGTCATCGGGCGCGGGGGGATTTGCTTTCGGTGCGAGCGGGCGCGGTGGAGCGCCGGGTTTGGGCGGAACGGCCATGGCCCCAGTCTAGGCCGTTCTTACAGTGCCGTGAAGTCGATATAGGTGTCCGCCAGCGTGACCCGGAAGTCCAGCGCATCGCCGGGTTGCACGGTGCGATCGGCCGGCAGCCAGCAGACAGCCTGTCCCCAGTGCCGCATGGCGCCGCCGGGTCCGGTGGACAGCATGATGGCCTCATCGAGCCAGAGTTCGAACCAGAAGACCAGGGCCTGTGCCGTGCCGGCCCGGGTGATCGGCGCCGACCAGGCCAGGCACTGCGGCCGGGTCCAGTCGGGCGGATTGGCGAAATCGATACGCTGCACCGGCAGGATCTCGCTCAATACCGTATGCGCCTCATGGTCGAGGCGCACATTGCCATGGGCAGAGCGGTTGCGGAATTTATCAAAGGCCGAAAGATCGAAGCCGCTCAGGCTGCGCAGCGGATTGACCTGGCGTTGCTGCGGCAGGGTCACGATCTGTGCCACGACCTGCGCCGAGGCCGGAATGATTTTCGCGCCGGCCTTGGCAAGGCGCTTCAGCGCATCGCGGCTGGTCGGCAGCATGCCTTCGCCGATCAGGCCGGCATCCAGCACCTCCGCCACCACCAGATCGGCCACACCACCCATATCGGTGGCGAGGTCCAGTTCGGTCGAGCGTTTGGCGATCACCTGGATGCGGTCGGCATAGCCGTTGGCGGCGACGATCTCGCGCGCGGTGCCGGCGATCAGCGGATGCGCCTCGCAGGCGATCACGCGTTTTGCGCCGGCGCGGGCCGCCATCATCGCCAGCAGGCCTGAACCGGTGCCGATATCCAGCACGACGGTTTCCGGCGTGATGGCCTTTTCCAGGGCGGCCTGGAAGGCATCGTTGCGCGCCATATCGGCCAGCATCGGGAAATGCCAGCCGGGAATCGCGCCGCTCAGCAGCGCCGACAATGCCTCCTGCACTTCGGGCAATTCCGGCGCCAGTTTCGCCGCGGCCTGGAATGCCGCGGTCGCGGTGGCGCTGTCGCCCAGCTCGCGCGCCGACTGGCCAATCGCCATATGGGCGGCGACCAGGCCGGCATCATGCTTCAGTGCCGTCTGCAAGGCGGCAATCGCCTCGCGGAAACGATGCCGCTTCTGGAAGGCAAGGCCGAGATTGAGATGGGCGAGGGCGAGATCGGGCTGCTGCCGTGCCGCCTCTGTATAGGCGGCGATGGCGCCATCGAGATCGCCTGAGAGTTCGAGCGCGACGCCCAGGTTGATGCGGGCGCCGATGAACTGCGGCTGGCGTTCCAGCAGCTGGCGGTACTCCACCGCGGCTGCGGCATGGGCGCCGCCCTCGCGCAGCAGGTTGGCCAGGTTGAACTGTGCCTCAATGAAACCGGCGCGCAGGCGCATGGCCTGGCGATAGGCGGCTTCGGCTGCGGCAGGATTGCCCAGCATGGCCTGGGCGAGGCCGAGATTGTTGGCGGCGTCGGCGGCGGTCGGGTCCAGCGCCAGCGCCTGCTCGGCCGCGCGCACCGCCTCTTTGGCCTGGCCGGCGGCAATGAACAGCAGGGCGGCATTGTTCAGATAGGCGGTCTGGCCCGGCTGCAGGGCGATGGCGCGCTGGATGTATTTCACCCCTTCGGCCGGCCGGCCGGCCTGGTGATGCAGCAGACCGAACTGGTGCAGCACGTCGGGCTGCTGCGGATTGCCACGCAGCATGTTCTGGTAAATCTCGGCCGCCTGGTTCAGGCGACCGGCCTGCTGGTGCTGCAGGGCGGTCTGGAAGGGGTCGGACATCGGCGGGACCATAGCCGCTTCGCCCGCCCAAGGCGACTGGCGGGCCCGGCCCGGCAGGGCCCCGCCGGGCACCGGCAGAAATTGCCGCCCGGCAAAGGCAGCGGCCCTCAAACGCCCCCGGCGTTTCAATTATTCAAGCAAAAACAATTAGTTATTTTGTGGCGTGGAGTTGGCCCGTCGCTTGCTTCTACCCCGGCGACGAATGAGGTTACCCATGCAAGTTACCCAGGTTAACAACGCCGCCACCACCGCCCTTGGCCAGACCCCGGCCGAGGACACTGCGAGCCGTGCCGACGAGTTTGCCCGGGTGCTGCGGAGCGCCTTCAGCGGCAAGGGCAGCGAGGCGGTGACCAAGGCCGCCGAACGCGCTGCGCCGGAGGCCGCCACCCGCACCGAACCCCGCCGGGAGCCCCGCGCCCCTGAGCGTCCGGTGGCCGACCGCCCCCAGTATGAAGCAGCCGAAACCCAGCGCAGCGAAGACGACGCCGCCCCGCGCAGCGAGTCCGCCCCCCGCGAGACGAGCCCGCGCGAGACGACCGCCGCCAAGCCGGCTGAAAAGCCGGCCAAGAGCGAGGCCAAGCCGGCCAAGGATGCGGCGCAGCCGACGGAGTCGACCAAGGACACCGCCGATCAGACCGACAAGACCGCCGAAGCCGCGCCGCAGACCGAAGCCAAGGACACTGCGCCGGCCGGCGAACAGACCGAAGTCCCGGTCGATGAAACGGCCAGCACCGATGAAACCCTCGACACGGCTGAGCCGGTGGTCGCGGTGGATGCCGATGCCGCCCTGATCCTTCTCAACCTGCTGACGCAGGCGCAGCCGGTGGCAACGCAGCCGGCGGCAACGCAGGTCGTCGCGCCGGCGACGGAAACCGCTGTCGCCACCCCGGTTGTGCCGGTCGCCACGGTGCCCGCAGTCAATCCGCTGGATGCTGCCGCTGCCGCGCTGGTGGCTGCTGCCGATGCGCTGCATGGCGACGTGCCCGAACAGACCGCCGCTGCGGCTGCCGCGGCCGCCGCCGCCGCGACGATGCAGATCGCCGACGATGCCGCCGCCGCCACGGTCACTGCCGATGCCGCGGCCATGGCCAAGACCGCCACCGCAACCAGCGCCGCCGCCCTGCTGTCGCAGCAGCAGACGGTGACACCGGAAGATTTCGCCGCCATCCAGCAGGCGCTCGCCACCCAGGCGCAGGCGCAGCAGGGCGGCAAGCCGGTGGTGACCACTGAAGCCGCCCCGAAGGCCGAAGCCAAATCCGCCGACAAGCCGGCGCTGACGATTGATATGCAGGCTGTAACGACCACCACGGCAGTGAAGCCGCTGGTCGATCAGGCCGCGCTGTTCGCCATGCAGGGCGATGACCAGAGTGCCGATGATGCGGCACTGCTGCAGCAGCAGGCCCAGGCCGCACAGACTCCGGCACAGCCGGCGGTCCCGGAATTGAAGTTCAATGCCGCATTGTTGCAGGCCAATGCGGAAGCGCAGTTGCAGAGCAGTACCTCTACCACCGGCAATAACAGCAGTTCGTCCAACCAGCAGGCGATGTCGGTCAGCGCGTCCTCCGCGCCGGCAACGCAGGCCACCCAGCATACCGCCGCGCAAACCGCCGCCCGACATCTCAATCCCTATATCCCGGCCGGCGAACAGGTCGCGGTGCAGATCAAGAAGGGCGTTGCCGAAGGCGCCGACAAGATTTCGATCAAGCTCGATCCCGGCAATCTCGGCAAGGTCGAGATCAAGCTGGAGATCGGCCATGACGGTCGCCTGATGGCGGTGATCAGCGCCGACAAGCCCGACACGCTGCTGATGCTGCAGCGCGACGCCAGCCAGCTGGAACAGTCGCTGCGTGATTCCGGCCTGAAGACCGACCAGCAGTCGCTGAGCTTCACCCTGCGCGATCAGGGTCAGGACAACAACGGCCGCGACGGGAACGGCGGCGGCAATGGCCGCAATCGTGGTCGCGGCGGCGATGAATATGCCGAAACCGGCTTGAAGACTGATCCGGCACAGGTTGCCGCCACCAATGCACAACGGGCAGCCGCGGCACGCGGCGGGCTCGACATCCGCATCTGATTTTCCGCAAGGAGAAAAATCATGGTCACCGCAGTCACCTCCACCGCGACCACCAGCAGCACACCGCAGACGGCGTCCGAATCTTCCAGTGTCTCGCTGGCGAAGAATTTCGACACCTTCCTCACGCTGCTGACCACGCAGCTGAAGAACCAGGATCCGACCTCGCCGATGGACTCGAAAGAGTTCACCACCCAGCTGGTGCAGTTCAGCCAGGTCGAACAGTCGATCAATCAGAACAAGAACCTGGAGAAGCTGATCTCCATGTTCTCGGCCCAGCAGAGCAGCAACAACCTGAATTTCATCGGCAAGATCGTCGATGTCGACGACAATCAGGTGAAGCTGCAGCAGGGCGGCGCGGCCTTCTGGTCCTACGAGCTGCCGGCCGGCGTCAACAACGTGAAATACAACATCATCAATTCAAGCGGCCAGGTCGTGCGCAGCGTGACGCAGACCTCGGAACAGGCTGGCGGCTTCAAGACCGGCAAGACCGAAATCGCCTGGGACGGCAAGGACGGCAAGGGCAATGCGCTGCCGGCCGGCACCTACAAGCTGGAAGTCGTGGCCAAGGATGCCGGCGGCAAGACCGTCGATGGCGTCAAGGTCTATGCGCGCGGCTATGTCGAGGCGCTCGAGACCGTCGACGGCACGCAATACCTGGTCGTGTCGGGCAACAAGTTCCTGCCTGAGAAGGTGGTGTCGGTGTTCCCGGCGCCGACCAACGACAATACGGGCGATGACGAAGAAGAAGAGGCGGCGAGCTGATCGCCATCGGGTCAGCACGGCATTTCAGGTTTTTTGTTAGAGGCGGATGAGCACCATGCAGAACATCATCGAGACTGTGAATCCCCAGACGCGTGCGGCGACGGCGCCGACCAGTGTCATCGGTCCCGAGGGCCAGCGCATCACCCGCGAATCGCTGCCGCCGCCCAATACCAAGCGCTGGGTGATTCGCCGCAAGGCTGAGGTGGTGGCCGCCGTGCGTGGCGGACTGCTCACGCTGGAGGAGGCCTGCGAGCGCTATATCCTGACCATCGAGGAGTTCCAGTCCTGGCAACGCGCCATCGAGCAGCATGGCCTGCCCGGCCTGCGCGCCACCCGTCTTCAGGACTATCGCCCGGGCACCCTGCGCGATCCGCCGGGCCGTTCGCTCTAATTCAGCTAACTATAAGATTCTGTTCAATATTTTTAGGTTAACATTCCGGTAGGCAAATTTTGCCGGGATGTTAACCTCTCTTTCATCCCGGCTTCCTACTTTGGCGTCGAGGGACAGGTGGTGCCTGTCCGCAACGCGTGCCTGGTGCATGGGGTGATGCCGTGAACGGAATTATGAATATGATGCGGAACATCGGTCCCGCCCGGCTGGCAATGCTGGCGGCGACCGCTGCGATTCTGATCGGTTTCTTCGTATTCCTCGGTATGAAGGTCACGCAGCCCAAGATGGCGCTGCTGTATGGCAATCTCGACCTGCAATCCTCGGGCGAGATCGTCGCCCGCCTCGAAGCCCAGAAAATCCCCTACCAGATCGCCGCCAACGGCGCCCAGATCCTGGTGCCGGAAGACCGCGTGCTGCGCGCCCGCATGCAGCTGGCCGAGGGCGGCCTGCCGTCGGGCGGCGGCGCCGGCTATGAAATCTTCGACAAGGCCAATGCGCTGTCGGCCACCAATTTCATGCAGAACATCAACCATCTGCGTGCCATGGAGGGCGAGCTGGCCCGCACCATCCGGTCAATCGACCAGGTGCAGTCGGCGCGCGTGCATCTGGTGCTGCCCAAGCGCGAGGTGTTCAGCCGCGAACAGCGCGAGCCCTCGGCGTCCATCATCGTCAAGACCAGGGGCGGCCGGCTGGACCAGCCGCAGGTGCGCGCGATCCAGAATCTCGTCGCCTCCGCCGTGCCCGACCTGAAGCCGTCCCGCATCTCCATCGTCGATGACCGCGGCAATCTGCTGGCTGGCACCAGCGAAGAGCCCGATGCAGCCACCGCCACGGCCAACCGTATGGCCGATATGCGCCGCGTGATGGAAGAACGCCTGCGCAAGAATGTCGAGGCGCTGCTCGAGCGCTCGGTCGGCGTCGGCAATGTGCGCGCGGAAATCTCGGTCGATATGGATTTCGACCGCGTCACCACCAACCAGGAACTGTTCAATCCTGACCAGCAAGTGGTGCGTTCGACCCAGACCATCACCGAAAACAACCAGAGCCAGGAAGGCCAGCAGAACGTCTCGGTCGCCAACAACCTGCCCGAGGCCCAGGGCCAGGGCGGTACCCAGGCGACCACGACCGGCAACCGCACCGAGGAACTGGTCAATTACGAAATCTCCAAGACCATCCGCACCCAGGTGCGCGAAGCCGGCGTGCTGCGCCGCATTTCCGCCGCCGTGCTGGTCAATAATATCGTGCAGGTCGACGGTTCGGGCCAGCGCTCCTACCAGGCGCGCTCGCCCGAAGAAATGGCGCAGCTCAATGCGCTGGTACGCAATGCCATCGGGTTCGACCAGGCGCGCGGTGATACCATCGAAGTCGTCACCATGCGCTTTGCCGAGCCGGGCGACATTCCGGATGAGATTGACCCCAACAATCTGCCGGTGCTGCTTGGCCTGACCAAGGCTGAGCTGTTCCGCATCGGCGAGATCGCCGGCTACGTGCTGCTCGGACTGCTCGCCATGCTGCTGGTGGTGCGCCCGCTGATCCGCCGCGTGCTGGAAGCCTCGCAGGAAAGCGAAGACATTCCGCCGGGCATGCTGACGCCGGCGATGCCGGGCCTGCCGATGGTGGTTGGCGGCGCGCCGATCGCCGAATTGCCGGCCGCACCTGACGCCGGCATGGCGCCGCCGACGCCCGGCATCGAGTCGATGATCGACATCGCCCGCATCGAAGGCCAGGTGAAGGCCTCCAGCTTGAAGAAGATCGGTGAGATCGTCGACAAGCATCCGGAAGAAGCCGTGTCGATTATCCGCAACTGGCTCTATCAGGCCGCCTGACGGGTCGCTAGGAGCGCGCTATGGCAGAAAAAGATTTTCGTCAGCTGAAGGGGCCGGACAAGGCCGCCATGCTGATGCTTGCGCTGGGCGAGGAACATTCCTCCAAGATCTGGCCGCTGCTCGACGACGAAGAGATCAAGGAAATCTCGCAGAACATGGCCAACCTCGGCGCGGTGAATTCCGACGTCGTGGAAAAGCTGTTCCTCGAATTCGTCAACAACTTCTCCTCCACCGGGTCGCTGACCGGTACCTTCGACAGCACGGAACGCCTGCTGATGAAGGCGCTGCCCAGCGAGCGCGTCAACCAGATCATGGAGGAAATCCGCGGTCCGGCCGGCCGCACCATGTGGGACAAGCTCGCCAACGTGAACGAAAACGTGCTGGCGAACTACCTGAAGAACGAATATCCGCAGACCGTCGCCGTGGTGCTGTCGAAGATCCGTCCCGAGCATGCCGCCCGCGTGCTGGCCGCGCTGCCGGAAGAATTCTCGATGGAAGTCGTCATGCGCATGCTGCGTATGGAATCGGTGCAGAAGGAAGTGCTCGACAAGGTCGAGCAGACGCTGCGCACCGAATTCATGTCGAACCTGGCGCGCACCAACCGCCGCGACGCCCACGAAATGATGGCGGAAATCTTCAACAGCCTGGATCGCAACACCGAGGCGCGTTTCCTTGCTGCCCTGGAAGAGCGCAGCCGCGACGCCGCCGAGCGCATCAAGGCGCTGATGTTCACCTTCGAGGATCTGATCAAGCTGGACCCGTCTGGCGTGCAGACCCTACTGAAGAGCGTGGAAAAGGACAAGCTGGGCCTGGCGCTGAAGGGCGCTTCGGAAACCCTGCGCGACCTGTTCTTCTCGAACATGTCCGAACGCGCGTCCAAGCTGCTGCGCGAGGAAATGGAATCGATGGGTCCGGTGCGCCTGAAGGATGTCGACGAGGCGCAGATGCTGATGGTGAATTCGGCGAAGGAACTGGCGGCCAAGGGCGAAATCATGCTGGCCGACAACAAGGGCGAAGACGAGCTTATTTACTGATGCCGCATCAATTGATGATTGGGAAAGCAGCGTAACCCCTGATGGCAAGCAAGGCCAAATTCCTGTTCGACATGCCCTTCGACGGCAGCCGCCCGAAGGTGGAGCGCAACTACGCGCCCAAGGCACCGCCGCCGAAATACTCGGCCGAGGAAATCGATGCCGCCAAGGCCGCCGCCTTTGCCGAAGGCGAGGCCGCCGGCCGCGCGGCTGCGCATGGCGAGCATCAGCGCAATCTGGAAGCGGCCCTGCACCATATCGGCATGATGCTGGGCGATATCGCCAACAGCGAACAGCGTGCCCATGTCGCCGCGCGCACCGAGGCGACCGAGCTGGCGGTGGCGATTGCCCGCAAGCTGGCCGGCCGGCTGATCGAACGCCAACCGATGGACCAGGTGGAAGCCCTGGTGCTGCGCTGCATGGATGACATGCGTGACGAGCCGCGCCTGGTGATCCGCGCCGCTGAGCCGGCGGTACAGCAACTGGATGCCAAGATCGATCAGCTGGTGGCGCAATCCGGTTTCGGCGGCAAGGTGGCTCTGGTGCCCGATGAGACGATGGCGCCGACCGATTGCCGCATCAACTGGGCGGATGGTTCGGCCGAACGGCGCCAGGCGGCGCTGGAACAGGAAGTCGATCAGGCCGTCGAACGGTATCTGGCCGGTCTGCAGGCGCAGCTGGCGGAGCCCGGCGAGTAGCCGCGGCGGGGAGTGAACGAGTATGGCTGATAGCGACGATCTCGACCTGAAGGACCTCGGCCAGGGCGCCGGGATGATGGAAGAAGACGATCCGAATGCGGCGCGTACCGCAGCCGATCTGCAGGCCGTGTTCGATATTCCGGTGCATGTCTCGGCCGTGCTCGGCAAGGCCAACATGCAGGTCAGCCAGCTGCTGAAACTGGGCCGCGGCGCCGTGGTCGAGCTGGACCGCAAGGTCGGCGAGGCGATCGATATCTACGTCAACAACCGCCTGGTGGCGCGTGGCGAGGTCGTGGTGGTGGAAGACCGGCTGGGCGTGACCATGACGGAAATCATCAAGGGTGGCCGCGGTGGCTGAGCCGCACAAAACCTTTAAGTCGGGAAGTCGGGGCGGATTATGCGGCTGATCATCTTTGGAACGCTCAACGGGCAGATCGGCGCGGCAACGCGCATCGCGCTGCAGCGCGGCGCCAAGGTCATCCAGGTCGAGGATATTGAACAGGGCCTCAACACGCTGCGCTCCGGCCGTGGCGCCGATCTGGCCATGATCGATGTCAGCCTCGATGTCAAACTCCTGGTCGACAGCCTGAAGGCTGAACGCATCAACCTGCCGGTGGTGGCCTGCGGCATCGGCAACGATGCCCGCGCCGCCGTGGCCGCCATTCGCGCCGGCGCCAAGGAATATCTGCCGCTGCCGCCCGAGGCCGATCTGATCGCCGCCGTGCTGGAAGCGGTGGCGGAAGACAGCCACCAGATGCTGTTCCGCGACCCGGCGATGGGTCAGGTGGTCAAGCTGGCCGAGCAGGTCGCGCCCAGTGGCGCCTCGATCATGATCACCGGCGAAAGCGGCACCGGCAAGGAAGTGATGGCGCGGTATATCCATATCAAGTCGCCGCGCGCCGACCGGCCCTTCGTGTCGGTCAATTGCGCCGCGATCCCGGATACGCTGCTGGAATCGGAACTGTTCGGCCACGAAAAGGGCGCCTTCACCGGTGCGGTCGCGCGCCGGCTCGGCAAATTCGAGGAAGCCAACGGCGGCACGCTGCTGCTGGACGAAATCAGCGAGATGGACGTGCGCCTGCAGGCCAAGCTGCTGCGTGCCATCCAGGAACGCGAGATCGACCGCATCGGCGGCAGCAAGCCGGTCAAGGTGGATATCCGCGTGATCGCCACCTCGAACCGCAACCTGGCCGATGAAGTGGCCAAGGGCACCTTCCGCGAGGATCTGCTGTTCCGCCTCAATGTGGTGAACATCAAGCTGCCGCCGCTGCGCCAGCGCCCGGCCGATGTCGAGCTGCTGTCGACCCATTTCGTCAAGAAATATGCCGAAGCCAATGGCGTGCCGGAACGGCCGCTGTCGCCCGCCACGCTGGAGGCGCTGCGCATGGCACCCTGGCGCGGCAATGTGCGCGAGCTGGAAAACACCATGCATCGCGCCGTGCTGCTGGCCATGGGCTCGCAGATCGAACTGGCCGATATCCGCCTGCCCGATGGTTCGGCGCTCACCGATGCGATCGGCCGCAGTGCCGGCGCCACGGCGGAAGCGCCCAATGGCGAAGGCGGCGCCGCGCCCAATCTGGTCGGCCGCACGGTGGCCGATGTCGAGCGCGACCTGATCATCGACACGCTGAAGCATTGCCTGGGCAACCGCACCCATGCGGCCACCATTCTCGGTATTTCGATCCGCACCTTGCGCAACAAGCTGAAGCAGTATTCCGACGAAGGCCTCGCGGTTCCCGCGGCCAACGAGGGCACGCGCGTCACGGCCTGATGCCGGGTCGCGCGGGTTGAGGAGAGACGGGTATGGCGGAGAATTTGCCGGCTGACGCTCCAGCCGCCCCAGCGGGCGGTGGCGGCAGCTTTTTCGGCCGGCTCGGCAATATCGGCAGCCATGGCGACATCCTGCTCGCCATCGGCATCATGGCGATCCTGTCGGTCCTCATCCTGCCGATGCCGACCTGGCTGCTCGACGTGGCGCTGGCGCTGTCGATCACCATGTCGGTGCTGGTGATGATGACCTGCCTGTTCGTGCAGCGTCCGCTCGAATTCTCCAGCTTCCCGACCGTGCTGCTCATCACCACGATGCTGCGCCTGTCGCTGAACCTGGCCTCCACGCGCCTGATCCTGGGCCATGGCCATGAGGGCACCGATGCGGCGGGCCATGTGATCGAGGCCTTTGGCCAGTTCATCATGGGCGGCAACCTGGTGATCGGCATCATCGTGTTCGCCATCCTGGTGATCGTGAACTTCGTCGTCATCACCAAGGGTTCCGGGCGTATCGCCGAAGTGTCGGCCCGCTTCACCCTCGATGCCATGCCCGGCAAGCAGATGGCGATCGACGCCGATCTCTCGGCCGGCCTGATCGACGAAGCCACGGCGCGCGTCCGCCGCAAGGAGCTGGAAGACGAATCCGGCTTCTTCGGTTCGATGGACGGTGCCTCGAAATTCGTGCGCGGCGATGCCGTTGCCGGCCTGCTGATCACCTTCATCAACCTGATCGGCGGCATCCTGATCGGCGTGATCCAGAACGGCATGCCGTTCGGCGCGGCGCTGAACACCTACTCGATCCTGTCGGTCGGTGACGGCCTGGTGGCGCAGATCCCGGCGCTGATCATCTCGGTCGCCGCCGGTATCATGGTCTCGAAAGGCAGCGTCACCGGTTCGGCCGACAAGGCGCTGTCCAAGCAGTTGTCCTCGGTCAAGGCGCTCGGCATGTCGGCCGGCCTGTCGCTGTGCTTCGCGCTGATCCCGGGCATGCCCTTCCTGCCCTTCATGATGCTGGCGCTTGTTTCCGGCGGTCTCGCCTATCTGGCCTGGGAGCAGGAGAAGAAGATGGCGGTGGCCGCCTTCGTGCCACCACCCCTGCCGCCGGCGGCGCCCAATCCTCTGGACGAGCCGGTCACCAACGCGCTGGCGATGGACGACCTGCGGCTGGAGCTGGGCTTCAGCCTGCTGCCGCTGATCAACGATGCGCGCGGCTATCGACTGACCGATCAGATCAAGGCGCTGCGCCGCCAGATTGCCATCGACATGGGCTTCATCATGCCCAGCGTGCGCATCCTCGACAACATGCAGCTGCCCGGCACCACTTACGTGATCCGCGTCAAGGAAGTGGAAGCCGCCCGCGGCGAGGTGAAGCCAAACCTGCTGCTGGTGATGGACCCGCGCGGCGAGCGCATCGCGCTTTCGGGCGAGGAAACCATCGAGCCGACCTTCGGCCTGCCCGCCATGTGGGTGGACGAAAGCATGCGCGACGAGGCGATGTTCCGCGGCTATACCGTGGTCGATCCCGGCACCGTCATCACCACGCATCTGACCGAAGTGGTGAAGGACAATATGTCCGACCTGCTCAGCTTCGCCGAGACCCAGAAACTGGTCGACGAGCTGAAGAAGAGCAACGAAAAGCTGGTCAGCGAAGTGATTCCGACCCGCACCAATATCAACGGCGTGCAGCGCGTGCTGCAGAACCTGCTGGGCGAACGCATCTCGATCCGCGATTTTGCCACCATCCTGGAAGCGATTGCCGAGGCCAGCGGCTATACCCAGTCGATCACCCAGATCACCGAGCATGTGCGCGGCCGCCTGGCGCGCCAGATCTCCAATTCCAATGTCAGCCCCGATGGCTATATCCCGCTGGTGACCCTGTCGCCGCAATGGGAGCAGAACTTCGCCGAGGCGCTGGTCGGCCAGGGCGAGGATCGCCAGCTCAGCATGCAGCCGTCGCGACTGCAGGAATTCATCACCCAGGTACGGCAGACCTTTGAACGCCTGGCAGCCGAGGGGCATATGCCGGTGCTGCTGACCAGCCCGTCGGCGCGGCCCTATGTGCGCTCGATCATCGAGCGCTTCCGCCCCGCCACCGTGGTGATGTCGCAACAGGAAATCCATCCGAAGGCCAAGCTTCGGACGATTGCGCAGATCTGAGAACGGGCTGAACCATGCGGCTCAAAACATTCCAGGCAGCAACGATGACCGAGGCGATGGACCTCGTGCGCCAGAGTCTGGGCGACGAGGCGATCATCGTTTCGACCTTCACGCATCGCAACGGCGCCGGCGTCGAGATCACCGCAGCGATCGAACAGCAGAGTGAAGACGATTTCGTCACGCCCGAGGCGCAGGCGCTGCGCTATGGCCAGGGCAATGGCCGTCTGTTCGTGCCCGAGGATGATTTCGCGCCGCAGGACGAGCAGCATGTCGGCGACCTGATCCTGGGCGCACTGAACTGGCATGGCGTGCCGGGTCGCGTCGCCGAACGCCTGACCCAGGCAGCCCTCCGCGTCGGCCTCGACGATCCGGTGGGTGCGCTGGCCGAGGCCCTGGATGAAACCTACCGCTTCCCGGGGCTCAGCACCGATAACCGGCCGCTGATCCTGATCGGCCCGCCGGGCAGCGGCAAGACCGTGGTGGCCGCCAAGATCGCCGCCCGCTGCGTGATCGAACGCCGTGCCGTGCAGGTGATATCCACCGATGTCAGCCGCGCCGCCGCCGGCGATCAGCTCGCCGCGCTCTGCCGTGTGATGAGCGCGCCCTTCATCGAAGCCGTCGATGCCCGCGAATTGCATCATGTGGTCAGCGAAACCGCTGACACCACCAAGCTGATCGTCGACACCGCCGGCATCAACCTGCACGATGCCGCCGAGCGCAAGGCGCTGAAAGCCCTGATCCAGGCCAGCGGTGCCGAACCGGTTGCCGTGCTGGCCGCCGGCACCGATGCCATGGAAGCCGGCGAACTCGCCGCCCAGGCAGTGGCGCTGGGTGCGCGGCGTTATGTCGCGACCCGCCTGGATGCCGCGCGCCGGCTGGGTGCATTGGTGGCCGCTGCCGATCTGGGCGGGCTGGCCTTTGCCGATGTCAGCGCCAGTGCTTTTATCGGCAAGGGTTTCGAGCGGTGCGATGCGCTCACACTCGCCCATCGCCTGCTGGCCGATCCCGATGCCCGCAGCGCCGTCGACCCCGAGACCGATATGCAGTACTTTTCCCCGAAACCCGCTGCCCTGAAGGCCGCCGAATGACCGTGATGACCATGACGCCGACACCGCCGCCGTCCTCTCCCGCTCGCCCGGTCCGCCATCCAGCCGCGGCCGTGCGTCAATCCAATGTGATTGCCATCGCCTCGGGGAAGGGCGGTGTGGGCAAGACCTGGCTGTCGGTGACGCTGGCGCATACCTTCGCGCGCCAGGGCCAGCGCGTGCTGCTGTTCGATGGTGATATCGGCCTGGCGAATGTGGACATCCAGCTGGGCCTGATGCCCGACCGCGATCTGGGCAGCGTGATTGCCGGCCGCTTCAGCCTGGCCGACGCCGTGATGCCGTCCGAAGCCGGTTTCGACATCATCGCCGGCAAGTCGGGTTCGGCCTCGCTGGCGACGCTCGACCAGACGGCGATGACCACGATCCGCGACGAACTGATGCAGCTGGCGAAAAGCTATGACCGCGTCATCATCGATCTGGGCGCCGGCGTCGATGCCGTGGTGCGCACGTTTTCGGCTGCGGCCGGCATTACGCTGGTCGTCACCAATGACGAGCCGACCGCGCTCACCGATGCCTATGCCTATATCAAGCTGGCCCGCATGGCCGACCGCAATGCCGATGTGCGCGTTGTCATCAACATCGCGCCGACCACGCGCGAAGGCGAACGCACCTATGCCAAGCTGAACAAGGCGGCGGAGAATTTCCTGAAATACTCGCCGCCGCTGGCCGGCGTGATCCGCCGCGACGACAAGGTGCGCGATGCCATCCGCAACCAGGTGCCGCTGCTGACCCGTCATCCGATGTGCGAGGCGGCCGAGGATGTCGAGGCGCTGATGAACAGCCTGCTGCGCATGCCGCTGCCGGCGCAGCCCTGATCATGCGCTGATGGCCGGGAGTCGCGTGTGAGCGATCTCGGCCCTCTTGCGCCCACTGCGCCACCGGTCACCACGACTGCCGGCACGAGCACCGCGCCCGCCGCATCACCACAGGGCAATGCGCAGACCGCGGCCGGCGTGCTGCCGGCGCCACCCCAAGGGCAGCCAAGCCAGGGCCAGACCGGTCAGGGCGTCAGCGGCCAGCCGCAGCAGACGCCTGCTTCGCCCAACACCATTCTGCAGGGCGCCAGTCCGCAGGGTGGCGGTGCGGCCACCGAGATCGCCTCCAGCGCCAATGAACTGACCAAGGGCGGCCAGATCGCGGCGCAGGTGGTGGCGCGTGACAACATGACCCTGCTGGTGCGCACGGCCGCCGGCAACACGCTGGCGATCACCAATCTGGCGCAGGCGCTGGAACAGGCCAATCTCGCCGTGCTGAATGCAGCGCTCAGGCTGCAGCTCAATCCTGAGAATCCGCAGCAGGCCACGGTCGTCAGCGTCAACGGCACAGCGCTGCAGCCGCCGGTGCCGGCACTGGCGCAGCCACCCACCGCCGCGCAGCTGGCCATTGCTGTTTCACCGCCGCAGCCGGGCGGCTCCGCCGCACCGGTGCTGCCGCAACCGGGACAGACGCTGACCGCCGTGGTGGTGACGCCGCCGGTCGGCACTGCAGCCCCGGCCTTGCCGCCGGGCAGCCAGTTGCAGGTGGTGGTGCAGAGCGTGACGCTGCCCACGGCAATACCGACCGCGCCCACTGTGCCTGCGGCGCAGACACCGCCGCCAAATGCCACGCCGGCCGCACCCGCGACACCGGCGACGCCCGCTGCGGTTCCGCCGCAGTTGCCGGCGGCCGCCGTGCCAGCCGCGCCCGCGATTGCCAATGCGCTGGTGCAGGCTCAGGCCCAATCGCAGACGCCAGCCGTCACACCGCCGCAGACGCCGCCGCTGACACCGCAGACACCGTTGCAGCCGGCGATCCTGCAGCAGGCAGTGATTTCGCAACCGCAGCCGCAGCCACATCTGCAGCCCACTGGCGCGCAGCCGTTCAATCTTCCGAGCGCCAATCTGCTCGCGCCGGGCGCGGCCAGCCAGGTGCTCACCGGCATCGTTACCGGCCAGGGCCAGGCTGGCCAGGTGCTGGTTGCTACACCGCAAGGTGTGCTGTCGCTCAACCTGCCGCAGGCGCTGCCGCCTGGCACCCAGCTTGCGCTCGAACTCGCCGCCATCACCAAGCCGCCGACGCCGACGCCCACCGCGCTCGGCCCGGCGCCGCTGGCCGGCATCCTGACGCGGCTGCAGGGTGGCTGGCCGCTGCTGCAGCAGACGCTGGATGCCGTGCGTGCCGCCGATCCGGCGCTGGCGCAGCGCCTGCAGACCGAATTGCTGCCGCAGCCGAATGCGCGGCTGGCCTCTAGCGCCCTGCAGTTCATGGCGGCAGCCGCTGCTGGCAGCGCGCAGGCCTGGCTCGGCAGTGAAGCCGTGCGTAAGCTGGAGCAGAGCGGCCGGGGCGAGCTGCTGAAAAAACTCGACGACGATTTCCGCGAGCTGGGCCGGCTCAACCAGCGCCAGGGCGATAACGACTGGCAGGCCCTGGTGATGCCTATGATGATCGGCGGCAAGGTCGAGGCGATTCATATTTTCATGCGCCGCCGCAAGGATGCGAAGAAGCAGCAGAAGCAGACCCGCTTCATCATCGATTTCGACCTGGAAAGTACCGGTCCGATCCAGTTCGACGGCTTTGTCAGCGTCAAGCAGCTCGACCTGATCCTGCGCAGCGAAACCGAATTTGGCCCCGCCTTCCGTCTCGATGTCAGTGCCATTTTCGAGGAAGCGCTGGCGATCACCGGCATGGTCGGCTCGCTGCGCTTTCATGATCGCGAAAAGCCACTGCCCTGGCCAAGCCCCGAGCTGGAAAGCCGTGGCCCCAGTACCGAACTCAAGGCCTAGGCCGCATCAGCGCAAGATGCGGATAGCGGCAAGGTTGCAACCGGTATACGGAGACGATCGTTTCAGTATGCAGCGTGAGGCGTGAGGATGACAGCGCGGGTCTGGGGTTTGTTGATCGTGCTGTCGATCCTGTGGGGCGGCTCGTTCTTTTTCATCGGCCTGGCCGTGCGCGAGTGGCCGCCGCTCAGCATCGCCGCCAGCCGCGTGGTGATCGCGGCCATTATCCTGCTGCCGGCCCTGCATCTGCTGGGCCGCCGGCTGCCGCGCGATCCGGCGGTGTGGCGGGCCTGCCTGGTCATCGGCCTGCTCAACAACGTGATTCCCTTCACTCTGATCATCTGGGCCCAGGGCCAGATTCCCAGCGGACTGGCCTCGATCCTCAATGCCACCACGCCAATCTGGACGGCCCTGGTGGCGCATGCCTTCACCAGAGACGAAAGACTGACGCCCAATCGCATCCTCGGCGTGCTGCTCGGTTTTGCCGGTGTGGTGGCGATGCTGGGGGCGGATCTGCTGGATGGCCTGGGACACAATGTGCCGGCGCAATGTGCGGTGCTGCTGGCGACGCTGTCTTATGCCTGCTCGGGTGTCTATGGCCGCCGTTTCCGTCGCATGCAGGTCGAGCCCATCGTGGTCGCGACCGGACAGCTCAGCCTTTCATCGCTGGTCCTGTTGCCGCTCGCGCTGCTGGTCGATCACACCTGGCTGCTGCCGCTGCCATCCCTGCAGGCAACAGCCGCCCTGCTTGCATTGGGCATCCTCTCCACCGCACTCGCCTATGTGCTGTTCTTCCGCGTCATGGCGGCGGCCGGCAGCAATGTCAATCTGGTCACCCTGCTGGTGCCGGTCAGCGCCATTCTGCTTGGCGTGCTGGTGTTGGGCGAGAGTCTGGCGCCCAGGCATTTCGTCGGCATCGCCGCCGTGGCGCTGGGCCTGGCCGCCATCGATGGCCGGCTGCTGCAGCGGATCAGGCCGGCGCGCTGATCACTCCGTCCGCTCGGCGTCCTGGTCCTGGCGGCGGCGGAAGCCCTGCAGGCCGGCTTCGTCCATTTCGTCCTGCTCGCGCTTTTCCTGTTTCTGCCGCTCGCGGCGTTCCCAGTTCTCGAGCACCAGTTCGTATTTCTTCTGCTCGCGGAAGGCGGCGTTGACCTCTTCCTGGGCGGCAGCGATGCGGTCGATCACTTCCTCGCGCGCCACTTCCAGATTGGCATGGCGTTCGCGGTTCATGCGGCGATAGTTGGTGAAGCCGAAGCTGGCGGCATAGTTGGTGGTGGCGACCTTGCGCTCACGTTCCAGCTCCTCGTCCAGGCCGACCATCTGGCGCTCGATGCCGGCGCGCAGGATTTCCAGATCGACCACCACGCGGCGGCGCTCGTCAAGGCGCCACTTCCACAGCCGGATCAGTCCGCCGACGCCGCGCATGCTTCAGCCCATCATCCCTATTCGCCGGCCTGGATGAAAATCTCCGCCAGGCGCGCGTAGCCGGATGGCAGATCGGCGCGTTCGGCCTTCTGCTGCTTGAGGAAGGCTTCCAGCATCGGCTGGTAGCGGATCGCCTCATCCACCTTGGGATCGGAACCGGTGCGATAGGCGCCCAGGCGGATCAGCTCGGCCATGTCGTCATAGGTCGCCATCAGCTGGCGGGCGCGGGTCACCAGCAGGTTTTCATCCTCGGTGTTGCAGCCCGGCATGGTACGCGAGATCGAGCGCAGGATATTGATGGCGGGATAGCGACCGCGTTCGGCGATGCCGCGCTCCATCACGATATGGCCATCGAGAATACCGCGCGTGGCGTCCGCAATCGGCTCGTTATGGTCGTCGCCATCCACCAGCACGGTGAACAGCCCGGTGATGGTGCCGTCGCCGGTGCCGGGGCCGGCGCGCTCCAGCAGGCGCGGCAGTTCGGCAAAGGTGGTCGGCGGATAACCCTTGGTGGTCGGCGGTTCGCCGCCCGACAGGCCGATCTCGCGCTGCGCCATGGCAAAACGGGTGACCGAGTCCATCAGGCAGAGCACCTGGCTGCCCTGGTCGCGGAAATATTCCGCCACCGCCAGCGTCATATAGGCCGCCTGGCGCCGCACCAGGGCGGGTTCGTCCGAGGTTGCCACCACGATCACGGTGCGGGC
Source organism: Ferrovibrio terrae (assembly GCF_943372915.1). Lineage (GTDB taxonomy): Bacteria > Pseudomonadota > Alphaproteobacteria > Ferrovibrionales > Ferrovibrionaceae > Ferrovibrio > Ferrovibrio terrae_A. Next base: position 8,933 of record NZ_CALSAN010000015.1, on the reverse strand, counting down.
GAGGCCGGCCTTGCCCAGATCGTCCTCGATGAATTCCTGCACCTCGCGGCCGCGTTCGCCGATCAGGCCGACGACGTTCACATCGGCCTCGGTGTAGCGCGCCATCATCGACAGCAGCACGGATTTGCCGACGCCGGAGCCGGCAAAGATGCCCATGCGCTGGCCGCGGCAGCAGGAGATGAAGGTGTTGATCGAACGCACGCCCAGATCGATCTTGGGGCCGACGCGCTTGCGCGAATTGGCCGGCGGCGGATTGGCGCGCAGCGGATAGGGGCGGGTGCCGTTGGTCAGCGGCGGTCCGCCATCCAGCGGCCGGCCCAGGCCGTCGATCACGCGGCCGCGCCAGCTCGCATCGGGATAGACCACCGGCTGGTCTTCGCCCACCACGGCGCGGCTGCCCAGGCCAATGCCTTCCAGCGAGCCATAGGGCATCAGCAGGGCGCGGTTCTGGCGGAAGCCGACCACCTCGCATTCCACATTGCGGTGGTCGCGGGTCTGGACATGGACGCGGGAGCCGATGGACAGGTGCCGCTCGACGCCCGCCACCTCGACCAGCAGGCCCTGAATGGAGGTCACCCGGCCGGTGAAACTGACATCCTTGATGCGGTCGAGATCCATCAGCAGGCTGTACATGGCGCCTCAAAGGGTTAACGGGAAAAACACCCTACAGGTCAAAGCCTTAACCGCCGGTAAACCCCTCCCGGCAGGGCGGGGTCGGCGACCAATCTAGCATGGATATCGGGGGTCAGGCGGCCCCTATAAAGGGGGGCGTTAAAGAATGCGTTAACTTCATTTATTAACAATGGTAAACTAAGCCGAATCGGGCGGAAAAACGCCATTCCCGATCCGGACAGGATCGTGTCCCGATCAAAAAGCGCGGGAGAGCGCCATGCGCGTGCTGCTGATCGAAGACGACGCCTCCATGGCCAAGAGCATCGAGATGATGCTCAGTGCCGAGGGGTTCAACGTCTACCGGACCGAATACGGCGAAGAGGGCTTGGACCTCGGCAAGCTGTATGACTACGACATCATTGTCCTCGACCTGAACCTGCCCGACATGCACGGCTATGACGTGCTGAAAAAGTTGCGCGCGGCCAAGGTGAATACGCCGATCCTGATTCTCTCGGGCATGGGCGAAGCGGACAAGAAGGTGAAGGGTCTCGGCTTCGGTGCCGACGACTACATCACCAAGCCGTTCAACAAGGACGAGCTGATCGCGCGCATCAACGCCATCGTGCGGCGCGCCAAGGGCCATTCGCAGTCGGTGATCCAGACCGGCAAGCTGACCGTCAATCTCGACGCCAAGTCGGTCGAGGTCGAAGGCGGTCGCCTGCATCTGACCGGCAAGGAATATGCGATGCTCGAGCTGCTCAGCCTGCGCAAGGGCACCACGCTGACCAAGGAGATGTTCCTCAACCATCTCTATGGTGGCATGGACGAGCCGGAGCTGAAGATCATCGACGTTTTCATCTGCAAGCTGCGCAAGAAGATCGCCTCGGCCACCGAGGGCGACAACTATATCGAAACTGTCTGGGGTCGCGGCTATGTGCTGCGCGACCAGGTCGAACCGGTAGCGGCGGGCGCCAAGCGGGCGGCTGGCGGGCACTGAGCGGTTCGAGAAAACGCAAAAGAAAAGCCGGCCTGTGAAGGCCGGCTTTTTTGTTGCCCGGATGGAAAGCGTTTATGGCTTGACCTTCAGCACCAGCGAGGCGTTGTAGAAGGTGCCTTCCACGCTGCTGCCTGCATCCTTGGCGAAGTGGCTGACCTCGACACCGGCGAAGGCGCGCTTGGGCACCGTCACGGTCACCTTGCCATCCTTGTCGGTCTTGAGCTTCTCCGCCTTCACTTCGTGGCCGAGGAAGATGTCGCCGACCAGGCTCGCATCGGCCAGCGGCTGGCCTTTCAGCAGCACCTGCACGGTCAGCTTGTCGCCGGCCTTCAGCGTGGCCGGATCGGCCTGCGGCACGATTTCAAGATCGAGGCCGAGCGGCTTGGCGAAACTCGCCACCGGTGCCAGATAGGTTTTCGGCATCTTGTAGGACGGTCCGGCAATGGTGGGATTGCTCACCGTGCCCTTCGGCCCGTTGTTCCATTTGCCGTCCTGGCCCTTGGCCCAGTATTTGTTGTCGAAGAATGCCGCCACCAGCGCGGCGCCGCCGGCCGGTTTCACGGCGGCGGCCTTTTCCAGCCGCTCGACCTCGGCCGCCACCGCCTTGCCGTCCTTGTCGAAAGCCCAGGCCTTGGTCACGCGTGCCGGATCGTAGCTGTCGAGGTCGCCCGGATCGCCATTCTGGATCATCAGTTTTCCGGCCTGGTCGGGTTCGATCCACACGGAATGGGCAGCCACGGGGCCGGCCAGCAAGGCAAGGCCGAGGGCCAGGGCATAAGCGCGTATCTGTATCATTATCGGTTTCCTTTGGTTGTGGAGCATTCGGATCAGAAGGTGACCGTCAGTGCGGCCATGGCGCTGAGCGGCGTGCCGGGCACCACACGCAGGGGCCCCAGGGCGCGTTCGTAATAGTCGGTGTCGAACAGGTTGTAGATGTTGAGCGAGACCTTCGCGGCCTCGGTCAGCTTGTAGAAGCCGAGCAGATCGACCTTGGCAAAGCCCGGCAGGGTGAAGCCGTCGCCGTTGCCGCTGCCGGCACGGTCATCCATGGTGACGACACCGCCGCCAAAGCCAAAGCCCTTCAGGCTGCCGGTCTGGAATTCATAAACATTCCAGAGGCCCAGGCTGTGACGCGGGATATTCTGCAGCGAGGCGCCCTTCGGAATCGACTTGTCCTTTGTCACTTCCGCATCGGTGAAGGCATAGCCAGCGATGATGCGCCATTCCGGCGTGATGCTGCCCGCCAGGTTGATATCCAGACCGCGGCTCTGCACTTCGCCAGCGGCGACGTTGAAGCCGGTGGCCGGATCGCTGGTCAGCACATTCTGCTTGGTGATGTGGAACAAGGCCGCCGTTACGCTCAGGCGGCGGTCCAGCAGGTCGGCCTTGATGCCGGTTTCATAGCCCAGGCCGGTTTCTGGTTCGAAGGCCTTGCCATCGCTGGTGGTGACGAATCCGGTATTGGAATCCATCACCGGGCGGAAGGATTTCGCCACACTGCCATACAGGGCCAGATCCGGTGTCACTTTGTAGGTGAGGCCGCCACGCGGGCTGTAACCCTCGCGCGACTGTGGCGCCGACTTGCGGCTGACGCGATCCTGGAAATCCTGCTCGAACCAGTCGGCCCGGATGCCGATCTGTGCCTGCCAGCGCTCGCTCAGTTCGATCTGATCCTGCACATAGACGGCATAGCTGTCCGATACATCCAGCAGATCAGAAAAAGGTACAGGATTGACGCTGCTCTGGCTGTACACCGGATTGTAGATGTTAATACTGCTGGCATTGCTGCGATAGAAATGTTCGCTGGCCCGGGCACGTTCGTATTCCAGTCCGGTCAGCAGGGTGTGTTTCACGCTGCCGGTTTCGATATGGCCCAGCGCTTCAAATTGCGCCGTGTTGCTGTTCCAGTTGTAGTCGCGCAGCGTGCGCCGGCGCGTCAGCACACCGGTTGAAGCATCCAGGGCATTGGGTTCGGTGGCAAAGCCATACATCGATCCGGTCTTGGACAGGAAACCGGCGCGCAGGGTCCAGTCATCGCTGACATCATGTTCCAGTCGCGCCGAGGCAAGGTAATTGTCGTTGCTGATCTTGCCGTCGTTCGGCTCGCCGAGGAAGCGGGTGATCGGAATGCGGCCCAGCTGGCCATTCACCGCCACCACGCCGCGGTCGAACACGCGCTCATCCTTGAGCGCTTCGGCCTCCACAGTCAGGCGCGTCAGACTGTTGGCCTGCCAGGTCAGCACCGGCGAGAAGAACTGCCGGTCGGATGATACATGGTCGCGGAAGCTGTCGCGGCTTTCGACGGCGAGATTGGCGCGGCCGAGCAGGCTCTTGTCGTCACTCAGCACGAAATTGCTGTCCAGCGTGCCGCGGAACAGGCCATAGCTGCCCATCATGCCCTGCACGGTGTTGCTGTTTTCAGTGAACGGCTTCTTGGTCACGACATTGACGAAGCCGCCGGGATCGCCGCGGCCGTATAACGAAGCCGAGGGCCCGAGCAGCACATCCACCTGTTCGATATTGGCGGCATCGGCGGTGCCGTCGTACCGGCGATTGGCGGTGAAGCCATTCTTGGCCGCGTTGACGGTTTTCAGTCCACGCAGATTCATCTCGTAGAGATTGAGACCGCCGAAATTGTTGCCCTTGGATAGGCCGCCGACATAGTCCAGCGCCGGCTCCACCGTGGTGCCGCCAGTGTCCTGAAGCACCTGCTTGGATACGGCGATGGCCGTCTGCGGCACGTCGATCAGCGGCGTGTCGGTCTTGGTGGCGCTGCTGCTGCGCGAGACGCGGTAGTCCTCACCGGTATCAGTCGCGGCCGGCACCGAGCCTTCAACCGTGATGGCCGGCAGCGTGGTCGGCCGGCTGTCCTGCGCCATGGCATCGCCAGCACCGGATAACAGGCCGAAGACGGCCACAAGGGCCGCCGGTTTTCTTGTAAACATTGGTAATCCCCCAAAAATGGATCAGGCGTCGTGCTTGTTGTTATTTTATAACGTTATATTATAACAATTCGCAAGACGCGGGTTGGGGGGGCGGAAACTGGTCAGGATGACAGGCATGACGACGGCCTCGTTGTGGCACGTCACTCGCACGTAAGACCGTCAGCGCCACAGATGGCGATGAACAATGCCCAATGAGACACCCCGCCCATTGTACGCACGCGTGACCACGGCTGACGGCAGGTCTCCTGGCTCACGGGTCACAGTGTTCGTCGCCTTCCCAATGCATGGGGCATCAGTGGCTCGATGACGAAAACTCGCCGCTTACAGTTGCGGGGGCAGCCCCGGCATAGGCTGCACATGCAGCCGCACCGGATTCCCTGTTCGGCCCCGAAGGGCACCGTCACCCGTGATGGTAATCAGTCGCAGTTGGGCCGTCAAACCTTCATCGCGGCGCGAAACCGAGCGTGACGCTGTTTTCCGCCACGCCGGTGGTCAGGGCACAGCCCGCGCTTTCGGCCAGCCGTTTTGTATAGCGCGCCATCGCCGCCTGCGGATCGGCGGGCAGGGCGCCATCGCCGAAGCCGGCGGCCACGCTGTCCTGCCAGCGCACGGTGGTGCCCTCGGCGCGGATCTGCCAGCGGTTGTCCTGTTGCGTCAGGGCGAGATTGCCGCCGCGCGGCAGCGCCTGGGCCGCCAGCGACAGGCCGAGCAGCAACGCCTTGCCCAGCGGCTTGGGCAGGCTGTTGCCCACGGTGGCCGGCAGCAGCAGGCTCAGCTTGCCGCCATCGAAATAGGCTTTCGCCACGCGCGAGAATTCACCGAAGGCCATCGGCTCGGCAGCATCGCCCGAGGCGCCGAGCGCCAGCCGGAAAAAGCCCAGGCGCCGGGCCGCATCACTGGCTGATTGCGCCACCAGGCCGATGGCGTCTTCGCGCATCGCCGGATCGGTTTCCTCGGCCAGCAGTTCGACGCCGTTGTTGACCGCGCCGATGCTGCCGGCCAGGTCGTGACACAGCCGCGAGCAGATCAGGGCGACAAGATCGAGGTCGTCGGCGGCCATTGCAGTCATGCTCCCGTGATTCGCGCCAGCCCAATTCCCACGACCCATGGGTGGCAGGACGGCAATGCTCTGTCTAGAATGTCCGCAGCAGGCAGGCAACCGCAAGCGAGAGACATGCTGGCACCGTTCGTTCCGGGCGACTGGGTGGAAAACCCGCTGCAGCCCGACTGGGGACAGGGGCAGGTGCAGTCTGCCATCGGTGCGCGCGTCACCGTCAATTTCCTGCATGCCGGCAAGCGCCTGATCAATGTCGAGCAGGTGCCGCTCAGGCCGGTCAAGCCACCCGAAGACTGAAGCGAAGGTCCGGATGACGTCCACGCATGACGATCTTGCCCCCCATGAGCTGGCCATGGCGTTGCTGCCGCTGGCCCGCGAGGCCGGCGCGGCCATCATGGCGATCTATGCGACGCCGTTTGTGGCACGCTCCAAGGAGGACCGCAGCCCGGTCACCGATGCCGACGATGCCGCCGAGGCGATCATCCTGGCCGGCCTGCGAAAGCTGACGCCGGCGATCCCCGTGGTGGCCGAGGAGCTGGCGACGCGCGGCGAGGCACCGGCAGTGGGCAGCGCGCCGTTCTGGCTGGTCGATCCGCTGGACGGCACGCGCGAATTCATCGAGCGCAACGGCGAATTCACCGTCAATATCGCGCTGATCGAAGCCGGTCGTCCGGTGCTCGGTATCGTGCTGGCGCCGGCGCTGGAGATTGCCTGGCTGGGTACGCCGCGGGGTGCACTGCGTTTCGACCGTCAGAGCGGCGCGGCCGGTCGCACGATCACGGCGCGTCCGGTGCCGAAGGTCAGCGCGCTGGTGTTGGTCAGCCGCAACCACCGTGAACCGGCGGTCGATACCTGGCTCAGGCAGCAGATGGCGCCGGAAACCCGCACGGTCGGTTCGTCGCTGAAATTCTGCCAGATCGCCGAGGGCGCGGCCGATCTCTATCCGCGCTTTGCCTCGATCTCGGAATGGGACACGGCGGCCGGTCAGGCGGTGCTGGAAGCCGCCGGCGGTGCGGTCGTCACCTGGAATGGGTCGACAGAAGGCCCGGCGCTGGCCTACGGCAAAAAGGATTTCCGCAATCCGGCCTTTCTGGCGCGCGGCGCAAAGTCTTAGGCCAGCGCGACGTCGACCAGGATCGCCGCATAATGACAGGCGGCTGCGGCCAGCACGAAGACATGCCAGATCGCATTCTGATAGGGCAGGCGTTCCCACAGATGGAAGATCACGCCCAGGCTGTATAGCCCGCCGCCGGTGAGCAGCAGGATCAGCGCGCCAAGCGAGGCATTGCTGATCAGTGGCTGCAGCGCGGCCAGGATTACCCAGCCGAGCAGCAGATAGGCCGCCACCGACAGCCGGTCGAAGCGCAGTGGATAGCGCAGTTTGAGAAACACGCCGATCAGCGCCACGGTCCAGACAAAGCCGAGCAGCAGCGCACCCCACAGGCCGCCGATCAGGATCAGCGAAAACGGCGTATAGGTGCCGGCGATCATCACGAAGATGGCGGCATGGTCGAGGCGGCGGAACACCGCCTTCAGCCGGGCGTGGGAGGTCATGTGGTAGAGCGCCGAGCAGATCAGCATGGCCAGCAGGCCGAAGCCGTAGAGGCCGAGGCTGATACCGCGCGGCAGGTCAGGGTTCAGGGCGATCAGGATCACCAGCGTGACGCTGGCGCCGATGCCAAAGGCCAGGCCCAGCAGATGCACGATGGCATCGGCGACAATCTCGGCGCGGCTGCATGGGCGGACCATGGCCGTCAGTATACATTAGGGATTGGGGCAGAATGAAGACGGCGGCCGGTCAGCGGAAAAGATCGTCGTCGCGCTGGTCTTCCGGTGCCGGGGCATAGCCGCGCACGGACGCAAAGCGCAGCAGCTGGTCCGGCGTCAGGGCATCGCGGGCGGCCAGATGGCCGCGCAGGCGCACGGCGCGGATGCGGCCCTGCAGGGCGGCAATGCGGGCGGTCAGTGCGTCGATGCGGGTGGCCTCCACGTTGTTCTCGGCGAAGCTGCGCGCCAGCCGGCGCTCTTCGCTTTCCACGCGGCGACCAAGTGCTGAGACTTCCGCATCCAGGTCATGCTGCAGCTGGCGCAGGGTCTGCCGCTGCGCTTCGTCGAGATTGAGGCTTTCAGCCATCTGCAGCGCGGTCTGCGGTGCCGGATAGAGATTGCGTTCGGCATCGCTGGTTTCCAGCGGGTTGGTCGGCACGATCACTGCGGCCAGCGGCGGCAGGGTCGGAATATCGGTGTCGATGGCTTGCGCCGGCATGCCGGCCGGATACCGGCCGATGGTGCCGAGTGCGAATCCGGCGGCCAGTGTCAGGCCGAACGCCAGCGTGGCGAACAAACGTCGCGTCACGGCGTGTCTCCCAAGACTTTGCGATGCCACGCCGGAAATACGGCTTCGGCAGCACGCGCAATCTAGGGCGGCGGATGTTATCTGTCGGTGACGGTGATCACGTCTGCATCGGGTGGATCGGCATAAAGCCGCATCACATCGGCGTGACGACGCTCCAGCGTCGCGCGCTGGTTGATATAGCCCTTGTCGGTGATCTCGTTGGCATCAATCGAGGGCGGCTCGCGCAGCAGCAGCACGCGCTGCACTTTGAAGGACGAACCGCCCTGGGTCGCATTATGGGCGGAAAGTTTTTCCGCGATCTGCCGCCGCAAATCTTCCGGTGCCATATCCTTGGCCGCCGCCGAGGGCCAGGCCAGCAGACCGATGAAGCTGCGGTCCTGCCCGGTCACCACTGCATCCTGCAGCAGCGGCGAGCAGGCGGCCAGTGCTGCCACGCGCACGCCGCCGACATGCACCCAGGTGCCGGTGGTCAGCTTGAAATCCTCGGCAATCCGTCCGTCGAACACCACGCCTTTGGCGGGATCGTCGGCATCGGCAAGCTTGGCCGCATCGCCGATGCAGTAGAAGCCATCCGCATCGAAAGCCTTCTGCGTCTGCTCGGCATTGCCGATATAGCCGGGCGTCACATTCGGCCCTTTGACGCGGATTTCCAGCTTGGCGCCGCTGGGCACGAATTTCAGCTGCACGCCCGGCACCGGCACGCCGATCACGCCGGCGCGTTCGATCGGGAAATGCGCCGCCGTTGCCAGCGGTGCCGTCTCGGTCGAGCCCCAGCTGGAGGTCATGATCACGCGCTGGCCCAGAGTGCGGATCGACAGCGCCTCCAGTCGTGCCCACAGGTCCGGCGGCAGGGCGGCGCCGGCATAGAAGATCATTTGCAGGTTGCGGAAGAAGCGCTCGCACAGCGCCGCGTCTTTCTCCAGGTGCGGGATCAGCATGGCGTAGCCGGCCGGCACATTGAAATAC
>NZ_CALSAN010000014.1:0-111820 GCF_943372915.1 Ferrovibrio terrae | reverse complement strand
TGTCGACCACGCAGGTTGCCAACCTCGAGACCACCGATATCGGTGAGCTGAGCACGACGCAGCTGAAGGCCCTGACCACCGCGCAGGTGGCAGCGCTGGAGACGACGGACCTGAACGCCCTGGATACGACCCAGGCGCAGGCCCTGACGGCGACGCAGCTGAAGGCGCTGACCACGACGCAGATCGGCTCGCTGGACAGCACCGACGTGCTCGAGCTGACGACGACGCAGCTGGGCTCGCTGACCAATACGCAGGTCGCCTCGATCAGCACCACGGCGCTGGCCGAGCTGACCACGACGGCGATCGGCGGCCTGACCTCGACGCAGCTTGGCGCCTTGACCACCACACAGCTGGACTCCGTCACCACGACGGCGCTGGGCGGCCTGAACTCGACGCAGGTGAAGGGCCTGAGCACCACGCAGATCGGCTCGCTGGAAGACACGCAGGTGACTGCGCTGACCAGCACGGCGATCACCGGCCTGTCCGGTACGCAGGTGGCGGCGATCAGCACCACGGCGCTGAACGCTCTCGACACCACGCAGTCGAAGGCACTGAACGCCACGCAGATCGCGGCTCTGACCACGACGCAGATCGGTGCGCTTGAGACCACGGATGTCGCCGACCTGACGACAACCCAGATCAAGGCGCTGACCGGTACGCAGCTGAAGTCGCTGAGCACCACCAACCTGAACCAGCTGGATGCGACCCAGGCCCAGGCCCTGAGCGCGGCTCAGGTCCAGGCGCTGACGACCACGCAGGTTGCCAGCCTCGAGACCACCGACATCGCGGATCTGAGCACGACGCAGATCGCGGCGCTGAACACCACCCAGGTGGCGGCGCTGGAGACCACGGACCTGCTGCAGCTCAACACCACGCAGGCCCAGGCTCTGAATGCCTCGCAGGTCAAGGCGCTGACCACCACGCAGATCGGCGCGCTTGAAAGCACCGATATCGGTGAACTGTCCTCGACGCAGCTGGGCGCCCTGACCACCGCCCAGGTTGCGGCGATCAGCACCACGGCGATCAGCCAGCTGAGCACCACCCAGGTTACGGGTCTGACCTCGACGCTGATCGGTGCGCTGACCACCACGCAGCTCGATGAAGTGACCACGACGGCGCTGGGTGCGCTCAACTCGACGCAGGTGAAGGGCCTGAGCACGACGCAGATCGGCTCGCTGGAAGACACGCAGGTGACTGCGCTGACCAGCACGGCGATCACCGGCCTGGCCGGCACGCAGGTGGCGGCTCTGACCACCACGGCGCTGAACGCTCTCGACACCACGCAGTCGAAGGCGCTGAACGCCACGCAGATCGCGGCGCTGACCACGACGCAGATCGCGTCGCTTGAGACCACGGATGTCGCCGACCTGACGACAACCCAGCTCAAGGCGCTGACCGGTACGCAGCTGAAGTCGCTGAGCACCACCAACCTGAACCAGCTGGATGCGACCCAGACCCAGGCCCTGAGCGCGGCTCAGCTCCAGGCTCTGACCACGACGCAGATTGCCAGCCTCGAGACCACCGATATCGGTGAGCTGAGCACGACGCAGATCGCGGCGCTGGGTACCGCCCAGGTGGCGGCTCTGGAAACCACGGACCTGCTGCAGCTCAACACCACGCAGGCCCAGGCCCTGACCGCCAACCAGATCAAGGCTCTGACCACCACGCAGATCGGTGCGCTTGAGACCACTGACATCGAGGAACTGACCTCGACGCAGCTGGCGGCTCTGACCACCGCCCAGGTGGCGGCGATCAGCACCACGGCGATCAGCCAGCTGAGCACCACCCAGGTGACTGGCCTGACCTCGACGCTGATCGGTGCGCTGAGCACCACGCAGCTCGATGAAGTGACCACGACGGCGCTGGGTGCGCTCAACTCGACGCAGGTGAAGGGCCTGAGCACCACGCAGATCGGCTCGCTGCAGGACACGCAGGTGACTGCGCTGACCAGCACGGCGATCACCGGCCTGTCCGGTGCGCAGGTGGCGGCCATCACCACCACGGCGCTGAATGCGCTCGACACGACGCAGACCCGCGCGCTGAACGCGACGCAGGTGGCGGCGCTGACGACGACGCAGATCGCGTCGCTTGAGACCACGGATGTCGCCGACCTGACGACAACCCAGCTCAAGGCGCTGACCAGCACGCAGCTGAAGTCGCTGACCAGCACCAACCTGTCGCAGCTCGATACGACCCAGACCCAGGCCCTGAGCGCGGCTCAGATCCAGGCGCTGTCGACCACGCAGGTTGCCAACCTCGAGACCACCGACATCGGTGATCTGAGCACCACCCAGGTGGCGGCTCTGAGCACCGCCCAGGTGGCAGCGCTGGAGACGACAGACCTGAACGCCCTGAACACCACGCAGGCGCAGGCTCTGACGGCCAACCAGGTCAAGGCTCTGACCACCACGCAGATCGGCTCGCTTGAGACCACCGACCTGGGTGAACTGACCTCGACGCAGCTGACGGCTCTGACCACCGCGCAGATCGGCGCCATCACAACCACCAACCTGGATGTGCTGACGACGACTCAGACGGCAGGCCTGACCTCGACGCAGCTGGGTGCGCTGAGCACCACGCAGCTCGACTCGGTGACCACCACCGTGCTGGGTGCGCTGAACTCGACGCAGGTGAAGGGTCTGAGCACCACGCAGATCGGCTCGCTGGATGAGACCCAGGTGTCTGCGCTGACCACCACGGCGATCACCGGCCTGTCCGGTGCGCAGGTGGCGGCTCTGACCACCACGGCGCTGAACGCCCTCGACACCACGCAGTCGAAGGCATTGAGCGCTACGCAGGTGGCGGCTCTGACCACGACGCAGATCGCGTCGCTGGAGACCACTGACATCGCCGATCTGAGCACAACCCAGATCAAGGCGCTGACCAGCACGCAGTTGCAGCAGCTGAGCAGCACCAACCTGTCGCAGCTGGACACGACCCAGACGCAGGCTCTGACGGCGGCACAGATCCAGGGTCTGACCACCACGCAGGTCTCGAACTTGCAGACCACAGATATCGGTGAACTGAGCTCAACTCAGATCAACGCTCTGTCTGCCCTGCAGGTCCGGACACTGTCGACCACCAGCCTGTCATCGCTGACGACGACGCAGTCTGCCGGTCTGAGTGCGATCCAGATCAAGGCCCTGGAGACGAGCCAGCTGTCTGGTGTCGAAACCACCTTCATCGAGGGTCTGACAACGACGCAGGTTGCGCAGTTCCTCTCGACGCAGATTGCGGCGCTGGGTACGACCAACTTCAACCAGCTGAGCACGACCCAGGTCCAGGCACTCAACTCGACGCAGATCTCGGGTCTGAGCACGACCCAGATCGACGCTCTTCAGACCACGGATATCGGGGAATTCACCTCGAGCCAGGTCGCAGCGATTAGTGCCACCGCCATCACTTCGTTGAGCACAACGAACATTCTGGCGATGACCACGACACAGGCGGCGGCCTTTACTCAGACCCAGGTCGCAGCCTTGAGCGATCCGCAGGTCGAAGCCTGGCTCGACGCCCTCGGCTAAGCCTCAGCGGGGGAGGCGGGACATCAGAAAATGATGATCCTGCCTCCCCATCGCTTCTCCCGTAGTGATTTTTTAAGGGGTAGCCCGCTTTACTCCCGGTAGAGAAAACCCGTCGGGACGGGCGGTAGCTGCATGGGGTTGAGATGAGCGGTGTTTCTTTCGAAAGTTTGGTCGCGCGGTTGGCCGAACAGACTGTTCCTATCACTGAGTTGATCGATATTGCCGGCAAGATGCAGGCGCGCGGCGAACTCGATCAGGCCGCTCTGGTCTACAAGCTTTGGTCGAAATTCAATTCCAGCGATCCGCTTGTCTATGTGGCGGATTTCAACCTCGGCACCTTGCTGAGCGCGCGCAACGATCTCGCTGGCGCCAAGGCCGCATACGATCACGCGATCAGCGTCAATCCCGACTTCTATCCGGCCTACATCAATCTGGGGAACGTGCTGGAGCGCATGGGCGATGCCAATGCCGCCGTCAGCCAATGGAATACCATCACCCAGCGGCTGGCGATTATCTCCGGCCCCGCGGTCGAGCATAAGAAGACGGCCTTCAAGCAGATCGGCCGCGTGCTGGAAACCAATCTGCAGCATGTGGCGGCCGAGGCAACCCTGCGGCAGGGCCTGAGCCTCGATCCGAACCAGCCCGATGTGGCGCAGCACTTCCTGTCGCAGCGGATGATCCTGAACAAGTGGCCGGTGGTCGAACCCTGGGAAGGGGTGACCCGGATGGATCTCATGAAGGGATTCAGTCCGCTATCGACCGGCGCCTATTCCGATGACCCGCTGTTCCAGCTTGGCGGCGCCTGGGCCTACAATCGCAATATCGGCGACCCGAAGCCGGGCAGCGAGTATATGTGGCTGCAGCAGGAACCGCGCAAAGCCCCGCGTCGGCTGCGCGTCGGCTATGTCTCGTCCGACCTGCGCGAGCATGCGATCGGCTTCCTGATGTCGGAGCTGTTCGAACTGCATGATCGCAATCGTGTCGAAGTGTTCGCGTATTACTGCGGCATCAAGACGGAAGACCCGACCAAGAAGCGCATCCAGGCGGCTGTCGAACATTGGGTCGATATCAGCGATATGGACGACATTACCGCGGCCAACCGCATGGTGGCCGACGGCATCGACATTCTGATCGATGTGAACGGCTATACCCGCGATGCCCGCACCAAGGTTCTGTCCTACCGGCCGGCGCCGATCATCGTGAACTGGCTCGGCTTCCCGGGCAGTATGGCCAGCCCGTACCACCAGTATATCATCGCGGACGAGTGGATCATCCCGAAGGACTACGAGCTTTACTACACTGAAAAGGTCTATCGACTGCCGTGTTACCAGCCGACCGACCGCAAGCGCGTGATCGCGCCGGAACGGCCGAGCCGTACCGATGCGGGCCTGCCCGAGGATGCGGTAGTGTTCTGCTGCTTCAACGGCGGGCACAAGCTGCGGAAACTGACCTTCGACCGCTGGATGCGTATCCTGGAAGGTGTGCCGGACAGCGTGCTCTGGCTGCTGGGCTCTTCGGATATCGTGCACCAGACCTTGAAAGAGGCAGCCGCTCAGCGCGGCATTGCGCCCGAGCGCATCATCTTTGCGGCGAAACTGGCCAATCCGAAGCATTTGGCGCGTTATCCGCTCGCCGACCTGTTCCTCGACACTTTCCCCTATGGCGCGCATACAACCGCATCCGATGCCTTGTGGATGGGCGTTCCGGTGTTGACCTTCTCAGGCCGCGGTTTTGCGTCGCGGGTCTGCGGCAGCCTCGTCAACGCTGTCGGCATGCCGGAACTGGTCTGCGAAGACCCGGAAGACTACGTCAAGAAGGCAATCGCTCTAGGCAATGATCGCGCCGCGCTCAAAAAGTGCCGCGACAAGCTGGCGCGCGTGCGCGACACTTCGGTGCTGTTTGACATGAATGCACATACGCGCAGCCTGGAAGGGCTGTATCATCAGATGTGGCAGGACTTCGAGCGGGGTGTGGTGCCGCAGCCGGACCTGGCCAATCTCGACGTCTATCACGAGATGTCCTGCGAAGAAGATCATGAAGCGCAGGAAATGCTGGCGAAAGACGATTTCAACGGCTTCTACCAGGCCAAGTTGGCGGCGCGGCACAAGTTCCGCCCCGTGCCAGAAGACAAGCGGTTGTGGACAGCGAAAGCAATCAAGGCGGCTGAGCAGAAGTATATGGGAAAAAGGCGTCAGGGGTGATGCGATCATCCATTGATCGCTCCCTGACAGGGAGAAACTGAGTTGGACGTTACAACTCTATCATCTTCGGCGATTCGGGCGCTGACAGTCACAGAGCTTAGGGCTCTCACTGCGACTGAAATTCAGACGCTCGGGACGACGCAGGTGACGGCGTTGGCCACAACGCAGGTCCAGCAGCTTTCTGCCGCGCAGATTTCCTATTTCACCTCCGGTCAGATAGTTTTCAATGCAGGTCAGTTGGCCGTGCTCAGTGCGGCTCAGGTGCAGGCGCTCGGCGCAACCAATCTGTCTGGGTTGGTTACAACCCAGACTCGCGCACTGACGACCACGCAAATTATAGCGCTCAGCACATCGCAGGTCGCAGCACTGACCAGCGATGATATCGACGAACTGACCGCTACGCAGCTTGCTGCATTGACAAGCGGACAGCTTAAATACCTGACCACGACCGCTCTAAGTGATCTGACCGAGACGCAGGCCGCGAGCCTGAAATCACAACAGCTCGCCTTCCTGACTGAAACACAGTTGGATGCGCTGACCACCACGGCGATGAGTGGCCTTACGGCCGCGCAGGTGAAGGGGCTGACCACAACACAGCTCTCCTCGCTTGAAGACACGCAGGTAACGGCATTAAGCACCACGGCGCTGGCGGCTCTGAACGTTCCGCAGTTGCATGCGCTCAGCACGACAGCGGTCATCGGGTTGAATTCGACCCAGATGCAGGCTCTGACCACCACGCAGGTCAAGAATTTCTCGAACGCGCAGTTCAAGGCGCTCGAATCAACGGACATCGCTGAGCTATCCTCGGTCCAGCTGAAGGCGCTGAGCGTGAATCAGCTGCAGTCACTCAGCACAACTATCCTGTCATCGCTCAGTCAGACCCAGACACAGACGCTAACGGCGACGCAGGTTGCTGGCCTGACCACCACACAGATCGGTCTTCTCGATACATCGATCCTGACGTCTGCGCAGTTCAGTGCTCTGACCAGCACGCAGATTCAGGCAATCGGCAATCTCAGTGCGACGCAGGTTGTCGGCCTGAGTTCGACGCAGATTGGTGGTTTGACCACGACGCAGCTTGATGCCATCGGTACGACTGCGCTGGGCGCCCTGACCACGACTCAAATCAAGGGTCTGACAGTCACGCAGCTCAAGACGTTGGAGACCACGCATATCTCTGCCTTGAGCAGTACGGCTCTCGCCAGCTTTGCCGGCACGCAGATCGCTGCACTGACCACATCCAGCTTAAACGCACTGGATGAGACGCAGATCCAGGCGTTGACAACAACACTGATCATCAATCTTTCCACCACTCAGGTCGCCGCGCTCAGCACCACGGGCATCAGCGATCTGACCACAACGCAGGTAAAGGCGCTGACGACGGCGCAATTGAAAGCGCTGACCAGCACCAACCTGTCTCAACTGGATGCCACGCAGTCGAAAGCCCTGACCGCAACACAGGTTGCGGCGCTGACGACCACGCAGCTGAATCAGCTGGACGCTACCGATATCGCCGATCTGACCACCACACAGATCGCTGGTCTCAACACCACTCAGATATCGAATCTCAGTAGCACAAACCTGCTTGCGCTCACCACTACGCAAAATCAGGCACTGACGTCGGTGCAGCTCGGTGCGCTGACATCGACTCAACTTGATGTCCTGGATTCCACGGTCTTCAATGCACTGACCTCGACCCAGGTGAAGGGGCTGACGTCGACGCAGATCGCGTCTCTGGAGGGCACGCAGTTTGGCGCCCTGACCACCACCGCGATCACCGGCCTGAGCGCTACACAGTTGAGTGGCATAACGTCAACTCAGATCGATGCGCTTGATGCGACCGGCTTTGCCGCGTTGACTTCAACGCAGATCAAGGGCCTGACCACCACCCAGATCAAGGCTCTGAACGAAACCCAGATCGCCTCGCTGACCAGCACGACGATTTCCGGCCTGACGGGTACCCAGGTTGCGGCGCTGACCACAACAGTGCTGAATGCTCTGGACACGACGCAGAGCCGTGCGCTGACCGCAACGCAGATTGCGTCTTTGTCCACGACGCAGATCGCATCGCTCGATACCACGGATATCGATGATCTGACGACGACGCAGCTGAAGGCTTTGACCACACAGCAGCTTCGCGCCCTGACCAGCACGAATCTGGCCCAGCTCAATACGACCCAGACGCAGGCCCTGACCGCGACGCAGGTTGCGGCGCTGACCACCACGCAGATCAACCAGCTTGATGTTGCCGATATCGCCGATCTGACCACCACTCAGATTGCCGGTCTGAGTACGACGCAGATATCCAATCTGAGCAGCACCAACCTGCTGGCGCTCAGCACGACACAGAATCAGGCGCTGACCTCGACACAGGTTGGTGCGCTGACCTCCACCCAGATCGACGTGCTGGATTCGACGATCTTCAATACGTTGACCTCCACCCAGGTTAAGGGGTTGACCGCGACGCAGATTGGCTCGCTGGAGGGGACGCAATTCGGGGCGCTGACCACGACTGCCATTTCCGGGCTCAGTGCGGCCCAGCTCGGCGGCCTGAATTCAACGCTGATCAACGCACTGGAAACTACCGCTTTTGCCGCTCTGACCTCGACGCAGATCAAGGGCCTGACGACAACCCAGCTCGGCGCGCTGAATGAAACCCAGGTCACAGCGCTCACCAGTACCACCATTGCAGGTCTTTCCGGTACGCAGGTCGCAGCACTCACCACCACGGCCCTGAATGCGCTGGACACCACGCAGACCCGCGCGCTGACCACCGCGCAGATTGCGGCCCTGACCACGACACAGATTGGTAATTTCGATACCGCCGATGTGGCCGACCTGACCACCACGCAGCTGAAGGCGCTGACGGCGACACAGCTGAAAACGCTGACCAGCACCAACCTCTCGCAGCTGGACACGACCCAGACTCAGGCGCTGACCACCACGCAGTTGCAGGCCCTGACCTCCACACAGCTGAATCAGCTGGATGTCGCCGATATTGCCGATCTCACCACGACTCAGCTTGCCGGCCTGAGCACGACACAGATCGCCAATCTCAGCAGCACCACCCTTCAGGCGCTGAGCACGACGCAGACCCAGGCGCTGACCTCGACCCAGATTGGCTCTATTACTACGACGCAGATCGACCAGCTTGATTCTACGGTCTTCAGCAGCCTGACCTCGACACAGGTGAAGGGGCTGACGGCAAGTCAGATCGGTTCGCTTGATGCCACCCAGTTCGGTGCCCTGAGCAGCACGGCAATTTCGGGCCTGACGGCAACACAGCTGAGCGGCCTGACCACCACCCAGATCGACACCCTGGATGCCACCGCGATCAACGCTCTGAGTTCGACCCAGGTAAAGGGCCTGACGACGACACAGATCGCCTCGCTGGATGAAACCCAGGCGGCGGCGCTGACCAGCACGGCGGTCTCCAACCTGACGGCCGCCCAGGTCGGGGTGCTGACGACCACAGCGCTGAATGCGCTGGATGCGACCCAGTCAAAGGCCCTGACCGCGACGCAGATTGCCGGTCTGACCACGACGCAGATCGGCAGCCTCGAAACTACCGATATCACCGACCTGACCACCACCCAGCTGAAGGCACTGACGGCGACGCAGCTGAAGGCGGTGAGCAGCACAAATCTTTCGGCGCTGAATACGACCCAGACCCAGGCGCTGACGGCGACGCAGCTGCAGGCGCTGACCACGACGCAGGTCAATCAGCTTGAGACCACCGATATCGCCGAGCTGAGCACCACGCAGGTTGCCGGCTTCAGCACGACCCAGATTGCTAATCTCAGCACCACGACCCTGCAGGCGCTGAACACTACCCAGACAGCCGCATTGACGTCAGCGCAGCTCGGTGCGCTGACGACCACCCAGATCGACGCTCTGGATACGACGGTATTTGCCAGCCTGAGTTCGACGCAGGTGAAGGGGCTGACCACAACGCTGGTTGCCTCACTGGAAGCTACTCAGGTCGCCGCCCTGACCAGCACAGCAGTCACCGGATTTGCCACAACGCAGGTGGCGGCCGTCACGACCACGGCGCTGAATGCGCTGGATGCGACCCAGAGCGGGGCCCTGGTGGCGTCGCAGATCGCGGCGCTGACCACCACCCAGATCAGCAATCTCGATACCAGCGATGTCGCTGATCTCACGACCGCGCAGGTGAAGGCGCTGACGGCAGCGCAGTTGAAATCGCTGACCAGCACCAATCTGACGCAGCTGGATGCAACCCAGACCCAGGCCCTGACGGCGACACAGCTGCAGGCGCTGACCACGACACAGCTGAATCAGCTGGATGCCACCGATATCGCCGACCTCAGCACGACGCAGGTGGCTGGCCTGAGCACAACGCAGGTCGCCAGCCTGAACAGCACCAATCTTCTGGCGCTGGATACGACGCAGAAGCAGGCGCTGACTTCGGCCCAGATCGGCGCCCTGACCACGACGCAGATCGACTCCCTGGATTCGACGATCTTCAACACGTTGACCTCGACCCAGGTCAAGGGCCTGACCTCGACGCAGATCGGTTCGCTAGAGGTCACGCAGTTCGCCGCCCTGAGTACGACCGCTATCGCCGGCCTGACCGCGGTGCAGCTCGGCGGCCTGAATTCGACGCTGATCAATGCGCTGGATACGACCGCCTTTGCGGCCCTGACCTCGACGCAGATCAAGGGGCTGAGCACCACCCAGATCGGCGCGCTGAATCAAACCCAGATCACCTCGCTTGCCAGCACCACGATCGCGGGGCTGACCGCATCGCAAATTGCGGCGCTGAGCACGACGGCGCTGAACGCACTGGATACCACGCAGGCCGGCGCATTGACGGCTGTGCAGGTGGCGGCCCTGACCACGACGCAGATCGGCAGCCTCGAAACGACTGATATCGCCGATCTGACCACCACGCAGCTGAAGGCGCTGACGGCGACGCAGTTGAAGACCCTGAGCAGCACCAACCTGTCGCAGCTCGATACGACACAGACCCAGGCGCTGACGTCGGCCCAGTTGCAGGCGTTGACCACCACACAGGTCAATCAGCTTGAGACCACCGATATTGCCGAGCTGAGCACGACGCAGGTTGCCGGCCTGAGCACGACGCAGATTGCCAATCTGAGCACCACCAATCTGCAGGCTTTGGATACGACCCAGACCCAGGCCCTGACATCGGTGCAGATCGGCAGGCTGACCACCACGCAGCTTGACACCCTGGATACGACGGTATTTGCCAGCCTGACCTCGACGCAGGTGAAGGGGCTGACGGCGACCCAGATCGGTTCGCTGGAAGCCACGCAGTTCGCAGCGCTCACCAGCACGGCCCTGGCCGCCCTGTCGGCGTCCCAGCTTGCTGGCCTGACCACCACCCAGATCGACACCCTGGACGCCACCGCGATCAATGCCCTGACCTCGACACAGGTGAAGGGGCTGAGCACCACCCAGATTGCCTCGCTGGATGAAACCCAGGCGGCGGCGCTGACCACCACGGCCGTTTCCAACCTGACGGCTGCGCAGGTCGGCGTGCTGACGACAACGGCGCTGAATGCGCTGGATGCGACCCAGTCAAAGGCCCTGACCGCGACGCAGATCATCGGCCTGACCACGACGCAGATCGGCAGCTTCGAAACTACCGATATCGCCGATCTGACCACCACGCAGATCAGAGCGCTGACGGCGACGCAGTTGAAGGCGGTGAGCAGCACAAATCTGTCGGCGCTGAATACAACCCAGACCCAGGCGCTGACGGCGACGCAATTGCAGGCGCTGACCACGACGCAGGTCAATCAGCTTGAGACCACCGATATTGCCGAGCTGAGCACGACGCAGGTTGCCGGCTTCAGCACGACGCAGATTGCCAATCTGAGCACCACCAATCTGCAGGCCCTGGACACTACCCAGACCCGGGCACTGACGGCTGCCCAGATCGGTGCACTGACCACCACGCAGCTTGACACACTGGACTCCACGGTGTTCAGCAACCTGACCTCGACGCAGGTGAAGGGGCTGACCACGGCGCAGATCGGCGCGCTGGATGATTCGCAGATCACGGCACTGTCCAGCACGACAATCGCCGTGCTGGCGGCCACACAGATCGCAGCGCTGAGCACCACGGCGCTGAATGGCCTGGATACAACGCAGGCCCAGGCGTTGACCGCTGCGCAGGTTGCAGCGCTGACCACCACGCAGGTCAAGAGTCTCGAGATCACCGATGTCGCCGATCTGACCACCACGCAGCTTAAGGCGCTGACCGCGACACAGCTGAAGGTACTGACCAGCACCAATCTGTCGCAGCTGAATACGACGCAGACCCAGGCCCTGACTACTGCGCAGCTGCAGGCCCTGACCACGACGCAGATCGGCCAGTTGGAAACCACCGACATCGGTGAGTTGAGCACCACTCAGATCGCGAACCTGAGCACGAGCCAGATTGCAGCGCTCAGCAGCACCAACCTGTCGGCGCTGGATACCACGCAGACCCAGGCCCTGACCTCGACCCAGATCGGCGCGCTGTCGGTCACCCAGCTCGATAATCTGGATGCCACCGTGTTTGGCAACCTCACCTCGACGCAGGTGAAGGGTCTGACCTCGACGCAGATCGGTTCGCTGGACGGCACGCAGTTCGCAGCCTTGAGCACGACAGCGGTTTCCGGCCTGACCGCAACACAGATCGGTGGCTTGACCACGACACAGATCGATTCTCTTGAATCGACCGTGCTGGCGGCTCTGACTTCGACTCAGGTCAAGGGTCTGACCACCACGCAGGTCGCCTCGCTGGAGGCTACGCAGCTGACGGCACTGACCACCACGGCGCTGACCGGCCTCGTCGGCACGCAGGTGGCGGCGATCAGCACCACGGCGTTGAATGCGCTGGATACGACCCAGAGTCAGGTGCTGACGGCAACCCAAATTGCGGCCCTGACCACCACACAGATCAAGGGGCTGGAGCTTGCCGATGTGGTCGACCTGACCACCACGCAGCTGAAAGCCCTGACGACGGCGCAGGTTGCCGCTCTGGAAGCCACCGATCTGAACGCGCTGGATTCGACGCAAACTCAGATATTCACTTCGACCCAGATCGGCGCGCTGAGCACAACCCAGATCGACGGCCTCGATACCACGATCTTCAGCAACCTGACCTCGACGCAGGTCAAGGGGCTGACAGCCGCACAGATTGCCTCGCTTGAAGATACCCAGGTGGCGGCTCTGAGCACGACGGCGCTGGCCAGTCTGACCGGCACCCAGGCGGCAGCCCTGACCACCACGGCGCTGAATGCGCTGGATGCGACCCAGACCCAGGCTCTGACCACGACGCAGATTGCGGCGCTCAGCACCACGCAGATCAAGGGGTTGGATCTTCTTGACGTAGCCGACCTGACCACCACGCAATTAAAAGCACTGACCGCGACCCAGCTGAAGGCGCTGAGCAGCACCAGCCTGAACGCAATGGACACGACCCAGACTCAGGCCCTGACCACCACGCAGCTGCAGGCGCTGAGCACGACGCAGCTGAATGACCTGGCTGCCGCTGATATTGCCGAGTTGAGCACCACGCAGATTGCCGGCCTGAGCACCAATCAAGTCCGCGGCCTGAGCAGTACAAACCTGCAAGCGCTGAGCACCACTCAGTCCCAGGCGCTCAGCTCGACCCAGATCGGCGCGCTGAGCACGACCCAGATCGATGTTCTCGATACCACGGTGTTCAGCAACCTGACCTCGACGCAGGTGAAGGGGCTGACGGCCGCTCAGATTGGTTCGCTGGAGGCGACCCAGTTCTCGGCGCTCAACACCACGGCCATCACCGGCCTGACAGCCACGCAGATCAGTGGCCTGACCACGACGCAGATCGATGCGCTGGATGAGACGGCCTTTGCGGCGCTGACCTCGACGCAGATCAAGGGCCTGACCACGACCCAGATCAGCGCGCTGGACGAAACGCAGGTCGCGGTCCTGAGCACCACCACGCTGGCCAGCCTTGGGGCCACTCAGGTTGCGGCCTTCAGCACCACGGCGCTGAATGCGCTGACATCGACGCAGAGCCAGGCCCTGAGTGCGACGCAGATCGCGGCGCTGAACACCACGCAGATCAAGGGTCTTGACACCACGGATGTGGCCGACCTGAGTACGACCCAGTTGAAGGCCTTGACAGCCACGCAGCTGAAAGTGCTGACCAGTACCAACCTGAGCACGTTGAGCACGACCCAGACTCAGGCCTTGACCACCACGCAGCTGCAGGCGCTGACCACCACGCAGCTGAACGAGCTGGACGCAGCCGACATCGTCGAGTTGAGCACGACACAGATTGCGGGCCTCAGCACCAACCAGGTGCGCGGCCTGAGCAGCACCAGCCTGCAGGCGCTGAACACCACCCAGGCTCAGGCGCTGACGTCGACCCAGATTGGCGCGTTGAGCACCACCCAGCTTGATGAGCTGGACACAACGGTATTCGAGAGTCTGAGCACGACACAGGTGGCCGGCCTGACGGCGGCGCAGATCGGCTCGTTGGAGGTCACTCAGTTTGCGGCGCTCAGCACCACGGCGATCACCGGCCTGACAGCGGCGCAGCTCGGCGGCCTGACCACGACCCAGATCGACACGCTGGACTCTACCGTCTTCAATGCGCTGACCTCGACGCAGCTCAAGGGGCTCACCGTCACGCAGATCGGCGCGCTGGATCAGGATCAGGTTACCGCGCTCAGCACCACCAGCCTGAGCAGCCTGGCCGGTACCCAGATCGCCGCGCTGATCACCACGGCGCTGAATGCGCTTAACACGACCCAGACCCAGGCGCTGACCACCACGCAGATCGCAGCCTTCAGCACCACGCAGATTTCTGCATTCGATGCAGCTGATGTCACGGATCTCACGACCACCCAGTTGAAGGCGTTGACTGCCACACAGCTGAGGGCTCTGAGCACCACGAATCTGAATGCCCTGGATACGCCCCAGACCCAGGCGCTGACCACCACGCAGATCTTGGCGCTGACCACCACGCAGCTGAACAGTCTGGATGCGGCCGACATCGCCGAGCTGAGCACGACGCAGGTTGCCGGCCTCGGCACGACGCAGATTCGCGGCCTGAGCAGCACCAACCTTCAGGCCCTGGATACCACCCAGGCCCAGGCCCTGACTGCGACGCAGATCGGCGCATTGAGCACCACCCAGCTCGATGTCCTGGACACCACCGTGTTCGAGAATCTGAGCACGACGCAGGTGAAGGGGCTGACGGCAACACAGATCGGCTCCCTGGACGCCACGCAGTTTGCGGCGCTCAGCACCACGGCTATCACCAGCCTGACGGCAGTGCAGCTCAGTGGCGTGACCACGACGCAGATCGACTCGCTGGATTCCACGGTGATCGAGGCGTTGAGTTCGACACAGCTCAAGGGCCTGACCACCACGCAGATCGGCGCCCTGGATGAAACCCAGGTTGGCGCACTCAGCACCACCAGCCTGAGCAGCCTGGCCGGCACCCAGATCGCCGCCCTGATCACCACGGCGCTGAATGCGCTGGATACGACGCAGTCACAGGCACTGACCAGCACGCAGGTGGCGGCGTTCAGCACCACGCAGATTGCTGCCCTTGAAGCAGGGGATGTGGCGGATCTGACCACCACGCAGCTCAAGGCGCTGACCGGCACGCAGCTGAAGGCGCTGAGCACCACCAACCTCAATCAACTGGATACCACGCAGAGCCAGGCACTGACGGCCACCCAGGTCGGCAGCCTGAGCACCACGCAGATTGCTGGGCTGGACGCGGCCGACATTGCCGACCTGACCTCGACGCAGATCAAGGGTCTGAGCACGGCACAGGTTGCGGCACTGGAGACCACCGATCTGAATGCGCTGGATACCACCCAGACGCAGGCATTGGCGGCCACCCAGATTGCAGCACTGACCACCACCCAGCTTGATGGGCTGGATGCTACTGTTCTCGGGAATCTGACGTCGACGCAGGCGCGGGGCCTCACCACAGCCCAGATCGGCGCCCTGGATGAAACCCAGCTCACTGCACTGAGCAGCACGGCGCTCACCGGATTTGTTGCCACACAGATCGCGGCGATCAGCACCACGGCGCTGAATGCACTGGATGCAACCCAGAGCCAGGCCTTTGCGGCCACCCAGATTGCAGCGCTGACCACAACCCAGATCAGCAACCTTGATGCCGCCGATGTCACCGATCTGACCACGACTCAGCTGAAGGCGTTGACGGCAACCCAGCTGAAGGCCCTGACCAGCACCAACCTGTCACAGCTGGATACCACCCAGGTTCAGTCCCTGACCACGGCGCAGATCCAGGCGCTGACCACCACGCAGTTGAACGATCTCTCTGCGGCCGACCTCGCCGAATTGAGCACGACGCAGGTTGCCGGCCTCAGCACCAACCAGTTGCGTGCACTGAGCAGCACCAGCCTGCAGGCCCTGGATACCACGCAGACCCAGGCACTGACCTCGCTGCAGATCGGCGCCCTCACCACAACCCAGATTGATGGTCTGGACTCCACGGTCTTCAGCAACCTGACCACCACGCAGGTGACGGGGCTGACTGCCACGCAGATCGGCTCGCTGGAGACCACCCAGTTCGAGGCGTTGAGCACCACGGCGATTGCGGGCCTGACGGCCGCTCAGCTTGCCGGCCTGACCACCACGCAGATCGATACTCTGGTCAGTACCGTATTCGCATCCTTCACCTCGACGCAGATCAAGGGCCTGACCACCACGCAGATCGGGGCTTTGGACGAAACCCAGTTCACCGCACTGAGCACCACCAGCATCGCCGGCCTGGCGGGCACGCAGATTGCAGCCGTGATCACGACGGCGCTGAATGCGCTGGATGCGACGCAGAGCCAGGCCCTGACCGCTACGCAGGTTGCCGCGCTGAGCACCACGCAGGTGTCTTCGCTTGAGACCACCGATGTTGCCGACCTGACCACCACGCAGCTGAAGGCGCTGACGACGGTTCAGCTGAAAGCCCTGAGTACCACCAATCTGAACCAGCTGGACACCACCCAGAGCCAGGCGCTGAGCGCGGCCCAGGTGGGCGCCCTGACCACGACGCAGATTGCCGGGCTTGATATCGCCGATATTGCCGACCTGACTACCACCCAGCTGAAGGGGCTGACAGTCACGCAGATTGCGGCGCTGGAAACCTCGGATCTGAACGCACTGGATGCGATCCAGTTACAGACCCTGAACACCTTCCAGATCAAGGCGCTGACCACCACGCAGATCGCAAGTCTTGAAAGCACGGATGTGTCTGATCTGACCTCGACCCAGTTGGGTGCATTGAGCACCACGCAGGTGCGGGAGATCGACGCTGCTGCTGTGGCCGTACTGAGCACGACGCAGGTCAGCGGCCTGACCTCGGCCCAGCTGGGTGCGCTGAGCACCACGCAGTTTGATTCGATGAGCACGACCCTGTTGGGCGCACTGACGGCCACGCAGGTGAAGGGCCTGACCACGACCCAGGCCAGCCTGCTGTATGATACGCAGCTGACGGCGCTGACCAGCACGGCGATTACCGGGCTGGCGCCGACGCAGATTGCGGTTCTGACCACCACAGCGCTGAATGCGCTGGATACGACGCAGAGTCGCGCGCTCTCCGCAATCCAGATCGCGGCCCTGACCACGACGCAGATCAGCAATTTCGATACCGCCGATGTGGCCGACCTGACCACCACGCAGCTCAGGGCGTTGACCGGCACGCAGCTGCGCGCCTTGAACACCACCAACCTGTCGCAGTTGGATACGACTCAGACCCAGGCCCTGGCCGTTGTGCAGTTGCAGGGGCTGACGACGATCCAGATTGCGGCGCTCGACAGTACTGACTTCAATGATCTGACCTCGGTCCAGGTGGCCGGTCTGACCACGACCCAGATTGGCGCGCTCAGCGTCACGGTCCTGGGCGGCCTGGATACGACGCGGACATCGGGTCTGACCTCGGCGCAGATTGCGGCGCTCAGCACCACCCAGCTGGATGCGGTCGATACCACGTCCTTTGGTGCCCTGACGGCAACCCAGGTGAGGGGCCTGACGGTAACGCAGATCGGCAGCCTGGAAGATACGCAGGTTGTCGCGCTGACCAGCACGGCGATCGCCGGTCTGACATCCACGCAGGTGAAGGCCCTGACCACCACCGCCCTGAATGCGCTCAACACGACGCAGACCCAGGCACTGACCGCGGCCCAGGTGGCGGCCCTGACCACGACTCAGATCCAGAGCCTGGACACCAGTGATATTGCAGACCTGACCACCACCCAGCTGAAGGCCCTGACCACGGCCCAGATCGGGGCCCTGACCACGACCCAGATCCAGGCCGAAGGCACCACGTTGCTGGGCGCCCTGAGCGCGGTGCAGGCGAAGGGCCTGACCACCACGCAGATCAGTGCCCTGCAGGATACGCAGGTTGATGCGTTGACCACGACGCTGCTGACGGGCCTGACCTCGACCCAGCTCGCGGCCTTCATCACGAACAGCTTCAATGCCCTCGACACCACGCAGGTCGGTGTCCTGACGGCGGCGCAGATCGCGGGCCTGACCACCACCCAGATCGACGGGCTGCAGACCACCGATATTGGCGAACTGAAGGCCACGCAGATTGCGGCCATCAGCACCACCGCAATCGGATCGCTCAGCGTCACCAATATCGAGGCGATGAGCACCACCCAGGCCAATGCGCTGACATCCGCCCAGACCCAGGTCTTTGATACTGCTCAGACCGCAGCCTATCTTGATGCATTGTCATAGGGTTTTCCCGCTATGCGGGTTGTACTATAAGCATAACTGCCACCTCCGGCAGGTTCACATGGGGATGCCCGCGGCGGTAACGTCCGGTCCCGACAGACGAAGGCCGTAAGGCATAGAGCATGACGATGGACGAAGAGCGGATAGGCGCCGGTCTGGATATTCGGAAAACCGCGGGGTTGCTGTTTGGTTTTCACGGCCGGCGGGCCCTGCGGATTGCGGCGACGCGGGCAAATATTCTTGCAGAGAGTGGTGATCGCGGCGGCGCTATCGAGTGGCTGCGGATTTCAGAGGCTGTCCGCGAGATCATCCGGCAGGAAACCGAACGGTAATATTTTATGCGTCATGTTAGGGGAGGGCTTTGCCCTGTCATGATTCGACGAGGCGAGGCGTCATGGTTGTTCCAGGTTCATTTCACGCGCTGACCAATTCGGCCGTCCGGGTCAAGATTGTCGATGTTGGCGCTAATCCGATTGATGGCGATCCGCCCTATGCCACGCTGTTGCAGGGCGGCAATGCCGATATCGTCGGGTTCGAGCCCAATGCTGAAGCACTGGCCGAGTTGAACGAGAAGAAGGGCCCGTCAGAGATTTATCTGCCCCATGCCGTCGGCGATGGTCGCCGGCATACCCTGTATCTTTGTGCCGGCTCCGGCATGTCGTCGCTGCTGAAGCCCAATCCCGAAGTCCTCAAGCTGTTTCACGGCTTTCCGGTCTGGGGCCATGTGGTGAAGACCGAAGAGATCGACACCGTGCGGCTCGATGATGTGCCCGAGGCGGTCGGCTTCGACATGCTGAAGATCGACATCCAGGGCGGTGAGCTGATGGTGTTCCAGAACGCCACCAAGCGACTGTCCGAAGCGCTGATCGTTCACACCGAAGTCGAGTTCCTGCCACTCTATACAGACCAGCCGTTGTTTGGCGATGTCGAGGCCTTCCTGCGTAGCCAGGGGTTCCTCTTCCATCGTTTCTTCCCCACCGTCAGCCGCATCATCCAGCCGATGATGGTGGGTGATGATATCTTTGCCGGCATGAGCCAGGTGGTATGGGGCGATGCGATCTTCGTGCGCGACATCACCAAGCTGTCGCTGCTGTCGCCGCCCCAGCTGCTGGCCATGGCGGCGCTGTTGCACGACTGCTACCGGTCCTACGATCTGGTGCTGCATGTGCTGGTCGAGTATGACCGGCAGACGGGGGACGAGATCGCGCCAACCTACATGACCAATCTGACGGCACCGCCCGGCGGGCCGCCGGCCCCGAAGGAGCAGGGCAACCAGATTCCATACGGGAATTGGCGGACAGGGTGAGATTCGAACTCACGGTACCCTTGCAGGTACGGCGGTTTTCAAGACCGCTGCCTTAAACCACTCGGCCACCTGTCCCCGGGGGCGGTATTTACCCCACCGGGCGCACAGCGTCGAGGGCTGGCCCGGGGTCAGCTCCGGGGCGGCATGCCCAGGAAACGCTCGGCGCTTTCCCAAAGCAGGAACCGGATGCCATGACTGGCGACATAGGACCAGTCGATGTCTTTCTGCCAGATGAAATGCACCTCCTGGAACATGTAGGCCAGGGCTTCACCCAGGCCTACGCCATCCCAGCTGTAGCTGTCGCCAAAGATCGCCAGCGGTGCGGCCACCTTGGCCGCCCGGTTGCGGATCACATAGCGGGATCCGCGCAGGCTTTTCCCCTCGGCCCGACCATCCTTGTGCAGCAGGGTTTCGCCGGGGCGGCGGATGGCCAGGCCGTCTTCGGTCGGTGCCGGATGGAGGAAATGCGCGATCAGGTCATGACGGGCGGGGCGCTCGACCACATCAATGGCGCTGTCATCCAGGCTTTCCGCCAGGCCATAGGCGGTCAGCAGCCTGCGCGTCGCGATCAGGCAGCTGCTGGGCAGGCAATGTGAATTGCGCCGCCAGTACAGGCCAGACCAGTCGCGCGCTGCGGCAAAATCGGCCTCCGGATAGATCAGCCCGATCGGTCCGGCGACATCCCAGGGGATGCGGCGCAGTGGCCGGCCGGGGAAGGCGGTGGGCGCCGCTTCGGCCCAGCGCAGGTGCGGCAGCAGGATCTGCTTCTCGGGCATGACCAGATGGGCGAGCGCAATGCCATCTCTGGCGCAGATCATCTGGCGGTCGCGCAGGGCGTCCTGCCAGGTCTTCACCCATGGCGGTCCGGCCGGCATGATCCCGGCGAGTTGCATTTCCCATTTATTCTGGCCATCGGCGATGAACAGCACGCCGTCCCGACCGGCAACGGCTGCACGATTGGACGAATGAGTGCCTGTGGGAAACGCAATCTCTGCCCCCAGGCGCTGGGCATTACCGGCTTCAAGACGGGCTTCGTGTTCGGCGATCTGGCGAATGAAGCCCATGGGGCGCGGTGACAGATTCGGTCTGTGAAACGGATTGCGAGTCTATCGCCAATACCCGGTGCATACTAGGCCGCAGCGGTGTCTGGAAGATGCGGAAAGCAGGTCGCTCAGGGCTTGCCGGCGGCAGCCTTGGTATCGGTCGTTGATTTCTCGATCAGCTTTTCGAGACGCTCGACCGTGAGCCGCAGGGTCGAAACCTTCATCATCAGTTCGCCGATGGTCTGGCGTGCAGCTGCCGTGTTGCGTTCCATCTCGGCAATGCGCAGACCGCGGCGCTGGATTTCTGATGAGCTCCAATTCACCGCCAGGCTCTGCCGGCGATGGGCGGCGATCAGTTGCAGGATAACAAAGGCAGCACCCGGAACGCCGACCAGCAGGAAGGTGATGATGAGGAAGAACGTGCCCATGACAGTTCGCAGAGTCCGTTATGCATGCAGGCCGCGGCCATGGCTGGGCGGCGCTGCAGTATAGCAGTTTCCTGCAGCCGGAGGGAAACCGCGATCGCCCATTTGGGCGAAACAGAGGCCTCAGGGGCTAATGCGGGCCCGGAAGCACCAGTACGGATGGCTTTTTGGGGAGTGTATTTCGCGAAATTAGTGTGGTGGGCCCGTCATTCAGCCTGATGTCGTGGGAGTCACGCAGCCGGGCCAGAAACCGCTCCAGCGTGCTTTCGCTGAAATAGTGCATTGGCACCACCAATGGCGCGTCGATCTGGCGGATCACCTCCTGCATATCGAAGATATTCAGGGTCAGGCCGCCATCCACCGGCACGAACACCACATCGATCTTGCCCATATCGGCCAGGTGGCCCGGCGTCAGCTTGTGATGCAGATGGCCCAGATGCGCAAAGCACAGGTCGGAAACATCGAAGATGAAGATGGAATTGCCGTCATACTCGGTGCCGGTCCCGTAGTTGCGGATGTTGGTCGGCACATTGCGCACGCGCATGTCCTTGTATTGCACGTTATGGCGCGCCGGTTTGTCCTGATACGACCAGCCGCGCAGGACATGGCGGATGCCCGGTTCCGGATTGTTGGTGTAATGCGTGGTGTGGGCATAGTTCATGGTGACGATGTCGGGCCGCATGGCTGGCCGGATGTAGTCGTTGTAATCGGTGGCAGCCGTTACGCCCTGCGGGCTCTCGATCAGAAAAGTCGCGTGCCCGACAAAGGTGAGGCGTGCGCTGTTGGCTGGCACGGCCGCGAGTTGCAGACCCGCTGGCATGATGCGGGCGGCTGGGGCACGGTTGGAGATCGCGCCGAGGCAGGCTGCCAGCAGGCGGTCTGGCATGAGGGTAATGACAAGACTGAGGGCGGCGGCAAGCAAAGCGGAGCAACGCAGCATGACTGTCACCTCAGGATTTGGGGGGCACGATCCATTTATTTTTGGGGAAGCAGCGGATGATCCTCGACCACCAGTATCTTCAGCTTTGCCAGGTCCAGGGCCAAGGGGCATCTCTCCGCGGCGTACCTGTCCAATATTAAGCATCCCGCAATCGGCGGGAAAAGCGGCAATTACTTCTTACAGAGGGGCAACTCGTAAACGAGCATATTCTCCTGCAGGCGGGCGTAATACTTGAAGCCCTTCCACTGCTCTTTCTTGAGGCGGTCGACAATGTCGTAGGTGCTCTTGCACACGGCTTCATTGGTCTGCAGCGGCTTCATCGTCGCCACGGCGGCATCGGTCTCCCATTGCTGGGCCTGGCTGCGATTGGGGAAGATGCGAGCCAGCGCAGCGCGGCGCAGTTCCACGGCGGCTCGCAGCCTGTCACCATTCTCCTGATCGAACAGATACCAGTCGTTCAGATAGGCAGCGCCGCCCGGATCGGCCTGCGCGCAGCGGCGCAGGATTTCACGCAGCTGAATGCCGGTGCGGACTTCGGCCTCGGCTTCGGCCTCTTTCTGATTGAAGCAGGCGGCATTGGAGCGGGCTGCATTGTTGCGGCCCGGTGCCTGGCCCTGCGACCAGGCCGGCATGGTCGCCGCGAAAAACGCGATCAGCATTGCCGGCAAAAGGAGGCAACGATTCATGGCGGAATTATAGCATTGCCGGCGGCAGGTCGGGCAACGGTGCATCGTCCGCCAGCGCCAGCACGGCATCGATGAAGGCGGCCGGCGCGGCGATCCCGCCGTATTCCAGCAGCATGGCCGCCTTGGCCCGCATGGCCCCGTCATCAAGCGGGTTTTCCGGGTCGCCAAAGGCATGTTCGCGCTCGGCATTCAACTCGGTTCCGTCATCCAGCTTCACGCAAACGTGTGCACCCCAGGCCCTGGGATAACGGTGAACGAACGGCGCCACGGCAGCGATATCGACCCTGGCGGCGATCTCGGCCAGGCGCGCGCGGGCAGGGGGATCGAAGCTGTCAAAATCGATATGGCCGTCGGTGATGGCGGCGGCGGCGGTATGCTGCAGCGAGAATTTCGCCTCATATTCGCTGCGGGGTGCCACGCGGTCGCAGACATCGAGTGCGGCCTGATAGGTCGCGACCTGGATACGTTCGATCTTGCGGTTGCCGATGCGCGGCGCCAGCGACAGGCCGGCGTCGATGGTCGGATGCGTGTGGCGGCAGCTTGGCCATGGCTTGATCGAGGTCAGGCGCAGTTGCCAGGGCGCGTCGGCATCGGCCAGCAGCCGCTCTGGTTCTGCGTCGCTGCAGGTGGCCTTGAAGAAACCCTTGTCGCCTTCGAGAATATGCGGCGGGCCGGAGAAGCCGCGCGCCGCCAGATCGGCGGCCAGCAGTCCGGCTTCGGCGGCGCGGCCCGCATGCAGATGCTTGCTCATCGCGCCGGTCTCCAGGAACTGCCACAGGCCGGAAGATTGCGTGCCGGCATTGCCAAGCGCATGGGTCATCGCCGCATGATCGAGGCCGAGCAGGTCGCCGGCAGCATAGGCCGAGCCGAACGGGCCGCAGGTCGCCGTGTTGTGCCAGATGCGATAATGCGCCGGCCCGACCGCCATGCCGACGCGACAGCAGGCTTCGAACCCGCGCAGCACGGCAGCGAGAAAGGCATGGCCGCGCGTCTTGCGTCGCCGCGCCAGCGCATAGGCCGCCGGCACCACCACGCAGCCCGGATGCACCACCGAGGCACGATGCAGGTCGTCGACTTCCAGGATATGGGTCAGGCCGCCCAGCAGCATCGCCTCGCGGCCCGTGGTCAGCGCCTCGGCGGCGGCCCAGTCGAGCAGGATGGCGCCGGGCGCTGTCTTGCGGCCGGCCAGGGCATTGGCCAGGGCATCGAGGGTGAAGAGGGCGGCGCTGCGGTAGTCCTGTGGCCCGATCGGCTTGGCGGCGACCAGCGCAGCCAGGCGGCTGGTCAGCGAGGGCGTCGACAGCGAAAGCGGGGCCAGAGCGGTCATGCCGGTGCCTGTGAAGGTTCCTAGGAGGATCGATTGATATTTACCACTGCCCCCCGCAAAGTGACACATTCGGCCCGGGTGACTTATTCGGGTCGAATCGCCCCTCGAAAGGCCCCTCCGTTCATGCTGGGACAAGTCCTCGCCGTTTTCGCCAATCCGGGCAGCATCCTGTTTGCGCTGCTGCTGCTGTCGCTGCCGCTGTCCTGGTGGCGGGCGACGCGGCGTGCCGGCTTTGCACTGGGCGGGACGGTTCTGCTGGCGGTTCTGGTGCTGGGCGCGCTGCCGTTGCACGACTGGTTGCTGCGGCCCCTGGAGGAGTATTTCCCGGTTGCCGAGCCCCCAGCCCGGGTTGATGGCATCATCGTTCTGGGCGGCGCGGAGGAGCCCGCCATCATGGCTGCCCGCGGCTGGCCCGAGCTGAACAGCAACGCCGACCGGCTGGTGGCCTTTGCCGCACTGGCCGCGCGCTACCCGCAGGCCAGGCTGGTGTTCAGCGGTGGGACTTCTGCATCGCGCGAAGAGGGAGCGGTGACGGAATCCGACGTCGCGGCGGCGGTTTTCGCCAAGATGGGCCTGGACCCCGACCGCGTGCTCTATGAACGCGTATCCCGCAATACCATCGAAAACGCCCGGCTTTCGCTTTCTGTTGCCAGGCCGCAGCCGGGCGAGGTCTGGCTGCTGGTCACCTCGGCCCGCCACTTGCCGCGCGCGGTGAACTGCTTCAATGCGGTGAATTGGCCGGTGCTGCCTTACCCGGTGGATTTCCTGACCGGCAAGCCGGTCCAGTTTGATTTCACGCCACTGCGACGGCTCTCTGCCCTGAATTTCCTGACCAAGGAATGGCTGGGACTCGCCGGTTATTGGCTCCTGGGCCATACCCATGACCTGCTGCCGCCGCGCAGGGTGGCCGACGGCAGGCCGTGAAATGTCACACCGCGAACCTTGGCGAATCGGGCTCACTTAGGTTAACACCTTGAACCATTTGAAGATTGTGGAAGCGGAGGGTTGAGGATGCGAAGCTTGCGGCTGGCCGTTGTGCTGCTTGGTTTCGGTCTGGTCGTGGCTTGCGGCTGGCGCCCCTCGGGACAGCCGCGCGAAGGCTCCGCTGCCGCGCAGTCCGCCGCTGCCGCCACGCCGGCGACGGCTGAAACGCCGGCCGCCAACCCGGCTGTCACGGCCGCCGCCCCGAGCGCCGGCAGTACGCCGGCAGCCCCGCCAGACGCCACCGCAGCGGTCGCGCCGTTCAACCGTGTCGAATTCGAGGCCTTCCTGACCGAGGTGCGCAGCGAGGCGATCCAGAAGGGCATCAAGCCCGATGTGGTGCGCACTGCGCTGACCGGTGTGGAGCCGATCATGCGGATTATCGAGCGTGACCGGAACCAGGCCGAGTTCAAGCTCAGTTTCGCCACCTACCGCGACCGTGTCATCACCTCCACGAATGTGCAGCGGGGCCAGAAGCTGCGCGACGATCATCAGGCCCTGCTGCGCCAGGTGGCGCAGCGTTACGGCGTACAGCCGCGCTTCGTGCTGGCGATCTGGGGCATCGAGACGCGGTATGGTGCAGTGAAGGCCGATGTGCCGCTGGTGCATTCGCTGGCCACGCTGGCCTTCGACCGGCGCCGATCGAGCTATTTCCGCAATGAGCTGTTTGCGGCGCTGACCATGCTGGATCGCGGCTATATCGATTTCCCGACCATGAAAGGCTCCTGGGCTGGTGCCATGGGCCAGCCCCAGTTCATGCCGAGCAGCTATCTGGCCTATGCCGAGGATTTCGATGGCGACGGCCGGCGCGACATCTGGAACAACACCGGCGATGTCTTCGCCTCCATTGGCAACTACCTGGCCAAGCATGGCTGGAATACCGCCCAGACCTGGGGCCGGGAGGTGCGGGTCTCCAGCGATCTGCAAAAGCGTCTGGGTGAGTTTGCCCGCGAGGGCCGGTCGGGGTGCCGCGCCATCGACCAGATGACCCGGGACATGACCCTCGAGGAATGGAGCCGGCTGGGCGTTCGCCGGGCCGATGGCGGGGAATTGCCCAAGGCCCAGCAGAGCGGGGCCCTGGTGCAGCCGGA
Source organism: Ferrovibrio terrae (assembly GCF_943372915.1). Lineage (GTDB taxonomy): Bacteria > Pseudomonadota > Alphaproteobacteria > Ferrovibrionales > Ferrovibrionaceae > Ferrovibrio > Ferrovibrio terrae_A. The sequence goes on along the minus strand of NZ_CALSAN010000014.1, from coordinate 85,552 downwards.
CGGCCCCGGCGGGCCCAGTTTCCTAGTCTATGGCAACTACCGCTCGGTCCTGCGGTATAACTGCGCCCATCACTATGCTTTGACGGTGAGCCTGCTTGCCGATCGGCTGGGTGACGGTTAAAATACCCCACATATAGGCCATGAATCGTCGTCGGCACGCCATCCCTTGCTCGGACCGGGGGGCTCGGGGGGACTCCCGAACCACATCGCAGCCCCGTGCCCTGACGCGCACCCTGACGCGGGCAGCCCCGGTTGTGCTCCTGCTCGGCCTGTCGGCCTGTTCTGAGGTCACCCTGTTCAATCATGCCAGCAAGTCGGTGATGCGCAGCGATCAGCCGAGCCAGGCGGCGATCGCCAAGGGTGGCATCTACAAGGTTGGCAATCCGTACCAGATCAACGGTGTCTGGTATTACCCGAAGGAAGATCCCAACTACGACGAGACCGGTATCGGCTCGTGGTATGGCGAGCAGTTCCACGGCAAGGCGACCGCCAACGGCGAAGTTTTTGATATGAACGAGGTGACGGCGGCGCATCCGACGCTGCCGATGCCGTCGCTGGTGCGTGTCACCAATCTAGAAAACGGGCGCTCCATTGTCGTGCGGATGAATGATCGCGGCCCCTATGCCAATGGCCGCGTGATTGACCTGTCACGCCGCAGCGCCCAGTTGCTCGGGTATGATCGGCAGGGCACGGCCAAGGTTCGCGTGCAGTATATCGGCCCGGCGCCGCTGGCCGGCGATGCGCCCGGCGCGCAGCTTGCCTCGCGCGCCGGCGCTGACGAGCGGCCCTCGGCTGCACCGCGCGGCGGTGTTTCGGCCGAGGCGTTGCCGCCACCGCCGGGTGCCAAGGGCCGCAGCGCCGATGTGGTGCAGACCGCGCCGTCGCAGGTGTCGCCGATGCAGGTGCTGGCAGCGCAGAATGCCGGCAATCCGCAAGCGGCTGGCGGTACCGCACTGGTGACGAAATCTGACTTGAACCAGCAGAAGGTCGAGAACGGCCCGGCGCGCGGCGGCCAGATCTATGTGCAGGTCGGAGCCTTCACGCTGCATGAGAATGCGCATAAGCTCGCGGCCCAGATGTCGTTGCTCGGCCCGGCCAATGTCAGCTCGACCTTTATCAATCGACAGGAATTCTTCCGCGTCCGCCTCGGCCCGTTCAATCAGGTCGCCGCGGCCGATCAGGCCCTGCAGCAGGCGATCAATAACGGACAAACCAATGCGCGTATCGTTGTGGAGTAAGTATGTCGTCGTCGCTGTTGCGGCGGTGATCGCGGTGAGTGTGGTGCGCCCGGCTGCGGCGCAGCTCGGCCAGGTCGAGACGCTCGCCCGCCAGATGATCCTGATGGATTACGACACCGGCACGGTGATCTTCGACAAGAATGCCGACGAGCTAATGCCGCCGTCGTCGATGTCGAAGCTGATGACCGCCCTGATGGTGTTCGAACAGCTCGAAGCCGGCAAACTGCGCCTGGACGATATGCTGCCGGTGAGCGAGAAAGCCTGGCGCATCCAGGGCTCGAAGATGTTCGTGCCGATTGGTGGCCGCGTGAAGGTGGAAGACCTGCTGCGCGGCGTGATCATCCAGTCAGGCAATGACGCCTGCATCGTGCTGGCGGAAGGCATCGCCGGCACCGAGGAGCGGTTCTCCGAGATGATGACCGATCGCGGTCGTCAGATCGGCCTGAAAAACAGCACCTTCCGCAATGCATCCGGCTGGCCCGATCCGCAACATCTGACCACGGCGCGCGATCTGGCCCTGCTGGCCCGCTACATTATCAGCCGCTTCCCGCAGTATTACCATTTCTACTCCGAGAAGGAGTTCACCTACGGCATCGATGGTGCGACCAAGAAGCCGATCACCCAGGGCAACCGCAATCCGCTGCTCTACAAGGACGGGGGCGCCGATGGCCTGAAGACCGGCCATACCGAAGCAGCCGGCTATGGCCTAACGGCATCGGCCAAGCGCGGCGACCGCCGCCTGATCATGGTGTTCAACGGCTTGAAGAGCATGAACGAGCGCTCGCGCGAAGCTGAACGCCTGCTTGAGCTCGGCTTCAGCCAGTTCGACAATTACAAGCTCTTCACTGCTGGTGCCGTGGTGGACGAGGCCGATGTGTGGCTCGGTGATGCGCCGCGCGTTCCGCTGGTGATCGACCGCAACCTGGCCCTGACCCTGCCGCGCCAGACCAAGGGCAACATCAAGGTTACGGTATCTTACGAGAATCCGATCCCGGCGCCGATCGCCAAGGGCACGCCCGTCGCCAAGCTGGTTGTCGCCAACAAGGACGCCACGCTGATGGAAGTGCCGCTGCTGGCGGGTGCCGATGTGCAGCAGCTCGGCTTCAGTGGCCGTATCAGTGCCGCCGTCAGCTATCTGCTCTGGGGCGCGAAGAAGCAGTGACCGCCCAGGGCGGTGACCTGCGCGGCCGCTTCATCACGCTTGAAGGCGGCGAGGGCGCCGGCAAATCCACCCAGGTGAAACGTCTGGCTGCCACGCTGTCAGCGCATGGGATCGAGGCCGTGCTGACCCGCGAACCGGGGGGCACGCCGGGTGCTGAAGACATCCGCGCATTGCTGGTCACTGGCGATCCCGATCGCTGGGATGCGATGACCGAAACCCTGCTGCATTATGCCGCCCGTCGTGCCCATGTTGAAAAGACGGTGAAGCCGGCGCTGGCGCGCGGCGCCTGGGTAATCTCCGATCGCTTTGCCGATTCCACGATGGCTTATCAGGGCTATGCCGGCGCGGTCGGTCGCGAAGCCATCGCCGATCTCCACAAATTGGTGCTGGGCGATTTCCAGCCTGACCTGACCCTGGTGCTGGATCTGCCGGTGGAAGCCGGACTGGCCCGCGCCAAAGCCCGGATGCAGGGTGGCATCAGGCAGACCCTAGACGTGGCTGAAGACCGATACGAACGTATGGGCCTGGCGTTTCATGAAACGCTGCGTAAGGCGTTCCACGACATCGCGGCGCGCGAACCGCAGCGCTGCCGCCTGATCGATGCCGGCGGCGATCCAGACCAGGTTGCTGCCGCGCTCTGGCAGGCGGTGGCGGCAAAGTTTAACCTGACCCCATGAGCGATTACGAACCACAGGACGCCGCCTCCTGGGGGCCACGGCACAATGCCGCCCTGTTCGGCCACGCGGCGGCCGAGACGGCACTGCTGGAAGCCTGGGGTTCTGGCCGCCTGCCGCATGCCTGGATGATCACCGGGCCGCGCGGGGTCGGCAAATCGACACTGGCCTTCCGCTTCGCCCGGTTCCTGCTCGCGCATGGCCCGGCCAGCGGTTTCGATTCCGGACCCAGCCTGTTCGGTGATGCACCGGTGCTGCCCGACACGCTGGCGATCCCGGAAGACAATCCGGTTTTCAGTCGTGTCGCCAATGCCGGCCATGCCGACCTGATCACGGTGGAGCGCAGCTGGGACGACAAGAATGATCGCTGGCGCGGCGATGTCGTGGTGCAGGACGTGCGTGCGGTGATCGACCGCTTTGGCAAGACCGCTGCCGAAGGCGGCTATCGCGTCTGCATCGTCGATGCCGCCGATGACATGAACATCAATGCTGCCAATGCGCTGCTTAAGATCCTGGAAGAGCCGCCACCGAATGCGGTGCTGCTGTTGGTCAGCCATGCGCCGGGCAGCCTGCTGCCGACCATCCGCTCGCGCTGCCGCCGCCTTGCGCTCAAGCCGTTGGATGAGGCGGCGATGCAGCAGGCACTGACCGGCCTGTTACCCGATCTGGATGCGGCCGAACGGCGTGGTCTTGGCGTGCTGGCCGAAGGCTCGCCCGGCCGGGCGGTGACGCTGGCGGCGCAGGGCGGCCTCAAGCTGCTGCATGGCCTGCTCGACATGGTGGCCCAGCTGCCCAAGCCCGATATTGCCAAGCTGCATGCCTTTGGCGATACCCTGGCGCGCGACCGCAGCGGTGCCGGTTTTCAACTGATGACTGAATTGTTCCGCTGGTGGCTGGCGCGATTGGTGCGTGCCGCCGCCGCCGGCCGGATCGGCGGCGTCGGTTGGGCAGAAATCTTCCCCGGCGAAACCGCCCTGGCCCAGCGTCTGGCGCAATGGCAGGGACCGGCCCGCTGGGCCGAGGACTGGGAACAGCTGGGTCGCTTGCTCGACCGCGGGGAATCGGTCAATCTCGACCGCAAGCAGATGCTGCTCAATCTGTTTGCCGCCCTCGGGCGGTCAGCCGCAGCGCGCTGACGCCGGTATAGGCTGAAGTCGGTATCATTGGGCAGGGGGAATTTCATGGCCAAGGCAGCCGTTGGCGCCACTGCGCCCGACAGTCTGGAAAAGATCGAACTGCTGAGCGAACTCAGCCCGGCCGCGCGCGCCGATGTCGAGCGCGCCTGCCAGTGGCGCCGCTTCGCTGCCCATGAACAGATTCTGGATCGCAACAGCGACAGCCGCGATGTCTATTTCGTCGTCGATGGCACCGTCGAGGTGGTGAACTTCTCCGGCAATGGCCGCGAGATTTCCTATGCGCTGGTTTCCGCCGGCAGCTATTTCGGCGAGATCGCCGCCATCGACGGCGAGCGTCGTTCGGCCAGCGTGGTGGCGCAGACCACCTGCCGGCTGGCGGCCCTGCCGCCCAAGGCCTTCGAGGCGCTGGTGGCACGCGAGCCGATGGTCGGTCTCAAGGTGATGCGCCGGCTCACCGCGATCATCCGCGCCAACAACGAACGCATCATGGATCTTGCCACGCTGGGCGCGATCCAGCGCGTGTATCGCGAATTGCTGAAGCTGGCGCGTCAGGATCCACTGAATGCCGATGGCTGGATGATCTATCCGATGCCCAAGCAGCATGAGATCGCCCGCCGCGCCGCCACCACGCGCGAGACGGTGGCGCGCGTGCTGGCCAACCTGCTGCATGGCGGTCAGGTCACGCGCAAGGACAAGACCTACTATCTGACCGACCGCGGCGCGCTGGAACAGGCGATCGTGCGGCTGGATGTGCGCCAGAGCGGCCACGGCCTGGCCTAAAACCTACCTGTCATCCCGCAATACAAGTGATGCTGCGCTGCAAAGCGCCGGCAGGCCCGCGCGTTTCCACATTGCTCTGACATATCAGATGGGAGATAGTACCCTGATGGTGCACTGACGCGCGGTTGAACGACGCGACAGGCATCGAGGAAACGTCAATCAGCAGGAGGGATACCCATGCGTGGGTTCAAGGCATTCGTCACCGGACTGGTGGCAGGCGCGGCCATGCTCGTTGCGGCCGGCGCACAGGCAGCTTATCCGGATCGTCCGATCACCATGATCGTGCCCTGGGGTGCTGGTGGCGGCACCGACGCCACTGCGCGCATCATTGCCAGCCTGATGGAAAAGGAACTCGGCCAGCCGGTGAATGTGGTGAACCGCACCGGCGGCAGCGGCGTGGTCGGCCACTCCGCCATCGCCCAGGCCGCGCCCGATGGCTACACCATCGGCATGATCACGGTCGAGATCGCCATGATGCACTGGCAGGGCCTCACCGAGCTGACGCCGTCCTCCTACACGCCGATCGGTCTGGTCAATGCCGATCCGGCTGGCATCCATGTGCCGGCTGACTCGCCCTACAAGACGGTCAACGAGCTGCTGGCGGCGATCAAGGCCAGTCCGGGCAAGTTCAAGGCTTCGGGTACCGGCCAGGGCGGCATCTGGCATCTCGCCATTGCCGGTTTGCTGCGCGACCAGAAGATCGATCCGGCCACCGTGGCCTGGGTGCCGAGCAACGGCGCAGCACCGGGCCTGCAGGATATGATCGCCGGCGGTGTGCAGATCGTGCCGTGCTCGCTGCCCGAGGCGCGCGCGCTGATCGAAGCCGGCAAGGTGAAGAGCCTGGCCATCATGGACCCCAAGCCCTCGGCGCTGTTCCCCAATGTCCCGACGCTGAAGAGTGCAGTGGGCAGTGACTGGACCATGGCAGCCTGGCGCGGCATTGCCGCACCGAAAGGCGTGTCGAAGGAAGTCTCCGACAAGCTGCTCGCCGTGCTGAAGAAGGTCTATGACAGCAAGGACTACCAGGGCTTCATGGCACAGCGCGGCTTCGGCATTATCTGGGCCGGGCCGGAGGATTACGCCAAGTTCATGGCCAAGTCCGATGCCGATCTGGGCGCGGTGATGAAGGCGGTCGGGATCGCCAAGTAATCCGCGTTTTCTGAAAACTGCCGGTGCGGCGCGCAATGCCGCACCGGAGATTTCCCCGTCCGGCAGGTTGGCGCAATGCGAATTCATGATGCTCTGAGCGGGTTTGTGCTCGCCATTCTGGCTGTCGCCGTCCTGGTTACCGTGAGCCAGTATCCACCCACCCCGGGGCAGAATATCGGCCCCTCGGCATTCCCGGCCCTGCTGGCTTTCCTGCTGCTCGGCTGTTCGCTGCTGCTGATCTGGCGCGGCATCCGCGGCCAGCGCCAGGCCCTGGTCAGCCTCGGCGCATGGACACGCTCGCTGCCGCATGTGGTGAACTTCCTGCTCGTGATCGGCGCGCTGCTTTTCTATGTGTTCTGCTCGAATTTTCTCGGCTTCATCATCAGCAGCACGCTGATCCTGGCGGCACTGTTCCTGTCGCTGGGCGTGCGCATCGTGCTGATCCTGCCGATCGCGGTTGGCGTGACTCTGCTGATCCACACCATCTTCTACAAACTTCTCCGCGTGCCGCTGCCCTGGGGGCTGCTGCAGGGCCTGCACTGGTAAGGAGCGGAGCCATGGGTTTTGTCGATTACGTCGCGCAGGCTTTCCAGCTGGTATTCGATCCCTATGTACTGCTCGTCATGCTGTGTTCGGCGGCCTTCGGCCTGTTTGTCGGCGCCATCCCGGGATTGACGGCCACAATGGCCACCGCGCTGCTGGTGCCGATCACCTTCTTCATGCCGCCGGTGCCGGCTGTCGCCGCCATTGTCACCGCCACCGCCATGGCGATCTTCTCGGGCGACATCCCCGGTGCCTTGCTGCGCATTCCCGGCACGCCGGCTTCGGCCGCCTATACCGATGAAGCCTACCAGATGACCCTGAAAGGGCAGGCCGAGACGGCGCTGGGGGCCGGACTGGTTTTCTCGGCGATTGGCGGCCTGTTCGGCACGGCGGTGCTGATCACGGCGGCACCGGCGCTGGCCGAGGTGGCGCTGAAATTCTCATCCTTCGAATACTTCTGGCTGGTGATCCTTGGCCTGTCCGCGGCCGTCTTCATCGGCAGCAGCAGCGTGCTGAAGGCGATCATTTCACTGCTGATCGGCCTGCTGGTCGGCTGTGTCGGCCTTGAGAATCCGGGTGGCTATCCGCGCTTTACTTTCGGCAATACCGAGTTGATGGGCGGGGTCAGCATGATTCCGATGATGGTCGGCATGTTCGCCATCTCGGAAGTGCTGCGTTTTGTCGTGAACACCGATCCGCCGGCGCGTCTGGTGATCAAGCGGCTGGGCAATGTCTTCACCGGCATGTGGGATTTGCTGCTGAAATATCCCGGCGCCATCCTGCGTGGCAGCGTGCTGGGTACGCTGGTGGGCATCCAGCCGGGCGCCGGCGCCGATATGGCATCCTGGATGTCCTATGCCGTCAGCAAGAAATTCTCCAAGGAGCCGGAGAAATTCGGTACCGGTCATGTCGAAGGCATCGTCGAGTCCGGTGCGGCCAACAATTCCTCGCTGGCCGGGGCCTGGATTCCGGCCCTGGTCTTCGGCATTCCGGGCGACTCGATCACGGCGATTGCCATTGGCGTGCTGTATCTGAAGGGACTCAATCCCGGCCCGACGCTGTTCCTGAACAACCCGGAGAATGTCTACGCCATCTTCCTGGTGTTCATCGTGGCCAATATCATCATGGTGCCGCTCGGCTGGCTGGCGATCCGGCTGTCGACCAATATCCTGCGCGTGCCGGGCAATATCCTGATGCCGGTGATCCTGCTGTTCTGCGCGGTCGGCTCGTTTGCCATCAACAACACAGTCTTCGGCGTCACCATCACGCTGGTCTTCGGCCTGCTGGCCTATGTGATGGAGGAGAATGGCTTCCCGGTGGCACCCGCCATCCTGGGCGTGGTGCTGGGCACCATGCTGGAGGAAAATTTCGTCACCTCGATGATCAAGTCCGATGGCAACCTGATGATCTTCTTCGAACGCCCGATTGCCGCCGGTCTTGGCGTTGCCACCATGACCATCCTGTTCTGGCCGTTGGCCAGCTGGGCGGTCCGGCGGCTGCGGTCTAGGCCGGCACACTAGCCGCGCGCAGTTTTCCCCGCCTGCGCCACCAGCCGGCGATGCGCAGCGCAATGGCCAGCAGCACCAGAACCACCGGCAGCCAGTAGAGCGGCATGTCTGGTGTGCGCTTGGCATTGGTGATGATGAAGGACAGCGCGATATACCAGGCGCCGCACCAGTGCAGGATGCGCCAGTTGCGCGCGCCCAGCCACGCCACCGCGCGGTCGAAGGATGTGGCCGCCATCAGCAGGATGAACAGATAGGCCGAGCCGCCGCTGACCAGCGTGCCGATGCTGGTCATGCTGCTGAACAGTGCAGGATCGCGGATGGCAAAGGCGATAATGACAATGGCGTGCAGGCCATGCGATGCGGCAAAGCCGACGCCGATATAGCGGCGGTTGCGCAGCAGCCAGCGTGTCTTGCTGCCAGGCCACAAGGCGACCAGCGCCGAGGCGATGAAGGTCGGCAGGAACAGCAGCAGCGACGTGCGTGCCGTGGCACGGATCGCGGTGCGGATGGCATCGACGGAAAAGCCGTCGGCGGCCACGATGCCGAGCACCATCAGGCTGAGGAGGGCCGTCAGCAGGCCAGTCAGACGCCAGCCATTCATCCAGTACGACATTGCCTTCCGGCCTCCCTGTGAAATCGCAGCGAGTGTTTTCCGATGCGAGACTGCAGGCAAGTGATGGCCGTTACAGGTTCAGAGTGAAGTCGGTCCGGTCACAGGGACGTGATAAAACTGGTCAGTGCGCGGTTGTAGTCGTCCGGCACCTCGAGATGCGGCGTATGGCCGGCATTGTCGAAGCAGTATCGCCGTGCGCCGGCGATGTTGGCGGCCAGCCACTGCCCGACGGCGGGTTCGTAAAGCTGGCTCTCGCCGCCATGCAGTACCAGCACCGGCAGGGCCAGTTGCGGCAACAGGCAGCGGAAATCCTGCTGGGCCATTGACGACCACAGTGCCGCCATGGCCTGGCCGTCATTGTTCATGATCTCGTTGGCGACCCAGCCGCCGGTCTTGGCATCGGGAATACGGCCGCGGGCGAAGAGACGCGGCATGGCATTCTGGCTGTAGGAGATCCAGTCGTTGCGCATGGCCTCAACCGCGGCTTCGCTCTGCGCGGCGTCAAAACCGTTGCGAATGCCGAAGCGCCAGCCGGGCTCGTTGGTGATCTTGACAGTCATATCTTCGATGACCAGGCCGCCGATCTGGTCGCTGCCGTATTGGGCGATGTAGTCGAATGCCACCATGGCGCCCATCGACCAGCCGATCAGGACCGCGTCATTCAGTTTGCGCTCCACGATCAAGGCATGCAGGTCGTCGGCTAATTTCCGGATATTGAGTTCGTTCAGCGGCGCCCAGCTGTTGCGATGGCCGGGCAGATCGGGGATCACCAGCCGGCAGCTGCTGCTCAGGCTCTCCACCTGGGGGGCAAAATAGCCGCCATGGCTGGACCAGCCATGCAGGAAGATCAGCGGCCGGCCGTGGCCCTTGTCGAGGACATGCATCACGCCGTCAGGCCCCGACATCCTTGGCCAGCACCAGGGCGCGGCCGCGACAGTAAATTGTGCCGGCGGCATCAGAGCAGGTGGTGGCGAGATCGACCAGATGCTTGTCGGGACGCAGGCGCGTGATCTCGACCCGCGCGATCAGCTCCGTGCCCACCGGCGCGGCTTTCTCGAAGCCAAGCTCCTGCTTCAGATAATTGGTGCCGAAGCCGGGCAGTTCGACACCCAGAAGGTAGGAAAACAGCGCACCGATCAGGGGTTCGGGCACGGTGGTCAGCGGCGCCGTGCCGCCAGCCAGTGCCTGGAAGGCGGTAAGGTCATCGGCGGTGAAGCTGCGACGAATTTCGGCATGATCGCCGACCCGCATGCCCTTATGGCTGATGGATGCGTCGCTCATGGCAGGGCGATCTCCGTTTGGCCATCCAGCACCACTGCGCCATCGGCAACGCGGGTTACCTGCGTAGTCAGCACGCGGCTGCCGCCCAGCGCCGCGGTCTCGGTCAGGGTGAAGCGGTGCATATCCCCGGCATAGGCCGGATTGGGAAACATCAAAGCCTGACTGATCTGGCGCGCGCCGGGATACTGCTTCTGGATCATGCCCCACAGCACTGTATAGAGCAGCATGCCGTGGCTGACCGTGCGGCCGAAGCGGGTGCGGGCTGAAAACGCCGGGTCGACATGGATCGGGTTGTTGTCACCGCTGACAGTGGCAAAGCGGTTAAACTCGTCCTGGCTCAGGCTGCGGTCGAGACTGATCATGGCGTTCCTGCAAACCGATTGCGCAGCACGTGTTTCTGCACCTTGCCAGCGGCCGTGCGCGGGAAATCCTCGATGATGCGGATATGCTTGGGCACCTTGTAGGCCGCCAAGTTCTGTCGGCAGAAGGCGCGTAGCGCTTCGGCATCCATCGCTGCATCTGGGTGGGGCAGCACATAGGCACAGCCGACTTCGCCCCATTTCTCATCCGGCACGCCGATTACTGCGCATTCCAGGACGCCCGGGAATTTGTAGATCGCGATCTCGACCTCGGCCGGATAGACGTTCTCGCCACCGGAAATGAACATGTCCTTGATCCGGTCGACAATATAGTAATAGCCGTCCGTATCGCGGCGGGCGACATCGCCGGTGCGCAGCCAGCCATCGCTGGTGAAGGCGGCGCTGGTCGCCGCCTCGTTGTTCCAGTAGCCCGGCGTGATGCCGGGACCGCGGATCTGCAGCTCACCGGCGTGGTCGACGGGCAGGGGCTGGTCATTGTCATCCACCACGCGCACTTCGGCGAGAATCTGCGGCTTGCCCACGGAGCCAATTTTCGTCTGGGCATGGGCGCGATCCATCAGGAACACGGTGGGGCCGGTCTCGGTCATGCCCATGCCGTTGCAGACCAGAACGCCGCGCCCGGCAAACAGTTCGATCAGGCTGGCCGGCAGCGGCGCGCCCCCACAGCCCCAGCTGCGCACCTTGGTGAACTCGGCCGTGGCAAAATCCTTATGCAGGCTGATCGCCTGATAAATGGCCGGCACACCGAAAAAGGCCGTGCAGTCGCCGGTCTGCAGTGCGGTCATCACCGGATCGATCTCGAATTTCTTCAGCACCTGAATGGTGCCGCCCCACATCAGCAGCGGCAGGGTATGTAGGTTGATGCCGGCCGTATGGAACAGTGGCAGGAAATTCAGCGTCGTATCGCTGGAGGTCAGGTCGATGGCCTGGCCGATATTGATCGCATTGGCATAGGCCATGCGCGGTGTCTGGATCACCGCCTTGGGCTTGCCGGTGGTGCCCGAGGTATAGAGCATGTACCAGATGCGATCCGGCTCCCATGCCGTGTCGTACTGGCCCGGCGCCGCGGTGGCGACAGCCTGTTCGTAAGCGGCGAAGGACAGCAGCGGCAGGTTCAGTTCTGCCGCCAGGGCGGCATGCTCGGCATCATGGATCAGCAGCTTCGGCGCGGCATCCTGCGCCACCGGGATCAGCTCCGGTGCCGGCTGACGCCAGTTCAGCGGCACTAGGATGGCCCCCAGCTTGCCGCAGGCAAACAGGATCTCGAAAAAGCTGGTGCTGTTCTGACAGAGGATGGCGATGCGATCGCCACGGGCGATGCCGTTCGCCTGCAGCCAGGCGGCAAAGCGGCAGGCACGATCATCAAGGTCGCGATAGGTCAGGCGGCGACCACTTTCACGCTCGATGAAGGCGATCTTGTCAGGGCTCAGCTCAGCGCGGCGGGCGGCAATGTCGAAAACCATCTGCATGGCTAGGCGCTCTTTGCCAGGAAACGCACCATGCCGGCCTCGGCTTCGGCGCTGTCAATCTGGTCTACGAAGGCACGTTGTTCGGCCAGCAGGCCAGCGGCGCAGTCTTGTGCCAGCAGGCGCTTGGTGCAGGCGACGCTGCCCGGCTGCTTGCTGCGCAGCTCCAGCAGCCAGCCTTCAATGGTGCTGTCCAGACTGTCGGGCTCGGCCAGCGTGGTGGCAAGACCGAGCTGGACGGCTTCCAGCGCCATGATGCGGCGGTTCAGCAGCTGGATCTCGCGCGCCTGCTGATAGCCGATACGGGCGGGCAGCATGGCGGTCCAGCCACCATCGGGACTGAAGCCGACCTCGGTATAATAGGGCTGGATGAAGGCCTGCGGCGTGATCACCACCAGATCGCAGGCGAGCAGGAAGCCCAGTGCGCCGCCCGTCAACGGACCATGGATGCGGCCGATTACCGGGACCGTCAGGCCGAGCAGGGCGAGGATGGCGCGGTTGAGGCTGCCGACCAGCCCTGCGGCATAGGCGCGACGCTCGCCGCGCGGCACGGCTTGAAAACCGGCGACATCGCCGCCGGTGCTGAAGCTGCGGCCGGCCGCCTGCAGCACCACGGCACGGATGTCCTTATTGGCGGCAATACGCTCGAGATCGGTATTCAGGCTGTCGAGCAGCGCCGGCACCAGGCTGTTGTGCCGCTCGGGGCGGTTTAGCGTCAGCCGCGCCACGCCATCGGTGATATCGAGCAGCGTTGCGGCCATCAGCGCGGTGCCCTGGCGGCGATGCCATGCGCCACCATGGCGGAGGCGACATCGATGATAGGGTCGAGGGGTGTTTTCGGATCCCACAACCCGTAGCGCTGGCCGAGGAAGACGGAAATACCCATCAGCATCCAGGCGCGCACTTCTGTTGCCGTGTCATTCTTGCCCGGCGCGATCTCGCCGCGCTTTTCGGCGGCGGCCAGTGCGATGCGATAGGATTTGGCGAAGTCGGTGTAATACTGGCGGTAGACCTTCTCGTCGACGAACTGCGACTCTTCCACCACCTTGTAGAGATCGGGATTGCGCCGCACGAAATCGAGGAAGGCGCGCAGACCAAGCCGCTCGGCTTCTATGCGGTCGCGGGCGCCTTCGGTCGCCTCGGTCAGATGGTGGCGCAGCATACGGCCCATATGCAGGACCAGCTCGCGCATCACATCTTCCTTGCTGCGGAAGTAGATGTAGAAGGTGCCCTGGGCGACGCCGGCCTCGGCCGTGATCGTGCTGATCGAGGCCTCGGCAAAGCCGCGCCGGCCGATCTCGCGCTGGGCGGCATCGAGAATCTTGCGGCGGGTCTGTTCGCCACGGCCGGTTTTGGGCAGTGGCAGGGCGCGTTTCCTGGCGTTCATGTGAGCCATGAATCTCTTGTCATATTCACTTTTTTGGAACCCTCCGCATGCGGTCCGGGGGTGATTTGCCGGAATGCAGCTTGACGGCTCAACGGGCGGACAGTACAAATCTATGAAACATGAATCAACTGTCATGTTTGTGGGCCGTCCAGCGGGCGCGGTCTGCCAGCGGCACCGGGACAACCCGGGCCAAGCAGAGGGAGGAGCCGATGTCGCGCATGTCGCATGCCAATACTCGCGTCTCCGTCGCCATGCCCGCATCGCAAGGGAGAGATACATGCAGCGCGTGATGAAGACAGTGGCCGTGGCCGCCGCACTGACCGCCGGTCTGGCGCTGTCGGCGCAGGCCGCCGACCTCAAGATCGCTTTGATCACCAGCAAGACCGGTCAGCTCGAGGCTTATGCCAAGCAGACCGAGACCGGCTTCATGATGGGCCTGGAATACCTGACCAAGGGCACCATGACCTGGCAGGGCCGCAAGGTGGTGGTCATCACCAAGGACGACCAGCTCAAGCCCGACCTGGCCAAGTCGCTGCTCGAGCAGGCCTATGCCGATGACAATGTCGACCTGGCGGTGGGCACCACAGGTTCGGGCGGCGCGCTCGCCATGCTGCCGGTCGCCGAGGAGCACAAGAAGATCCTGATCGTCGAGCCGGCCGTGGCCGACGCGATCACCGGCGAGAAGTGGAACAAGTATATCTTCCGCACCGGCCGCAATTCATCTCAGGACGCGATTGCCGGCGCCGCCTCTTTCCCGGCCTCGGGTGAGGTCAGCATTGCCACGCTGGCACAGGACTATGCCTTCGGCCGCGATGGCGTGAAGGCGATGAAGGATGCGCTCGCGCAGATCCGCCCGAACGTCAAGATCGTGTTCGAGGAATACGCACCGCAGCAGACCACCGACTTCACGGCTTCGGCGCAGCGCATGTTCGACGCGCTGAAAGACAAGCCGGGCAAGCGCATCATTGCCGTGATCTGGGCCGGTCCGCATCCGCTGCCCAAGATCGCCGACCTGAAGCCGGAGCGTTTCAACATCGAGATCGCGCCAGGCGGCAACATCCTGCCGGTGATGAAGCTCTACAAGCCCTATCCGGGCATGGAAGGCGCCGTCTATTACTATCACGACTTCCCGAAGAACCCGATCAACGACTGGTTCGTGGCCGAACACAAGAAGCGCAACAACGGCAACCCGCCGGACTTCTTCACCGCCGGCGGTTTCGCCGCTGCCTCGGCTGCACTGACCGCCGTGCAGAAGGCTGGTGGCACCAACACCGACAAGCTGATTGCTGCCATGGAAGGCATGGCCTTCGATACCCCGAAGGGCACGATGATCTTCCGCAAGGAAGACCACCAGGCGATGCAGCAGATGTATCACTTCAAGGTCAAGAAGGACGGCAAGGACGAGAACGACCTTCTGGATCTGGTGCAGACCATCCAGGAATCGGCCATGCCGCTGCCGATCCGCAACAAGCGTTGATTACGCCTGCCGCCGGGACGTCATGTCCCGGCGGTCTTTTTTGTTCAGACAGATGTCCGCCACACCCACACTTGAAACCCGCGACCTGACGATCCGCTTCGGCGGCCATGTCGCCGTCAATGCCGTCAGCTGCGCCTTCCAGCCCGGCACGCTGACCGCCATCGTCGGGCCCAATGGCGCCGGCAAGACCACCTATTTCAATCTGATTTCCGGCCAGCTCAAATCCACCTCGGGCCAGGTGCTGCTGCGTGGCGAGGATGTCACCGGCCTGACGGCCTCGGCGCGCACCAAGCGCGGCATGGGCCGGGCGTTTCAGCTGACCAACCTGTTCCCGAATCTTACCGTGATGGAGAATGTGCGGCTGGCCGTGCAGTCGCGCGCCGGTGCCGGCCTGCAGCTGCTGCAGCTGTGGAGCCATCGCCGCGACCTGATCGAGAAGGCCGACAGCCTGCTGGAGCAGGTGCGCCTGCTCGACAAGCGCAATGCCATCGCCGGTGCGCTGCCCCATGGCGACCAGCGCAAACTGGAAGTCGCCCTGCTGCTGGCGCTGGAACCTGACGTCTTCATGTTCGACGAGCCGACCGCTGGCATGTCGGTCGATGAAGTGCCGACCATCCTCGACCTGATCCAGGGCATCAAGGCGCGCGGCGACAAGACCGTGCTGCTGGTCGAGCACAAGATGGATGTGGTGCGCAGTCTCGCGGATCGCATTATTGTTTTACATAACGGCCAGCTGGTCGCCGATGGCGAACCGGCCGCGGTGATCGCATCGCCCGTGGTGCAGCAAGCCTATCTGGGCCTGCCGCCAGAGGGGAGTGCGGCCGCATGACCGACATGCTGAAGCTGCAGGGCGTGCACACCCATATCGGGCAGTATCACATCCTGCATGGCGTCGATCTCGTCGTGCCGCGCGGCCAGCTCACCATGCTGCTGGGCCGCAATGGCGCCGGCAAGACCACCACCTTGCGCACCATCATGGGCCTGTGGCAGGCCAGCCAGGGCAGCATCACCTTCGATGGTCGCGATATCACGAAAACGCCGACGCCCGAGATCGCCCAGGCCGGCATCGCCTACGTGCCCGAGAATATGGGCATCTTCGCCGACCTCACGGTGCGCGAGAACATGATCCTCGCCGCCCGCGGTGGCGAGATCGATCCGGTGCGTCTGAAGTGGATTTTCGGCCTGTTTCCGGCGCTGGAGAAATTCTGGTCGCTGGCCGCCGGCGTGCTGTCGGGCGGGCAGAAGCAGATGCTGGCGATCGCGCGTGCCATCGTCGAGCCGCGCGACCTGCTGCTGATCGATGAACCGACCAAGGGTCTGGCACCGGCCATCATCATGAACATGGTGCAGGCCTTCAAGGAACTGAAAGCCACCGGCGCCACCATCCTGCTGGTCGAGCAGAATTTTCTTGCCGCCAAGCTGCTCGGCGATCATGTCGCGGTGATGGATGATGGCCACATTGTCCATACCGGGGCCATGGCGGCGCTGGCGGAAGACGCGACGCTGCAGCAGAAACTGCTGGGCCTGAGCATGGAGGCGCATCAATGACCGCTGTTGCCGATACGCCTGCCGCCATCTTGCCGAAGGTGAAGATCGATTACCTGCCGATGCTGCTGGTGCCGCTGCTGATGCTGGTGGCGCTGCCCTTCGTCGGCAGCGTGTCGACCTGGGTGACACTCACCGTGGCGGCGCTGGCCATGGGCATGATGATCTTCCTGATGGCCTCGGGGCTGACCCTCGTTTTCGGCCTGATGGACGTGCTGAATTTCGGCCATGGCGTGTTCATTTCCTTCGGCGCCTATATGAGCCTGGTGGCACTGGGCCCGCTTGCCGGCTGGGTGGAGTCCGACAACCTGCTGCTCAATATCGGCGTGCTGCTGGCCTGCATCCTGGTTGCCATGGTGGTCACCGGCGGCCTCGGCTATGCCTTCGAGCGTATCGTCATCCGCCCGGTCTATGGCCAGCATCTGAAGCAGATCCTGATCACCATGGGCGGCATGATCGTGGCCGAACAGATGATCCATGTGATCTGGGGTGCCAGCCCGATCCCGTTGCGGCTGCCGGAGGGCCTGCGCGGCGCCATCGTGATCGGCGATGCGGCAATGGAGAAATATCGCGTGATTGCCGTGGTGCTGGGGCTCGCCGTGTTCGGCGCCATGTATCTGATCCTCAACCGCACCAAGATCGGCCTGCTGATCCGCGCCGGCGTGGAGAATGCCGAAATGGTCGAGGCGCTGGGCTACAAGATCCGCCGGCTGTTCGTCGGCGTCTTCATCGCCGGTTCGGCGCTGGCCGGTCTGGGCGGCGTGCTCTGGGCTTTCTATCGTCAGACGCTGACCGCCGGCATGGGCATGGAAGTGAACGTGCTGATCTTCATCGTCATCATCATCGGCGGCCTGGGCTCGGTCGGCGGCTGCTTCATCGGCGCGCTGCTGGTGGCGCTGGTGGCCAACTACACCGGCTTCCTGGCGCCCAAGCTGGCACTGGGCAGCAGCATCCTGCTGATGGTGGTGATCCTGCTGTGGCGGCCGCAGGGCCTCTATCCCGTGGCCAAGCGGTGAGGGGAGATATGTCGATGCTGCCCAACAATCCGATCCACAGCCTGCTGTCCGGCGACTATCCGCGCTCGCGCGTGCTGGGTGTTCTGCTGTTCGTCGTGCTGATCTGCCTGGCTTTTGCGCCCTTCCTGTTCCCGGGCAGCCAGCCGCTCAACGTCGCCGCGAAGATCTGCGTCTTCGTCATCCTGGTGGCGAGCTATGACCTGCTGCTCGGCTATACCGGGATTGTTTCCTTTGCCCATACGATGTTCTACGGCATCGGCGGCTATGGCGTGGCGATCGCCATGTACAATTTCAGCCCCACCTGGAGCGCGCTGGGCATCGGCGTGGTCGTCGCCCTGGTGCTCGCCATCCTGCTGGCGCTGCTGATCGGCCTGTTCAGCCTGCGGGTGCGGGCGATCTTCTTTGCCATGATCACGCTGGCGGTGGCATCCGCCTTCGCCATCCTGGCCTCGCAGCTCAACGAGATCACGGGCGGCGAAGATGGCCGCAGCTACCGGATTCCGGAAATGCTGCGGCCGGCCTTCCGCCTGTTCGACGAACCGGTCATGGGCGTGATGATCAATGGCCGCATCCTGTCCTACTACCTGATCTTCCTGTCGGCGCTCATCCTGTTCCTGCTGGCGCTGCGGGTGGTGAACTCGCCCTTCGGCCGGGTGCTGCAGGCGATCCGCGAAAACGATTTCCGTGCCGAGGCACTGGGCTATCGCGTCGTGGTCTATCGCTCGATCGCCAACTGCCTGTCGGCCGGCATGGCCACCCTGGCCGGCGTGCTGATGGCACTGTGGCTGCGGTATACCGGGCCGGACACCACGCTCAGCTTCGCCATCATGATCGACATCCTGCTGATGGTGGTGATCGGCGGCATGGGCACGCTCTATGGCGCCGTGCTGGGCGCCACCATCTTCATCCTGGCGCAGAATTACCTGCAGGTGCTGATGGGGCAGTTCAGCGGCATGCTGGAAGCCGCCGGCATTCCCCTGCTGCCCGGCCTGTTCCATGCCGACCGCTGGCTGCTCTGGCTCGGCATCCTGTTCGTGCTCAGCGTCTATTTCTTCCCGGTCGGCATTGTCGGCAAGCTCAGGCAAATGCGCTCATGAACGCGCCGGTTTCGCGCTATCTCACGCTCGCCGGCCGCAGCGTCCATCTGCTCGACTGGGGCAGGGCGGATGCGCCGGCCGTGATCCTGTGGCACGGCTTTGCCCGCAACGCCCGTGACTTCGATGATCTGGCCGCCGCGCTCAGCGCGCAGTACCGCCTGCTGGCCGTCGACACCATCGGCCGGGGCTTCAGCGAATGGAGCCCGCAGCCGGATGCGGAATACACCGTGCCCTTCTATGCGCGGCAGGCCATCGAACTGTTCGATCATTTCAACCTGACCACCGCGCGCTGGGTCGGCACCTCGATGGGCGGCCTGATCGGCATGGCGGTGGCGGGCACGGCGCTGAAGGACCGCATCAGCCACCTGGTGCTCAACGATGTCGGCCCGGCCATCGCGCCCGGGGCGGTCAGCCGCATCCTCAGCTATGCCGGCACGCCGCCGGCCTTTGCCACGCTGCCTGAGCTGGAACAGTATTTCCGCACCATCTATGCGCCCTTCGGTATTGCCACCGATGCCGGCTGGCAGAAGCTGGCCGAAACCTCGGCCCGCCGGCTGCCCGATGGCCGTCTGACCCCGCATTACGATCCGCAGATCGCCGCCGTGCTGGGCCGCCAGGCCGCCACCGTCACCGGCGATGCCTGGCCGCTCTATGACCAGATCACGGCGAAAACCCTGCTGCTGCGAGGCGCGGTATCCGACCTGCTGAGCGATGAAACCGCCGCCGAAATGACCCGGCGCGGACCGAAGGCGCGCCGCATCGACATGCCGGGCATCGGCCATGCCCCGGCCCTGGATACGGTGGAGCAGATCGCCCTGATCGCGGCGTTTTTGGCCGAATAGGGGCCATTGGCCGGAACCCGGCCCCGCCCTATACTGAGGGCATGTCCCGCCACGCCCATCAGCACAGCTCCCATTCCCATGGCCATGATCATGCCGCCTGCATCAGCGATGCGCTGGCGGCAGCCGAAAGCCATTGCAGCAACACCGGCGCCCGGCTTACGCCGATCCGCCGCCGGGTGCTGGAGCTGATCTGGCAGAGCCACAAGCCGGCCGGTGCCTATGACCTGCTGGCCCAGCTGGGCGGCGATGGCCAGAAAGTGGCGCCACCCACCGTCTATCGCGCGCTCGATTTCCTGGTCGAACAGGGACTGGTGCACCGGGTAGAAAGCCTGAATGCCTTCATCGGTTGCACCGCGCCCGGCCATGCCGTGCAACAGGAAATCTTCATCTGCCGCCAGTGCGGCACCGCCACCGAGATCAACGATCCTGAACTCGGCACCCGCATCCAGCAGGATGCCCGGGCGCTGGGTTTCCAGGTCGAACGCCAGACCATCGAGGTGGTCGGCGTCTGCCGCGACTGCCGCGCGCTCTGATCTGAAACGGATGTAGTCTCAGCCGAATTTCGGCGGCCGCTTCTCGAAAAAGGCAGTCATCGCCTCGCGGGCCTCGGCCGATGTCAGCTGGCTGCGGAAATGCTCGCCTTCCAGCGCCATCTGCCCGGCCACATCGCCCTTGGTGCGCTTCAGCAGCTGCTTGGTCAGCTTCATCGCCGTCGGCGGCTTGGCCGCCAGCTTCTGTGCGATCTGCAGGGCTTCCGGCACCACACGGGCATCGGGGAAGATCGCATTGGCGATGCCATAGGCCTTCGCCGTATCGGCATCGAAGGGTTCGCCCAGCAGGAACAGCTCGGCGGCGCGGTGATGGCCGATCATGGCCGGCAGCAGCAGCGATGAAGCGGCTTCCGGCACCAGCGCCAGGTTGACGAAGGGCAGCGACAGCTTGGCCCCGGCGCCGACATAGACCAGGTCGCAATGCAGCAGCATGGTGGTGCCGACGCCAACCGCCACGCCGGTCACGGCGGCAACCAGCGGCTTGCTGGCCGTGCTGATGGCGCGCAGGAAGCGGAAGACCGGCGTGTTGTCGCCCTGCGGCGGATTGTTGAGGAAGTCCTGCAGATCGTTGCCGGCCGTGAACGCCCCACCATTGCCGGCGAACAGGATCACGCGCACGGCGGCGTCAGTCTCGGCGGCCTCCAGTGCATCGGCCAGCGTGGCATACATCGCCGAGGTCAGCGCATTCTTCTTTTCAGGCCGGTTGAAGGTGATGGTCAGGATGCCATCGGCCTGTGCAGTCAGGATCTCGGTCATTGTTTGCTCCCCGGAAGCCGGTTTCAGTCGGCGAGCAGCAAAATGGCATAGTCTCCGATGCGCGTGAAGCCTATCGCTAGGTAAGCCGTCTGGGCTGCCGGGTTATCCTCCGGCGTGAACAGCACGGCCTGAGTGACGCCGTCGCGCCGCGCCAGATCCAGCGCGCCGGCAACCACGGCCCGGCCATAGCCCCGGCTGCGGCTTTCCGGCGGGGTCCAGACATTGCCGATCTGCACGGTATCGGGCAGGCGCGCATTGAAGCAGCAGCCGGCCACCGGCCGGCCGTTGTCCAGCAGGATGAACTGGCTGCCTTCCGCAATCCAGCGAGTCACTTCGCCGGCGGCGCTTTCCGCCAGGGCCTGCGACGGCGTGGCGCCCAGGCTCTCGCAGCAGAAATCGAGCCGCCACTGGTACAGCAGCTCGTAATCCGCAGGCGTGGCACGGCGGCAGTGCAGGCTCTGGCCCTGCAGCAGCGGCGGCGGCAGCACCAGCCGGTCCAGCGCCAGCGCCATCAGCATTTCACGCGA
Organism: Ferrovibrio terrae; assembly: GCF_943372915.1. Taxonomy (GTDB): domain Bacteria; phylum Pseudomonadota; class Alphaproteobacteria; order Ferrovibrionales; family Ferrovibrionaceae; genus Ferrovibrio; species Ferrovibrio terrae_A. The sequence goes on along the minus strand of NZ_CALSAN010000014.1, from coordinate 64,424 downwards.
GCGCAGCTTGTGGTGGGCGCCATCCTGCGCGATGGCATCCTCGGCATCCAGCGCCTGCTGCCACGGACCGATAATGCCGGCCACTGCGCGGCCATCGGCCACCATGCGGGCGACGGCGCCAGCATGCCGCGGCGCATAGACCGCCAGCATGCCCTGCCAATACAGCGCGGCGGCACCGACGATGCGCGCGCCATCGAAGGCGGCAGCATAGCGGCCCTGATAGGGTTCGGTGCCGTCGACGATGCCGCTTTGCGCCAGGTTGGAGCGCAGGATCATGGTTTCGGCGGTATGGTCACGCAGGAAGGCGTCAAGCTGCGGCTGGTCCTGCGGGGTGAGAAGGCGAATGGTCACGTTTATCCCTGTGCCTTGTTCAGTCGGTCGAAGCCGGCCTTCAGGTCGGCGATCAGGTCGCCGGTATCCTCCAGGCCGATATGCAGGCGGATCAGCGAACCGTGATCCTGCCAGGGTTCGGCGGTGCGCACGCTCTTGATCGCCGGCACCGAGACCAGGCTTTCATAGCCGCCCCAGGAATAGCCGATGCCGAACAGCTCGAGATGGTCGACGAATTCGGCCACCGCTGCATCGCTGTATTTCTTCTGCAGTTCGAAGGCGAACAGGCCGCAGGCGCCGAGGAAGTCGCGCTTCCAGATGCCATGGCCCGGATCCTGCGGCAGGCCAGGATGCCGCACGCTGGTGACTTCCTCGCGGCTGCGCAGCCAGTCGGCCACGGTGAGACCGCTCTCCATATGGCGCGGCAGCCGCACCGCCATGGTGCGCAGGCCGCGCAGGCCGAGATAGACCTCGTCGGGGCCGGCATTGGCACCGATGGTGCGCGCGGTGTCGCGCAGGGTCGGCCACATCTCCTTGGTGGCGATCACGATGCCCAGCATGGCATCGGAATGGCCGACGATATACTTGGTCGCGGCATGCACCGAGAGATCGACGCCATGGCTGAAGCTCTTGAAATAGAGCGGCGTGCCCCAGGTGTTGTCCATCGCCAGCTTGGCGCCATGCTTGTGCGTCACCTCGGCGATCGCCGCCACATCCATCATCTCGAAGGTCAGCGAGCCCGGTGATTCAATGAACACCAGTGTGGTGTTGGGGCGGAACAGCGCCTTGAAGCTCGCCATGTCGATGGCGGTCTTGAAATACTCGGTCTCGACGCCGAGCCGCTTCAGCACGGTGTCGCAGAAATGTCGGGTCGGGCCATAGATGTTGTCGACCACCAGGATATGGTCGCCGGCCTTCACCACGCTGAGGATGGCGCCTGAACAGGCGCCGGCGCCCGACGGATAGGCGATGGCGCGATAGCCGCCTTCCAGTTCCGCCACGGTATTCTCAAACGCATAGGTCAGCGGCGTGCCGACACGGCCATAGGAGGTGACCTGCTTGTCTTCCGCCCGAGCGGTATACACGTCAGCCAGGGCCTTCAGGCTCGGCTGCAGGATGGTCGAGGCGCGGTAGACCGGGATATTGACGGCGCCGTGATGGCCTTCCGGATCGCGGCCGAGTGTGGCGAGCTTGGTTTCGTCTTTCATGGCGGACTCCAATCTGGGGTCCAACTATCGCAAAGCCCCGGATCAATGAGAAGACTTGGCGGCCCCGGCTTCCAGCCATAATGCCGCAGCAAAGCAGAATAGGGCCAGCAGGCTGGCAATCATGCGCAGGGTGTTCCAGGTGATCCAGGGCTGGGCATACTCCTGCCAGATCGCCGCCGCTGACTGGGCGGTGGGGGCTGCGGCGGCCAGGGCTTCGTTCAATGGCACATTGAAGGCCATGGTGACGGCAAAGGCGCCGCAGCCGTAGAGTATCGTGCCGCTCCAGACCAGCCAGGCGGCCGGATCGCGCGGCTGACGCAGTGCCATGGTGATGCTGGCGAGCAGGCCGAAGCCCAGCGCGCCAAAAAAGCTGAAGGCGAAGGTCATGTTACGCACGGTGGCGTTGATCGCCTGCATGGCGGCTATCGCCATCATCGGATCGGCCGCATCCAGGCCGGGCATGACCGAACAATGATAGGCATAGAAAAAACCGGCGATCAGCGCCGCCGCCAGCGCGGCCAGGCTGGTGATGGACAGGCAGAGCGGTCGCAGCATGAAGTCCCCCGAGCGTAAGCGTTGGAATGCTGCACGCCGCCCGAACCAATTTCCTGCGTAACTTTGCTTTGGTCCGGCCCGGCGGGCCTTGGCGGCAGCCGGGCAGGGGGCCTAACATTGCCGCTTCGTATTTCCGAGTGAAGAGGCTGTTTCATGACCCGCGATGCCGCGATCCGCGCTGCCACCACCTATCTGGATGAGGGCGGTTTCCTCGCCGATCTCACCCGCCGCGTCGCCATCCCCACCGAAAGCCAGAATCCCGATCGCGCCGGGGCGCTGGGCGATTACCTGGAACGGGAAATGCGCGGTTCGCTGGAAGCGCTCGGCTTCCAGTGCACGGTGCATCCCAATCCCTCACCCAAGGGCGGGCCTTTCCTGGTCGCCATCCGCCGCGAGGCTGGCGCCAGCAAGACACTGTTCTCCTATGGCCATGGCGATGTGATCCGCGGCCAGGACGCGCAATGGCGCAGCGGCCTGTCGCCCTGGCAGATCGTGCAGGAAGGCGAAAAGCTCTACGGTCGCGGCACCGCCGACAACAAGGGCCAGCATACGGTGAACATCGCCGCCATGGCCGCCGTGCTGAAGGCGCGCGGCGGCAAGCTCGGCTTCAATGTCGTGCTGCTGATCGAAACCGGCGAGGAAGTCGGCTCGCCCGGCCTTGATGCCTTCTGCAAATCGCAGAAGGATGCCTGGCAGGCTAACCTGTTTCTGGCCTCGGATGGCCCGCGCCTGTCGCCGGAACGGCCGACGCTGTATTGCGGCGCGCGTGGCGCGATGAATTTCGACCTCACGGTGAACCTGCGCGAGGGCGCGCATCACTCGGGCAACTGGGGCGGCCTGCTGGCCGATCCGGGCATCATCCTGGCCCATGCCATTGCCAGCATCGCCGGCCCCACCGGCCAGATCCGCGTGCCGGAATGGGTGCCGAAGGAACTGCCGGCCGGGGTGAAGCGCGCGCTCGCCGATTGCGAAGTCGGCGGCGGCAGCGACGGGCCGCAGGTCGATACCTGGTGGGGCGAACCGGGCCTGACGCCGGCAGAGCGCGTCTATGGCTGGTGCAGCTTCGATGTGCTGGCCTTCAAGACCGGCAATCCCGAATTCCCGGTCAATGCGATTCCCGGCATCGCCACTGCGCATTGCCAGATCCGCTTCGTCGTCGGGCCGGATTCGTCGCAGTTCCTGCCGGCCCTGCGCCGTCATCTCGATCGTCACGGTTTCCCCCAGGTGCAGGTGACGCAGGCGCGGGCCGAGATCTTCACCGCCACGCGGCTCGATCCCGATCATCCCTATGTGCATTTAGCAGTGGCCTCGGTCGAGAAGACCATGGGCCGCAAGCCGGCGCTGCTGCCCAATCTGGGCGGCTCGCTGCCCAACGAGGTGTTTGCCGAAACGCTCGGCCTGCCCACCGTATGGATGCCGCATTCCTATGCCGCCTGTTCGCAGCATGCGCCGAACGAGCATATCCTGTTGCCGGTCATGCGCGAGGGACTGGCGATGATGGCCGGCCTGCTGTGGGATCTGGGCGAGGCCGATGCCGTGAAGCTGACGTCGTGACACCGGCCGCGGCAAAGACCCGGAGCGCGTCATAGAGCAGAGCTTCACCCTCGGCGGCCTGTTTTTCTGGTCCTTGCTGGCCGCCACTTTGGTGCCGCTGTCGTCGGAGGTGGCGCTGTCGACGGCCCATGCCATGGCGGCGGCACCGCCCGTTCAACTTTTCCTTATCGCCACCGCCGGCAATGTGTGCGGTGCACTCATAAATTGGGGTCTGGGCGGCTGGTGCCTGCGCTTTAAGCACAAGCGCTGGTTTCCCATCACACCCGACCGCCTGCATAAAGCCGAGACCCGCTTCGCGCGCTGGGGCGGCTGGATCCTGCTTTTTTCTTGGATTCCGGTGGTGGGTGACCCGCTGACCTTTGCTGCAGGCGCACTCCGTTACCCCTTGGCCCGATTCTTGATTGTGGTGACTGCCGGCAAGGCAGCGCGGTATGCGGCCATCCTGTGGATAACTGACGTTATCTTGCCGGTTTTTACAGCGTCGTGATAATTTTAGGCAGTTCTGCCCCAACGCAGAACCCAGTCACAACAGGGAAGGGTTAACCTATGAAACTTATTGCAACGGCCGCTGCCGCGGCGGCGCTTGTGTTTGTCGCACAGGGCGCGCAGGCGGGCGCCACCTTTGATTCCGTCAAGGCCAAGGGCTTTGTGCAGTGTGGCACGAATACCGGTCTCGGCGGTTTCGCCGCCCCGGACAGCCAAGGCGTCTGGAAGGGTCTCGACGTCGATGTCTGCCGTGCGGTTGCCGCCGCGATGTTCGGCGATGCCACCAAGGTGAAGTATACCGGCCTGACTGCGCAGCAGCGCTTCACCGCGCTGCAGTCCGGCGAAGTGGACCTTCTGTCGCGCAACACCACGCAGACCCTGACCCGCGACGCGTCGCTGGGTCTGATCGGTGCCGGCATCAATTACTATGACGGCCAGGGTTTCATGGTGACCAAGAAGCTCGGCGTGAAGAGCGCCAAGGAGCTGAACGGCGCCACCGTCTGCGTGCAGCCGGGCACCACCACCGAGCTGAACCTCGCCGATTACTTCCGCTCTGAGAAGATGACCTTCAAGCCGGTCGTCATCGAGAAGCTGGACGAAGTCGTTGCCGCTTACGCTTCCGGCCGTTGCGACGTGTACACCACGGACGCCTCCGGTCTGGCCGCCACGCGCGCGACCCAGCTGCCGAATGGCGACGATCATCTGATCCTGCCGGAAATCATCTCCAAGGAGCCGCTCGGCCCGATGGTGCGTCAGGGTGACGACCAGTGGCTGGTCGTGGTCCGCTGGGCGCTCAACGCGATGATCGAGGCCGAGGAATACGGCATTACGTCGGCCAATGTCGACGAGATGCTGAAGAGCGACAACCCGAACATCAAGCGCATCCTGGGTGTCACCCCGGGTGCCGGCAAGGCGCTCGGCCTTGACGAGAAGTGGGCCTACAACATCATCAAGCAGGTCGGCAATTACGGCGAAAGCTTCGAACGTAATGTCGGCATGGGCAGCCCGCTGAAGCTGGCACGTGGTGTCAATCAGCAGTGGTCGAAGGGCGGCGCGCTCTACGCCTGGCCGATCCGCTAAGTCGTAAGCAGGGCCGGCGGTGTACAGGGCACCGCCGGCCCATCGCTTCACTTCAGCGTTTATAAGTTTCTCTTAGCCATGGGGGGCACATGGCAGACCATCAAAGTAAAGGCGCGCAAGCCGCGCCGCCGCGGCGTCTGAACTGGAACGATCCCGATGTTCGTTCCGTGGTGTATCAAGTCGTCGCCGTTTCTATCGTGGTTGCAGTGGCGTGGTTTCTGATTTCCAACACGCTGCACAATCTCTCGATCCGCAACATTTCCACCGGCTTCGATTTCCTCGGCCGTGAATCGGGCTTCGCCATCGGCGAATCGCCGATCGCTTTCGGCCCGGAAAACACCTACGCCCGCGCCATTCTGGTCGGCCTGCTGAACACCATCCGTGTGGCGGTGATCGGCATCATCCTGGCCACCATCATCGGCACGATTGTCGGCATCGCCCGGCTGTCGAAGAACTGGCTGATCGCCAAGCTGTCGATGATCTATGTCGAGGTGATCCGCAACGTGCCGCTGCTGCTGCAGCTGTTCTTCTGGTATGCGCTGATCACCGAGACGCTGCCTGGTCCGCGCTCTGCCATCAACCTGATGCCCGGCGTGTTCATGTCGAACCGCGGCATCAAGGTGCCGGCCCCGACCGACCACGGCGCCTTCGATTTGGCCGCCATCGGTTTCCTGCTCGCCTTCGTGCTGATCGGCATCATGGCCAATCTGGCCAAGAAACGGCAGGACGCCACCGGCAAGCCGTTCCCGATCTACCGCACTGCTCTGGCCCTGCTTGTCGGCATGCCGCTGCTCGGCTGGCTGATCGGCGGCGCACCGCTGGAACTCGATGTACCGAAGCTGCAGGGCTTCAACTTCGTCGGCGGCGCCACACTGACGCCGGAATTCGCCGCCCTGCTGTTCGGCCTGGTGCTCTATACCGCGGGCTTCATCGCCGAGGTGGTGCGCGCCGGCATCCAGGCGGTCAGTTACGGCCAATGGGAGGCTGCCGGGGCGCTCGGCCTCAGCCGCACCCAGACGCTGCGCCTGATCGTGCTGCCGCAGTCGCTGCGCGTCATCATCCCGCCGATGACCAGCCAGTATCTGAACCTGACCAAGAACAGCTCGCTGGCGGTGGCGATCGGTTATCCCGATATCGTCTCGATTGCCAACACGACGCTGAACCAGACCGGGCAGGCCATCGAAGGCATCCTGATCATCATGGCGGTTTATCTGGCCATCAGTCTGTCGATCTCGCTCTTCATGAATTGGTACAACAAGCATATTGCGCTGGTGGAGCGGTAAGATGACGACAGCAACCGAATCCCTGCCGCCGCCGAACACCACCACCGGGCCGATTGCCTGGGTGAAGGAACGGCTGTTCTCCTCACCGCTCAATGCCATCCTGACCATCCTGTCGGTCTGGCTGTTGCTGATGTCGTTGCCGCCGTTCATCGAGTGGGCCCTGATCAAGGCCAACTTCACGGCGGCAACCTCGCAGGAATGCCGCGCCGGTGGCGGTGCCTGCTGGGCCTTCATCGGCGTCAAATACCGGCTGATGCTGTTTGGCCTGTATCCCTACGACGAGCAGTGGCGGCCTCTGCTGGCCACCATCATCCTGATCGCCATGATCGTGGTCAGCACGATCCCGCGCTTCTGGACCGTGATCCTGCTGCCGATCTGGGTCGGCGGGCTGATCCTGGTGTCTGTGCTGATGTGGGGCGGCATCCTCGGCCTGAAATATGTCGAGGACACGCTGTGGGGCGGCCTGCCGCTCACCCTCATCCTCGCCACCTTCGGCATTGCCATCGCGTTTCCCTTCGGCGTCGCGCTGGCGCTCGGGCGGCGCTCGAAAATGCCGGCGATCAAGACGCTCTGCGTGCTCTATATCGAGCTGATCCGCGGCGTGCCGCTGATCTCGATGCTGTTCATGTCGTCGGTGATGCTGCCACTGTTCCTGCCGGAAGGCTTCAGCATCGACAAGCTGCTGCGCGCGCAGATCGCCATCATCCTGTTTGCCGCCGCCTATCTGGCGGAGGTGGTGCGTGGCGGCCTGCAGGCGATCCCGAAGGGGCAGTATGAAGGCGCCGACTCGCTTGGCCTCAGCTATGGCCAGAAGATGGGCTTCATCATCCTGCCGCAAGCGCTGAAGATCGTGATCCCGCCGCTGGTCAGCCTGTTCATCGCGGTGTTCAAGGACACCTCGCTGGTGGTGATCATCGGCATCTACGATCTGATGCAATCCACCAAGGTGGCGCTGACCGATCCGGCCTGGCGCGGCTTCTCCATCGAGGCCTATATCTTCGTCTCGGTGATCTACTTCGTCTTCTGCTATTCCATGTCGAAATACAGCCAGAATCTCGAAAAGCGTCTGGCAACCGGACATAAGCGCTAAGGGGGCCATGACCATGGTTGCGCCGATCATCGAACTGCAAAGTGTCAACAAGTGGTATGGCGAATTCCACGTGTTGCGGAACATCAACCTCAACGTCAAGAAGGGCGAACGCATCGTCGTCTGCGGGCCGTCGGGCTCGGGCAAGTCGACCATGATCCGCTGCATCAACCGGCTGGAAGAGCATCAGAAGGGCCATATCATCGTCGATGGCACCGAACTGACCAACGACCTGAAGAACATCGATGCCATCCGTCGCGAGGTCGGCATGGTGTTCCAGCACTTCAATCTCTTCCCGCATCTCACCGTGCTGGAAAACCTCACCATCGGTCCGATCTGGGTGCTGAAAAAGCCCAAGGCCGAGGCCGAGGCGACCGCGATGAAGTATCTCAACCGCGTGCGCATCCCCGAGCAGGCCAACAAGTATCCTGGCCAACTGTCGGGCGGCCAGCAGCAGCGTGTCGCCATCGCGCGCTCGCTGTGCATGAACCCCAAGATCATGCTGTTCGATGAGCCGACCTCGGCGCTCGATCCGGAAATGGTCAAGGAAGTACTGGATGTCATGGTCGGCCTGGCCGAAGAGGGCGGCATGACCATGATCTGCGTCACCCATGAAATGGGCTTTGCCCGCAAGGTGGCCGATCGCGTGATCTTCATGGATCGCGGCGAGATCATCGAACAGAACACGCCGGAAGAGTTCTTCTCCAATCCGCAGAACGAGCGGACCCAGCTGTTCCTCAGCCAGATCCTGCACTGAAAAATCCAAAAAACCGTGCTAAGCTCCTCCCCATAACAAATGGGGAGGAGCGTCATGCGCAGTTTCGTCGCCGTTCTTCTGGGTCTTGCCTTGGCCGGCCCGGTTTCGGCCCAGCTTCCATCTGTCGATCCCGCCGGCCAGTATCGCCTGATCGGCCCTGTGGCCCGCAGCGACAGCCGCTGTATCGGCAGCCCTGAAACCCCGCTATGCGCCGTTGAAACCCTGCTGGCCTGTTTCGCCCGCCGCGACACCGATCTGTGCCGCGTGGTCTGGGCCGGCAGTGAAGGCGCTGCCGGTTTTCTCCGCACGATGACGGCCTCGCGCTACTGGTGGAGCTACCGCATCGCGTCTGCCGAGCAGCCGGCAGCCGATGAGGCGGTGATTGCTGTTGCCGGCCGCAACTGCGGCCTGCAGCTGGCCGAGCCCGATTGCGGCACCACACCGGCGCCGCCGACCCGCTATCGCCTCAAGCAGGTGGCCGGCCGCTGGCAGGTGCTGGACTGGCAGTCACAGCCCGGCGATCCGACGCCCATACGTTGAGACCAGACTGGCGCTGACGGAACTGCCTTGGCTGGCATCGCGTTGTACACTGCTCCAGCACCGACTCTGCGGCAGGGGATGCGATGGCCAGGCTATTTGAGATTTTGCAACACATGTCGGCCGGCTGGCGCCTGCTGATCTGCCTGGGTATCGGCGCCGCCATTTTTCTGTGGCCGTTCGACCCCGACGACCCGATGATCCATGCCGGTGCGGCCTGGCTGGCGGGCGTGCTGCTGTTCCTTGCCTGGACCTGGTATGCGGTCAGCGGTGTATCCATCGCCATGCTGCGCAAGCGGGCCCGTGATCTGGATGACAGCGCCTGGATCATTTCGCTGCTGGTGGTGGTTGCCGCAGCCATCAGTCTGCTGGCGCTCGGCATGATGATCTATGCCAAGGATGATGCGACGGGCAGCATCAGGATATTGCGCCTTGGGCTGGGTGGCGCCAGCATGATCTGCGCCTGGTTCCTGATCCATACGGTGCTCGCCCTGCATTACGCGCATCTTTACTATGGCGACCGGCCGGGGGACGGGAAGCGCAAGGAGCATGGTGGCCTCGACTTCCCCGGCGGGCGCGAGCCCGATTACAGTGATTTCTTTTACTATGCCTTTGTCATCGGCATGACCTGCCAGGTCTCGGATGTGACCACGCAGTCGCGCGGCATGCGGCGCCTGACCCTGATGCACAGCGTGGTGTCGTTCTTTTTCAACACCACGGTGATCGCGCTGACCGTGAACATGCTTGCCAGCAATTGATTCCGCTTAACCCGGAATGCTGGGAATCTCGCGCGCCAGATCCGGCTCGTCGTGAATGAAGGTGATCGCCAGGCTGCCGGAGATCTCTTCTGCCTTGTCCTGCGCAGGTGGGGCTGGTTCATCAACGCATAACCCGGCTTTTCGCAGATCGTCGAGCCAGTTGGTCAACGCGGCTGTCGGGATCATGAAGCGGATTGTCGCCGCTTTGTTGGAGTAGAAATGTGCATCCACGACCCAGCCGCTGTGGGTAGCGAGCCTGTCGCAGGCGGCTGTCACCGCCTGATGACGGTCGGCAGCGGTCACGGCCTGCAGCAACAGCGGCTTTGGCTTCATGCCGGAAAAAGTCCGAGTAACCGTATGCCGATGGCGATGGCCATGCCGATCAGGATGGCGGTCATCGATTTGCGCAGCATCAGCATGACACCGATGGCGGCGGCAAGGCCTGCCCACATGGCGGGATCGCCCTTCATGGCGGCGGCCGTCACGATGGCGACCAGCACGCCGCCGGCGGTATGGCGCAGAAAGCGCTCCAGCCGCGGCGACAGGGTGACATAGCTCATGAGCCAGAAGCCGCCGACGCGGGTCAGCAGTGTGGCCAGCGCCATGCCGGCGATGGCAATGACCGCCACACTGTCAAAGGCGATGAAGCTACTCATTGCGGCTGCTCCACAGCCCGGCCATGCCGGCGCAGAGGCCGCCGATCAGGATGTACCAGTTGCCGGGCAGCCAGAGCAGGGCAGCCAGGGTGCCGGCCACGGCGGCAACCCAGGGCAGGATGTCGCTGCGGCCACGATACAGCCCGACCACTGAGGTGGCGAACACGCCGGCGATCAGTACATCCAGGCCCCAGCGCTTTACATCGAGGCCGCCGCTGCCCACCAGCGCGCCGAGCGCGGTACCGCCGACCCAGACCGGCCATTGCATGATGATGGTGCCGAGCAGGATGCCGAGATCGCGGCGGCCATTCATCATCGCCTGCAGCGTGATGGCCCAGCCGGCATCGGTCATGCCGGCCGAGATCGGGTACAGCCAGCGGCGTGGCAGGCTGCCGAGATAGGGATACAGCGCCGCGCCCATGACGATATGGCGGGCATTGACCAGGAAGCTGGTCAGCACGATGGCGGCCACCGGCAGCGGCACGCCCCACAGGCCCAGCACGGCGAACTGCGCGCTGCCGGCAAAGGTGATCACGCTCATCAGAATGGCTTCAGCGGGAGAGAGCGTGGTGCCCAGTGCCGCGGCGCCGAAAGCGATGCCAAAGGGCAGGGCGCTCAGGCTGTAGGGCGTGGTCAGCTTCATGCCGTGCCACACGCCTTCGCGGGTGAATTTGGCCGGTTCCGGTTTGTCGGGCAGCGAATCCATGGCCGGAAGCTAGGGATTGGCGTGCGGCCAGTCAACCGGTATGGTGGTTATATGGCAGTGGCTCTCCGCATCCTTGCCGCCGGGCTGCATGGCGGTCATCCGGCGCTCGATTTCGTCAACACGCTGGACTGGCGTGACCGTCCCATGGCTGATGGCGGGCCGGAAGACATGCTGGTCAGTTATGGCGCGCTGCTGGCCTGGTGCCGGCGTCTCGGTGTCATCGGTGCGCCGACCCAGGCCGAGCTGGAGCGCATGGCCGCCGCCAGGGCCGCGCAGGCCAATGCTGTGCTGCAGGAGGCCATCGCGCTGCGCGAGGCGCTGTATCGCCTGGCCCAGGCCGCCCGGCAGGGCAAGACGGCAAAGCCCGCCGATCTCGAAGTCCTGAACCGCATTCTGCTGCGCTATCCGGAAGGCCGTGTCATTGCGGCTTCCGGCTCACGACTGGGTTGGAAGACGCATGGCGAGGGACTTGAGCTGGGTTCGCCACTGGGTGCCATCGCCCGGCTCGGCGCTGATCTGCTGGTGACGGCGGCGCCGAACAGCATCCGCTGCTGCGCCGGTCCTGATTGCGGCTGGCTGTTTCATGACACCAGTCCGAACAAACGCCGCCGCTGGTGTTCGATGGAAAGCTGCGGCAACCGCGCGAAGGCACGGCGACACTACGATCGCATCAAAAAGCAGGTCTGAACTGCCAAGCTGTGCTTGCTGAAGCAAGGCAGGCGTCGCAGTCGGAACTTTCATCTCCGTCATGTCTTTTGGAATAGCTCCAGAAAACCAGCGAGGGATGGACATGGCCAAGACGCCGCGAGACGCGAAGAAGACTGCGCCCAACAACAAGACAAAGACCGTAACCGGCAAGGGCGGAGAGACGCACCAGCAGGCAGACGGCGACGACAATCGCCTGACCACCAATCAGGGCACGGTGATCGCCGATAACCAGAACTCGCTGAAAAGCGGCGCCCGCGGCCCAACCCTGCTGGAGGACTTTATCCTCCGCGAGAAAATCACCCATTTCGATCATGAGCGTATTCCGGAGCGGATTGTTCACGCCCGTGGCAGTGCGGCGCATGGCTATTTCCAGCCCTACAAGGATCTCGGCCGCCTGACCAAGGCCGCCTTCCTGCGCGATCCCGGTGAAAAAACCAAGGTCTTCGTGCGCTTCTCCACCGTGGCCGGCGGTGCCGGTTCGGCCGACACCGTGCGCGACGTGCGCGGCTTCGCGGTGAAGTTCTATACCTCGGAAGGCAATTTCGACCTGGTGGGCAACAACATCCCGGTATTTTTCATCCAGGATGCGATGAAGTTTCCCGATCTGGTGCATTCAGTGAAAATGGAGCCAGACCGCGCTTTCCCGCAGGCGGCCTCTGCGCATGACACCTTTTGGGATTTCGTGTCGCTGATGCCGGAAAGCACCCATATGCTGATGTGGGCGATGTCGGATCGCGGCATTCCGCGCAGCTACCGCATGATGGAAGGCTTTGGCGTACATACCTTCCGCTTCATCAATGAGAAGGGCAAATCCACCTTCGTGAAATTCCATTGGCGCCCCACCATCGGTGCAGTCTCATTGATCTGGGACGAAGCCGTGAAGCTGGCCGGTGCCGATTACGACTTCCATCGCCGCGATCTGTGGAACGCCATTGATATCGGCGATTTTCCGGAATTCGAACTGGGCATCCAGGCCTTCGATGAAAAGACCGCCGACAAGTTCGACTTCGATGTACTTGATCCCACCAAGGTGATTCCGGAAGAGATCGTGCCGCTGGAGATGATCGGCAAGCTGGTACTTGACCGCAATCCGGACAATTTCTTCGCCGAGACCGAGCAGGTTGCCTTCCATCCCGGGCATGTGGTGCCCGGCATCGATTTCACCAATGATCCGTTGCTGCAGGGACGGCTGTTCTCGTACACCGACACCCAGCTCAGCCGGCTCGGCGGCCCGAATTTCCACGAGATCCCGATCAACCGGCCGGTTTGCCCGATGCGTAATTTCCAGCGCGATGGCATTCACCGCATGGCCGTGCCGCAGGGGCGGGTCAACTATGAGCCCAATAGCCTCGATCCGGACAGCCCGCGTGAGCACCCCACCGCCGGTTTCAATACCTTCCCGGAGCCGGCCGAGGGCGGAAAGCTGCGCCAGCGGCCCGAAAGCTTCGCTGATCATTACAGCCATGCGCGGCTGTTCTGGCTGTCGATGACCAAGCCGGAGCAGACCCACATCGTCAGCGCGTTTGCCTTTGAACTGGCCAAGGTGGAGACCATCGCGATCCGCACCCGCATGCTGGGCCGGCTGAAGCTGGTCCACACCGATCTCTGTGCCGGTGTCGAAGCCGCGTTGGGCATGGAGGGCCAGGCGGATGCCCTGACGCCCGCCGTGCCGGCCAGAACCATGCAGCCGTCGCCGGCGCTCAGCCTGATCGCCAAGGCGTCTCCCACCATCAAGGGGCGCAAGATCGGCGTGCTGATCACCGATGGCACCGATGCGAAACTGCTTGCCGCGATACAGAAGGCCGCCGATGGTGAAGGCGCGGTGGTCGAGATCGTGGCGCCGAAGATCGGCGGTGCGAAGCTCAGCGATGGTAAGATGCTGCCGCCGCATCACACCATCTCTGGCGGTCCCTCGGTGCTGTTTGATGCCGTGGTGCTGCTGCCATCGGCAGATGGCGTGCGGGCGCTGGTACGCGAAGCCGGCGCTGTCGCCTGGGTGCATGATGCCTTCAGCCATCTGAAGGCCATCGGCAGTGTCGCGGCGGCCGAGCCGCTGCTGGCCAAGGCCGGCGTGGAGGCGGATGACGGCGTGGTGATGCTGGAAGGCAGCAGCGACGTGAAAGCTTTCATTGCGGCGGCCAAGCAGCACCGCATCTGGGATCGCGAGCCGAAACTGCGCAGTCCGGGCTGAGTGTTCCGCATCGCCCCGGGGCAGGCCCGGGGCGACGCGGAAATACAAAGGGCTTCAGCGTCGGGGATCGAACAGCGCCTCGCGCGTCTGATACGGCCGGAAGCCGCATTTCTGGTACAGCGGCAGCGCCGCCGGATGGTCGAGATTGCAGGTGTTCACGGTCAGCCGGTCGATGCCATAGGACCAGGCCTGCCGGATGCCGGCACGCAACAGCCATGGCCCGATACCACGGCCGAAGAACTCCGGTGTCAGGCCGAAATAGGCGATGTTGACGGTCTTGCGCTCGTCATGGTCGATGGTGCGCCGGTCGAGTTCGATATAGCCGGCCGGCACGCCACCCACATAGGGCACCCAGATTTCCACCAGGGGATCGCTGATGATGTTGCCCAGCACCAGATCGCTCATGCGGTGGCGATCGACCCAGTGCCAGGCTTTGCCGACCGCATCGTAGAGATAGCGGTAGAAGCCGGTGGTCGGCTTGTCGAGCCGCAGCAGCGCCAGCTTGGGGACCAGTGGCGGCAGGTTGGCGCTTTCGGGCGGCGCCTTGGTCATTTCCAGATAGACGACGGTGACATTGTAGCGGCCGTCATCCAGCAGCTCGGCCGGCGGCATGCGGAAGATGGCCGCGGCGACCGTCTCGTTGTGATTGTCGCGGGCCTCGGCCAAGTGGCGCCTCAGGCCACTTCGGCCGGCAGGTCGGCGCGACCGCCCCATTCGGTCCAGGAGCCGTCATAGACGGACACCTGGCGATGGCCGAGCAGATGCATGCCGAGCGTGAGGATGCAGGCCGAGACACCCGAGCCGCAGCTGTTCACCACCGGCTTGTTCAGGTCGATGCCGGCCTTGGTGAAGATGTCCTTCAGCGCATCGGCCGACTGGAACAGGCCGGTCTTCGGATCGGTCAGCAGCGAGGAGGGCACGTTCAGCGAACCGGGAATATGGCCGCCGCGCAGGCCGATGCGCGGCTCCGGCTCGGTGCCGTCGAAGCGGCCCTTGCTGCGCGCATCCACCACCTGTTCGCGCGGATGGGTCATGTTGGCGCGCATCTGGTCGACATCGCGCACCAGAAGATCGTTGCGGCGCGCGGTGAAGTGGCGCTCGCGCGGCAGCGGCGGCAGGTCTTCCACCGGGCGGCCTTCGGCCTTCCATTTCTTGAAGCCGCCATTCAGCACGGCGACATCGTTATGGCCGAAAACGCGGAACATCCACCAGGCACGCGGCGCCGACAGATGCACGTCCGAGCCGTCATAGACCACGATGCGATTGCCATCGCCGATGCCAAGGCGGCGCATGCGGGCGGCGAATTTTTCCGGGCTGGGCAGCATATGCGGCAGCGGCACATCGGTATCGGCGATTTCGTCGATATCGAAATACACCGCGCCGGGGATATGCGCATCGGCATATTCCTGCCGGCCGTTGCGGCTCATGGTGGGCAGATACCAGGAGGCATCGACAATGCGCAGGTCAGGCGCCTTCAGGTGTTCGGCCAGCCATTCGGTCGAGACCAGCGCATCCGGATTCACATACGACGACATGGAGTCACTCCCTGGAATTTTTTAAGCGGCGAAGGCGATATTCACGCGCCGGTTCTGCTTGCCCTTGTTCTCGATCTTGACGACAGCCACCGGGCCGATCTCACCGGTCTGCTTCACATGGGTGCCGCCGCAGGCCTGCAGATCCAGCGGCCTGTCCAGCCCGGCGATCTCGATCAGGCGCACCTTGCCCAGGCCCATCGGCGGCTTCACCGCCATGGTCTTGACCAGGTCGGGACTCGACAGCAGTTCTTCATCGGTGATCCAGCGCGCGCTCACCGCATGATCGGCGGCGATCAGCTCGTTCAGCTTCGCCGTCAGCGTATCCTTGTCGGGGATGCTGTCGGCCATGTCGAAATCGAGGCGGCCCTTGCCGTCGCTGACCTGGCCGCCGGTGACGGGGAAGGGCACCAGCACGGAGAGGAGATGCAGGCATGTATGCATGCGCATCAGGCGGTGGCGCCGCGCCCAGTCGAGTTCCAGCTTGCCCTTCGCGCCGACTTTGAGCGCCGCCGAGCCGCCGGCCGGCACATGAATGATGCCGTCGGGGCCGTCGCCCTTGCGCGTATCGGCGATCTCCACCGCCTCGCCGCTGTCCAGCAGGAAGCGGCCGATATCGCCCGGCTGGCCGCCGCCCATCGGATAGAACACCGATGCATCGGTCTGGAAGCCACGCTCGTCGATTGCCGTCACGATGGCATCGCAGGCGGGCAGGTAGGCGTCGTCGCGGAACAGGAAGCTGGTCATGGGGCTCAACTCATCCAGGGCGGAACCGGCAGGTTCTTCGACCGCAGGAATTCCGGATTGAACATCTTGCTCTGATAGCGCGCGCCACCGTCGCACAGGATGGTGACGATGGTGTGGCCCGGACCCATCTTTTTGGCGAGGCGGATGGCGGCGGCGATGTTGATGCCGCTGGAGCCGCCCAGCACCAGGCCTTCATGCTGGATCAGGTCGAACACCACCGGCAGGGCTTCCTCGTCGGGAATCTGGAAGGCGTCGTCGGGCGTGATGCCTTCCAGGTTGGCGGTGATGCGGCCCTGGCCGATGCCTTCGGTGATCGAGCTGCCCTCGGCCTTCAGTTCGCCATGCTTGTAATAGTGATACAGCGCGGCGCCCATCGGATCGGCCAGCGCCACCTGCACCTGCGGATTGCGCTCCTTCAGCGCCATCAGGATGCCGGCCAGCGTGCCGCCGGAGCCGACCGCGCAGGTGAAGCCGTCGATCTTGCCGCCGGTCTGCTCCCAGATTTCCGGGCCGGTGGTGTGGTAATGCGCTTCGCGGTTGGCGACATTGTCGAACTGGTTGGCCCAGATCGCGCCGTTCGGTTCGGTCTTCGCCAGTTCCTCCGCCAGGCGGCCGGAATATTTCACGTAATTGTTCGGATCCTTGTAGGGCACGGCCGGCACCAGCCGCAGGTCGGCGCCGCACAGGCGCAGGAAGTCCTTCTTCTCCTGGCTCTGGGTCTCGGGCATCACGATCACGGTCTTGAAGCCCAGCGCATTGCCCACCAGGGCGAGGCCGATGCCGGTATTGCCGGCGGTGCCTTCGACGATGGTGCCGCCCTTGCGCAAGCTTCCGCGCTTGAGCGCATCCTGCACGATGTACAGTGCCGCGCGGTCCTTTACAGAGCCGCCGGGATTCATGAACTCGGCCTTGCCGTAAATGTCGCAGCCGGTGGCCTCGGAGGCGCGGCGCAGGCGGATCAGCGGCGTGCGCCCGATGCTGTCGATAAAGTCTTTGCGGATGTCCATAACGCTCTCGGTCTCAGGGAGGTCGGGCCGATATAGCGCCCTCCCGGCCTAATCCTATACCGAGGGGGGGTTAGGGTCGCAACCCGCGCGGATCGGCCCAGCTGCGGCGCAGCTTTTCGCGATGCAGCGCCAGCCATAGCAGGCTGAACGAGGCGGGCGGGTTGGGGATTTCCCCGGCTTCCCAGCGGGCAAAGGCCTCGGTAAACGGCAGGGCGAAAACCCGGATTTCCTCATTCTCGTTGGCGAGGCCGTGCAGGCCGCCGGCCAGCGCCGCGTCGACTGGCGCGCAGAACAGGTGATAGCGCTCGGAGCAGAAGCCGGGCGTGGCATAGACCGTGTTGATGAAGATCAGCGGCCCGATCGGGTCGAGGCCGCTTTCTTCCTTCATCTCGCGGCGGGCCACGTCCTCCAGGCTCTCGCCATCCTCGATCAGGCCGGCCACCACCTCGATCATCCAGGCGCGGTCGCCATTCAGCAGGGCGGAGGTGCGGAATTGCTCGGCCAGCACCACTTCATCGCGCTTCGGATCATAGGGCACGACACAGACGGCATCGCCGCGCCCCACCACCTCGCGACTGATCAGGCCGCTCATGCCGCCGCGGAACAGGCCGTGACGCAGATGCAGTTCGTCCACCTTGAGATGGCCGTCGAAGACCCGGTCATGGCGCACCACCTCCACCGGGTAGGGCTGGTTGCTGGTGTCTAACGCCTTGCGCATGGCATCGGGCCCTGGTGGTGGAGGGTGCGGAGGAAGGCAGCCTTGTCGCGGCGTTGCCAGCGGCACAGCTGCCAGTCATCGAAGGAGGCCGGCAGGGTGGCACCGGCCGGCAGGAACACCCGGGCACGGGCCGGGCGGGTGGCGGGGATGGCGCCGGGGCTGCCGCGACGGCAGACCGGCAGGGTGCGGGTCCGGTATTCCGGTCCCTCATAGGCGGCCAAGCGGCCGGCATCGCCGGGCCGCGGCCGGAACAGCAGGCCGTCCACCAGCCCGCCGGGGGCCCGCACCAGCACCGGATAGCTGCGCCCGCGCGCCCGTTTGCGGCAGAAGCCCGGCAACCGGGCCGGGTGCAGCTGGCGGGGGCTGGGCCGGTAGCCCAGAATCAGGCGCCGCACATCCGCATCGCACAGCGTGCCGTAGAAGAAATACACCATGGGTGGCAGGCTTGACCGGTCCGGGGATTGATCCAAATTGCAAGCAGACACGTACAACACCGTGTAGTCCAGAGCACAGGATTTCGCAAAGACCATGGTTGTGACCGATTTGGCCCCCAGCTCCGATTCTATCCGGGCACCGGAACATCATATTCCGGCCGAGTTGCTGTTGGATTACGCCAGCGGCACGCTGCCGGAACAATGGTCGCTGGTAACCGCCTGCCACCTGACCTTCTGCCCGCATTGCCGGCGCGAGCTGGCCGCCATCGAGGCCACCGCCGGCGCCATGCTGGAAGACATCGCGCCGCAGCCGGTCAAGGCCAGCGGCTTTGCCGCCGTCGCCGCCCGGTTGGGGCCGCAGGAGCCGGCCGCACCGGCGCCCCAGGCGGCGACCGACGATCTTCTGCCCGTGCCACTGCGCAGCTATCTGAACCGCAGCATCGATACCATCCCGTGGCGCTGGAGCGGCGCCGGGCTGCAATCCTATGCCCTGCCGATGCGCAAGCCGCGCGGCGGCATGGTCAGTCTGCTCAGGGTGGCGCCCGGTGCCGGCCTGCCGATGCATACCCATCGCGGCGAAGAAATGACCCTGGTGCTGAGCGGCGGCTATACCGACGCTGCCGGCGCCTTCCGGCGTGGCGATGTCGAGATCGCCGATGGCAGCGTGGAGCATCGCCCGCTGGCCATGTTGGATCAGCCTTGCATTTGCCTTGCCGTCACCGACGCGCCGCTGCGCTTCAGCGGGTCATTTGGGTGGGTGCTGAGTCAATGGGCCAGATTCTCCGCATAGCTTGTACACTGCTGCTGTTGGCTTTGCCGCTGACGGCGCAGGCCGAACAGATCGAGAGCCGCAATTTCCAGGTGCTGCGCAACGGCACGCCGATCGGCCATCACATTGTTACCATCCGGCGCAACGGCGAGCGCACCGATGTGAATGTCGATATCCGGCTGCGGGTCACGGTTGCTGGCGTGCTGACGCTGTATCGCTACATCCATGACTCGCACGAAATCTGGGAAGGTGACCGCCTGGTCAGCCTGAAATCCACCACTGACAATGACGGCGATGCCGAATACCTCAACGCCACCGCTGCGGCGGCCGGTCTGCAGGTGGATGGCTCGCGCTTCAAGGGCATGCTGCCGGCCGACACCATGCCGACCAGCTACTGGCGCAGCGACTTCGTGCAGCGTGCCACCATCATGGATAGCCAGAATGGCCGTCGCCTCGATCTGGTCGTCAAGCCGTCACAGCTTGAAATGGCCAGCGTCGCCACCAGCGACTTGCCGGCATACCGGTACGATGTGACCGGCGAGGTCGATCTCACCCTGTGGTATGGCCGCGATGGCCGCTGGGTGAAAACCGCATTCCCGGCCAAGGACGGGTCGAAAATCGAGTATCTGCTGCAATGACAGGAGGCAACACCAGAACCGGCGCGGTCTGGATCACGGGCGCAGGCTCGGGCATCGGCCGCGCACTGGCGTTGCGCTACCTGCGGGCTGGCGCCATTGTCGCCGGCACGGCCCGGCGGCTGGAAACCCTTGCCAGTCTGCCGGCGGAGGCCCGTGGCGCCGGCGGACGGTTCCATGCCTTTGCCGCCGACCTCACCGATCTGGCCGCCACGCGCGCCGTGATCGCCCGCATCGAGGCGGAGCTTGGGCCGATCCGGCTGGCCGTGCTGAATGCCGGTACGCACAAGCCGACGCCGGGCACGCGGTTCCAGGCCGATGATGTGCGCATGCTGCTCGACAGCAATGTGATGACGGTGGCCAACAGTCTGGATGCCGTGCTGCCGGGCTTCCTGGCGCGCAATAGTGGCATGGTGGCGATCAATGCCTCGCTGGCCGGCTATGGCGGCCTGCCATCGGCCGCAGGGTATGGCGCCAGCAAGGCGGCCCTGATCAACATGGCCGAGGCATTGAAGCTCGATCTCGACGGCAAGGGCATCATCGTGCGGCTGATTTCACCGGGCTTTGTGCGCACGCCGCTGACTGACCGCAACCCGTTCCCGATGCCGTTCCTGATGGATGTCGATGTGGCGGCCGAGCGGCTTTGGCAGGCGCTGGAAACCGGCGGCGATTTCGAGATCACTTTCCCGCGCCGCTTCGCCTATATCCTCAAGACGCTGCGGCTGCTGCCCTACAGCCTGTATTTTCCGCTGGTGCGCCGCTTCACAGGTATCTGATTCAGCGGCATCTGATTCACCGGCATCTGATCCGCCGGCGGTTAAGCCGTGCGCGTAAAGCCATACTGCAGAACATCGATGGTGCCGGCATTGAAGCCACCCTCGCAATAGGCGAGGTAGTAGCGCCACATGCGGCGGAAGCGGTCATCGAAAGCCAGCTTGCGGCTGTCCAGCGCACGGATGCGTGGCCAGGCGGCCTCAAAGCTCTGGTGCCACAGGTTCAGCGTGCGGGCATAGTCGCGGCCAAAGCTGAAAGTATCAGCGATCTGCAGGCCGGCACCGGCGGCCTGGCGCTGCACCATCGCCGGCGACAGTAGCATGCCGCCGGGGAAGATATGCGCCTGGATGAAATCCATGGTGCCGCGATAATCCTCGAAATACTGGTCGGCGATCACGATGGCCTGGATGCCGGCGCGACCCTGTGGCACCAGACGGTCGCGCAGCTGGCCGAAATAGCGCGGCCAGTATTTCTCGCCCACGGCCTCGATCATCTCGATGGAGGCGACGGCGTCATACTGCCCGGTCAGGTCACGATAGTCGCGCAGCTCGATCTGCACCCGGTCGCTCAGCCCGGCCTGCTGCACGCGCTGTTGGGCATAGTCATGCTGTTCGCGGCTGATGGTGATGGCATGCACGCGGGCGCCGAATTCCTGCGCGGCCAGGCAGGCAAAGCCACCCCAGCCGCAGCCGATTTCCAGCACACGCTGGTCTGGCTTGATCTGCAGCACCTCGCCGGCCAGCCGGCGATATTTGTTCAGCTGTGCCTGTTCCAGCGTCTCGGTCTCGTTCCGCCACAACGCGGCGGAATAGGTCATCGAGGGATCAAGCCACGCGCCGTAGAAATCATTACCGAGATCGTAGTGATAGGCGATGTTACGGCGGCTGCCGCGCTTGCTGTTGGCGGCAAAGGCAAAGCCCAGGCGCCGCAGCAGGCGCAGCCAGGGCTTGCCCATCAGCGTTGAGTCCAGGTCGCTGTTCAGGCAGGCCCATTCGGTCAGCGCCGCGAGGTCCGGACAGTCGAAATCGCCATCGAGGTAGGCTTCGCCGACGGCCAGATTGCCACCCAGCAGCAGGCGCTTGGCCAGTTGATGATTGTTGATATCAAGCCGCGCATCGGGGCCACCATGCGGGCCGCGCGCCTGCAGGGCCCGCCCATCGGGAAGGGTGATGGTCAGGCTGCCATGGCTGACGCGGGCGGCGAGCGACAGCATCAGCCGGGTCCAGCGTGGCACGTTGTGCAGTCGCAGCGCATCCTGCGCCGATTTCAGCAGCATCGGTTCGGCGGCTGGAGGATGCGTGGGATGCGCGGAACGTATCACACCGGCGGCGGCGTCGATGGCCGCATCCATTGCCACTTCCGCGGCCCGGTTCAGCGCCGGCTCGTTCCGGGCATAGGCATCACTCATGCGTCACGCTCCATCATCGCACGGTTCGTCTTGTCATCCAGCGGCTGTCCCGCCGACACCGGTTCGCGCGGGGGGGCCGTCCAGCCGAAGAAGGCGGCACCCTTGCGCCACAATTGCAGCGCTTCCCAGTGGATGCCGGCCATGACTTTTACGGTCATAAGCGGATGCCGGATGAAGGCTTTCAACAGACTGTGATCTGTCAGGTCTTCGCGTCGGCCGGTCTGCGTCGCCAGCAGCTGCACGGCACCATCGGGGGCGGTCTGCCGGATCAGGATGCCGATCTTTTCGCCCGGCGGCAGCAGGCGGAAATGGTAATCGCCCGACAGCGGCAGGAAAGGCGAGACATGAAAGCGCTTGGCCACGCTCTGCTGCAGGACCGGCTCGCTGCTGTTCCGCAGCGGCACCTCGATCAGATAGCCATGCTGGTCGCCGAAGGTGTTTTTCACTTCATACAACACGGCGCGCAGGCGCTGGGCCGCGTCATAGCAGAAGAACACGCTGAGCGGGTTGAACACATAGCCGAACAGGCGCGGGAAGCACAGCACGCGGATATGG
Organism: Ferrovibrio terrae; assembly: GCF_943372915.1. GTDB lineage: Bacteria > Pseudomonadota > Alphaproteobacteria > Ferrovibrionales > Ferrovibrionaceae > Ferrovibrio > Ferrovibrio terrae_A. The sequence continues at coordinate 41,949 of NZ_CALSAN010000014.1, read as the reverse complement.
GCTGCGGCATCCGACAGGTTCTGCCGCGCCAGCGCCGCTTCGATCCAGGGGCGCAGGGCGGTGCCGTCGCGCGGGCCATGGTCGCGGTCGTGGAAACTGACCAGGCCGAAGCGGTTGTAGCGGAACAGCCGCGATCCGGCCGCCAGTGCCGTCAGCCGGTCGATATCCAGCAGCAGAGAAAATACCCGGTAGGTGAACTTGTGCCGGAACGGCAGCAGGCGCTCATGCACCACGCGGCACCAGTACAGGCTGGCAGCCGGCAGGGGGATGAGGGCATGGTCCGTCATTCGGCGGCGTCCCGCTGCGGCATTGCGGCATCGGTGAAGGGCTCCGCGCCCAGGGCGCGCGCCACGGCCAGGCCGGCACTGAAGCCGTCTTCATGGAAACCGTATTTGCACCAGGCGCCGCAGAACCACAGCCGGTCCCGGCCCTGGATCTCGGGCAGCCGCGCCTGCGCGTCGATGGCGGCGCGGTCGAACAGCGGATGGTCGTAGGCGAATTCGGCGAACACCAGATCGGGCCGCGGCTCGGTAATCGGGTTCATGGTGACGAACAACGGGCGCCGCTCGTCGATGGATTGCAGCCGGTTCATCCAGTAGGTGAGGCCGACGCGGCGCTGCAGATCGCGGCGCGGCTCGGACAGGTAATTCCAGCTGGCCCAGACGCTGCGGCGCTGCGGCATCTGCGCGATGTCACGATGCAGCACGGCGCGGTTGGGCTGGAAGCGGAAGGCCGACAGGATGTCGCGCTCGGTTGCGCTCGCACCATCATCGAGCAGGCGCAGGGCCTGGTCGCCATGGCAGGCCAGCACCGCCTGGTCGAAATGCGTTGCATGGCCGGCGGTGACAACGCTGACGCCATTCGCCTCGCGGCGCACCGCATGCACGGGTGTATGCAGATGCAGGGTGAAATCGCCATCCGCCAGCAGGCGCTTCACATATTCGCGGCTGCCGCCGTTCACTGTGTACCATTGCGGCCGGTCGTTGACGCTGAGCAGGCCGTGGTTCTTGAAGAAATTGGCAAAGGTCTCGGCCGGGAAGGCCATCATGTCGGCCAGCGGCGCCGACCAGATCGCCGCCCCCATCGGCAGCAGATAGTCGAGCATGAAGCTGTCGCTGTAGCGGTCGCGCGCCAGATAGTCACCCAGGCTCAGCCCGGCCATCCGGCCGGCGGCAAGATCGGCAACGGCGGTCTTGTTGAAGCGCAGGATATCGCGCCACATGCGGTGAAAGCCGGGCTTCAGCAGGTTGCGCTTCTGCGCGAACAGCGTGGCAAGGCTGCTGCCGCTCCATTCCAGTTCACCCTGGCCGACCGACACCGCAAACGACATGTCGCTCTTGATTGCCGGGACATCCAGATGGGCAAACAGGCGGCGCAGGTTGGGGTAATTCCAGTCGTTGAAAACGATGAAACCGGTATCCACCGCGATCGGCACGCCGTCGTAATCCACCTCGACCGTGTTGCTGTGGCCGCCGGGGTAGGCGTTGGCCTCGAAGACGGTGACGTCATGGTGCTTCGACAGGGCCCAGGCGGTGCCCAGTCCAGCGATGCCGGCGCCGATCACGGCGATACGTTGCCGCCGCTCTGTCTGAGTGGTTGTCATTCGGCCCCCGCTGCCTCCCTGGCATCATTGCGTAAAGCGGCAAAGGCCGCCAGTGCCGCCTTGCGGGCGGTGTCATGGTCCACCAGCGGCTGCGGGTAGTCGCGGCCCAGCACCAGCCCGGCTTGCTTCAGCACGGCATCCGGCGCCATCCAGGGCTTGTGCACATATTTGTTCGGCAGCCGGGCCAGTTCCGGCAGCCAGTGCCGCACATAGAGGCCCTCGGGATCGAATTTCTCGCCCTGCAGGATCGGATTGAAGATGCGGAAATAGGGGGCGGCATCGGCACCAGAGCCGGCGACCCATTGCCAGCTCGCCGCATTGTTGGCGAGGTCGGCATCCACCAGCGTGTCCCAGAACCAGGCCTCGCCCTGGCGCCAGTCCTGCAGCAGGTGCTTGATCAGGAAGGAGGCGGCGATCATGCGTACGCGGTTGTGCATCCAGCCGGTATGCCAGAGCTGGCGCATGCCGGCATCGACGATGGGATAGCCGGTGCGCGCACCTTGCCAGGCGGTGAGGAAATCGGGCCGCGGCTGCCACGGGAAGGCATCGAAGTCGGCGCGGAAATTCTGCTGCGGCAGGTCGGGGAAATGGAACAGCAGGTGATAGGAGAATTCGCGCCAGCCCAGCTCGGTGAGGAATTTGTCGGCGTTGCGGCCGAGCGCCGGGCCGCTATGGCCGAGCGCCATCTGCACCGCATGCCAGATCTGGCGCGGGCCGATCTCGCCAAAGCGCAGATGCGCCGACAGCCGCGAGGTCACGTTCATGTCGGGCCGGTCGCGCCCGTCGGCATAGTAGATCAGGTCGCTGTCGATGAAGGCCTGCAGCCGTGCGGCGGCGCCGGCCTCGCCCGGTGTCCAACTGTCGCGCAGGCCGCCGGCCCAGTCGGGCTTGCGCGGCAGCAGGGTCCAGTCGGCCAGCGCATCGCTCGCTATCGGCTGTGGCCAGGGCGCAATTGTCTTGGGTGCGCGCTGCGGTGCCGGCGGCGCGGGCAGGGCGCGGCAGGCCCGCCAGAAGGGCGAGAACACCTTGAACCAGCCGCCGGCTTGGGTCTTCACCGTCCAGGGTTCGAACAGCAGCGCGGCATTGTGGGTTTCCACCGCCACGCCGGCGGTTTTCAGCGCGGCCTTGATCGCGGTGTCGCGTGCCACCAGTGCGGGCTCGTAGCAGCGGTTCCAGTGCACGGCTGTGGCGCCGGTCTCGCGCAGGATGCTGTGCAGCACCGTGGCCGGGTCGCCCTGGCGCAGCACCAGGGTCAGGCCATAACGCTGCTGCAGGTCGGCCGCCAGCCGTTCCAGGCTGTGATGCAGCCACCAGCGCGTCGCGCCGCCCATGCGCCAGGCGGTGGCGCTGGTGTCGAGGATGAACAGCGGGATCACGGCAGCGCCAGCGGCCGCCGCCTGGGCCAGGGCCGGGTTGTCGTTCAGACGCAGATCCTGGCGGAACCAGACGATCACGGGAGGGGATGAAAGCGACGGCATGCCAAGCTGTATCTGCTGCGGTCGCCGGGACTGACGACGTTCACTATTTGATACGCAAGCACTGGCAGGGTGGATCACCGCGCCGCAGGCGGTTTAACGGACGGGCAACTCGCCGTCGCGCTCCAGCAGCCGCAGCGCCAGGGAGGCCGCCTGGGTGCGGTTGAACACCTGCATCTTGGTGAAGATCTGGCGCAGATGCGCCTTCACGGTCACCTCCTGCACGCCCAGCCGGATCGCGATGGCCTTGTTGGAATCGCCCTGGCTGACCCATTTCAGCACCTCGCGCTCGCGATCGGTCAGCGCGGCCAGGCGCGGATCGGCCGGCTCGGCCACCGGCGGCGGCCGGGTCGCGTCATCCAGCCCGTCCAGCTCATGGCGCAGGCTGCGCAGCAATTCGCGGTCGTCGGCGCCGGCCTTGGCGCGCTCGGCCAGCTGGGCGAATTTGGCGGCGGCGATATAGCTGGGCAGGAATTCCTCATACAGCCGCAGCGCCTTCACCACGGTGAGGATCATGCTCTGCTGCGTGATCTCGGTCTTTTCCTTGTAGTCGTTGATGCCGTGGTTCGACACCACGGTCAGCGGTGGCGCCTGGCCCGGCTGGCCGGTGCGGATCACGATCTGCGCCGAGCGGTTGGCCAGGTCGTTGCGGATGTAATCCACCAGCGCCAGCCCGGCATGCTCGGTTTCCATCACCACATCCAGCAGCACCAGGGCGGTGTCGGGATTGTCGCGCATCACGTCGCGCGCCTCGGTGGCGGAATAGGCGCTGAGGAAATTCAGGCCGCGCTTGCGGTAGTTGAAATTACGCAGCAGCAGCTTGGTCAGCGAGTGGACGTCGGGCTCGTCATCGACGATCAGGACCTTCCAGTTGCGGCGATCCGATGTCGGTCCGCCACCGCCCGGTGGCCGTGTGTCGTCGCGCCGGTCGGCCCGGTCGTCGAGAAAATTGATCGAGGAATCCGCCAAAGCCTGTCTCCCGCTCCACGCGTATTGTAGCGGATCATCTCGCAAAAGAAACGAGGCCTGACGGGCTTTTTACCCGACATAAGTATCAAAGCGAAGCTCAGGTGCGGATTCGGATCATGGTATCGGCGGGCGTGAGCCGGCGGCCATCGGCGGCACGCAGTTCCAGCATCGGAACCGGTTCACCCTTCTCACGGTCGATCAGTTCGATTCTGCAGAGCTGGTCGGGGAACTGGTGTTTGGCGCCCCATTGCCGCAACGCCACCAGCACCGGAAACAGCGCGCGGCCCTTTGGCGTCAGCACATACTCCCGGTAGGCGCTGCCATCCGCAGCCGGCACGGCCTCCAGGATGCCATTGGCGACCAGGCTCTTCAGCCGCACGGTCAGGATGTTTTTAGCCAGACCGAGGCTTTTCTGGAATTCGCCAAAGCGGCGCAGGCCGAAAAACGCATCGCGCACGATCAGCAGCGACCACCAGTCGCCGATCACATCCAGTGCCCGGGCAATCGGGCAATCCGCGTCATCGAGGCTGGTTCGCTTCATGGTGGCTCCTCGGGGTTTTGTGCGCGCCGTCACCGGGCGGCGCTCCACGGTGGTTGCATTATAAAACCAGTATGGTGAGATGTCCATGTGGTTTCATCATTAAACTTATATCCCCCTGGAGAACACCATGAGGCTCAAGAGCAAGACGGCGCTGATCACCGGCGGCAACAGCGGCATCGGCCTGGCCACCGCCAAAGCTTTCATCGCCGCGGGCGCCCGCGTCGCCATCACCGGCCGCAACAAGGCGACCCTGGACGCGGCGCTGACAGAGCTGGGCCCCAATGCCATCGCCCTGCAGGCCGATGCCACCGACATCGCCGCCATCGAGCAGGCGGTGGCGGCGGCCGTGCAGGCCTTTGGCAAGCTCGACATCCTGTTCGCCAATGCCGGCATTCCGGGCAGCACGCCCATCGGTGGCAGCAAGCTCGAGGTTTTCGAGCAGATCCTGCGCACCAACATCACCGGCGTGTTCTTCACCGTGCAGGCCGCCGCACCGCATCTCAACGATGGCGCCTCGATCATCCTGAACGGCTCGGTGATGTCGCAGCTCGGCTCGCCCGGTTCTTCGGCCTATGCCGCCAGCAAGGCCGGCGTGCGCGGAATGGCGCGCGTGATGGCATCCGAACTGGCGCCGCGTGGCATCCGCGTGAATGTCGTCTCGCCCGGCGCCACCCGCACGCCGATCTGGGACGGCGCGGCGCCGACACCCGAGGCGAAGGCGCAGCTGGAAAAGCGCCTGTCTGGCATCATCCCGCTCGGCCGTCTGGGCGAAGCCGACGAGATTGCGAAGACCGTGCTGTTCCTGGCCTCTGACGATGCCTCGAATGTCAACGGCACCGAAATCTTCGTCGATGGTGGCAGCAACGGCGCGCCGGTCGGTGGTCCGGCCTTCCGCTGAAGCCATGCTTGGCCGTTGACGATGCAGGGAGAAGAAGCTGCAAGGCCGCTTCTCCCTGTTGATTCATATCAACGTGGCGCAGCGCGGCCCGTTCTAGTCTTCCTGCATTGGAGATTGATCATGCAGAAGACCATGAAAGCCGCCGTCGTTCGCGCCTTCGGCAAGCCGCTTGTCATCGAGGAGGCGGCCGTGCCGCTGCCGGGTGCCGGCCAGATCCTCGTCAAGGTCATGGCGAGCGGCGTCTGTCACACCGATCTGCATGCCGCGGAAGGAGACTGGCCGGTCAAGCCGACGCCGCCGTTTATTCCCGGCCATGAAGGCGTCGGCTATGTCGCCGCGGTCGGCAGCGGCGTGCGCCATGTCAAGGAAGGCGACCGCGTCGGCGTGCCCTGGCTCTACAGCGCCTGCGGCCATTGCGAGCATTGCCTCGGCGGCTGGGAAACGCTCTGCGAGACGCAGCAGAATACCGGTTATTCGGTGAACGGCGGCTTCGCCGAATATGTGCTTGCCGATCCCGAGTATGTCGGCCATCTGCCGGCGAATGTCGGCTTCGTCGAGATCGCACCGGTGCTCTGTGCCGGCGTCACCGTCTACAAGGGACTGAAGGTCACCGATACCAAGCCCGGCGACTGGGTGGCGATCTCGGGCATCGGCGGCCTGGGCCATATGGCCGTGCAATACGCGACGGCGATGGGCCTGAATGTGGTGGCCGTGGATATCGACGATGCCAAGCTGGCGCTGGCCCGGCGCCTGGGTGCGGCGCTGACGGTCAATGCGCGACAGACCGATCCGGCTGCTTTCGTGAAGAAGGAGATCGGTGGCGCCCATGGCGTGCTGGTCACCGCCGTCTCGCTCAAGGCCTTCCAGCAGGCGCTCGGCATGGTGCGCCGTGGCGGCACGGTATCGCTGAACGGCCTGCCGCCCGGCGACTTCCCGTTATCGGTGTTCGACACCGTGCTCAACGGCATCACGGTGCGTGGCTCGATTGTCGGCACGCGGCTCGACCTGCAGGAGGCGCTGGCCTTCGCCGGGGCGGGCAGGGTGAAGGCGACGGTGAAGACCGAGCGGCTGGAAAATATCAACGACGTCTTCGCCCGCATGCATCGTGGCGAAATCGAAGGCCGCATCGTGCTCGATTTCGCCTAGGCGCGGCGCCCGCAAGGCGTCAGCGTTCGATCACCCATTGTGTCACGGCCTGGTGATAGTTGAGCGGGCCGGGCACGGTCATATGCGTCTTGACGAATTTGAAGCCGGCTTTCTGCAGGGTCCGGTTCGGCGCGGCATTGAAGGCATTCGGCTCGCAGAACAGTTTGCGGATTTTCAGTTCCTCGAAATAGATATCGACACTGTGCTTGACGCATTGGGTGCCCAGGCCCTGCACGCGCAGGTCGGGCTCCACGATATGCAGGTGCATGTTGGCGCGCTCGCCGCGCAGGATGCGGTCGCTGGTCGAGAAGCCGATTGCCCGGCCGTTCAGCAGCCAGATCACCAGCAGGCTTTTGCGCTGCTCCACCGGCAGGGCGAGCTCCTGCTCATAGGCGCTCTGCCAGGCCGCGCGCGCCGGCAGGCGGGTGGGGTCGACGCCCAGCAGTTCGAGATGTTCGGGCGTGGCATTGTGGAAATAATCGAGGATGAGCGGGGTTTCCGCCGCCGTCATCAGCCGCACCGTCAGGGCCATGCTGCTCTCCTGCCATCAGACATGCGGCCGTCGCCGCCGTGCCGTCATGCTGGCGCGGGATCGGCCGGAAGCAAAGCCCTATTGCAGGCGAGTGGTCAGAATCTTCAGGCCGGCGGCACCGAAGGCCAGTGCGAAGGCACCCTCGAACCAGCGCCGCAGCCGCATGTAACCCCGGCTCAGCGGCGGGCTGGAGAACAGCAGCGCATAGCCGTGGAACACCAGCGTGCTCTGCAGCGCCACGGCGGCGATGATGGTGACGAGCGTCAGCGGCGAGGCCTGTGCCGGCACGCCCACGGCATAGAGTGAACCGAAGAACAGGATCGCCTTCGGGTTGGTCAGGTGCAGGCCAAGCCCGGCGGCATAGGCGCGCTTCCGTGACGCATAGCTGCCGGCGCGTGCATGCAGTTCCCCGGCTTTCAGCGCCGAGCGCGCCGACCGGAACGCGAGATAGAGCAGATAGGCGGCACCGCAAAAGCGCATCACTTCGAACAGCCAGGCATTGGCCAGCATCACCGCGCCAAGGCCGAAGGCAGCCGCCGTCGACCACATCAGCGATCCGGTGCTGACGCCGCCGGCCACCGCAAGGCCGAAGCCGCGACCGGATTTCATCGAGGCGCCGGCGATGGCCAGCGTGGCCGGGCCGGGGCTGCCGGTGGCGAGCAGGGCGGCAAGGAGAATGAGCGGCAGGTTGATGTCATCAAGCATGCGCCAAGTCTGGTCCGGCCAATGCCGCGAAGGCAAGCGCGGAGATGTATCGCTACAATCGCGCAGCCCGTCGCACCTTGTGATACCCGCAGGTCGACGCAATACTGCCTGCTTCCCCGGCAAGGCCCAGGATCATCCATGACCACCTATCACACGATCGCATCCGGACGCGCCATGCTGGCGGTGGAAACGGTCGGCAGCGGCGATCCCGTCGTGTTTCTGCATGCCAATGTCGGCGACCGCCGCATGTGGCGCGCGCAGATGGATGGCATCAGTGCCGGCAACATGGCGGTGGCCTATGACCGGCGCGGCTTTGGTGACACCCGCGGTGAGCCGGAGGACTATTCGGCGATCAGCGATCTGATGGCGGTACTCGGCGCCACGGCGAAGGGCAGATCTGCGATCCTCGTCGGCTGCTCGCAGGGCGGCCGCATCGCCATCGACACGGCGCTGCGGCATCCATCCGCCGTGCGCGGCCTGGTGCTGATCTCGCCCACCGTGACCGGTGCGCCCGATCCCGTCCTGCCGCCCGATATCAAGAGCCTGCTGGCCGAACAGAAAGCCGCCGAGGCAGCCGGCGATCTCGACCGCGTGATCGCGATCAAGGCGCGGCTCTGGCTCGATGGACCGCTGCAGCCCGAAGGTCGTGTCACCGGGCGAGCGCGCCAGTTGTTCCTGGACATGAACGCCACTGCATTGCGCTCGTCGCCGCTCGGAATGGACATGGATGCACCGCCCGGCGCCTTCCAGCATCTGGGTGAAATAGCGGTGCCGGCGCTGGTGATCTGCGGCGACATGGACTTTCCGCATATCCAGGAGCGCTGCCGCGCGGTCGCCGGCCTGATGCCAAACGCAACGCATCATGTGCTGCCCGATGCGGCCCATGTGCCGAGCCTGGACCGGCCGGCCGAAATCACGGCTCTGGTCACCGGCTTCATCGCGCGCTGCCGCGTATAGACTGCGCGCAGCTATCGCTTTTTGCGCAGGCCTTTGCTTTTGCCAACGGTTTTGCGGCTCTGCGTCCGGCTGAGTTGACCGGCGGCATTCACCAGCCGGCGGAAGGTCGGGCATTCGAGATGACTTGGCGCCGAACATTTCGCCGCATGGCGCAATCCGTCGCGCATGGCTGAAAGCCGCCGGATGGTGCTGTCCAGATCATCGGCCTTGGCCGCCAGCTGCTCGCGTTTGATGCGCAGCCGGCCATCGGTGGCAAACATGCCGGCGATCTCCTCGAGGCTGAAGCCGGCCAGCCGCCCCAGCGCGATCAGCGACAGGCGTTCCACCACATCGGGCATGAACAGGCGCTTCAGCCCGCGCCGGCCGATGGAGGCGATCAGGCCCTTTTCCTCATAGAAGCGGAGCGCCGAGGCCGGCACGCCGGTGCGGGTCGCCACTTCGGCGATATCGAGCGCTTTCATGCTTGACCTCAAGTGAACTTGAATTTGTAGGCTACCCCAACATCACCACCACACAAGAGGAATTTCAGATGTTGGATACACCCTTTCACATTGCCGCCGTGGGCATTGGCGCCACGCTGGCGATGGATCTCTGGGGCCTGGTGCTGCGGCATGTCTACGGCGTCACCGGGCTCGACTACCGCATGGTCGGCCGCTGGCTCGGTCATCTGCCGCGCGGCCGCTTCCGCCATGACGGCATCGGCCGTGCGGCGCCGGTGGCGGGCGAGGCGGCGCTCGGCTGGGTGGCGCATTACGCCATCGGCATCGCCTTTTCTGCCGGGCTGGTGGCGGTGTTCGGCGCCGGCTGGCTGCAGGCGCCCACGCTGGCGCCGGCGCTGCTCACCGGGCTCGTCACGGTTGCGGCACCTTTCCTGATCCTGCAGCCGGCGCTCGGGCTCGGCATCGCCGCATCGCGCACACCGGCGCCGATGGCGGCGCGGGCACGCAGCCTCATCACGCATCTGGTGTTTGGCGCCGGGCTCTACGGCGCCGCCCGGCTCGCCGCAACTCTGTAACGCTCATCATTCCGGAAGAAGGAGATATCCGATGATCCCCGCTCGCTTTGAACCTGTTGCCTTCGGCTTCGTGCTCTCGGCCCTGATGTCGCTGCTCGTTTCCGGCATCGCTACGTTTCGCACTGCTGGTCTGGCTGAGAATTTCCTCTGGCTGTGGACCGGTGCCTGGCTGGCCTCATGGCTGGTCGCGTTCCCGGTCGTGCTGTTCGTCGCGCCGGTCGCGCGGCGTGTCGTGAAACGGATGGTGCGGGCGTAAGGTCACGGCCAGACGGCCGGGCGCGCGGAATACACGCGTCCGGTCGCTGCCTGTGATGCAGCGTGCGATGATGTGCAGGAATGCTGGGGAATGAATGGCTCCGAGGGAGGGATTCGAACCCCCGACCGGGCGGTTAACAGCCGCCTGCTCTACCACTGAGCTACCTCGGACCAGTGCGGCGCGCAACCTAGCCACCTGAGCCCCGCACTGCAAGGGCCGCCTGCAAAAATTCCGCAGCCGCTTCCGGCGCCTGTCAAACCGGCTTTTCCCTTTATGCGCCAGATGGTAAGCGGGAGGCGAGGGAGCCGCAAAAATGAAAATGACCAAGGCCGATCTGGAAGCCTTTCTCGCCGCCGAATTCCCGCAGATGGCGCCGCTGCGCATGCGAATCGAAAGCTGGGACGGCGCGGCGCTGCGGCTGGCCATGCCGGTGACCGAGCAGAATCTGCGCCCCGGCGGCACGGTCTCTGGCCCGGCGATGATGACGCTGGCCGACTGCGCCGCCTATCTGCTGCTGCTCGGCCTGATCGGCCCGGTGGCGCTGGCGGTCACCACCAATCTCAACATCAATTTCCTGCGCAAGCCCGGCCTAGGCGATCTGGCCGCCGAGGCCACCATGCTCAAGCTGGGCAAGACCCTGGCGATCATTGAGATCGCGCTGTTCACCGCCGGCCAGGCCGATCCGGTGGCGCATTCGGTGATGACCTACGCGATTCCGCCCAAACGCTGAGGCCGGGTAATTGCAAGGGGGACGGGCAGGGCTTGACCGGCCGGAACACTGTTCCCATATCGTTCCTGACTGGGTGGCAGTGCCGGCGTGCCGCGAATACTGGCGAAGGGCAGCGAATACGGGCGAAGCCTGGCGAACACCAGCGAAGCGCCACGAATACGGGCGAAGCCTGCGGAAGCCTGGCGAAGGCTGCCGAAGCGGCGGGAAACGGGGCCTTGGCACAAATAAGCTGGATTTCCCGCCGGCGCGGACTGATGGCGAATGCTCTAAGCCGTTGATTTATATGAGGCGAAGTCTGGGTATTATAATACCGCTCTGTAAATATCTGATTTCATTAGACAGATCACGTTTGACAGCACGCCAAAAATCCTCATAGTGCGCCCCGATCCGCCCGCCGGCTGTCCGGCGGGATTTTTACTACTCTGTCAGGACGTCAGATGAAGACTTTCACCGCCAAAGAGTCCGAAGTGGACAAGAAGTGGCTGCTGATCGACGCCGATGGCCTGGTGTTGGGGCGGCTTGCCTCCCTGATCGCCATGCGTCTGCGCGGCAAGCACAAGGCCATCTTCACGCCGAACTGCGATACCGGCGACAACATCATTGTCATCAATGCCGAGAAGGTTCGCCTCACCGGTCGCAAGGCCGCGAATGAGGTCTTCTACTGGCACACCGGTCATCCGGGTGGCATCAAGGGCCGCACCCTCGGTGAGGGCCTGGCCGGCAAGTATCCCGAGCGCGTCATCATGAAGGCCGTCGAGCGCATGCTGCCGAAGGAGAGCCCGCTGGCTCGCCGTCAGCTCACCAAGCTCAAGGTCTACAAGGGTGCCGAGCATCCGCATGAGGCACAGCAGCCCGTGAAGCTGGATGTCGCCGCGCTCAATCCGAAGAACAAGAGGAACGACTAATGGCTGAGTCCCGCACACTCGCCGACCTGAGCCTGGGCAACGCCAAGGCCGCCGTGGCTGCCACCGCCGCCGCTCCGGCCGAGCGCAAGCTCGACAAGTACGGCCGCGCCTACGCCACCGGCAAGCGCAAGAACGCCATCGCCCGCGTCTGGATCAAGCCCGGCACCGGCAAGTTCACCGTGAACGGCAAGGAGAGCAACGATTACTTCGCTCGTCCCGTGCTGCGCATGCTGCTCGCCCAGCCGCTGGTCGTGACCAACCGCTCGGGTCAGTTCGACATCATGGCCACCGTCGTTGGCGGCGGCCTGTCGGGCCAGGCCGGCGCGCTGCGTCACGGCATCTCGAAGGCCCTGACTTATTTCGAGCCGACACTGCGTCCGGCTCTGAAGGCCCAGGGCTTCCTGACCCGCGACAGCCGCGTGGTCGAGCGCAAGAAGTACGGCAAGCCGAAGGCCCGCCGCAGCTTCCAGTTCTCGAAGCGCTAATCGGTTTCGCTGCCATCTGGCGGCAAACGAGAAAAGGGTCGGAGCGCAAGCTCCGGCCCTTTTGCTTTTTAATGGTGCGGCATCGCCTCGCGGTGCTATGGCTGTGTGCACCGACGCGTCTCAGAATCGCGACGTAAACGGAGTTTTTGACGATGGATGCCGGAGAGGCATTGCTGCTCGTTGTGCCCGCCATGCTGCTGCTGCTCGCAGCCGGCGGCCTTGCCGGCTATATCGAGAACGCGGTCTACCAGCTCTATCGCGGCGGCGGCGATGGCGAGGACAATGCCGAGAACCAGGCGCGCATGCAGGGCACCTACAACCAGCAGCGCACCGAGTTCGCCCGTCTGCGCGACGAGAAGGCGCGGCTGGAGGAAGATCTCGCCGAGCTGATGAAAGAGCGCGCCAACCTGCAGGGCCAGCAGCGCCGCATGGCCGATCGCCAGAACAATCTGGTGGCCGAAGCGGGCTATCCCGCGCCGGGTACCAATGGTTTCTACTTCCGCATCGAAGGCCCCGCCGCGGTGATGCCCTTTGCCGGCATGGCCTCGCTGCCGACGGCGATGGGCGGCAAGCGGCGCGTGCGCCTGGTGGTCTGGGCCGGCAACATGGAAGCGGCGCAGGCGATTGCGATGAACTGGACCGGCGATGATGGCCGCGTGATCGACGCGCGCGAGTTCGCCGGCAAGCTGTTCTGGCACGAGGTCTGAGCGATGGATGGTCTGGTCGCTGCCCTCGGAGCCATGATTGCTCTGCTGCTGTTCGGCCTGGCGGCTGTGATCGTTATTGATCGCGCCCGCAACGGTTATCGTCGCGCCGAAGCCGAGCAGGCCGGCCGCCGCAATCGCCAGCATGAACTGACCATGCGGCTGGAACAGCTCGAGCGCGCCATCGCCGAGCAGCGGCCCGCGATTGCCGAAGTCCGCCGCAAGGTGCAGCAGACCAAGGCCGATTGCGAAAGCCTGAAGGCCCAGCTGAACGCCACCGAGCATGTCTTCAGCTACACTGCGGTGCCGATGGAAAGCCGCGACATGTATGCGCGCCCCTGGCGCTTCAGTGCCCGCCATCCCACGCTCGGCGCCGACCTGCCCGACACCGTTCCGGCCGGGCAGTGGAATCAGGGCCGCCCCTATGTGCTGACCGCCGAGAATCAGGCCGAGGCGCGTTCGGTGATGGATCGCCTGCTGCCGCGCCATCGCGGGTTTACCGTGGTTAACATAGGCGAAGCCTCCAGCGACGCGCCGGCCCAGCCGGGTTAGGCAGATCTCGGGCCGAGTCGGGTCCGGCGACCACAATCAGCGGTAAAACTGTGATTGATTTGATACCGCCTTTGCCCGACAGTATTGGCTAACCCCAGGGGGCAATAAGCCAGAGGCCGCCGGTATGGATACCGTCGACATCGTCTCCGCACTGCTGCCGTCGCTGATGATGTTCTTCGCCGTTTCGCTCGGCGCGAACAGCCTGGAACGCTATGTCTTCAATTATGCGCGCGGCCGTTTCCGGCTCGACGAACTGGTCGGCGATGCCGACCGTATCCGCAACCAGCTCTCCGATATCCGCGTTGAATACGACAAGCTGGTGGAGACCAAGGCGGAGCTGGAGCTGCGCCTGGGCGAGCGACAGTCGACCTATGGCGCGATGATGGCGCGCGAGGTCGAATTCAGCGACGCCCGCAACATGGTGATCTACGAGGTCGGCACGCCGAAGCCGCATCACACCGGCTGGTATGTCAAGCTGATTGGCCCCGAGATGCACGAGATGTTCAGCGGTCCCGGTTCGGCCGTCTCGGCCTTTCCCGGCCGCCGCACGGCGCGCGTGGTGATGTGGGGCATCGAGGACGAACATGCGGCGCGCCTGCGCACCAAGAAGATATTCGGCGCGCTGTCAGAGGTCATGCTGATCCGCCCGTTCAACGGCAAGCTCAGGCTCGGCGATGCCTGAGGTTTCGATCACTCAGTTCATCGGCATCCTGGCTGCTGCGGCCAATATCGGCATCGCGGTGATGATCATCATCCTGCTGGGCGAGCGCAGCCATGCCGCCTGGACCCGCGTCCGCCTGAAGGCCGAGGAACTCACCGGCCTGAAGCAGGATCTGGAGCGCCAGGCCGACGATGCCGTGAAGGCCGTGCAGTCGCTGCGCGAGAGCATCGCCGATCTGAAAAACCAGGTGACCCGCGCCGAGCAGGATCTCGATGCGCTGACCAAGCGCCACAAGGAAACCGATCTGCCATTCGGCTACACTGCCACCATCGTCGATGTGGTCGACCGCCGCTATCGCACCTGGCGCGTGGTGGTGCGCAATGCCGAGCTGGGCGCACAGGCCGGGTCGTTCAGCCATCCGGCGCATAAATGGATCGAGGGCCGCTACTACGAAGTGCCGGCACCGAACATGGACTATGCCGTGCAGGCGATGCAGCAGCGCTTCCTGCTGCGCGACGGCTTCACCGTCGATCCGGCACCGCCGCGCGGCACCGCCATCGACGCGCCGGAACCGATCGAAGCGGCCATCAGCGCGATCTAGCGGTTCGGACTATCCTGGCTTAACATCCAGTCATCGGCGCAATCAGACGCCCCTCTGTGTTTCCCGGGAGGAAACCATGCAGAAAATTGCCATCCTTGCCGCCACGCTCATGCTGGCGGTCAGCCCGGCCGCCATCGCGCAGCAGGGCTATCCGAACAAGACCATCCGCTTCGTGGTGCCCTTTGCGCCGGGTGGCTCGTCCGACATCATTTCGCGCGCTGTCGCCAACCAGCTGACCGCCGGCCTTGGCCAGCAGGTCTATGTCGAGAACAAGGGCGGCGGAGGCGGCAATATCGCGATGGAAGAGGTCAAGCGCGCAGCGCCCGATGGCTACACGCTGATCCTCGGCCATATCGGCACACTCGCGGTCAATCCGGCCATGTATGGCGCCAAGCTGCCTTACGATCCGGTGAAGGATTTCCAGCCGATCTCGCTGCTCGCCGTGGTGCCCAATGTGATCGCCGTGCACCCCGATGTGCCGATCAAGAACCTCGCCGAATTCGTCAAGGCGGCGAAGGACAAGCCGGGCAAGCTGAATTACGGCACGGCCGGCAACGGCAGCGCCGGTCATCTGGCGATGGAGTATTTCAAGCTGCAGGCGGGCATCGACATTGTGCATATCCCATATCGCGGCACCGGCCCGATGCTGTCCGACCTGCTCGGCGGCCAGGTGGAAGCCACCTTCAACGGCATCCCGCCGATCATGAGCCATATCAAGGCCGGCAAGCTGCGGCCGCTGGCGGTCGGTTCGGCAGCGCGCGTGCCGGCGCTGGCCGATGTGCCGACGGTGGCCGAAAGCGGCTATCCGGGTTTCGAGACCTCGCAGTGGTATGGCCTGATGGCGCCGGCCGGTACGCCACGGGCGATCATCGATCGCCTCGCGGAAGAAACCCGCAAGGCGTTGGCGAGCGACGATGCCAAGAAGCGCATCAGCGACGATGGCGGCATCACCGCCGGCGGCACACCGGAACAGTTTGCGGCCCTGATCGCCAAGGAGAAAGAGCGGTGGGGCAAGGTGGTGACGACGGCGAAGATCCAGCCGGATTGATCTGCCTTACCGATTCAGTTCCTTCATCCCACGCTCCAGCCCTTCCAGCGTTAGCGGGAACATGCGGTTGCCCATGATCTGGCGCACCACCTGCACCGAGGGCGTGAAGTCCCAGTATTTTTCCTGCACCGGGTTGAGCCAGATCGCCTTCGGATAGGTGTCGATCAGGCGCTGCATCCACACCGCGCCGGCTTCCTCGTTCCAGTGCTCGACGCTGCCGCCCGGCTGCACGATCTCATACGGGCTCATGGTGGCGTCGCCGACGAAGATCAGCTTGTAGTCATGCTGGTAGGTGCGCAGCATCTCGAAGGTGGGCAGGAATTCGCTGTGGCGGCGGCGGTTGTCCTTCCACAGCTTCTCGTAGACGCAATTGTGGAAGTAGAAGAACTCCATATGCTTGAACTCGGCGCGCGCCGCCGAGAACAGCTCTTCCGTCACGCGGATATGGTCGTCCATCGAGCCGCCGATATCGAACAGCAGCAGAACCTTCACCTTGTTATGCCGCTCGGGCACCATCTTGATGTCGAGATAGCCGGCATTGGCCGCCGTCGACTTGATGGTGTCGGGCAGGTCGAGTTCCATGTCGGCGCCGTCGCGGGCAAACTTGCGCAGGCGGCGCATCGCCACCTTGATGTTGCGGGTGCCCAACTCGACGCTGTCGTCCAGGTTCTTGTATTCGCGCTTGTCCCACACCTTCACGGCGCGGCGGTTGCGCGACTTGTCCTGGCCGATGCGCACGCCTTCGGGATTGTAGCCATAGGCGCCGAAGGGCGAGGTGCCGGCGGTGCCGATCCATTTGCTGCCGCCCTGGTGGCGGCCTTTCTGTTCCTCGAGGCGCTGCTTCAGCGTCTCCATCAGCTTGTCCCAGCCGCCGAGCGCCTCGATCTGCGCCATTTCCTCCGGGGTCAGCACCTTCTCGGCCAGCTTGCGCAGCCATTCTTCCGGAATCTCGGCGGTGATCTCGGCGCCGGCACCGGCAAACTGCAGGCCGTTGAAGCACTGGCCGAACACGCGGTCGAACTTGTCGAGATTGCGTTCGTCCTTCACCAGGGCGGTACGCGACAGGTAATAGAAATCCTCGACGCGGTACTCGGCCACGTTCTTGTCCATCGCCTCGATCAGCGTGAGGTATTCCCGCAGGGTGGCGGGGACTTTCGCCTTGCGCAGTTCGAGGAAGAAATTGATGAACATGGCGGCCTCTTTTTAAGGCTTAGTTCCGTTCACGGCGGGCAATGAAGGCCAGTCGTTCGAACAGATGCACATCCTGCTCGTTCTTCAACAGTGCGCCGGCCAGCGGCGGGATCAGCTTGCCCTGGTCCTTGGTGCGCAGCGCATCGGCCGGCAGGTCTTCGGCCATCAGCAGCTTGAGCCAGTCGAGCAGCTCCGAGGTGGAGGGCTTTTTCTTCAGGCCGGGCGTCTCGCGGATGTCGTAGAACACATTCAGCGCATCGCGCACCAGGTTCTTCTGCACGCCGGGATAATGCACCTCGATGATCTCTTCCATCGTCTCGCGCTCGGGGAAGCGGATGTAGTGGAAGAAGCAGCGGCGCAGGAAGGCGTCGGGCAGTTCCTTTTCGTTGTTCGAGGTGATGATCATGATCGGGCGCACGGTCGCCTTCACCGTCTCGTTCGTCTCGTAGACAAAGAATTCCATGCGATCGAGTTCGAGCAGCAGGTCGTTGGGGAATTCGATATCGGCCTTGTCGATTTCGTCGATCAGCAGCACCGGCCGCTGCGGCGCCGTGAAGGCATCCCACAGCTTGCCTTTCTTGATGTAGTTGCGGATGTCCTTGACGCGCTCGTCGCCCAGCTGGCTGTCGCGCAGGCGCGACACGGCGTCGTATTCATACAGGCCCTGCTGCGCCTTGGTGGTCGACTTCACATGCCAGGTGAGGAGCGGGGCGTTCAGCGCCTTGGCGATCTCGATGGCCAGCACGGTCTTGCCGGTGCCCGGCTCGCCCTTCACCAGCAATGGCCGCTCCAGCGTGATGGCGGCATTCACCGCCACCTTGAGGTCGTTGGTGGCGACATAGGACTCGGTACCAGTGAACTTCATTGCGGGCTTCCCGGATTCTGCAAAGGACTGCGGATGGGGAAGACGCTAGGTCGCCACCCCGCGCTTCGCAAGCCGTGACGTTACGTCAACGGCGGCCGGCAACGGCAGGACCGCCTAATTGGTGGTCTTGTAGTTGATGCAGATCTTGGTTTTTTCGGCGGTATCGACCGCTTCGCCGGTATTGCCGCAGGTGCCGCCGGTCAGGTCGGTCACGGACTGGCTGTTCACGCAGAACAGCGAGCAGTCCTGGCAGACGCCGAATTCGTTGATCTGGTTGCGGCTTTGCAGGTCGTGCAGCAGGCGGGTCAGGCCCTTCACCATCTGGATGCCAAGCTCGTCGGCGATTTCCAGCGTCGCCTGTTCCAGCGTCTGCATCGGATCCTTGGCCAGCATGGCCTGGCCGGCCTCGGTGAGGCAGAGATCGACCTGGCGGCGGTCCTCAGTTTTCTTGCAGCGGGTGATCAGGCCCTTGGATTCGAGGGCAATCAGGGTCTGGGAGACGGTCCCCTTGGTGGCGCCGAGATAGTCGGCCAGTGCGGTGGGGGAGCGGGAATACTTGTTGGCCTGGGCGATAAAGCGCAAGGCTTCCCATTGGGCGGGGTTCAGGCCATTGGCGAACTGCAGCTCGCGCGTCAGCCGCCCGAGGCGATCAAGCAGGATGATAACCCTTTGCGCCAGCGCGGTTTTTTCGCTTTGGCCGGGGCCTATGCCGGTTGTTTCGGCCAGGGCGTGAAGGGGATCGGTGATCGGCATCACAGTTTTGTTTCGACTCGCTAATACCCCTTGCCGGTGGAGCAAGGTGAGGCGTATCGTTTGATTGTATCGACACGATACTAACAACGCTTCGCCCAGCCAGCAGTCTGAGGAACCTAGTGCAGGACCGGGCGAAAGTCGATGGAGGACATACAAATGGCCATCGCATCAGCTCCCCGGACCCTGGACACCGCCGACCGGCGCTACCTGTCCACCGTCATGACCAAAGCCATGCTGACAGAGGAAGAGGAATTACACCTCGCCCGTCGCTGGCGCGTTGATGGAGATCAAAAGGCAATGCAGAAGCTGGTAACGGCCTATCTGCGCCTGGTGGTCGCCACCTCGACCCGTTTCCGCAATTACGGCCTGGCGATGCCCGACCTGATCCAGGAAGGCAATATCGGCCTGATGCTGGCGGTGAACCGTTTCGACCCCGAGCGCGGCGTGCGCTTTTCCACCTATGCGTCCTGGTGGATCCGCTCGTCGATCCAGGAATATGTGTTGCGCAACTGGTCGATCGTGCGCTCCGGCACCTCGGCCGGCCAGAAGGCGCTGTTTTTCAATCTGCGCTGGCTGCGTGCCAAGCTGGAGCGGGCTGGCGGCGGCACGCTGACGCTGGACAATGCCACCCGCGATGAAATCGCCACGGCGCTCAAGGTGTCGCCGAAGGACGTGACCAACATGGCCGAGCGCCTGTCGGCCCGCGACCATTCGTTGAACGAGACCGTGGGCGGCGAGGAGGGCGGCGACGCCTTCCAGGACTTCCTGGTCGATCCGGGCCCTAACCCTGAGGAAATCGTCACCACCAAGATGGATGGCGGTTTGCGGCGGGAATGGCTGACGGAATCGCTCAAGGAGCTGAATGCGCGCGAGCAGATGATCATCGTCGAACGCATGCTGACCGACGAGAAGGCCACCCTGGAAGAACTGGGCGGCAAGCTCGGCGTCACCAAGGAACGCGTGCGCCAGATCGAGACCAAGGCCTTCCGCAAGCTGCAGAATGCCGTGCACCGCAAGGCCAAGCTGGCCGGCGAGAAGCTGGCCCCGATGCTGGACGATATGAGCCATTTGGCGCCCGCCTGAATTTAGGCAGGCACTAGGGTTGCAAGTGTTTGCAGGCGTGGCCGGAATATCGGCCACGCCTGCTTGACATCGGGGGTGGCGAAGGGTAAACCGCCTGCCGCCGCGGGGGTGTAGCTCAGTTGGTTAGAGCGCCGGCCTGTCACGCCGGAGGTCGCGGGTTCAAGTCCCGTCACTCTCGCCATTTTCCCCGCGGGCACCTTTCCTGAAAATCCGATCGCTGTGCCTGCCTGTCCGGGTCGCCCGAATCCGTGCCTTCGTACACGGAGCGATTCGCCGCAAAACCCTCTCGCGAGTGATTCTCAAAAAGCCGAAAATTGGTTTTTGGCCGGCCACTTGCGGCTTTTTTGCCGCACGGGCACGTGTTGCGGCGCGGCACGGAACCGGCTAGAACAGCCCGGAACTCGGGTGGGGTGGGACCGGCCCGGGCAGAACGCTTTTTTCGGAGGGGAATGACCGTGGACGCCCTGCTACGGGAATATCTGCCGATCCTGCTTTTCCTTGGCCTGGCCATCGCGCTGGCCGTGATTCTGGCCCTGCTGCCCTTTGTGGCAGCCAAGCGCGCGCCGGACCCCGAGAAGAATTCCACTTACGAGTGCGGCTTTGAGCCCTTCGGTGACTCGCGCAAGCAGTTCGATGTGCGCTTCTACCTCGTCGCCATTCTTTTCATCATCTTCGACCTGGAAGTGGCCTTCCTGTTCCCCTGGGCGATCAGCCTGGGCGAGATCGGCGTTTATGGCTTCTGGTCGATGATGGTCTTCCTCGGAATCCTCACCATCGGCTTCATCTACGAATGGAAGAAGGGGGCGCTGGAGTGGGAATGAGCAACGCCATGCAGACGACCGCCCCGAAAACCGATACCGCCCTGCAGTTGGGGTCGGACCAGGACAGCTTCTACAAGGATCTGTCCGATGAACTGGCCGACAAGGGCGTGGTGATTTCCTCGCTCGACAAGCTGGCCAACTGGGCCCGCACCGGCTCGCTCTGGCCGATGACCTTCGGTCTGGCCTGCTGCGGCGTCGAGATGATCCATGCCTATATGGCGCGCTACGATCTCGACCGCTTCGGCTCGATGCCGCGGGCCTCGCCCCGCCAGTCGGATGTGATGATCGTCGCCGGCACCCTGACCAACAAGATGGCGCCGGCCCTGCGCAAGCTCTACGACCAGATGGCCGAGCCGCGCTATGTGATCTCGATGGGCAGCTGCGCCAATGGCGGCGGCTATTATCACTATTCCTATTCGGTGGTGCGCGGTTGCGACCGCATCGTGCCGGTCGACGTTTATGTCCCCGGTTGCCCGCCGACCGCCGAAGCGCTGGTCTACGGTCTTCTGCAGCTGCAGAAGAAGATCTGGCGTACCGGCACGATTGCCCGCTGAGGGACGCGACATGACCGACAGCAAGGCAATCTTGCGCGAACAGGAACAGGCGCTGCGCGACCTGGCCGACCACCTCTCAGCCGGCCTCGGCGCCGATCTGCTGGAGAGCAGCATCGCCCTGGGCGAGCTGACCATCCAGGTGCCGGCCGAGCGTATCGTGAAGGTGCTCACTTTCCTGCGCGATGACGGCAACTGCCAGTTCACCGAGCTGGTCGATCTCACCGGCCTCGACTGGCCGGAGCGGGCCAAGCGTTTCGATGTCGTCTATCACCTGCTCAGCATGAAGCTGAACCAGCGCATCCGCATCAAGGCGCAGACCGACGAAGAGACGCCGGTGCCGTCCGCCGTTGGTGTCTATTCCGCCGCCAACTGGTTCGAGCGCGAGACCTGGGACATGTATGGCGTGATGTTCGCCGGCCATCCCGACCTGCGCCGCATCCTGTCGGATTACGGTTTCGAAGGGCATCCGCTGCGCAAGGATTTCCCGCTCACCGGCTATGTCGAAGTGCGCTACGACGAGGCGCAGAAGCGCGTGGTGTACGAGCCCGTGCAGCTGACCCAGGAATTCCGCCGCTTCGATTTCATGAGCCCGTGGGAAGGCGCGAAATACGTGCTGCCGGGCGACGAAAAGGCCGAGGGGCAGAAGTAACATGGCCGAAGTCACAATCGCCAACTACATGGTCAACTTCGGGCCGCAGCATCCGGCGGCCCATGGCGTGCTGCGCCTGGTGATGGAACTCGACGGCGAGATCGTCGAACGCTGCGATCCGCATATCGGCCTGCTGCATCGCGGCACCGAGAAGCTGATCGAGCACAAGACCTATCTGCAGGCGGTGCCGTATTTCGACCGCCTCGATTATGTCGCGCCGATGAACCAGGAGCATGCCTTCGCGCTGGCCACCGAGCGTCTGCTCGGCCTGGAAGTGCCGGCGCGCGGCCAGGCGGTGCGCGTGCTGTTCGCCGAGATCGGCCGTCTGCTCAATCATCTGCTGAACGTGACCACTCATGCTCTCGATTGCGGCGCCATGACGCCGGCGCTCTGGGGCTTCGAGGAGCGCGAGAAGCTGATGGAATTCTACGAGGGCGTATCCGGCGCCCGCATGCACGCGGCGTATTTCCGTCCCGGCGGCGTGCATCAGGACATGCCCAAGGGCATGGACGAGGCCATCGTCAATTACCTGCCGCGCATGCTGAAGGTGATCGACGACATTGAAGGCCTGCTGACCGAGAACCGCATCTATCGCCAGCGCAATGTCGATATCGGCGTGATCGATGCCAAGGATGCGATGGACTGGAGCTTCTCCGGCGTCATGCTGCGCGGCTCGGGCGTCGCCTGGGATCTGCGCAAGTCGCAGCCCTATGATGGCTACGAGAAATATGACTTCGACATTCCCGTCGGCAAGAACGGCGACTGCTTCGACCGTTATCTCTGCCGCATCGAGGAAATGCGCCAGAGCGCGCGCATCATCGAGCAGGTGGTCGCCAATATGCCGACCGGCCCGATTGCGTCTGATGATCGCAAGGTGGTGCCGCCCAAGCGTGGCGAGATGAAGCGCTCGATGGAAGCGCTGATCCACCACTTCAAGCTCTACACCGAAGGCTATCATGTGCCCGAGGGCGAGGCTTATGCCGCCGTCGAGGCGCCGAAGGGCGAGTTCGGCGTGTATCTGGTGTCGGACGGCTCGAACAAGCCGTATCGCTGCCGCATCCGCGCCCCGGGCTTCCCGCATCTGCAGGCCACCGACTTCCTGTCGAAGGGCTACATGCTGGCCGATGCCGTCTCCATCGTCGGCAACATGGATATCGTGTTCGGAGAGATCGACCGATGAGTGGCGTCCATATCGCACCGCCCGAGCAGCAGCCGGCCAGCTTCGCCTTCACGGCGGAGAATCTGGAACTGGCGAAGAAGCATATCGCCAAGTACCCGGCCGGCCGCCAGCAGAGCGCGGTGATGCCGTTGCTGGATATCGCGCAGCGCCAGCATGACAACTGGGTGCCGCAGGCGGCTATCCGTCATATCGCCGAGATGCTGGGCATGGCGCCGATCCGCGTGCTGGAAGTCGCCAGCTTCTACACGATGTACAATCTCGCGCCGGTGGGAAAACACTTCATCCAGGTCTGCACCACCACGCCCTGCTGGCTCGCCGGCTCGGACAAGGTGGTGAGCGCCTGCAAGAAGCATCTTGGCCTCAATCCGGGCGAGACCTCGGCCGATGGCCAGTTCACCGTGATCGAGGTGGAATGCCTCGGCGCCTGCGTGAATGCGCCGATGCTGCAGCTGGGCGACGATTTCTACGAGGATCTCACCGAGGAAAGCACCGGCAAGATTCTCGAGGCGCTGAAGCGCGGCGAGACACCGAAGCCCGGCCCGCAGAGCGGCCGGCTTTCGTCGGAGCCGCATGGCGGCGCCACCACCCTGACCACCTTCAATCCTGCCGGTGCCGCCGGCGGGAATGACGACTGAGGCGGAGCCGGATCATGCTTCAGGATAAAGACCGCATCTTTACCAATCTCTACGGCCAGCAGTCGTGGCGCCTTGAGGCTGCCCGCAAGCGTGGCGACTGGGACAACACCAAGGCCATCCTCGACAAGGGCCAGGACTGGATCATCGAGGAGATGAAGAAGTCGGCCCTGCGCGGTCGCGGCGGCGCCGGTTTCCCGACCGGGCTGAAATGGTCGTTCATGCCCAAGCAGTCCGATGGCCGTCCGAGCTATCTCGTCGTCAATGCCGACGAGGGCGAGCCGGGTACGTGCAAGGACCGCGACATGATGCGGCACGATCCGCACAAGCTGGTCGAGGGCTGCCTGGTCGCCGGCTTCGCCATGCGTGCGGTCGCTGCCTATATCTACATCCGCGGTGAATTCTATCGCGAGGCCGAGAACCTGCAGGGTGCCATCGACGAGGCCTATGCGGCCGGTCTGATCGGCGATAACGCCTGCGGCAGCGGCTACAAGTTCGATGTCTATGTGCATCGTGGCGCCGGCGCCTATATCTGTGGCGAGGAAACCGCGCTGATCGAAAGCCTGGAAGGCAAGAAGGGCCAGCCGCGCCTGAAGCCGCCATTCCCGGCCAATATGGGCGTCTGGGGCTGCCCGACCACGGTGAACAATGTCGAGAGCATCGCGGTGGCGCCGACCATCCTGCGCCGCGGTGGCGAGTGGTTTGCCGGCCTGGGCCGTCCGAACAACACCGGCACCAAGGTCTTCTGCATTTCCGGCCATGTGAACAAGCCGTGCAATGTCGAAGAAGAGATGGGCATTCCACTGAAAGAGCTGATCGAGAAGCATGCCGGTGGCGTGCGCGGCGGCTGGGACAATCTGCTGGCGGTGATCCCGGGCGGTTCTTCCGTGCCGCTGCTGCCCAAGGCGATCTGCGACGACGTGCTGATGGATTTCGACAGTCTGCGCGCCCAGCGTTCGGGCCTTGGCACCGCGGCCGTGATCGTGATGGACAAGAGCACCGATGTGGTGCGTGCCATCGCGCGGCTGTCCAAGTTCTACAAGCATGAATCCTGCGGCCAGTGCACGCCGTGCCGCGAAGGCACCGGCTGGATGTGGCGCGTGATGGAGCGTCTCGTGCAGGGCAAGGCCGAGCGCCGCGAGATCGACATGCTGCTCGAAGTCACCACGCAGGTGGAAGGCCACACGATCTGCGCCCTCGGCGATGCCGCGGCGTGGCCGATCCAGGGCCTGATCCGGCATTTCCGCGGCGAGATCGAACGCCGCATCGACGCGTATCACTCGGGCTCGCCGGTCATGCCGGCGGCGGCCGAGTAGGCGGGGGAAGGCGAAGCAATGCCCACGTTGACCATCGACGGCATTCAGGTAACGGTCGAGCCGGGCACCACCGTGCTGCAGGCCTGCGAGCTTGCCGGCAAGGAAATCCCGCGCTTCTGCTACCACGAGCGCCTCACCATCGCCGGCAACTGCCGCATGTGCCTGGTCGAGCAGGAGAAGGCGCCGAAGCCGATTGCTTCCTGCGCCATGCCGGCCGCCGACAACATGGTGATCAAGACCGACACGCCGATGGTCAAGAAGGCCCGCGAAGGCGTGATGGAATTCCTGCTGATCAACCATCCGCTGGATTGCCCGATCTGCGACCAGGGTGGCGAATGCGACCTGCAGGACCAGTCGATGGGCTACGGCAAGGGCGCCTCGCGTTACGACGAGAACAAGCGCGCGGTGAACGACAAGTATATGGGTCCGCTGGTCGAGACGGTGATGACCCGCTGCATCCATTGCACCCGCTGCGTGCGCTTTGCGCAGGAAGTGGCCGGCGTGCCGGAACTCGGCGCCATCGGCCGCGGCGAAGACATGCAGATCACCACCTATCTCGAGCAGGCGATGACGTCGGAGCTGTCCGGCAACGTGATCGATCTCTGCCCGGTGGGTGCGCTCACCTCCAAGCCCTATGCCTTCACGGCGCGGGCCTGGGAATTGCGCAAGACCGAGACCATCGATGCGATGGATGCGGTTGGCGCCAATATCCGCGTCGATGTGCGCGGCCGCGAAGTGATGCGCGTGCTGCCGCGCGTGAACGAAGACGTCAACGAGGAATGGCTGTCGGACAAAAGCCGCTTCGCCTATGACGGCCTCAAGACCCGCCGCCTCGACCGCCCCTATGTCCGCAAGAACGGCAAGCTGCAGGAAGCCACCTGGAACGAGGCCTTCGCTGCCGTTGCCGCCGGCCTGAAGGGCCTGCAGGGCAGCCAGATCGCCGCCATCGCCGGCGATCTCGCCTGCGCCGAAAGCGTCACGGCGCTGAAAGACCTGATGGAGAAGCTGGGCTCGCCCAATCTCGATTGCCGCCAGGATGGCGCGAAGATCGATGCGTCGACCCGCGCCGGCTATATCTTCAACAGCGGCATTGCCGGCATCGAAGAGGCCGATGCGATCCTGATCGTCGGCAGCAATCCGCGCCGCGAAGCCGCCCTGATCAATGCCCGTATCCGCAAGCGCTCGCTCACCGGCAAGGTGAAGATCGCGCTGATCAGCAGCGAGCAGCCGCAGCTCACTTACAAGTATGACTATCTCGGCGCCGGCCCTGCGACCCTGAAGGATATCGCCGAAGGCCGCCATGCCTTTGCCGAAGTTCTGAAGGGCGCGCAGAAGCCGATGATCATTCTCGGCCAGGGCGCGATTGCCCGTGCCGACGGTGCCGCCGTGCTGGCGCTGGCCAAACTGGCGGCTGACACGCTCGGTCTGGTCAAGGATGGCTGGAACGGCTTCAACATGCTGCACACCGCTGCCGCCCGTGTCGGCGCGCTCGATCTGGGCTTCGTTCCCGGGCAGGGCGGCAAGGACGTTGCGGGCATTCTGGCCGCTGCGCAGGCCGGTGAGGTCAAAGCGGTCTATCTGCTTGGCGCCGACGAGATCGACACGACGAAGCTCGGTTCCGCCTTCGTGATCTATCAGGGCAGCCACGGCGATGCCGGTGCGAAGCGCGCCGATGTGATCCTGCCGGGCGCGGCCTATGTCGAGAAGGACGCCACCTGGGTGAACACCGAGGGGCGCGTGCAGCTCGGCCGTCGCGCCGCGGCACCGCCGGGTGATGCCCGCGAGGACTGGTCGATCATCCGCGCACTGTCCGAGCCGCTGGGCCACAAGCTGGCCTATGACAATCTCGGCATGCTGCGCCGGCGCATGCTGCAGCTGGCGCCGCATTTCTCGGCCGTCGACAAGCTGACGCCGGCCGCCTGGGGCGCCTTCGGCACTGCCGGTGCCGTCAGCGATGTGCCCTTCGTGTCGGCGGTGGCCGATTTCTACCTGACCAATCCGATCGCGCGGGCCTCCGCCACCATGGCCGAATGCTCCGCCATCGCACGCGGCATCACGCAGCCGAAGACGGGTACCCATGACTGAGTCGCTCTGGCAAACACTCTGGACCGGCTACGTCTTCCCGGGCGGCCTGATCCTCGTCCACATCCTGATGCTGACGGTGCCGCTGCTGATCGCGGTCGCCTATCTGACTCTGATGGAGCGCAAGGTGCTGGCGGCAATGTCGCTGCGCATGGGCCCCAACGTGGTCGGGCCCTTCGGCCTGCTGCAGCCGTTTGCCGATGCGGCCAAGCTGATCTTCAAGGAAACCATCATCCCGTCGGGCGCGAACAAGTTCCTGTTCATCGCCGCGCCCTGCATCACTTTCATCCTGGCGCTGATCGCCTGGGCGGTGATCCCGGTGGGCGAGGGACTGGTGATTGCCAACATCAATGTCGGCGTGCTGTATCTCTTTGCGATTTCCTCGCTCGGCGTCTACGGCATTATCATCGCCGGCTGGTCGTCGAATTCGCGCTACGCCTTCCTCGGCGCGCTGCGCTCCTCGGCGCAGATGGTGTCCTACGAAGTCTCGATGGGCTTTGTCATCATCTCGGTGCTGCTCTGCGTCGGCTCGCTGAACCTCAGCGCCATCGTGCAGGCCCAGAAGACAGTGTGGTTCGCCATCCCGCTGTTCCCGATGTTCATCGTCTTCTTCATCTCGGCCCTGGCCGAGACCAACCGGCATCCCTTCGATCTGCCGGAAGCTGAGGCCGAACTGGTCGCCGGCTATCAGGTCGAATATTCGTCGATGGCCTTTGCGCTGTTCTTCCTCGGCGAATACGCCAACATGATCCTGATGTCGGGTATGACCACGATCCTGTTCCTGGGCGGCTGGCTGCCGCCGCTCGACATCGCGCCGTTCAACTGGATTCCGGGCATCGTCTGGTTCTGCCTGAAGATCTTCGTGCTGCTGTTCGTCTTCATCTGGGTGCGCGCCACCGTGCCGCGCTATCGCTACGACCAGCTGATGCGTCTGGGCTGGAAGGTGTTCCTGCCGTTCTCTCTGTTCTGGGTGGTGCTGACCGCTGGCGTTCTGCTCGCCTTCGATCTGCTGCCGAAAGGGGTCTAGGCCATGGCTTTGCTCGATCGCGGCGCGCGTGCACTCTTCCTCTGGGAAGTGGTCAAGGGCCTCGGCCTGACCTTCTCCTACATGTTCAAGCCGCGCGCCACCGTGAACTATCCCTATGAAAAGGGCCCGCTCGGCCCGCGCTTCCGCGGCGAGCATGCGCTGCGCCGCTACGCCAATGGCGAAGAGCGCTGCATCGCCTGCAAGCTCTGCGAGGCGATCTGCCCGGCTCAGGCCATCACCATCGAGGCCGAGCCGCGCGATGACGGTTCGCGCCGCACCACGCGCTACGACATCGACATGACCAAGTGCATCTACTGCGGCTTCTGCCAGGAAGCCTGCCCGGTCGATGCCATTGTCGAGGGGCCGAATTTCGAATTCGCCACCGAGACGCGTGAAGAGCTGTTCTATGACAAGGCCAAGCTGCTCGCCAACGGCGAGCGCTGGGAATACGAGATTTCGCGGAACATCGCCGCGGACGCGCCGTACCGTTGAGCGCGCCGCAGGCGAGGGGGTAGACGATGATTATCCAGGCTCTGGCCTTCTATCTGTTCGCAGCCATCACCGTGGCCTCCGGCTTCATGGTGATTGCCTCGCGTAACCCGGTGCACAGCGTGCTGTTCCTGATCCTGGCCTTCTTCAATGCGGCCGGACTGTTCGTGCTGATGGGCGCCGAGTTCCTCGGCATGATCCTGGTGATCGTCTATGTCGGCGCCGTCGCCGTGCTGTTCCTGTTCGTTGTCATGATGCTCGACATCAACTTCGTCGAGCTGCGCCAGGGCTTTCTGCAGTATCTGCCGATCGGCGGCGTGATCGGCCTGATCCTGCTGGTTGAACTGGCGCTGGTGCTGGGCGGCTGGGTGCTGACGCCGGCGGCGCTGTCGGCCGGCACCGATCCGATCCCGCCGCTGGCCCAGACCACCAACACGCATGCGCTGGGTGCGGTGATCTACACGAAATACATCTACCTGTTCCAGGGCGCAGGCCTGATCCTGCTGGTTGCCATGATCGGCGCCATCGTGCTGACGCTCCGTTCGCGCCCCGGCGTGAAGCGCCAGAGCATCTCCGAGCAGGTCAATCGCCCGCGTGAAGACGCGGTGGAGATCAAGAAGGTCGAGACGGGGAAGGGTATCTGACCATGACCATCGGCCTTGGACACTATCTCACGGTTGCCGCGATCCTGTTCACGCTCGGGATCGTCGGCATCTTCCTGAACCGCAAGAACGTCATCGTCATCCTGATGTCGGTCGAGCTGATGCTGCTCGCCGTCAACATCAACCTGGTGGCGTTTTCCACCCACCTGAACGATCTGGTCGGGCAGGTGTTTGCGCTGTTCGTGCTGACCGTTGCCGCCGGCGAGGCCGCCATCGGCCTGGCGATCCTGGTGGTCTATTTCCGCAACCGCGGCACCATCGCGGTTGAAGACATCAATATGATGAAGGGCTGAGGCGGCGATGACGATGTACCATCTGATCGTTTTCCTGCCGCTGCTGGCTGCCATCATTGCCGGCCTGTTCGGCCGTCGCATCGGCGATGCGGCCTCCATGGCCGTGACCTGCGTGGCGGTGATCATTTCCGCCATTCTGTCCTGGGTCGCCTTCTACCTGGTGATCTCCAAGGGCATGGTCGTCACCGTCAAGGTGCTCGACTGGATCGACTCCGGCAGCTTCAGCGTCGACTGGGCGCTGAAGATCGACCAGCTCACCGCCGTCATGCTGGTGGTGGTCAACACCGTCTCGGCCGTGGTGCATGTCTACAGCGTCGGCTATATGAGCCACGATCCGCATCGCCCGCGCTTCTTCGCCTACCTGTCGCTGTTCACCTTCGCCATGCTGATGCTGATCACGGCAGACAACTTCGTGCAGCTCTATATGGGCTGGGAAGGCGTCGGCCTGGCTTCCTATCTGCTGATCGGTTTCTGGTATCACAAGCCGACCGCCAATGCGGCGGCCATCAAGGCCTTCGTGGTCAACCGCGTCGGCGATTTCGGCTTCGCGCTCGGCATCATGGCGCTGTTCCTCGCCACCAACTCGGTGAATTTCGACGCCGTGTTCGGTGCCGCCCCGGCGCTGGCCGGCAAGACCTTCCATTTCCTCTGGAAGGACTGGGATATCCTCACCGTCGCCACCTTCCTGCTGTTCCTCGGCGCCATGGGCAAGTCGGCCCAGCTCGGCCTGCACACCTGGCTGCCGGATGCGATGGAAGGCCCGACGCCGGTGTCGGCGCTGATCCATGCCGCGACCATGGTCACCGCCGGTGTCTTCATGGTGGCGCGCTGCTCGCCGCTGTTTGAATACGCGCCCGATACGCTCGCCATCGTCGCCGTGGTCGGCGCCAGCACCGCCTTCTTCGCCGCCACCGTCGGCCTGGCACAGAACGACATCAAGCGCGTGATCGCCTATTCGACCTGCTCGCAGCTCGGCTACATGTTCTTCGCGCTTGGCGTCTCGGCCTATCCGGCCGCGATCTTCCATCTCTTCACCCATGCCTTCTTCAAGGCGCTGCTGTTCCTCGGTGCCGGCTCGGTGATCCATGCCGTTGATGGCGAGCAGGACATGCGCCGCATGGGCGGGTTGTGGAAACACATCAAGGTCACCTATGTGATGATGTGGATCGGCAGCCTCGCGCTGGCCGGCTTCCCGATCTTTGCCGGCTATTATTCCAAGGACATGATCCTCGAAGTGGCCTATGCCGCCGGCGGGGTCGGGCAGTATGCCTATATCATGGGTATGGCGGCGGCGATCCTGACCGCCTTCTACTCCTGGCGCCTGCTGTTCATGACCTTCCATGGCAAGCCGCGGGCCGACCATCACGTGATGGAACACGTGCATGAAAGCCCGATGATCATGCTGGCGCCGCTCTTCGTGCTGGCGATCGGCGCGGTCTTTGCCGGCTTCGCCTTCCACGACGGTTTCATCGGCCATCACTGGAAAGACTTCTGGGGCAGCTCGATCCTGATCCTCGACACCCACAAGGCGATGGACGAGGCGCATAACGTGCCCTTCCTGGTCAAGGTCGGACCGATCATCGTCGGCATCATCGGCATCTTCATCGCCTGGATCGCCTATATCCGCGATACCGGCCTGCCGCATCGCGCCGCCGCCCAGCAGCCGCTGCTGTACAATTTCCTGCTCAACAAGTGGTATTTCGACGAGCTGTATGACCGCATCTTCGTGCGCCCGGCCTTCTGGCTCGGCCAGGTGCTGTGGAAGGGCGGCGATGGCAAGATCATCGATGGGCTGGGCCCCGATGGCTTTGCCGCCACCGTGATCCGGCTGGCCAAACGCGCCAGCATCCTGCAGACCGGCTATGTCTATCACTATGCCTTTGCCATGCTGATCGGCGTGGCGGCGCTGGTGACCTATTTCTTCAGTGCGATGGGGCACTAATCCGATGTCGAGCATGCCCTTGCTGTCGATCGTCACCTTCCTGCCGCTGGTCGGCGCCGCCTTCATTTTCCTGGCGCGCGGGCCAGAGGAGATCGTGGCCCGCAACGCCCGTTCGGTGGCGCTGTGGACCACCACGATCACCTTTGCCGTCTCGCTGCTGATCTGGCTGAATTTCGACAACAGCACGGCGGCCTTCCAGTTCGTTGAAAAGCACCAGTGGATCGGCGCCGGCATCAACTACCATATGGGTGTCGACGGCATTTCCATGCTGTTCGTCATCCTCACCACCTTCCTGATGCCGTTCTGCATCCTGGCCAGCTGGGAGGCCATCGAGCATCGCGTCAAGGAATACATGATCGCCTTCCTGGTCATGGAAACCCTGATGATCGGCGTGTTCTGCGCGCTGGATCTGGTGCTGTTCTACCTGATGTTCGAAGCCGGCCTGATCCCGATGTTCCTGATCATCGGTATCTGGGGCGGCAAGCGCCGCATCTATGCCAGCTTCAAGTTCTTCCTCTACACGCTGCTCGGCTCGGTGCTGCTGCTGCTGGCGCTGCTCTACATGTATTTCATCGCCGGCACGACCGACATCCCGAGCCTGATGAAGACCGGGCTGTTCTCAGGCCAAGCGCAGACCTGGCTGTGGCTCGCCTTCTTTGCCTCCTTTGCGGTGAAGATGCCGATGTGGCCGGTGCATACCTGGCTGCCCGATGCCCACGTGGAGGCGCCCACCGCCGGCTCGGTGATCCTGGCCGCCGTGCTGCTGAAGATGGGCGGCTACGGCTTCCTGCGTTTTTCGCTGCCGATGTTCCCGATTGCCTCGGAATACTTCGCGCCCTTCGTCTTCACCCTGTCGGTCGTCGCCATCGTCTATGCCTCGCTGGTGGCGCTGGTGCAGGAAGACATGAAGAAGCTGATCGCCTATTCCTCGGTGGCGCATATGGGCTTCGTCACCATGGGCATCTTCGCCTTCAACACCCAGGGCATCGAAGGCGCCATCTTCCAGATGCTGAGCCACGGCATCGTCTCCGGCGCTCTGTTCCTCTGCGTCGGCGTCGTCTACGACCGCCTGCATACCCGCGAGATCGCGCGCTATGGCGGCCTGGCCAACAACATGCCGAAATACGCGGCCGTCTTCATGCTGTTCACCATGGCCAATGTCGGCCTGCCGGGCACCGGCGGTTTCGTCGGCGAGCTGCTCACGCTGGTCGGTGCCTTCCAGGCCAACACCTGGGTGGCGCTGATCGCCACCTCGGGCGTGATCTTCGCCGCGGCCTATGCGCTGTATCTCTATCGTCGCGTGGTCTTCGGTGAACTGACCAAGTCCGACCTCAAGGCCATGCTCGACCTCACCCCGCGCGAGATCGCCATCTTCGCGCCGCTGGTGATCATGACGCTGTGGATGGGTATCTATCCCGCGCCGTTCTTTGACGTCATGGCCGCCTCGGTCAAGCATCTGCTCGACCAGCACCAGACCGCGCTCGCCGCCGCCAAGGCGATCGCGACCGCTGCCCGTTAGGAGTTTAGACCGTGACTCTGCCCGCCCTCGCGCCCGCCTATCCGGAACTCTGGCTCGCGCTGTCTGCCATGGCGCTGCTGATGCTCGGCGTCTTCAAGGGCGACGGCTCGACCCGCCTGGTCGCCTGGCTCAGCGTGGCGGCGCTTGCCGTCACCGTGCTGCTGGTGGTCATGCAGCCGGCCGCCACCGAGATCACCTTCGGCGGCCTGTTCATCGCCGATGGCTTCGGCCGTTTCGCCAAGGTGCTGATCCTGCTCGGCTCGGCTTTCGCCATCGTGCTGTCGCTCGGTTATATCCGCTACGAGCGCATGGAGCGTTTCGAATATCCGGTGCTGATCCTGCTGGCCACCACCGGCATGCTGATGATGGTCTCGTCCAACGACCTGATCGCGCTCTATCTCGGCCTCGAACTGCAGTCGCTGTCGCTGTATGTGCTGGCCGCCTTCAAGCGCGATTCCGGCCGTGCCACCGAGGCGGGCCTGAAGTATTTCGTGCTCGGCGCGCTGTCGTCCGGCATGCTGCTCTACGGCGCCTCGATGATCTACGGCTTTGCCGGCTCGACCAGTTTCCCGCTGATCGCCAAGGCGCTGGCCGGGGCGGGCGAGGGGCATACGTCCATCGGCTTGATCGTCGGCATCGTGTTCCTGTCGGCAGGTCTCGCCTTCAAGGTCTCGGCCGTGCCCTTCCATATGTGGACGCCCGACGTCTATGAGGGCGCGCCGACACCGGTGACCGCCTTCTTCGCCGTGGCGCCGAAGATCGCCGCCATGGCGCTGTTCGTGCGCGCCATCCTCACGCCATTCGGCGAAATCGCCCATGACTGGCAGCAGATCATCATCGTGGTCAGCGCGCTCAGCATGCTGCTGGGCGCCTTCGCCGCCATCGAGCAGACCAACATCAAGCGGCTGATGGCCTATTCCTCCATCGGCCATGTCGGCTATGCCCTGATCGGCCTGGCCTCGGGCACCGAGGAAGGCGTGCGCGGCATCCTGATCTATCTGGCGATCTATCTGGCCATGAATGTCGGCACCTTTGCCTGCATCCTCGCCATGCGCCAGAAGGACCAGATGGTGGAGGGCGTGAACGATCTCGCCGGTCTGGCCAAAACCCATCCGGGCATGGCGCTGCTGCTGGCCGCCTTCATGTTCTCGCTCGCCGGTGTGCCGCCGCTGGCCGGCTTCTTCGGCAAGTTCTACATCTTCATGGCCGCCATCAATGCCGGCCTCTATACGCTGGCGGTGATCGGCGTGCTCAGCTCGGTGGTGGGTGCCTATTACTACCTGCGCATCGTCAAGCTGATGTATTTCGACGAGGCGGCCGAACCGCTGGCCAAGCCGGTGCGCGGTGAACTCGGTGCGGTGATGACCGTGACCGGCCTGTTCACCATGCTGTTCTTCATCTGGCCGGCGCCGCTGCTGAACATGGCGGGCATCGCCGCCAAGGCCCTGTTCCCGTAAGCCGGTGGTGACCTGGCCCATTCGATGAAGTGGGACCTCCGGGCCTTCGACAGCCTCGACAGCACCAATGAGGAAATCCGCCGCCAGGCCGAGACCGGCGCGCCGGAGGGTCTCGCGGTGCTGGCGAAGCAGCAGACCGCCGGCCGTGGCCGTCGCGGTCGTGCCTGGGAGTCCCCGCCGGGCAATCTCTTCCTCTCGCTGCTGCTGCGCCCCAAAGCCTCGCCGGCCCAGGCCGCGACGATGTCTTTCCTCACCGCCATCGTGCTGGCCGAGGCGCTTGAACTGGCCGCACCCCAGCTGGGCCCGACGATCACCTGCAAATGGCCGAACGATGTGCTGGTGAATGGCGCCAAGATCGCCGGCATCCTGCTGGAATCGCGCACCGCTCCGGATGGCAACCTCGACTGGGTCACCGTCGGCATCGGTGTCAATCTCGCCTGGCATCCGGCCGAGACGCCCTATGCGGTCACCTCGCTCGCCGCCCATGGCACCAGCCTGTCGCCGCAGGATTTCGCGCCCTGGCTGCTGGCGCGCTACGGCTACTGGTATGGCCGCTGGCAGGCCGAAGGCTTTGCGCCGGTGCGTGCCGCCTGGCTGAAGCGGGCGCAGGGGCTTGGGTTGCCCGCCGTGGTGCGCCTGCCGGACCAGGAATTGCGCGGTGTCTTCGTCGCACTGGACGAAGGCGGCGCGCTTATACTGGAAATGCCCGACGGCCGGCGTCAGACTGTGACCGCCGGCGATGTGTTCCCGGCCGGCTGAAGAGGACGCGCCATGCTGCTCGCCATCAATGCCAACAACACCAACGTCAAGTTCGGCGTCATCGACGGCGACCGCATTGTCGGCGAATGGCGCCAGCATACCTCGGCCATGCGCACGGCGGATGAGCATGCCGTCTGGCTGCTGCAGCTGATGCAGATCGAGGGCATCAACCCGAAAAGCGTGCGCAGCGCCATCATCGCCAGCGTGGTGCCGCAGGCCACCTTCAACCTGCGCCGGCTCTGCACCCGCTATTTCGAGACCGAGCCGCTGGTGCTGGGCGAGCCCAATGTGAAATACGGCATCCAGATCAAGGGCGCCGGAGCCGGTGCCGACCGCATCTGCAACACCGTGGGCGCCAGCGTGCTGTTCCCCCAGACGCCGCTGATCGTGGTCGATTTCGGCACCGCCACCACCTTTGACGTGGTGGACGAGGAGGGCAGTTATTGCGGCGGCGTGATCGCGCCGGGCATCAACCTCTCCATCGAGGCGCTGGTGAGCGCCACGGCCCTGCTGCCGCGCATCGTGGTCGAGAAGCCGCAGAGCGTGATCGGCACCACCACGGTGGCCTGCATGCATTCCGGCGTGTTCTGGGGCTATGTCGGCCTGATCGACGGCATTGTCGGCCGCATCCGCGCCGAATTCGGCCGGCCGATGAAGGTGATCTCCACCGGTGGTTTGGCCCCGGTGTTTGACGGTTCCACCGACGTGATCGAGCAGAACGTGCCCGACATCACCGTGCGCGGCCTGATTGAGATCTACCGGCGTAGTACGCAGGCGTAGATCATGCGCTTTATGCTGCTTTTCTTGCTTGCCGTTACGGCATTGTCGGGTCAGGCACTGGCGTGGGAAGCGCGGCCAGTTTGTACACGGTACATACAGGATGCCCCTGATGCTCCCGCAGAAGTGAATGAGATTGCCAAGCAGTACGGCAATGGTGCCGCCATGATCTGCCGTAACCAGCAGGCTTGGCCTGTCAGCATCTTCTATTTTTCTCTATCCAAGATACAGAAAGGGCATTTCGGTGTTTGCAGTTTTGGTGTCAAGCAAGTGTTCGAGTATCAGACGCCAGCCGGTTTGAAGTTTGATTCCCCGCCACCCAATGACTACAGGTTACGGAGTTTTATGGCTCTTTCTGATGGGGATTGCCCTGCGCATGACCACGGAGATTATATCCTTACGGACTCTGTTACTGAGGGTATCTTTGTTGAATTCATGAAGGTCTGGTCGAGCATTCGGCAACAGAAGATAACTGACGACATGTTCATCGCCGATCGTAGTATGGTGGAGCCATATAAATCGATCGGATCGTTAAAGTCTTTTACAGAGACTGTTCAAAAATATGGCTCCCCACATCTGGAGTATTTCGGAAAACGGCATGTAAGCGCAGAGCCGTATTATCAGATCGGGTTTTATTTTTCGCGAGGGCCGGCGAACATTAAGGCGGACATTACCAGGGATGGACTGAAGATGTGGGACTTTGGCCGGTCTTTTGGCGATTGAGATAGAGATGTCAGTTCGCCTCAAAAAAGATAGCCTGTATTTCCTGCCGCTCGGTGGTGTGAACGAGATTGGGATGAATCTCAATCTCTATGGCTATAACGACCAGTGGATCATGGTCGATCTCGGCACCAGCTTCGCCGACGACGCCATGCCCGGCGTCGACATGGTGGTGCCCGATGTCACCTGGATCGCCGATCGCAAAGATCAGCTGCTCGGCATCGTGCTGACCCATGCCCATGAGGATCATCTCGGCGCCATCAGCCATTGCTGGGACGATCTGCAATGCCCCGTCTGGGCCACCGGCTTTGCCGCCAGCGTGCTGCGCCGCAAGCTGGCCGAGAAGGGCATGGTCGACGATGTGCCGCTGCATATCTACGAGCCGGGCGACCTGATCGAGCTGGGGCCTTTTAAGATCCGCTCGATGAACATCACCCATTCGACGCCGGAGAGTCAGGCGCTGGCCATCGAGACGCCGCGCGGCGTGGTGCTGCATACCGGCGACTGGAAGCTCGATCCGCGCCCGATGCTGGGGCCGAAGACCGAGATCGAGGCGCTGCGCGGCTATGGTGATCGCGGCGTGCTGGCGCTGGTCTGCGATAGCACCAATGTGTTCAGCCGCGGCACCTCGGGCTCCGAGGGCGAGGTGCATGACAGCCTGATCCCGCTGCTGCGCGACAAGCCGGGCCGCATCGCCGTCACCACCTTCTCATCGAATCTCGCCCGCCTGGAAACCCTGTTTGCCGTGGCGGTCGAACTCGGCCGCCATGTCTGCCTGATCGGCCGCTCGATGCACCGCTTCATCGCCGCGGCGCAGGAGAACGGCTATCTCAAGCATATCCCCAACCAGGTGGATGAACGCGAGGCCGGTTTCCTGCCGCGCGAGAAGATCATGTATATCTGCACCGGCTGCCAGGGCGAGCCGCGCGGCGCCATGGCCCGCATCGCCTTCGGCAGCCATCCCCATGTGGTGGTGTCGCCCGGCGATACCGTGGTGTTTTCCTCCAAGATCATTCCCGGCAACGAGCGCACGCTGTTCAAGCTGCATAATGAACTGGTGCTGAAAGGCATCGAGGTGATCACCGAGAAGGATGCTTTCGTGCATGTCTCGGGCCATCCCTCGCGCGACGAGCTGGCCGAGATGTATGCCATGGCCCGGCCGCAGATCGCCGTGCCGGTGCATGGCGAGCCGCGCCATCTGGTGGAACATGCGCGCTTTGCCCAGAGCCTGCAGGTGCCGCATGGCATCGTGCCGCGCAACGGCGACCTGATCCGGCTGGCACCGGGCGAGCCCGATGTGGTGGAGCAGGTGCCGGCCGGCCGGCTCGCCATCGACGGCGACGAACTGATCCCGATCCAGGGCGGCACCCTGCAGATGCGGCGCAAGCTGGCCTTCAACGGCTCGGTCACCGTCAGCCTGGCGGTCGACCGCGACGGGCTGCTGCTGGCGCCGCCGCAGGTCAGCATGGCGGGCGTGGTGAATTTCGAGCCCGACGAGGTGGATGCCGATATCGCCGAGGATATTGCCGATGCCATCGACAAGCTGCGCCCCGGGCCGCAGCGCGAGGATGCGGCGCTGGAGCAGGTGTCCCAGCGCGCCGTGCGCGCCTATCTGAAGGGCCTGAACGGCCGCAAGCCGGTGATCCAGGTGCATGTGCTGCGGCTGACGTAGCGACAGGCGTAGCTAAGTATCGGTGCCGTCTGCGACTTTAGGTCCGCTTGCCCGCCGCAGCATTCGGCCCCATATTGCGCTGCAGAAAAGACCAGCAGGGAATCCGTGTCCATGATCGGCCGCCTCAACCACGTTGCTATTGCCGTCCCCGACCTTGCCGCTGCCGCGGCCATGTACGCCGACACGCTGGGCGCCAAGGTCTCGGCGCCGCTGGCGCAGCCCGACCATGGCGTGACGGTGGTGTTCGTTGAACTGCCGAACACCAAGATCGAGCTGCTGCATCCGCTGGGCGAGAGCTCAACGATTGCCAAGTTCCTCGCCAACAATCCCTCGGGCGGCATGCATCATGTCTGCTACGAGGTGGAAGACATCATCGCCGCGCGCGACCGGCTGAAGGCGCAGGGCGCCCGCGTGCTGGGCGACGGCGAGCCGA
Source organism: Ferrovibrio terrae (assembly GCF_943372915.1). Lineage (GTDB taxonomy): Bacteria > Pseudomonadota > Alphaproteobacteria > Ferrovibrionales > Ferrovibrionaceae > Ferrovibrio > Ferrovibrio terrae_A. The sequence goes on along the minus strand of NZ_CALSAN010000014.1, from coordinate 3,290 downwards.
AGATCGGTGCGCACGGCAAGCCGGTGCTGTTCCTGCATCCCAAGGATTTCGCCGGCACGCTGGTCGAGATCGAACAGGTCTGAGCCGGGCGGGGACTGAGTCATGAGTTGGTACAACAACCTCGTCGCCTTTGCGCTGATCTATATGCTCACGCTGTTCTGCGTGCTGCCGATCGGTGTGAAAACCGCGCAGGATGTCGGCGCAGAGGTTGAGCCCGGCCATGCCTCGTCGGCGCCGCTCAATCCGCGCATCGGCTTCAAGTTCCTGCTGACCTTCGCGATCAGCTGCGTGCTGTTCGGCGTCTATTACGTGGTCGGCACCTACGACCTGCTCGGCCTGAACGACCTGCTCGGCCGCCGCTTCTGAGCGGCTCGCCGGGCGCGGCGAGGCCCTGTTGTGGGCCAGATTTTCGGATAAGGACGGTTTTTAGTCAGTCTGCCCGGGCTAAGCCCTGGCGGGGGCGGGAAGCGATGAAATCGCTCTACCTGAGGCTGCAGTTTTGCGAAGGGGTATGCACAAAAAAGAAAGGAGCAAGGACATGCCTCGCTCCGGACCCCGTCTCGCACGGGTAAGTTTAAGCCTCCCCAGACTTGGGCCGCCTGTTACCAAGCGGTTGCGTATTTTCTATACCGAATGATGAAAGCGTTGTCATCCAAAAAGTTATGACCTCCTAACAAAATGGTAATAATGGCGGTGCAGGGTGCTCAAATGCTCCGGATTCCGACCACCTGCCTGCTCGGACTGCTGCTGCTACCCGTGGCGGCCATGGCCCAGACGGGTAGTCAGTCCACGAAACCCCCGCAAAAAGCCGCCGACTCGGTCAAACCCGCTGATTCAAAGGATCTGCCCGTGGTGGTCAGCCTCAACGCGGCGGACTGCCGCCGGCTGCTGGCCCAGCGGGGCATGGTCACCGCGCACCAGCCGGCACCGGATGTGAATTATCAGCCCGGCCGCGATGTCGATTCCAAGGGCCGCCCCATTGCCCCCGCCGACCTGCCGGGCAGCAATCCGCTGCCATTGGACGGCATGATCGACCTGCCGATCCGCATGCCGCTCTCGGGTCTGCCCGGGCTGCCGCAGGTCCCCACCGCGGTGAAAGAGGAATCCCGGCTCAGGATCGCCACGCTCAGCATCGATCCGATGAGCGGCAAGCTGGCCTTCAACGGCAAGCCGCTGGAGCCGCCGACCGAGGATGCGGTCGCCGTGGCCTGCCGGGAATACCTGGCCAAGCCGCCGGCCCAGAAGCGCTAGCCTCAAGCCATTGCCAGCGGGGGGCCATTGCAGCCGGGAAGGCTGGGCCTTAAAAACGCCCCATTATCCCGCCATCACCGCACGATCATTCAGGATAACCCACCCTATGCGGCTCAGCAGTTTCTTCCTGCCCGTTCTCAAGGAAAACCCCTCCGAAGCCCAGATCGTCAGCCACCGGCTTATGCTGCGCGCCGGCATGGTGCGCCAGACCGCCGCCGGCATCTATGCCTGGCTGCCGCTCGGCCATCGCGTGCTGAAGAAGATCGAGCAGATCGTGCGCGAGGAGCAGGACAATGCCGGCGCCCAGGAACTTCTCATGCCGACCATCCAGTCGGCCGAGCTGTGGCAGAAGAGCGGTCGTTACGAGGATTACGGCAAGGAGATGCTGCGCATCACCGACCGTCATGAGCGGCCGATGCTGTATGGCCCGACCAACGAGGAAATGCTGACCGACATCATCGCGACGGAATTCAAGAGCTATCGCGACCTGCCGAAGATCCTCTACCACATCCAGTGGAAATTCCGCGACGAGGTGCGCCCGCGCTTCGGCGTCATGCGCGGCCGCGAATTCCTGATGAAGGATGCCTATTCCTTCGATCTCGACCAGGCTGCCGCGCGCCGGTCCTACAACCGCATGTTCGTCGCCTATCTGCGCACCTTCGCCCGGCTCGGGCTGAAGGCGATCCCGATGCAGGCCGATACCGGGCCCATTGGTGGCGACCTCAGCCATGAATTCATCGTGCTGGCCGAGACCGGCGAGAGCGGCGTGTTCTGCGACAAGGCGCTGATCGAGCGTGACGTGCTGGGCGAGGGCGTGGATTACAACAGCGACCTGCAGCCCATCGTGGATTCCTGGACCGCGCCCTATGCGGCGACCGAGGAAAAGCACGATGCCGCCCGTTTTGAGGCGCTGCCCAAGGAACGCCAGGTGGCGGCCCGCGGTATCGAGGTCGGCCATATCTTCTATTTCGGCACCAAGTATTCCAAGCCGATGGGCGCTGTCGTGCAGGGTCCCGGTGGCGAGAGCATCACGCTGGAAATGGGTTCCTACGGCGTCGGCGTGTCGCGCCTGGTCGGCGGCATCATCGAGGCGAGCCATGACGAGGCCGGCATCATCTGGCCGATGAGCGTGGCGCCCTTCCATGTCGGCCTGATCAACCTCAAGGTCGGCGATGCCGATTGCGACGCGGCCTGCGAAGACCTCTATGCCAGGCTGAAGGCGGCCGGCTTCGACGTGCTGCTGGATGATCGCGACGAGCGCGCCGGTGCCAAATTCGCCACCATGGACCTGATCGGCCTGCCCTGGCAGGTGACGGTCGGCCCGCGCGGCGTGAAGGCCGGCACGGTGGAAGTGAAGAACCGCGCCAGCGGCGAAAAGCAGGAACTGTCGGTCGACGCCGCGCTGAACAAGCTTTCTGCCGCAAAAGTGTAACCAACTCCGGACATCGCATGCCCTTCTTTTCGCGTTTTGAATGGATGCTCGCCCTGCGGTATTTACGGGCGCGGCGGCAGGAGGGCTTCATCTCGGTGATCGCGATTTTCAGCTTCCTCGGCATCATGCTGGGGGTGGCGACGCTGATCATCGTGATGAGCGTGATGAACGGCTTCCGCGCCGAGCTGATGGGCCGCATCCTCGGCCTCAACGGCCATCTCACCATCCAGTCGGAAGCCGCCCCCATCCTGCGCGACTTTGAATTCGTCGCCGACACGGTGGGCAAGATGCCCGGCGTGGTGATGGCCAACCCGATCATCGAGGGCCAGGTGATGGCCACCGCCGACCGCGGTTCGTCCGGCGTCATGGTGCGTGGCGTGCGGCCGGAAGACCTGATGAAGGAAAGCGCGATTGCCAAGGGCATCCGCGAAGGCAGCATGCGCGACTTCCAGGGCGACGATGCCGCCATGATCGGCCACCGCCTGGCGCGCAAGCTGGGGCTGCGCGTCGGCGACCAGATCACCCTGATCTCGCCGCAGACCAATGCCACGCCGTTCGGCAGCGTGCCGCGCCTGGTGCGCTACCGCGTCGCCGCCATCTTCGATGT
>NZ_CALSAN010000013.1:0-129561 GCF_943372915.1 Ferrovibrio terrae | reverse complement strand
ATGTGCCGCTGGAACTGCGCGGCAAGCCGCATCCCTGGGTCAGCCGCGGCGGCATCAAGCTGGCGCATGCGCTGCAGCATTTTGGTCTGTCACCGCAGGACCGCATCGCCATCGATGTGGGCGCCTCCACCGGCGGCTTCACCGATGTGCTGCTGCAGAATGGCGCAGCGAAGGTCTATGCCGTCGATGTCGGCGAAGGCCAGCTCGACTGGCGCCTGCGCAACGATGCCCGCGTCGTCGTGCTGGAAAAGACCAATGCGCGGCATCTCGATGCCGCCCTGATCCCCGATCCTGTCACCTGCGTGGTCTGCGATGCCAGTTTCATCGGCCTGCAGACCGTGTTGCCGGCCGCACTGTCGCTGGCGCAGCCGGGCAGCTGGGCGGTGGCGCTGATCAAGCCGCAATTCGAGGTCGGCCGCGGCCGGGTCGGCAAGGGCGGCGTGGTGCGCGATCCAGTGCTGCATGACGAAGTCTGCAAGACCATCCACGACTGGTGGTCGGGCCTGCCCGGCTGGCGCGTGCTGGGTATCGAACCGAGCCCGATCACCGGCCCGGAAGGCAATCGCGAGTTTCTGATCGCGGCGGAGAAATATGATGCGTGATGTGGATGGCGTGATCGAGCGCATGGGCGGGCAGGGCCATGGTGTGCTGTCGAAAGACGGCGAGCGTTTCTATGTGCCCTTCACCGTGCCGGGCGACCGCATTGCCGCCAAGGTGGGCGAGCCGCGCGGCGATGGCTTCGCCGCCCAGCTCAGCGTGCTGGACGCCGCCGGGCCCGATCGCATCGACGCACCCTGCGGTCATTTCCAGACCTGTGGCGGCTGCAGCCTGCAGCACTGGGCCGATGCGCCTTACCGCGCCTGGAAGCGCGACAAGCTGAGTGCCGCGCTCACGCGCCGCGAGATCCTCGATGTGCCCGTCGGCGAGCTGGTCGCCATACCGGATCACACGCGGCGCCGTGCCGAATTCATCACCCGCCGTGTCAAGGACAAGGTGCTGATGGGCTTCCATGAGGCGCAGAGCCGCAAGGTCGTCGATCTCACCGAATGCCTGGTGCTGAAGCCCGAACTGCTGGCCCTGCTGCCCAGCCTGCGCACCATGATGATGCCGGTGCTGGGCGATGGCTGGGCGGTCGACCTGAAGGTGACCTGGACCGAGACCGGCGCCGATGTGCTGATCACCGGCAAGCTGAAGATGCGGGTGCAGGAGCGCATCGAGCTGAGCAAGGCCGCCAAGGCCATCGGCCTCGGCCGGCTGAGCCTGCGCTTCGATGAGCGCAGTGATGCCGAACTGCTGTATCAGGGCGAGCAGGTGCCGCGCGTGCGCTTTGGCAATGTGCCTGTCACCCTGGCGCCGGGCGGCTTCCTGCAGGCGACAGCCGAGGCGGAACAGGCAATGGCCGACCTGGCCCTGGAAGCGCTGGAAGACTCAAAACGCGTCGCCGACCTCTTCTCGGGCTGTGGCGCCTTTGCGCTGCGGCTCGCCGCCGTGGGCAAGACTGTCTGGGCGGTGGATGCCGACCGGCCGGCGATTGCCATGCTGGGGGCCGCTGCCAAGGCCGCCGGCCTCAGCCGCCTGACCGCGACGGCACGCGATCTCGAACGCCAGCCGCTCAGCCGCGCCGAGCTGAAAAAACTGGATGCCATCCTGCTCGATCCGCCGCGCGCCGGCGCCAAGGCCCAGGTGCAGCAGATTGCTGAGGCGGCCAAGGCGGGCGAGGCGCCCGGGCTGATCGTCATGCTGTCCTGCGACCCCTCCAGCTTCTCGCGCGATGCCCGGGGGCTGGTCGATGCCGGCTACCGGCTGGAAAAGGCCGTGCCGATCGACCAGTTCCGCTGGTCGCCGCATCTGGAAATCTTTAGCGTTTTCAGGCGCTAGCAGGGCACGGCCGGCCCGGGGAAGAAGGGTTGCAAAGCCCGGCGGGACGGGCTATATCCCGGGCCCGACCCGATCCCTGCTGGGGGATCGTCTAACGGTAGGACCCCAGACTCTGACTCTGGTTGTCTAGGTTCGAATCCTAGTCCCCCAGCCAATCTCGCTGATCCCGACATCCTTGCACGGCCCTTGGGCCGCTGCAGAGGTCTGCATGCAGCGGGATGAAACCCCGTCTCACATCGTGGCGCCGATCTGCCAGGGCACGAATTCGGCATCGCCGAAGCCGAGCTCTTCACTCTTCGACGGTTTGCCTGAAGCGACGTCGATGATCTTGTCGAAAATCTTCTCGCCCATCTGCGCCACGCTGATGCCTTCATCCAGGATGGCGCCGCAGTTGATGTCCATGTCGTCTTCCATGCGGCGATACATGGCCGAATTGGTGGCCAGCTTGATCGACGGCACCGGCTTGGCGCCGAACACCGAACCGCGCCCGGTGGTGAAGCAGATCACATTGCCGCCGCCGGCGATCTGGCCGGTGGCCGAGCAGGGGTCGTAGCCGGGCGTGTCCATGAAGACGAAGCCCTTGGTATCCACCGGCTCGGCATATTTGAACACGCCGCGCAGATTGGTGGTGCCGCCCTTGGCGGCAGCGCCGAGCGATTTTTCCAGGATGGTGGTGAGGCCGCCCTTCTTGTTGCCGGGCGAGGGGTTGTTGTCCATCGAGCCGCCATTGCGCTCGCAGTATTCCTCCCACCAGCGGATGCGCTCGATCAGCTTCTCGCCGATGGCGCGGCTTTCGGCGCGCCGGGTCAGCAGATGCTCGGCGCCGTAGATTTCCGGCGTCTCGCTCAGGATCGCCGTGCCGCCATGGCGCACCAGCAGGTCGGCGGCGGCGCCCAGTGCCGGATTGGCCGTGATGCCGGAATAGCCGTCCGAACCGCCGCATTGCAGGCAGAGCGTGAGATGCGAGGCCGGCACGGTGGTGCGCTGCAGCGCATTGGCGGCTGGCAGCATCTCCTTCAGCATGGCGATGCCGCGTTCCACGGTCTTTTTCGTGCCGCCGCTGTCCTGGATGGTCATGCTCTGCAGGCGCGGGCTGTGTTTCAGGCCCTGGGCCTCCATCATGAAATCGATCTGTGCCACTTCACAGCCGAGTCCCAGCATCATCACGCCGGCGAAATTGACATGCTGGGCATAGCCCCACAGCGTGCGCTGCAGGTTGCCGAAGCCCTCGCCCTTGTCGGCCATGCCGCAGCCGGTGCCATGCACGATAGCGACCACGCCGTCGATATTGGGATAATCGCGCAGCGCATCGCCCTTGAAGTGATCGGCGATATAGCGCGCCACGGTGGCCGAGCAGTTCACACTGGTGACAACGCCGAGATAGTTGCGCGTGCCGGCCTTGCCGTTCTCGCGCATGAAACCCTGGAACGTGGCGCGCTCGGCCTCGGGGAAATAGGCGGTCGGCCGCATGTCGGCGCCATAGGCATAGTCACGGGCGAAATCGCCCATCACCAGGTTGTGGCTGTGTACATGCTCGCCGGGCTCGATGGGCGCGGCGGCAAAGCCGATGATCTGGTTGTATTTGCGCACCGCCTCGCCCTGGCCGATCGGCGCCGTGGCCACCTTGTGGCCGGCGGGGATGACACTGCGGCAGGTGACATTGCCGCCCTCGACACTGGCGCCAGGCAGCAGCTCGGCGCGTGCCACGACCACATTGTCATGTTCATTGAGGCGGATGACCGCCGAAACCCGTTCCAGCATGGGGCGTCTCCTCGATTGGGTGCTAATCTAGCGCAGCAAGCCGCGCTGGGCGAGATTGCGCATCAGCGCCCCGGTGCCGAAGGCCCAGGGTGGCAGGCGGTCGCAGAAATCCACCTTGTTGACCAGGCCGCCGAGTTTGGGCGAGCGGATGGTGACGATATCGCCGGGCTTGTGGGTGAAGCCCATGCCGGGCGCGCCGCGATCCTGGATCGGCGCAAACATCGTGCCGGTGAACAGCATGGCGCCATCGGGATACTGGTGCGACGAGCCGAAGGTCTGGGCGGCGAGGTCGAGCGGGTCGCGACTGATCTTGGACATGTGCGAGCTGGCTTCGAGGCGGAAATTGTCCTGGCCGGCGATCACCAGGCTGACCTCGGCCTTGCGCAGGTCGTCCAGCGTGAAATGCGCGTCGAACAGGCGGATGAACGGCCCGATGGCGCTAGAGGCATTGTTGTCCTTGGCGCGGCCGAGCAGCAAGGCACTGCGGCCTTCCACATCACGCAGGTTGACGTCGTTGCCAAGCGTTGCGCCGATGATCTGGCCACGGCTGTCGATGGCCAGCACCACCTCTGGTTCGGGGTTGTTCCAGGTTGACTCCGGATGGATGCCGACACTGGCGCCGGTGCCGACGGAGGCCATCGGCTGGCATTTGGTGAAGACTTCGGCATCCGGCCCGATCCCGACCTCCAGATACTGCGACCAGGCCCCGCGCTTCATCAGCGTTTCGCGCAGGCGCATGGCCTCGGGCGAGCCGGGCTTGATGCGGGAAATCTCGCCGCCCAGGGCTGTTGCGATTTCGGCACGCACCGCTTCGGCGCGGCTGGCATCGCCGCGGATCTGCTCTTCGATCACGCGCTCGATCAGGCTGTCAGCAAAGGTGACGCCGGCAGCCTTCACCGCCTGCAGGTCGCAGGGCGCCAGCAGATAGGGCGCCTTCAGGGTCGGCGTGTTGGCCAGAATGGTTTTCAGTGTACCGATCACCGGCGCGGTCCTGACTGCAGCCTGCACGGCGGCGGCTGCATCCGCCCGGTCCAGCAGGTCGCTCATGGTGGCGGCCAGACTGCTGATATCGACCAGGTCTTCACCGCGCAGGGCGACGACGGCCGGCCCGCCGGGTTGGCCCGCCAGCCAGGCGCGCCCGACCAGGGTGGCGCGGTCGTGATCCTCGGGCAGGCAGGCGGCAATCAGGGTCTCAAGCATGTGAAGAATCCGGGCTGAAGCTGGGTATCGATTCCCGGCCATCTAAACATTGTCGTCGCGGCGAGGCGAGCCGCTCGCGCCATGCGGCAGTGCACAAGATGCTGTTTTATGGTGTTTTATTGGTGCGGAGGGCCGAGAGGGCCGCGGTTGTGCAGGTCTCTTGCGGCCGGCCGGAATGCGGGATAGTCGCTAGGGTATGATCGACAAGCTGGAATTCCTGCTGGCGCTGGCCAGCGAGAAAAACTTTGGCAAGGCCGCTGAGCAGTGTGGCGTCAGCCAGCCGACACTCTCGGCCGGCATCAAGCAGCTGGAAGACACGCTGGGCGTCATGCTGGTGCAGCGCAGCTCGCGCTTTCTCGGCCTGACCGCCGAAGGCGAGCGGGTGCTGGACTGGGCGCGCCGCATCGTGGGCGACGCGCGTGCCATGCGGCAGGAGGTGGTCGCGTTGCGCCATGGCCTGGTGGGGCATCTGAAGATCGCCGCCATCCCCACTGCTCTGGCGATGGTCTCGGCGTTGACCACGCCCTATCGCGCCAAGCATCCCAATGTGCGGTTCACCATTCTCTCGCGCACCTCGATCGAGGTGTTGTCGATGCTGGAAAATCTGGAAATTGATGCCGGGCTCAGCTACATCGACAACGAGCCGCTGGGCAAGGTGCGCACCGTGCCGCTCTATGCCGAGCAGTATCGCCTGCTGACCTCGGCCGACAGTCCGCTGGGTGACCGCGCGACAGTGACCTGGGCGGAGGTGGGCAAGATTCCACTCTGTCTGCTGACGCCTGACATGCAGAACCGCCGCATCATCAACCAGCTGCTGAGCGCGGCCGGAACCGAACCGCAGCCGACGCTGGAATCCAATTCGATGATTGTGCTGTTCTCGCATGTGCGCACCGGCCGTTGGGCCAGTGTGATGCCAGAAAAGCTGGCGGATACGCTGGGACTGACGGAACGCCTGCGCTCGATTCCCATCGTCGAGCCCGATGCGGTGCATTCCATTGGTCTGATTGTGCCCAACCGCGAGCCGATGACACCGCTGACGGCGGCCCTGGTGGCGGAAGCCAAGCTGCTGGCGACCGTCGCTTAGGCCGCTGCCGCCGTCTCGTCGAGGGCCGAGGAGATGACGGCAGATTCCACACCACTGGCGCTGAGTTGCTCGCCCAACGCATGCTTCAGGCGTGCCAGGCCGGCCCGGTCATTGGCCTCGCAGCGTGCCACCAGCACATTCTGGGTGTTCGAGGCGCGCAGCAGCCACCAGCCGTCTGCAGTCTGTACCCGCACGCCATCAATATCATTGACCGTGGCGCCGGCCGCCTGCAGGCGGGATTTCACCGAATCGATGATCGGGAATTTGTCTTCCTCGCTGCATTCGATGCGCAGCTCCGGCGTATTCACTGTTTCCGGCAGCCGGTCGCGCAGATCGGCCAGGCTGCGCGGTGAACGGGCCACGACATTAAGCAGGCGGATCGCAGCATAAAGCGCATCATCAAAGCCGAAATAGCGATCGGCGAAGAAAATATGCCCGCTCATTTCACCAGCCAGCTGGGCGCCGGTTTCGCGCATCTTGGCCTTGATCAACGAATGGCCGGTGCGCCACATGATCGGTTTTCCACCCATGCGCTCGATCGCATCGAACAGGGTCTGGCTCGTCTTCACGTCGGCGATGATGGTGGCGCCGGGCTGCCGCCGCAGTATTTCCTCCGACCACAGCATCATCAGCTGGTCGCCCCACAGCACGCGGCCCTTGTTGTCGATCACGCCGAGCCGATCGCCGTCGCCGTCAAAGGCGATGCCGAGATCGAGCCCTTCGCTCAGCACGGTCTTGCGCAACTGCTCCAGGGTCTCAGGCAGGGTCGGATCGGGGTGGTGGTTGGGGAAGGTGCCATCCACTGTGCCATTCAGCACGATATGGCGGCCGGGCAGGCGTCGAACCAGGCCCTCGACGATCGGGCAGGCGGCACCGTTGCCGGGATCCCAGGCCACGGAAAGTGGCCGGGCCAGGTCGGCATCCTGCAGGATGCGCATGGTATAACTTCCGGCAACCGAACGGCGCAGGACCTTGCCGTTCCCTGTGGCGTAATTGCCTTCTGCGATAATAGCGCCGAGTTTCTGGATCTCCTCGCCATAGATCGTCTTGCCGGCAATGGTGAGCTTGAAGCCATTGTAGTCGGGCGGATTGTGCGATCCGGTGATCATGGCGCCGGCATCGGCTGGTAAATGCCGTTCCGCGAAATACAGCATCGGCGTGGGCCCGAGGCCAATGGCCATGACGTCAACGCCGGCATGGCGCAAGCCGCGCGAAAAGGCTCGGCTGATCTGTGGGGAGCTGAGGCGACCGTCGCGGCAGAGTGCCACCGAGCGACCGCCACCGCGCCGCACCAATGTGCCGAAAGCCTGACCGAGGTGCTGGGCATCCTCGCTTTGCAGGGTTTTGCCGACAATACCGCGAATATCGTATTCACGCAGAATAGCGGGATTGAACTTTTGCCTGGTCATGGACGTTACGGCCTCCTTGAATCCAAATCCTGCGTATCGCGCGCGGGATTGGCGCTGCCATGCGAGATGGGGCGATGATGGGAGAGCCTGATGACTTTGTGTGTGGTAAAGGCGTGGCCATGCCATATCGCTGTGGCGATGCGTGGGCCGTGTGACTTTTCTGTGGTCCGACCACAGACATGACGCGTCGAACTTGAAGCCTTTCAATCATCTTATAGCATCGCCCCCATGCTCTTGCCCGGTTTTAACCGTCGCGGCATGAACCGATCCTCTGCTGTATCGTTAGGGTTGGACCAACGGGAGCATTTCCCTGGCCGCAAGCTTGGCCGGGTTCGAAGAGGGGAAACTCGAGAAGGTAAAACGACGGGCGCTTGGGTAATTCACCTGAACGCCTGACGCAGAGGTTTTGTCGCGGATGTGGCGTGATGGCTCAAATGGGCGTCATAGCGACATGCCGGGAGGCGGTATATGGCTGAAACGAAGCAATGCGGGTATGCACTGAAAAGCGCCGGATGGCTGCTGGTATATCCCTGCCTGCTGGTGTTTTTGGCTGCCTGTGATGCCGGCCGCTGGCCGCTGGGCAGCGAGGTGCCGCCGCAGTCCGTTTCACATCATCCTGCTGCATCGCCGGCGAAAGGCAGAGCCACGCCGGTACCGGTGACGTCAGAAAAACCGGGGGCGGTCGCCACAAAATCGCCCGCAGCCCAGGCTGATGTAGCATCTGTGACGCCGGCGCTGGCACCTGCGGCTCTGCCCAAGGTGCCTGGTGGCGATGGCGATACGCCGCTTGTCGGACTTGATATGGAGCAGGCCCGGGGAGTGCTGGGCCCGCCGACCGAGGAAGAGCAGCGCGCGCCGGCAAAAATATGGCGCTACCGCACAGCCCAATGCACCCTGGATGTCGCGCTTTATCCCGATGTCCAGACGCACGTTTTTCGTGTCCTGAACTATGAGGTGAATGGCAATGACGGTACTGAACAGGGAAGGCGCCAGTGTATCGCCGGCCTACGCTCCGGTGCCCGGACCCGATGATGCAGTCGCCCGCGGCGATGGTATCAAGGTCGTTCTGGTCGATGACGACGACGACTACCGCGAGGCGGTGGGTGCCGAGTTGAACGATCTCGGCTTCGATGTCGTCAGCTTCGGTGACGGGAGTGCGATGTTTGAGTATTTCGGGAGTGGCGCCAGCAGCGATGTCATCCTGCTCGACTGGCGCATGCCTGGGGTTTCCGGGCTCGACCTGCTGGGACAGGCGCGGCGGCGCGGCATCATGGTGCCGGTCGTTTTCCTTACCGGTATGTTGGCGGCTTCATATGAGAACGCGGCGCTGGATCGTGGCGCGATGGATTTCGTCAACAAATCGCGTGGCACCAATATCCTGGCAAAACGGCTGAACCTGATCGTGAAGTCGGGAAAGCGTCCGCCTGAACAGCAGCAGGAAGAGCAGGTCGAGTGCGGTGCATTGCAGATCCGGCCGCAGATCAGCCGGGCTTACTGGCACGGTACCGATATCAACCTCACGGTCGTCGAATTCAACATTGTCCACCTGTTGGTGCGCAATGTCGGCGAATACATGACCTATCGTGCGATCTATGACTGTGTTCACCACGCTGGTTTTATTGCCGGCGCCGGGGAAGACGGTTACCGCACGAATGTCAGGTCGATCATCAAGCGTATCCGCAACAAGTTCCGGGCCATAGATGCCGACTTCGGTGAAATCGAGAATTTCCTCGCCTTCGGATACCGTTGGCGTGGCGCTCCAGTCATCGCAGAGTGATGTCATCCGGCGCACTCGTCGTTTCAGTGCGTCGCTGACGATAAAGCTCGTTGCGTTGATCGCGGTGTTCGTTGCGTTGCCGATTGTCCTTTATGGGCAGTTCGAGGCGGCCGACAAGCAGCGGCGCGAACTTGTAAGTCGCGGCATCCAGCAGCGGAGCTGGCTGATCGCGCAGGCCCTGACACCCATACTCAACCGGCCGGAAGGGCCGCCGCATAAATCATTGAATGCTGAGTTGGAACGCTTCAATGACGGTCGTACTCTGCTAAAACTGATGCTGCGCCCAAACAATGCACCGAGTGGCGGAAATTTCTACTACATCGCCTCGGCACCGGAATCGCAGCTCGACCAGATCGGCGCTGAGCTGGAAGGTCTCGCCGAACGCGGTATCCTGCGCCAGCTGGCGGAAAGCTGTGCCTGGGACAGGCCAATCGATATTCGTTACCGCCAGCCCGATGGTCATGAGGAAATCATGACATCGGTGTTGCCGATCCAGTCGCGCTGGGGTTGCTGGGTGCTGATTTCGGCGCATCCGACCACGGAATTCCTCAACATCTCGATTGGCCGGTCCTATTGGCAGACCCGTGAAATCCGTATTGCAGCAGCGATCTACTTCGCCTTTGCCCTGTTGGCGATCCTGATCGCACTGAGTGTGTGGCGCAGCCTGCATCATTTCCGCAAGGTTGCGCGCGAAATCCGCCAGGGCCGCATGACGGAATACTCCTTCACGGACCGTAATGTCGTGCCAGAACTGACCAGCGTGGCAATGGACTTCGACCATCTGGTACGCGATCTGCGCACCATCGCGCAGGATATCCGCCAGACCGCCGAAGACAATGCTCATTCCTTCAAGGGGCCGCTCAGCACGATCCAGGCCTCGCTGGAGCCGATCAAGCGCATCCTGCCCGCGGACAATCCGCGCGCCCTCCGGGCGGTGAGCTTGATCGAATCCTCGCTTGGTCGTCTGAATATGCTGGTGAATGCCACCCAGCGGCTCGATTTCAACACCGCAGACCTGATTGATGCACCGCGCCCGCAGATCGATCTTACCCGTGTAGTGGCTGATGTGCTGTTGCGATACCGCGAAATCCTGGCCGAGCGGAACCTGCGCTTGATTCGCACGCTGGAGGAACAGGCGACAGTGCGGGCCGCGCAGGGCGTGATCGATATCGTGTTCGAGAATATTCTCGATAACGCGATCAGCTTCTCGCCGCCGGGTGGAACGGTGGCGGTCTATCTGTTCCGCGAAGGCGACAGCATTCACCTGCATGTGGATGATGAGGGTCCGGGGATTGATCCACGCAAGGTCGAGCATATTTTTGATCGCTACTTCTCACTGCGGCCCAAGGGGCAGCGCGACCAACTCATGCCGGCAGGAACAACAGGTGCCAATCATGCCGGCCTCGGCCTGTGGATTGTGCGGCGGAATATTGAAGCGGTTGGCGGCACGATCAGTGCAGTCAACAGAATTGGCGGTGGTTTGAGCATCCGCATAATTTTGCCACATTCACGTTGAGTGGCTTCGTTTTAGCTCTTGGTCAAACACAGCTTGATCACTGGCCCATGACGGGGCCTGCCGACATAGTCGATGGCAGTTCATGCAGCCACGAGGTCGACTATGAATGCCGTCATAGAATCAAGCCGCACTCTCGAGCAGGGCGCATTCCGCATTCATCCGGTCATTCTCGCCGGTGGTTCTGGCACGCGTTTATGGCCGCTCTCGCGCTCGGCTTTCCCGAAACAGCTGCTGCCGCTGATGTCAAAACACAGCCTGCTGCAGGAGACCGCGCAGCGGAACAGCACTGATCTTGGTTTTAGCGCCCCGATCGTCATCTGCAATGACGAGCATCGCTTTCTGATTGATGATCAGCTGCGTGAACTCGGTGTCGAGCCGCAGCAGATTCTGCTCGAGCCTGTGGCGCGCAACACTGCGCCGGCGCTGGCCGCCGTTGCCCTGTGGCTGATCGCGCGGGATCCCGATGCCATCATGCTGGTGCAGCCGGCTGATCATGCCATTGGCGCGCCCGAGGAGTTGCACCGCGCCATTCAGGCAGGCCTGGTGGCTGCTACCGATGGGCATCTGGTGACCTTTGGTATTCAGCCCGATCGGCCGGAGCCCGGTTATGGTTATATCAAGATCGGTCCAATGCTGGCGCAGTCCGATCATGTGCGCAGGGTCGACCGTTTCGTCGAAAAACCTGATATCGCCACTGCGGCGCAGTATGTCAAAAGCGGCGGTTACTTCTGGAACAGCGGTATCTTCCTGCTGTCGGCAAAGCGGTATCTCGAAGAACTGCAGCGCCTGCATCCTGAGATTTACGACGCCTGCCAACTGGCCGTGGACAAGGGCTGTGAAGATCTTGGCTTCTTCCGGCTGGATGCCGGCGCCTTCGGTATGGCAGCAGCCTTATCAATCGACCATGCAGTGATGGAACATACCAGGCATGCTGCCGTCGTGCCGGTGGATATGGCCTGGAGCGATCTTGGTTCGTGGAAGGCGATGCGCGAATCATCGCCGAGCGATGGGGATGGCAATGTGATCTGTGGTGATGTCGTGGTGCGCGACTCGCACAACTCATATCTGCGCACGGAGGACAAGCTGCTGGCCGTGATCGGCCTCGACGATATTGTGGTGATCTCGACCGATGATGCGGTGCTGGTTGCCAGGGCTGACCGCGTCGACGAGGTATCTCGCGTGGTCGAGCAATTGAAGCAGCGCAACAGATCTGAGTCGGTGTCGCACAGCACCTGTTATCGCCCCTGGGGCAGTTATCGCTCTGTCGATGCCGGGGATCGCTTCCAGGTCAAGCGGCTGACCGTGAAGCCCGGCGCCAAGCTGAGCCTGCAGAAGCATTATCATCGCGCTGAGCACTGGGTCGTGGTGCATGGCACCGCGCTGGTGCAACGTGACGAGGAAAGCCTTCTGCTGCGCGAGAATGAGTCGGTCTATATCCCGATCGGCGCCGCGCATCGGTTGGAAAATCCCGGCAAGCTGCCGCTGCATCTGATCGAAGTGCAGTCCGGCTCTTATCTGGGTGAGGATGACATCGTGCGCCTGGTGGATAGCTATGGTCGCTGCTGATAGTCAGACTATCCTGGTAACTGGCGGTGCCGGCTATATCGGCAGCCATGTTTGCAAAGCCGTCGCCGAAGCCGGCTATCTGCCGGTGACCTATGACAATCTCTGCGCTGGCCATTCCTGGGCAGTACGCTGGGGTCCGCTGGAAGGCGGAGACCTGATCGATGCGGCGCGACTTGACGAGGTGATGCGCAAATACAAGCCCGCCGCGGTGATCCATCTGGCTGGCCTGATCGTGGTCAGTGAGTCGGTCCGTGATCCGGCGCAATATTATCTGAACAATGTAAGCGGCAGTATCGGGTTGCTGGACGCCATGCGGCGCAACGGCATCGAACAGATCGTGTTTTCGTCCAGCGCCGCTGTCTACGGTGAACCCGAAATGACGCCAATGCCAGAGGCCCATCCGCAGCAGCCGGTTAACCCGTATGGCACCAGCAAGCAGATGATCGAGCGTGTGCTGCAGGATTACGCACGCGCCTACAATCTGCATTCCGTCTCGCTGCGCTATTTCAATGCGGCCGGTGCCGATGCCGGCGGCGAGATCGGCGAAGCCCATCCGGTGGAAACCCATCTGATTCCGCTGGTGTTGGAGGCTGCGGCCGGCAAGCGCCATTCTGTCGCGATTTATGGCGAAGACTATCCCACCAGGGATGGCACATGCATTCGCGACTATATCCATGTTTCCGATCTCGCCCGGGCCCATGTGCTGGCCCTGCACTATCTCGACAACTCGGTCGGCGCACATGCCTTTAACCTGGGAAATGGTACTGGAACCACGGTACGTGAGGTGATCGAGGTGGCGCGCAGGATCACCGGGGCCGTTATTCCAGTGCGGCTGGAGCCGCCGCGACCGGGCGATCCTGCCATTCTGCTGGCTGATTCCTCCCGCGCGCGGCAATTGCTGGGATGGCAGACCCCGCATTCCACCCTCGAACAGATGGTGTCTTCGGCCTGGGCCTGGCAGCAACGGGCTCACGCTGGGCAGCAAGTCATGGTATAAGTGTCGAGAATTCAACCGGATTTGGTGAAGGACTCGGCTGATGCGGCAGTGTATCGGGGCGGCAACTGCAATGTTGTCGGCATCTTTGTTGCTTTCTGCGGTCGCGGCTGGAGCCCAGACGCCACCACGCACATCGCAGGATGCGCAAAGCCCGACCGAGGTGGAACGCGGCGAGACCGTTAACGATCGTCGTCGCCCGGATTACGATCCGGTTGGCGTGCGGCTGGGCGGCTTCATGCTGTATCCGGAACTGGGCCTGCAGGAGAGCTACAACAGTAACGTGTATGCCACGCGCACGAACGAGAAGAGTGATTTCATCACCTCGATCGAGCCGGCTCTCGATCTGCGCTCGAATTGGAACAATCACGCGCTCAATCTGCATGCCGATGCGCGTGCCGTGCGCTATGCCGATTACAACAGCGAAAATTTCACCGACTACACACTGTCTGCCGATGGTCGCGTTGATGTGCTCCGTGACTTCCGCCTGTTTGCCGGTGCCGGCTATCAGTTGCGCCATGAACCGCGCTCCTCGCCCGACAACCAGGGCGGCACCGAGCCGACCGAATACAGCGTCACCGGCGCCAATCTTGGTGCCGAGAAGGAATTCAATCGCCTGTCCTTCCGGCTCGACGGCAAGGCCGAGCAGTATGAATATGACAATGTGCGCAATGCCGCCGGCACCGTGCTCGATCAGAGCGGTCGTGATCGCGACCAGTATGAGATGAGCCTGAAGACCGGCTACGAGATCGCGCCGTTGCGCCGGGTTTATCTGCTTACCAGCTACAACACCCGCGACTATGACAAGCTGACTGGCGGCTTCAACCGTGACTCGGATGGCTACCTGGTTGCCGCAGGTGCTGAGTATGATCTGACCGGCCTTATTTTTCTCGATGCCTATGCCGGTTACCGGCGCCAGGATTATGACGACGCGCGACTGGGCGAGATCAACGGCTGGGCCAGCGGCGTCAAGGTCACCTGGAATGTCACCCGGCTGACCACCATCACCGGCACGCTCGACCGCGATATCGAGGAAACCACGCAGGCACGCTCGCCCGGCTATTTCCAGACCAAGGCGGAGCTGCGTGCCGATCACGAGTTGCTGCGCAATCTGATTTTGACTGCATCCCTGGGGTACCAGAATGACGATTTCCAGGGTATTTCGCGCAACGACGATTACTATTTGGCCGGGCTGGGTGCGAAATACCTGATCAATCGCAATTTCAGCCTTTCGGGCGGATATGGCTATCGCAGCCGTGAGTCGAGTGTCTCCAACAGCGATTTTGACGAAAATGTGGTGATGCTGCGGCTCAGCAGTCATCTGTGAGATAACCGGCTTTTCTGCCGTCGTAAAACCTCTGTTTGGTCACACCTATTCCGGACGGCCGTTGCTAGCGTAATGCTGCACGGCCGTTCCAGGCTTGCGCCTGTATGGCGCCGTGCGCTCTGTCAACAACAGACGTGCCGCCATGAAAAACCACGCCACTTCCAACGTGTTGCATGCGACCAGGCTTTGTGCGGTCGTGCCCGCTTTTCTGGCTGTCATTCTGCTGTCCGCGCCTATAACGGCGCAACCGCAGCAGCCCGGCCTGCAGCAGCAGGCTGCTGCCGGCGCCAATCGCACACCACCGGCGCAAGGTGCGGCGTTGCCCTCTGCTGCAGCGGAAGGCTATCGGCTTGGTTCGGGTGATCGTGTCCGTGTAACTGTCTTTGGCCAGCCGGAACTGACCGGTGAATACGCAGTTGATGGTGGCGGGCAGATGTCCTTCCCACTGGTCGGGCAACTGCGCGCGGGTGGGCTTACAGCTTCAGACCTGGAAAAGGCCCTGATTGACAAGCTGTCGCCTGAATACCTGAAGAACCCGAGTATCAGCGTGGAAGTGCTCACCTACCGGCCTTTCTACATCGTAGGTGAAGTGCGCACGCCGGGCAGTTACCCGTTTGTCAGTGGCATGACCGTCCTGAATGCGGTGGCTCTGGCCGGCGGATTCACGTATCGCGCCCGCGAAAGTTCCTTCTACGTCACCCGAACGGGCGAGGATGGTTCCAAGATCAAGCTCACTTCCGGTGCCGAAGCAACCATCTTGCCGGGCGATATCATCACCGTCCGAGAGCGGTATTTCTGATGTCTCTTCCCGATCGCTTCCGTCCGGTCGCCATGCAGCCTCCTGTGGCCTATGCGGCACCGCCGGTTTATGTGCCTTCGCAGGGCAATGAATCCGATTTCTTTGATACCATGCGCAAGATTTGGCGGCATCGGGGCAGCATAATTATCTGCACGCTGTTCTTCACGGTCATTGCCGTATTGGTGGCACGGCAGATTCCATCTCATTACATCGCCAATGCGCGGGTGCTGGTGGGCGTGCCGGTGGCGCGGGCACTGAATATCGAGGCGATTATTGCCGATATCAGTCCTGATGCCGAGCGCATCCAGAACGAGGCCTACGTGATTCAGTCGCGTGACGTGGCGCGGCAGGTGATCGATAGGTTGAAGTTAAGCGAGAATCCGGAATTCAATCCGGCCCTGCGGCCAGAACCTGACTGGATGAGTTATCTCGACCCGATGCGATATCTGCCTGACGCCGTGCGCGCCTATATGCCAGGGCAGAAGGCAGCCGCGCTCCAGGGGGCCGTGTCGCCCGAGGTACGGGCCGAGCAGAACCTTAACGCCATCATCGATACCCTTTTGGCCAAGCTGGACGTCACCACACTGGGCCGCTCGCATGTATTGAATATCGAAGCGCGCTCGGTTGCCCCGGACACGGCCGCGGCCATCGCCAACGGCTTCAGCGAGGTGTATCTGGCACGCCAGCGCAGCGACAAGGTCGAGGCGGGTGAGGAGGTCGAGAAGTTCCTCACTGACCGTATTGCCACGTTGCGCGAGCAGGTCGAGAAATCGGATCAGGCGGTCGAGTCCTATCGCCGCGAAAACAATCTCTACCAGGGTGCCAGTGTCGGGGTAACGGCGCAGCAACTGACCGAACTGAACACCCAGCTGATCGTGGCACAGACCGCCAAGGCTGAAACCGATGCCCGTCTGGGCGAGGCCCAGGCGCTGCGGCGCAGTGGTGTGGACAATCAGAGCGTACCGCAGGTCTTGCAGTCGCCGCTGGTGCAGCAGCTCAAGGGCCAGCAGGCGGAAGCCGAGCGGCGCCTGGCTGATCTGACCAGCAATCTGGGGCCACAGCATCCGCGTGTGGTCAGCACCAAAGCCGAGATCAATGATATCCGCAGCAAGGTGAATACCGAGGTCGGCCGCATTATTGAAAGCCTGCGTCACGAAGCTCGCACCACCACGGCGCGCTATGAAGCATTGCGGCAGAATTTCAACCGGTTGCAGGGCCAGGCTGGCGGCGTGAATGAAAAGTCGATCCGGCTCAACGCACTGGAGCGTGAGGCCACGGTGAATCGCAATCTGCTTGAGCAGATGATGAGCCGGGCCAAGGAGACTATTGGCCAGGAGCAGTTGCAGAAACCGAATGCCAAGCTGATCTCGGCTGCCGCACCGCCATCGCGGCCCGGCTTCCCGCCCAAGACCCTGCTGGTTTTCCTGGGGTCTGTCGCAGGCATGCTGATCGGCATGGCCTATGCACTGTTGCGTGAGGGCGTTGACCGCACCTTCCGCCGCAGCGACCAGATCGAATCGATGACCGGGCTGCCGGTGCTGGCCATGGTGCCGACCTTGCGTGGCAGCATGACGCCGATCGCCCATGTATTGCGCAAGCCGGTGTCGCCTTACAGCGAGGCGCTGCGCAAGCTGCATATAGGGCTTGAGCTGTCTGAGGCGGCGCAGTCACCAAAAACGGTACTGTTCGGCTCGGCGGTGCCGGGTGAAGGCAAGTCCGTGCTGGTCGGTTCGCTGGGGCGCATGCTGGCCAGCCATGGCCGCCGCATCCTGATAATCGATTGCGACTGGCGCAATCCACGCCTGCACAAACTGTTCCAGTGTCAGAATCGCAATGGTCTGGCTGAATTGCTGTGCGATCAACCGCAAAGCGTCGATGATTGTATCTTCACCGATACTCTGTCCGGGGTGGATATCATTCCGGCCGGCGTCTTTTCACCGCAGGCCATGCGCTATCTGACCACCGATCGCATGAAGATGATCCTGCAGGCTCTGGCGCCACGTTATGACATGATCATGCTGGATACGGCGCCTGTTCTGGTTGGTGCCGAAGTTCTGACCTTGTCTCGCATGGTGGACAAGGTGGCCTTCATGGTGCGTTGGGGCGACACCAAGCGCGATGCCGTGATGGAAGCCCTGAAAGACCTGATCGAGGTGCAGGCCGATATTGCTGGCGTGGTGATGACCCGGGTCGACCCGAAGGGCTATCGAAAATACGGCTACAGCGAACTGAATTACGATTACGAGCGCCCGGTCCTGGTCAAGCCGGCAGACTGGAGCTGAGACATGGCCCGCCCGGCGCAGGATTCGCGCGAGCCGGTTCTTTTGGTTACCCAGCATTACGCGCCCGAAATGATCGGGTCCGCGCCTTACTGCAGCGACCTTGCCGAAGGGCTGGTGCGCCAAGATCGCGCGGTTACGGTGCTGACCGGTCTGCCGCATTATCCCGATCCAGCTGAATATACAGCTTTCAATGCTGACCCGCCGCCACGACAGAAATTGGCTGGTGTGCAGGTTGAACGCCTGCACAGCTGGTTGCCGAAGCGCCGGTCGGCCCTGTTGCGTATTGCTGGGGAACTCATGTTCCTGCTGGCCGGCTTGCGTGCGCTGCTGCAGCGTCGGGTGCGGCGCGCCGAGGTGGTGATATCGCTCTGCCCGTCGATCTTCGCGGTCTTGCTGGGGATTGCGGCCACGGCGCGCGATGGCCGGCATGTCGCCATGGTGCACGACATCCAGTCGGGCCTTGCCAGCAGCCTGGGCATTGTCCGCTTCGGTTTCCTGGTGCGTCTGATGCGGCTGGCCGAGCGCGTCATCCTCAATCGTGTCGACCTGATTCTGGTGTTGTCGGCCGAAATGGCAGCGGTCTTGCGGGCACTTGGTGTTGTGCGGCCGATCGAGATTCTGCCGATCTGGGTCGATATTGCAGCAATCCGGCCGCAACCGTTGCCTGCGCATCTGCCACCGACCGTGCTTTACAGCGGCAATTTTGGCCGCAAACAGGGGTTGGAGCAGCTCATCACCCTGGCCGCAGAATTGGCCCTGAGCCGGCCGGATGTTCGCCTGCTGCTGCGCGGTTCCGGCGGCGAACGCACCGCCGTGATGGCGGCTGTCGCCCGGCGACGGCTGGGTAATGTGCAGTTTGAGGACCTGGTATCACGTGACAGGCTCGATGCGGCCCTGGCGGCAGGCATGGTGCATCTGGTGCCGCAGAAACCGGATGGCGCCGATTTTGCCGTGCCATCGAAGATCTACAATATCATGGCGGCCGGCCGCTGTTTCGTGACCACGGCCCTGCCTGGCAGTGCCTTGTGGCAGCTACAGGCCCAGACTGAGGCTTTTGTCTGCGTCGAGCCTGAGAATCCGGTAGCGTTGGCCGATGCCGTGATCGCTCTGCTGGATGATGCGGAACGCCGCCAGGCTATGGCCGAGCGTGGCCGTGCCTATATCGAACGGCATCACAGCCGCGATATGCTGCTGGCGCGGATCGATGGCTGGCTGGTCGATCTGCGCCGCGAAGGCAGGCTGACCGGTCGTTCCCGCGATCTCCTGGTGCTGGAACCTGATGCCGGAGGCCATGCCGAGGAATGGCTGCAGCATCTGTTGCTTCATCTGGGCAAGCAGCGCGAGGTCGAGCGGATCTGGCTCGTGGTGCCACCCCGATTGCACGATCGCCTGGTGGATCGGTTACCCGTTCATCTGCGTCACCGTATCGGCCTGCTGGCCCTGACGCCTGTCGAGTTGCGGATGTGTACGCACCGGCGGTTGGCGATCAGCGGCATGGCCCGCTGGTGGGTGATGCGGCGCTATCTCACCCGCACCGGCGCCGAGATCGGCTATTTCCTTTCGCTCGATCACCTGTCGCTGCCGCTTGGCCTTGGTCTAGGCGCCGGCCGGCGACGCCTGAGCGGCATCCTGTTTCGGCCGTCTGTGCATTATCATGCGATCAGCGATTATCGTCCGGGGTTTGGCGAAAGACTGCGCGACTGGCGCAAGGCGGTCCTGTATCGCGGTATGCTGCGGAACACCTCTGTAGAGAGTGTACTGACACTTGATCCATTCTTTGCCGATTACGCCGTCGTGCATTACCCGGATGGCGATAAAGTCTCTGTTGTTCCCGATCCGGCATTCCCGGCTGTCGGGTTGGCTGCCAATGATCATCTGTTGCCGGTGGCGGTGCCGCAGGGCCGCCTCATACTGCTGCTGTTCGGCGCCCTGACGGAGCGCAAGGGTGTTCTGCATCTGCTCGACGCGATGAAGATTATCAGCCCTGTGACGGCGGCGCGGATCGCCGTGGTGGTCGCCGGAAAGGTAGCCCCTGAAATTCGGCGCGACCTCAGCCTTCGGCAGGCGCGGCTGCGGCGCGAGCAACCCGATCTCTGGCTGCATGTGGAAGATCGCTGGCTCGACAGCCCGGAAATCACTGCGCTGGTCCGGCGCTGCGATATCGTGCTGGCGCCTTACCAGCGCTTCGTCGGTTCCAGCGGGGTACTGCTTTGGGCGGCACGGGCGGGAAAGCCCTTGCTGACGCAGGATTATGGCCTTTTGGGACGCCTGGTGCGCGATCATCATCTTGGCCTCGCCCTTGATGCTACCGACCCGCGCAAGCTGGCAGACGGAATCACCGATATGGTTCAGCGTGGCCCGGCCCAGTTTGTCGATGCTGTCGCGGCTGCCGATTTTGTAGCACGTCACACGCCGGAAATGTTTGCCACGCAGGTTTTCAGCAGTCTGCGGCGGGTGTGATCGCGCTGTGATCGTTGCAGCATGACTGCTCTGTTGCGGTGCAGCGAAGCAGCCTCGGCATGGTCACAAGACCTTGCAAACATGCTGTGTCACATCAGTCAGAGGTCGCGGCGGTCCCCGCCGTCGCACGCAATGCAAACCCAGGAACGGAGCAGCTGTATGTCATATGACATCCATCCAGGCTCGATGGCTTCCAAGAGAAAATCCTCGATGCGCGCCCAGGCACGTGCCGTTGCGCAGCCCTTCGTCTGGGGCGGCACGGATGACGCCGAGCCGCTGAATTCAGTCAGGTTGACCGATCGTGCCGTGGCCGCGCCGGTATCATTGCCGATCATCAGTGGCCTGCTGCGAGCCTGTGATGCTGTCGCGGTTTTAAGCGCCGGCCTGGTGGCACTGCTGCTAGCCGCACCGGATCTGCCCATGGGTGGATCATATTACGTCGCGCTGTCTTTCTTCGGTGCCCTGGTTGCCGGCAATGTCTTGCATCTCGCCGGCAGCTATCGGATTGAAACCTTGCGGCGCGGCCAGATCGGTTGGGAGCGTATGGTGGGTGCCTGGGTCGTCGCCGGCCTGGTGATGGCCCTTGCTATTGTGGCCAGCGGCGCCTCGCCGGAACAGAACTGGATCTGGCTGGGTCTGTGGTTCACCTTTGGCCTGTTTCTGCCGCTGTTGATCCGTGGCGTGCTGGTCATACGCATGGATTACTGGCTCAAAGCGGGCCGTTTGCGCCGGCGCATCGCCATTCTGGGCTCTGGTCCGGGCGCGCAGATGCTGCAGCGGCGGCTGGGTGGTCGTCGTGATGGCGATGCCGTCATTGTCGGCCTCTATGATGATCGCTCCGGCCCATCGGCAGCCGGCTGGCGCGGGCATGCGGTGCGCGGCAATTGCAGTGACCTGTTGGAGGATATCCGGCGCCAGCGCGTTGACATGGTGGTGATCGCCGGCTCGCCCATCGAGGCCGGAATGGAAGATGCACTGGCACGCCTGCGCTGCGTCGCGGTGGATATCTGCTTCTGCCCGGATGGACATTACGGCACACCTTCGGTGGATGGCGTGGAGACCGTCGAGAATGTGCCGCTGATGGTGATTGAACGGCGACCGCTGCAGGATTGGAGCGGGGTAGCCAAGGAAGTGGAAGACCGGCTGTTTGCCGCCGGCATCGTTCTGCTGATCTCGCCATTGCTGTTGCTGATTGCGGCTGCGATCAAACTCGATAGTCCGGGTCCGGTGATCTTCAAGCAGAAGCGCTATGGCCGGAACAACCAGCTGATCGAGGTCTTCAAGTTCCGCAGTATGCATCATCATGCTCGCGATCCCAACGCGACCCAGCTGGCTACGCGCAACGATCCTCGTGTGACCCGGGTTGGAGCATTCCTGCGGCGCACCAGCCTGGATGAGCTGCCGCAGTTCTTCAATGTACTGCGCGGCGATATGTCGGTGGTCGGCCCGCGGCCGCATGCCTTGCTGGCGGCCGCCGGTGGTGTGCTGTACCAGGAAGCCGTGCAGAATTACGACTGGCGCCACCGTATCAAACCGGGCATCACCGGCTGGGCCCAGATCAACGGCTGGCGCGGCGAAACTGAGACAGTCGAGCAGATTCAGAAGCGTGTCGAACACGACATCTATTACATCGAGAACTGGTCCCTGCTGCTGGACGTTAAGATCATCGTGAAGACGATTTTCGGCGGCTTCACGGGCAGCAAGGCCTACTGACATGGTGACCCTGACGAATGCGATGCCTCTGGCTGACACTGGCTGATCCCGAGCCCCGCCATAACGGGCAGTATCTCTATTCCGGCGGCCTCATCGACGCGATGGGCCAGGGCGGGGCCGCCATGCATGTGCTCGGCCTGACACGCCCTGGCTCGCTGCCGCGCGTCAATGGCGAGCCCGATGGCAGCGGTACCCGCTGGTGGCTGTCCGAACATCATCCGCGGTCGAACCTGCAGAGCCTGCTATCCTCTCTGCCGCATATCGCGGATCGCAGCTGGACGCCGGGATTGCGGCAATCGCTGGATGCGCAGCTCGAACTCGCGCCCTGGGACACCATCGTCTTCGACGGCATTTCAGCCGGCTGGGCGCTGGATCAGGTGTTGCGGCGCTTCCCCAGTCGTCGCAAACGACCAAAGCTGGTGTATGTATCGCACAATCACGAGGCGAGCCTGCGGGGTGAGGTGGCGCGCAGCCATGAGAACTTCATCAAACGGCAGGTTCTGAAATACGACGCCATGAAGGCCGCATGGCTGGAGAATCGACTGGTGGATGCCGCGGATCTGGTCACCGCAATCACTCCGGATGATGCGCGACAGTACCAGCAGCGCCGCCCGGGCCGTCGCATCGAGGTGCTGACGCCAGGCTATGCCGGCAGCCACGAAAACGGCCGGCGCATCACCAGCGCAACGCCGCGGCGTGCGGTGATCGTCGGCAGCTTCGACTGGATCGCCAAACGTATGAATCTTGAGCAGTTTGTTGCCGTGGCCGATCCTCTGTTCGCGGCACATGGTGCTGAACTGCAGGTGATCGGCAGTGCCGAAGAGTCCTTCCTCAGCCGTATGCGCCGCAATGCCTTGGCCACGCAGTTCACCGGGCCGGTCGACGGCGTGCTGGATTTCATGCGGGAGGCGCGCATCGCCCTGGTGGCAGAACGTCATGGCGGCGGCTTCAAGCTCAAGGTGTTGGACTACATCTTCAATCGCATGCCGATTCTGGCACTGTCGGGGTCCGTCGCCGGTGTGCCACTGAGGCACGACGACAGTATTTTGCTGTATGAGGATTACGAGGCACTCGCCCGCGGCGTGCTGCAGGTGATCGATGATTGTGATCGCCTCAACAGCCTGCAGGATAGAGCCTACGCGGCCTGCCATGATCAGTTTGACTGGTCGAGCCGAGGCGAACGCCTTCTGTCGGCCATGGCGACGCTATGAATCGGACAACCTTATGAAAGGCATGAAGCTCAATATCGTCGCCGAATCCCGGCTTGGCGCGGTCGACATGCTGCTGCTGGTGATTTTCTTTGCCGGCATCTATCTCGGCGTGATGATCCAGATCACGGCGAAAATCCCCTTCCCGGCGGCACCCGCTGGCGTCGCGGGGCTCTTCCTGCTCTGGCGCCGTCGCGACAATATCGTACCCAAGCATCTGGCCGGTCTGCTGGGCGTGGTGGTGCTCTATCTCGCAGCCAGCCTGTTTGCCACCGATATCGGCAATCTCCCCAAGCGGTTCACCGGCCTTGTACAGCTGACCTATTCTCTGGTGATCGGCTATGCGATGTTTCTCACTCTGCTGCAGGCCGGTCGCCAGCAGCTTGCCCGCCTGTTCCTCGGCTTCAGCCTGTTCATCCTGATTGGCAGTCTGCTGGAAAGTTATGCTGGCTTGAATGTGGTCAGCGATGCCGTGCGGAATAAAATCTATGATTCTGGGGTTTATGATTCCGACCTGCGCGACCAGATCCTGTATGGCAAGGTTCGCCCCAAGCTGTTCACCTCAGAACCATCTGCCGTCACATTTGGCTACACGCTTTTCACCTTTGCCTGGTTCATGGTCACGCAGCATCGCGCCAAGCTGATGCTGTTCCTGGCCTTGCTGGCAGCCGGCATTTTTGCCATGCCGGGGCCGACACTGCTGCTGTCGTTGTTACTGTTGCCCCCCTATTATTTCTTTGTCCTGCCGCAGACACCGCCAATTGGCCGCTTCGGCTCGGGCTATCGCATGGCCATCATTATCTTTGGCAGTATCCTGCTGGTGGTCTTCGCCGTGGTGGGCGCGACGGTTTATGCCGAACGCCTTGGCCAGATCATGAATGGCAATGACCCGAGCTTCTTCTATCGCGTGATCGGGCCCGGCCTCGTCGGCATTGAAGTGATGCTGCGCTATCCCTGGGCCGGTGCGGGCCTCACCGGCGAGGCCTCGATTACCGATCTGGTGATGAACGTGTTCGTGCAATCCTCGCATTTCTCGGCTGGCTGGCGCATCAGCAAGATTTCCGAGGTGCTGACCAATTATTTCTGGCTGCACTGGATTTATCTTGGTCTGGTCTGGGGCTGTATCACGCTGGTTGGCCTGACAATCTGGCTGCGCATGCTGGGGGTGCCCGCCATCATGTTCTGCTGGATCACCTGGGCGGTTTTTGGTCAGGCCTCGGGCGCCTATGTCGCGCCCAAGACCTGGGTTGTGCTGCTGCTGGCGGCGGCCCTGACCATGCTGCACCAGCGTGTGGCTGTGCCAGGGACGATAACCATGCGGCCGGCGCCGGGTGCGGCCCTGCGTATCCGTCGGCCGTATCTGCGCCGACCCGATTTCGCGCCGCAGGCCTGAACCATGCAGCGCCGCGATCTGCTGGCACGGGGTGGTATGGTTCTGGGCGGTGCCATGCTGGCAGCTGGCGGCGTCGAGTCCGCGCAGGCCGCGCCGCAGGCGCCGTTTGGCAAACTGATCTCGGCCGCCAGTTACGGGGCGGTTGGCGATGGCATCGCCGATGACACGGTCGCATTGCAGGCCGGTCTCGATGCGGCCTATGCGGGCGACAATGGCGGCCTGCTGCTGATCCCGCCTGGCCGCTACCGCATCACCGCCACGCTGCGCATTGCGCCGAAGCAGAATGTTACCCGCCAGTCCGGCATTCTGGGGATTGGGGCGCGGCTGATCTCAAGTATCACCGATGGCAGCGACATCCTTGAAATCGCCAGCCACTCGACCTTCCGCTTCCTGCTGATCCAGGGTCTGGACATCCATGGCAGCGGAAAGGACGGTCACGGTATTCGGCTGGCCTGCCCCGGCAACAAGAATTTCCTCTACAATTTCTGCCTGCGCGACCTCGTTGTGCAGGGCTGCGGCAAGAATGGTTGCCAGCTGATCGGCAATGTCTTTGAAGGGCAGATCACCAACTGCTACTTCCGCAACAATCACGGTCATGGTGCCAGCTTCCATCACGATCCTGGTGGAAAGGGTATCCTGTCGGCGGTGCGGGTGATTGGCGGGGTATTCGGCGAGAATGGCATCCATGGCGCCGCCATGCTGGATGGCTGTTATGACGTCAGCTATCACGGCAGCTATTTCCTGCTCAACAAGCGCTTCGGCCTGGTGGCGGAGAATGGCTGTACCCTGCTGTCCAGTTGCGGCTTTGAGAACAATCATGAAGGCGCGGATGATTTCTCCCGCGGCGATGCCGGTATCTGGCTGCAGGGTTTCGCTACGCTGGTTGGCTGTACCGCCTATTCGATGTTCAAGCAGACCCACCTGTTGCGTGCCATCCTGACCGGCCGGCTTGTCATGGTGGGCTGCAGTGGCAGTGGTGATGCCAAGGCAGCTGGTGCCGGCCTGGCTGTGCTACGCGGCGATCCGCGCAGTACGGCGACAGTGGTGGGCTGCAGCGGCAACCTGCGCAGCGAGGGAGGTTTCGAGGCTATCGAGATCGGCAATGGCGGTGATGGCGGCGGCCTGAAGGTTGGCGGCGACTGGCAGAGCCGCACCCTGGCGCAGCTGGGTGAGTATCGTCTCTGGGTCGACCGCCAGGGTCGTCTGCGCATCAAGAAGGGCCGGCCCCAACACGATGATGACGGCAGTCCGGTGGGCGTTGGCTAAACCTTCCGCAGCACGGTCGAGGGTGCCGTGCCCTGCCGCAGAAGCTGCGGCAGGCGACGCAGGACACCCAACGCACGCCGGCTGCGTGGTACGATCAGGAAGACCGCAAAGACCAGGACAGCAGCGATAACGCCACTGAGGGCCAGACCACCAAGCGGTGTTGCAGCTGTCAGCAGGCCGGATTGCCGCAACAGCGCTATGCTGCCGGCAATCACCGCCGCCGCGCCTAAAGATGGCAGGATGGCCAGGGCCAGGTCGCGGCTGCCGACGGGGCCATGGCGTCCACCGAGCCAGATGGCGAGGGGCAGGCGGAGCATGAGTCCGCTGGCGGCATAGGCGATCGCGATGCCGACCGGGCCGAAGGACAGTCCGGTCAGGACTGCTGCAGTGATCATGCCGGCATCCAGCAGGGCAGCGCGCAGCAGATCGGCGGGACGATTCTGGCTTTGATACAGCAGGCCGACCGCCAGCATGCTGGGCAGCGTCATCGCAGCGACGGCGAAACAGGCGACATAGGGCGTCGCCGCCTGCCACTGCGCACCGAACAGCAGCCCCACCACCCAGTCAGCGGTGACCGCCGCAAGCGCGGCCGGCGGCATCGTCACCATGGCGAATTTCTCGTAGATCAGCAGGAAGGCTCGGCGATAGCGCGCGGGCTGGTCATGCAGGCGGCTCAGCGCCGGCATCGCCACGGCATAGAGCGGGGCGTTGAGGTTGTTCACCGGCACCAGCACCAGTTTGGCCGCGCGCTCGTAGAAACCGAGCGTCACCGGACCCCAGAGCCAGCCGATCAGCACCTGGTCGAGGCTGCGCGCGGCGGCGGCCAGCAGGTTGAAACCGGTGACCGATCCGCCAAAGCCCAGCATGTCGCGGATGCCGGCATGGCGCGAGGGCAGGCCGGGGCGCCAGGGGCACAGCACCCATGTGGCAACCAGGGTGAGGGCCGGGCTGGCAACGCGCTGGATCACCAGCGCCCAGTAGCCCGCACCATTGAGGGCAAAGCCGACGGCCAGCGCCATCGCCGCCAGTTCCGCCCCGGTTTCGATCATGGCAATTGCGGCAAAACGCATCTGCCGGCGCAGCAGCGCCCAGTGCTGGATGGTAAAGCCGCTCAGCACGAACCCGGCAGCCAGCCATTGTGTGATGGGTACCAGCTCGGGTTCGCCATAGAACCGTGCGATGACCGGTGCGGCAATCAGCAGGATGACAGCCAGCAGGCCGCCGAAGGCGACATTGATCCAGAACAGGGTTGAGACCTGCTGCTGGCTGATGACCGGACGCTGGATCGTGGCGGCCGACAGGCCCAGTTCCTTGATCAGGTCGAGCAGCACTGCCAGGGCGGCAATCATCGCCACCAGGCCGAAGGCCTGCGGGGTGAGCAGCCGCGCGAGCACGATGGTGCCGCCGAACTGCACCAGAAAGCGGACGGCCTGACTGCCAAAGGCAATCAGGCCGCCACGCAGGCTGCGCCGGATCAGATCCGACTGGAGATGCTCGGTCGCCAGCGGATCGTAAGTGGTTTTACTCAAGCGATCGCCCGCCGATCGGCGAGGTGGTGGTTCACATACCAGCGATAGGTCTGTTCCAGGCCCTGCTGCAACGGGGTATGTGCCCGCCAGCCCAGGCTCTTCAGATGCGTGGTGTCCACCACCTTGCGGGGCGTGCCATCGGGTTTACTGGGATCGAAGACCAGTCGGCCGCGATAGCCGATCACTCGTGCCATCAGCCCGGCGAGGTCACCGATGGAGATTTCCTCCGACGTTCCCAGATTGATATGCTCGGCATCGGAGTAATGTTTCAGGATATGTACGATGCCGTCGGCGGCATCCTCGACATAGAGGAATTCGCGCAAAGCCCGACCACTGCCCCACACTTCCACGGTTTCGGCGCCAGCCTCCCTGGCATGGTGAATCTTCGCCATCAGCGCCGGAATGACATGGCCTTGCAGGGTGTCGAAATTATCGCCTGGTCCATACAGGTTGGTCGGCATCACCGAGATGAAGTCGCAATCATACTGGCGGCGATAAGCCTGGCAGAGCTTGATGCCGGCGATCTTGGCGATGGCATACCATTCGTTGGTCGGCTCCAGCGGTCCGGTCAGCAAGGCCGATTCCGGAATCGGCTGCGGCGCCAGCCGCGGATAGATGCAGGACGAGCCGAGAAAGACCAGTTTTTCGACCCGGCTCTGGCGCGCCGCCTCAATGATATTCGCCTCGATCATCAGGTTGTCGTAGAGGAATTCCGCCGGTCGCGAGTCATTGGCATGGATGCCGCCGACCTTGGCGGCAGCCACGATCACGGCCTGCGGCTTGGTTTCGCGCAGCCACAGGCTGACCTGGTCTGGCTGGCGCAGATCAAGTTGCTGGCGCGGTACGGTGAGGATCGTGCAGTCCTCGTACTGCAGGCGCTGCACCAGCGCTGCACCGACCAGGCCGCGATGACCTGCCACCCAGATGCGCTTGCCGGCCAGCGGGTAGGGCGTGATATCAGGCATGGGTCAGCACTCCTGCGCCATCATGATTCTGCTTCAGTGCGGCGCGGTCAGAGTCCACCATCTCGGTCACCAGCTGCTCGAAGCTCGTTTTGTGCTGCCAACCGATATTGCGCCAGGCTTTGTCCGGGTTGCCATGCAGGAAGTCGACCTCGGTGGGGCGATAATACTCCGCATCGATGGCCACCAGGATATCGCCGGTCTTGCCGCAATAGCCCTTCTCGTCGATTCCCTTGCCATCCCACTGGATATGGCGGTCGATGCGGCGGAAGGCCAGTTCGACGAATTCGCGCACGCTGTGCACCTCGCCGGTGGCCAGCACGTAATCCTCGGGCTTGTCCTGTTGCAGGATCATCCACATGCCTTCGACATAGTCGCGGGCATGGCCCCAGTCGCGCTTGGCGTCGATATTGCCCAGATACAGCCGGTTCTGCAGGCCATGCTCGATGGCAGCGACGGCGCGTGCAATTTTGCGGGTGACGAAGGTTTCACCGCGGATCGGACTTTCGTGGTTGAACAGGATGCCGTTCGAGGCATGCATGTTGTAAGCCTCGCGATAGTTCACCGTGATCCAGTAGGCGTAGAGCTTTGCAACCGCATAGGGGCTGCGCGGATAGAAAGGCGTGGTCTCGCGTTGCGGAATTTCCTGTACCTTGCCGAACAGTTCCGAGGTCGAAGCCTGGTAGAAGCGCACCTTCTCTTCCATTTTCAGGATGCGGATCGCTTCCAGCAGACGCAGTGTGCCCAGCGCATCGGTATTGGCGGTGTATTCCGGCGTCTCGAAGCTGACCTGCACGTGGCTCTGGGCGGCCAGGTTGTAAATCTCGTCCGGCTGGGTTTCCTGGATCAGGCGGATCAGGTTGGATGAGTCGGTCATGTCACCGTAATGCAGGAAGAAACGCACGTCCTCCTCATGCCGGTCACGATAGAGGTGGTCGACACGGCGGGTATTGATCGACGATGAACGCCGTTTGATGCCATGCACGGTGTAGCCTTTGGCGAGCAGAAGCTCGGAAAGGTAGGCACCGTCCTGCCCGGTGGCGCCGGTAATCAAGGCTGTCTTGTTGGCCATGGGTTAAGTCCTTTTTTTCTTAGTCAGGGGAGGGAGGCGAAATCTTGTCAGCCGAAGGCGATGCGGTTGGCGACCGCATCCCAGGAATAGGATTGCAGCACATGCTGCTGGCCGCTCCAGCCCATCTCCGCCAGGCGCTGCGGATCGGAAAGTGCGGCCAGGATCGTGGCGGCCAGCGCCTGGGGATCAGCCTCGTCGACCAGAAAGCCATGCCGGCCATGTTCGATGATCTCGGGCAAGCCGTTGCGGCGCAGCCCGATCACCGGCGTGCGCGACAGCAGGGCTTCCAGATAAACCTGACCCCAGGGATCGTTCAGCATCGGCTGGGTCAGCAGGCTGGAAATGCGATACAACCGCTGCAACTCGCGCCAGGGCAGGTGGGCATGAAAATGAATGCCGGGCTGCGCAGGGACATGACTGGCGCTGCGGCCATCGCCGACGATATTCAGCAACAGGTCCGGTCGCTCACGCCGGGCGATACGAAAGGCTTCCACCAGCAGGTTGCCGCCTTTGGGCGCAAACAGGTGCTTGGCAACGAACAGCAGGTGCGGGCGGCCATAATCCTTGGGCTGGTCATAGGGTTCGATCTGTCCCATGCCGGAACCGACGGCGGTAACCTTTTCCGGTGGCAGGCCGTAGTGACCGATCAGATGGTCGCGGACATAAGCACCGAAGGTGAAAACATGCTCGACGCTTTCCAGCGCGGCACGTTCGGTGTCTTCGAAGTTCTGGATGGCTCGCCGGCTGTAATCGGAGAGGTCGGTGCGATGCGGCAGCGACAGTGCCCAGCTGTGATCGCAATAGAGATAGTGCTTCACCCCGTCATCGCTGTCGACGGGCGGCAGATCCAGGGTACCGGTATGCAGGATATGCCGGATACGCCGCCGACGGGCTGTCTCAGCCAGCCGTTCGGCCGCACGCCGCCGCGCCGGCGCCAGGCGCAGGACGGCTTCGCTGCTATGGGGGCGGCCATAGCCGGTCATCATGTAATGCAATGCCAGCAGGCTGCGCTCGCCGCGCGTGCCACCGGAATGAATACCTTCCACGGCAATGCCGAGTTTCTGCAGACAGATCGCGACATTGTAAGGCGCAGCCGACCAGGTGCGCCGATCCATCGGATCACCGAAGACGCTGCTGATGGCGACGCGCTCAAATCGTTTGGGATACTCCACGGAATGCAGAGCATGGGGCTGAGCGGCCGGAGCGTAAGGGCGGGGAATCGCGTTCACAGTTGAACCCTGAATCGAAGCTGCATGGCCGCGTCATGGAAGCTGACCGCAGCTCCGATCTCCAGTGATCAACCTGTGACCGACCTTTCGCGCTGCAAGATGTCGGCAAAGCCGCAATTTAAAAGGCTTTTTGCATGATTTCCGTATGGGTGTGCAGCACAGATTGATCACACCAGGCTGAAGCGTGACGCTTTAGCATTTGCGGCATGTCTGGCGTCACGATTTCGCCTTGTTTCACCACGCGGAGCGGCATGCACAATCCGGCCAAGCAGAAGCCCATGGCGGTGTTCTTTGCGCCCGACATCAGCGATGTCAGCACGATCAAGCGTGCCGAGACATTTCTGGCGCACGGCTATCAGCTGCTGGTGTTCGGCTTCCGGCGCAACAACTACAATCGCGATTTTGAGCCATCCTGGCCTTATACCCCGCTCGGGCATACGCAGGATCGACGCTACGGCCATCGCCTGGCAGCCCTGCTGGCGGCGATCCCGCGGGTCTTTGCCAAACGTGCCGGCCTGAAGCGGGCCGCTTTTTTCTATGCTCGCAACATCGATCAGTTGCTGTTGGCTTTGCTGGCACGGCTGATCGGGCGCAAATCCGCACGGATTGTCTATGAGGTGCTGGACATCCAGCCGGCCTTTGTCGGCACTGGCTGGCAGGCCCGCCTGCTGCGATGGATCGAACGCCTGGCGCTGCGCCAGACAGACCTGCTGGTCGTGTCTTCCCCTGGCTTCCTGCGGCATTACTTCCAGCCAGTGCAGGGCTATCACGACGCCTGGTTTCTGCTGGAAAACAAGCTGCCGGAAAACTTCGCCGCCGTTGCCGGCGCGTCGCGTGAACTGGGTCGTGGCGACGGGCGGCACCATCCGTACCGCTGGGTGGTCGGCTATTGTGGCTTGATCCGCGGCCAGGCGACGCTGGATCTCATCATCCGGCTGGCAGAGCGGCTGCAGGGCCTGGTGCTCTTCAAATTCCGCGGCATCCTCACAACAGTCGATCCGAAAAGCTTTTCCGACGCGCTGACCCGCCTGGATAACCTGGTCTATGAAGGCGACTACGTGAATCCGCGCGATCTGGCCGATATCTACACTGATCTTGATTTTGCCTGGGCCATCGATCTTGAGCACAGCACGCATAACTCGCGCTGGTTGCTGCCATGCCGGTTCTACGAGGCCGGCTATTTCGGCATCCCCTGTCTGGCGGCGGATGGCTTCGAAGTCGGTCGCATGGTGGAGCAGCGACAGCTTGGCTGGAATTTCGCCGCACCCTATGAGGAAGAGCTGGTCAAATTCTTTCTTACATTGACGCAGGCTGAATATGACGAAACCAGGAATCGGTTGCTGACGCTGCCAGACAGCGATTTCGTTGCCGGCGAGGATACGGCCGAGCTGATCCGGATGATCGATCGCGGCGCGGCATCGCCGCAGCAGGCCTGATCGCGGATAGTTCTTGGTGGATTCAGTGTCGGGCGGCAGAGGCCGTTTCGGCGACTCTGCGATTGACCATCACGCAATCGAACTCGATCAGGCGCATGCCCGGATCACGGCTGATCGGATACAGACCGGAAATATCAAAGCCGCGCGCATTGAGAAAGCGGATCGTATCCATATAGCCCGGCATGCCTTCATAGATATTGATGATCGAGGCTTCGCTCTGCAGCGCCACGATGCCGGGCAATGTCGCGGCCGCACCCTGCAGAACCTCCAGGTCAAAACCCTGGGTGTCGAGCTTGAGATAGGGGCGGCGGAATCCCAGCCGGCGCTGCAATACGGGAAAGACCTCGTCCAGCGGATAGACGGCCACGGTTTCGATATGCGCGGTTTCATTCAGGCCGTTGAATTCCGGTACGCCGGAATTATCCGGTGCCAGGAAAGAACTGAACTGGTCGGATTTCATCACATGGATTGGCAGATTGCTGCGGGTGCTGCCAAGGGCATGGCCGACGATCTCCCAGTGCGGATCCTGGGTGCTGCGCTGCTGCAAGGTGGCGACATTGCGGCTGACGGGTTCGAAGGACACGATCAAGCCGGTATAGCCGACCCTATCGCGCAGGAAATCTCGATACTGGCCGACATTGGCGCCGACATCGAAAACGCAGTCGATCTTCAGGAAGCGGAACAA
Source organism: Ferrovibrio terrae (assembly GCF_943372915.1). GTDB lineage: Bacteria > Pseudomonadota > Alphaproteobacteria > Ferrovibrionales > Ferrovibrionaceae > Ferrovibrio > Ferrovibrio terrae_A. Next base: position 97,015 of record NZ_CALSAN010000013.1, on the reverse strand, counting down.
CTGGCCAAGGTGAATGGCGAAATCCCGGTCCTTGATGTCACGCAATGGCACGATGTCATAACCAAGTGCACGCGAGGTGTTGCGAATCCAAGCTTTAAGGGGGCGAAGCATCATGACGGAACGGGGGTGATTGGAGGGGTGTCCAGCTTGGACCGCGGCGGCAAGGGAATGAAGTGACTATTGCGTGGCCGGCCCAGCACCCGCCCGGCCCTTGCAGCGCTCCTGTATAGATCACCGTCTCAGGTGCCAGGCTGTTGGGTATGGCTTAATGCCTTTGCGGCGCCGGTTTGCGGATGCCGGCGGTCTTGCGTCGGGTCTCGTCGCCGGCCTTGGCCAGGCGTTTATCGACCTTCTGAGGTATTTCCGTGGTCGGCTGGGTGATCGAGATCGGATCGCTGGCGGGGAAACTGTCGCGCAGCGCGCGGTCCAGGTCGGCGTCTTCCTTGCGCTTTTGGGCGGATTTGGTCTCGGTCAGGCGGGGGCTGGATTTCATGCCGTGATCCTCCGGGTGTATTCGCATGGATAACATCCGGCGAATAACGGTCGGGTGGCCGGTTGGTTGCCGCAACGATTGGCGCTATATGGTGCCTTTCCCAGCATCGCTTCGCTGTTTCGCCAAATATCTGCGGTTTCATGTCTCCTCCGCCGGCCCATCGCCTGCCTTCAGTTTTCATCCTGGTCGCTATCACGGCGCTCGGGCCGCTGGCGCTCAACATCTTCATGCCGTCGATGCCCGGGCTGGCGAAGCATTTCAACGTCGATTACGGCCTGGTGCAGCTGACGCTCACCTTCTATCTGGTCGGTCTGGGCTTTGCGCAGCTGATCTATGGCCCGATCAGCGATCGCTATGGCCGCCGTCCGGTGCTGCTCTGGGGCATGGCGATCTACTGTGTCGGCAGCATTGCCTGCGTGCTGGCGCCGACAATCACATGGCTGATGCTGGGGCGGGCGCTGCAGGCACTGGGCGGCTGTGCCGGCCTTGTGCTCGGCCGCGCCATCATTCGCGATCTGTACGACCGTGACCGCTCGGCGGCGATGATCGGCTATGTCACCATGGCAATGTCACTGGCGCCGATGCTGTCGCCGGCTCTGGGCGGCTATCTCGACGGCCTGTTCGGCTGGCGCGCCAGCTTCGTGTTCTGCAGCGTAGCGGGCCTGGCAGTGTATGTCTGGGTTATCCTCACGCTGCCGGAAACCCTGGCCGAGCGCGGTCAGGGCGAGGGGGTGCGGGCGTTGCTGCAGGGCTACGGCCAGTTGCTGCGTTCGCCGGCCTTCTGCGGCTACGTGCTGCAGACGGCTTTCACCTCAGGGGTGTTTTTCGCCTTCATCGCCGGTGCGCCTTTCGTGGTGGTCACGGTGATGGGCCTGCCGGCCTCGGCTTATGGCCTGTGGTTCATCGTCGTCTCGATTGGCTACCTGACCGGAAATTTCCTCACCGGGCGCTATGCCGTGCGTCTGGGCGTCGACCGCATGATCATGTTCGGCGCGATTGCGCAGCTGATCGGGATTCTGGCGTTGGGTCTGTCAAGCTGGCTGGGGCCACTCAGTCTGCCGGGAATTTTCCTGCCGATGGCCGTGGTCGCGATGTCGAATGGGCTGACCCTGCCCAACGGAATCGCCGGGGCGATCTCGGTCAATCCGCGCGCCGCCGGCGCGGCGGCCGGACTGTCCGGTGCTTTGCAGATGCTCACCGGCGCCATTGCCGCCGTGCTGGTTGGCTACGGCCAGGACCATGACCCGAGCCAGTATCCGATGCTATGGACCATGTCGGGGTGCGGAATTCTGGCGGTGGTGAGCTTTGTCATAGCCGCTAAATTCCGCGCCAGCCGCCCCTAAAACGCGATTCAGTCCGGACCCGGATGCAACAAACCCGCATGGTATGCGGTTCCGATTCGCACCGGTGGCCAAAAATCCGCATGTCTAGCGGATTTTTATGCATTGCCGGATGGGCAAAACCCAGGCGCGGTGCTATGCAGGATTCGGGAATCAACCCCCGATTCGTTCAAAAACAACATCTGACGCATCATTTCTGAGGAGAGAGACCATGGCTAAAGCAGCCGCCACCAAGACGGTTACCGTCACTGCGAAGCAGATCGCCACGATGCTGGCCGAGAAGAATGAGCTGCAGAAGAAGTCGACCATCGCCCTGTTCGACGATTTCTTCGCGGCCATCACCAAGTCGCTGAAGAAGGGCGAGCGCGTCCGCATGGGCGATATCGGCATCCTCCAGGTCCGCAAGCGCGCCGCCCGCATGGGCCGCAACCCGCAGACCGGCGAGCCGATCAAGATCAAGGCCTCCAAGAAGGTTGCTTTCCGCGCCTCCAAGGTGCTGAAGGAAGCCGTCTGATCCGTCCCGCAAGGACGACAGGATCCAGGGCCTGCCTTACGGCAGGCCCTTTTTCTTTGTCCGCCCGGTTTTGCATCGGCCTGCCCGGCTGTCACCAATCCGTCATACCGGTCATGGAAAATTCACGGGACACAATGGTTTAGGCGATTCATCTTCCCGGCCAACGATTTGCATCTTCCCGCGATTCGTTGAGCAGGTGACCGATGAACATGGCCCTGATGCCGGCCCGATACCGCACCATCTGGATCTCGGATATCCATCTGGGGACGCGTGGCTGTAAGGCCGATCTGCTGCTGGAATTCCTCCGATATACCGAGTCCGATACGCTGTATCTGGTCGGGGATATCGTCGATGGCTGGCGGCTCAAGCGCTCCTGGTACTGGAACCAGAGCCATAACGACGTGGTGCAGAAGCTGCTGCGCAAGGCGCGCAAGGGCACCAACGTGATCTATGTGCCGGGCAACCATGACGAGGCCCTGCGCGATTTCATCGAGGGCGCGGCCCTGCAGTTCGGCGGTATCACCGTCCTGATGGAGGCGATCCACGAAACCGCCGATGGCCGTCGGCTGCTGGTCACCCATGGCGACCATTTCGATGGCATCGTCACCTGCGCCAAGTGGCTGGCCCTGCTGGGCGATGCCGCCTATGGCTTCGCTCTCGGCCTGAACACCTGGTTCAACCACCTGCGCCGCCGCATGGGCCTGCCCTACTGGTCGCTGTCGGCCTATCTCAAGCACAAGGTCAAGAACGCGGTCGAGTTCATCTCCGACTACGAGCAGGCCATTGCCGAGGAAGCCCGCCGCCGGCATGTGGATGGGGTGGTCTGTGGCCATATCCACCATGCCGAAATCCGCGAGATTGACGGTATTCAGTATTGCAACGATGGTGACTGGGTGGAGAGCTGCACCGCCCTGGTCGAGCATTTTGACGGCCGGCTCGAAATCCTGCATTGGGCCGCCCTGCGCGAGGATCTCGGGCGGTTTTTACCGCATGGCGCAGAAAACCCGGATGCGGGTTTTGGCCCGGCCAGTGCCCGCCCACTGCCAGTCGGCGTCGACGAATAGCCGCGCGGATTGCACGGCTGGCGGGTACATGGCCTCAATTTAACAAAAAATAATGTTATTTCTGCCCCGAGTCGCTCTTGGTTAGTCTTTCGACAACTCTGGGCAGGGACAAATTTGCTTGATATTCTCTGGGCATGGGAGTGCTTGATTCATTGCTGGGGGCCATCGGCCTCGGGGGTAAGCAGGAGGCCTTAAACCTGCGTCAGACGCCATCAGGGATGCGCGTCGGCGATATTGCTTTGGGTTCGGGCACCAAGGCCGAACCCGGCAAGATGGTTTCCGTGCATTACGCCGGCTGGCTCTGGGAAAACAACAAGCCGACCCGGATGTTCGACAGCTCCTACAAGCGTGGCCAGCCCTTCGAGTTCGCGCTTGGGCAAGGCAAGGTCATCAAAGGCTGGGACGAAGGCGTGGCCTATATGAAGGTCGGCGGCAAGCGTGCGCTGCTGATCCCGTCCTATCTCGCCTATGGCGCACGCGGCAACGGCCGCATCATCCCGCCGAACGCCACGCTGTTCTTTGAAATCGAGCTGGTCAACGTCCGCTGACGGATTGTCCGTCGACGGCGAATGCCATGCTGCTGCCGCATTGCGACGGCACGTTTCCCACTCCATCCTGAATCATTGTCATCCGTAACAGGGAGTTTGTTTCGATGTCGCTGTCCCGTCGCGCTTTAGTCGGTGTTGGTCTCGCCCTTGGCCTGTTGGCTGCCTTGCCGGCCCATACCGATGCTCAGGCGCAGGAAAAGACCACCGCTTCCGGCCTGCGCTATACCGATACCAAGCTTGGCAACGGTGCCACCGCGCAGCCTGGCCAGACCGCCCTGGTGCATTATACCGGCTGGCTCTACATCGCCGGCGAAAAGGGCCGCCAGTTCGACTCATCGCGTACTCGCGGCCAGCCTTTCGCTTTTCCGCTGGGCGGCGGCCGTGTCATCAAGGGCTGGGATGAAGGCGTGGTCGGTATGAAGGTGGGCGGCCAGCGCACGCTGATCATCCCGCCCCAGCTGGCCTATGGTGCCCAGGGCGCCGGCGGCGGGGCGATCCCGCCGAATGCGACACTGATCTTCGATGTCGAACTGCTCGAACTGAAGTAAGCGATTCGCTTCAGGCAATAAAAAACGGCCGGGTTTTCCCGGCCGTTTTCGTTTCTGCGGATTGCAGCGTTGCGCTCGGGCTGTGCCTTAGGCGGCCTTGGCCAGGTTGCGCAGCACGTAATGCAGGATGCCGCCGTTCTTGTAGTAGTCGATCTCGTCCAGCGTATCGATGCGGCACAGCACCTCGATGGTCTGGGTCGAGCCGTCGGCGCGGCTGATGGTCACCGGCAGCTTCATGCGCGGCTTCAGGCCCACGGCGATCCCGGAGATGTCGAATTTCTCCGAACCGTCGAGCTTGAGGTCGAAGCGGGTGGTGCCGTTGAGGAACTGCAGCGGCAGAACGCCCATGCCCACCAGGTTCGAGCGATGGATGCGCTCGTAGCTTTCGGCGATCACGGCCTTCACACCCAGCAGGATGGTGCCCTTGGCCGCCCAGTCGCGCGAGGAACCGTTGCCGTATTCCTTGCCGGCCACGATCACCAGCGGCGTGCTTGATGCCTTGTACTTCATCGCCGCGTCATAGATCGACATCACATCGCCTGCCGGCATGTGCTTGGTGATGCCGCCCTCGGTGCCCGGCACCATCTCGTTCTTGATGCGGATATTGGCAAAGGTGCCGCGCATCATGATCTCATGGTTGCCGCGACGGGCACCATAGGAGTTGAAGTCGGCATAGCTGACCTTGTGATCGGTCAGGTATTTGCCGGCCGGGCCGTCCTTCTTGATCGAACCGGCGGGCGAGATGTGGTCGGTGGTGATCTTGTCGCCCAGGATCGCCAGCAGACGGGCGCCCTTGACGTCGGTGATCGCCGACGGCGTGGCAGGCATGCCCTCGAAATACGGGGGATGCTGCACATAGGTCGAGCTGTTGTCCCACTTGTAGGTCTGGCCGCCATCGACCTTGATCTTGCGCCAGTTCGGATCGCCCTTGAACACATCGGCGTAGCGCTTCTTGAACATCGCCGGAGTCACGTACTTGCGCACGGTGGCGGCGATTTCCTTGTTCGAGGGCCAGATGTCCTTCAGGTAGACCGGCTTGCCCTTCTTGTCATGGCCGAGCGGCTCGTTGGCGACATCCATGTTCAGGTTGCCGGCCAGCGCATAGGCCACCACCAGCATCGGCGAGGCGAGGTAATTCGCCTTGGTCAGCGGATGGACGCGGCCTTCGAAGTTGCGGTTGCCCGACAGCACGGCGCCGACGACGAAGTCGTTATCGGTGATCGCCTTCGAAATGTTGTCCGGCAGCGGACCGGAATTGCCGATGCAGGTGGTGCAGCCATAGCCGACGACCTGGAAGCCCAGGGCATCGAGATCCTTCTGCACGCCCGACTGGGCCAGATAGTCGGTGACCACCTGGCTGCCCGGTGCCAGCGAGGTCTTGACCCAGGGCTTGGTGGTCAGGCCACGCTTCAGGGCATTACGCGCCAGCAGGCCGGCACCCAGCAGCACGCTGGGATTGGACGTATTGGTGCAGGACGTGATGGCGGCGATCACCACGTCGCCATGGCCGAGGTCGAAATTGCTGCCCTCGACCTTGGCGCGGAAGTCCACGGCAGTCTTCTTGCCGTAGAAATTGGTCATCGCATCCTTGAACTCGGCCGCGGCACGGCTCAGCGGCACGCGACCCTCCGGCCGGGTCGGACCGGCCAGCGAGGGCTCCACCGTCGAAAGATCGAGTTCCAGCGTGTCGGTGAAGATCGGATCGACCGCCTTCGGACCACGCCAGAAGCCCTGGGCCTTGGCATAGGCTTCCACCAGCTTGACGCGTTCCGGATCGCGGCCTGAGGCCTTCAGATAGGCAATGGTCTCGCCGTCGACCGGGAAGAAGCCGCAGGTGGCGCCGTATTCCGGCGCCATGTTGGCCACCGTGCAGCGGTCGGCAATCGACAGTTCGTCCAGGCCGGGGCCGTAGAATTCGACGAACTTGTTGACCACGCCCTTCTTGCGCAGCATCTGCGTCACGGTCAGCACCAGGTCGGTGGCCGTGGTGCCTTCCTTCGGCTTGCCCGAGAGGCGGAAGCCGACGACTTCCGGCAGCAGCATGGAGATCGGCTGGCCCAGCATCGCGGCCTCGGCCTCGATGCCGCCCACGCCCCAGCCCAGCACGGCCAGGCCATTCACCATGGTGGTGTGGCTGTCGGTGCCGACCAGAGTATCCGGGTAGGCCACTTCGGTCTTGCCATCCATGCCGGTCCACACGGTCTGCGCCAGGTACTCAACGTTCACCTGGTGGCAGATGCCGGTGCCCGGCGGCACGACGCGGAAGTTATCGAACGCGGTCTGGCCCCAGCGCAGGAAGGCATAGCGTTCGCCATTGCGCTCGTATTCCAGGTCGACGTTTTTCTGGAAGGCGCTCTTCGCCGCCGAATAGTCCACCATCACCGAATGGTCGATCACCAGGTCGACGGGCGACAGCGGATTGATCTTCTTGGTGTCGCCGCCCAGATGGGTCATGGCGTCGCGCATGGCGGCCAGATCGACCACGGCGGGCACGCCAGTGAAGTCCTGCATCAGCACGCGGGCCGGGCGATAGGCGATTTCGCGGTCCGAACGCTTGTCCTTCAGCCACTGGGCCACGGCCTTGAGGTCATCCACGGTAACGCTGCGGCCGTCTTCGTAGCGCAGCAGGTTTTCCAGCAGCACCTTCATCGAGTAGGGCAGGCGCGACAGGTCGCCCAGGCCGGCCTTTTCGGCGGCCTTGATGCTGTAATAGGCATAGGACTTGTTGCCCACCTTCAGCATGCGGCGGGTTTTCAGGGTGTCATGGCCCACCGCGATGGCGACGGCGCGGGCGGCACCGGAGCTTTTGAAGGCCGGAGCCTTCTTGGTGGCCGCTGTCACCTTCTTTTTGGCGCTGCGCAGGGGCTGCTTCTTGGCAACCGCTTTCTTGGCAATCTTGCGGGCGACGGCCTTCCGGGCTGCCTTCACCGCCTTTTTCACCTTCACTGCCTTCTTGGCGCTCTTCTTGACCGCCTTTTTGGCTTTGACGGCCTTCTTTGCCGGCTTGGCGACCGTCTTGGCCTTCACGACCTTCTTGGTGGCTTTCTTGGCTTTCGCCGGGCGCTTCGCCTTCGCGGCCTTCTTGGTCTTCTTGGCGGCTTTCACGGGGCAATCCTTTCGTAGCGGAAACGTAAAATATTGAAAGGCTGGTCAGGCGGGGGCTGAGCCCGCGTGGGATCGGCAAATAGGTGCCGTAAAACCAAGCATTTGCCAAGCAGTTTCGGCTGGAAGAAAGTTCAACCGGGGTAGAAATTTAGGCAATGAGAGGGGGCTGCGGGGGCGGGATCTGCGGCCCCCTTGACGGGTAAAGGTCCGGACCTTTATCAACGATCAATAACGACGGCGTTGGCTACGGCTGCGTCGCGGATGAGGAGGCGAGTACATGTCCGAGACGTCGGTTCGACCCGATGGGCGCGATCCCTTGGGTCGCGATACCATTCCGAAATTCTTTGCCTACAACGCGCAGCACCGCCGCGACCGCCCGGCCATGCGCGAAAAGGATCTCGGCATCTGGCAGACCTGGACCTGGGGTGAGGTGGACGCCAAGGTCCGCGACATGGTCGGCGGCCTGGCGGCGATGGGCTTTCGCCGTGGCGACAAGCTGACCATCATTGGCGACAACCGGCCTGAACTCTACTGGGCGATGGCGGCAACGCAGGCGCTGGGCGGCATTCCGGTGCCGGTCTACCAGGACAGCGTGGCCGACGAGATCCAGTATGTCATCGACCATGCCGAGGCGCGGTTTGCCATCGTCGAGAACCAGGAGCAGGTCGACAAGCTGTTGTCGATCCGCGACCGTCTGCCGGGCCTGGAGACCATCATCTACAGCGATCCGCGCGGCCTGCGGCATTATACCGAACCCTTCCTGCGCAGCCTGAGCGACCTGACCACCCAGGGTGCCGCCTATAACCAGGCACATCCGGGCTTTGTCGAGGCCGAGATCGCCAAAGGCAACGGCAGCGACATCTCGATCATCTGCTACACCTCGGGCACCACTGGCCGGCCCAAGGGTGTGATGTTGAGTCACGACAACGTGGTGCGTTCGGCCAATCTGGCGATTGCCTTCGACAAGCTGAACGAAAACGACCAGATCCTGGCCTATCTGCCGATGGCCTGGGTGGGCGACAACTTCCTGTCCTATGTCGAGGGCGCGGTTGCCGGCTTCTGCATGAACTGCCCGGAATCGGCGGATACCGTGCTGCAGGATCTGCGCGAGGTGGGGCCGACCTATTTCTTCGCGCCGCCCCGCATCTGGGAAAACCTGCTGACCACGGTGATGATCCGCATGGAGGATGCCAGCGCGATCAAGCGCCGCATGTTCCTGTACTTCATCGCCCTGGCGCGCCGGGTCGGCCGCCGCATCCTGGAAGGCAAGCCGGTGTCGCTGGTCGACCGCCTGCAATATGCGCTGGGCGACCTGCTGGTCTATGGCCCGCTGAAGAATGTGCTGGGCGTCAGCCGCCTGCGGCTGGCCTATACCGCCGGCGAGGCGATCGGTCCGGATATCTTCGATTTCTTCCGCGCGCTCGGCATCAATCTCAAGCAGCTCTACGGCCAGACCGAATGCACGGTCTATCTGTGCATGCATACCGATACCGATGTCGATCCCGATACGGTCGGGCCACCGGCCCCCGGCGTCGAGCTGAAGATCGATGCAACCACCGGAGAGGTGCTGTTCCGCAGTCCCGGCGTCTTTGTCGGTTATTACAAGAATGATGCGGCGACGGCGGAAACCAAGACGCCCGATGGCTGGGTGCATACCGGCGATGCCGGCGTGTTCACCGATACCGGCCACCTGCGCATCATCGACCGCGCCAAGGATGTCGGCCGTCTCACCGATGGTTCGCTGTTCGCGCCGAAATACATCGAGAACAAGCTGAAGTTCTTCCCCCATATCAAGGAAGCGGTCGCCTTCGGCCATGGCCGCGACCATGTCGCCGTCTTCATCAACATCGATCTTGCTGCGGTCGGCTCCTGGGCCGAGCGCAATGGCCTCTCTTACACCTCCTATGCCGATCTGGCCGGCCGGCCCGAGGTCTACAATCTGGTCAAGGGCTGCATCGAGCAGGTCAATCGCGACCTGTCGTCGGACAGCAGCATGACAGCAAGCCAGGTCAAGCGCTTCCTGATCCTGCACAAGGAACTGGATGCCGATGACGGCGAGCTGACTCGCACCCGCAAGGTGCGCCGCAGCACCATCACCGAACGCTATGGCACCCTGATCGAGGCGCTGTATTCCGGCCAGTCGGCGATTGCGGTGGAAGCCAAGATCACATTCGAGGACGGCCGCACCGGCAGCTTCAAGGCCAATCTGCCGATTGCCGAGGCCACCATCTATTCGACGATGCGCAAGGCGGGCTGAGCGGTATGAGTGTGGCAGAGAAGAAGATTGGCGACGTCCTGCTCAAGGTCGAAAACATCAGCCTGTCGTTCGGCGGTGTGAAGGCGCTGACCGATATCAGCTTCGAGATCCGCGAGCATGAGGTGCTGGCCATCATCGGGCCGAACGGCGCCGGCAAATCCTCGATGCTGAACTGCATCAACGGGTTTTATCACCCGCAGCAGGGCACCATCACCTATCGTGGCGAAAAGCGTAAGCAGATGAAGCCGCACGAGGCCGCCAGCCACGGCATCGCGCGCACCTTCCAGAATATTGCGCTGTTCAAGGGCATGTCGACGCTGGACAACATTATGACCGGCCGCCTGCTCAAGATGAAGGCTGGCCTGCTGGCCTCTGCCTTTTACAAGGGGCCGGCGGAGCGCGAGCAGATCGTCCATCGCGAATTCTGCGAGCGCATCATCGACTTCCTGGAGATCCAGGCGATCCGCAAGGTGCCGGTGGGCCGGCTGCCCTATGGCCTGCAGAAGCGCGTCGAACTGGCCCGCGCGCTGGCGGCCGAGCCGACGCTGCTGCTGCTCGACGAGCCGATGGCCGGCATGAATCTGGAAGAGAAGCAGGATATGTGCCGCTTCATTCTCGACGTCAATGACGAGTTCGGCACCACGATCTGCCTGATCGAACACGATATGGGTGTGGTGATGGATATTTCTGATCGCGTCGTGGTGCTCGATTACGGCCGCAAGATCGGCGACGGCATACCGTCGGAAGTGAAAAACAACCAAGCCGTGATCGACGCCTATCTCGGCGTGCAGCACTGAAGGGGGATTTCGGGTGGCATTTTTCTTCGAAGTCCTGATCGGTGGCCTGATGGCCGGCGTGATGTATTCGCTGGTCGCGCTCGGCTTCGTGCTGATCTTCAAGGCGTCCGGCGTATTCAATTTCGCGCAGGGTGCGATGGTCCTGTTCGCTGGCCTGTTCTTTGTCGGGTTCAACGAACTCGGTGTACCGATGTGGCTGTCGCTGATCCTCACCGTCGGCGTGATGGTGCTGCTGGCCGGCGTGATCGAGCGGCTGGTGCTGCGCCATCTGGTCAATCAGGAAGGCATCATCCTGTTCATGGCCACCATCGGCGTATCCTTCTTCCTCGATGGTTTCGGCCAGCTGATCTGGGGCAGCAACGTGCGCCAGCTCGATGTCGGCATTCCCACCGATCCGATCTTCCTGATGGATGGCGAGATCCTGATCCAGTCCTTCGATCTGTGGGCCGCGCTGGTCGCCGGCACGCTGCTGGCCGCGCTGGTGGTGTTCCAGAAAACCCGCACCGGCCGTGCGCTGCGCGCGGTGGCCGATGATCACCAGGCGGCGCAGTCGGTGGGCATTCCGCTTAACGTGATCTGGATCATCGTCTGGGCCATTGCCGGCCTGGTGGCGCTGGTTGCCGGCATCATGTGGGGCTCCAAGCTGGGTGTGCAGCCGGCGATTGTCAGCCTGGCGCTGAAGGCGCTGCCGGTGCTCATCCTCGGCGGCTTCACCTCCATTCCCGGCGCCATCATCGGCGGGCTTATCATCGGTGCCGGCGAAAAGCTGGCCGAGGTCTATATCGGTCCGATGTTCGGCGGCGGCATCGAGAACTGGTTCGCCTATGTGCTGGCTCTCGGCTTCCTGCTGATCCGGCCGCAGGGCCTGTTCGGCGAAAAACTCATCGAACGCGTGTAGCGCAAGCAAAGGATCACACACATGCTCTACCGCGAATCCGGCCAGTACAAGACCACCTACAGCGACGATCAGGCGATCTTCACCATCCCGCAGGACCGTGTGTTCTTCGTGCTGCTGATGCTGGTCGCCTTCGTCGGCATCCCGCTTGTAGCGACCAACTACGTCTACACCGCGTTGCTGATCCCCTTCCTCTGCCTGGCGCTGGCCGCCCTGGGGCTCAATATCCTGACCGGTTATTGCGGCCAGCTTTCGCTGGGCACCGGCGCCTTCATGGGCGTCGGCGCCGTGGCGGCCTGGAACCTGGCCACCCGCGTGCCCGATCTCAACTTGCTGGTGGTGTTTGCCCTGGCTGGTCTGGTCACCGCGGCGGTCGGCATGTTCTTTGGCCTGCCATCCCTCCGCATCAAGGGCTTCTACCTTGCCGTGGCCACGCTGGCGGCGCAGTTCTTCCTGCCCTGGCTGTTCGTCAAATGGGGCTGGCTGACCAACTATGCCGCCTCTGGCGTCATCACGGTGCCGCCGCTCACGCTGCTGGGCTGGAGCATCGACACGCCGATGGAAAAGTATCTGTTCGCGCTTGGCGTCGTTTCGGTTCTCGCCCTGGCCGCCAAGAACATGATCCGCAGCAATCCGGGCCGGCAGTGGATGGCGATCCGCGACATGGACATCGCCGCCGAGATCATCGGCATCCGCCCGGTGGTGGCCAAGCTGACCGCCTTTGCGGTGTCGTCCTTCTATGTCGGCGTCGCCGGCGCGCTGTATCTCTTCGTCTATCTCGGGTCGGCCGAGCCTGATGGCTTCGGCATCAACCTGTCGTTCCAGGCTCTGTTCATGATTATCATCGGCGGTCTGGGCTCGATCCTGGGCAGCTTCCTCGGCGCTTTCTTCATCCTGCTGCTGCCGATCTTCCTGACCCGGGTGCCGCCGATGCTTGGTTTCGACCTGTCGACCGCCCTGGTTTCGCATCTGGAATTCATGGTGTTCGGCGCCCTGATCGTGTTCTTCCTGATCGTCGAACCGCATGGTCTGGCGCGGTTGTGGCAGATCACCAAGGAGAAGCTGCGGATCTGGCCGTTCCCCTATTGAGAAACGTGTAGCGCCGCATCCGTGTCGTAAAAACCGAGTTTGTCCTGTGTTTTTGGCATGCTAGGCTAATACCAATTCCCGCCGGATAAGGCGGGTACAACCGGGAGGAAAAAATGAAAGCATCCAAATGGATTGCGTCCCTTGTCGTGGGCGCAGCTCTGGCCGGCAGCGCCTTCGCTGCCCTGGCCCAGGAGCAGGTGATTCCGTCGATGGTCTACCGTACCGGCCCGTTTGCGCCGAGCGGCATTCCGGTCGCCGACGGCTTTGCCGACTACATCAACCTGATGAACGAGCGTGACGGCGGCCTCAATGGCGTCAAGCTGCGCAACGAAGAATGCGAGACCCAGTACAACACCGAGCGCGGTGTTGAGTGCTACGAGCGCCTGAAGGCACTGGGTGGCACCATCTTCAGCCCGTATTCCACCGGCATCACCTACGCCTTGATCGATCGCGCGCCGGTCGACAAGTCGGTGATCTTCTCGATGGGCTATGGCCGCGCCTCGGCCACCGTGGGCAACATCTTCCCCTGGGTGTTCACCGCACCGGCCACCTACTGGGGCGGCGCCTCTGCCGGCATCCAGTACATCGCCAAGGAAATGGGCGGTAAGGACAAGCTGAAGGGCAAGAAGATTGCCTATGTCTATATCGACATCGCCTATGGCAAGGAGCCGATCCCGGTCTTCCAGAACTACGCACAGGAACTCGGCTTCCAGCTTGAGCTGGTGCCGGTGCCGGCGCCCGGCCTGGAACAGAAGTCGATCTGGCTGCAGATCCGCCAGATGCGCCCGGACTATGTCTACCTGCAGGGCTGGGGCGCGATGAACGCCGTGTCGCTGAAGGAAGCTGCCGCGGTCGGTTTCGCGCGGGAGAAGATGATCGGTATCTGGTGGTCGAGCCAGGACAGCGACGTGCAGGCGGCGGGCCCGGCAGCCAAGGGCTACAAGGGCCTGACCTTCCACGGTGCGTCGAAGGATCTGCAGGTGCTCAAGGACATGAAGAAGTTCGTGGTCGACAAGGGCAAAGCCTCGCAGGGTGGCAAGCACTTCGGCGAGATCGGCTATCTGCGTGGCGTGATGAACGCCATGCTGACGGTTGAGGCCCTGCGCGCCGCCCAGGAAAAGCATGGCAAGGGCAAGGTGATGAACGGTGAGCAGTCGCGTGACGGCTTCGAGGCGATCAATCTCACCGATGCCAGCATCGACAAGCTCGGCCTGAAGGGCTTCCTGCAGCCGCTGAAACTGGCCTGCGACAACCATCTGGGCGATGGCAAGATCCAGGTGGTGCAGTGGCAGGGCGACCAGTGGAAACCGGTCAGCGACTGGATTCTGCCGGAAAACCAGAAGCTGTGGCCGCTGTATCTGAAGGATGCCGACAGCTACGCGCGTGAGAAGAACATCGCCTCCAGGGCCTGTGCACGGTCGTAAGCCTGTTAACAACCCCCGCCGGCCTGAACCGGCGGGGGTTTCTTTTTGTCAGCACCGGATATCCGCATGACCGCCCAGACGACCACTGCCACTTCCGCTGATGCCGGCACTGCCGCGCCGCTGCTTTCGGTCAACAATATCGAGGTGATCTACAATCACGTCATCCTCGTGCTCAAGGGCGTGTCGCTGCAGCTGCCCAAGGGCGGCATCGTCGCCCTGCTGGGCGCCAATGGCGCCGGCAAGACCACCACGCTCAAGGCGATTTCCAATCTGCTGCGCGCCGAGCGCGGCGATATCACCAAGGGTCATATCGACTATCACGGCGAGCGCGTCGACCAGCTCAATGCCTCTGCGCTGGTCAAGAAAGGCCTGATCCAGGTGATGGAGGGCCGGCATTGCTTCGGCCATCTCACCATCGAGGAAAACCTGCTCACCGGCGCCTATACCCGCACCGACGGCAACAAGGCGATCGAGCAGCATCTCGAGATGGTCTATTCCTATTTTCCGCGCCTGAAGGTGCGGCGCAAATCCCAGGCCGGCTACACCTCGGGCGGCGAACAGCAGATGACGGCGATCGGCCGCGCGCTGATGAGCAAGCCCGACACCATCCTGCTGGATGAGCCCTCGATGGGCCTGGCGCCGCAGCTGGTGGAGGAGATCTTCGAGATCGTCCACAAGCTCAACAAGGAAACCGGCGTCAGTTTCCTGATCGCCGAGCAGAATACCAACATGGCGCTGCGCTATGCCGATTACGGCTATATCCTGGAAAACGGCCGCATCGTCATGGATGGCCCGGCCGAAAAGCTGCGCGAGAATTCCGATGTGAAGGAATTCTATCTCGGCCTCGGTTCAGGCGGTCGCATGAGCTTCCGCGACACCAAGCATTACCGCCGCCGCAAACGCTGGCTGGCCTGACCCGTGATCTGAGGAGAGTCCCGTGGCGAAGAAAGCCGTGAAGAAGGCTGTCAAAAAGACTGTTAAAAAAGCTTTCAAGACAGTCGCCAGGGCGGACGAATATTTCGACAAGCGCGAGACACGCAAGCCGGCCGCGCGCCTGAAGGCGCAGCTGGCCGCGCTGCAGGCCCTGATCGCGCATGCGAAAAAGGCCAGCCCGTATTACCGCGAGATCCTGAAAGACGTGAAGCCGGCGAAGATCGCCTCGCTGGCTGCTCTCGCAACATTGCCGGTCACGCGCAAATCCGATCTGGCGCCGCGCCAGAAGGCAATGCCGCCGTTTGGCGGCCTTGATGCGGGCAAGCCATCCGAGATCGCGAATTACTTCCAGTCGCCCGGGCCGCTCTATGAAGCCTATGCGCGGCCCACCGCAAAGCAGCCCGATCCCTGGCGCTTTGCCCGCGCCATGTGGGCGGCGGGCTGCCGGCCGGGCAACCTGGTGCACAATGCTTTCTCCTATCATCTCACCCCGGCTGGCCGCCTCACCGAAGGCTCCGCCTTTGCCATCGGCTGCCCGGTGTTTCCCGCCGGCATCGGCAATACCGAACTGCAGCTGGATGCCATCGCCCAGCTGCAGCCGCGCGTCTATTGCGGTACGCCGTCCTTCCTCAAGATCCTGCTGGAGAAGGGCCGCGAACTCGGCAAGTCGACGGCCTCGCTGAAAAAGGGCCTGGTCGGCGCCGAGGCGCTGCCGCCTTCTTTACGCGCCGAGTTGAAGGCACTGGGCGTCGCGGTGCTGCAATCCTATGGCACCGCCGATCTCGGGCTGGTCGCTTATGAATCCTCCGCACTGGAGGGCATGATCCTGGACGAGGATGTGATCGTCGAAATCGTGCGGCCGGGCACCGGCGATCCGGTGGCGCCGGGCGAGGTGGGCGAGGTGGTGGTCACCGTGCTGGCCAACCCGGTCTATCCGATGATCCGCTTCGCCACCGGTGACCTCTCAGCCGTGTTGCCCGGTATCAGCCCCTGCGGCCGCACCAACACCCGCATCAAGGGCTGGATGGGTCGCGCCGACCAGACCACCAAGGTGAAGGGCATGTTCGTCACGCCGGGCCAGATCGCCCAGGTGGTGGCGCGGCACGCCGAGATCGCCAAGGCCCGGCTGGAGGTCAGTTCGGAGAACAATCTCGATGTCATGGTGCTGAAGGTGGAGGGCAGGGCGGCCAACGCCGCCAAGATCGCCGAAAGCCTGCAGGCCGTGTGCAAGCTGCGTGGCCGGGTCGAGATCGTTGCCCTGGGCAGCCTGCCGAATGACGGCAAGGTGATCGCCGATCTCCGCACCTACCAGTAAGTCCCTGAAGCGGTTAAACTCCGCCGCATCATGGCGTTGGCGGTCGAAGGGCTCGCCTGCATCCGCGGCGAGCGCCAGCTTTTTCGCGATCTGACTTTTCGTCTCGCTGCCGGCGAGGCGCTGCTTCTGCATGGCCCGAACGGCAGCGGCAAATCCAGCCTGCTGCGCCTGCTCGCCGGCTTCCTGCCGGCCGCCGATGGCCGCGTGCTGTGGGATGCGGCGCCGATTTCGGCGGATGCCGATGCACATCGCGCCCGGCTGCTCTATCTCGGTCATCAGGATGCGGTGAAGCCGCAACTGACCGCCACGGAAAACCTCGCCTTCTTCGCCCGGCTGCAGGGTGTGCCGGCGCCGGCCGCCGAACAGCAGGCCGCACAGGCACTCGAGGCCGCCGGCCTGACGCGCCAGCGCCATCTGCCGGCGCGTTATCTCTCTGCCGGCCAGAAACATCGTGTGGCGCTGGCCCGCCTGCTGCTCACGCCGGCACTCCTGTGGCTGCTGGATGAGCCGACCAATGCGCTCGACATCAGCGCGGTTGAATGGCTCGGCACGATCCTGCAGGCCCATCGTGCGCGTGGCGGCCTGGTCATCCTCGCCAGCCATGTCGCCGTGCCGCTGCCGGCTGCGCGTCAGCTTGCACTGCCCGAAGGCCGGCTTACATGAACGCCTTCCTCGCCATTGTCGGCCGCGATTTGCGCCTGGGCTTCGGCGCCCAGGGCGCCATGCTCACCACGGTGCTGTTCTTCGTGCTGGCGGTCAGCCTGTTCCCGCTCGGCGTCGGGCCCGAGCCGCAGATTCTGGCGCGCATCGCCGCCGGCGTGATCTGGGTGGCCGCGCTGCTGGCCGCCATGCTGTCGCTCGACCGCCTGTTCCAGACCGACCAGGAAGACGGCACGCTCGATCTGCTGGCGCAGGCGCCGCTGCCGCTCGGGCTGGTGGCGCTGGCCAAGACGCTGGCGCACTGGCTCACGACGGGATTGCCGCTCAGCCTGATCGCGCCCTTGCTGGCCCTGCTGCTGCAGATGGATATCGAAGCCATTCCGGTGCTGCTGCTGGCGCTGTTGCTCGGCACACCGAGTCTGAGCCTGATCGGTGCCATCGGCGCGGCGCTCACGCTGGGGGCCAAACGCGGTGCCGTGCTGGTGCCGCTGCTGACCCTGCCGCTGGTGATTCCGGTGCTGATTTTCGGCGTCGGTGCCGTCGAAGCCGCCAGCTATGGCCTGACGGCCACACCGCATCTGCTGCTGCTGGGCGCCTTCCTGGCCGGTGCCCTGGCGCTCAGCCCCTTTGCCATTGCCGGCGCCATCAAGCTGGCCCTGGAATAACCCGCAGCCTATATATTCAGCCCATGTTCCACGCGCTTGCCAATCCCACCCGCTTCCTGCGCCTGATGGCGGTGATCCGCCCCTGGGCCGGCGGGCTTGCGCTGCTCGGCCTGCTGGTCGGCCTGGGCTGGGGCCTGCTCTATGCGCCGCCCGACTATCAGCAGGGCAACACGGCGCGGATCATGTATATCCACGTGCCGGCCGCCTGGATGGCCATGTTCATCTATGCCGCGATGGCGGTGGCCTCCGGCGTCACCCTGATCTGGCGCCATCCGGTGGCCGAGCTGACGGCCAAGGCCTCGGCGCCGATCGGCGCGGCCTTCACGCTAATTTGTTTGCTGACCGGATCGCTCTGGGGCAAGCCGATGTGGGGCACCTGGTGGGTGTGGGATGCCCGCCTCACCTCGATGCTCATCCTGTTCTTCATCTACCTCGGCTATATCGCCCTGTGGGAGGCCTTCGACGATCCCGCCCGCGCCGGTCGCGCGGCCGCGATCCTGGCACTGGTTGGCGTCGTAAATCTGCCGATCATCAAGTTTTCCGTCGATTGGTGGAACACCCTGCACCAGCCGGCCAGCGTGCTGACCCTGGCGGGGCCGAAAATCCACCCCGATATCCTCTGGCCGCTGCTGATCACCGCGCTGGGAGCCAAAGCCTATTATGTCTGGCTGCTCAGCTTGCGGGTGCGGGCGGAAATCCTCAGCCGCCAGGCCCGCATCATGCGCTTCAGCGCCGCGACCGATCGCCGCGCCGGCTAGCCGGCGGGGGCGGAAGGCAGTATTTTCCGCAGGGCTGGCCGCAGGGGCCAGAAGAAACAAAGGGTTATCCCGTGTACTGGGCTTCGCTGGGCGACTTTTTCGCCATGGGTGGTCACGCCGCCTATATCTGGCCGGCCTTTGCCGTGGCGCTGGCGGTGCTGGCGGGTTTGGCGCTGTACAGCCGTGCCAGTCTGAAGGCAGCCGAGCGCGCCTATGCCCAGGCGCGGCAGGATGCTGGGCGCACCGGAGATCAGGCGTGACACGGAAACAAAAGCGCCTGATGGCCGTGCTCGGCCTGGTCGGTGGGCTTGGTGTCGCCACCGCCCTGGTGCTCAGCGCCTTCAATGAAAATCTTGTCTTCTTCCACTCGCCGTCCGATGTGGTGGAAAAGCAGCTGCCGGCGGACAAGCGCTTTCGCATCGGCGGTCTGGTCGAGCAGGGCAGCGTGAAGAAGGACGGTCTCAACACCGATTTCACCGTCACCGATCTGCGCAACAGTGTCACCGTGCGCTACACCGGCATCCTGCCCGACCTGTTCCGTGAAGGGCAGGGCGTGGTGGCGAATGGCAGGCTGGATGCGCAGGGGCGCTTCATCGCCTCCGAGGTGCTGGCCAAGCATGACGAGCAGTATATGCCGCCAGAAGTGGCCGAGGCGCTGAAGAAGTCCGGCCAGTGGAATGACGGTCAGGGCCACAAGCCGGGCCAGATGCCGGAGCGCAAGCCCGGCTCATGATCCCTGAACTTGGTCATATCGCGCTGATCCTGGCGCTGTGCTTCGCTCTTGTTCAGGGCGTGCTGCCGCTTGCCGGCGCGGCACGCGGCATTCCGGGCTGGATCGCGCTGGCGCCGCAGGCCGCTATGGGCCAGGTGCTGCTGGTCGCTTTCGCCTTTGGCTGCATGACCTATGCCTATGTGACTTCGGATTTCTCGGTGCTGAACGTGGCCGAGAATTCGCACACCCTGAAGCCGATGCTCTACAAGGTCAGCGGCGTCTGGGGCAACCACGAAGGCTCGCTGCTGCTGTGGATTCTGATCCTCACCATCTTCGGCGCCGCCGTGGCCCTGTTCGGCCGCAATCTGCCGGCGACGCTGAAAGCCCGCGTGCTGGCGATTCAGGGTCTGATCGGCGTTGGCTTCCTAAGTTTCATCCTGTTCACCTCCAATCCCTTCGCACGCCTGCTGCCGGCGCCGCTCGAGGGCCGCGGTCTCAACCCGCTGCTGCAGGATCCAGGCCTCGCGTTTCATCCGCCATTTCTCTATCTCGGCTATGTCGGCTTCTCGGTGGCATTTTCCTTTGCCGTCGCCGCATTGATCGAAGGCCGCGTCGATCCGGCCTGGGCGCGCTGGGTGCGGCCCTGGACGCTGGCGGCCTGGTGCTTCCTCACCATCGGCATCGCCATGGGTTCCTGGTGGGCCTATTACGAACTGGGCTGGGGCGGCTGGTGGTTCTGGGATCCGGTCGAGAATGCTTCCTTCATGCCCTGGCTCGCCGGCACGGCGCTGCTGCATTCCGCCGTGGTGGTGGAGAAACGCGACACGCTGAAAAGCTGGACTGTGCTGCTCGCTATTCTCACCTTCTCGCTCAGCCTGCTGGGTACCTTCCTGGTGCGTTCCGGCGTGATCAATTCCGTGCATGCCTTCGCCACCGATCCGACGCGCGGCGTGTTCATCCTGCTCTTCCTTGCCGTGGTGGTCGGCGGCAGCCTGGCGCTCTATGCCTTCCGTGCCCCGGCGCTGCAGGGTGTCGGTGTCTTCGCACCCTTGAGCCGGGAAGGCGCCCTGATCCTCAACAACCTGCTGCTCGCGGTCGCCTGCGCCGCCGTGTTGCTCGGCACGCTCTATCCGCTGGCACTGGATGCCATCAACGGCACCAAGGTGTCGGTCGGGCCACAGTATTTCAATGCCGTCTTCGTGCCGCTGATGGCGCCGCTGATAGCTGCGGTCGCCATCGGCCCGCTGCTGGCCTGGAAACGCGGCGATCTGGCCGCTGCCCTGCGCCGCCTGCTGCCGGCCGCGGTTGCGGTCATCCTGGCGCTTGCCATCGGCCTGTGGCTGCATAACGAGCGTGGCTTCATGGCGCTGCTCGGCCTTGGGCTTGCCGCCTGGCTTGGCCTCGGCGCGCTCTGCGAACTGGCATTGCGCATCAAGCTGTTTGCGGCACCGCTTGCTGATTCGCTGCAGCGTGCCCGTTTCCTGCCGCGTGCCGCCTGGGGCATGACAGTGGCGCATCTGGGCGTCGCCCTGCTGGTGCTCGGCATCACCGTGTCGGAAACCTGGCAGGTGGAAGTGCAGCAGGTGATGAAGCCGGGCGAGATCGTGCAGGTCGGCCCGGTGCAGTATCGCTTCCACGGCGTGATGCCGATCAAGGGTCCGAATTATACCGCCCTGCAGGGCCGCTTCGAGGTGATCGAAGGCGGCGCTGTGGTGCGCGAAATGCGGCCGGCGCAGCGCCGCTACCAGCAGCCGCCGATGGAAACCACCGAGGCCGCGATCCGCCCGTCGGCCTGGGCCGATCTCTATGCCGTGGTGGGCGAGGGCGATGCCGAACGCGGCTGGGCCGTGCGGCTCTATTGGAAACCGCTGGTCTCCTGGATCTGGCTCGGCGCGCTGGTGATGGCCTTTGGCGGTTTCCTGTCGCTCAGCGACCGCCGCCTGCGCGTCGGTGCCCCGGCTGCGCGCCGCACTGCAGCCGCAGCGGCGGCAGAGTAAAACGCCCATGCGCCTGACCTATATTCTTCCGCTTGTCCTGTTTGTGCTGATCGGCCTCGGCCTTGCCGTCGGCCTGACGCTCAATCCCCGCGAGATTCCATCGGCCCTGATCGGCAAGCCGGTGCCGGAATTCGCCCTGCCGCCCGTGCAGGGCCGTGCGCAGGGCCTGTCGACTGCCGATCTCAAGACCGGCCAGGCCAGCGTGGTGAATGTCTTTGCCTCCTGGTGCGTGCCCTGCCGGGTCGAGCATCCGCTGCTGATGGCGCTGAAACGCGACAATCTCGCGCCGATCCATGGCCTGAATTACAAGGACGATCCGGCCGATGTGGCGAAATGGCTGGATCAGCTGGGCGATCCTTTCAGCCGCACCGGCGCCGACCGCAATGGCCGCGTCGGCATCGACTGGGGTGTTTATGGCGTGCCGGAGACCTTCGTGGTCGATGGTGCCGGGCAAATCGTCTGCAAGCATGTCGGCCCGCTGATGGAATGGGATCTGGACAACAAGATCCGCCCGCTGCTGCGTGATCTGGCCGCCGGCCGTGCGAGCAAGGTGAAATGCTGAGGCCGCTGCTCGTCCTGCTGCTGCTGGCGATGCCGGTTGCCGCCCAGCAGCTGGAGGATCGTCTTGCTGATCCGGCGCAGGAGCTGCGGGCGCGCGAGCTGTCGCGCGAACTGCGTTGCCTGGTCTGCCAGAACCAGTCGATCGAGGATTCCAACGCACCACTGGCACGCGATCTGCGCCGCATCGTGCGCGAACGCGTGGCGCTGGGTGAGAGCGATCAGAAGGTGCTGAACTATCTGGTCGACCGCTATGGCGAATGGGTTCTGCTCAAGCCGCGTTTCAACCTGCAGACCCTGCTGCTCTGGCTCGGCCCGCCGCTGTTGCTGCTGATCGGCGGCGGTATTCTGTTTGCACTGTATCGCCGGCAACGCTCGGCCGTTGTCCCGGCCGCAGTGGCGCTGGATGCCGAGGAGCAGCGCCGGCTGGCAGCCCTGCTGGATGATCGGGAGCCGCGCCCATGATCTGGCTCGGTTTCGCTCTGCTGGCCCTGCTGGCACTCGCGTTCCTGCTCTGGCCGCTGCTGCGCACGCAGCGGCAGGCGGCGGGTCGCAAGGCGCATGATGTCACCGTGTACAAGGCGCAGCTCGGCGAGATCGCGGAAGAACTGGCACGTGGCAGTCTGACCGAGGCCGAGGCCAACGCGGCGCGACTGGAAATCCAGCGCCGGCTGCTGCGCGCCGATGCCGCCGCCGATGGTGCGGCCCCGCAGCTGTCGCGCACGACGACTCTGGCTGGCAGCCTGGCTGTGCTGCTGCTGGTGCCGGTGCTGGGCGGCGGTCTTTATCTGATGCTCGGCCGGCCCGAGGCGGCGCAGATCGATCTCGCGCAGGCACAGCAGCGTGCGGCCGAGGATGCCAAGCTGCGCGCCGATACCGAGCGGCTGATCACTCAGCTGCGCGACCGCCTGTCTGCCGATCCGAACCGTGCCGATGGCTGGCTGCTGCTTGGGCGGTCGCTGCTGGCGCTGGATCGGCCGGCAGAAGCCGTGACGGCTTTTGATCGGATGGTCGCCCTCCAGCCCGATGATGTGGAAGGTTACGCCTTCCGCGCCGAGGCGCTGACGCTGGCGGCCGATGGCGCCGTGACGCCGCCGGCACAGCGCGACTTCCGCGCCGTGCTGGAGCGCGAGCCGCAGCATCCCGGCGCGCGCTATTATCTCGGCCTTGCCCGCCTGCAGGAAGGCGATACCCGCGGCGCCTATGACGACTGGTATGGGCTGGCGGCAGAGTCGCCGGCCGATGCGCCCTGGCTCGATCTGGTGCAGAGCCGCCTGCGTGAACTGGCGCCCCGGCTGGGTATCGCGCTGGCGCAGGCCGTGCCGGCGCCGAAGCCGGCAGCAGAAGTGGCCGCCGGCCCCAACCGCGAGCAGGTCGAGGCTGCCCAGCAGATGTCGGCCGAGGATCGCACCGCCATGGTGCGCGGCATGGTCGAGCGCCTGGCCGAGCGGCTGAAGGACAATCCGAATGATGCCGATGGCTGGCTGCGGCTGGCGCGCGCCCGCGAGGTGCTGGGCGAGGCCGATGCCGCCCGGGCCGCCCTGCGTCAGGCCGTGGTCGTGGCGCCCGCGCGGGTCGATGCCCGGCTGGCGCTGGCGTTCAATCTGGCCGGCCCGGCGGTGACCAGCCGCGATGCCCTGCCGGTCGAGGCGGTGGCGGAATTCGCCAAAATCCTGGAGCAGGCGCCGCATCATCCGCAGGCGCTCTGGTTCGTCGGCCGTGGCGCCTTTGAGGCCGGTGACAAGGCTGCGGCCGGGGTCGCCTGGAACCGCCTGCTGGCTCAATTGCCGCCCGACTCGCCCGAGGCAAAAGAGCTGTCCGAACGCCTCGCCAGCCTGTCACGTTAAACAGCCCCTCCGCCTGGCGTTAACCCCTGTTTAAGGGAGTCCTGCGCGTAATCGGGCCGTGTTGAGGGGGGCCATTCCGGCCCGGAATTGGGTCGTTGGGGTTGGGTGATTATGGCCGTCGGACCGAGCAGCAATCTTCTTTCCGCGCTGTCGCAGTTGCAGGGCACCCGCCCGGCCGCACCGGCCAGCCGCGCCCCGCAGCCGGCGCCCGGCACCAGCACGTCGTCCACCTCCGAGGTCAAGCAGAACAGCTTTGCCGCCCAGCTCGGCAGCATCGGCAGCTCCATCCAGGTCGCCGACCAGCAGCGTGCGCCGGCCGAAGCCCTGCCGCAGACCCAGTCGCGGCCGATCCCCAGCCGGGGCGGCCTGCTCGGCCAGCACGTCAATATTCTCGTTTAAAAACACGCCTGACCCATGGCAACCGGTCTGATTGACGGGGCCTGCCGCGCCGATTAGCTTGACCCCAACGTTGCATACAAACGATCTGGGGAAACGTCATGCTGAAGCGCCATCCGCGTCTCGCGGTTTTGTCTGT
Organism: Ferrovibrio terrae; assembly: GCF_943372915.1. Taxonomy (GTDB): domain Bacteria; phylum Pseudomonadota; class Alphaproteobacteria; order Ferrovibrionales; family Ferrovibrionaceae; genus Ferrovibrio; species Ferrovibrio terrae_A. The sequence continues at coordinate 72,961 of NZ_CALSAN010000013.1, read as the reverse complement.
TCTTGCCCTGCTCTGGCCCGGTCTCGCGCTGGCCCAGCCCAAGGACAAGGTGACGATCTCGGCCCTGCCGTTCATTTCCACCGCGCCGATTTTCATTGCCAAGGAGCGCGGCTATTTCGATGCCGAGGGCATCGATCTCGACATCAAGATCTTCAATGCCGCCCAGGCGGTCGCTGTCGCTGTCGCCTCCAACGACGCCGATTTTGGCATCACCGCCTTCACCGGTGGCTTTTTCAATCTGGCCGGCAAGGGCGCGCTGAAAGTGATTGCCGCCCAGAGCCGCGAGGAGCCGGGCTACAATTTCGTTGCCTATGTCGCGTCCAAGAAGGCCTATGACGCCGGTTTCCGCTCGCCGAAGGATTTCGCGGGCAAGAGCGTGGCGATCACCACGGTGGGCTCCAGCTTCCACTACAATCTCGGCATGCTGGCCGACAAATACGGTTTCAAGCTCGACAGCGTCGAGATGAAGCCGGTGCAGTCGATCCCAAACATGATGGCATCGCTGGCCGGCGGCCAGGTCGATGCCACCATCCTGCCGGCCAACAATGCGATCAAGCTACAGGAGGATGGCGCCGGCCGCATCATCGGCTGGGTGCATGAGCATACGCCCTGGCAGCTGGGCGCGCTGTTTGCCTCGTCCAAGATCGTCAAGGAGAAGCGTCCGCTGGTCGAGCGCTTCGTGCGCGCCTATCAGAAGGGTCTGGCCGACTATGCCGGTGCCTTCCTGGCCAAGGATAGTCAGGGCAACCGCATGATCGGCGAGAAGGCGCTCGCGCTGATGCCGGTGCTGGAAAAGTGGGTGCAGCCCAAGCCGAGCATCGACACCGTGAAGATTGCCGCCAACTACATGGACCCGCAGGGTCGTCTGCTGGTGAAAAATATCTACGACCAGGTCGCCTGGGGTCAGGCGCAGGGGCTGGTCGATAAATCGGTCAAGGCGGCAGACTTTATCGATCTGAGCTTCGTCAAGGGCCACCTCGACCTGCCGAAGTAAGCGTCGCCGCTAAGAGTAATCGTCCATGCAGGTGCTGCTTGAGGATGTCGGCTATGCCTATGGCGACCTGGTGGTCCTCGATGGCGTCAGCTTTGTGGTCGGCGAGGGCGAGACGGCGGCACTGATCGGCCCGTCCGGCTGCGGCAAATCCACGTTGCTGAATCTGGTCGGCGGCCTGCTGGCGCAGCAGACCGGTCGCATCGCCACCATCGGTGCCGCACCGGCCGGCTGTCTCAATCCGCTCACCTTCGTGTTTCAGGATTTCGCCCTGCTGCCCTGGCGCAGCGTGGCCGGCAATGTGGCCCTGGCGCTGGAGCATCACGGGCTGGGCCGGGCTGCACAGGATGCCCGCATCGCCGAGGTGCTGGCACTCTGCGGCCTGGGCGATTTTGCCGATGCCCTGCCCAAGCAGCTTTCAGGCGGCATGCGCCAGCGGGTTGGTATCGCACGCGCCATCGCGGTGAAGCCCGCCGTGCTGCTGATGGACGAGCCGCTGTCGGCGCTGGATGCCCAGACTCGCGAGCTCTTGATGGAAGACCTGATCGCGATCTGGGCGCGTGAGCGCACCACCACGCTGTATGTGACGCATAACCTGACCGAGGCGGTGCGGCTGGCCGACAAGGTGGTGGTGCTGTCGCGCCGGCCCGGCCGGATCAAGCGCATTGTCGATATCCCGGTGCCGGTGACGGAACGGCACAAGCCTGAACATGCCGGCCTGTTGAAGGCTCTCCACGACGACCTCTGGGGCCTGATCAAGACCGAGGCGCAGGTGGCGGATCGCGAGATGCAGCATGTCTGACGCGATCAAGCAGACCAATATCAGCTTCCGTGGCGCCGGCTTCGTGCCGGGCACCACGCGCTGGGCGCCGTGGCTCGCCTTCGCGCTGATCATCGCCAGCTGGGAAGCAGCCTGTCGGCTCGGCTGGCTGCCACCATTGTTCATGCCCGCACCCAGCGAAGTGGTGAGTGTGCTGCATGACCTGCTGGTCGACGGCAAGCTGGTCACCCATATCACCGCATCGCTGAAGCGCATTCTCTCAGGCTGGATTCTCGGCAGCATTGCCGGCGTCGCCATCGGCTTTGCCATGGGTATCTTCGTGCTGGCGCGTTCGGTTGGCTTGCCGGTTGTCTCGGCGCTGTTCCCGATTCCGAAAATCGCCCTGCTGCCGCTGTTCATCCTGTGGTTCGGCATCGGCGAACCCTCCAAGATTGCCACCATCGGTCTCGGCGTTTTCTTCCCCACCGTGATCAGTGCCTATTCGGCGGTCGACAACGTGCCGCGCAACCTGATCCGCATGGCACAGAGCTTCGGGCTTTCCACCCGCATGATCGTGTTCAAGGTGATTCTGCCCGGTGCCATGCCCGGTATCCTCGCCGGTTTCCGCATTTCCTCCTCGATCGCGCTGATCCTGGTGGTGGCAGCCGAGATGATCGGCACCCAGGTCGGCATCGGCGCCTTCGTTCTGGCGGCGGGCAACCTGATGCAGATCGACCAGCTGATCGCCGGCGTGGTGCTGCTATCCGTGCTGGGCCTCACGGTCAGTGCAGTGCTCAGCTTCACCGAGAAGATCGTGCTGCGCTGGCGCTAGAGGCACTGTGATGAGCGATTACCCCATTCCGGCCACCCGCATCGTGCAGCATGGCGCTGCCGCCGCGCCCCGCGTGATCGAGGCCGATATCGTCGTGGTCGGCGCTGGAATCAGCGGCATCTCTGCGGCGCTGGAGGCCGCCGGGCTCGGCCATCGCGTCGTGCTGGTCGATGCCGGCCAGCAGCTGGGCGGCCAGTCCACCGGTACACTGCTCGGCACCTTCTGCGGCTTCTATTCCAATGGGCCCGACCCCTATCGCGTCGTTTACGGCATGGTCGATGCGATGTTCGCGCATCTCAAGCGCGAAGGCGCCTTCCATCTGCGCCGCGGCCGCAACAGCTTTATCCCGCTTTATCAGGAACAGGTTCTGGTGCGCTGGATCGAGCAGGCGGTGCATGCCGCCGGCATCGAGGCTCTGCTGGGCGCCACGCTGCTGGATGTGCGCCGCGACGGCGGGCGGATCGCCAGCCTCAGCCTCGCCACCCGTTTCGGGCCGATAGAGCTGCGCGGCCAGGGTTTTGTCGATGCGTCCGGCGATGCCGCGCTCAGCTATCTTGCCGGCTTCGACTGCCGCGAGCCGGTCAGCCCGATCATGGGCACGCTGATGTTCACCATCGAAGGCTTCGACGAGGCTGCCGCATTGCAGCTCGACCGCTGGGCCGTGCAGAAGCGTCTGGGTGAGGTGGGTGGCCAGTATGGCCTGGTGCGACGTGATGGCTTTGTCTTTGCCTTCCCGGGCAAGGGTCAGGCCACCGTCAACATGACCCATGTGGAAACCCCGCTCGATGCCGGTGGCTATGCCCGGGCACAGGCCGAGGGCAGGGCACAGGCCGACCGTGTGGTCAGCTTCCTGCGCGGCGAGTATCCGGCGGCCTTTGCCAATGCCCGGGTGCGGCAATACGGCTTTCTTGGCATCCGCCAGACGCGCTGGATCGTCGGCGGCCACAGCCTGCACATCGATGAGGTGCGACAAGGCCTGAAACCTGCTGACGCCATCCTGCGCTGTTCATGGCCGGTCGAACTGCATGACAGGCCTGAGGATGTGCATTGGGAGGAATTCGGCGACGATCATCTGCATTACGTACCGCTGCGTGCCATGGTGCCGCGCGGGGCCGAGAACCTGGTGGCCGCCGGCCGCTGCATCGACGGCGATCCTGCTGCGCTCAGCTCGGTGCGCGTGATGGGGCCATGCGTGGCAATGGGCGCCGCCGCGGCACAGGCGCTGGATATCGCCGGTGCCGGCTCGGTGCAACAGATCGACATGGCCGCGCTGCAGGCGCGGCTGAAGGACAATCTCGAACGGCGCGACCGCGATTGACCTCGCCTTAGCGGTCAGCGCGCTTCCAGATTGTCGACCAGTTCGCGCAGCAGGTTGATGAATTCACCGCGCTTGGCGACCGGGATCGGATCCAGCAGGCGATCCTGCGCCCGTGCCACGCCCGGCTGCGCTGCCCGCAACTGCCGTTCGCCTTCCGGCGTCACCGCCAGCGCATTGGTGCGGCGATCGCTTTCGGTACGCTGGCGCACCAGCAGGCCGCGCTTGATCAGTCGTGCCACCATCTCAGCCACCGTCGAGCGGTCGATGCCGGTCTGGCGCACCAGATCCACCTGGCTGATGCCGCTTTTCTGGTAGATCGCCAGCAGAAGCGCGAATTGCCGCGGCGTCAGTCCGTTGCTGCCGACTTCCGCCGTATAGAGATCGACGGCGAGCTGCTGGCAACGTCGCAGCAGGTGCCCGGGTGCATCCTGTAAGTTGAATACGCCGAGCGTATCGCCGGCGCCGTTCTGGGCGGTCTTGTCCCCCGACATGAACCCTCCCCTTTCTTATGTTTTTTGTTTAACCCTGCCTGTCCCTGACTGGGCGGGTATTTATCCCGCTTCTCAGTCCACTGATAAAACGCCATTTGCATGGGATTCGTCCAGAGGAAGCTGCAATATTTTACGACCTGTGAATGAAACGCGTATGCTGATCATTCTTGAGACTGCAAATATCGGCTGGTCATGCAAAATCCGAGAGATTTCCGCTTTTCCCGGCGCGTCCCCGAAGGCGACAGCCTTGAACGTCATGTCTGCACCGATTGCGGCTGGATTCACTACACCAATCCGAAAATCGTTGTGGGCGCTGTGGTTACCGATGGCGAGCAGATCCTGCTCTGCCGTCGCGCCATCGCACCGCGGGAAGGATTCTGGACGATACCGGCCGGTTACATGGAGGAGCGCGAAACCTCCGAGGCCGGTGCCATGCGCGAGGCGATGGAAGAGGCCTGCGCCGATATCCGTATCGACGCGCTGCTGGCGGTCTACAACATTCCGCGCATCAGCCAGGTACAGCTGATCTATCGCGCCACGCTGGCAAAGCCAGGCGTGAGCGCCGGTCCTGAATCGCTGGAAGTCCGGATGTTCCGCTGGGAGGAGATTCCGTGGAACGATCTGGCCTTCCCATCGGTGCATTGGGCGTTGCAGCACCATCGCAGCGTGATCGGCCGCGAGGCTTTTCCAGCCTTCAGCAATCCGCCGGGAGAATTGGGAAACTACTGATTCATCCGACTTATGAACGACAGGTCTAGACACAGAGGCTGCAAGGTCTAGCGATTCCATCGTTCCATCATCGAACTGCCGCCAAGCAGTCACGTCGCATTCATCAGACGGCAAACTGCCGAGCTTACTGCTGCCCCCACATCAAGGGGACAGTGCATGGCCGGTGTGGATATCGAGCAGATCAGAAAATCTTTCGGCAGCACCGATGTGCTGAAGGGGGTTTCGCTCGCCATTGCGGATCGCGAATTCATGACCCTGGTCGGCCCGTCGGGCTGCGGAAAATCCACGCTGCTGCGCATCATCGCCGGTCTGGAACGCCAGGATAGCGGTGATGTCCGCATAGGCGGAAAAAGCGCGGGCCAACGTCGCTCCGCCGACCGTGATCTTGCGATGGTTTTCCAGTCCTATGCGCTCTATCCGCATCTCACTGCAGCGGCCAATATTGCCCTGCCGCTCACCATGCGGCGATTGAATGCCTGGCAGCGCCTGCCGCTGCTGGGTCGCCTGCTGCCCGGCACTGCTGCGGTCCGTCACGGCATTGCCGCAGATGTCAGTCGCGTTGCCGATGTATTACGCATCGGTCATCTGTTGCAGCGCAAGCCGGCCCAGCTGTCAGGCGGCCAGCGCCAGCGCATCGCGCTGGGCCGCGCCATGGTGCGCAACCCGGCCGCTTTCCTGATGGACGAGCCACTCAGCAACCTCGATGCCAAATTGCGCGAGCATATGCGGACGGAGTTGGCGCAATTGCATGAACAGCTCGAGACAACCTTTATCTATGTGACACATGATCAGGCTGAGGCCATGACCATGTCCGATCGTATTGCGGTGATGATGGAGGGCGAGATCCTCCAGGTCGCTGCACCGGATGTGATTTACACCGATCCGGTGGACCTTCGGGTGGCGGAGTTCATCGGCAGCCCGAAGATCAATGTCGTGCCTGCCACGGTCGATATCGATGGCAGGTTGCGCGTGGGAGCCGCGCGTTTTGATCTCACTGTGACGCTGCCGCCCGGTAACGTGGTCAGACTCGCCTTCCGGCCGGAGGCGGCGGAGCTCGACACATCAACCGCGGCCACCATGGCCGGCCGCATCACCTTTCGCGAGAATCTCGGATCCGACCTGTTGGTTCATGTGCAGCTTGATGCCGCGCCAGACCCGGTGATCATCCGCCTGCCCCCGCGCCAGCGCGGATTACGCGAAAATGACCGTATTGGCTTGCTGGTGCCGCAAGAGCAGATTCTGCTGTTCGACCAGGAGGGGCGTCGCCTGCCTGCCCTGCCACGGATCGCGATGCGGGAGCCAGCCTATGGCTGACGCAGCCTTGACCTACAGACCGGTACACCCGGTTTTTGCCACACGCGGCTCCACGATGCCGTACCTGCTGGCCGGGCCTGCTTTCCTGCTCATGCTCGCGTTGCTGATCGGGCCGGTGCTGGTGGTTCTGCTGCTGTCCTTCACCGACTATCAGCTCGGTGCTCCCGCATTTGGTTTTATTGGTATCGATAATTACCGCGAACTGGCCGGCGAGCGCGTTTTCTGGAAGTCCCTTGGCAATACGCTGGCCTATGTCGGCGTTGTCGTGCCCGGTGCGGTGGCCCTCGGTCTCGGTGCAGCCCTGCTGATCGAAAGTGGCCGCAGCTGGAGAGCCTTCTATCGCGCCATCTATTTTGTGCCGGTGATGGCCACCCTGATCGCGATGGCCATCGCCTGGGAATTCATGCTGCATCCGCAGTTCGGCCTCATCAATTTGACGATGAAGGCTATCGGCCTGACGCCGCAGAACTGGCTGAACGAGCCGAATCTCGCGCTCTGGGTGCTGGCCACCATCGGCATATGGCAGGGTTTTGGTTTCAACATGGTTCTGTTCATGGCCGGCCTGGTTTCGATTCCTCGCCATCTGTACGAAGCCGCCGAAATGGATGGCGCCCGCACGGCCTGGGATCGTTTCTGCCTGATCACCTGGCCGATGCTGGGGCCGGTGACGATGTTTGTGGTGGTGATCTCCGCAATCCGATCCTTCCAGGTATTTGATACGGTGCACGCTCTTACCAAGGGTGGGCCGGTCAAGGCGACAGAAGTGCTGCTCTACACCATGTATGCAGAGGGCTTTGAATTCCTGCGTTCCGGCTATGCCGCAGCAGTCACCGTGGTGTTTCTGGTCTTCGTGCTGATCCTCACGGCAATCAAGGCGCGTGTACTTGACCGTCGGGTGCATTACGGATGAGTGCCGCCTTTATGCTGCGCGCGGGTCTGCGCCATGTCGTATTGCTGGCCGGGGCCGCCCTGGTGCTTCTGCCTTTCGCCTGGATGGTGGCAACCTCACTGAAGCCCGATGCCGAGATTTTCATCAGTGAAGTCCGCTGGTGGCCGCATACGATGGCGGCTTTCGAGAATTACAGTCTCGCTTTTACCAAGGCACCACTGGCCCGCTTTCTGCTGAACGGGGTTTTCGTCACTGTAACGATCTTCGCACTGCAGCTGCTCGTTGCCCTGCCGGCCGCCTATGCTTTGGCCAAGCTGCGCTTTCGAGGACGGCAGACGCTGTTCACACTGGTCCTGCTTTGTCTGCTGATTCCTCCGCATGCCATTGCAGTGCCGCTGTTCCTGCTGTTCCACCATATCGGTATCCTCGACAGCTATGCCGCGCTGATCGCTCCCTGGATCATTTCTGTCTTTGGCATCTTCCTGATGCGCCAGTTCTTCATGACCATCCCTGATGACCTGATTGATGCCGCTCGCATGGATGGCATATCCGAATTCGGCATCGTCTGGTGCGTCATGTTGCCGGCGGCGATGCCGGCAGTCACGGCCTTCGGCATCTTCTCGGTGATTGCGCACTGGAACGATTATTTCTGGCCGCTGATAGCGCTCAACAGCGAACAGTTCTACACGCCTCCGCTCGGCGTCATCAGTTTCCGCAACCAGGAAGCCGGCACTTCCTATGGCCCGCTCATGGCGGCGGCCGTCGTCATCATCGCTCCGCTGGTGGCGGGTTTCCTGCTGGCGCAGCGCCGTTTCATCGAGGGCATAACCTTTACCGGCCTCAAATAGGCCACAACAGGAGAGGAGTGAGTCATGCGCAAATTACTCATCGCCGCAGCAGCGGTGCTGATGGCGAGTTCGGCGGCCCAGGCTGCCACCGAGATCGTGGTTCAATATCCCTATGGCGAGCTGTTCAACGACACACACAAGCAGATCGCTGCGGAATTCGCCAAGACGCATCCGGATATAAAGGTGACCTTCCGGGCGCCATATGACTCCTATGAGGAGGCGACGCAGAAGATTCTGCGCGAGGCGATTACCAAGCAGATGCCCGATGTAACCTTCCAGGGTTTGAACCGTATCCGTATTCTGGTCGATCGCGGCATTGCCGTGCCGCTCGACGATTTCATCAAGGCCGAGAAGAATTTCGAAGCCGAAGGCTTCCACCAGGCGATGTATGATATCGGCATGCAGAAGGGCAGGGTCTATGCTCTGCCATTCGCCATCTCGCTGCCGATCGTCTATTACAACCTTGACCTCGTCAAACAAGCTGGCGGCGATCCGAACAACCTGCCCACCACCTGGGACGGTGTCTTTGCACTGGCGAAGAAGATCAAGGCGCTGGGTGGTGACATCAATGGGGCGACCATAGCCTGGGACATTACCGGCAATTGGTTGTGGCAGGCTCCGGTGTTCAGTCAGGGCGGCAGCATGCTGAATGCCGATGAGACCAAGGTGGCTTTCGATGGTCCAGAGGGTCAGTTTGCGATGAACATCTATGCGCGTTTCGTCAAGGAGGCGCAGATGCCGAATCTGAGTCAGCCTGAAATGCGAGCCACCTTCGCGGCGGGCAAGACCGGAATCCATTTTACCTCGACATCGGATTTGGCCAAGACGACTGAGATGATCGCCGGGAAGTTTGCGCTAAAAACGCATAAATTCCCCGATGTGAAGCCCGGGGTGGGCCGTTTGCCGGCTGGCGGCAATCTCGGCGTTATCACCGCCACCGATCCGGCCAAACGCAAGGCCGCTTGGGAGGTGATGAAGTTCTGGCATGGCGCTGAAGGTGCCGCAATCATGGCCAGGAACACTGGCTACATGCCGCCGAACAAGAAAGCGAACGAGGTCTATCTGAAGGATTTCTATGAGAAGAATCCGAACAACTATACAGCGGTCAGCCAACTCGGCCTGCTGACCAAGTGGTATGCCTTCCCAGGCGAGAATGGTCTGAAGATTACCGACGTGATCAAGGATCACATGCAGTCGGTGGTGAACGGCCAGCGTGCCGGCGAGCCGCAGGCTGTGCTTAAGGACATGACACGGGATGTGCAGAAGTTGCTGCCCAAGAGCCCGTCATAACGTGGACTTTGAGGGGTGGTCCCAGGCGGCCACCCCGTTTCCTTTCCTGTGAGGCCCTGTCATGACCAAGCTGATCCATATCACCGACCCGCATCTCGTCGAGCCCGGCCGTCTGCTCTACGGCCTCGATCCGCAGGCCCGTCTGTCGGCCGCAGTGGATGATATCAATCGCAACCATCCTGATGCCGCGGCCGTCGTCATCACCGGAGATCTCGCCCATTGGGGCGAAGGCGTGGCTTACGAAATGCTGCGCCAGGTTCTCGATGATTTGATCCCGCCCTATATTCCGCTGCTCGGCAACCATGACGATCGCGCCGTTTTTCGCACGGTTTTTCCGGAAGCGCCGGTCGATGCCGCCGGTTTTATCCAAGGCCGGCTCGATCTTGAAGATGCTCGCTTGCTGTTTCTCGATACCAATCAGCCCGGCACCCATGCCGGCTGGTATTGCGAGCAGCGACAGGCATGGCTTCGGGATCAATTGGAGGTTGCTGGCGACCGTCCGCTCTATCTGTTTATGCACCATCCACCCTTCGAAATCGGCCTGGCGCCGATGGATCGCATTGGCCTGATGCAGCGCGACGCCGTCAGTGCTCTGGTGCGACCGCACCGACAGAAGGTCAGGCATGTTTTCTTCGGGCATGTGCATCGGCCGATCGTCGGCAGCTGGATGGGCGTGCCTTTCTCGACCATCCGCGCCACCAATCATCAGGTCTGGCTCGATTTCCGCACGGATGATCTCGCCGCCGTGCCGGGCAGCCATGAACCGCCGGCCTATGCCGTAGTGCTGCTGCGTGGCGAAGACGTCGTGATCCACTTCCACGATTATCTGGACGACAGCCGGAAATTCCCGCTGGGAGGACAGACGCAGGACGAGCGGGAATACGCCTACACTTTCGAACCGGCGGAGTAAGTCGTCGGCTGGCCGGCTAGGTCTGATCCAGGCCGGCCAGCGCGCGAGCAAAGCCCTGTGCGGAGAAGGGCTGCAGGTCGGCCGCCTGTTCGCCGACGCCGATATAATGCACCGGCAGTCCAAATTTGTCGGCAATCGCCACCAGCACGCCGCCGCGCGCCGTGCCGTCCAGCTTGGTGACGACCAATCCGGTGACGGCGCAGATTTCCTTGAAGGTGGCAACCTGGTTGATCGCGTTCTGGCCCGTCGTGGCATCCAGCACCAGCAGTACATGATGCGGGGCATCCGGCACCTGCTTTTTCAGCACGCGCACGATCTTGGCCAGCTCACCCATCAGGTCGGCCTTGTTCTGCAGGCGACCGGCGGTATCGATCATCAGCACATCGACATTCTTTGCATGCGCCTGGGTCAGGGCATCGAAGGCTAGGCCGGCCGCATCGGCACCGGTTTCGCGCGCCAGCACCTGCGCATGCGCCCGTTCACCCCAGACCTTCAGCTGCTCGACGGCGGCGGCGCGGAAAGTGTCGCCAGCGGCCAGCATCACCGTCTTGCCATCATCATGCAGCTTGCTGGCGATCTTGCCGATCGTGGTGGTCTTGCCCACGCCGTTGACACCGACGATCAGGATCACCTGCGGTTTCGCGCCGCTCAGGTCCATCGGTTTTTCCACCGGCTGCAGCAAAGGCGTCACGGCCTCTGCCAGCGCGCTGCGGATTTCATCGGGTGTGATGTCCTTGTCGAACCGGTCCTTGGCGATTGCCGCGACGATCTTGGCTGCCGTGGCAATGCCCAGATCGGCCTTGATCAGGGTTTCTTCCAGCTCGTCCAGCGCCTCGCGGTCCAGCTTGCGCTTGGTGAACAGCGCACCGATCTGCTCTCCCAGCTGCCCGGCCGAGCGTGACAGGCCGGCCTTCAGCCGGCCGAACCAACCGGTCTTCTTTTCGTTGTTTTCGCTCATGCCGCATCCAGCCAGAGTTTGCCGTCGCGCACGGCCGCTATCCTTGCTGCGATAATGCTGCCCTTCACAAGATGGCCGGGCAGCATGACCGGCGCATAGGTCTCGTCGCGGCCCACACCTTCCTGTTCGACCAGGATGCTGGCCTCTGCGCCGATACGGCTGGTGAGGAAACGGCCGAGCGCGGCATCGGCGGCGGCACGCAGCAGGGCGGCGCGCGCGCGGCGCAGCTCGACCGGCAATTGCGGCATGCGCGCGGCCGGCGTGCCAGGGCGTGGCGAGTAGGGGAAGACATGCACGAAGGCAAGACCGGCCTCGGCGATCAGGTTGCGGCTCTGCTCAAACGCCGCATCGCTTTCGGTCGGAAAGCCGGCGATCAGGTCGGCGCCCAGCGCAATGCCCGGCCGCAGCTGCTGCAGCCGGTGTGCCATCTCCAGGGCCTGGGCGCGGCTGTGGCGCCGCTTCATGCGTTTCAGGATCAGGTCGTCGCCGGCCTGCAGGCTGAGATGCGCATGCGGCATCACCCGTGGTTCCTCGGCATAGAGGCGCAGCAGGTCGGCATCGATCTCGGCGGGATCAAGAGAAGAGAAGCGCAGGCGTTCGATCTGCGGCACCAGGTCGAGCAGGCGGCGCACGGCGCTGCCCAGTGTCGGCTGGCCCGGCAGGTCATGGCCGTAGGAGGTGATATCGACACCGGTGAGCACGAATTCACGATAGCCCTGCCCGGCCAGGGCGCGAGCCTGGTCCACAACTGCCCCCAGCGCCAGCGAGCGGCTCGGGCCGCGGCCATAGGGGATGATGCAGAAGGTGCAGCGATGGTCGCAGCCCTGCTGGATTTCCAGATAGGCACGCGGCCGGCCAGGAAAATGGCTGACGGCAGGCAGCGCTGGCGGCGCATCCTGCAGGATATCGCCCACGGTCACGCGCGGTGCATCCCGGTCGAGATCGCGCCACAGCGTTTCGCCCAGCTTCTCGCGGTTGCCGATCACATGATCGACCTCGGCCATGGCGGCAAAGCCCTGCGGATTGACCTGGGCGGCGCAGCCGGTCACCACGATGCGGGCATCAGGGCGTTCGCGGCGCAGGCGGCGGATCGCCTGGCGCGCCTGCTTCTCAGCCTCGGCGGTCACGGCGCAGGTATTCACCACCACCACGTCGTCGCGGCCGTGCTTGGCCAGGGCGTCGCGGATCGCCTCGCCCTCATAGGCATTGAGGCGGCAGCCGAAATTCAGAACGCCCGACTCTGTCCCGGCCATTGCTCAGGCAGCGTCGTGCAGGGCGGCCCAGAAACTCGGCGGGATTTCGCCGTGGAAGGCCTCGGTGGCCGGGCCGGTCATGTAGATATGATTGTCGGCGCCCCATTCGATGGTCAGCACGCCGCCGTCCAGCACGATCTGCGCCTTGCGTTCGCTCAAGTCGCGACGGGCGGCAGCCACCAGGGTGGCGCAGGCGCCGGTGCCGCAGGCGCGCGTGATGCCGGCGCCGCGCTCCCACACCCGCATGCGGATCTGCGTGCGGTCGATGATCTCGGCGAATTCGACATTGATGCGCTGCGGGAACAGCGGATCGTGTTCGATCTGCGGGCCGATCTCGCCCAGCGGCACGGCTTCGGCATGGGGCACGAAAAACACCACATGCGGATTGCCGACATTCACCGCACCGGGCTTGTCATAGCCGCCATGGCTGTAGGCCATGCTCATGGTGTTCATCTCGCGGGCCAGCGGAATCGACCGCCAGTCGAAATGCGGTTCGCCCATATCCACCGTGATCAGCCCGCTGGCGCCGGTCTTGGCGTTCAGCCAGCCGCCCAGCGTATCGATGCTGACCGTGTCCTTGCCGTTTTCCCGCATCAGCAGGGTGGCGACGCAGCGCGCGGCATTGCCGCAGGATTCCACTTCGCCGCCATCGGCATTGTGGATGCGCATGAAGGCATCCGCCTTGTCCGAGTGCTCGATGGTGATCATCTGGTCGAAACCGACGCCGCGCTTGCGGTCGCCCAGCAGTTTCACCGCCGCCAGGTCGAGCGGCAGGCTGTGGGCGCGCGCGTCCAGCACGACGAAATCGTTGCCGAGTCCGTGCATTTTGACAAACGGGAGGGGGCTGGACGGGTGCATGCGGGGTTTATAGGGCGGGGGGACCGGAGAGTCCAGATAAGGCCGGCGCCGGCCAAAGGCTAGGGGGCGGCTTTGCTGCCCGGTTTGGCTTTGTCGACCGCCGCCTTCAGCGAGGCGCGCAGCTGCGCTTCCAGCGGCCCGCCAGAGCCCTTGATGCGGTGGGACACCACCACATACAGGGTGTCGACATGGATGCTGACGATTTCCTGCTGCAGCTCGTCCAGGTCGGTCAGCTCCTTCAGGAAGTCGTGCAGCGATTTGGCGAACTCGGTCAGCAGGGGATAGCCGAACACGCCGCCCATACCCTTGATCTGGAAGGCCTCCTCGCGGATATGCTCCAGCACCTCGCGGCGCGCGGAAGGCTCCGACGCGGCCCGGCCCAGCGCCTCACGCAGGCCTTTCAGGCTTTCCACGGTTTCGTCCAGAAACTGTGCCGAGGAATTCTCGACCAGCTGCTCCATCTTCTTGAGCGTTTCGGGGTCGAGCTTGATATCCATGCCGGTCTTGTAATTGACCGCCTTGCGCTTCAGCTCGCCACGATTGGGGATGATTTGGGCTTTACTGCGCATGCTGCGGCCCGAAGCCTATTCGGGCTTCTGCTGGCGCCGGTCCACGCCTTCGAACGGCAACTGCTGGCGCCGCCGATCCGGGCCGAAATAGCCTTTGACACTGACAAAATCGCGCGGCCGTGCCACCACCGACACCAGGCGGCGATACATGCCGTCCGCCGTGAAAGGCTTGGCGAGGAATTCGGTCACGCCCTTGTCGCGCGATTCCATCACATATTCGAATTCGGAATTCGCCGTCAGCATGATGACCGGCATCATGCGATCCGGCGAGCCGCCATCGGTGCGCAGCCAGTCGAGCAGCTCAAGGCCGGAGCGCGGCTTGAGATTCCATTCGGTGATCAGCACGTCAAAGCCGCCGGCACGCAGGTTGGCGATCGCCTTTTCGCTGTCACGCGCCGTCGTGCACTGGGTGCAGCCCAGCATCATCAGAATATCTTTGATCAGCTGACACATCAGCCGGTTGCTATCCACGATGAGAAAGCGGACGTGGCTGAAATCGATTTTTTCCGACATCCCGTTCCGACCGCCCCTCTGTTTACACCCTGCTTTTTACCCACAGGCTTGCCAGCGCACCTGACATCCTCAAATCGGACTTAATATCCCCAGGCCACGCCGCGCTAGAATCTTAGAAATACATTTGCGATCATATATATACTGGCTATCCGGTGAAGCCAACCAATCCGTAATACTCCTGAGCGGATTGAGTCGATTATCATGCAACCGGAAAGCCATTGCCACCCGGTCCGATGCCCAAATCTCTGCCACCTGCCGGCCTGCTTTTGCTGCTTACCATCCTGTTCTCGAACGGGATTTTGGCAGCGACCATGTATCTGCCGTCACTGCCCACCATCGGCGACCAGCTGATGGCCCCGGCCGATGCGCTGCCGCTTACCCTGACGGTCTATTTCATCACTTTTGCCGGCGGGCAGCTGATCTACGGCCCGCTGAGCGACCGGTATGGCCGCCGTCCGCTGCTGCTGGGCGGGCTGGTTATCATGGTGGCCGGTTCGGCGGCCTGCGCCCTGGCCGACAGTCTGCCGGCCCTGCTCTGGGCCCGGGCGGCCCAGGGCCTGGGCGCGGCCAGCGCCATGGCCACCGGGCGGGCCATCATCAACGACGCCTACGAGCGGGCCCAGGCGGCGCGGGCGGCCTCCATTGTCAGCGCCGCGCTGGCCATCGCGCCGATCGTGTCGCCGATGCTGGGTGGCCTGATCGAGCATTTCCTCGACTGGCGCGCCAATTTCTGGATCGCCGGCGGCATCACGCTGGCCGTGTTGGCGATCCTGACACTGCGCCTGCCGGAAACCCACAAGCCCGATCCCGCTGCCGGGCCGCTGTTGCCCAGTATCCTGCGCGCCTATGGATTCCTGCTCGGCAATCGCAGCTTCCTCACCTTCGGCCTGCTCAACATGGCGATCTTCGCCGGCCTGCATGGCTTCAGCGCCGGCGCGCCGGCGGTATTGATCGGCACCATGGCCCTCGATCCGGTCAGCTTCGGTGTGCTCACCGCCATGGGCAGTGCGGGCTTTTTCGTCGGCGCGATGGCCTCGTCCTGGTTTGGCGCCAGGCTCGGCCTGCGCCGGATCATCGATGCCGGGGTGCTCTGCACCCTGGGCGGTGCCATGGGACTGGCGCTGTATGTGGAAATCTTCGAGCCCAGCGTCACCGCCATCATCGCCTTGCGCATGCTCTGGGCGGTTGGCATGGGACTGGCCCTGCCCAATTCGATGGTCTCGGCCATCGGCGTCAACCCGGCCACCATTGGCGCCGGGGCGGCGCTGGCCGGTTTTCTGCAGACCATGGGCGGCGTGATGGGCTCGGCGATGAATGCGCTGTTCCCGGCCGGCGATCCGCTGTCGCTCGGGCTCGCCTTCGGCAGCACGGCGCTGCTCGGTGCCGTGATCTGGTGGATGAACCGCGACGCGGTCGCGCCGCCGGAGAAGGCCGGCTAGCGCGTCAGCTCTCCGGCTTCAGCACCGCCATCAGCTCGCGCCATTCGCGCGCGCTCATGCCGGAATTGGCCTGCTCGACCGCTTCGCCCGCCAGCATGCGCCGCACCGCCTTGATGGCGGAAGCCGACAGCGCTGCGCCGCCGATGCGGTATTCCATGAAGGCGTCGTAGCAGGCCGGCACCCAGCGTTTCACCGTATCCAGCATGGCTTCGGCATAGACGCGGATTTCATACTGCGCATGACTGTCGGCGCGCAGGGACAGGAAATGCAGCAGGTTCAGCAGGTCGGTCTTCCAGTACCACTGGGTATAGAAGTTCACCGTCAGGTTCATGCGGGCCAGTTCGCGCGCCAGGCCCTCGCGGCCTTCGTCGCGCTTGCTGCCGTCGGGACGCTCGTTCAGCATCTCCTCGTAGGAGGCATAGCTCTGGCTGGCATCGCGCTTCAGCAGCTCCAGCACGCGGGCGGCTTCCGGCCCGGTCAGGATATCGCCGCGGCCCTGGCGGTTTGAACTCGACTGTGCCGCCAGCTGGTCGGGCGCGGGGATGTAGAACTCGTTGTCCAGGATCGAATAGCGTGCCGAATATTCGTTCACATTGGCGGTGCGATGGCGGATCCACTGGCGCGCCACGAAGATCGGCAGCTTGACGTGATACTTGATCTCGCACATCTCGAACGGCGTGGTGTGCCGGTGCCGCATCAGGTAGTTGATCAGGCCGCGATCCTCGCTGACCTTCTTGGTGCCGCGGCCGTAGGAAACGCGGGCCGCCTGCACCACGGCAGAGTCGTCGCCCATGTAATCGACGACGCGCACGAAGCCATGATCGAGCACGTTCAGCGGCTCGTACAGGATCTCCTCCAGCGCCGGCACGGTGGCGCGGCGGGTGGTCTGGCTCTGGGTGCGCAGGGCGGCGATTTCGGCGGCCTGCTCCGGCGTCATGGTCATGCGGCAATCTCCGGCAATTTCCGGCGACTCGGGCCACCGGGCGAAAGGCAGGTGGTTATAGACCGGCGAGCCGATTCCACTAAAGGCCCGGGGTCTCCAAAAGCCCTGGCTGCCGCTCCGAAGTAACTGCGCCGCACCCCTTCAAAAGCCGGCCCGGACCCCCTAAGTTAGGGGCGTCGGGAAACCGACTATGGTGATAAACGCTATGGAGAATAGGCGTTACGGACCCGGGGGCAGTACCCGGCGCCTCCACCATGAGCCCAGGCCGTGCAGGACGGCGGATGACGGGAAAACGGCCGGAAACGGCCCCGTATCCAGGCTCTGGGTTGATGATGGGGGCGAATCAGGCTCGACGTGCGCAGTAAAAACATAGTTTTTGCCCGGCATGATACCGCCGTTATCGGGTCACTCTCTAAGTGCCAACGACAATAGCGTTGCACTCGCTGCCTAATAGGTAAGCGCGGCACGGGGGGCGCCGGGCAACAGAAGCCCCCCACTTTCATCCTCAACCAGAGCGTCCTGGCCGGGAGAAGTCCGGCCGGTTAATGCCTGTGCCGGGTTAATACCTGTGGAAGACCGGTGCTTTGGGCCGGCTTGTAATTGAACCCCCGTCGGTGGGCGGGTAAAATGGGGCCATCGCGTCCCCGAGAAGATCAGTCATGGCCGGCAAGCTGCTCGATTACAATCAACTGGTAGAGACCGCCCTGCGGGGTGCGGTGCGCGAGGCGCTGAAGCGTGTCGCCGAATTCGGCCTGCCCGGCAACCATCATTTCTACATCACCTTCCGCACCGACCAGCCCGGCGTCGAACTGCCGGACTATCTGCATGAGCGCTACCCGGAAGAGATGACCATCGTGCTGCAGCACCAGTATTGGGGGCTGGAGGCGCATGAAGACTGGTTCCAGGTCACGCTCAGCTTCAACAAGGTGCCCGAACGCCTGGTGATCGCCTATGCGGCGATCAGTGCCTTTGCCGATCCCAGCGTGCAGTTCGGCCTGCAGTTCCGTGTCGCGCCGAATGCGGAAAACCGCCCGGCCATGGCCACCCCGGCGCCGATCGGCAATGCCGAACCGGGCCAGACGGAAGAGACCCCGGCCGATGATTCCGGCGCCGAGCGCAAGACCGGCGACGTGGTCGCGCTGGATGCCTTCCGCAAAAAGAAGACCTGAGACCCGCAAGCTTTCCTTCCGGCTCCCAGCCTGAGCCGTGCACCAGCCCCGGAGACGACAATGCCCGAGTTCCGCTACGAGGACCTGTTTCCGCTCGGTCCCGACACCACGCCCTATCGCAAGCTTTCCAGCGACGGCGTCGAGGTCATCAAGGCCGGCGGCAAGGATGTGCTGCAGGTCAGCGACAAGGCAATGAGCGATCTCAGCTTCGCCGCCATGCGCGACATCGCGCATCTGTTCCGCCCCGGCCATCTGGCCCAGCTGCGCGCCATCCTGGATGACAAGGATGCCTCGCCGAACGATCACTTCGTGGCGCTGGAGCTTCTGAAAAACGCCAATATCTCGGCCGGCATGGTGCTGCCCAGCTGCCAGGATACCGGCACCGCCATCGTGATCGGCAAGAAGGGCCAGTATGTCTGGACCTCGGGCAAGGACGAGGAGGCGCTGTCGCACGGCATCTACCGCACCTATACCGAGACCAGCCTGCGCTATTCACAGCTCGCGCCGCTGTCCATGTTCGAGGAAAAGAATACCGGCACGAATCTGCCGGCGCAGATCGAGCTCTATGCCACCGATGGCGATGCCTACAAGTTCCTGTTCATGGCCAAGGGCGGCGGGTCGGCCAACAAGACCTATCTTTACCAGCAGACGCCGGCCGTGCTGCGCGGCGACAGCCTGCTGAAATTTCTCGATACCCAGATCAAGACCCTGGGTACCGCGGCCTGCCCGCCGTATCATCTGGCTATCGTGATCGGCGGCCTCTCGGCTGAACTCAATCTCAAGACCGCCAAGCTGGCTTCGGCGCGCTATCTCGACAACCTGCCGACCAAGGGCAGCCCCACGGGCCATGCCTTCCGCGATGTGGAATTCGAGCAGAAGATTCTCGAACTCACCCGCGTCAACGGCATCGGCGCCCAGTTCGGCGGCAAGTATTTCTGCCATGATGTGCGCGTCATCCGCCTGCCGCGCCACGGCGCCAGCGTGCCGGTCGGCATCGCGGTGTCCTGCTCGGCCGATCGTCAGGCGATGGGCAAGATCACCCGCGACGGCATCTATCTGGAAAAGCTGGAAACCAACCCGGCGCAGTATCTGCCCGAGCATGAGGAAAAACTGTCGGCCGAGGTGGTCAAGATCGACCTCAACCAGCCGATGGTCGAGATCCGCAAAACGCTGTCGCAGTATCCGGTCAAGACGCGGCTTTCTCTGACGGGAACTCTTATTGTGGCGAGAGACCTGGCGCATGCCAAATTCGCCGAACGGATCGAGCGCGGCGAGGGCCTGCCCGAGTATGTGAAGAACCACATGATCTATTACGCCGGCCCGGCCAAGACGCCGGACGGCATGGCGTCCGGCTCCTTCGGCCCCACCACGGCCGGCCGCATGGATTCATACGTCGGCACGCTGATGGAAAACGGCGGCGGCTTCATCAGCCTGGCCAAGGGCAACCGCTCCAAGCAGGTGACCGAAGCCTGCAAGAAATACGGCGGCTTCTATCTCGGCTCGATCGGCGGTCCCGCCGCGATCCTGGCCAAGAACTGCATCAAGAAGGTCGAGCAGCACGAATATCCGGAGCTCGGCATGGAAGCGGTGTGGAAGATCGAGGTGGAGGATTTCCCCGCCTTCATCATCGTCGACGACAAGGGCAACGACTTCTTCGCCAACCTGGCGTGAACAGCAAAAAGGCCACCGCGAGGTGGCCTTTTTTATTTGTCTAACAAGTAAAAAGGCGGGAGGGGGGAATGACTAAATGGCAGAAGTTTCTGTTCGATGTGCAGAACCACATTAAAGCTTTAGATCTTATCGGATGCGATATCCCCTTTTTTCGGGGGCATAGTAATGGAAGTTGGGAGTTGTTGTGTGGGCTAGGCAGAAGTAGCAAAGCAAAAAAGTACAGGTATATCGAGTCAACCCTCTATCATGACTTCCTGGCACTCGCGGGCCCTTTGCTTGATGACGCAAATTCGCCGTGGGATACGCTATTTGCTATGCAGCACCACGGCTTGCCTACGCGATTGCTCGACTGGTCGCACACCTTCTCTGTTGCACTATACTTTGCGCTCAAACCTTATTTGAATGTGAAGAGTAGGCCGAGCATCCCTACGGCAGAGCTACCGTGTATATGGATGCTTAACCCATTCGCTCTGAACAAGGCGTCAATGAATGATGATTCAATATTTAACCCGCATACCGATTTGGAAGTAAATTATTGGGATGTATATATAAATGAAAAGAAAAAATTCCCCACTGATGTTGTTGCGCTCAACCCAACTCAAACAAGTCGTAGGTTGGCCGTGCAGCGCAGTGGCTTTACATTCCACAATGAAATAGATGCTCCGTTAGAACAAAAATACAGCGACCTTGTTAGAAAATTTGTGATACCTGCCGCGGCCATTCCGGAAGCGCTATCATTTTTAACTCTAGCTGGGGTTAATGAGTATTCATTATATCCCGATCTTGATGGCTTGGCCCGTTATCTAATGATCCGGCATATGTAATTTAGTCTTACAGCCCCATATAGGCCTGCCGCACGCGGTCGTCGTGCAGCAAGTCCTGGCCGCTGCCCTGCATGACGATATGGCCGTTCTCAAGCACATAAGCCTGGTCGGCCAGCTTGAGCGACACGGCGACATTCTGTTCGACCAGGATCACCGTCATGCCGCGCTCGGCATGCAGCAGCCGGATGATGCGGAACACCTCCTGCACCACGGCGGGTGCCAGGCCCAGTGAAGGCTCGTCGAACATGATCAGGTCGGGCTGGCCCATCAGGCAGCGGCCAATCGCCAGCATCTGCTGTTCGCCGCCCGACATGGTGCCGGCCAGCTGGTCGCGCCGTTCGGCCAGGCGCGGGAAGAGATGAAACACCTCGTCCATCGTGGCCTTTTCCTTGCCGCGCGCACGCGGCAGCAGGGCGCCCATTTCCAGATTCTCCAGCACGCTGAGCGTGGGGAAGATCTGGCGGCCCTCGGCCACCTGGCCGATGCCGAGGTTGCAGACCTTATAGCTGGGCAGGCCGCCGATCTCGGTGTCCTTGTAGGTGATATGGCCGCGCCGTGGCGTTTCGATACCGGCGATGGTGCGGATCAGGGTCGACTTGCCGGCGCCATTGGCGCCGATGATGGCGACGATGCTGCCCTGCGGCACTTCGATCGACACACTGTCCAGTGCCTGGGCATCGCCGTAGAAAACGTCGAGGTCGGTCAGACGGAGCGCCGCGCTGCTCATACCTCGGCCTCCTCGCCCAGATAGCATTCCAGCACGGCGGGATCGCGCACCACCTGCTCCGGTGCGCCATCGGCGATCACCTGGCCATGGTGCAGCACCACCACATGCTGCGACAGCGCCATCACGGCACGCATCACATGTTCGATCAGCAAAATCGTCAGCCCCTGCTTGCGGTTCAGCTCGCGGAACACCGCCACCATCTGGTCGGTCTCGGTCGGGCGCAGGCCGGCCATCACCTCGTCCAGCAACAGCAGGGTCGGGTCGGTGGCCAGCGCGCGCGCCACTTCCAGCCGCTTGCGCTCGGGCAGGGTCAGCTGCGCGGCCGGCTGGTCGCGCTTGTCCAGCATGCCGAGCTGGTCCAGCACGCCTTCGGCTTTCTTGCGCGCCGCCCGTGTGCTGGGCTCGGTGCGCAGGGCGCCGACAATCACATTCTCCAGGGCTGTGAGTTCCTTGAACGGCTTCACGATCTGGAAGGTGCGGCCGATGCCGGCATGGCAGATCTGGTCGGGCCGCAGGCCGGCGATGCTCTGGCCGGCAAAGGTGATGCTGCCCTCGTCGGGTTTGAACACGCCGGCGATCATGTTGAAGCAGGTGGTCTTGCCGGCGCCATTGGGGCCGATCAGGCTGACGATGCCGCCCTTGGGCACGGTCAGCGACGCGCGATCCACCGCGCGCAGGCCGCGGAAGCTTTTCGAGATGCCCTCGACGGTGAGCAAAGCTGTCATAGCCGCTCTCCCAGGCCGAGCCATTTGCGCAACGGCGGCCAGATGCCGTTGGGCAGATACATCACCACCACCAGCAGGCAGAGGCCATAGAACACCAGCTTCACGCCCGGCAGTTCGTAGCCCAGCGCGGCCATGATGTCGGTGAGGCCTTCGGCCAGCAGGGTCAGCACCACGGCGCCGAGGATCGGGCCGAACAGCGAGCCGATGCCGCCGATGATCGGACCGAGAATCAGCTCGATCGAGCGGTTCATGCTGAAGATCTGCTCGGGGAACAGGTTGTTGTAATAGAAGGCGAAGAACACGCCGCTCAGCGCCGTCATGCCGGCCGAGATCGCCACCGCGATCATCTTGTAGCGGAACACGTTGATGCCCAGCGTCTGGGCGGCTTCGGGTTCCTCGCGGATCGCCAGCCAGTAATAGCCGATGCGGCCGGTCAGCAGCCAGCGGCAGAACAGGAAGGCCAGCACGGTGATGCCGAGCAGGATGTAATAGAACATGGTGGGCGAACCGCGCAGGTTGAGCGGATCGTTGATGCTGTACTGCGCCACCGGCAGGAAGAAGCCGCCCGAGCCGTTCACCCAGGTGAAATGGTCGAAGCCGACGCGGGTGAATTCGGCAAAGGCGATGGTCAGCAGCGCGAAATACACGCCGCCGATGCCGAAGCGGAAGGCGAGGAAGCCGATCACCAGGCCGGCCGACATGCTGAGCAGGATGGCGATCCATACGCCAAGCCACGGCCCGATGCCGAAATGCACATAGAGGGCGGCGGCGGCATAGGCGCCGATGCCGACATAGAGCGAATGGCCCAGGCTGAGCTGGCCGGCAAAGCCCATCATCACGTTCCAGGCCTGGCCGGTATAGGCGAAATACAGCACCAGGATCAGCACCGACAGGCCGTAATCACCAACCAGCAGCGGCGCGGCCAGCATGGCGGCCAGCAACAGGCCAAGCAGGATGAGCGCGCGCTGCGGCACGCCTTCGATCAGACGCGCGATCATGCCTTGCGCCCCAGCAGGCCCTGTGGCCTGAAAAGAAGAACCAGAATGAGGATGGCGACGCCGAACATCGTCTTGGCCGAGGGCGCGAAGAACAGCCCGGCCATCGCCTCGGTCAGGCCGATCAGCACGCCGCCCAGCAGCGCGCCGGGCATCGAGCCCAGGCCGCCGATGATGACAATGACAAAGGCCTGCAGGGTGAAGACCGGTCCGACATTGGGCGTGGTGTCGATCAGCAGCGTCATCATCGCGCCGGCAGCGCCGACGCAGGCCGAGCCGATGCCGAAGGTGAGTGCATAGAGCCGCTTGACGTTGAGGCCGACCACCAGGGCGCCCATATGGTTGTCCGCGCAGGCGCGGATCGCCTTGCCGATGCGGCTCAGCTTGAAGAAGGCGAACAGTCCGGCGGTGATCGCCAGCGCCAGGGTGGCAGTGATGACGCGCACCTTGTCGATCAGCAGCGGGCCGACCTCGATGGAGTCGAGCGCGTAATCGACCAGCACGTTGCGGGCATCGGGGCCGAAGATCATCAGCAGGCCATTGACCATGATGATGGCCACCGCGGCCAGCAGGATGAACTGGCTGTGCTCCGGCCGGTTGATGAAGGGATTGATCAGGGCCGCCTGCATCGCATAGCCCAGCGCGAACAGCAGCACGGCAATCGGGATCATCGACACCAGCGGATCGATATTCCAGGCGCCGAAAGCGACGATCGCGGCATAGGAGGCAATTGTCATCATCTCGCCATGGGCGAAATTGACCACGCGCACCACCCCGAAGATGACCGAAAGGCCAAGGGCCATGAGGCCGTAGACCAGTCCGGTCAGAATGCCCTGTACGGCAACGGTAACAATCAAATCTATGGGCATCGGTTCTTCGGAGTCTCTTCGGGGTGGTGTTGCGTGGGTTAAGCGATCAGCTGCGCTTGGTCCAGCTCGGCAGCGGCAGGGTCAGGTTGTCTTCCGCGATATCCAGCGGCAGCACCACCTTCGGGCGCTGGTCGAGATTCTGCAGCGTCACCGACTTGATGTTGACGTTCTGGCCCTTTTCGTTGAACTGCAGCGCGCCGCCGGCCATCACGTGATCGGTGATGTTGGTCTTGCGGATCGCATCGGCCAGCGCCGCGCCCGCCGTGCTCTTGGCGGCGTTATGCGCATTGACGGCCACCATGACGGCCTCGAACGAGAAGCCGACATTCAGCTCGAACAGCTCGTTCTTGTAGCTCTTGGTGAACTCGTCCAGGAGCTTCTGGGTGATGGAAGACCGCGGATTGTACCACGGCACATTGGTCAGCAGGTAATTCGAGAACTTGCCCAGCGTCTTGTAGAACTGGCCTTCATAGAAGCCCGGCGCGCCGGGGCTCATCACGATCTGCGGTTCCCAGCGCTGCTTGACCATTTCGCGGATCATCAGGATGGCGTCGTTAAGCCGGGTCACCGGCATCAGCATTTCGGCGCCGGTGGCCTTGGCCTTGGCGATCTCGACCGAGAGATCCTTGGCCTGCGGATCATAGGCAATGGTATCGACGATCTGGAACGGCAGGTTGAAGCGCGGCGCCATCGCCTTGATCGCGCCGGCCATCGACTGGCCGAAGGTGTCGTTCACATGCATGAACACGGCGGTCTTCGGCGTGATGCCGCTCTTCTCGAACACGCCCTTCATCAGGTTGAGGCCGTCGCCGACCAGCATCGGTGCGGTCGGGAAGTTGCGGAACACGAACTTGTAGCCCTGTTCGGTGATCTGCGGCGCCGCGGCGACGTTGATGATGTAGGGCACGCCCTTCTGCTCGGCGACCTGGGCGATGGCGGCCGACTGGCCGCTGTCGAAGGCGCCGATCAGCACATTGGCGCCGTCGTTGATCAGTTTTTCGGCGCGGGCGCGGGCCACGTCGACGTTGGATTCGGTATCGGCATTCATGATCTCGACATTGGCATTGATGCCGAGCTGCTTGAGCACGCGCGGCGCCAGGTCGATGCCGCGCTGGCAGGCGATGCCGAGCTGGGCCTGGAAGCCCGAGCGCGGATGGATCGACCCGATCTTCAGCGCGCCGGTCTGGGCTTTGACGATGTTGAACGGTGCGGTGCCGGCGACGAGCGCGGCGCCGGCGGCCGTGGCTGCGAATTGGCGACGGGTAAGCTTGGTGCTCATTGGTCTTTCCTCCCTGGAACCGTTGTCTAGGACGCCCGCCCTGTATGGGCGGTGCGCTTGGTACGCGATGCTACTGGATCAGTGTCTGTGGTGGAACGGGCCGCGGTGTCCGCCTTCTGGGCGCGCTCCAGCGTGATCGGCGCCGGCGCGGCGGTGAATTTGTGCAGCAGCCGCATCAGCGTGGCATGCTCGTCGCTGCTCAGCACCTGGTTGATCTTGGCATCATGCTGCTGGACGCGGGCGATGTATTCCGCCATGCCGCGCTGGCCGTCGGCAGTCAGGAACAGGCCATAGGCGCGGCGATCATGCGGGTCGGCACGGCGCTCCACCAGGCCGAGGCCTTCCAGTCGGTCGGTCATCGTCATGGCGCCGGAACGGGCGACGCCCAGCGCCTCGCCCAGGCGGCTCTGCTGGATGCCGGGATTGCGATCGACCAGCATCAGGGCCGAAAACAGGGCCGGGCTGATTCCGGTATCGCCCAGCCGGCCGTAGAAATCCTCCCACACCCGCAGCTGTGCCAGGCGCAGCAGGTAGCCGACATGGTTGGGCAGGGTGCCGTAATCCACCGGTGCCGCACTGCCGCGCCGCTCGGATTTGACTCCGACCTCGGCTTTCGGCCTGCGCATTGGCGCATTCCGGGCGGCAACTGGCACGATGATAGTCCTCCCTGCCCACGGCTTCTTGGCGGCCGGGCGTTTCTTGTATGCCGGATTGTAGCGGGGAATAACAGTAATGCAAGCGGACTAATTTGCGCCTGCACTGGCCGATGGCCGATTACAGCAGGCTGCCGCCTGTCATGCCAGCGTCATCGCGGCCGCCTAGGCTGCGAATCACTTCAGGCGCGCCGCTCATCGTGCCCGGCCGGTCCGGCTTCCCCGCCCAGACCGGCTTTCTTTTTTCAGGTGGGAGTCTTGGGCTTGCGGCGTTCGTCGCCGCTGCGCCGGCTCGGCCGCTTGCGCCGCTCCTGCTCCGGCGGCAGCGGGATCTGCAGCCGCCGCTCATTGCGGCGACGATCGGGCAGGCGGCGGCGGTCGGGCCCGACAAAGGCGCTGCTGCGGATGAATTTGCGCGGCACCTGCAGCACATGCATCAGGCGCAGCACCAGCCCTTCCATCGACAGCGGCTTGCGCGCGATCTCGTTCACGCCGGCATCGCGTGCGGTGGCCACCAGGCTGGCATCGGGATTGGTGCACATCAGGATGATCGGCACCGGATCGTTCTCGCGGCGCAGCCGGCGGGTGAAGGCGATGCCATCGCCGTTGCCGGGCAGTTTGTGGTCCAGCAGGATCACGCTGGGCCGGAACTCGATCAGCTGGCGTATCGCTTCTGCGGCAGTACCGGCCACGATGATGGAGGGGAAGCCCATGCCGAGCAGCACATCGCGCAGCGTGCGGCGCAGGCCGCGGTCACCCTCGGCCACCAGGATGGTGGAGCGACGAAAGGCGCCGGGATCGATACGACGGTTCTTGGTGGGCGGAAGCGACATTGACCGACTCGGGAAACAGGAGCCTGAAGCCTCGCCGCTCTGCGTTAAGGAAAGGTTGTCGCCGTGCGGGTTCTACCGCGCCGGCGGCATGCCTCTACCTCCGGGATATCAGTCGCGCAGCAGTTCGTTGATGGATGTCTTGGAGCGGGTCTGGGCATCCACGCGCTTGACGATCACGGCGCAGTACAGCGACGGGCCCGGCTGGCCGTTGGGCAGCGGCTTGCCCGGGATGTTGCCCGAGACCACCACCGAATAGGCCGGCACGCGGCCGACGAAAACCTCGCCGGTGGCGCGGTCGATGATCTTGGTGCCGGCGCCCAGATAGACGCCCATGGACAGCACGGCACCTTCCTCGACGATCACGCCTTCCACCACTTCCGACCGCGCGCCGATGAAGCAGTTGTCCTCGATGATCACCGGGTTGCCCTGCAGCGGCTCCAGCACGCCGCCGATGCCGACACCGCCCGACAGGTGCACGTTCTTGCCGATCTGCGCGCAGGACCCCACCGTGGCCCAGGTATCCACCATGGTGCCGCTGTCGACATAGGCGCCGAGATTGACAAAGCTGGGCATCAGCACCACGCCCGGCGCGATATAGGCGGCGCGGCGCGCCACGGCGCCCGGCACGGCGCGGAAGCCGGCGGCGCGGAAACGCTGCTCGCTCCAGCCGGCAAATTTCGACGGCACCTTGTCGAACCAGCTGGCGCCGCCCGGGGCATCCGAAATCAGCATGTTGTCGGTGAGGCGGAAGCTCAGCAGCACGGCCTTCTTGGCCCACTGGTGCACCACCCACTTGCCGTCGATCTTCTCGGCCACGCGCAGCTTGCCGTCATCCAGCGCATTCAGCGTGGCCTCCACCGCGTCGCGCACTTCGCCCTTGGTGTGGAAATTGACCTGGTCGCGGGCCTCCCAGGCGGCATCGATCACGGGCTGGAGCTGGGCGCGAATGGCGGCGTCGGTCATGGTAAATAGTCCTTGGAAAATGCGGGTCGGCGAGACCGCGAGACAATAGCCGCCGGGCGCCTTGAGTCAACCTGCCGGCTCCCTTTCGGGCGCCCGTCGGCGCTGGTTCAGGCGGCGGGCAGGGCGGCCAGGAAGGCGGTCAGGTCCGGCGCGGTATGGTGGATATGGCCATGGTCGCCGGCATCGGGTTGCGACCAGGCCGCCGTGGTCGGCACCCAGATCGTGGTCATGCCCAGTTCGGCCGCCGGTTTCAGGTTGCGCGCCATGTCTTCCACCATCACGGCGCCGGCCGGTGTCACGCCATGGCGGGCCAGCATGGCGCGATAGGGCGCGATCTCGGGCTTGGGCAGGTAGTCGGAGGCCACGATGTCGAACACCGCCTCGAAGTGATGGTCGACCCCCAGTTTGCGCATGATGCGCTCGGCATGGGCCACGGTGCCGTTGGTGAAGATCAGCTTGCGGCCGGGCAGGCGCTCCAGCGCCGTATTCAGCGCCGGCATGGCGTCCACGCCGCTCAGGTCGATGTCATGCACGAAGCTGAGGAAATCGGCCGGATCGATGCCATGCTCCACCATCAGGCCGCGCAGCGTGGTGCCATGGGTATGGAAGAAGTATTTCCGCTTTTCCGCTGCCGCTGCGGCATCCAGGGCAAAGGTCGTGGCGATGAACTCGCCCATCCGGCGTTGCACCTGCTCGAACAGGTTGCATTCCGCAGGGTAGAGCGTGTTGTCGAGGTCGAAGACCCAGGTTTCCGCCTGCCGCAAGGCGGCACCGGCCAGTGGCATGCCGGCGGGGGATGCGGAAGCGGCGGGGGATGCGGAAGCGGCGGAGATCACAGTTTCGCACCATAGGTGCTTCTGGCTAAAATGGCGAGTATCCGGGGCGCCACGCGATCACCGGAACAAGAGGGGCAAACGGTGAGCCAGGGCAGCACGGCAATGGATGCGAGCCAGGAGAGCAACCTGGCAGGCGGACTCGATCCGGCCCTGCTGGTGCCGGACTATCCCGGCCCGGCCGCGCTGCTCGATGGCGGTGGCCGCACGCTCGCTGCCAACGATGCCGCCACCGGATTGCTGGCCGCACTGGCAGACAACCAGCTGCCGGCTCTGGCCGCCGCAATCGCGGCGGCGCTGAATGATGGCCAGATGCGACAGGATCGCGCCGATCTCGCAGGCCCGCGCGGCGGCAGTGCGTTGCAGCTTACGCTCATTCCGCTTGGCGACAGGACGCACCGTCGCCTGCTTCTGCTCGGTCGCGACGGTACGCTGGAGCGCAACCTGATCCAGGCGCTGATGCAGTCGCGCCAGCTGTTCAAGGATCTGGTCTCCTGCTCCACCGACTTTGCCTGGGAAACCAAGGCCGATGGCCGCTTCGGCTTCGTCTCGCCACGCGGCGCGCTGGGCTATACGGCGCGCGAGCTGGAAGGCACCGATGCGCGCAAGATCGTCGCCGAACACAGCGTCGATACGCCGGCACCGGCGATCCTGCCCTTCGAGGCGCAGGTGCCGCAGGAATCCACCGAGGTCTTCCTCCAGCGCAAGGACGGTACGGTGGGCTGTTTTGAAGTGTCCTGCCTGCCGGTGCGCGATGCACAGGGCGCCTGGCTCGGCGTGCGCGGCGTGGCGCGCGATGTCCCCGAGGCCCGTGAACGTGTCGACGCCCTGCGCCGCGCCCACAAGCAGCTCAACAAGCTGGCCAGCACCGATGGCCTCACCGGCCTGCTCAACCGCCGCGCCTTCCTGACCGAGCTGGACAAGCGGCTGGCGCGTCATCTGCGCAACAAGCTGCGCGGCACCCTGATCTATTTCGATCTCGACAACTTCAAGAAGGTCAACGATGTGCGTGGCCACCAGGTGGGCGACGAGGTGCTGAAGCATGTGTCGGAGGAAGCCCGCCGGCTGATGCGCGGCGTCGATCTGGCCTCACGCATCGGCGGCGACGAATTCCTGCTCTGGCTGGAGGAAACCGATCGCAATTCGGCGGAATCGATCAGCCTGCGCCTGCATGAGATCGGCCGCGAGCTTGACCGGCAGTTCGGCGTCGAGGGTTTTCCGCTCGGCCTTTCGGTTGGCGCGGTGTTTTCGCGCCTCGACCAGCTGGAAAGCACCGAGGCCCTGATCGCCCGGGCAGACGAGGCGATGTATGCCGCCAAGAAGGGCGGCAAGGGACGCAGCCATATCGCGCCGCTGCCCGATGACGAGGACGGAGTCCCGACGTGAGTGGCAAGAACATCGATTACGACAAGGCGAAGGCGCTGGCGGCCTCGGCCAATTCGGCCGAGCGCCTGAAATTGGCCAAGCGCGCCGATACGCAGCCGGAAATCCTGTATTACCTCGCGGTCGACCAGACCGAGGAGGTGCGTCGCGCCATTGTCGAAAACGAGGCGACGCCGGCGCAGGCGTATCTGCTGCTGGCCAATGATTCCTCCGAAGAGGTGCGCCAGCGGCTGGCTGCCAAGGTGGCGCATATGCTGCCCGACCTGCCGGATGATGAGGCAAACAAGGCGCGCGAGCTGGCGATCCAGACGCTGGAGCTGCTGGCGCAGGACGAGCTGGCCCGTATCCGCGCCACATTGTCGGAAGCCCTGAAGGCATCCGAGAATGTACCGCATCACCTGATCAAGCAGCTGGCGCTGGATGTCGAGCTGATCGTCTCCGCCCCGGTGCTGCAATTCTCGCCGCTGCTGAGCGATGACGATCTGCGCGAGATCGTCGCCTCCTCGGCCCAGTCCGGTGCATTGTCGGCGATTGCCCGCCGCATCGGCCTGTCCGATGGCGTATCGGGCGCCATTGCGGCCACGCGCGACGTATCGGCGGTGGCGGCCCTGCTGGCCAATGACTCGGCGCAGATCCGCGAAGAGACCCTCGATCTCATCCTCGATGCGGCACCGCAATTCGAGGCCTGGCATGAACCGCTGGTGCAGCGGCCCAACCTGCCAGGCAAGGCAGCCAAGCGCCTTGCCGGTTTCGTCGCCTCATCGCTGCTGAAATTGTTGGCCAGCCGCAAGGATCTGCCGGCCGATGCGCTGGCCGAGGTGCGCCAGGTGATGGAGCAGCGGCTCGAGGTCAAACTCGAGGAAGCCGACGAAGACGACGAGGCCGAAGACGCCCAGACACCGATGGCCGAAGCCGAGGTCAAGGTCAGAAAGCTGATCAAGGACAAGAAGCTCGACAACGACCTGGTGCAGGACGCCATCGAACGCGGCGACCGGAATCTGGTATTGCAGGCCCTGATCCAGAATGGCCGCATCCCGCTATCGGTGATCCAGAAGGCGATCGATGTGCGCAATGGCCGGCTGATCACCGCGCTGGTCTGGCGCGCGAAATTCTCCATGCGCACGGCCGTGATGATCCAGCGCGACCTTGCCCACGTGCCGCCGAAGAGCATGCTGAATGCCCGCAACGGTTCTGATTATCCGATGACCGAAGCCGAGCTGCAGGACCAGCTGAAGATCCTCGGGCTTTAGGTCGTTATTCACTCGAGCCGTGTTCGCAAACCCGGCGTAATACCGCCGTCCCGGAACTATTCTTGCCTTGGTGTGTTTAGCAATGGGGGACTGCGACCGTGGGCGCAGGGCCGTGCAAGGACTCATTATTGCCATGCCGCTGAATATTTTCGACTGGAGCCGGACACCGCTTGGCCCCAAGGAGGCGTGGCCGCTGTCACTGAGAGCGGCATACGACATCATGATGTCGAGCGGGTTCGGCATGTGTGCCGCCTGGGGGCCAGCGAAGACGCTAATATATAACGACGCCTATGCTCCGTTTCTGGGCCAGCGTCACCCCGCAGCCGTGGGGCAGCCATTGGATGAAGTATGGCGCGATGTCTGGCATGAGATCGGACCGCTGTACGAAAGGACAATGGCAGGCGAGTCGGTGCGTTTGGAAAACATGCACCTGCGAATGACCCGTCACGGCTATCCGGAAGACACCTACTGGACGTTTTCCTACAGCCCCTTGCGCGATGGCAATACGGTTTGCGGCCTCTTCAATGTCGCCGTCGAGACGACCGAGACGGTATTGGCTCAGAATCGCGCCCGCATTTATGCCGAGCGCGTGCAACTGGCCCTGTCTGCCGGTGCGATCATAGGCACATGGTTCTGGGATGTTCCGAAAGATCGATTTGCCGTGGACGAGGCATTTGCCAGTAGTTTCGGCCTCGATTCGGCACTGGGCTATGACGGGCTCAGTCTCGAGCAGGTGATTGCCACGGTCCATCCGGACGACAGGCCAGAGCTGTCGAAGGCTTTGAAGGATGCGATGGAGCGCGGCGGCGCCTATGCCCATCAGTACCGTGTCCGCAGGGCCGATGGACGCTACTACTGGATTGAGGCCAATGGTCGCGTGGAACTCGGGCCCGATGGCTCGCCGCAGAACTTCCCCGGCGTCCTGATCAATGTCGAGGAGCGGCGAGCCGTGGAGGCCGAACGCGACACCGCCATCGCCAAGCTGCGCGCGCTGAATACAGACCTGGAGCAGAAAGTCGTTGCTCAGGCGCTGGCGCGTGGCCGCACCTGGCAAGTCAGTCCAGACATGCTGGGCGTACTGAATGCCGAAGGGTATTTCGAAGCATCCAATCCTGCATGGCATGCAACGCTGGGGTGGTTAGAGGAAGAGGTGGCCGGTACGGTTTTCTTCGACTTCATCCATCCCGACGACCAGAAAAAGACACGTGTGGCATGGGAGGATGCGCTTGATCGCGGCCTGCCTGCCCTGCGTTTCGAGAATCGGTACCGTCATAAGGACGGCGACTGGCGCTGGCTGTCCTGGGTTGCGGTCCCCGACGATATGAAGGTGTACTGCTCGGCACGTGATATCACGGATGAGAAGCGGCGCCAGGAAGAACTCGCGGAGCGCACCGCCGAACGCGATCGGCTGTGGGAGACAACCAATGATCTCATGGGCACCGGAAACCTTGATGGCTACCTGAAAGCCATCAACCCTGCATGGACAACGCTGCTTGGCTGGAGTGAAAACGAGCTGCTCGCACGGCGGTTTCACGACATCATCGATCCGGCCGACCATGCAGAGAGCGACAGGGCTATTGCCAGGCTGGCTGCTGGCAAGGATGTGGCGGGTTTTACCAATGCCATCCTCTGCAAGGACGGCAGCCTGTGCCACATCATGTGGGCGGCAAGTCCGGATCCGGGTACCGGCCTGTTCCACATGGTCGGCCGCAATGTGACCGGACAGCGTGCCGCCGAAGAGACCCTGCGGCAGGCACATAAAATGGAAGCCGTCGGTCAGTTGACGGGTGGCCTGGCGCACGATTTCAACAACTTGCTTATGGCTGTTTCCGGCGCGCTGGAGCTGACCCGGAAATTCATCAACCAGGGCCGCTACACGGATGTCGAAAAGTATATCGCCGCAGCGCAGGATGGGACAAAGCGCGCGGCAGCGCTGACCCACCGCCTGCTGGCCTTTTCCCGCCGTCAGACGCTGGCACCCAGACCCGCAGACATCAATCAGGTAATCAGCGGGATGGTAGATCTGATCCAGCGGACAGTCGGGCCGAGCATCAAAGTGGCAAATGTGGGTTCGACGGGTTTGTGGACTGCCATGGTCGATGTCCCCCAGCTTGAAAATGCCTTGCTGAATCTCTGCATCAACGCACGCGATGCCATGCCTGATGGTGGCCGCATTACCATAGAAACGTCTAACCGTTCGATTGATTGGCATGCTGCCCGGCAGCTTGATCTGTCGAAGGGGCAGTACCTTTCGCTCTGCGTGAGCGATACCGGCACAGGTATGCCGCCCGAAGTCATCGCCAGGGCCTTCGAGCCATTCTTCACCACCAAGCCATTAGGCGAAGGTACCGGTCTCGGCCTATCGATGATCTACGGCTTTGCGAGGCAGTCTGGCGGCCAGGTGCGGATTTATTCCGAGGTCGGCCAGGGAGCGACGGTCTGGATATATTTGCCGCGGCATCTGGGCAAGGCGGAAGAGGATGAGATCCTGCCGGTGGCCGAGGTTCTGAAGCCTGCCCGGCAGGGCGAAACGGTGTTGCTGGTCGATGACGAAGCCATGGTGCGCATGCTGATCGTGGATGTTTTGGGAGAGGCTGGCTATACGGTGCTTGAGGCAGGTGACGGCCTCGCAGGTCTTCGGATTCTTCAGTCCGATGCCCAGATTGACCTGCTGGTGACCGATGTGGGTCTTCCGGGGGGCATGAACGGGCGGCAGATGGCGGATGCGGCGCGTGCGAGTCGGCCGGATTTGAAAGTTCTGTTCATCACGGGCTATGCGGAGAATGCTCTGCTTAGAAACGGACAGCTCGAAACGGGCATGTCAATCCTTACAAAGCCGTTTGAGATCGACACGCTGGCCGGACGCATACGGGAGCTGATCGACGCCTAGCGCGGGCTGCGCGTTCGCTCCTTACGCCGCGCTCTCGTCGACCACGCGCAAGGTCTGCCGCGCGCCCTCGCGTAAGCGCAGCAGCTGTGCCGCCGTGGCGATGGCGATTTCGCCCGGATGCTTGCCGTTCACACCGTCGATGCCGATCGGGCAGGTCAGCCTGGCGATCTGCTGTTCGTCCAGGCCCAGCTCGCGGAAGCGTTTGACGAAGCGTGCCCGCTTGGTCTCCGAGCCGATCAGGCCCACATAGGCGAAACGGTTTTCCTGCAGCGCCTTTGCCGTGATGCCGAGATCGAGGGCATGGCTGTGGCTCATCACCAGAATCCACGCATCATCCGGCAGGCCGGCGATCTCGCGCTCCGGCGCGTTGGTCACTTCCACGCTCACGCCCGGCGGCACATGGTCGGGGAATTCGTCGGGCCGCGGATCGAACCAGCGGATGCGGCAGGGCAGGGCGCTCAGCACCTGCACCACCGCCTTGCCGACATGGCCGGCGCCGAACAGCGCCACGGTGAACAGGTCCGGCCGCTGCGGCTCGAATAGCAGCGTCATGGTGCCACCGCAGCATTGCCCCATCGAGGGCCCGAGCGGGAATTTGCGCAAACTCGGTCCCTGTTTGGTGCCGAGCATATGGCGGGCAATTTCGATGGCGCGGAATTCCAGCGTGCCGCCGCCGATGGTGCCGATGGTGTCGTCCGGCGTCACCACCATCTTGGTGCCGGCCTCGCGCGGTGCCGAACCATCGGTGGCCGCCACCGTCACCAGCACGGCCGGAATGCCGCGGCCATCCAGGTCGCTGAGGGCATTCAGCCAGCTCATTTGGCGGCCGCCATGTCGGTGGGCATCGTGGCGGCCTGCCGTTTGGCCGCGGCGATGGCCAGCAGCACACGTTCCGGCGTGGCCGGTGCATCCAGATGCACCATCCTGGTGCCGGCCGCGGCGGCGACGGCATCCTTCAGCGCCAGCCAGGCCGAGATGCCCAGCATCAGCGGTGGCTCGCCCACCGCCTTGGAACGGAACACGGTGTTTGACGGGTTGGCGCGGCCGGATACCAGCTGCACGCGGAAATCTTCCGGCAGGTCGCGCGCGGTCGGAATCTTGTAGGTGCTGGGCGCATGGGTGCGCAGGCGCCCTTTGTCGTCCCACCACAGTTCTTCCATGGTCAGCCAGCCCAGGCCCTGGATATAGGCGCCTTCTACCTGGCCCATGTCGATGGCGGGGTTGAGCGAGCTGCCGCAGTCATGCAGCAGGTCGGCGCGGGTGAAGCGATATTCGCCGGTGAAGCAGTCGACCAGCACTTCGGTGGCCGAGAGGCCATAGGCGAAATAATAGAACGGCCTGCCGCGCCCGGTGGCGCGGTCGAAATGGATATCCGGTGTGGCGTAGAAGCCGGAGGCGGCCAGCGACACGCGTTCCATCCAGGCCTTGTGCGCCACATCGGCAAATGGCATGGACTTTCCACCGGCCCGGACGAGGTCATCGGCGAAGGTCACCTGCTCCGGCGCCGCACCCAGCATCGCGCCGGCCACTGCAGCAAGCCTTTCGCGGATCTGCAGCGCGGCATTTTCCGCCGCCTTGCCGTTCAGGTCGGCGCCGGCGCTGGCTGCCGTGGCCGAGGTGTTCGGCACCTTGTCGGTGCGTGTCGCGGTGATGCGGATTTTATCGAGGCCGATGCCGAGTGTTTCGGCCACCACCTGCGCCACCTTGATATAGACGCCCTGGCCCATCTCGGTGCCACCGTGGTTCAGCTGTACCGAGCCATCCTCATAGACCAGCACCAGCGCGCCGGCCTGGTTGAGGAAGGTGGTGGTAAACGAGATGCCGAATTTCACCGGCGTCAGCGCCAGGCCCTTCTTGAGATGCGGGCTCTGCGCGTTGAAGGCATCGATCTCCTGCCGGCGGCGCCTGTAGTCGCTGCTCGCCAGCAGTTCGTCCAGCATCTCGGGCAGGATGTTGTCGGTGATGGTCTGGAAATACGGTGTGACGTTGTTGGCGGTCTTGCCGTAGAGATTGGCGCGGCGGATCTCCAGCGCGTCGCGGCCGAGGTAACGCGCGATCTCGTCGATCACATATTCGGTGGTTGCCATGCCCTGC
Organism: Ferrovibrio terrae; assembly: GCF_943372915.1. Classification (GTDB taxonomy): domain Bacteria; phylum Pseudomonadota; class Alphaproteobacteria; order Ferrovibrionales; family Ferrovibrionaceae; genus Ferrovibrio; species Ferrovibrio terrae_A. Next base: position 36,898 of record NZ_CALSAN010000013.1, on the reverse strand, counting down.
GGTCCGCCGAAGCCGCGAAACGCCGTGTTCGACACCGTGTTGGTCTTGCAGCAGAGCCCGGTGAGGGTGACATCGGGCAGCCAGTAGCTGGAATCGGCATGGAACACGGCGCGGTCCACCACGGCGCCGGTCAGGTCCGCCGCCCAGCCGCCGCGCCCGGCCAGCGTCAGTTCATAGCCGAGGATGCGGCCCTGCTCATCGAAACCGACGTCATAGCGCGACAGGAAATCGTGCCGCTTGCCGGTGGCGATCATATCCTCGTCGCGGTCGAGCCGCAGCTTGGCCGGCCGGCCGGTCCTCGTCGCGATTACGGCGGCGATGCAGGCAAACTGCGCAGCCTGGGTTTCCTTGCCGCCGAAACCGCCGCCCATGCGCCGGCATTCCACTGTCACCGCATGCAGCTGGCGGCCGAGGACGCGCGCAACCAGCTTCTGCACTTCGGAGGGATGCTGCGTCGAGCAGCGCACGATCACATCGCCGTCTTCGCGCGGTTCGGCCAGGCTGACCTGGCCCTCGAGATAGAAATGATCCTGGCCGCCGATATTGAGTTCACCCTGCAGGCGGTGCGGCGCGGCGGCGATGGCAGCCGCGGCATCGCCGCGCTTCAGGCCCAGCGGCGGCAGCAGGAAGGACTGCTTCTCGATGGCGTCCTCGATGCTCAGGATCGCCGGCAGGTCTTCATAGGTCACCCGCACCAGCCGGGCGGCGCGGCGCGCGGTAGGCAGGTCATGGGCGGCAATCGCTGCCACCGGATGGCAGTGGAATTCGACCACGCCGTTGGCCAGCATCGGTTCGCCGCGCACCACCGGTGCGATATCGGGATCGCCGGGCACATCGGCCACGGTGATCGCCGCCACCACGCCTGGAATGGCGAGCGCGGCGCTCAGGTCGATCTTGAGGATTTTCGCATGCGTGCGGTCGCTCAGATGCAGCGCCACATGCAGCAGGCCTTCGGGCTCCGGCAGGTCGTCGATATAGCGCGCGCTGCCCGCCACATGCTTGGGCGCGCTGTCATGCTTGATCGGCTTGTGGACGACATTTGTCTTATGGGGGCTCGTCATTCGGCGGCCTCCACCGAAATCTTCTGGCCGGTGCTGACCTCATGGCAGAATTTGCGCAGCAGGTTCTGCGCGGCCAGCAGGCGATAGGCGGCCGATGCCCGCATGTCGCTCATCGGCGTGAAATCCGCGGTCAGCGCCGCCACTGCCGGTTCGATCTCGGCAGGCGTAAAGCGCCTGCCGGTCAGTGCTGTCTCGGCCAGCTTTGCCCGCGCCGGCGTGCCGGCCATGCCGCCGAAAGCCAGCCGCGCGCTTTGCACGGTGTCACCCTCCAGCACCACATGAAACGCCGCCAGCACGGCGGAGATATCCTGGTCGAAGCGTTTGGACAATTTGTAGACGCCGAAGCGGCTGTTGGTGCCGGGTTTGCGCACCGTCACGCTTTCGACGAATTCGCCCGGCTGCAAGGCTGTCTTGCGATAGGCGAGAAAGAAATCCTCCAGCGCCATCTCGCGGCTGCCGGCCTTGCTGCGGAGTTTCAGCGTGGCGCCCAGCGCAATCAGCGCCGGCATGCTGTCGCCGATCGGGCTGCCGTTGGCGATGTTGCCGCCGAGCGTGCCGGAATTGCGGATCTGCGCCGATCCCAGCCGCCGCACCATGCGGGCGAAATCGGCATGCAGGCTTTCGATGGCACCGAAAGCATCGCTATAGGTGACGCTGGCACCGATCTCGATGGCATCGCCCTGATCGGTGATGCGCTGCAGCTCCGCCACGCGGCCGAGAGAGACAATGTTGCGTGGCACGCGATGCTGCTTGGTCACCCACAGGCCGACATCGGTGCCGCCGGCCAGAATCCAGCTCTCGCCCTCGGGGAGCGTGGCGAGCGTGTCGGCCAGTTCATCACTGCTGCGCGGTGCCAGGAAACTGCCGTCGGGCGTGGAATGCTGCAGCATGCGGCTGCGCGCCAGGCTGCCGAGCTGGGCCGCAAGGGCTGCTTCCTGCGGCGCGAAGCGGTCGGCCGTGCCGGCATCGAACATCCTGTGCCCGGCCTCCAGGATCGGCCGATAGCCGGTGCAGCGGCACAGGTTGCCGGCCAGCGCGTCTTTCAGGCTGCTGTCGTCGGCCCTGTCGTGGCTTTTGTAATAGGCGAACAGCGACATGACGAAGCCGGGTGTGCAGAAGCCGCATTGCGAGCCGTGGCTGTCCACCATGGCCTGCTGCACTGGATGCAGGGTTTCCGCTTCGGCGAGATCGTCGACGGTGAACAGCGCCTTGCCGTCCAGCTGGTGCACGAACAGGATGCAGGCATTCACCGCGCGGTGTTTCAGCCTGCCGTCGTCGCCGGCTTCGGCCACCACCACGGTGCAGGCGCCGCAGTCGCCCTCGGCGCAGCCTTCCTTCGAGCCGGTGCGGCGCAGCCGTGTGCGCAGATACTCCAGCACCGTCATGGTGTGGGGCACATCCGGTGCCACCGTCACCACCTGGCCGCGCGATACGAACCGAACAGGTTCGGACATGCTGCCTCCGGTTTCCTTGCCGCATCCTTTGCCGCAGTTGGGCGGCGTCAGCTCATCAGGTCGCTGCCGCGGAACGCCCAGCCGGTCATGCGCCGCTCGAACCACACCGCCACCGCATACATCACCACGCCCATGGCGGCGACCACGATCAGGCCGGCGAAGACCAGTGGCACATTATAGCTCGAAGAGGCCGACAGCATCAGGTATCCGATGCCCTCGTTGGACGCCACGGTTTCCGCGATCACCGAGCCGACGAAAGCCAGCGTAATGGCGATTTTCAGCGACGCGAACAGATAGGGCATGGCGCGCGGCAACCCGATCTTGGTGAGGATTTCAGTCTTGGTCGCCCCCAGCGAGCGCAGCACGTCGCGCAGCTCAGGCTCGATGGTGGCCAGGCCGGTGGCGACATTGACCACGATCGGGAAGAAGGAAATCACGAAGGCGGTGATGATCGCCGGCACCGTGCCGATGCCGAACCAGATCACCAGCACCGGCACCAGCGCCACCTTGGGGATCGAGTTGAAGCCGACCAGCACCGGATAGAGGCCGACATAGACCAGCCGCGAGGCCCCGATGAAGATGCCGAGCAGGCCACCGCCGACCACGCCGAGCGCGAAGCCGGCCGTGGTGGTCATCAGGGTCTGCAGTGCATGATGGGTGATCTGCGGGGCGAATTTCACCATCGCCTCGAACACCACGGTGGGGCGCGGCAGGATGAAGGTTTCGACGCGGGTGATGACGCAGACGACTTCCCACAGGATGAAGAGTCCGATGGTGACCATCCAGGGCATCGCCCGGATGAGGTTCTTCTCGTTCATCACGATTCCCTCACCGAATGAATATGCTCGCGCAGCTCATGCACGATGGAGCCGAAATGCGGCTCAAAGGTCGTGTCCAGCGTGCGCGGACGCGGAATGTCGATTTCCTTGCTCAGGATGATCCGGCCCGGCCGCTTGCTCATCACGAAGACGCGGTCGGCCAGATAGGTCGCCTCGCGCAGGTCATGGGTGATCAGGATGGCGGTGAAGCGCCGTTCCATCCACAGCTTCTGCATCACGCCCCACAATTCCTCGCGCGTGAAGGCATCCAGCGCGCCGAAGGGTTCGTCCAGCATCAGCAGGCGCGGTTCATGGATGATCGAGCGGCAGACATTGGCGCGCTGCTGCATGCCGCCCGACAGCTGCCAGGGGAACTTGTCGGCGAAATCCTGCAGTCCCACGGTCTTGAGCAGGGCCATGGCCTGCGCGATATAGGCCTGCTTTTCCTTGCGCAGCCGGCGCTTGTGCGGCTCGACGATCTCCAGCGGCAGCATCACGTTGTCCAGCGTGGTGCGCCAGGGCAGCAGGGTGGAATTCTGGAAGGCCATGCCCACGCCCTGGATCGGGCCGTTCACCGGCTTGCCGCCGATGGTGATGCTGCCGCCGGTGCAGTTCAGCAGGCCGGTCACCAGTTTCATCAGCGTCGACTTGCCGCAGCCAGACGGCCCGACCACGGCGACGAATTCGCCTTCCTGGATGTCGATGTTGAGATCCTCTACGGCGAGGGTCTCTTCCTCGGCCTGACGATAGGTCAGACTGACACCGTTGATTTTGACGAAAGCCGGGCCCTGCATCACAGCGCTCCCCGCGCAACATTCACCTGCACGGTATTCCGGTGCGCGGCCTTGGGGCCGCATCCCCTTGTCATCGCCTGCATGATGCGATCTTGTCCCCCTGCCGTATCAGTGTCGGATTTTTGCCCGGACGGCGGCATTTGTGCGCCGCATATAAAGAATTGTAACCACGGACGCCGTAGAATTGTAAACAATTTTCACCCTGCCCGATTCGAAGGCAGTCGGAGTATTCCGTGAGCGACAACAGCCCTGAAAACCGTCGCGCCATTGCCTGGCGGATCAGCGTCTATTTTGCCGCGCTGTTCGTGGTGCCCGGTATTCATCTGCCATTCTTCTCGGTGTGGCTGCAGTCGCGCGGTCTTTCACCAACCGAAATTTCGGTGATCCTGTCCTCCGGCATCCTGCTGCGGCTGGTGGCCGGCCCGATGGCCGCGCATGCGGTCGACCGCAATGGCCGCCGCCGCCAGGCCATCATCGTGCTGACCTGGCTCAGCCTTGCCTTCTATATCCTGCTGGGCTGGACGGAAGGCTTCTGGCCGATGCTGGGAATCTGGCTGCTGCACACCGCTGCCTGGGGACCGATTGCGCCGTTCAGCGAAAACATCGCCGTGCTGGCCAGCACGCGGCACAATCTGCAATACGGCCGCCTGCGGCTCTGGGGCTCGCTCAGTTTCCTGGTCACCGCCTATCTTGCCGGCCTGTGGCTGAAGGGACGCGACGACAACTGGATCTTCATCCTGTTGCTGATCGGCATGGTGGGCCTCGCGCTCAGCAGCCATCTGCTGCCCGATCTGCGCCTGCCGCTCAACCGACCGCGCATGGTCGGCGCGCCGGCCATGCGGCTGATGCGCAGCCCGCTGTTCCTGGCCTTCCTCGGGGCCAATGCCTGCCTGCAGGCCAGCCATGCGATGTTCTACACCTTCGGCACCCTGCACTGGCGCAGCCAGGGCCTGAGCGATGCGCAGATCGGCTTTCTCTGGGCCGAGGGTGTGCTGGCCGAAGTGATTCTGTTCGCGGTTGGCCAGCGGGTGGCGCAGCATGTCGGCGGTGTCGGCCTGCTGGCGCTGGCGGCGCTGGGAGGCACCATCCGCTGGAGCTTCACGGCCTTCACCGGCGATTTTTCCGTGCTGGTGGCGCTCAACCTGCTGCATGCCGCCACCTTCGGCTGCGCCCATCTCGGCGCCATGCGGCTGCTGGCCGAAGGCGTCGATGCCGATGCCTCGGCCTCGGCGCAAAGCCTGTACAGCGCCGGCAATTCCGCCTTGCTGGCGGCCGGCACCCTGATCGTGGGTCCGCTGTTTGCCGCTTTCGGCGGTCTGGCCTATCTCGCCATGCTGCCGCTGTCGCTGGGCGGCGGCCTGTGCGTCGCGCTGCTGTGGCGGCAGCGCAGGGGCGTTCAGTTCGTCACGCCCGCCGCCTGAACGGGCGCGAGCGCAGCCACAGGTAAAGCCCGGTGGCAAACAGCAGCGCCGGCAGCAGCCCGGAGATGAAAACAATCAGGCGTCCCACGGCGCCGAACAGATAGCCGGTATGCAGCGGATAGGGCAGCTGGTCGATCACCAGATTCGCCGCCGGCAGTTCCGAGACGCGTTGCAGGTCCAGCACGCGCCCGGTGGCATCGAACAGCACATAGCTGCGGCCGTTCTGATGAATTTCGTCGGGCTGGCGCAGGCGGATGCGGGTGGTGCCGCCGGGCCGCGTCGGCGGCGAAATGAAAACCGGCCGCGCGCCCGGGATCAGGCGCTGCGCCTCGGCCAGCAGCTCATCCACCGATCTGGCCGTGCCGATCTCTGCCGGTCGTGCCGCTGCGGCAGCGCCGAGCGGACGGATGCCACCCAAAGCGGTCATCGCCGGCAGCAGGGCATCACGAAAGCAAATGGCGCTGCCGCTGAGCGCCAGCAGCAACAGCGGCAGGATCATGGTCGCGCCGCCAACCTTGTGCAGGTCAAAGCTGCGGCGATACCATGACATGCCGCGCCACTTCATGGTCAGCGCCTGCTTCCACGCGCGCCATCGCAGCTGTGGCCACCACAGGATCGCGCCGCTGATGGCGCTGAAGGCCAGCGTGAGCCCCACCCAGCCCAGGATCTCTCGGCCGGGTGTCGCCAGCAAAAGACGGCTATGCAGGTCCAGCAGAAAGGCAAACAGCTGCTGTCCCGGCAATGGTGCGATCAGGGTGGCGGCGTAGGGATCGATCAGCACGGTCTGCCGGCCGCCGCCGGGCATATCCAGCGTGGCCTGCACCGGCCGGTCGGCCGTTTCGGGATAGCGCAGATAGGCCACGCGGCCGCCCGCCTGCTGGGCGGTGGCCAGGAAGTGCGATGGCGGCGCCAGGGCCTCGCCGGGTGCCACATGCATGATGCGGGGGTAGAGCAGGTCGAGAATCTCTTCCTGATACACCATGGCGCTGCCGGTCAGGCCGAGCATCGCGAAAACCGCGCCCGCCGCCAGGCCGATCCATAAATGCAGGCGGCGCCAGATCTGTCTCAGCGTCACTGGCGCCGCCTCTTCAGACTCAGAACACGAATTTGGTGGTGATATACGCGGTTCGCGGTGCGCCGGCAAACAGGCCGCCATTGGCCTCGATGCTGGCGCGGGTGAAATACAGCTCGTCGAAGATATTATTGACGCCGGCCGCCACCGTCACGCCGCTGGGGAAATCATACGCAACCTGGCCGTTAAACAGCACATAGCCCTGGATCGGCCCCAGTTTGCCATTGGCACTCGACTCGACAGTGTTGGTGTCGTCAGCGTGCTGTTCCGACTGGCCGTAGGCATTCAGATTGAAGGTCCATTCGCCAGTGCGATATCGCGTGCCGACCGTGCCGACATGCGGGGAATACAGCCCCAGTTGACGACCGGCATTTGCGCCCTGCTCGCGTGTCGCCTCGGTATAGGCATAGGTGGCGTAGACGCTCAGGCCCTTCAGCGCGGTGTAGAGTGTGCCGAGATCATATTCGGCCGCAGTCTCGATGCCCTGGTGCTTGGTGGCGCCGGTGTTGATGTTGACGCTGTTGACGCTTTCGATCTGGTTGTCGAAGTGGATCAGGAACAGGCCGCCCTCCAGCGACAGGCCGCCGGCCTTGTAGCGCGCGCCGATCTCGTAGGTCTTGGCGCGTTCCGGTTCCAGGCTGCCGGCGCCGGCAGCAGTCGAGTCGCCCAGGGCCAGATGCGTTACCGGATTGAACGAGGTCGAGTAATTGGCATAGGTGAACAGGTCGCGATTCACCTCCCAGCCGACGCTGAGCGAGGGCAGGGGTTCTTCGTATTTTTCCGTGTCGCGGAAGCCGGTCAGCTTGTTGAGGCGTTCGACCTCCACTTTCTCGAAGCGGATGCCGGGCGTCACCGTCACGGCACCGACCTTCATGGCATTGTCGACATAGACGGCATGCGCCTCGGTCGAGCCCTCGGTATAGCGGTTACGCGCCTCGGCAACGCCGAAAGGATTGAAGCCGGCGGCACCGGTGCGGCGGAAGCGCATCTCGTCGGTGGCTTCCGTCATGTAGCGATAGCCGATCGATGCGGCATGCTTGACGATGCCGGTTTCCGCCAGGGCCGTGAAGCGCGGCTCGAAGCCATAGACGCTGTAATTGCGCGGCAGGCGGTCCAGGATGGTCAGCGATGCGTCGCTGCCGCCGTTGACCGAAGTGGCGGCGGCTGAGGCGATGGTGAGTTCGCGGAAGCTCTCGGTGTGGAAACCGGTCGTCTCCAGGCGATAGTCGCCGTTGAACTCGTTCACGTATTTCAGCACATACTCGTCGCGCTCACCCTTGAAGCGCTCGCGGGAATGCGTCGACTGGTAGGGGTCGGCGTTGAAGGCCGCCTGGGTCAGCGGGCCGGGCGTGCTGGCATCGGCATTGTAGTGACGCAGGCGGGTTTCCAGTCGGCTGGTCTCAGTCAGCGCCAGGCGACCCTTCAGCATGAAGTCGTCGATATCCTGATTGGTGTTGTCGCGGTAGGATTCGCCGTGATTGCCGGAATAGAACACGGCCAGGCCGGAGCCGTTCTGCAGCGAACCGCCGGCCATGATGTCGGACTTGCCGAGCAGGCGGCCATTGGCGTCATTTCCGGCAGTGCTGTCGCCGCGCAGGCTGATCTCGCCGCCATAGGGCGTGGTCGGGATATCCTTGGTGACGAAATTCACCACGCCGCCGGAGGTGCCGGGCCCATAGCGTACCGAGCCGCCACCCTTCACCACGTCGATGGCCTGCAGCATGCCGAGCGACACCGCGCCCAGCGAGGTTTCCGGCTGGCCATACAGCGCATTGGCCAGCGGAATGCCGTCCATCAGGATGGTGGCGCCGGCGCTGAGCCGCGAGGTCATGCCGCGAATGCCGATGTTGAGGGCATAGTCGCCGCCGCCGCTGCCGTTGGGCGGCGGGGTCTGCACGCCCGGGATGGCGCGGATCGCCTCGGTCACGGTGGAGGCCCCGCTCTGCTCGAACTGCTCCTGGCGCACCACGCTGCGGCCGCCGGCATGGGTGCGCACCACTTCCGGATCGGCCTCGCCGAGCCAGTCGCCCGCCGCCGTCACGGTGATGCCCTGCAGCTGTACGGGCTGGCTGTCCTGGGCCAGGGCCGGCTGGTTCGCCAGCAGGGCCATGGCTGGCAGCGTGAGCAGAAGGCCAAGAGCTGTGGCCGAACCCCCGAAGTTTTTCATAGTGAGACTCATTATTAATATCAGAGACGCAATGTTTCCTACGAAAGATTGTGACCTGTCAAGGCGGTTAAGCCGCTGCACCGGATAAGAAAAAAGCCCGCGGCAGTGCCGCGGGCTTTCAGGGCCGGTCTAAAAAACTGCCGGTTATGCGGACTTGGTCGCGGTCGGCGGCAGCGGCAGGGCGCGGAACACCATCCTGGTGCCGCTCATCAGCGCATTGGCCACCGCCGGCGCCACCGGCGGGGTGCCGGGTTCGCCGATGCCGGTCGGCTTTTCCGTCGACGGCACGATATGCACCTCCACCTTGGGCATCTCGTGGATGCGCAGCACCTCGTAGTCGTGGAAGTTCGACTGCTCGACCGCACCCTTGGCCATGGTGATGCCCGGCTTGATGGTGGCCGAGAGGCCATAGCCGATGCCGCTTTCCACCTGCGCCCGGATGATGTTGGGGTTGATCGGCATGCCGCAATCGACCGCCGCCACCACCCGGTCCACCTTCCAGCTGCCATCGGCCTGCAGCACCACTTCCGCCACTTCCGCTACGAAGGACGAGAAGCTTTCATGCACGGCGATGCCGCGCATGCGGCCGGCCGGCAGCGGCTTGCCCCAGCCGGCTTTTTCGGCGGCCAGGTTCAGCACGCCGAGATGACGCGGATGCTTGGTCAGCAGCTTGCGCCGCAGGGCCAGCGGATCCTGCTTGGTCTCCGCCGCGATCTCGTCGAGGAACACCTCGGTGGCAAACGCGGTATGCGTGCTGCCGACCGAGCGCCACCACAGCACCGGCACGCCGGTCTTGGTGGTGTGCAGTTCCACGCGCATATTCGGGATGGCATAGGGCAGGTTGGCGGCACCTTCCACCGAGGTATGATCGATGCCGTCCTTGACCATGAACGCCTCGAATGGCGTGCCGGTCACGATCGACTGGCCGACGATGCGATGCTGCCAGGCGATGATCTCGCCCTTGTCGTCGATGCCGGCCTTCAGCACATGGTGATACATCGGGCGATAGCGGCCGCCCTTGATATCGTCCTCGCGCGTCCACACCAGGCGCACCGGCGCCCGACCATTGATCGCCTTGGCGATCTCGACGCCTTCCACGATGTAGTCCGACTGGATGGTGGCGCGGCGGCCGAAACTGCCGCCGGCATAGATCGTGTTGATCTTCACCTGCTCGGGCTTCATGCCCAGCACGCCGGCCGCGTTCATCTGGTCGATGGTCTGGAACTGGTCGCCGGCCCAGATCTCGACACCGTTGGCATCCAGCTTGACCACGCAGTCCAGCGGCTCCATTGGCGCATGGGCCAGATACGGGAAGTCGTAGGTGGCTTCCAGGATCTTCGCGGCCTTGGCAAAGGCGGCGTCCACATCGCCGTCCTTGCGCGCCGGCAGGCCTGGTGTCTTCGCCAGCGCCTTGTACTCGGCCAGGATCTCGTCGGTGCCGCGCTTTTCTGCGGCGGAGTCATCCCACTGGATATCCAGCGCCTCGCGGCCCAGCTTGGCGGCCCAGAAATTCTTCGCCACCACCGCCACGCCGTTGGAAATCTGCACCACATCCACCACGCCGGGCACGGCTTTCGCCTTGGTGGCGTCAAAGCTCTTGACCTTGGCGCCGAACAGCGGCGCGCGCTGCAGCAGCGCTGTCAGCATGCCAGGCAGCTTGACGTCGAGGCTGAACTGCGCGGTGCCGTTGCTCTTGGCCCGCGCATCCAGACGCGGCACATCCTTGCCGATCAGGGTGAACTTGGCCGGGTCTTTCAGTGGCACATCGGCGGGCGGCGTAATCGCAGCAGCCTTCACGGCCAGCTGGCCGAAGGTCGCTTTCTTGCCGCTGGCGGCATGGCTCACCACGCCTTTCGACACGGTGATCTCCTTGGCCGGAACCTTCCACTGCTCGGCGGCGGCACTCACCAGCATGGCGCGTGCGGTGGCGCCCGCCTTGCGCAGCTGGTCCCAGGAATTCGCCATGGCAGTACTGCCACCGGTCCCTTGAATGGTGCCGAAGGCGAGGTTGGCATAGAGCTTGGCATCGGCCGGTGCGCCTTCGGTGCGCATCTGCTTCCAGTCGGCATCCAGCTCCTCGGCCACGATGGTGGCGAGGCCGGTATAGGTGCCCTGGCCCATCTCCAGATGCTTCGACAGCACGGTGACGGTGTTGTCGGGCGCGATGCGGATGAAGGCGTTGATCATCGCCGGGGTGCCGGCGGCAGCCTTCTGCGCCATCGCATGGCGCGGCATCCAGTGGAAGCCGACAACGAGGCCGAGGCCGGCGGCGCCGGCTCCCTGCAGGAAGCCGCGGCGCGAGGCTTGCGGCAGTTTGATCTTGCTCTGCTCGGTCATGGCTTAGGCCCTCACGGTCTTGGCGGCGTCATGGATCGCGGCGCGGATGCGCACGTAAGTCGCACAGCGGCAGATGTTGCCCTGCATGGCCTCGTCGATCTGGGCGTCATTGGGTTTCTTGTTGTCGGTCAGCAAAGCCACCGCCGACATGATCTGGCCGGACTGGCAATAGCCGCATTGCGCGACCTCATGCTTGACCCAGGCGGCCTGCACCGCCTGCGCCACCTTGCCACCAAGGCCTTCGATGGTGGTGACCTTCTGGCCTTCGATGGCCGAGATCGGCGTCGAGCAGGCGCGCACCGGCTGGCCGTCGACATGCATGGTGCAGGCGCCGCACTGGGCGGCGCCGCAGCCGAACTTGCTGCCGGTCAGGCCGATCTCGTCGCGCACGGCCCAGAGCAGCGGCATGTCGGGATCGACATTCAGGCTGACAGCCTTGCCGTTCAATGTGAATTTGGTAGCCATTGTGGTCCTCCACTGGGGCGATGAAGAATGGATTGTGAAGACAAAAAAGCAGACGCCATGCCTGGTCGGGAAACGCGTCCATGGATGTTAAAAAGCATCGTGGGGCATTCGGGCGGCCCCTTGCTGGTCAGCTTGCGCAGTATACCTCAGCTGGATCGAAACCCGCCTTGCGATTTCGGTACCATGGCTTAATTGATCGATGCTGTGACGGCAGACAGAAATTCATGCGATGACAGACAAAAAAACCAGTGGTCTTGCCGGCCATCCTGCGATTATCTGTGTGCATGACCCAAGCATATAAAACTCCGGTTCCGATCAGCAATAAGGCACTTGTGGCGACCGATAGGCACCTGCCGGAAACCAATGGAAATGATGCGCCGGTGGCCTGTGCCGCCGCGAGTTGCACCTTCACCAAGGAAACCGAAGAGCTGGTGCGCGACCTGATGGTGCGCTTCGGCGACAAGTGGAGCCTGCGGGTGATGGACGAGCTGTATGAGCGCGGCGCCATGCGCTTCTCGCGCCTGCGCGAAACCCTGCAGGGCGTGAGCCAGAAGATGCTGACGCAGACGCTGCGCCAGCTGGAGCGCGACGGCGTGGTGGCGCGCAAGGTCTATGCCGAGGTGCCGCCGCGCGTCGATTACGAACTCACCCCGGCCGGCATCGAACTGAGCGAGGCGCTCTGCGGCGTCTGGGAATGGGCGATCCGCAACGAACAGCTGGTCGGCGCCGCGCGTGCCGCTTTCGACCGCCAGGCGAAATCCCTGCCCAAGGATGACTAGGCTTGCCGTCGTCCTGCTGCTGGCCTGCTGCGCCATGGCCGCGCCGGCTGTCGCACAGGCCGATCTGTTCCAGCCGATCTTCGCGGTGACGCAGCATCCGCGCTGCGCCAACTGCCACACCGATACGGCGGCGCCGCTGCAGCGCGATTTCCGGCCGCACCAGCCGGCCGTGCAGCGCGGGCCCGAGGGCAAGGGCGTTGCCCGGCTCACCTGCGCGGGCTGTCACAAGCCTCAGAATACCGCCGCGGCGCCGGGCGCGCCGGACTGGCGCATGCCCAAAGCCGGCGATGCCGTGTTCCGCAACCGGCCGGCCGGCGATCTGTGTCGCGATCTGCGCGAGCCGCAGCGCAATGGTGGGCTGGAGCCCGAAGCCCTGGGCAGGCATTTCGCCGAAGACCCGCTGATCGGCTGGGCCTGGACGCCGGGCACCGGGCGGGGCAGCCCGGCACTCAGCCGCGATCATCTGGTGGTGGCGGTGGCGAGCTGGCTGCGCGCCGGTGCGCCCTGTCCGGACTGATGTTTGCCGGGGCCATAGTTTGCTAGACTGCGGCAAAAATCCGGGAGGCAGCCATGATGGCACTGGATGATGTGATCGACACCTATTGCGCGGCGTGGAACGCGCCCGATGCGGCCGAGCGCAACCGCCTGCTGCGCTTGGCCTGGACGGCGGACTGCCGCTACAGCGATCCGCTGGTGCAGGATCTCGACCGCGCCGCCCTGGTGACGCATATCGGTACGCTGCTGGAGAAGTTTCCCGGCAGCACGATTCGGCGCAGCAGCCTGGTCGACAGCCACCACGGCCTGCTGCGCTTCGGCTTCATCCGCTATGCCGCCGATGGCAGCGTGATGCGCGAAGGCACCGATTTCTGCCTGCTGGGCGAGGGCGGCCGGCTGCAGCGCATCACCGGCTTCTTCGGGCCGCTGGTTCCCCTGCCGGCATGAAAAAACCCGCCACATCGCTGTGGCGGGTCGGTTTTCCTGGCTGTGCCGGATGTCGGCTTAGTCCTTGGCGCGTTCCATATAGGTGGCGCCTTCGCTGATATTGATGACGATGCGCACGCCCGACGAGACATGCGGCGGCACCATCACGCGCTGGCCGTTCTCGACGATGGCCGGCTTGTAGGACGAGGAGGCGGTCTGGCCCTTCACGGTCGGCTCGGTCTCGGTGATCTCCATGATCACGGTCTGCGGCAGCGACACCGACACCGGCTTGCCGTCATACAGCGCGATCTCGACCTTCATGCCTTCCTGCAGCCACACGGCCTGTTCGCCCACCACTTCGGCCGGCACGGCGATCTGCTCGTAATTCTCGGTGTCCATAAAGGTGTACATGTCGCCTTCGGCGAACAGGTAGCTGAACTCGCGGGTATCGATGAACACGCGCTCGACCGACTCGGTGGTGCGGTAGCGCTCGGTGGTCTTGATGCCGGTGCTCAGGTCGCGCAGGTCCAGCTGCATCACCGGCGTGCCCTTGCCGGGCTGGATGTTCTGTGCCGTGATCACGGCCAGCAGCTTGCCATTGATCTCGACCACGTTGCCCTTGCGGAGCTGGTTGGCATTTACCTTGGGCATGGAAGCGTATCTCCGAAAACGAATAGCGGGCCCCGACAAGGACCCGCTTGCGAAAAAACCGCGCGGAAACTATCAGGTTGGGACTGCCTTCTCAACCCGAGTCGGTGCGAAAAGTCACGTGGAATGACCACTTCCGGACAATCCGGCCCCCCGCCCTGGTGGCATCCCGAGCTTTATGCCCGCCGCCGGCCCAATCTGCTGTTGCGCCAGGCGGTTCTGGCTGCGCTGCGGTCGTGCTTTGCCGGGCTCGGATTCGTCGAGGTCGAGACCCCGGCCCTGCAGGTCTCGCCGGGGCTGGAGCCGCATCTCAAGGCCTTCGAGACCCGGCTGGAACACCCCGACGGCAGTACCCGGCCGCTGTATCTGCACACCTCGCCCGAATTCGCCATGAAAAAGCTGCTGGCGGCCGGCGAACCGAAGCTGTTCCAGCTGGCCCCCGTCTTCCGCAACGGCGAGCGCGCCGCCACCCATCATCCCGCCTTCCTGATGCTGGAATGGTATCGCGCCCAGTCTGACGACGGAAAGCCGGCTGACTATCGCAGCATCATGCGCGACTGCGAAACCCTGCTGCAGGCGATTGCGGCGGCCACCGGCCGCAGCACCCTCACATGGCAGGGTCACACGGCCGATATCCTGCAGCCGTGGCAGTATCTCACCGTGCATGACGCTTTTGCCCGCCATGCGCGTCTCGATCTCGGCATCTGCATCGGCGCCGATCCGCATAACCCTGACCTTGCCGCCATGCGTGCCGCCTGCGCCGCGATCGGCGTGCGGGTCGATGCCGGCGACAGCTGGGACGATCTCTATTTCCGCGTTGCGCTGGACAGGGTCGAGTCCCATCTCGGCCTTGATGCGCCCTGCATCCTGTATGACTACCCGATCCATCAGGCCGCGCTCAGCCGGCCGAAAAAAGCCGCACCGCATCTGGCCGAACGCTTCGAGCTGTATGCCTGCGGCATGGAACTGGCGAATGCCTTTTCCGAACTCACCGATGCGGCCGAACAGCGCCGCCGCTTCGAAGCCGATATGGCACTGAAGAAACGGCTCTATGGCTACGATTACCCGATCGACGGGGATTTTCTGGCGGCGCTGCAGCATGGCCTGCCCGATTGCGCCGGCATCGCGCTGGGCGTGGATCGCCTGGTGATGCTGCTGGCCGGTGCGTCGCGCATCGAGGAGGTGCTGTGGCTGCCGGTTTCCGAGTAACGGCCATCCTCGCAGTGCTGCTGCTGGCCGCGGCCTGCGCGCCGCGCCAGCGTCAGGCCGCGTCCTTGCCCGAGCCGACGCAGCCGCCGGCCAGTTCGCAATGGATCGGCCGCGACATCATCCAGGCCGCCTGTCTCAACGATCTGGCCGCCACGGGGGCAAAATTCGAGCTGATCGCCCAGGCCGAGGCCGGCAAGGATGGCTGCACGCTGCAGAATGGCGTACGGCTGATCGCCACCAGCGTCGACCTGGTGCGGCCGGCGGAAATGACCTGCCCGATGGCGTTGCGGCTGATGCAGTTCGAGAAAGAGGTGCTGGTACCCGAGGCCCAGCGCGTCTTCGGCCAGCCGCTCAAGCAGATCAACCACGCGGGGGCGTTCACCTGCAAACGCATGACCGGCAATTCCAGCCGCATCAGCGAGCATGGCCATGGCCGCGCCATCGACATCTGGGGCTTCGTGCTGGCCGATGGGCGGCGCGTTTCGGTGGCCGATCATTTCCGCAGCCAGGGCCGCGAGGGGCAGTATCTGCGCGGCGTGAACCGCGAGGCCTGCAAGTTCTTCTCGGTCGTGCTCGGCCCCAATGCCGATGCAGCGCATGCCAAGAGCTTCCACTGGGATATAGGCCCGTGGAACCGCTGCGGTTCGTAAGGGCCGATTTCGCCGTTACACAGACCGTCACCCTCGGATTTATTCCGAGGGTCCATACCATTCATCCGCGCCTCGGAACGCACAGATGGACCCTTGGGACAAGCCCAAGGGTGACGATCTTTTATTCAGACATTCAGCGTGTCGAACAGGTCGCGCCAGTCCGGATTGGCCGCAGAAATCGTCCGCAGCTTCCATTGCCGGGGCCACAGTTTCATCGTTTTCTCGCGTCGGATTGCCGCTTCGATGCTCTCATGGGCCTCGATGTAAACGAGGTGTTTCAAGCCATATCGCTTGGTAAAGCCATCAACCACACTTTCCCGGTGCTCCCACGCCCGGCGTGCAATATCGCTGGTCACGCCGATGTAGAGCGTGCCATTTGGCTTATTGGACATGATGTAGACCCAGCCACCGGCCATGCAGAAATCTTACAGTCACCCTTGGGCTTGTCCCAAGGGTCCATCCCAACCCTCCGCGTCTCGGAACGCGCGATGGCCCTTGGCGGAGCAGAGTTTTTCGGGTCCGAGGGTGACGGCTTTGGCCGCCCCGCCAGCGATAATGTTCCTATTTCGTATTCATCCGGGGCGGGTTAAACTCGCCCCATGACCCTGCCGCCCCGTTCCGATGCCGATATCGCCGCCCGCGAGGCCTGGGCGGCCTCGTCGCTGCGATTCCTCTATCTCGACCTCAACAGCTTTTTCGCCAGCGTCGAGCAGCAGGATAATCCGGGCCTGCGCGGCAAGCCGGTGATCGTGGTGCCGGTGATGAGCGACACGACATCCGCCATCGCCGCCTCGATCGAGGCGAAGACCTTCGGCATCAAGACCGGCACGCCGGTCTGGGAAGCGAAGCAGAAATATCCCGGCATCGCCATCGTGCCGGCGCGACATGACCGCTACGTGGAATTCCACGACGAGATCAAGGACGAGATCGACCGCCATATCCCGGTCTACAAGACCTGGTCGATCGACGAGGTCTCCTGCGAGCTGATGGGGCCGCAGCGCCTGAAAGACAATGCCATCGCGCTGTCGCGCCGCATCCGTGCCGGGCTGCTGGCCAATCTGGGCGAATGCGTGCGCTGCTCGATCGGCATCGCGCCGAACCAGTTCCTCGCCAAGCTGGCCAGCGACATGCAGAAACCCGATGGCCTCACGGTGATCGAGGGCCATGAACTGCCCGAGCGCATCCTGCCGCTGCCGCTGCGCGACCTGCCGGGCATCGGGCCCAATATGGAAGTGCGGCTGAACGAGGCCGGCATCACCACCATGGCCGCGCTCTGGGCACTGGGGCCCGAGGATGCGCGCCGCATCTGGGGCAGCAAGGAAGGCCCGGCCTTCATCCAGCGCCTGCGCGGCATCGGCGATTACGAGCAGTCGAATGCGCATCGCTCGATCAGCCATGAGCACGTGCTGCCGCCGCAGTTCCGCGATGCGGAATCGGCGCGGCTGATTGCGCGCCGGCTCGGCGTGAAGGGTGGCGCGCGGCTGCGCCGGCTCGGTTTCGTCGCCGGCAATATCGGCATCAAGGTGCGGTTTGACGATGGCCGGCGCTGGGCCAGGGATTTCCGCCTGACCCAGACGCAGGACAATTTCGTCATCCTCGATGCCATCGCCAGCCTGTGGGCGCAGATGCTGGACGAGACCGGACAGCGCAGCGGCAGGCGCCGCGCCCGCTACATGAAGGTCGGCATGTGGCTCACCGGCCTGGTGCCCAAGGATGCCGTGACGCTCGATCTGTTCGGCGGCGCCTCGGGCCTGGAGCAGGATGATGCGGAAGCCGCCGCCAAGCGCGCGAAACTGTGGGAGGCGATGGACAGGCTGAACCAGAAATACGACAAGAAAGACACCGTGCGCATCGGGGCGCTGCCCCAGCACAAGTCCGATTTCATGGGCGCCAAGATCGCCTTCAACCGCATCCCACAGAAGGCAGAGTTCAAGGAATAGGGGCGCCGGCGCTGGCCGCGGGATCGCTCTGGATTTTGGCATTATTTTCCTATATAATCTTACAATGTTCCATTTTCTGCGATTCTATAGAAATCAATGATTTAGACAGGCTGCGAATTCTGGCGAACTCCAGCGAAGCCGAATGAGCGCCCAGGGAAGCTGTACGAATCCCAGCGAACGCCAGCGAACCTCAATGAACCTGAACCCGCTGGCCGGCCCTGGAGTCGTTTCGGGCTTGACGGTTCCGCCGCCGCGCCGTATCACGCTGCCACGCCATTTTCTGGCGCCGTGGTGATTTGGAGCCGACCGGCTTGCGGACCACGTAAAACAAACCGCTAAAGAGGTCGGGCGGTTTGTCAAAAAACCCCGGACCTCATGGTGCCGGGGTTTTTTGTTGCCTGCGCGGCAGGCCGGAAGAGGGTGTGATGAGCAAGAACGAGAGCGAGAAGTCCTGGCGGCTGGCCACCCAGATGGTGCGCGGCGGTACCATGCGCACCGGGTTTGGCGAAACCTCCGAGGCGATCTTCATGACCTCGGGCTTCCGCTATGACAGCGCCGAGGCCGCCGAGCGCCGCTTCAAGAATGAAGAGCCCGGTTTCGTCTACAGCCGCTTCGGCAATCCCACGGTCGAAATGTTCGAACAGCGCATGGTGCTGCTGGAAGGCGCCCAGGCCGCGCGCGCCACCGCCACCGGCATGGCGGCGGTGAATGCCGCGCTGATGTGCCAGCTCAAGGCCGGCGACGAGGTGGTGTCGGCGCGCGCCGTGTTCGGCTCCTGCCGCTATATCGTCGAAGACCTGCTGCCGCGCTTTGGCATCAAGACGCATCTGATCGATGGCACCGATCTCACGGCCTGGGAGCGCGCGGTCAATGCCCGCACCAAGGTGGTATTCCTGGAAACGCCGGCCAATCCGACGCTGGAGGTGATCGACCTGCCGGCCGTCGCCGCCATCGCGCACAAGCATGGCGCCCGGGTCGTGGTCGACAATGTCTTCGCCACCCCGGTGCTGCAGAAGCCGTTGCAGCTCGGGGCTGATATCGTGGTCTATTCCGCCACCAAGCATATCGATGGCCAGGGCCGCTGCCTCGGTGGCGTGGTGCTGGGCTCGGAAGACTTCATCGTTAACGAACTGACGCCCTATCTGCGCCATACCGGCCCGGCGCTCAGCCCGTTCAACGCCTGGGTCATGCTCAAGGGATTGGAAACCCTGGAGCTGCGGGTCAGCCGGATGGTCGAGTCGGCCGCCAGCCTGGCCGATCAGCTGGCCGGCCACCCCGGTCTGGCGGCGCCGACCAATGTGCCGGCGCTGCTATACCCTGGCCGCAAGGATCACCCGCAATATGCCCTGGTCCAGCGCCAGATGTCGGCCGGCGGCAACATGCTTGCCTTCCGGCCGAACGGCGGCAAGGCGGGGACGTTCCGTTTCCTCAATGCCCTGAAATTGGTGGATATCTCGAATAATCTGGGCGATTCAAAAAGCCTGATCACTCACCCGGCTACCACCACACACCAGAGGTTGAGTCTGGAGGAACGGGCCCGGCTGGGTATCGGCGAGGACCTAGTGCGCCTCTCGGTGGGTCTGGAAGACCCCCGGGACCTGGTCGAGGATATTGCCCATGCGCTTGAAAAGGCCGGCTAATCTGTTGCCATTATGCCACAGCCCGGCATTATTGGCCCATGCGCGGGATCAAGGCGTGCGGCCGGCGTTAAGTCGCTGGTATAGTTGCTCCCGGTTGAGGCGTGCCAAGCCGCGGGGCGCGGCCAGAAATTTTTTCGTTGAGGAGATTCGCATGAACATTCGTGTCGCTCTGCTGACTGCTGCCGCTGCGGTAGCTCTAGTGTCAGCTTCGGCGTCGGCCCAACAGGGTCCGTATGTCGGCATCGGTGCCGGCGCGACCTGGATCGAAGACGCTGACGTGAAGGGTTCTGCCACTGTTGGCAAGCTCGACTTCGACACCGGCTATGTCGGGATGGTGAAGGGCGGTTACGACTTCGGTGCCGGCTGGCGCGCTGAAGGCGAGCTGGGCTGGCGCGAGTGGGGCGCCGATGGCGCTGCCAGTGGCGATCTGCGCACTTACACCGTCTTTGCCAACGCCCTGTATGATTTCATGCCGACCAGCAACTGGAGCCCCTACCTGGGCGCCGGTGTTGGCTTCGTGCGCCATTCGGCGCAGGACATCCGCTTCGGCGGCGTGACCAGCGACGACCAGGACAGCACCTGGGGCGTGCAGGGCATCGCCGGCCTGTGGTACGCGCTGGACAGCAACTGGCAGCTTTCGGCCGACTATCGCTACATGTATACGGGCGATGCGCGTCTCGGGACGACCGGCGCGCCGACGGTTGAGGTGGGCAACCAGATTCACACCGTGATGCTGGGCGTGACCTACAAGTTCGGCACCCCGGCCAAGCCGATGCCGGCTGCTGCTGTCGCCGCTCCGGCGCCGGCTCCTGCCCCGGCCCCGGCTCCGGCCGCTCCGGCTCCGGCGCCGCGCGCACCTGAGACCTACATCGTGTTCTTCGCCTTCGATAAGTCGGATATCAGCCCGGTTGCGGCGCAGGTGCTTGATCGCGCCATCGCCGATTACCGTGCCACGGGTTCGACCAACGTGCGCATCGAAGGTAACGCTGACCGTTCGGGCAAGAACGACTACAACCTGCGCCTGTCGCAGCGTCGTGCCGAATCGGTTGCGGCTTACCTCAGCTCGAAGGGCATCACCCGCAGCGCGATCCAGACGGTGGCCAACGGCGAAGAGAAGCCGCGTGTCCCGACCGCCGATGGCGTCCGCAACGACGAGAACCGCAACGCGCAGATTTACCTGCGTCGCTAAGCACCAGTCTTTTCGACTATGCGCGGCCGCCCCGGAAGGGGCGGCCGTTTGCATTTCACGGCTGCCATTTTCCCGGCGGGTCGCGGCTCCCGCCGCAACCCTGGCGCGGCACCGGGGGGTGAATCACGATGCTGTTCCAGCCGCTTGGCTGGACATTCCGGGATTGGCTCCTAATATCCTGACAGACGATGGCCAGGGGCTGGAGCGGGGCTTCAGCCCGGCGGCGCATCGGAGTAAAGCCAGATGTACAGCACGAAAACACACGATATCTCGGTCACGGTCCAGCCGGTCTATCTCGACGAGCAATCCTCGCCGGAAGAGAGCTATTTCGTCTGGGCCTATAACGTGAAAATCGAAAACAGCGGCACCGATACCGTGCAGCTGCGCAGCCGCTACTGGAAGATCACCGATGCGCGCGGCCGGGTGCAGGAAGTCCGCGGCCCCGGCGTGGTTGGCGAGCAGCCGGTGCTCGCACCGGGCGACAGCTTTGAATATACCAGCGGCACGCCGCTGCCCACCTCGTCCGGTTTCATGGTCGGTACCTATCAAATGGTGACCGAGGCCGGCGAACAGTTCGATGTGGCGATCCCGGCCTTTTCACTGGACAGCCCGCACGAGGCACGCCGCGTCAATTAATCGAATGGATTGATCCAGGGCCGGGGCAGTGACGTATCCATGGGCCCGCCACAGGAATGCCCGAAGGAGTTTACCGTGAGCACCGCTGCCCAATCCCACACCAAGCAGGCCGTCGCCAAGGCGAATGACGAAAGCAAAGCCCAGCGCCCGAGCCGCGCCGAGGCCGAGGATGCCGTGCGCACCCTGATCCGCTGGGCCGGCGACGACCCGACCCGTGAAGGCCTGCTCGGCACGCCAGACCGCGTTGTGCGCTCCTACCAGGAATTCTTTGGCGGCTATGACGAAGATCCGGTCGGCATGCTGGAACGCACCTTCGAGGAAATCGAGGGCTATGACGAGATGGTGGTGCTGCGCGACATCCGGCTGGAAAGCCATTGCGAGCACCATATGGTGCCGATCATCGGCAAGGCGCATGTTGCCTATCTGCCCGGCAAGCGCGTGGTCGGCATTTCCAAGCTGGCCCGTGTGGTCGAGGTCTATGCCAAGCGGCTGCAGATCCAGGAAAAGCTGACCGCCCAGGTCGCCAATACGCTGCAGGCCGTGCTGCAGCCGCGCGGTGTGGCCGTGGTGATGGAAGCCGCGCATCAGTGCATGACCACGCGCGGCGTGCACAAGCATGGCGTGACCATGGTGACCAGCCGCATGCTGGGTGCCTTCCGTGACGACCCGCGTACCCGCCAGGAATTCCTGTCCATGATCGCCAGCAGCGGTGGTGCCCGCGGCATGGATGATTGAAGCGGGGGACGACTGAACCAATTGGCACGGATCATTCGCTGTTGACCGGCGCGGTTTGCCGCCCTAAACCGGGTCTATGACCTCTCCTAGCCAGGCTTCCCTCGACTGGATCACCCGGCTGGTCGGTTTCGATACCACCAGCCGCCTGTCCAACCTCAACCTGATCGACGACATCGCCGGATACCTGGCGCAGCACGGAATCGCGTCGGAAAAGATCTTCGACGCCACCGGCAAGAAGGCCAATCTCTACGCCACGATCGGGCCGAAGGATGTCGGCGGCATCGTGCTGTCGGGTCACACCGACGTCGTCCCGGTGGATGGCCAGCCCTGGACCAGCGACCCGTTCAAGATCGTGCAGCGCGGCGATCGGCTGTTTGGCCGCGGCACCTCGGATATGAAAAGCTTCATTGCGCTCTGCCTGGCGCTGCTGCCCGAGATGCTGGAAAAGCCCTTGAGTGTGCCGCTGCATTTCGCCTTCTCCTACGATGAGGAAGTCGGCTGCATCGGCGTGCATGGTATCGTCGAGTTCATCAATCGCGGCGGCCCGATGCCGAAACTCGCCATCATCGGCGAACCCACTGATATGAAGGTGGTCAATGCGCATAAGAGTGTCTGCGCCTGCAACACTGTGGTGCGCGGCTTCGAGGCCCATTCCTCGGCGACGCATCAGGGCGTCAATGCTGTTCAGATGGCGGCCGAGCTGATCGCCGAGATGAACCGCATCCAGGTCGAATACCAGAAACCCGAGCATCAGGACGGCCGCTTCGAGCCGCCGTTTACCACCATCACGGTGGGCGAGATCCATGGCGGCACCGCGCGCAACATCCTGGCGCGCGAATGCAGGCTGGCCTGGGATATCCGCAGTGTGAAGCCCGAGCATGACACGGTGATTCTGGAGGCCGTGAAACGCTATGCCGCGGAAGAACTGGTGCCGAAGATGCAGCGCATCCGGCCCGAGACCGGCATCGACACGGATATGGTCGCCTATGCGCCGGCCTTGCTGCCGGCCGCGCGCAATCCGGCTGAAACGCTGGCGCTGAAACTGGCCGGGCAGAACCAGACCCATGCGGTGTCCTACGGCACTGAAGCTGGGATTTTCCAGATCGGCGGCGTGCCGGCGGTCGTCTGTGGCCCGGGCAATATCCGCGAGGCGCATAAGCCGGCCGAGTATATCGAACTCAGCCAGGTGGCCGAGGGCGAGGCCTTCCTGCGCCGCCTGATCGCCTTCTGCCGCGAACCCGGCAGCCGCTCAGTCCTGGAGCAGGCGGCCTAGGGCCTTGCGGTAGGCGGCAGCGAGAGTTTCGCTGCGGATATGGCGGCCGGCTTCCACCACGCGGTTCCCGGCGACATAGACATCGCGGATCGCTGAACGCGCCTGGTTCGCAAAGATCCAGGCATCCAGCACGGCATCACCCTGCCGCGCCGCCAGGCTCGGCGCATCCTGATCCAGCAGCACGAAATCGGCGCGGTGGCCCGGCGCGATGGCGCCCATCGGCTGGCCCAGCGCCTGTGTGCCACCTTTTGCTGCCGCCTCGAACAGCCGCCGTCCGGTCGAACGATCAGGCCCACCGGCCAGCAGCGTGCGGCTGCGCCGCACCAGGCGCTGGCCGTATTCCAGCAGCCGCAGGTCTTCCGCCGCGGAGACACTGATATGGCTGTCGGAGCCGATGCCGATGCGGCCATTGGCTTCCATGTATTCCACGACCGGGAACAGGCCATCGCCGAGATTGGCTTCGGTGGTGGGGCAGAGGCCGGCCACCGCCTGTGACGCGGCCAGCCGCAGCATCTCGTCTTCGCTCAGATGCGTGGCATGCACCAGGCACCAGCGCTTGTCCACGATGCTCTGATCGAGCAGCCACTGCACCGGGCGCTTGTCTGACCAGCGGATGCAGTCGTCTACCTCGGCGGTCTGTTCGGCGATATGGATATGGATCGGTGCCGCGGCATCGATCTCGTTCAGCGCTGTAATGCCATCGCGTAGTAGCTCGGGCGAGACGGCGCGCAGACTATGCGGGGCGATGCCGAGCCGCCGGTCGCTGCGGCCACGGAAGGCCGGCGCCAGGGCCTGCAGTAGGCGGGCATAGGCATCGGCGTCATGCAGGAAGCGGCGCTGGCGCGGCTGCGGCGCCGTGCCGCCAAAGCCGCCATAGCGATACAGCACTGGCAGATGGGTCAGGCCGATGCCGGCGGTATCGGCGGCGGCGATCACGCGCCGGCTCAGTTCGGCCGGATCATCGTAGGGCGTGCCGTCGGGCTGGTGATGCACATAATGGAATTCGGCGACCGCGGTGAACCCCGCCTCCAGCATGTCGGCATAAAGCTGCCCGGCAATCGCCTCGATATCCTCGGGTGTCAGCTTGGCGGCGAAGCCATACATGGTCTCGCGCCAGGTCCAGAAACTGTCCTGTCCGGGTCCGCTGCGTTCGGCCAGGCCGGCCATGGCGCGCTGGAAGGCATGGCTGTGCAGGTTGGGCAGGCCGGGCAGCACCGGGCCATCGAGCAGTGTGGCCGTGGCATCTGCAGACTTTGGGGTCGCGCGCGCGATCAGCCCGGTCGCATCCACGGCGACCAGCACATCGTTGTGCCAGCCGTCGGGCAGCAGGGCGTGGCGCAACAGGAAGCGGCGCATGACGGAATCTCCCAACTTGTATATATAAGTTGGCAGAAACGGCAGTGAGACGAAAGACGCAGATGGCCGAGACTTGGGACAGCGTGTGGCGCGGCGCCGATCTGGCCACCATGCGGGCTGGCAGCACGGATGGCTTTGGTGCCATCCACAATGGTGCGATGGCCCTGAAGGATGGCCGCATTGCCTGGATCGGCCCTGCCGATGCCCTACCGAAAGGCGGCATCGGACGCCACACCGCCGTGCATGATGTCGGCGGCGGCTGGATCACGCCGGGCCTGATCGACTGCCACACCCATCTGGTCTATGGCGGCGACCGCGCGCATGAATTCGAGCTACGGCTGAATGGCGCGTCTTATGAAGAGATAGCCCGAGCCGGCGGCGGTATCCGCTCCACCGTGACGGCGACGCGTGCTGCCGACGAGGCCACCCTGCTGGCGCAGAGCGAAAAGCGTTTGCAGCCATTGCTGGCCGAGGGCGTCACCACGCTGGAAATCAAATCGGGCTATGGCCTCGATCTTGAAAATGAACTGAAGACGTTGCGGGTCGCACGGCAGCTGGGCGAGAAATATCCGCTGCGCGTGTGTACCACGCTGCTGGCCGCCCATGCGCTGCCGCCGGAATATGCCAGCAATGCCGATGGCTATATCGATCTGGTCTGCGAGCGCATTATTCCAGCCGCCAAGCAGGCTGGTCTCGCCGATGCGGTAGATGCCTTCTGCGAGACCATCGGCTTCACGCTGGCGCAGACGCGACGGGTTTTCGAGGCAGCGCGCAAGCATGGCCTGCCGGTGAAGCTGCATGCCGAGCAGCTCAGCAACATGAGTGGTGCCGCTTTGGCCGCGAGCTTCCAGGCGCTGTCGGCCGATCATCTGGAATATCTCGATGACGCCGGTGTGCAGGCGATGGCGAAGGCCGGCACGGTGGCCGTGCTGCTGCCCGGTGCCTTCTACATCCTGCGCGAAACTAGGCTGCCGCCGATCGACCTGCTGCGGCGCCATGGCGTGCCGATTGCCATCTCGACCGACTGCAATCCGGGCACCTCGCCGGTCACCTCACTGCTGCTGATGCTCTCGATGGCCTGCACCCTGTTCCGCCTGACCCCGGCCGAGGCGCTGGCTGGCGTGACCCGGGAGGCTGCCCGGGCGCTCGGCATCGCCGAGTCGGTTGGCACGCTTGAAGCGGGGAAAATGGCGGATTTCGTAGTCTGGGATATCGCCCGCCCGGCCGCGTTGGCCTATCAAGTCGGCCTCAACCCGCTGCGCCAGACCGTCTTTGCCGGCCGACCGGTTTCCATCCGTCCGCCGCGTTAACCACGACAAAAGCCACGTTGCGCTGGAACGGACGGGGCCTATATCCTGTTAGGGACGCAGGCGCGCGTGATTCTCCCGGGTGCCGTTAGCGGAAGGTGATGTATGAGCGACTGGCTCTATGTGATGGGTGGCGGCATTGTCCTGCTGTGGCTGGGTGCCTGGCTGCTGCTGCATCTGGGCAATTTCGAGCAGCGCATCAGCCAGATGCGCATGACGCTGGAAGTGCGCATGGGCGCCATCGAGAAGCAGTTCACCGCCTATAACAAATTCTTCGCCGACAACGAACGTGCCTCGCAGCTCACCTACAGCGAGCTGAGCGATATCAAGAGCGATATCTCCGAGCTGAAGACCCAGCTGGATGAAGTGAAGCGTGCGATCAATGTGTTGGAGGTCGCGGTCAACGACCTCAAACTGCGCAGCAACGCCCGCAGCAACCTGCGGATCGTCTAAGCTTTTCTAGAGATCAGTCCATAGCAGGCGCATATCGGCGACAATCTCGTCGACGATGGCGCCCAGCAGGCGTTCGCCTTTCTCTGCCGTTGCCGCGGTGGCGTCGCCGGTGGTGCCGGTGCGGTTCACGATACCGCCGGCCCGCTCTTCCGGCGTGAAGCGCAGCGGCCGGCGTAACGAGAACAGGCGCGGTTCGTCGGCACCATCGATGAAATCATCCTCATCCTCGTCGCCGGCCATCTGTTCCAGCCGGTCGAGCCGCACCAGCGCCGGTGCGATGGCGAGCAGCAGCGAGGTATTGCGCTCGTCAAGATCGTCGGCCGAGGCAGTGGTGCTGCCGAGCCGGGGCAGGTCGGCGGTGGCGATGCGGATGCCGTGGCGCTGCAGGATGGTCTGTGCCGCCAGCCTGAGCGGGGCTTCCGTGGCGATGCCGTTGTTGAGCAACAGGATGCGCTCGGCGCCGTGGCGCAGATAGCCTTCAATGATTTCGGTCACCAGGGCCTGGAAGGTATCGGCCTCGATATGCTGGCTGCCGGGGTAATCCATGAAGGCCGGCTGGAAGCCCTGGCTTATGCAGGGCGCAATCAAAACGGGAAGACTGGCCAGCAGGCGTTCGGCCACCACTTCCACCACCAGCCGGTCGGTGCCGAGTGGCAGATGCGGGCCATGGGCGCGGGCGGCGGCCCCGATCGGGATCACAACGGGCAGGCCGTCGCCGATCAGGTCGGCGGCGTCGACCCAGGTGAGGTCGGCCAGGCGGAAGCCGGAACGGGGCAGCGAGGAAGCGGTCACGGGAGGGTAACGCGGGTCAGCGGTGAAAGGTTCGCCAAAGCTTAGCATGGCGCCCGGCGGGCGGGCAGATGCTTATGGCGCTTGTGATTGGTGGAAGCCCGGCCTATGACAGCCCAAGATCCACCCCATAACCGAGTATCTGCCGTGTCCCGCCGCCCGCCTCCCGGCCGCCCGTCCTCCGCGGGCCGTCCCCCCGCCGCCCGTTCGGGTGCTGCCCGTCCTGCTGCCGGCCGGACCGGCAAACCGGCTGGTGCCCGGCCTGCCGGCAAGGCTGGCGCGAGCAGCGCCGCCAAAGGCAAGGATGGGCCCCGCAAGGATGGCCCGCGCAAGCCGGCCGGGGCCCGTCCGGCCAAGGCCAAGAGCTGGGGCGAGACCCGCAATGCCGAGCGCGAGGCGATCCGCAAGGGGCCACGCGCAGAGGCGCCCCGGGAAGAGCGGGCCCGGCCGGAACGATCCCGCGACGACCGGCCACGCGCAGACCGGCCCAGAACAGACAGGCCTCGGGAAGACAGGCCCCGGGAAGACCGGCCCCGTGACGAGCGGCCGCGCCGCGAACCGGGTGAGAAATCCTTCAGGCCGCGCGCCGATGTGAAATCTGGCGGACGGTCCGACCGCAAGTCGGCTGCATCATCCGATCGTGGCTATGGCGAGCGTTCATCTGGCGGCCGTTCATCTGTTGGCCGTGCAGCGGGGGAGCGTGACGCGGGAGACCGCGAGCGCCGGCCCAGCACGCTGCGTCCCGCCGGCAGCCGCAAGGTGGCCGAGGGCGCCGTCAATCTGCTGGATGCGATGTTCCCCAACCGCGAGACCGGCGATCGCGTGCGGCATGCCTGGATGAAGCAGCATCACCAGCTGTATGACGCGGCCGAGCGCGAGGCGCTGATCCATATTGTCGATGAAGTGCTGCGCCTGCGCGGCCGGCTTGACTGGTGGATCAGCCAAGATGGCGTAAGAGGGGGTAAGACCGGCCTGCCGCCGGATAACCGCCTGCGTGTCGCCGCCTGGCGCATTCTGTCCTCTGGCGCCAAGACCGAAGGCCTGCTGCCGCTGTTCCCCACTGGCGACACCGCCATCGAGACGCTGCTGCGCCGGCTGGAAGGCCATACGCTGGAGCATCCTGATATGCCGCCGGCGGCAAGGTTCAGCGTGCCGGACTGGATCATGCCGGAGCTGCAGCGCCGCTTCGGTGCCGATCTCGATCTGGAGCTGGCGGCCATGCTGCGGCCAGCGCCGCTGGATGTGCGCGTCAACCGGCTGAAGACCACGCGGGACGCTGCCGCGGCTGCCCTGCAGTCGGAAGGCCTGCGCAGCCAGACCATGCCGTTTTCGCCGGTCGGCCTGCGCCTGTCGCCGCAGGCTTATGTCAACAACACGCAGACCTATGCCGATGGCCTGGTCGAGCCGCAGGATGAAGGCTCGCAGCTGGCTGCCCAGCTGGTCGATGCCGCGGGCAAGAAGTTCGTGGTCGATTTCTGCGCCGGCGCCGGCGGCAAGACCCTGGTGCTGGGCGCGGCGATGAAGAATGCCGGCCGCCTGGTGGCAATGGATGTCAGCAAGGCGCGGCTGGCGCAGGCCAAGCTGCGGCTGCGCCGCGCCGGCGTGCACAATGCCGAATGCCGCGAGCTGGATGGCAAATGGATCAAGCGCCATGCCGAGAAGGCCGAGCGCGTGCTGGTCGATTCACCTTGCACCGGCACCGGCACCTGGCGGCGCAAACCCGATGCCAAATGGCGACTGACCCGGCAGGATCTGAACGAGCTGGTGCCGCGCCAGGCCGAAATCCTCGATCGCGCGGCGAGACTGGTCGCCCCCAAGGGCGGGCGCCTGATCTACGTCACCTGTTCGGTGCTGGTGGAAGAGAACGAGGATCAGGTGGCGGCCTTCCTGAAGCGCCACCCCGATTTCACCGTGCTGCCGGTGACCGATGTTTGGCCGCAGACGGTGGGTGGCGCCTGCCCGGTGCCGGGGCCGTATCTGAGCCTGTCACCCGGCCGCCACGGCACGGACGGCTTCTTCGCTGCCATCCTGGTGCGTCGCTGAGGCTGGCGCGGCCAGCCAGCGGTCGAGAAAACCGCTGAGCCAGGCGGCAATGCCGGCATCGTATTTCTGATAATGCGCGCGCTGCAGGTCGCGCGCCTGCGCGCCGGGCAGCACCAGGCGGTGGCCGGCGAATTTGGTCCAGCGCTGCTGGATGGCGCCGGTCACTTCCGGGTGGAACTGCAGCCCATAGGCATTGGTGCCGATGCGCATGGCCTGGTTGGGGAACCAGCCGGTGGAGGCCAGCCGTACAGCGCCGCGCGGCAGCTCGAAACCCTCGCCATGCCACTGGAAGATATGCAGCGGATCAGGAAACAGGTCGCGGCCCTTCGGCGTCGGCTTCACGGCATAATAGCCGATCTCATGCCAGCCATCCGCGTGCGGGCCGACCCTGGCGCCGCCGGCACGCGCCATCAGCTGGGCGCCGAGGCAGACGCCGAGATAGGGTTTGCCACTGGCGATCACGCGCGGGATGAAGTCGATTTCCTTGCGGATGAAATCCAGATGGTCGTCATTGGCGCTCATCGGCCCGCCGAAGACGATGCAGCCGGCGTGGCCGCTCATATCGGCCGGCAGGTCCTGGCCCAGGCAGGGCCGGCGGATGTCGAGGTGATAGCCGCGTGCCCGCAGCTGTTCGCCGATGCGGCCGGGATCGGAACTCTCCTGATGCACGATCATCAGGATCGAAGGCATGTCTGCCATGGCGTTCATGCCCTCAATATGGCGCGATTCGCCCAGCCTGAGAAGATAGCTTCGCGATCGCCTGTGGCGGCAGTCACTCTGCGGCTGTCTAAAGCCATCGTTTTGCAGCAGCAATCTTCACAAGCATACCAATTGTTAATGGTTCAAATTGGTCGTCCGTAAATATTGCCTTATGCAGGGCCCTAAATCCGTTCTCGCTGTTGAAATATCGCTCGACATCAAGGCCGGCTGGGGCGACGCCGAACTGCTTTATGAATGCTTCCAATAGGTCGATGGCATCAATGCCATCCACACCTAGATCGTACATAAGAGTCGTATCGTCTCCGATTGTTTTTTGTTTATGGCCGGTTTGGCGGCGCACGAAAGCAATGACTTCGGCACGCAGATCAGCTGGATGCTCCATGCCGTATTTTTACTGTGCCGTAATCCCGCCATCCAGCACGAATTCGGTGCCGGTGACGAATTTCGATTCATCAGAGGCGAGATAGAGGATGCAGTTCGCCACGTCGATCGGCTCACCCAGGCGGCCGAGCGGCACCTGCGCCTCCAGCTTGGCGCGGCGGTCGGCCGGATCGCCGCCGGCATAGAGCATGGCCTGCACCATCGGCGTGTCGATGAAGGTGGGATGCACCGAGTTGCAGCGGATGTCGTATTTGCGCTTGGCGCAATGCAGCGCCGTGGTCTTGGCCAGCATGCGCGCACCGGCTTTCGAGGTGTTGTAGGCCGACATGTTGTGGCCGGCGATAATCCCGGAAACGGATGAGATGATGATGATCGAGCCGGGCGCATGCTTCTTCATGCGCGACAGGCCGTGCTTGATGCCTAAGAACGGCCCGTGCAGGTTCACATTGTGCACGAAATGCCATTCCTCGACGCTGATATCCTCAATGTTCTTCAGCACGCCGACGCCAGCGGAATGCACCATCACGTTCAGCTTGCCGAAGGCGGCCTCGACCACATCCAGAGCCGCGATCCACTGCTGTTCGTTGGTGACATCGAGATCGACGGCGATGGCATTCTTGCCGATCTTGTCGGCCACTTCGCGGGCGCCATCCAGATTGCGGTCGGCGACGGCGACCTTGGCGCCTTCGGCGGCCAGCAGCTCGGCAGTGGCCTTGCCGAGCCCTGAAGCTCCGCCAGTGATCAGCGCGACTTTGTTGGCAACGCGGGCCATGATGTCCTCCCTTTATTTCGGGGAAGGATAGCCGGCTTTCAGGTGGGCGGGCAAACCTGCCGTAGCGGCAGGTTTTGCTGGTTAATCCGGCTCTTCCACCTTGGCCGGCAGGCCGGCGGCGGCGAGCGCAACCAGCAGCTCCTTCAGATGGGCGCGGTCGCGCGCTTCCACCACGAATTCGATCTCGGTCGACTTGGCCGAGGCCAGCGTGAACAGGCGCTGGTGCGCCACCTCCACGATATTGACGCCGGCATTGCCGATCACGCCGGCCGCCTTGGCCAGCCGGCCCGGTGCGTCATCGGTCATCACGATCACCCGCGCCAGCCGGCCGTCGCGCACCAGGCCGCGCATCAGCACGGAGGCGAGCAGGCGGGTGTCGATATTGCCGCCCGACAGCACGATGCCGACCTGGCGGCCCTTGAACCGGGCCGGGTCGGCGATCAGCGCGGCGAGGCCAGCGGCGCCAGCGCCCTCGGTGACGGTCTTCTCGATTTCCACCAGTGCGACGATGGCGCGTTCGATATCGGCCTCGCGGGCGATCAGCACGTCATCCACATAGCGCCGCACCACGTCCATCGGCGCGCGGCCGATATCGCGCACGGAAATGCCTTCGGCAATCGAGATGCCGCCGACCTGCACCGGCAGGCCATGCATCTCCTGATACATCGCGGTGTAAAGCTCGCTCTCCACGCCGAAGATGCGCAGCTCTGGCTTCAGCGCCTTGGCGGCCACCGCCATGCCGGCGATCAGCCCGCCGCCGCCGACCGGCACGATCAGATCCTGGATCGCCGGCGCCTGCTCCAGCATTTCGAGCACCGCCGTGCCCTGGCCGGCCATGATGGCGGGATCGTCGTAAGGATGGACAAAGACGAGGTTCTGCTCCGCCGCCAGCTGTCGCGCACGGGCTGCAGATTCCACCAGCGTATCGCCCTCGATCACCACATTGGCGCCGAAGGCCTTCACATGGCGCACCTTCACATAGGGCGTGATGGTGGGCATCACGATGGTGGCGGGAATACCGAGCCGGCCGGCGTGATAGGCCACGCCCTGGGCATGGTTGCCGGCCGACATGGCGATCACGCCGCGTTTGCGCTCGGCATCAGTCAGTTGCAGCAGCTTGTTGAGGGCGCCGCGTTCCTTGAAGCTGGCGGTGAACTGGTGGTTCTCGAATTTCAGCCAGACCTGCGCGCCGGTGAGATCGGACAGCGTGCGCGAATGCAGGCAGGGTGTCTCGGCCACGGCGCCCTTGATCCGGGCGGCGGCGGCGCGGACATCGGCAAGTGTGATCGGCACATCTGCGGCCGGGGGAGCGAGGCTGGTCATCGGCTGAAACCGGTTAAAACTGCGGATTGCCCACTATAATCAACCGCTTCGGCGGGGTCACTGGATATACGGGAGTTTTACTTGGCGCCGGCATCGGCCGGGTCTAGCCTTGGGCCATGAACCACCCGCCGGACCATGGCAGCCCAGCCTTTTTCGATATCGAGCTGAAGCCCCATCGCTCGCTGGGGCCGCGCGGCTTCGCCATCCTGATCGCCTTTGTCGCCCTGCTCAATCTCGGCGCCGGCATGGCCTTCTGGCTGGTCGGCGCCTGGCCGGTTTTTGCCTTCTGCGGGCTGGATGTGCTGCTGGTCTATGTCGCCTTCAAATACAGCTACCGCCAGCAGCGGGCGCGCGAATTCATCCGCCTTGATGCCGATGCCCTGGTGGTGCGGCGGGTCGACATCCAGGGCCGGGAAAAGGTCTGGCGGCTGCAGCCCTACTGGCTAAGGGTGGATTGTGACGCCGAGGATGAAAGCGCGCCGCTGCACCTGTGGAGCCACGGCCGCGCGCTGACGCTTGGCGCCTTCCTCAGCCCCGGTGAGCGTCGCCGGCTGGCCGAGGGACTGCAGGAAGCACTGGTGCGCTGGCGCCAGCCGCCCGGTGCCGGCCTGCGCCCGCTCGCGGATGCCTAGCCGTTAAGGCCGAGCACATCGGCCATGCGATAGAGGCCCGGTGCCTTGCCCTTGGTCCAGATTGCCGCGCGCACGGCACCGCGCGCAAAGATGCTGCGATCGGTGGCCTTGTGGGTCAGTTCGATCCGTTCGTTATCGGCGGCAAAGATCACGGTATGCTCGCCGGCGACATTGCCACCGCGCAGGGCAGCAAAGCCGATATCGCCGGGCTTGCGCGCGCCGGTGATGCCGTCGCGGCCGCGGTCGGAAATCTTGTCCAGCGGCTGGCCGCGGCCGAGTGCTGCCATCTCACCCAGCAGGATCGCGGTGCCCGAGGGGGCGTCCACCTTCATGCGGTGATGCATTTCCACGATCTCGATATCCCAGTCTTCGCCCAGCATGGCGGCGACCTGACGGGTCAGACCGGCGAGGATGTTGACGCCGAGACTCATGTTGTAGCTCTGCACGAGTGTGCAGTGATGCGAGGCCTTCTGCAGCGCCTCGAACTGCGCCGGCTCCAGCCCGGTGGTGCCGACCACATAGGCGGTCTTGCCCTGGGCAGCGAGTGCCGCATGCTTGCCGACAGCCGCCGGCGGCGAGAAGTCGATCACCACATCGACAGTGCCGAACAGGGCGGCGGTATCCTCGGTGATGGTCACGCCGGTGGCGCCGACGCCGGCCAGCAGGCCGGGATCCTGGCCCAGTGCGGGATTGCCCGGCTGCTCGATGCCGCCGGCCAGCACGGCGGCGCCTTTCGTGGCGGCAATCTCGCGCGTGATGGCCTGGCCCATGCGGCCGGCGATGCCGACGATGCCGATGCGGACTGCAGACATGACTTTCCCCACGAAGACCTGACAAAACAGAGGTCTAGTCTAGCAGAGGGAAAGGGAGGCGGTGAAGCTACTCGGACTTGCCGCCGAGCATCTCCTTCACCTTGTCGAAGAAGCCGGTGCTTTCCGGGCTGCTTTCCTCGCCATCCAGCTGGGAGAATTCCTCCAGCAGCTCGCGCTGGCGTTTGCTCAGCTTCACCGGCGTCTCAACCATCACCTGGATATAGAGGTCGCCATTGCCGGCGCCGAAGCCCGACTGCTGCAGCGAGGGCATGCCCTTGCCACGCAGGCGGAACTGCTTGCCGGTCTGGGTGCCTTCCGGGATGGTGATGCGGGCCTGGCCGCCATCCAGCGTCGGCACTTCCACGGCGCCGCCCAAAGCCGCCTTGGTCATCGAGACCGGCACGCGGCAATGCAGGTGCTGGCCTTCGCGTCGGAACAGCCGGTGCGGCTGCACGCTCAGGAACACGTAAAGATCGCCCGACGCGCCACCCCGCAGGCCGGCTTCGCCTTCGCCGGCGAGACGGATGCGGTTGCCCTCGTCCACGCCGGGGGGGATATCCACGCTCAGGGTCTTTTCCTTGTGGGTGCGACCGGCACCACCGCAGACCTTGCAGGGTTTCTCGATCACCCGGCCGCCGCCGCCGCAGGTGGGGCAGGTGCGTTCAATGGTGAAGAAACCCTGCTGGGCACGCACCTTGCCGTTGCCCTTGCAGGTCGGGCAGGCGGTCGGCTGGGCGCCGGCCTCGGCGCCGGAGCCGTCGCAGGCCTCGCAGGCGATCGAGGTGGGCACGCGGATCTTGGCCGCCTTGCCGCGATAGCAGTCTTCCAGGGTGATCTCGAGATTGTAGCGCAGGTCGGAACCGCGATTGCCGCCGCGTCCGCCGCCGGGGCCGCCGCGGCTGCCGCCCATGAATTCGCCGAACAGGTCGTCGAAAATGTCGGAGAAGGAGGTGAAGTCGAAACCGGCGCCGCCCGGGCCGCCGGGACCGCGACCACCCTCGAAGGCGGCATGGCCATACTGGTCGTAGGCCGCGCGCTTCTGGTCGTCGCGCAGGATGTCGTAGGCCTCGTTACATTCCTTGAATTTCTGCTCGGCGTCCTTGTCGCCCGGGTTGCGGTCCGGGTGATGCTGCATGGCCTGCTTGCGGAAGGCCTTTTTCAGCTCTTCCGCATTCGCCGTCCGGGCCACGCCCAGAATTTCATAGTAATCGCGCTTGTTCGCCATACTGCGACTATCCCGCCCGCCAGCTTTAAAGTCCCCGAAGCGGAACCGGGCGCCGTCAGTGTCTGGCGGCGCCCGGCATGCCCGTTAAGGCTTACTTCTTTTTCTTGTCGTCTTTGACTTCTTCGAAGTCGGCATCGACGATCCCGTCGTCCTTCTTCGCTTTCTCGGCGCCCGGCTGCTCTGCGCCGGCATCGCCGGCCGCAGCGCCATCCTCGGCGCCCTGGGTCTTGTACAGGGCCTCGCCCAGCTTCATGGCAACCTGGCTGAGCGTGGTCGCCTTGGCCTTGATGGCCTCGGCGTCATTGGCCTCGATGGCCTTGCGCAGCTCGGCAATCGCCGCCTCGGCTTCACCCTTTTCCGTGGCCGGAGCCTTGTCGCCGAGATCGGCGATGGTCTTCTCGGTGGCATGGATCAGGGCTTCGGCCTGGTTCTTGGCTTCCACCGCATCACGCCGCTTCTTGTCTTCGGCGGCATGTTCCTCGGCGTCGCGCACCATCTTCTTGATGTCGTCTTCCGAGAGACCGCCCGAAGCCTGGATGCGGATCTGCTGTTCCTTGCCGGTGCCCTTGTCCTTGGCCGAGACATGCACGATGCCGTTGGCGTCGATGTCGAAGGTCACCTCGATCTGCGGCACGCCGCGCGGCGCCGACGGGATGCCGACCAGGTCGAACTGGCCCAGCAGCTTGTTGTCGGCCGCCATCTCGCGTTCGCCCTGGAAGACCCGGATCGTCACCGCGCCCTGGTTGTCCTCGGCGGTGGAGAAGACCTGGCTCTTCTTGGTCGGGATCGTGGTGTTGCGCTCGATCAGCTTGGTGAACACGCCACCCAGCGTCTCGATGCCCAGCGACAGCGGGGTGACGTCGAGCAGCAGAACGTCCTTGACGTCGCCCTGCAGCACGCCGGCCTGGATGGCGGCGCCGATGGCAACCACTTCATCCGGGTTGACGCCCTTGTGCGGCTCGCGGCCGAACAGCTGCTTGACGACCTCGATCACCTTCGGCATGCGGCTCATGCCGCCGACCAGCACGACTTCGTCGATATCGCCGGCCGACAGGTCCGCGTCCTTGAGCGCCTTCTTGCAGGGCTCGATGGTGCGCTGGATCAGGTCGTCGACCAGGGCTTCGAGCTTGGCGCGGGTCAGCTTCATCACCAGATGCTTCGGACCCGAGGCATCGGCAGTGATGAAGGGCAGGTTCACTTCGGTCTGCGTCGATGACGACAGCTCGATCTTGGCCTTTTCAGCGGCTTCCTTCAGGCGCTGCAGGGCGAGACGGTCGCTGCGCAGGTCGATGCCCTGTTCCTTCTTGAATTCGGTGGCGAAGTAATCGACCAGGCGAAGGTCGAAGTCTTCACCGCCGAGGAAGGTGTCGCCGTTGGTGGAGCGCACTTCGAAGACGCCGTCGCCGATCTCGAGGATCGACACGTCGAAGGTGCCGCCGCCCAAGTCATAGACCGCGATCTTCTTGCCGTCGCTGGTCTTGTCCAGGCCATAGGCCAGGGCTGCCGCGGTCGGCTCGTTGATGATGCGCAGCACTTCAAGGCCGGCGATGCGGCCGGCATCCTTGGTCGCCTGGCGCTGGGCGTCGTTGAAGTAGGCCGGCACGGTGATGACCGCCTGCGTGACCTTTTCACCCAGGAAGCTCTCGGCGGTTTCCTTCATCTTCTGCAGGATGAAGGCCGAAACCTGACTGGGGCTGTATTTCTCGTCCTGCACGCCGACCCAGGCGTCGCCGTTGTCGCCCTTGACGACCTTGTACGGCACCATCTCGCTGAAGCGACGGGTCGCATCGTCATTGAACTGGCGGCCGATCAGGCGCTTGACGGCAAACAGCGTGTTTTCCGGGTTGGTGACGGCCTGGCGCTTGGCCGGCTGGCC